>NZ_JNBQ01000009.1 GCF_001019615.1 Cellulosimicrobium funkei | reverse complement strand
GCGTCGAGCCCCGCCGACCGGACGGCGTCGCGCACCGCGCCCTTCACGCTGCCGACGTCGGTGACGACGGTCGTGCCGCGCACGTGGCGCGCGACCTCGGTCGCGACCGCCCGCATGGCCCGCAGCGGGACCGCGAGCACGAGGACGTCGGGCTCGGCCGCGCACACGTCGGCCACGTCGCCGACGACCCGCAGGCCCGCGGCGCGCGCGGCGGCACGTGTGGAGGCGGTCGCGTCGTGGGCGGTCACCTCGACGCCCTGCTCGTGCAGGAGCCGCGCGACCGAGCCGCCGACCAGCCCGAGCCCGACGACCCCGACCCGCGGCTCCGTCCCCGCGGCCGGCGCGGGGTCGGGCGTCACCACAGCAGCCCCGTCGCGAGCGCGGCCGGGTCCGCCGAGGAGTCGACGCTGCCCACCGGGACGTGCGCGACGTCCACGTCGGCGTGCACCGACTCGTCCAGCTCGCCGCGCGCGGGCACGACCCCGAGGGTCTTGAGCGAGTCGCCCGCCCGGACCAGGTCGTCGAGCACGGCACGGACCGGGGCGTCCCACGGGGCACCGTCGACGGTCAGCACGAACACGTACGTGCCGGCCACCGCCTTGAGCGGGCGCGTGATGAGGCTCGACAGGTTGACGCCGCGCTCGCCGAAGGACCGCGTGATGCGGGCGAGCACGCCCGGCCCCGTGACGACGGGGGTCACCGCGAGCATCGTGCGCCACGGGCCGTCGCCCCGGGCCCGCGCCGCCTCCAGGGCCGTCGTCGCCTCCGCCCGCGGCGCGAGGACGAGGAACCGCGTCCGGGCGCCGGCGAAGTCCTCGACGGCGCGCTCGAACGCCTCGAGGCCGTAGAGCTCGCCGCAGATCGTCGGCCCCAGCGCGACCTGGTGGGGACCGGCGTCCCGGCACGCCGCCGCGTTCGACGACGCGGCGAGCGGGGCGAGGCCGGTCCGGCGGACGAACTCCTGGCACTGCGCGAGGCCGTGCGGGTGGGCGGTGACCTCCGTCAGCTCGCCGTGGCCGGGCCGCACGAACGCGTCGAACGAGATGTCGAGCACGACCTCGTCGACCGCGACGACCGTCGCGCTCCCGACGATCGCGTCGAGCGACGGCACCACGTAGCCCTCGACCGTGTTCTCGATCGCGACGACGCCGCGCGCGAGCTCTCCGGCGGCGACCCCGGCGAACACGTCCGCCACCGTCGTGCGCGCGGCGAGGCCGGCGGACCGGTCGGCCCGGCCGTCCGCGTGGTCGGCGCACCACACGGCTGCCGCCTGGTGCGTGAACGACCCCTCCGGGCCGAGGTAGCCGACGACGCTCACGCGCGCACGGGGTCCGGTGCCGACGCCCAGCGCGGCGCGAGCGCGTCCGGGCCGGGCACGAACTCCTGCCCGGGCAGGACGGCCAGCAGGCGGTGCGCGACGCCCCGCTCCGCGAAGCCCGCGAGGAGACCGTCGAGCGTCCCCGCGTCGGGGCAGGAGAACGCGCAGAAGAAGATGTGGGGTCCGGCCTGGGAGCGGTGGCTGCGCAGGTGCTGGAGGTCGATGCCTGCCTGGGCCACGAGCGCGAGCGTCTCCTGGAGCGAGCCGCGGTGGTCGTCCCGCGGCCCGAACGCGAGCCAGACCTGGGCGACGCCCTCGGCCCGCGGTACGGCGCCCCGGCTCTCCAGGAGGCCGTACCAGACGGGCGCGCCGTCGCCGAGGACCTCGCTCCCGGCGAGCTCGGCGTACCCGAGCGCGGCGAGCGGTCCCGCGGCGACGGAACGCTCGACGACGAGGCTGCCGTCGGGGCCGGCGAGCGCGATGCGCTCCTCCAGGCTCGTCCGCGTCGGGACGAGGGACGGGCTCACGCCCATCGTGCGCAGCACGTGGCGGCGGTCGCGCATGCCCGCCTCGTCCACGACGACGTGCCCCGTCAGGTCCCGCGCGGCGCCCGAGCGCCCGACCCAGACCCACTGCGCCGGCACGGCCGACGCCCCCGTGAGCACGAGCGAGGGCGGCGCGGCGAGCAGCGCCCGCTCCAGCTCGTGCGACGGCTGTGCCGGGTGCCCCAGGTGCACGACGGCGGACAGGCCGTCGATGCTCGCGACGGTCGACAGCGTCGCGGTCGTCGACCCGAGGTCGAGCAGCGCGTCCGCCTCGGCGGGGTCGCCCTCGACCCAGCCCGCCGCCGTGGCCGCGAGGAGCGCCTGCGCGCCCGACTCCCGTTCGCTCCGTCCGAGCATGGGACCTCCGTGTGTGTGGTGGACCGGTCGTCTACTCGCAGACGACCGCGTTGTCCGGCTTGTACGTCCACCGGTAGGACTCGTCCTTGACGAGCTCGCCCTCGTGGTAGACCTTGCGGTAGTTCGTGATGGAGAAGCCCGGGCTGCCCGCGGGGGTGGGGGCGCAGTCGGCGCCCGAGTGCGTGACCGTCGTCGGCTGGACCACGTTCGACTTGCCGCTCGACGACGTCTCCACGTCGTAGTACTTGGTGCTCCAGATCGCGACGTGCAGCTCGCCCCCGCCGACCCAGGACTGCATGAGGACGCCGTACGGCGTGTCGTTCTTGAACTTCATGTCGATCGACCCGACGAAGATCGTCGCCTCGCGCCCCGCGGGGTACCGCTCGAACCAGTAGCTGTGGGGCCGGTGCTCGACGTCCTCGAGGCCGGCGAAGAACCCGGCGTTGTACGTGGTCGTCGCCATCTGCGACAGACCGCCGCCGACGCCCTCCGTGTGCCGCCCGCTCTCGACGATGCCCGCCGCGAAGTAACCGCCCTCGAGCGTGATGGGCGACAGCGTGTCGACGAGCGAGAACGTCTCGCCCGGCTTCACGAGGGTCCCCGTCACCTTCTCCGCGCCGCGGCGCAGGTTCGCGGTGCGGACCGGGACGTTCGGCACGGGGGTCGAGAACTCCGAGACCTTCTCCTTGATCCCGAGCGCCTCGAGCGCCGCGACCGACTGCTCGGGGTCCGACTCGACGAGCTCGACCGTCGCGGTCCGCTCGTCGCCCGACGCCGCCGTCGTGACGGCCGCCGCGATGGCCGCCGGGTCGATCGTCGTACCGGGCTCCCCGCCCTCGATCACCGGGGCGCCGTCCTGGAAGACGAAGTGCGCGTCGTCGGCGGCGGTGAGCAGGTCGCTCGTCCGGTCGACCACCGAGTCCACGAGCGTCGCGCCGTCGAAGGTGAGGGTCAGCACCCCGTCCGTCGCCGGGAACGACGCGGCCGCCGCGAGGGCCTCCGGCGGGAGCTCGGGGTTCTGCCCCCCGACCGACACGACGACGGGCGCGGACACGACCTTCTCCGCCTGCGCGAGCGCGGCGTCCGTCTCCTCCTGCGTGATCGCGGGCTCCACGGGCTCGGTCGGCAGCGCGACCGGGCCGTCCGTGACGAGCCAGCTCGACGTGATGGCCGCCGGGACCTCGTCCGTCACGAGGGCCGAGCCGTCGGCCGCCGGCGTGCTCGTCGGGGCACCGTCCACGAACTGCACCGTGCCGTCGACCGGCTCGATCTCGAGGCTCCCACGCAGCGCCTCGACCTGGGCGTCGAGCGCCGCGTCGTCCACGGAGACCACCGGGGCCTCGTCCTCGCCGCCGAACAGGTGCTGCCACAGCCGGGCCGGGCTCATGGAGAACGCCGTGAGCTCTTCCGCGGTGGCCGCGGCGTCGAAGGTCAGGCCCGCGGCCGCCGGGTCGAGCGTCGTGCTCGCCTCGCCCGCCGTGAGCGCCACCGGCTCGGCCGCACGCGGGCCGAGCTCGGACTCGAGCCTGTCCTGCGCCGCCGTCCGGGTGAGTCCCCCGACGTCCACGCCGGCGACGCTCGTCCCGCTCGGCACCTTGTCGGAGAAGAACCACTGCGCGCCCGTGTAGAGGCCGCCGAGGACGAGGACGCCGATGCCCGTCCACATCAGCCCGCGCACCCAGCCGCGCCGGGGCGCGTCCTCCTCGAAACCGTCGAAGGGCGACGCCTGCCGGGACTCGTCGGGCGGGACCGGGCCGAAGGCGCTTCCCAGGCCCGCCGCCGCCGGTGCGGCCGCGGGCGTCGCGCCCGGGGTCGCCGTCGGGTCCGCCGCGGGGGTCGTGGCCGGAGCACCCGGTCGGACGGAGGTCCGGACGACCGGGGCGGGGCGGGACCACGGGTCGACGGGCGGGATGACCTGGGTGGCGTCCGCGGCCGGCGCGGGGGTCGGGTCCGCAGCCGCGGGGTCCGGGGCGGTCGGCGACGGCGCGGGTGCCTGCGGCGGCACCACGGGCACGACGGCGGTCCGCTCGGCCTCGGGCTCCTCCACCGTGGGCGCCACGGCGATCGGCTCGGCCGGAGGGTCGTCCGCCGCGACGTCCGGACCGTCCGAGGGCGTCGCCGCCTGCTCCTCGGTCCCGGGCGCCGGGACGAGCACGGCCGGGACGCTGGGGTCGAACGCGAAGACGCGGGGCACGTACGGCTCCTCCTCGTCCTCCTCGCCGTCGTCCTCCTCGTCCGGGGACGACGGCGGGTCGACCGTCCCGGCGGGCGCGGTCGACGACGGGTCGGTCTCCGCCACGGGGGCCGAGCCGGCGGACCGCGCCTCGGGCGCGGGTGCGGCGCTCGACGCCTCGTCCGCCGCCGGAGCCTCCACGGCACCGTCCGCGACCGGGTCCGTCGTGGCGTCTGCCGCCTCCGTCGCGGCCGCGTCCGGTGCGGAGCCGTCCTCGGTCCCGACGGCCGTCCCGGCCGCAGCCGCCGCGGGCTCGCCGGCCGGCGCCGGTACCTGCGCCGCGTCGTCGGGAGCGTCGTCCGCGGCGGTCGAGGCGGCGTCGGCCGCCTGAGCGCTCGGGACGGCGTCGGCCTGCGGCACGACGCCCTCCGCGCCCTCCGACAGGTCCGGCCGGGCCTCGGCCACCTCGATGACCGCCGTCTCGTCCGGATCGACCGGGGCGTCGGACCGCTCGTGCGGGGCTGCCGGCTCGGCAGCCGCGACCGGCTCGGCAGGAGCCACCGGCTCGGCGGGCGTCGCCGGCTCAGCAGGCGCCGCCGGCTCAGCTGGCGCCGTCGGCTCGGCGGGCGCCTCCGGCTCGGCCGCCCCGCTGCCGGCGGCCGGGGTGTCCTGGTCGACCGGCGTCACGGGCTCGCTGACCTCGTCCGCAGCGGCGACCTCGCCCGGAGCGGCGACCTCGGCCGTGCCGACCCGTGGTGCGTCGTCGTCCACCGCGGGCGCGGAGTCGGCGGGGACACGGGCCTCGTCGGCGACGTCACCGTCGTCCGTGCCGGGCCGCTCGGAGACGTCGGCCGTCCCGGACGCCTCGGCGCTCTCGTCGACGGGGGCGGGCTCGGGGCGGGGACCGGGGGTCCCGGTCCCGGGGACGGCGTCCTGAGGGGAGTCGAGATCGGCGTCTCGGTCGGTCGGCTGACCCATCCACTGTCTCCGTGACGAAAGGCGCGCGGCTGTCCGCGCGACGACGAGGGGTGTGCGGGGATCCGCACCGCGAATTCTAGCGGGACGCGAGGGTGTCCTCAGGTCCGTCGTGCCTGGTGGGACGGCCGTGGAGCGCCGGGCGGACGGGCCGGTCGCTGAACCACGAGCGCGGCAGGAACGCGACCGCAGCGACGACGAGCAGGCCCCCGTAGATCCAGACGTACCCGACGGGCTCGCTGGGCACCAGGACGTCGCCGCCGGGGCCCTCGAGCGAGAGCAGCTGGACCACGACGACCCATCCGATGCCGTAGCCGAGCAGGCCGGCCATGCCGCCCCAGGCGCGCGCGAGGGTGCCGGCCGCGAAGACGGTCACGAGTGCGAGCACGATGCCCAGCCCGACGCCTCCGGGGAGGTCGACACCGAGCAGGTGCGCCCGGTGCGCGACGGTGCCGACGAGCCCGACGATCGCACCGACGAGCGCGCACGCCACCCCGCGGCCGACGAGCCGCCCCATACCGGTCTCCACGGGCCCCAGGTTAACGTGTGGGCCCGGGCCGGACCTGGTCGCCGAGGAGAGCGCCGCCGGAGGGAGCGTAGAACTCGTGTGAAGGGACGGGGGCCAGCACGTCGTTGCTGAGCGCGTACCAGCCCAGCACGCCCTCGGGGCCCTCCCCCGTGACCGAGCCCGCTTCGGCGACCGCGGCGGTGACGCGCTGGACCTGCGTCGCGTGCTCCCGCATCGCGGCGAGGAGCTCGTCGAGGACGGGCGCCACCGGCACGGTCGCGAGCGGGGGCAGCGACGCGTCGGGGCGTGCGAACGGCGGCAGGTCCTCGTCCGGGTCGGGCAGGACGAGGTCGGCGTCGTCCGCGAGGAGGGCTCGGACCGCGGGATGCGCCGCGAGGGCGCGCCGCGCGGCGCGCACCGTGCTCGCGGGGGCCACCGCCAGCCAGAGCGCGGGCACGGGCTCGCCCGCGGCGTCGAGCAGCTCGAGCGCCCGGACGGTCACGTCGTGCGCGCGCACGTGGTCGGGGTGCCCGTAGCCGCCCCCGGGCTCGTACGTCGCGACGACCGCGGGGCCGCGGTCGCGCACGACCGCGGCCAGCAGCGCGGCGGCCTCGTCGAGCGGGACGCCGACGAACGCCCGGGGCGGGAGGTCCGCCGCGGCGCTCGCGACGCCCGGCGCGACCCAGGCCATGCCGGAGTCCTCGAACCGGGGTGGCGCACCGCCGTCGGGCATCGCGCCCGGCCCGGGGAGCGCGACCGCGTCGAGGAAGACGTGGTCCGCGACGCCGAGGGCGGCGAGCGCGCGAGCGAGCTCGCCCTCGCGGTGCGTGGCGAGGGCGGGACCGACGCCCTCGAGGTGCCCGACGCCCGTCGGGTGCGCGGGCGTGTCGATCACCTCGCCCCGCTCGCCGCGCGTGCACGTCACGACGGTGACGCGCTGACCCGACCCGGCCCACGTCGCGAGGAGCGCGCCCGTGGCGAGCGTCTCGTCGTCGGGGTGGGCGTGCACGGCCAGCAGGCCGCCGTCGGGCACGACGGCGGCCTGCTGGGAGGTCGGGACGGTCACCCGTGAGGCGACGTCAGGCGCGCTTGGCGCGCGAGACCGCGCGGGCGCGCTCGGTCTGGTCGAGCAGCACCTTGCGGATGCGCACGACCTCGGGCGTGACCTCGACGCACTCGTCCTCGCGGGCGAACTCGAGCGACTCCTCGAGCGTGAGGTGGCGCGGCGGGATGAGGTTCTCGAAGTTGTCGGCCGTCGAGGACCGCATGTTCGTGAGCTTCTTCTCCTTGGTGATGTTCACGTCCATGTCCTCGTTGCGCGAGTTCTCGCCGACGATCATGCCCTCGTAGACCTCCTGGGTGGGGTCGACGAAGAACGAGCCGCGCTCCTGGAGGTTGATCATCGCGAACGGCGTCACCTTGCCGGCGCGGTCGGCCACGAGCGAGCCCGTCGTGCGGGTCTCGATGTGCCCGGCCCACGGCTCGTAGCCCTCGGAGATCGAGGCCGCGATGCCCGTGCCGCGCGTCTCCGTGAGGAAGCGCGTGCGGAAGCCGATGAGCCCACGCGCCGGGACCATGAACTCCATGCGGATCCAGCCGGTGCCGTGGTTGGACATGGTCTCCATGCGGCCCTTGCGCTGCGCGAGGAGCTGCGTGACGTTGCCGAGGTACTCCTCGGGGACGTCGATGGTCATGCGCTCCATCGGCTCGTGCGTCTTGCCGTCGATCGTGCGCGTGACGACCTGCGGCTTGCCGACCGTGAGCTCGAAGCCCTCGCGGCGCATCTGCTCGACGAGGATCGCGAGCGCGAGCTCGCCGCGGCCCTGGACCTCCCACGCGTCGGGGCGCTCGGTCGGGAGCACGCGCAGCGACACGTTGCCGACGAGCTCGGAGTCGAGGCGGTCCTTGACCTGGCGCGCCGTGACCTTGTGGCCCTTGCCGCCCTTGCCCGCGAGCGGCGACGTGTTGATCCCGATGGTCATGGAGATCGCCGGGTCGTCGACCGTGATGAGCGGGAGGGGACGCGGGTCCTCGGGGTCGGTGAGCGTCTCGCCGATCGTGATGTCCGCGATGCCCGCGACGGCGACGATGTCGCCGGGCGCGGCCGACTCCGTGGGGACGCGGTCGAGCGCCTTGGTCTCGAGGAGCTCGGTGATCTTGACGTTCTGGAGCGTGCCGTCGTGCCGGGCCCACGCGACGACCTGGCCCTTGCGGAGCTCGCCGTTGAAGATGCGCAGCAGCGCGAGGCGGCCGAGGAACGGCGACGCGTCGAGGTTCGTGACGTGCGCCTGGAGCGGCGCGCCCTCGTCGTACGTCGGCGCGGGGATCTTCTCGAGGATGGTCGTGAAGAGCGGCTCGAGGTCCTCGTTCGAGGGGAGCTGGCCGTCCACGGGCTGGTCGAGCGACGCGCGACCGGCCTTGGCCGACGCGTAGACGACCGGGACGTCGAGGATGGCGTCGAGGTCGAGGTCGGGCACCTCGTCCGCGAGGTCGGAGGCGAGACCCAGCAGCAGGTCGGTCGCCTCGGCGACGACCTCGGTGATGCGCGAGTCCGGGCGGTCGACCTTGTTGACGACGATGATGACCGGGAGCTTCGCGGCGAGCGCCTTGCGCAGCACGAACCGGGTCTGCGGGAGCGGGCCCTCGCTCGCGTCGACGAGGAGGACGACGCCGTCGACCATCGACAGGCCGCGCTCGACCTCGCCGCCGAAGTCGGCGTGGCCGGGGGTGTCGATCACGTTGATCGTGATGCCGTCGGGCTCCCCCACCGCGGCGGCGGCCGGGCCGGCGTAGCGGACCGCGGTGTTCTTCGCGAGGATGGTGATGCCCTTCTCGCGCTCGAGGTCGCCGGAGTCCATGACGCGGTCGTCCACGTGCTGGTGCGCGGAGAAGGCGCCGGACTGGCGCAGCATCGCGTCGACGAGCGTGGTCTTGCCGTGGTCGACGTGGGCGACGATCGCCACGTTGCGCAGGTCGGAGCGCACAGACATCTACGGTTCTCATTTCGTGGGGTTCGAGGGGCGACGACGGCCGGCCACCTCTGCGCGCACGGCGCGGGAGCAGCCCGCCGCGGCATCACGGAGCACGGGCCGTCACCCGGGCACGGCTATCCTACCGGGTCGCGCTTCCCGCCACCATGACCCGCGTCACTCCGCCGCCGCGCTCGCCGCACCCGGCCCCCGCGCCGGTCCCGCCGCGGCGCCGACGGCGTCACCTCGGCGAGCCCTTGCGCGGGCGCCGGGCCAGCGCGCGCCACCGGTCCGGGCGGTCCGGGTAGAGCTCCTCCCACTGCTCCGAGATGCTCTCCGACACGCGGGTCGTCACGTGCTCCGTCAGCGCCGTGCGCGCAGCCCTGCGCTCGGCGCGCAGGATCGCGGCATGCTCCGCGCGCAGGGCGCGCACGGTGGAGACGGCCATCCCGATCATGACGACGGAGAACGGCAGCGCGATGAGGATCGCCGCGGTCTGGAGCGCCTGGAGCCCGCCGGCGAGCAGGAGCGCGATCGCGAGCAGCCCCGACACGCCCGCCCAGAAGATGCGGCTCCACGTGGGCGGGTTCGGGTTGCCCCCGCTCGCGAGCATGTCCACGACGAGCGAGCCCGAGTCCGACGACGTCACGAAGAACACGACGATCAGCAGGATCCCCACGACCGAGAGGACGTTGCCGAGCGGCAGGCCGTCGAAGAGCTGGAACAGCGTCGTGTCGGTGTCGACCGCGCCGTCGACGAGCATGCTCCCCGGCTCGGTCAGCTCGCGGTAGAGGGCCGACCCGCCGAAGACCGAGAACCACAGGGTCGTGACGACCGTCGGGACGAGGAGCGTCCCGAGGACGAACTCGCGCACCGTGCGCCCGCGCGAGATCCGGGCGATGAAGACGCCGACGAAGGGTGCCCACGAGATCCACCAGCCCCAGTAGAAGATCGTCCACGAGGACTGCCACTCGAGCCCGGCCTCGCCCTGGAACGCGGTCGTGTCGAACGACAGCCGGACGATGTTCTGGACGTAGTAGCCGAGAGACTGGACCCACTCGCGCAGCAGGAAGAGGGTCGGTCCCAGGGCCAGCACGAGGACCAGGACGACCCCGGCCAGGATCATGTTGCCGTTGGACAGCCACTTGATCCCCTTGCCCAGCCCCGACACGACCGAGATCGTCGCGAGCGCGGAGATCGCCGCGATGAGCCCGATCTCGAGGGCCGTGCTCGGCTGCACCACGTCGAGGTAGCCGAGGCCCGCGGCGATCTGGAGGACGCCGAAGCCGAGCGACGTCGCCACCCCGAACACCGTGCCGATGATCGCGACGACGTCGATGACGTCCCCGAGCCGGCCCCTGACCCGGTCCCCGAACAGCGGCTCGAGCGCCCACCGGATCGACACCGGCCGGCCCTTGCGGTGGATCGCGTAGGCGAGCGCGAGGCCCGCGACGACGTAGATCGCCCACGCGTGGACGCCCCAGTGGAGGTAGCTCTGCCCCATCGCGGCCTGGGCGAGCGCCGGGTCGCTCCCCTCGACGCCCGGCTTGGGGCTCACGTAGTGCGACAGCGGCTCCGCCACGCCCCAGTAGACGAGCCCGATCCCCATGCCCGTCGCGAAGAGCATCGCGAACCAGACGGGCAGCCGGAACAGCGGCTCGTCCTCGTCCTTGCCGAGCACGATGTCGCCGAAGCGGCTCAGGCCCATCCACAGGGAGAAGACCACGAACCCTGCCACGACGATCACGTAGTACCAGCCGAAGACGCCGATGACGTCCCGCTGGAGCGTGTCCATGAGCGCCGTCACCGTGTCGGTGAAGAAGATGGTCGCGAGCACGAAGAGCAGGATGATCCCGGCCGCCGGGTAGAAGACCCGAGGGTCCGGGCGTCCGGTGCGAGGGCTGTCGAGGTCGTCGGCTGCCGTGGCCCCGCAGGCGGGAGGGCCCGCGTCCGCCGACCCGGCATGGTCCGGGCCGGGCGTCCCCGGCACGTCGTCCTCGGCTCGTGTCATGCCTCCCAGGCTTGCCGCGCAGCCGGTCTCCGGCAACCGGAACGCCCCGGCGGGGGCCACGATCGTGGCCCCCGCCGGGGCGTCAGGTCAAGGGCCGAGGGCGGTACCCGCCCTCCCCGGTGGGGTCCCGGGACTCAGAACCCCGCGCCCGCCGTGGGAGGCGCGCTCCGCTCGTGGTCGATGTCGTCACGCGACTCGGCGAGCGAGCGCTCCTCGTCCACGAGCGACGACAGCTCGTCGTTCGCGATGTCGCGCGCCGCGGCCTCGAGCAGCGCGTCGCGCGCGGCACGGCGCTCGCGCTGCGCCGCCGGGTCCGGCACCGGCACCGCGGCGAGGAGACGCTGCGTGTACGGGTGCTGGGGGGCGTGCACGATCTGCGACGTCGCGCCCACCTCGACCAGCTTGCCCTTGTGCATCACGGCGATGCGGTCGGACAGCATCTCGACGACCGCGAGGTCGTGCGAGATGAACAGGCACGCGAAACCGTGCTCACGCTGGAGGTCCGTGAACAGGTCGAGGACCTTGGCCTGCACGGACACGTCGAGCGCCGACGTCGGCTCGTCCGCCACGAGCAGCTTGGGCTCGAGCGAGAGCGCACGGGCGATGCCGACGCGCTGGCGCTGGCCACCCGAGAGCTCGTGCGGGTAGCGGTTGCGCATCGCGCGCGGCAGCTCGACCTGGTCGAGCAGGCGCTCGACCTCGCGGCTGAGCTCCTTGCCCTTCACGCCCTTGTGCAGCATGAGCGGCTCGCCGATGGACTCGCCGATCGGCAGGCGCGGGTTGAGCGACGACCCCGGGTCCTGGAACACGATGCCCACCTCGGTGCGCAGCGGCTTGAGGTCCTTGACCGTGGCGCCCACCATGTTCCTGCCGACGATCTCGAGCGAGCCCCCGGTGACCGGCAGGAGGCCGACGGCCGCGCGACCGATCGTCGTCTTGCCCGATCCCGACTCGCCGACGAGCCCGAGGACCTCGCCCTGGCGGATCTGCATCGACACCTCGTCGACGGCGCGGAACGCGGCCTGGCGGCGTCGACCCGGGTACTCGATGACCATGTCCTGCGCGTCGAGCACGAGCGGGCGCTCCTGCGCCGCGGCCGCCGGGACGCGGTCCGTGGTCGTGGTCGCCTCGCGCGTGGAGCCGAGGTGCGGCACCGCCTCGAGCAGGCGGATCGTGTACGGGTGCTTCGGCGCGCCGAAGATCTCGGCCGACGTGCCGCGCTCGACGACCTGGCCGTCCTTCATGACCATGATCGAGTCGGCCATGTCGGCCACCACGCCCATGTCGTGCGTGATGAGGATGATCGCCGCGTCGACCCGGTAGCGCAGGTCGCGGAGCAGCTTGAGGATCTCGGCCTGGACCGTGACGTCGAGCGCCGTGGTCGGCTCGTCGGCGACGAGGAGCTTGGGGTCGCACGCGAGCGCCTGGGCGATCATGGCGCGCTGGCGCTGACCGCCGGAGAGCTGGTGCGGGTACGCGTCGAAGCGGCGCTCCGGCTCCGGGATCTCGACGAGCCGCAGGAGCTCGATCGCGCGCTTCTTCGCGTCCGCGGGACCGACGTTGAAGTGCGTCCGGATGGTCTCGACGATCTGGAAGCCCACCGTGTACACGGGGTTCAGCGCCGTCATCGGCTCCTGGAAGATCATGGAGATCTCCTTGCCGCGGACGTGCCGCAGCGAGCCGTGCGACATGCCGATGAGCTCGCGGTCGCCGAGCTTGGCGGAGCCGCGCGCACGACCGTTCGGCGGGAGCAGGCCCAGCAGCGCGAGCGACGACTGGGACTTGCCCGAGCCGGACTCGCCGACGATCGCGAGGACCTCACCGGAGTGGAGGTCGTAGCTCACGTCCGTGGCCGCGGGGTACCAGGCCTTGTCGACGTAGAAGTCCACGCCGAGGTTGCGCACGGTCAGCACGGGGCTGCCCTGGCGCGCGGCCGGGGCCGCGGGAGACGTCTCGATGGCCACGCTGATCAGTGTCCTTCCTGCTGGAGCCGGCGCTCGTGGCGCCTCGACTCTGCGAGCATGGGCGCATGGGTCCCACGCTGGTCTTCCGTTCGACGTACGGCCGAGTCCTCACGGTGGCGACGGGCGCCGTCGCCGTCGCCCTGGTCGTGGTCACGGCCGTGACGGGGGACGTCGTCGCGGTCCTGGGGGCTCTGCTCCCCGCCGCGCTCGTGACGTACCTCGTCTGGATGCTGTTCTGGCGTCCCGCCGTCGAGGTGTCCGACGGCGGGATCGAGGTCCGCAACGTCGCCCGCACCGTCCACGTGCCGTGGACCGTGTACGAGGGCGTCGAGACCCGGTACTCGCTCGAGGTGCGCTACCAGGGCGGCAGAGTGACCGCCTGGGCGGCGCCCCGGTCGAGCGGATCGGCTCGCTGGCTGCGCAGCTCCCGCAGGAACCCCGTCGACCGCGAGCGCGTGGTGAACGGCGCGAACGCCGAGGCCGTCGCCGAGGCCGTCACGCAGCGGCACGGCCTGCTCGCGGCCGCCGGCCACCTCGATCGTGCGGTTCCGGGGGCTCCCGGTGCCCGCACGACGTGGCACGTCGTGCAGCTCGCCGTGCTGGGCGCGCTCGTCGTGGGGACGGCCGTGGCGCTCACCGCCTGACCTCGTCGGCGCACCGCGCCGCCCGCGAGGTCCACGACCTCCCGGGCGGGCGGCGACGACGGCGGTCATCAGCTCGCCCCGGCCTCACCGGTCGCGCCCGGCGTGGCGGCGGCCGTGGGACGCGCGACGCGCTTCGCGCGCGCCATCTTGCGCTCCGACGGGATCCGCTTCTGGCGCGGGTCGAACGCGTCGCGCAGGCCGTCACCGATGAAGTTGACGCACAGCGCGATCGCGACGATGAACAGACCCGGCCACCAGAACAGCCACGGACGCGTCGCGAACGCCTCCTGGTAGTCGCTGATGAGCTTGCCGAGCGAGGTCGCCGGCGCCTGGATCCCGACGCCGAGGTAGCTCAGCGCCGTCTCGAGCAGGATCGCCGAGCTCATGAGCAGCGTGACGTTGACGATGATCACGCCGACCGCGTTGGGCAGCATGTGCTTGAAGATGATCCGCCGGTCGCTCGCGCCGGCGACACGGGCTGCGTCGACGAACTCCCGCTCGCGCAGCGAGAGGAACTCACCGCGCACGAGGCGCGCGAGCGGCGGCCACAGGACGAGCCCGAGGAACGCACCCAGGATGAGCGCGTTGCTGCCACCGGACAGGAGCGCGAGCACCGCGCCGATGACGATGACCGGCATCGTGATGACGAGGTCCGTGAAGCGCATGAGCCACGAGTCGACCCGACCGCGGTAGTACCCGGACAGCGCGCCGAAGAGGACGCCGGCCACCGTCGCGATGACGCCGACGGACAGCACCACGAGGAGCGAGGTCTGCGTGCCCTGCATGACGCGCGCGAACACGTCGCGGCCGGCCTCGTCCTGACCGAAGATGTGCTCGGGCGAGGGCGCTCCCCCGTTGACGAGCGGGTAGGTCGAGCCCTGACCGGACGCCTTGTAGGCGTACCAGCCGTCCCAGCCGCCGATCCCGATGGACGTGATCGCGAGCGCGACGATGCCCACGAGGAAGACGAGCGCGACGACCGCGCCCTTGTGGTGGAAGAAGCGCCGTCGGACGATCTGCCCCTGGGACAGTCCTTCGACCTCGAGGAGCTCGATCTGGTTCTCGGTCGCGCCGCTCTGCGATGCGTCGTTCGGTGTGTTGCTCATGCGTTCACCCGGATCCGCGGGTCGAGGGCTGCGTAGATGAGGTCAGCCACGATGTTGGCGATGATGGCGAGGGCCGCGACGATGACGAGGTACGCCATGACGGGGTCGATCTCGCCTCGTTGCAGCGAGTTGAGGAAGAGCAGGCCCATGCCTGGTCGGGCGAAGACCTTCTCGGTGATGATCGCGCCGCCCAGGAGGGTGATGACGTCGATGGGGACGATCGTCGCGAGCGGGATCAGCGTGTTGCGGAAGCCGTGGCGCATGACGACGGTCCGCTCCGGCAGGCCTTTGGCGCGCGCCGTGCGGATGTAGTCCTGGCTCATCACCTCGAGCATGCTGGCGCGCGAGTAGCGCGTGTATCCGGCGAACTGGATGAGCACGAGCGCGATGGTCGGCAGGAGCAGGTGCGTGTACTGGTCGAGGACCTGCACCCAGAAGTTTCCGCCGAGGTTCGGCGTGCTGTTGCCGATCGTCGGGATGGGCCGGCCGTTGATCGCCGTCGCGTTGAAGTACGCGGGCCAGACGCCCATCACCTTGTCGACGAAGATCATCGAGGCCACGAGGAACGCCGTGATGCCGGAGGCGCGCGCGGACACGCCCTTGTCGGGGCCGCCCCACGCGTACCCGATCCCGATGCCGACGCCGACGGCGACGACCCCGAGGACGAGCACGAGCCACCAGTTGTCCACCTGCTTGAGGACGGACTGGATGGGGAAGTAGATGACGACGCCGACCAGGACCGTGGTCAGGGACGCGTAGAGCGCGCGGCGGTTCTTCAGCCCGGACACCAGCGCGGTGATAGCGAAGGCGAGGGCCGTGCCCGTGACGATGATGATGACCGGACCGAGGTTCGGCTCGGCCCACCACCCGGAGAGCTGGAGGTACAGCAGCGCGAGCACGCTGGCGGCGAAGCCCATCGCGAACACGGTGAGCCGGCGCCTGAGCGTCCCGCCGAAGGCGAGCGACCAGAACAGGCCGATCACGACGCCGACCACGGCGATCACGAGGATCGAGAGGTTCGGGTCCCGGAGGAAGTCGTTGAAGCCGATCGCGCCCCACTGCTTGAGCAGGACGGCGACCCAGAAGGCCGGGAGCGAGTAGAGCACGAACGAGACGAAGATCGTCAGGTAGTCGAAGGTGCTGTACTGGCGCAGCGCGCTGACGATGCCGACCATGACGCCGAAGACGACGGCGAGGACGGTCGCCGCGGCGACGAGCTGGATGGTCGAGATCACCGCGCCCTGGAGCAGGGTGGTGACGGACTGGCCACTCTGCCAGGCCGTCCCGAGGTCACCGGTGACGAAGTCGCCGAGCCACTTGAAGTAGCGGATCACCGAGGGCGTGTCGAGATCGAGCTCGGCGGTGCGCTGGGCGATGAGCTGCGCCTTGTTGGGCTTCGTGCTCGACTCGAGATCCATGAAGATGTACGGCCGGATCGCGGCGTCGACGAGCAGGAACATCGCGAACGTGGACACGAGGAGGGTCGCCAACCCTGCCAGCACACGCCGCGAGATGAAGGAGAACATCGGAGGTCTTACCTCGCTGGTCGGTAGGGACCCCGGGTCTGGGGCCGGTCGATTCTACGCGCGGGTCTCGCGCGATCGTGAACCGAGGGGCACGGGACGCCGTGGTGAGGACGTCGGGGTTCGGGAGCACGCGAGGACCGGGGGTCCCGACGGGCGGGCCGTCGGAGACCCCCGGTCTCCTGCGTCCGGACAGGCCCGCCGCCGTCCTCGCGGACGGCGACGGGCCTCGTCAGGCGGTGTTCAGGACTCTCAGCCCTCGAACGTCCAGTTCCAGAAACCGTGGAAGATCGTCGGGCTGATCGTGATCGACTCGACACCCTTCAGGTTCTCGTCCCAGCCCTGGATGGCCGGGAACTGGAAGATCGTCACACCGAAGCCGTCCGCCCACAGGTTCTTCTCGACCTCGAGCTGGAGCTGGAACTGCTCCTCGGGGTCGGTCGAGACCTGGAGCTTGTCCAGCGCGGCGTCGACGGCCGGGTTGTTGTACTGGCCGTAGTTGTTGACACCGGGGTTCGGCGCCCAGCGGAAGTTCGCGTCCGACTCGGTGACCGCGGTCGACGTGGACTGCCAGCCGAAGAGCGAGGCGTCGTACTGGTCCTGGCCGGTGGCGAGCAGGGTGCCCCACTCGGCGGCCGGGCGGCCCGTGTCGACGATCTCGAAGCCGGCCTGCGAGGCGGTGTCCGTGATGAGCGCGAGCTCGTTCACGCGGCGCGTGTTCTCGTTGTTGTACGCGAAGCGCACCTTGACCGGCGTGGCGACCCCGGCGTCGGCGAGCAGCTGCTTCGCCTTCTCGATGTCACCCGCAGCCGGGTAGAAGTCCGAGCCGTTCTCCGCGACCATCTGGTCGTAGTTCGGCGAGCCCGGGATGAGGATGTTCGAGTTACGCACCTCGGCGTCCGGGTTGAGCGGCTTGATGAGGTTGTCGACGATCGTCTGGCGCGGGATCGTCAGCAGGAACGCCTGGCGGACGGCCTTGGCCTTCTCCGCGTCGCCGCCGTAGGTCTGCGGGTCGAACGGACCCTTGTTCTGGAAGACCAGGTCGACGTGCTCGTACGTGCCCTCGATGCCCGAGTGGGTCTCGATGCCGTCGAGCGCCTCGAGCGCGGTACGGACGTCGGCCGAGGCCTGCGGGCCGATGAGGTCGACCTCACCGTTCTCGAGGGCCTGGACCTGGGCCATCGGGTCCTCGATGTAGCGGACCGTGATGGTGTCGACCGAGCCCTTGTTCTTGCCCTTGAAGTCAGGGTTCGCCTTCAGGGTGAGGTACTGGTTCTCCTTGTAGTCCTCGAGCGTGTAGGCACCGTTCGAGACGTACAGCGCGGGGTCCTCGGGGAGCGAGGTGAACTGGAAGCCCTCGTTCCAGAACTTCGAGATCTTCGACAGCGCGGCGGTGTCGTTGTTGAGGATCGCGTCGCGGACGGCGGCCTTGGCCTCCTCCGCGTCCTCGATGCCGAGCGCCTTCTGGCCGACGACGTGGGCGGGGACGAACTCGTTCGTCCAGCTCAGCTCCCAGTCACCGAACGGCTTGTCGTAGACGACCGTGATGGACTTGTTGTCCTCGGAGATCTCAGGGTTCTGCGAGATCAGGGCGATGCCGGGGTCCGAGCCGTCGAAGTAGACACCGGCGTCCACCTCGGCCTGGTTCGTGACCTCGCCGGTCTCCGGGTCCGTCTCGGCCTCGACCGTGTTGAACTTGCCGGACTGGCCGGCCCAGTCGAGCAGCAGCTCCGTCGCGTCGACCGGCGTGCCGTCCGACCACTTGGTGTCGTCACCGAACGTGTACTTGATGGTCAGCGGGTCGTCCGAGACCTTCTCGTACGTACCGAACGACTCGTCCTGGACGAGGTTCAGGTCGGCGTCGTAGTAGCTGAAGCCAGAGTTCAGCACGTAGTTGATGATCGCGTTCTGCGTCGCGTTGCCGTTCGACGAGCTGAGGTTCAGCTCGTTGAGGGGGGCCTCCCACGCGACCGTGACGGCCGACTCGGTGTTGATGCCCGCGTCGTCGGTCTCGGTCTCGCCGTCACCCGACGTGCCGCTGCACGCGGAGAACAGCAGTGCCCCCGTGACCGTCACGGCGAGGGCGGCACTGGTGCGCCTGATCTTCAATGTTCCTCCTCCAAGGGATGGTGAGCGCGTACGAGGGAGCGTCGTTAGCCCCCCGGCCGCCCCGTCGCCCGCGCGTCCGGATGGTGTCGGCGCGCGTGGACGGGTATGCCCACCACGGTTTGAGGCAACGCTACCCAGCAAGTTGCGTGGCTTCTCCCCCTTGCCCGGTTGCTGCGGTCGATCGTTACCGAGTTGATACTGGCCGGTACGGGTGCGTTTCCACCTCGCGACGGCAGCGAAACACGCGCGAAACGCCGCTGCCCCGACACGACAGCGCCCGCCGCATCTCACGATGCGGCGGGCGCCGTGGCCTGTGACCTGGACTCAGACGTTGAAGCGGAACTCCACGACGTCGCCGTCGGCCATGACGTAGTCCTTGCCCTCGACGCGCGCCTTGCCCGCGGCGCGCGCGGCGGCGACGGACCCCGTCGCGACGAGGTCCTCGAAGGAGACGACCTCGGCCTTGATGAAGCCGCGCTCGAAGTCGGTGTGGATGACCCCCGCGGCCTGCGGCGCGGTCCAGCCCTTGCGGATGGTCCAGGCGCGCGCCTCCTTGGGACCCGCGGTGAGGTAGGTCTGGAGCCCGAGGGTGTCGAACCCGACGCGCGCGAGCTGGTCCAGCCCGGCCTCGTCCTGCCCCGACTCGGCGAGCATCTCCTTCGCCTCGTCCGGCTCGAGCTCGACGAGCTCGGACTCGAACTTCGCGTCGAGGAAGATCGCCTGGGCCGGGGCGACGAGGGCGCGCAGTCGGTCCTGGAGGTCGTCGTCCACGAGGCCGGCGTCGTCGGTGTTGAACACGTAGATGAAGGGCTTGGCCGTGAGGAGCTGGAGGCTCGCGACGTCAGCGAGGTCGAGCCCGGCGGCGGCCGCGCCCTGGAAGAGCGTCGTCCCGGCCTCGAGGATCGCCTGCGCCTTCTGGGCGGCGTCGAGGAGGGCGGCGTCGCCCTTCTTGATCTTCACCTCCTTCTCGAGGCGAGGGACCGTCTTCTCGAGCGTCTGGAGGTCGGCGAGGATCAGCTCGGTGCTGATGGTCTCGATGTCGCCCTCGGCGTCCGTCGAGCCCTCGACGCGGACGACGTCCGGGTCGGCGAACGCGCGGGTCACCTGGCAGATCGCGTCGGCCTCGCGGATGTTCGCGAGGAACTTGTTGCCGAGCCCCTCCCCCTCGCTCGCGCCCTTGACGATCCCGGCGATGTCGACGAACGACACGGTCGCGGGCAGGATGCGCTGGCTGCCGAAGATCTCGGCGAGCTTGTCGAGCCGCGGGTCGGGGAGCGAGACGACGCCGACGTTCGGGTCGATCGTCGCGAACGGGTAGTTCGCCGCGAGGACCTGGTTGCGCGTCAGGGCGTTGAACAGGGTGGACTTGCCGACGTTGGGCAGGCCGACGATGCCGATAGTGAGTGCCACGTCGCCCGAGTCTACGGGCCGGGGCCGCGGTGCACGGACCCCGGCCCGGGGCTCAGGCCGCGGACATCACCTTCTGGAGCAGCTCGGGCGCACGCCGGTCGTACGCGCGGGCGCCCCAGCGGACGCCGAGGAGCAGGACGACCACCCCGACGGCGACACCGACGACCAGCGTCACCCAGCCCACGACCGGCAGGTCGGCCAGGATCGCGACGAGCCCGGGCACGAGGAACGGGAGCGACAGCGCGAGGACGAGCAGCATCGCGACCGACTGCGCGACGAGGGTCGCCATCGCGGCGCCCTGCGGCTGCTTGAACGGGCTGTCGCCGGGCTTGGGCACCGGGTACAGCAGCCGCGCCGACGTCGCGCTCGAGACGCCGGTCGCGACCAGGAGCGTCCCGACGGTCAGGCCGAGCAGCGCCGGCAGCGCGTCCCAGCGTCCCGCCACGGCGACGGAGACCACCGCGAAGACGAGCGTCACGACGCCCCCGGCGACCAGCACCGGGAGGGCGCGGCCCCACCGGTCCGCGCGCCCGGAGACCCCCGTCGACACGTGCAGCGCGAACGCCGTGTGGTCGTACGCGATGTCGGCCGAGATCGAGAACCCGAGGATCCACGCGGTGAACGGGGCGAGGGCGAGGAAGATCTCGGACCCTGACCCCCCGCCCACCACGAGCAGCACGACCGGGATGAGCGGGACGACGGCGATGGACCCCGAGTAGCGCGGGTCGCGGAGCCAGTAGGTCGCGGTGCGCGCGGCGACCGCCCCGGTCGGCGTCGCCGGGAACCGGGAGAAGAAGCCCAGGCCCTTGGCCCGGCCCCCGGAGACCGCCGCGGGCGGCGTCACGAGCGCGCGGGCGAGCGCCTTGTCCCACACGACCCACGCCAGCGCGAGGGTGACCAGCGCGACAACGAGCCGCGCGAGCGCGAGGCCCCACGCGCCGTCGTGCACCGCGGCGCCCAGGCCCCAGGGGGCTCCGAACGGGGTCCAGGCCGCGATCTCGGCGAGACGCGCCACCATGCCCCGCACCGCGTCACCGTCGACCGGGCCTTGGCCGAACTGCGAGCCGACCCACGCGAAGGCCGGGCCGACCAGGACGAGCGGCACGAACGCGGCGATCGTCACGACCTCGCGGTAGCGGCGCGACTCGAGCAGCGGGGCGAGGGCCGTCGTCGTCGCCCGGGAGCCGACGACGCAGAGCGCCACCGCGAGGACCGCGCCGACGAGCGCGGCGAGCACCGCGAGGGGCGTGCGCCACCACGCGAAGGAGGCGCCGAGCGCGGCCAGCGCGGTGACGATCCCGGGGACCGACACGACGCCCGCGACGGCGAGCCCGGCGAGGAGTCGGCGCTGGGGGATGCCGAACAGGACGAAGCGCTGCGGGTCGAGGGTGGCGTCGACGCCGAACGCGAAGAGCGGGATCACCCACCACCCGAGCACGGCGAGCGCCCCGACGAGGATCATGATCGACCCCGCGAGCGCAGGGTCGTCCGTGCCGAGCACGACCATGCCGACGACGAGCATCCCGACGACGAAGAGCCCGTAGAGCGCCCCGACGAGGAACCCGATGGTCTGCCACACGCTCCGCCGGAACGTGTTGCCCATCAGGGTGAGCTTGAGCCTTACGAACTGCGCAACCACGCCAGGCCCTCCGTGCTCTGCCGGCCACCGACGAGGTCGACGAACCGGTCCTCCAGGCTCTGGTCGCCGCGCACCGCGTCGACCGTGCCCGCCGCGAGCACGTGCCCGCCCGCGACGACGGCGACGTGGTCGCACATGCGCTGCACCAGGTCCATGACGTGCGAGGACACGACGACCGTGCCGCCGCTCGCCACGTAGCCCGCGAGGATGTCGCGGATGTTGGCGGCCGAGACCGGGTCGACGGCCTCGAACGGCTCGTCGAGGACGAGCGTGCGCGGGGCGTGGATGAGCGCGGTCGCGAGCGCGATCTTCTTCGTCATCCCGGCCGAGTAGTCGACGACGAACGTGTTCGCGTCCTTGGCGAGGTCGAGCGCCGCGAGCAGCTCCGCCGTGCGCTCGGCCACGGTGTCCCGGTCCAGGCCGCGCAGCAGGCCCGCGTACGTGACGAGCTGCGCGCCGGTCAGCCGGTCGAACAGCCGGACGCCGTCGGGCAGGACGCCGAGCTGCCGCTTCCCCGCGACGGGGTCGGCCCAGAGGTCGGTGCCGTGCACGTGCGCGGACCCCGCGTCGGGGCGCAGCAGCCCGGTCGCCATGGACAGGGTCGTCGTCTTGCCCGCGCCGTTGGGCCCGACGAGCCCGTAGAACGAGCCCGCCGGGACGTCCAGGTCGATGCCGGCGACGGCGATCTTCTCGCCGAACCGCTTCCACAGACCGCGCAGCGAGAGCGCGGCGGCGGGGTCGGGCGGCGTCGGGAGGCCGGGCTGCGTGCCGGGGAGCGGCTCTGGTGCGGCGCCGTGCGCCAGGCCCGGCGCGGGGGCGGGCGCGCCGGCCGGCGCGGCGGGTGGTACGGGGGTGGGATCGACCATGCGGCCAACGTAGCCGAGCCCTCCGACCTCGGCCGGTGCCTTTTGTCACGACCTGTCCACGAGGGCGCGCGCGACGTGTCGGGGGCCGTCGTGTCGGACCCCCGTGGGAGGGTGCCGCCATGGACACCTCGGGATGGTTGCTCTTCGCGGTCGGCCTCGTGCTGGGGCTCGTCGGCGGTGCCGCGCTCGTCCTCACCGTGCGGCGCGCGTCGCCCGACGCCGCCGCGGCGGAGGTCCGCCGGCTCACCCAGCTCCTGGGGCAGGCGCAGCAGGAGGCGGCGCGCGGCGCCGGTCTGGCCGAGCGGCTGGAGGCCGAGCGCGAGGGCTTCGTGCGCCAGCTCGGCGCGGCGCAGCGCAGCGCGGACGAGCGCCTCGACCTCGCGCGGGCGACGCACGAGCAGCAGCTCGCCGAGCTGCGGGCGGCGGCCGAGCGCCGCGTCGAGGAGGTCCAGGGCGACCACCGCCGGCTCGAGGCGCAGTTCGAGGCGCTCTCGCGCAAGGTGCTGGCCGCGGGCACGGAGCAGTTCCTCGTCCAGGCGGAGGAGCGTCTGCGCCGCAGCCAGGAGCAGGGCGCGGCGGAGCTCGAGCGCCGCGAGGAGGCGGTGCGCCACCTCGTGGAGCCGCTCGCGGGCGCGCTCGAGAAGGTGCGCGCCGAGGTCGCCGAGGCCGAGCGCGCGCGGCTCGCGGCGCACGGCAGCCTCGCCGAGCAGGTGCGCGGGGTCCGCGACGCGTCGGAGCTGCTGCGCGCCGAGACGTCGCAGCTCGTCACCGCGTTGCGGTCGTCGCAGGTGCGCGGCGCGTGGGGCGAGCTCCAGCTCCGCCGCGTGGTCGAGGCGGCCGGGATGCTCCCCCACGTCGACTTCGTGGAGCAGGACCAGGTCGCGACGGACGACGGCGCGCTGCGCCCCGACATGGTGGTCCGCCTCGCCGGGGGCAAGCAGGTCGTCGTCGACGCCAAGGTCGCCTTCCTCGGCTATCTCGACGCGCAGGGTGCGACCGACCCCGCTGTGCGCGCCGACCGGCTCGCCGCGCACGCGCGCCACATGCGCAAGCACGTCGACGACCTCGGCGCCAAGCGGTACTGGGACCAGTTCGGTCCGGCGCCCGAGTTCGTCGTCATGTTCGTCCCGGCGGAGTCGTTCCTCTCGGCCGCCGTCGAGCAGGACCCGTCGCTGCTCGAGCACGCGGTGTCCAAGAACGTCGTCATCGCGACACCCATGACGATGGTCGCGATGCTGCGGACGATCGCCTACGCGTGGCGGCAGGACGCCCTGGCCACGAACGCGCAGCAGGTGCTCACGCTCGGCAAGGAGCTGCACGGCCGCCTCGCGGTCATGGGCTCGCACCTGGCCAAGCTCGGTCGCCAGCTCCAGAGCGCCGCGGACTCCTACAACCGGACGGTCGGCTCGCTCGAGACGCGCGTGCTCGTCAGCGCGCGCCGGTTCGCGGACCTGCACGTCGTGGACGACGACCTCACGACGCCGCCGACGGTGAACCCGCAGCTCAGCGCCGTGAGCGCGCCCGAGCTGCTCGCGTCCGTGAACGAGTCCGTGGTCGCGATCGACGAGCGCCCCGAGGACCGTGAGGACTCCCGTCGGGAGCCGTCGGCCGGCGGGGCGAGCGCCTGACGGCCCGCCCGGAGCCGGCGGCTGCGGGCGCCCCCGACCGTCAGACGGGCTGGACGGAGAGCGGGGTGCGGCCCCCACGGGCCGGGCGACCGCCGTCGGAGCCGGACGACTTGAGGTCCGCGCGCAGCTCGCGCGGCAGCGAGAACATGAGGTCCTCCGTCGCGGTGCGCACCTCCTCGACCTCGCCGAACCCGCGCTCCGCAAGGTAGGCGATCACGTCGTCCACGAGGATCTCGGGCACCGAGGCGCCCGACGTCACCCCGACGGTCGTCGCGCCGTCGAGCCAGGCCGGGTCGATCTCCTTCGCGCGGTCGACCCGGTACGACGCCCCGGCACCCGCCTGGAGCGCGACCTCGACGAGGCGCACCGAGTTCGACGAGTTCGCCGAGCCGACGACGATGACGACGTCCGCGTCGGGCGCGAGCTTCTTCACCGCGACCTGGCGGTTCTGCGTCGCGTAGCAGATGTCGTCGCTCGGCGGGTCCTGGAGCGTCGGGAACTTCTCCCGCAGCCGACGGACGGTCTCCATGGTCTCGTCGACGGAGAGCGTGGTCTGCGAGATCCACACGACCTTGTCGGGGTCGCGGACCACGACGTCGTCGACGTGGTCGGGCGAGTCGACGACCTGGACGTGGTCGGGCGCCTCGCCCGCCGTGCCCTCGACCTCCTCGTGCCCCGTGTGGCCGATGAGGAGGATGTCGTAGTCGTCCTTCGCGAAGCGCACGGCCTCCTTGTGCACCTTGGTCACGAGCGGGCACGTGGCGTCGATCGTGTCGAGGTTGCGGGCGGCCGCGGCGGCCTTGACCGCGGGCGAGACGCCGTGCGCCGAGAACACGACGCGCGCGCCCTCCGGCACCTCGTCGGTCTCGTCGACGAACACCGCGCCGCGCTCGCTCAGCGTCTCGACGACGAACTTGTTGTGGACGATCT
Organism: Cellulosimicrobium funkei; assembly: GCF_001019615.1. GTDB lineage: Bacteria > Actinomycetota > Actinomycetes > Actinomycetales > Cellulomonadaceae > Cellulosimicrobium > Cellulosimicrobium cellulans_E. The sequence goes on along the minus strand of NZ_JNBQ01000009.1, from coordinate 87,285 downwards.
CCTTGCGCACGTACACCGGCGCGCCGTAGTGCTCGAGCGCCTTCTCGACCGCGACGACGGCCCGGTCCACGCCCGCGCAGTAGCCGCGCGGCGCGGCCAGCAGGACGCGCTTGCGGGGTGCCGCGTTCTGCGGGGCCGCCTCCGACGGGACGGCGGGGCGGTCGGACGGGTGCGCGGACGAGCCGGCGGGGAGGTCGCTCACGCCACCGAGTCTAGGCGAGCGCCCGCGCGCCGACCCCGGTGAGGCCCGTCACCGCCGGCCGCACCCGTACCCCTCCCGCCCTCCTCACAGCACCGACGCCGGTGCTCCACCGTCCCTCCGCGACTCGCTCGCACGAGGGGCACGGGCGCCCGACCGGGAGACGGATCTCACCCCGGCGGGACCGCGCCCCGGGTCGCCGGACGTCCGACCGCCCCGGAGGATCGAGTGATGGCCGACGACCTCGACCCGACCCACCCCGAGACCCCTGACGCGTCCGACCGGCACCCGTCCGGGGGGCCCGCCGACCCCGCCGAGCCGACACGACCACGGCGCCGCGTGTGGCCGTGGCTCGTGCCCGGGGTCGCCGTCGTGGTGGCGGGCGCGCTCGTCCTCGCGGCGTCGTTGGAGCACGACCGGTGGGTCGGGTCCGTCGAGCGGTACCACACCGAGGTCGCCCGGGCCGAGCGCGACGCCGTGACGGCGCGCGCCGAGGCGGAGGCGGCGTACGTGCCCCGCCTCGCCGTTCTCGCCGGGGCGGAGGTGGTCGGTGAGGCGGTGCTGGCGCAGAGCGAGGGCCAGGTCGACGACGACGCCGTGCGCGATCCGCTGGCGGCGGCGCTGCCGGAGGCCGCGACGCTCGTCGCGGCGCCCGTCGAGTACCCCGTCGAAGACCGCACGGTCGACGCGCTCACGCGCCCGAACCCCTTCTTCCCTCGTGAGTTGCCGGAGCGCCGGTTCGAGGTCGTCACGGGGTCCACGCCGTCGCCCGAGGCGCTCGACGACGCGACGGCGGCGGTCGTCGGGGCGACGCAGGACGTCGCGTCGGCGTGGCAGCAGTGGGCGTACGACGGGCTCGAGGACGCCGTCGCGGAGGGCCGCCCGGTGCTCACCGAGTCGGCGGGGCTCGTCTCCGACGAGGGGCACCGCACGTCGCTCGACGCCGCGCTCACCGCCGCCGACCCCTCTCTCGACGCCGGCGTGGGGGGGCGCCCCCGTCGCCGAGGTGGTCGCGCAGCGGGACGCCGTGCTCGGCGCCACCGAGGCGGTGTGGACCGACCGGCTGGAGCTGACGCTCCAGCAGCGCCGCGAGCTGGGGCGGGCGCAGGGGGTGGACTGCACGGTCGACCGGTGCGTCGCCCTGACGTTCGACGACGGGCCGGGCGCGGACACCGAGCGCCTGCTGAAGACACTCGCGGAGAAGCACGTCACCGCGACGTTCTTCCTCGTCGGGACCAACGTCGAGAAGCGCCCCGACGTGGTGCGGGACACCGCCGCCGGGGGCCACCTGCTCGCGAACCACACGTGGGACCACCCGCAGCTCACGACGCTCGACGACGACGAGGTGCGCGCCGAGCTCGAGCGCACGCAGGAGGCGATCACGGAGGCCTCCGGCGAGACACCCACGTTCCTCCGTCCCCCGTACGGCGACGTCGACGACCGCGTCCGGTCGGTCGCGACACGCACGGGGCTCCAGGTGATCCTGTGGAACCTCGACACGCTCGACTGGAAGACCAAGGATGCCGCGGAGACCCGACGGCGCGCCGTCGAGGGTGCCCGACCGGGCAGCGTCGTCCTCATGCACGACATCCACGCCACGACGGTCGACGCCGTGCCCGGCATCATCGACGACCTGCGCGCCGAGGGGTACACGCTCGTGACGGTCGACCTGCTCGCACCGTGAGCGGGCGCCCAGCGACGGCGGCGCCCGCTCCGCGCGGTGGGTGCGCCGGGTGGGCGTGGGTGGGGTGCGGCAGGCTGGTCCCGTGACCGCCTCGCTGCCCCTGCCCGACGACGTCCCCGGGCCGGGCACGCCGTCCGCGCGGCCTCCTCGGCCCGGGGACCGCGGCCCGCTGCCGGCACGTGCGCTCGAGACGAGCGCGGACCACCCGTGGCCCGTGCGGCTCCTCGCCCGCAAGATCGAGCAGTACGTGGACCGGATGGCGCCGGTGTGGGTCGAGGGCCAGGTCGTCCAGCTCAACCGCCGCCCGGGCACGTCGACCGCGTTCCTCACGCTGCGCGACACCGACCTGGACATGTCCCTGCCCGTCTCCGCGGCCACGCGCGTGCTCGACGGCACGCCGCTGACGGAGGGCGCGCACGTCGTCGTGCACGCCAAGCCGGTCTTCTGGACGCGACGCGGCACGCTCCAGCTCCAGGCGCGCGAGATCCGGCCGGTGGGCGTGGGCGACCTGCTCGCGCGCATCGAGCACCTCAAGCGCGTGCTCGCGGCCGAGGGCCTGTTCGACGCCGACCGCAAGCACCCGCTCCCGTTCCTGCCGAAGGTCGTCGGGCTCGTGTGCGGACGGGAGTCCAAGGCCGAGCACGACGTGGTGGTCAACGCGCGCGCCCGCTGGCCCCAGGTGCGGTTCGAGATCCGGGAGGTCGCGGTCCAGGGCGCGCACGCGGTCCAGCAGGTCGGCGACGCGATCCGGGCGCTCGACGCCGACCCGGACGTCGAGGTGATCGTGGTCGCGCGCGGCGGCGGCGCGGTGGAGGACCTGCTGCCCTTCTCGAACGAGGCCCTCGTCCGGGTCGCGGCGGCGTGCCGCACCCCGCTCGTGAGCGCGATCGGGCACGAGACGGACAGCCCGCTCCTCGACCTCGTGGCGGACTACCGCGCCTCGACCCCGACGGCCGCGGCGAAGCGCGTCGTCCCGGACGTCGCGGAGGAACGGGCCCGGGTGGCGCAGGGCCGTCACCGGCTGCGGACGGCGGTCGCCGGGCGCGTGGCGCGGGAACAGGCCCTGCTCGACGGCCTCCGGTCCCGCCCGGTCCTGGCCACGCCCCGCACGATGCTCGCCGACCACGCCGAGCGCGTGACCGCGCTGCGCGACCGCGCACGACGCGCTCTCGACACGCGGCTCGTGCGCGCCTCGGGCGAGGTGGGCCGGTTGGAGGCCCAGGTCCGCGCCCTGTCGCCGGCGTCGACGCTGGAGCGGGGGTACGCCGTCGTGCAGCGGACGGACGGCCACGTGGTCCGCTCCCCCGACGACGTGGCGGCGGGAGACGTGGTCCACGTGCGGCTCGCGCGCGGTGGGCTCGACGCGGCGGTCACCGCCACGCACGACGACGGGCCTGCGCCCGACGCTTCCCGGGACGCGTCGTGAGGCGCGTCCCGCACCCCGAGGTGTCCGGCTCCCGGACGCCCGGTCCGACCACGATGCACAGATGGGGTTGAATACTGCCGTGACTTCCTTTGACAACGCTGTCACGCCCGACGTCGCGACGCTCTCCTACGAGCAGGCGCGCGACGAGCTCGTGCAGGTCGTCGCGCGGCTCGAGGCCGGCGGCGAGCCGCTCGAGGCGTCGCTCGCGCTCTGGGAGCGCGGCGAGGCGCTGGCCGCGCGCTGCCAGGAGTGGCTCGACGGCGCGCGTGCCCGGCTCGATGCGGCACGCGCCCCGGAGGGACGCACGCACGACGAGCCCGACGAGACCCCCGACGACACCACCGGAGACGACCGATGAGCACCTCCCCCGCCGCCCCCTCGACCGACGGCGCCCCTGCGCAGGGCGAGCACGTGCTCGTCGTCGGTGAGGCGCTGATCGACGTCGTGCACCGCGCCGACGGCAGCGTCGACGAGCACCCCGGCGGCAGCCTGGCCAACGTCGCCCTCACCCTCGGGCGGCTCGGCCGCGACGCACGCCTGGCCACGTGGCTCGGCCCGGACGAGCGCGGCGACGCGATCCGGGCCTGGCTCCACGACTCCACCGTGACGCTCACCCCCGGCAGCACCGACGCCGAGAGGACCAGCGTCGCCACCGCCCACCTCGACGCCCACGGCGCCGCGACCTACCAGTTCGACCTGGAGTGGCGCGTCCCGGCGGGCACCGCCCCGGACGCCCGCACCCTCGCCGTGCACACCGGCTCGATCGCCGCCGTCCTGGAGCCCGGCGCGTCCGACGTGCGCACCCTGGTCGCCGCCGCCCGCGACACCGCCACGATCACCTACGACCCCAACGCCCGCCCCGCCCTCATGGGCGACCCCGCCGACGCCCGCACCCGGATCGAGGCGCTCGTCACGCTCGCCGACGTCGTCAAGGTCAGCGACGAGGACCTCGCCTGGCTCGCACCCGGCACCGACCCCGTCGACCTCGCCCACCAGTGGCTCGCGCTCGGCCCCGCGCTCGTCGTCATCACCTACGGCGGCGAGGGCGCCCTCGCGATCACCGCCGCCGGTGAGCAGCGCATCACCGCCCCGCGCGTGGACGTCGTGGACACCGTCGGCGCGGGCGACTCCTTCATGGGCGCGCTCCTCGACGGGCTCTGGAGCGCAGGCCTCCTCGGCGCGGACCACCGCGACGCCCTGCACGCGATCGACCCCGCCACGCTCACCGGCCTGCTCGAACGCTGCGCCGCCGTCGCCGCCGTCACCGTCTCCCGCGCCGGCGCCAACCCGCCCCGCCGCGCGGAGCTCGCGTCCGCCTGAACAGGTCCCCGGCGCACGTCGGCCGCCCGGGCAGGTCGCCCGGGCGGCCGACGTTCCTCAGACCTGGGCGTCCTGCTTCTGCGCGCGCTCCAGCGAACGCCGGCGGTCCTCGGTGTTCTCCTCCTCGATGCGGTCGGCCTCGGCGTCGTCGCGCGTGAGGTTCTCGCTCGTCTCGGGGTCGAAGATCATCATCTTCGTCGGGTCGAACCAGAGCTCCGTGGTGTCGCCGTCGCGCACGCGCGACGCGGAGTCCAGGGCGACGACGAACTGGCTGCGCAGGCCTTCGCCGTCGAGCTCGCGGTCCAGCTCCTCGAGCTGGCCCTTCACGGACTCGTGCATGTCGAACGGCACGTAGGCGTAGAGCTCCGCCCCGAGCCACTCGGTGACGTCGATCTGGATCTCGAACGTGTGGCCGCGGTCCTTCTTGGACGGGTCCACGAGCCGCGCGTCCTCGAAGTGCTCGGGACGCAGCCCCACGATGACCAGTCCGCGGTCTCCCACGACCGACGCGACGTTCTCCGGCATGTCGAACTCGCCGAACGGCAGCGTGATCCGCCCGCCCGACACCTCGCCCGGCAGGAAGTTCATGGGCGGCGTGCCGATGAACCCCGCGACGAACAGGTTGACGGGCTGCTCGTAGAGCCCGCGCGGGCTCGCGACCTGCTGGAGCACGCCGCGGCGCAGCACCGCGACGCGGTCGCCGAGCGTCATGGCCTCGGTCTGGTCGTGCGTGACGTAGACGGTCGTCGTGCCGAGGCGCCGCTGGAGGCGCGCGATCTCGGTGCGGGTCTGCCCGCGCAGCTTGGCGTCGAGGTTCGAGAGCGGCTCGTCGAAGAGGAACGCCTTCGCGTCGCGCACGATCGCGCGCCCCATCGCGACGCGCTGGCGCTGGCCGCCGGAGAGGTTCGCGGGCTTACGGTCCAGGTGCTCGCGCAGGTCGAGCATGTCGGCCGCACGCTCGACCTTCTCGCGGATCTCCTCCTCGCTGTGCTTGCCCTTGGCCAGGCGCAGCGGGAACGCGATGTTCTCGGCCACCGTGAGGTGCGGGTAGAGCGCGTAGTTCTGGAACACCATCGCGAGGTCGCGCTCGCGCGGCGCCTTCTCGTTGACGCGCGCGCCGTCGATGTCGAGCTCGCCGGACGTGATGTCCTCGAGCCCGACGATCATGCGCAGGACCGTCGACTTCCCCGAGCCGGACGGCCCGACGAGGATGACGAACTCGCCGTCGGCGATGTCGAGGTTCACGCGGTCGACCGCGAGGAACCCGTCGCCGTAGCGCTTGACGATGTCCTTCAGGGTGATCGACGCCATCAGCTCTCTCCTCGGGTTCGGCGTGCGGCACGGTGCCCGACGACGCGGGCGGGGCGCGGCGGTGCCGCGGCGGGTAGCGGGGCGGTCGGCAGGGCGGTGGTCCTCATCCCTTCACCGCCCCCTGGGTCAGGCCCGAGACGATCTGGCGCTGGAACAGCACGACGAGCACGACGACCGGGATCGTCACGACGACGGCCGCGGCGGAGATCGCGCCGGTCGGCTCCTCGAAGTACGACGCGCCGGTGAAGAACGCGAGCGCCGCCGGGACCGGACGGGCCGCGCTCGTCGACGTGAGCGAGATGCCGTAGACGAAGTCGTTCCACGCGATGAAGAACGCGATGAGCGCCGTCGTGAACACGCCGGGCGCCGCGAGGGGGACGATCGCCTTGCGGAACGCCTGCCAGGGGGTCGCGCCGTCGACCTGCGCGGCCTGCTCGAGCTCCCACGGGATCTGCCGGAAGAACGCGGCGAGCGTCCAGATGGAGATCGGGAGCGTGAGCGACAGGTACGGGATGATGAGGCCGAGCCACGTGTCGTACAGGCCGATGTTGCGCCACAGGTTGAACAGCGGCGTGACGATCGAGACGACCGGGAAGATCGAGACGCCGAGCGCCGTCGTGAGGATGAGGCGCTTGCCCGGGAAGTTCAGGCGCGCGATCGCGTACGCGCACAGCGTCGCGAGCACGACGGCGATGACGGTCGCGATGAGCGAGATGCCGATCGAGTTGCGCAGCGCGGAGAGGAACAGCTCCTGCGCCGACCCGCCCGAGGCAAGGATCTGCTCGTAGTTGTCGGTGCTCCACTGCGGCGGCAGGAACGTCCCGGAGTTGATGTCGCTGGGCCCCTTGAAGCTCGTCATGAAGATCGAGAGCACGGGGAAGAGCGCCCCGACGAGGACGACGACCGTGATGACGGCCCACCAGACCTTGGCCCGGGTGCTGAGGACGCTGCCCATCACTTCTCCCCCCTCGCGCCGGCGAGATCCACCTTGAAGAGCTTGATCGCGATGAAGCAGATGAGCACGACGCACAGGAACAGCAGCACCGAGATGGCCGAGCCCATACCGATCTGGAGCTGACCGATCGAGGTGCGGTAGGCGAGCAGGGACAGCACCTCGGTGCCGTTCGCGCCGTTCGTCATGATGAAGACGTTGTCGAAGATCCGGAACGCGTCGAGCGCGCGGAACAGCACGGCGACCATGATCGCCGCCTTCATGTTCGGCACGATGACGCGCGTGAACCGCTGCCAGGCGGTCGCGCCGTCGACCTTCGCGGCCTCCTCGAGGTCGCCCGGCACCTGCGCCAGGCCGGCGAGGAGCAGCAGGGAGATGAACGGCGTCGTCTTCCAGACCTCGGACGCGATGATGACGAAGAGGCTCGTGCCCTGCTGCGCGAACCAGTTGAGGTCCGGTCCGATGCCGGGCACCCAGTCGAACCAGTGGTTGACGTACCCGGACGTGATGTCGAACGCGTAGAACCACGCGAACGCCGAGACGACGGTGATGATGCCGTACGGCACGAGGATCGCGGTGCGCAGGAGCCCGCGCAGGCGCTTGATCGCGCGGTGCATGACGAGCGCGAGCGCGAACCCGAGCACGAGCTCGATGAGCACGGTGACGACCGTGATGAAGAGCGTGACGCCGAGGTCGCGCCACCACACCGAGTCCGTGAGGATCACGACGTAGTTGTTCAGACCCACGAACGCGCGGTCGTCCGGGGCGGTGAGCTTGTAGTTGAAGAGCGAGTCGTAGACCGCCTGGAGGATCGGGTACAGCGTCACGGCGAGCATGACGACGAACGCCGGCCCGGCGAGGTACCACCCGAGGCGCGCCTCGGCGCGGGCCCGGTCGCTGCGCGCGGCCTTCGCCGCGGCGTCGGGCGCGCCGCGGGAGTCGTCCCGGGACTCACGACGGGACTCGCGACGGGACTCGGAGCCGCGACGGGTCGGCGCCTCGTCGGCGGTGGTCGACGGCGTGGCGTGCCGGCCGCGGGGTGCGGGCTCGGCGGGAGGTCCGGCGTTCACAGGAGTCGCTCCCCTCGCAGGACGGCGGTGATGAACTCGGTGGACTCCTGCGGCGTCGTGTCGGGGTCGACGGACGCCGGCGGGTACCACGTCTGCTGGAGGCCCGTGGAGACCTCGTTGTAGAACGGCGTCTGCGGCCGTGGGGCGGCCTGGTCGAGCGAGTCACGGATGACGTCGTACATCGGGAAGGCCTCCTGGACGTCGGGGTCGTCGTAGGCCTTGATGCTCGCGGCGGGGTTCCCGTTGGTCACGAAGTACTCGGCCTGGTTCTCCGGGCTGACGATGCACTGCGCCGCCTCGTACGCGAGGTCGGTGTGCTTGCCGAACGCGCCGATGCCGAGCGAGATGCCGCCGTAGGGCGGGCGGGCGTCGTCGCCCTCCATGGTCTGCGGGTAGAGGGCCCAGCCGATGTCGTCGAGCAGGGACTGGTCGAGCGACCCCGCGTCGACCGCGCCCTGGGTGGAGGACCAGACGAACGGCCAGTTGACCATGAACGACCCGCGGTCGCCCTGGAACTTCGTCAGGGATGCCGGCTCGTCCTCGCTCGGGAGCCCCGGGCCGCCGACGCCGGACGTGCCGATCTCGCCGATGATGGTCGCGGCGGCCTTGCCCGCGTCGGTGTCGAGGCCGAGCTTCACCTCGTCCGCCGGCGCCTCCGGGTTCTCGAGGATGTGCCCGCCCGCGCCCTCGACGAGCGCGTTGATCCACACCGTCAACGACTCGGCCTTGGCGCCCTGGACCGCGAGGAGCTTGTCCTGGTCCTGTGCGGCCTGCATGATCTGGTCCCACGTGACGGGTTGCGACATGTCGAGCCCTGCGGCCTCGGCGACCGACTTGCGGTACCAGAGGAGCTGGGTGTTGGCCCAGAACGGGATGGCGACCAGCTCGTCCTTCCACGTCGACGCGTCGATCGCGCCCTGCACGACGTCTTGCGTCGTCGCGTCGGCGACGTCGCTGGGCACCGGGGCGAGGAAGTCGGCCTCCGCGAACTCGGCGATGAACACCGGGTCGAGGCTCATGATGTCGATCGACGAGTCCTTCGCCGCGAGGCGGCGGGCGAGCTGCTCGCGCTGCGACGCGGCGTCGCGCGGCAGGAGCTCGGTCTGGATCCGGTACGCGCCCCCGGCGGCCTCCGTGCAGGAGGCGGCGATGTCGGCCTGGCCGCCGTTGTCCGGGTTGATGTACCACGTGAGCACCGGCGTCCCGTCGTCGCCCGGGCCGCACGCGGCGAGCGGCGCCACGAGCCCCACGGCGACCAGGACGGCGAGCGCTCGGGTGCGTCGACGCACGTCAGCTCCCCTCGGTCGCGGCTTCCCCGTCTCCGGGGTGTCACCCCTCATGGATACCGCTCCCCGGCCCGGCCCGCCATGCGAACGGGCACGTCGGGCACGCCCCGACCTGCGCGATGATGGGAGCCATGACCTCTCCCGCCCCCGCACAGCCGGTCCGTTCGCTCACCCCCGCCGAGGCGTGGGCGACGCTGCGAGCCGGCAACGACCGCTTCGTCGCCGACGCCCCGCTGCACCCCTCGCAGGGCGCGGACCGCCGCCGCGAGACCTCGGCCGCGCAGCACCCGCACACGGTGCTGTTCGGGTGCTCGGACTCGCGCGTCGCGGCGGAGATCATCTTCGACCAGGGCCTCGGCGACATGTTCGTCGTGCGCACCGCGGGCCACGTCGTCGACACCACAGTGCTCGGCTCGATCGAGTACGGCGTGGACATCCTCTCCGCGCCGCTCGTCGTGGTGCTCGGGCACGACTCGTGCGGCGCCGTGGGCGCCGCGGTGGAGACGCTCACGACGGGTGCCCAGGCGGACGGGTTCGTCCGGGCCGTCGTCGACCGCGTCATCCCGTCGATCGCGAAGATCACGGGCGCCGGCAACGGCTCGCTCGAGAACCTCGACCCTGCCGTGCTGCGCCGCGAGCACGTGCGCAACACGGTCGACATGCTCCACTCGTACTCCGCGGGCCTGGCGGCCGCGGTCGCGGAGGGGCGCTGCGCGATCGTCGGCGTCGAGTACGACTTCGCCGAGGGCCGCGCCCACCTGGTCGACGTCGTGGGCGAGGTCGGCGAGGCGCCTCTCGCCGACGCCTGAGGCCGCGACGCCGACGCGCGACCGGCCCGGCCCGCGACCCGCGTGACCTCCGTCACGCGGGTTGCGGGTGCCCGCGCGCGGTGCGGCAGGATGGCCCCATGACTGCATCTCCCGAGGCCTCCGGCGCCGCCGCCGGCGAGGCCGCACCGACGACCGAGTACCGCATCGAGCACGACACGATGGGCGAGGTGCGCGTGCCCGCGCAGGCTCTCTACCGCGCGCAGACGCAGCGCGCCGTGGAGAACTTCCCGATCTCCGGCACCCCGCTCGAGCGCGGTCACATCGAGGCCCTCGCGCGCGTGAAGAAGGCCGCGGCCCGGGCGAACGCCGAGCTCGGCGTGCTCGACGAGGACGTCGCCGCCGCCATCGTCGCCGCGGCCGACGAGGTCGCCTCCGGCGCGCACGACGCGCACTTCCCGGTGGACGTCTACCAGACCGGGTCCGGGACGTCGTCGAACATGAACACGAACGAGGTCCTCGCGACGCTCGCCACGCGCTCGCTCGGGCGCGACGTGCACCCGAACGACCACGTCAACGCGTCGCAGTCCTCCAACGACGTCTTCCCCACGTCGGTGCACGTCGCGGCGACCGCCGGCGTCGTGCGCGACCTCGTGCCCGCGCTCGGCCACCTGGCCGAGGCGCTCGAGGCCAAGTCGGCGGAGTTCGCGACCGTCGTGAAGTCGGGCCGCACGCACCTCATGGACGCCACGCCCGTGACGCTCGGCCAGGAGTTCGGCGGGTACGCCGCCGCGATCCGGTACGGCGTCGAGCGGCTGGAGTCGGCGCTCCCCCGCGCCGCGGAGGTCCCGCTCGGCGGCACCGCCGTCGGCACCGGCATCAACACGCCCGCCGGGTTCCCCCAGCGCGTCATCGCGCTGCTCGTCGAGGACACGGGTCTGCCCCTCACGGAGGCGCGCGACCACTTCGAGGCGCAGTCCTCGCGCGACGGCCTCGTCGAGCTCTCGGGCGCGCTGCGCACGATCGCCGTCTCGCTCACCAAGATCTGCAACGACCTGCGCTGGATGGGCTCGGGCCCGAACACGGGTCTCGGCGAGATCTTCATCCCGGACCTGCAGCCGGGCAGCTCGATCATGCCGGGCAAGGTCAACCCCGTCGTGCCCGAGGCCGTGCTCATGGTCGCCGCGCGCGTGATCGGCAACGACGCGACCGTGGCGTGGGCCGGCGCGTCGGGCTCGTTCGAGCTCAACGTGCAGATCCCCGTCATCGCGCAGGGCGTCCTCGAGTCGATCCGCCTCCTCGCGAACGCGTCGCGCGTCCTCGCGGACAAGACCGTCGCGGGCATCACGGCGAACGTCGAGCGGGCCCTCGCGCTGGCCGAGTCGTCGCCGTCGATCGTCACGCCGCTCAACCGCGTCATCGGCTACGAGGCGGCGGCGAAGGTCGCGAAGCACTCCGTCAAGGAGGGCCTCACCGTCCGCCAGGCCGTGATCGACCTCGGCTTCGTCGAGCGCGGCGAGGTCACCGAGGCGCAGCTCGACGAGGCGCTCGACGTGCTGTCGATGACGCGCCCGCCGCAGGCCTGAGCCCTCGGACCGTCCGATCCGCCGTGGAGCCGGGCGGGGTGCGCGCGCACCCCGCCCGGCTCTCGGCGTCTCGGCGTGCGCTCAGTACTCGACCGGGTCGAGGCGGCGCAGCACCACGCCGAGGAGCCGCGCGAGCTCGGCGCGCTCGGCGTCGTCGAGGTCCGCGAGCGCCGCGCGCTCCCGCTCGAGCTGCTGCGGGAACACCTCGTCGACGAGCGCGACGCCGTCCTGCGTGAGGGCGACGAGGACGCCGCGGCGGTCCCGCTCGGCGACGGTCCGCTCGACGAGCCCCGCGCGCTCGAGCCGGTCGAGGCGCTTGGTGATCGACGCTCCGGGGGCGCCGGTCATCGTCGTGACCTCGCCCGCGCGCAGCGGGCGTCCCGCGCGCCGCAGGGCGGCAAGAACGTCGAACTCCGCGCGCGAGACGTCGTGGCGCGCCGCCGAGCGCTCGAGCGCGCCCTCGAGGAGACCAGCAGCACGGCGCAGCCGCGCCCCGACGGCGGAGGTCGAGGTGTCGAGGTCCGGCCGCTGCTGGGCCCATTCCGCTCGCACGCGGTCCACGTAGTCCACCGACCCAGGATAGGGCGGACCTCACAGTGTTTCACCGGTGAAACACCTTCGAATCACCGGTACGGTGGACCGGTCATGCCACTCCTCTCCTCGCTCCCCTCCCCCACGCTGCCCGGCCTCGCACCCGTGCGTGCCGCCGCCCAGGACGTCCTCGACCCCGCCCACCTGCGCGACGCGCTGCGCGTGAGCCCTGCGGACGCGACCCTCGCCGCCGCGCTGCGGTGCGGTGCGGCGGTCGCCCTCGCGATCGCCGTCCCGGGCCTGCTCGGCCGACCCGACCTCGCGGCGTTCGCCTCCCTCGGCGCGCTCACGTCGCTCTACGGCCGGTACGACCCCTACCGCCGCCGCGCCGGCCTCCTCGCCACCGTCGGCGTCCTCATGGCCGGCACGATCGCGATCTTCACGCTCCTCGCCGCCGCCGGCGTGACCACGCTCGTGACCACGGCGGCCGTCGCGCTGCTCGCCGCGGGCGCGACGGCCTTCTGCCTCGTCGTCCGGACCGGCCCGCCAGGCGCGACGATCGTCGTCTTCGCCGCGGGTGCAGGGCTCGCGGGCTCGCCGGCGCTCGCCGACCTCGGCCCCCGCGTGCTCGCCGGCTCGTCCGGCGCGCTCCTCGCGTGGCTCGTCTGCATGGCCGGTGTACTCGTGCGGCCGACGGCGCCCGCGCGCCTCGCCGTCCGGCGTGCGGCCGACGCCGTCGCGGTCGTCGCGCGGGAGGCGTCGCGTGGCGGGGACGTCGCCCCCGGCGAGCGCCCGACCGACACGGCGCTGCCCGCGCCCTCCCCGCACGGGTCGCACGCCGCACGGGTCGCCGTCGCCCGGGCGCGCGAGGTGCTCGCCGACGACGCGTCGTGGCGGCGGCCCCGCGGCGCCGTCCCCGCGCTCTCCCGCGAGCTCGACGAGATCGAGCGGGCGCTCGTCGCCCTGGGCACCCCGCGCGAGGACGCCACGGCGCCCGTCCGCACCTCCGTCACCGCCCAGGCGCGGTCCCGCGTCCGTGGCCCGTGGCGGCTCGCGACGGCGCGCGTCGGGGTCTCCGGGCTCGTCGCGGGCGGGGTCGCCGCGGTCGCCGGCCTCGGGCACGGCGCCTGGGCGACCATGGGCTCGACCGCCGTGCTCCAGGGCGAGTCGGCGCGCCACGCCGTCGTGCGGGCGCTGCAGCGGGGAGCCGGCACCGTCGCGGGCGCGCTGCTCGCGTGGCCGCTCCTCGCCGCACCGCTCGGCTTCTGGGGGACGGCTGCGGTCGTCGTGGTGCTCCAGACCGTGACCGAGACCATCGTGAGCCGCCACTACGGGCTCGCGATGCTCACCATCACGCCCATGGCGCTCCTCATGACCTCGCTCGCGCACCCGGCCGACCCGGCCGCGCTCGCGCTCGACCGCGCGCTCGACACGGTCCTGGGCGCCGTCGTCGGCGTGCTCGCGGTGGTCCTCGTCCACCCGCGGACCCGCCCCCGCGCGAGCGAGATCCCCGGTCCGCCGAGGTAGAGGCCTGGTACCGCGAGGTAGAGGCCTGGTCATCGCCAGGCCTCTACCTCGCGGCGGGTCAGACCTCGATCGACTCCAGCATCTCCGTGACGAGCGCCGCGACGGGCGAGCGCTCGGAGCGCGTGAGCGTCACGTGCGCGAACAGCGGGTGGCCCTTGAGCGCCTCGATCACCGCGGCGACGCCGTCGTGCCGCCCCACTCGGAGGTTGTCCCGCTGCGCGACGTCGTGCGTGAGGACGACGCGCGACGACTGCCCGATGCGGGAGAGGACCGTGAGCAGCACGTTGCGCTCGAGCGACTGGGCCTCGTCGACGATGACGAACGCGTCGTGCAGCGAGCGCCCGCGGATGTGCGTGAGCGGCAGCACCTCGAGCATCTCGCGGTCGATCACCTCGTCCAGCACCTGCGGCGAGACGAGCGCGCCGAGCGTGTCGTAGACGGCCTGCGCCCACGGGTTCATCTTCTCGGCCTCGGAGCCGGGGAGGTACCCGAGCTCCTGGCCGCCCACCGCGTAGAGCGGGCGGAACACCATGACCTTGCGGTGCTGGCGGCGCTCCATCACCGCCTCGAGCCCCGCGCACAGCGCGAGCGCCGACTTGCCCGTCCCGGCCCTGCCGCCGAGCGACACGATGCCGACGGACTCGTCGAGCAGCAGGTCGATCGCGACGCGCTGCTCGGCCGAGCGGCCGTGCAGCCCGAACAGCTCGCGGTCGCCGCGCACGAGCTGGACGTGCTTGTCCGCGGTGACCCGGCCGAGGGCCGAGCCGCGCGGCGAGTGCACCACGAGGCCCGTGTGACAGTGCAGCGGCCCGGCGGCCTCGACGACCTCCGGGTCGAGGCTCGTCAGCTCGACGGACTCGTGCTCCCAGAGCGCCGCGGCCTCGGCGTCCGTGAAGGAGATCTCCCCCATGCCCGTCCAGCCCGAGTCCACGGCGAGCTCGTGGCGGTACTCCTCCGCGCGCAGCCCGACCGCCGACGCCTTGACCCGCATCGGCAGGTCCTTCGACACGACCGTCACGTCGTGCCCCTCCGCCGCGAGGTTCGCGGCGACGGACAGGATCCGGGTGTCGTTGTCGCCCAGCCGGAAGCCGGCGGGCAGGACGTCCGGGTCGGTGTGGTTGAGCTCGACGCGCAGGGTCCCGCCGACGTCACCGACGGGGATCGGGGCGTCGAGCCGACCGTGCTTGACGCGCAGGTCGTCGAGCATGCGCAGCGCGCTGCGGGCGAAGTACCCGAGCTCGGCGTGGTGGCGCTTGGCCTCCAGCTCGGTGATGACGACGACCGGGAGGACGACGTCGTGCTCGGCGAACCGCCCGATCGCGCGGGGGTCGCTCAGCAGGACGGAGGTGTCGACGACGAACGTGCGGCGCGCGTCGTCGCTCGCATCGTCCTGCAAGGTGGGTGAGGTACCGGGGGTGGGTGAGGTACCGGGGCGGGGGGTGGGTGAGGAATGGACCACGAGGGCTCCCCTCCGGCGCGCGGGCGCCGTTCTCTCTCTGGGCGAGGCAGGCGACCGGCCGTCGGGCCGTGGGTGCCACGGCTCAGCAGCGCCGGTGCCGGCCCTCCTGAGCGGAGCGTGAACCCCATCGGCTGGCCTCCCGGAGGACGGCGGTGGTGCCGTCCGTCCCCTCGAAACTACGCCCGTGTGATTCCGCTCACCACCCCCGACACGCCCCCGGCGCGAGGTTTAACCCTCCGTTCACGCGCTGGTCCGACGAGAGCTCCACGAGATCGGCCCGAACGTTCGAGATCGACCCTCGGAGGGTCGACCTCGCGACGCACGGGCCGATCTCGCGGGAGTCAGTGCTCGACGTGCTTCGGTGCCATCGCGACCGCGCACACGAATCCCAGGACGAGCACGACGGCCGTGACGGCGAGCGTCTGCCCGACGGCGGTCGCGAAGCCCTGGTGGAACGCGGTGGTGGCGGCGTCGGTCACCTGGCGCGCGACGTCGTCGGGCACCCCGGGCGGGAGGTCGAACCCGCCCGCGCCGCCCTGCAGGGAGCCCGCGTTCGCGAACCCGTCGACGAACTGCTGACGGAACTGCTCCGGGAGCGACGCCGCCGCGTCCCGCGCCGCGGCGGGCAGCGTGACGGCGAGGCGCGCGGTGAGCGTCGCGACGATCGCCGCGGAGCCGATGACGCCGCCCACCTGGCGCGTGGTGTTGAACGCGCCGGCGCCGGCGCCGGCGGTGCGGTGGTCGAGGCCCGACGTCGCGAGGTTGGCGAGCGGCGAGAACACGCACCCGGTGCCGATGCCGAACAGCGTCATGGGCAGCACGATCGTCACGACCGACACCCCGGGGCCCACGACCGCGGCGAGCCAGCCGATCGCGACCGCGAGGACGCCGAAGCCCGTCGCGACGACCCACTTGGCCGGGACCCGGTCGGACAGGCGCCCCGCGAGCGGCGCGACGATCCCCGACACGAGCGACCCCGGCAGGTTGACGAGGGCGGCGTGCAGCGGGGACAGCCCGAGGATCGACTGGAGGAAGATCGTCAGCGGGAAGAAGATGCCGATCATCGCGAACGAGACCGACATGCCGGCGACGTTCGCGAGCGAGAAGTTGCGCGAGCGGAAGAGTCGCAGCGGAAGGAGCGCGCCGTCGCCGAGGTGCCGCTGCCACAGGACGAAGCCCACGAGCACGAGCAGCCCGGCGCCGATGACGCCCCAGACCGTGATCGGTCCGGTGATGGTGCCCCAGTCGTAGGTCTCCCCCTCCTGGAGGCCGAAGACGACGGCGAACAGGCCGACGACCGAGAGCACGACGCCGAGCACGTCGAACGAGCGCTTGTTCGTCGCGAGGCGCGGCAGGCGCGTGAGCGCGAACCACAGCGCCACGACGCCGACCGGCACGTTGACGAAGAAGATCCACTCCCAGCCCCAGGACTCGACGAACACGCCGCCGAGCAGCGGTCCGGCGATCGTCGCGACGCCGGCCGTCGCACCCCACAGGCCCATGGCCGCCCCGCGCTGCCGCGGGGGGAAGACGCGCGTGATCATCGCCATGGTCTGCGGCGTCATGAGCGCCGCGCCGACGCCCTGGACGACGCGCGCCGCGATGAGCATCTCGATGGAGCCCGACAGCCCGCACCAGGCGGACGCGAGCGTGAAGACCGCGAGACCGACGACGAACACGGGCTTGGGTCCGTACCGGTCACCGAGGCGGCCGGCGAGCAGGAGCAGCACCGCGTAGGAGAGCAGGTAGGCGCTGTTCACCCAGCCCACCGCGACGAGGGACGCGTCGAGCTCGGTCTGGAGCGTGGGGACGGCGATGTTCACGATCGTGGTGTCGACCATGATCATGAAGAAGCCGAGGATGAGCGGCGGCAGGATGCTCCAGGCGCTGCGGCCGTGGAGGTCGACGAGGGGCACGACGCGCGAGCCGGCGTCGGCGGGCGCCGGGGCCGTGCTCGGGCTGCTGCCCGGGGCGGGAGTGGTCACGAGGTCTCCTGAGGTGAGGCAGTGCGGGGGAAGCGGAAGGCGGCCGCGGGCTCCTCGGTCCAGCTCAGCGCGCCCGACTCGACGTCGGCGATCGTCGCGTCGAGCCACGCGATCTCGGCCGCCGTCTGGTGGAGCTGGAAGGACGCGTCGAGCAGGATGCGGCGAGGCAGCCCGCGCGCCACGACGCCGTCGAGGTGCTCGGGCACCCCGTCGATCGCGGCGGCGAGCGCGGCGCGACGCTCGCGCAGGAGCGCGAGGGCGTCGTCGCGCGGGAGGTCGTGCACGAGCGCGAGCCCGACGGGGAAGGCCGGGTACTCGGGCGGCGTCTCGCGCACGAGCTCGCGCGTGCGGTCGTGGTGCGCGGCGACGCCTGCGTCCGTGATGGCGTAGACCGTGCGCTCGGGCCGGTTGCCGTCGCGGTCGACGCCCGCGCGCTCGACGAGGCCGTCACGCTCCAGCCGGTCGACCGCGTGGTAGACGGCGCCCGGGTTGAGGCGGACGAGACGGTCGTCGCGCCGCTTGCGCAGGCGTACGAGCATCTCGTACGGGTGCATGGGCTGGTCGAGCAGCACGGCGAGCACGAGGGTCGCCGTGGGGCTCAGGCGTGGTGCGGGCACGGTCGTCTCCGGGACGGTCTCACGGGCGGGAGGCGCGGACGGCGCGGGCGGGAGGGCCCGGAGGGGGAGGTCCGCGAGGAATATTCCGCTTGGAATATACGCCTCGGGCGGGCCGGGTGTCGACCCCGGACGGTTCGCGCGGTCGTGGCACGCCGCGTAGGTTCACGAGCCATGAGCGTCACCGACCTGCTCGACCTCGACGCGACCGCCCTCGCCCACGCGCTCCGGACCGGCGACACCTCCCCCACCGAGGTGCTCGACGCGACGCTCGACGCCGCGGGGGGCGTCGGCGCGGACGTCGGCGCCTTCACGGTCCTCACCGCCGATCTCGCCCGCACGCAGGCGCTCGCCGCCGAGTCGGCGCTCGTCGCGGCGCGCCGCGCGGGGAGCGCGGTCGAGGCGCCCACGCCCGGTCGTCCCGACGGGCTCCCCCCGTTCCTCGGCGTCCCGTGCCCGATCAAGGACCTCACGATGGTCGAGGGCGCGCCGATCCGTGCCGGGTCGGCAGCGATCGACCCGTTCCCGGCCCCCTACGACGACGGCGTCGTGACGCTCCTGCGGGCCGCAGGCACGGTCATGATCGGCAAGACGACCACCCCCGAGCTCGGGCTCCCCTGCTACACCGAACCCGACGTCGGGCCCACGGCGCGGACGCCGTGGGACCTCAAGCGGTCCGCGGGCGGGTCGAGCGGGGGCGCGGCCGCCGCGGTCGCCGCGCGCGTCGTCCCCGTCGCGCACGGGAGCGACGGCGGCGGGTCGCTGCGCATCCCCGCGAGCGCGTGCGGGCTCGTGGGGCTCAAGCCGTCGCGCGGGCTCGTGAGCCCCGGCCCCTACGGGATCGACGGCGCCGGGCTCGCCACGCACGGCGTCCTCACCCGGTCGGTGCGCGACGCCGCGGCGTTCCTCGACGTGCTCGCCCGGCCGTGGCCGGGCGACACCTTCACGGCGCGCCTCGCGACCGCGCGGGGCGGACGGCGGCTCCGGGTCGGGCTCCTGCTCGAGCCCGTGATCGCCGCCGACGCTCCCGTGCACCCCGCGTGCGCCGACGCCGCCCGCGCGACCGCGGCGCTCCTCGCCGGGCTCGGGCACGACGTCGTCGAGATCCCCCCGCCCTTCGCCGCCGAGCGCTGGGACGCGTTCGCCGCCCTGTGGTCGGTCGGCGCGCTCCAGGCGCCCGTCCCGCCGGACCGCGAGCACCTGCTCGTGCCGCTCACCCGGTGGCTGCGCGAGCGCGGGCGCGGCGTGACCGGGCTCGCGTACGCGACGGCCCTCGGCGGGGTGCAGCAGCTCACGCGCGAGGTCGCGGCCGCGTGGGCGGGCGTCGACGTCGTGCTCTCCCCCACCCTCGCCCAGCCCCCCGCGCTCGTCGGGAGCCAGCGGATCGACGACGACCCTGCCGCCGACTTCGCGGCCCAGACCGCGTTCACGCCGTGGACGAGCGTCTGGAACCTCACGGGCCGCCCCGCGATCTCGCTCCCCCTCGGCGAGGTGCGCGTGACCGACCCCGACGGGACCTCCGCCACCGTCCCGGTCGGCGTCATGCTCGGCGCCGACCACGGCGACGACGCACTCCTCCTCGACCTCGCCGCCCGCCTCGAGGAGGCCGCGCCGTGGTCCCACCGACGACCGGGGGCGTCGTCGTGACCGCGTACGTCGCCCTGCTGTTCGCCGTGAACGTCGGCGGGCGCAAGGTTCCGTCCACCGCGCTGCGCGAGCTCGCGGGCGAGCTCGGGTTCGCGCACGCCCGCACGGTCGTCAACAGCGGCAACCTCGTCGTCGCGCCCGGTACCTCCGGCGCGTCCGGGCCCGACGACGTCGCTCGGCTCCTGCACGACGCCGTCGCCGAACGCTTCGGCGTCGACGCCGCCGTCGCCGTGCTCACCACCGAGCGCCTGCGCAAGATCGTGCGCGGCAACCCCCTTCCGGACGACGCGCAGGAGCGGCCCGCCGCGCTCCTCGTCCTCGTGGGCGAGACCCCGGTCGACCCGGACGGCGCCGCCACCATCGACGACCGCGGCGGGACGGAGCGCGCCGCCGTCGCGAACGGCGTCCTCTACGTCGCCTACCCCGACGGCATCGGCCGCTCGAAGCTCACGACGGCCGTCCTCGCGAAGGCCGCCGGCACCCCGGTGACAGGCCGCAACTGGAACACCATCACCCGCCTCCTCACCCTCGCCGAGGACACCCGCGCCTGACCCATCCGGCCGAGGTAGAACCGTGGTCGCGCGAGGTAGAGCCGTGGTTCGGCGAGGTGGGCGCGGTCGGGCCTCAAGCCCGCGGGGTCGGGTCCGCGGCGCGGGTGGGCTCGGTGCTCGGGGCTGCGGCGCCGTCACCCCGGGTCCTTCGGCCGTGGGTTCTAGGAGCGCCGCTCTGACGCCCCTTCGCATCCGAGCCCACCCCCACCGCTCGGCCGTCGTCTCACCATGGCCTGGCGACCGTCCGACCAGGCGGTCTCGGCAGGTCGAACAGGCGACGACGGCTCGTCAGGTTCCCAGGACCAGCCCGAACCACCTGATCGGCAAACGTCGCGACGACTCGGCGCGACGGCGCGACGGCGCGACGACCAGGTCGGGGCGCGACGCGCCCCACGAACCACGACACGCAGCCGCAGCCGCAGTCACAGTCACAGTCACAGTCACAGTCACAGCGACGCTAGGGCGGCGGTGCCGCGGTGCCGCGGTGCCGCGGTGCCGCGGTGCCGCGGTGCGGCGGCACCGCGGTGCGGCGGTGCGGGGGTGCGGGGGTGTCGCACCGAGACCGGATGCGGCAACCGCAACCTGGATCGCGAGACCGACACCGCGGGCGGTCGCCCGGGTGAGCGACGACCAGGGCGAGACGACGCCGGGCGGGGTGGGTGGTGGTGCCGCGTCGTGGCTGGGCCTGGCGGGAGCCGCGAGGAACGAGCGGCGGATGGTAGACGCGGCACCACCACCCACCCCGACCACCCAACCCGGCCACACGCCGCCGAACATAAGAACCACGGCTCTACCTCACACAACCACGGCTCTACCCCGCGCAACCACGGCTCTACCTCGGCAGACCAGGGTTCTACCTGGGCGGGGTGGCCGGGCGCCAGTGCTGGACCTTGTCGACGTCGCGCACGACGACGTCGAGGCGGGCGAGCTCGCGCCGCAGGTCCACGACGTCGGACGTCTTGTCGGACTGGAGCATGGCGGCCCGGGCGCGCAGGACGGCGTCGGCGCTCGGCGGCAGTGAGGGGTCGCCGGGGACCCAGCGTCGGAACTCCTCCTCCCAGGGGTCGTCGTCGTGCCACGGCCAGCCGTGCGATCGGAACGCAGTCGCGAGACGGTCGGTCGCGAGCTCGGTGCGCACGTGCAGGAGCTCGACGACCGGGGCGTCGTCAGGAACACCCTCCGCGGTGCCGGCGGCCGAGGTCGACGCGCGCGCCGCGGGTGACACGGGCGACGCCGGCCGGTCGACGGGGGCCGCCGCACGACGGCCGAGCACGACGAGGTCCTTGCGGTCGACGAGCACGGCGGTGACGTCGCCCCGGTCCAGCTCGGTGCGCTCGTCGCGCAGGGTCACGGTCGTGCGCTCGGGGTCGACGGTCACGAGCGCGATGTCCCGCACCGCGTGCGCGGCGAACGCCAGCCCGGCGAGCGCCCCGACGGCGAGGCAGATCCCGACACCGAGCGCGCCGCGCTCACCGAGGAGCTCGTCGATCGCGCGCGCGAGACCTTGGAACGGGGCCCAGGGCAGGCCCGCCATCCATCCGGCCAGGTGCAGCACCCCGAACGCGACGACAGCCCCCACGACCGGCGACCCGCCCCACAGGAGCGAGCGGTCGAGCGCCGTCGGTCCGACGGCGGTCGGCGCGTCCGGTGGCGCCCACCCGTCCGGGGACGGTGTCGGGACAGGCGTCGGGGCCGGGTCAGAGCCGGTGAGGCCTGCCGGGGCGAGGTCGGGCGCGGGGTGGGGGACGGCGTCGGGCACCCGCAGATCCTCCCGTGCGCTGGCCGCGCACGGCGTCGCCCGGGAGGATGACCACGAGACGGGCACGTCGGCCGCGCGGGGTACGCCCCCGTAGAATCGAGGGCGGTGTGCCGGGAAGTCTGGTCGGCCACGGTCTCGCGTCCGCGGACCGTGCGACACGACAGCGACCCCGGGAGCACGATGACCCACGCGACCCCGCCCTCCGGCACCCACCCCACCGCGCGGCCCGACCGGCCGTCGCCCCGTGCGCGGCTGCGCCGCTGGGTGAGCAGGGAGACCACGGGCGGCGCGCTGCTCATCGGCGCGGCGCTGCTCGCGCTGCTGTGGGCGAACTCGCCGTGGCGGGACGCGTACACAGCCCTCTCGGAGACGGTCGTCGGGCCGGCCTCGATCGGACCGCTGCCGCTGCACCTCGACCTGAGCCTCGAGACCTGGGCTGCGGACGGCCTGCTCGCGATCTTCTTCTTCGTCGTGGGCGTCGAGCTCAAGCAGGAGTTCGTGGCGGGCAGCCTGCGGAGCCCGCGCCAGGCGGGCGTGCCGATGCTCGCCGCGGTCGGCGGGATGGCCGTGCCGGCGGTGATCTTCACGGCGGTCGTGCTGCTCGCGGGCGACGACGGCGCGCTGCACGGCTGGGCGATCCCGACGGCCACGGACATCGCGTTCGCGCTCGGCGTGCTCGCCGTCTTCGGGCGCGGGCTGCCCGCCGCGATCCGCACGTTCCTCCTGACGCTCGCGGTCGTGGACGACCTGCTCGCGATCATCGTCATCGCGGTCTTCTACACGGCCGACCTGCGCATCGGGTTCCTGGGCCTCGCGCTCGTCGCGGTCGCGCTGTTCGCCGTCCTCGTCCGCGCCCGGCGCACGCGCTGGTGGTTGCTGGTGCCCGTCGCGGTGGTCGCGTGGGTGCTGGTGCACGAGTCCGGCGTGCACGCGACGGTCGCGGGCGTCCTGCTCGGCTTCACCGTCCCGGCGCTCGCCATGCACGGCGAGACCGAGTCGCGCACGCACCGGTTCGAGCACTCCCTGCGACCGTTCTCCCAGGGGATCGCGCTGCCCGTGTTCGCGTTCTTCGCCGCGGGCGTGACGTTCGTCGGCGGCGGGGGCGACGTCCTCGGTCAGCCGGTCGTACTGGCGATCGTCCTCGGCCTGGTGCTGGGCAAGCTCGTGGGCGTGCTCGGGGTGACGGCGCTCGTCACGCGGTTCACGCCGCTGCGCCTTGCGCCCGGGATCGGGGTGCGCGACCTGCTGCCGGTCGGCCTGCTGGGCGGGATCGGGTTCACCGTGTCGCTCCTCATCGCGGAGCTGTCGTTCCCGGACTCGACGCACACCGACGCGGCGAAGATCGCCGTCCTCGCCGCCTCGACGATCGCCGCCGCCCTCGCGGCGGTCGCGCTGCGCTGGGACGCGCGGCGCGCGCGCACCAACGACATGAACCTCGACGACCTGCCGGACGACGTCACCGACCACATCGGCGACGCGAAGGACCGCCTCGAGCACTGACCCACCCGCCCGCCGGACCCGGGTCCCGGGCTGCCCCGGGCCGCCGAACCCGGGGTCGTGGGCGAGGCAGCGGCCCAGCTCGCCCGTATCCCCGGGTTCGGCGCTTGGGGGCTTCCTGCTCAGCAGGTCGTCGCGACCTCGTAGCGGCCGGGCGCCGTCTCGCGCAGCGTCGTGACCGTCGCGTCGCCCTGCCCGAGGTACGCGAGCGAGCCCACCGCGTAGTACGGGTTGTACGGGTTCACGCCGTAGGAGATCGCGCGGCCGGCGGCCTGGTGCTGGGCGTTCGTCGCGGTCCCGCACCACGGCCCGCTCGGCGCCTGGACCGTCACGGTGACCTGCGCCGTCGTCGCGTTGTCCGCGGCGTCCACCGCGCGCGCCGCGACGACGTGCGTGCCCGCACCGAGCGCCGTCGTGTCCCAGTCGTACGCGTACGGGGCGGTGCGCAGCGTCGCGAGCGCCGCGCCGTCGACGCTGAGCTCGACCCGGTCCACGCCGCGGTCGTCCGACGCCGCGACCCCGACCCGGACGGTCCCGGTCACGGTCGAGCCCGCGGCCGGCGACGTGATCGTGACCGTCGGGGCGACGACGTCCGGGTCCGGTCCCGTGCCGGGCTCGCGCTCGACCCGGCGGTTGTTCGCGAACAGGAAGTCGGTGAGGTACGCCGGGTAGTCGATGCTGTTCGTCGCGACGTACGACCCGCCCGGGCCGCCGCCCGCGGGCCACGCGTGGGCGAGCCCGGTGTTCCGGACCAGCGAGACGCGCGGACCGTCGGCGTCGGACCACAGCGAGCCGGAGCCCGCGGTGTTCGCCCCCGCGAGCCCGGCGAGCGAGAACGACGACGTGGTCCCGGCGCCGTAGAGGTCCGCCATGACCTGGGCGTTGAGCGTCCCGTACCCGGTCGCGACGGTCGTGTCGGCGCTCCCGAAGACGACGGACGTCACCTGCGAGCCGAAGTCCGCCGCGTGCGTCCCGGCGAACGTCCGGCACGTCGAGCGCGCCTGCGCGAGCGTCGTCGCGACGCTCCCGATCTGGCCCGACGTCGTCCCCACGGTCGGCCCGGCCGCGATCCCGACGCCGGCGAACACGTCGGGTGCGAGGCAGCCCATGACCATCGCCTGGCCGCCGCCGGACGACAGCCCGCTGACGTAGACCTGGTCCGGGTCGATGCCGAGCGAGGTGTCGGCGAGCAGCGCCGAGACGAGGTCGAGCAGGTTGTCGTCGTGCCGCGCGGGGCTCGTGCGGCTGTGGTTCGTGTCGTAGTAGTCCCAGCAGCCGAGCAGCACGCCGCCGTTCGGAGCGGCGGGGACCGCGACGACCATGCCGTGGTCGTCGGCGGCGTCGGCCCAGTTGCCCGCGTTCTTGAGCACCTGCGAGGTCTGGACGCAGCCGTGCAGCGAGATCATGAGCGCCCGACCGCCGGGGAGGGGCGGCGCGGTCGTCGGCCGGTACAGCTCGACCGTCATGCCGCCCGCCGAGCGCTGGGACCAGGAGCCCGCCGCGGACGCCGGGGTCGTGACGAGCGGCGCGAGCACGACGGCGAGCGCCGTGCCGAGGGCGAGCGCGGCCGCGGACCGGCGGGCGCGGCCGCGCCGCCTGAGGGAGTGCCTGACCATCTGAACCTCCACGTCGAGGTCGGGTCGCCGTCAGCGCGGGACGCGCTGCGGCGCGCACCGTTGCGCGCCGGACCCGGGCGGACCGGACGTTACGTGTGACCTGAATCACCTGTCAACATCTCTTCGTGAACCTCGTGGCCGGATCGTGACCGGCGCGGGTTGACACCGCGTCGGTCGCGGACCCATGATTCCCGCAACCTGAATCGCCTCTCATGTTTGAGCGGCGCTCCCCCAGGACCACCCAACGAAGGGCGAAGTCATGCGGACGAAGAAGTCCCAGCGGCCGGCACTCGCCGTCGCCGCGCTCGCGGCCGCGAGCCTCGTGCTCGCCGCGTGCGCGCCGACCGACGCGACCGGCGGCGACACCACCGGCGGCGAGAGCAGCACGAGCGCCGACCCGGTCGACGTCGGCATCATCTACTCCAAGACCGGGCCGCTCGCGGCCTACGGCGAGGCCTACTACGAGGGCTTCCAGGCTGGTCTCGACTACGCGACCGACGGCACGGGCGAGGTGGACGGCCGCCCGGTCAACGTGACGTTCCACGACGACGGCGGCGACCCCGACAAGGCGGTCGGCCAGGCCAAGGACCTCATCGGCAAGGGCTACCAGATCCTCGGCGGCACGGTCGTGTCCGGCGTCGCGCTCAAGCTCGCGGAGCAGGCCGAGCAGAACAAGGTCCTCTACATCTCCGGCCCGGCCGCGGTCGACGCGCTCACGGGCATCAACGACTACACGTTCCGCTCGGGCCGCCAGTCGCTCCAGGACGTCGCGACCGCGGGCACGTTCGTCGACCCCGACGGCGCGAAGGTCGTCGTCTTCGCGCAGGACAACGCGTTCGGCCAGGGCAACCTCGCCGCGGTCGAGGCGGTCCTCGGCGCGCAGGGCGCCGAGGTGACGAGCGTGCTCGTGCCCGAGGACGCGACGGAGTTCACACCGTTCGCGCACCAGATCGTCGACGCCGCGCCCGACCTCGTGTTCGTCGCGTGGGCCGGGGCGACGTCGGGCGCGATGTGGCAGGGCCTCGACCAGCAGGGCGTGCTCGACTCGACGACGGTCGTCACCGGCCTCGGTGACGTCGCGACCTACGGCGCGTACGGCGGCGCCGCGAGCAAGGTCGACTTCCTCAACCACTACTTCCCGGGCGCCGCGGGCACCGAGGTCGAGGCCGCGATGCTCGCGTCGGTCGAGGAGGCCGGAAAGCAGGCGGACCTCTTCACGCCCGACGGCTTCGTCGCGGCGCAGATGATCGTCCACGCGATCGAGGAGGGCGGCGACGACGTCGACGCCATGGTCGACGCGCTCGAGGGCTGGAGCTTCGAGGGCCCCAAGGGCACGACGACGGTCCGCGCGTCCGACCACGCGCTGGTCCAGCCGATGTACCAGGTCAAGCTCGTGGCCGACGGCGACGCCTGGGTGCCCGAGCTCGTCACCGAGGTGCCGGGCGAGGACGTCGCGCCGGCCGAGGCGGGCTGACGTGGGCGAGCCGCACACCCGCCCCGCGCTCGAGGTCCGCGACCTCGGCCTCCAGATCGGCGGGGCGCGCATCCTCGACGGCGTGAGCATCGCCGTCGGGCGGGGCGAGATGCTCGGGGTGATCGGGCCGAACGGTGCGGGCAAGACGACGCTCTTCAACCTGGTCTCGGGGATCCACCGCCCGACCAGCGGGTCGGTGCTCCTCGAGGGCGCGGACGTGACGACCACCTCGGTGGCCGCGCGCGCCCGCGCCGGGCTGGGCCGCACGTTCCAGACGTCGAGCCTGTTCCCGCGCCTGAGCGTCCGGGAGAACGTGCGGCTCGCCGCGCAGGGGCGCCTCGGCGGCGCCCTGTCCGTGCTGCGCTTCCCGCGCCGCGGCGACGCCGCGACGCGGGAGGCGGACCGGCACCTGGAGACCGTCGGTCTCACGCGCCGCGCCGACGTCGCGGCCGGCGACCTGTCCCACGGCGACAAGCGCAAGCTCGAGATCGCGGTGCTCCTCGCCACGGAGCCGCGCGTCGTGCTGCTCGACGAGCCCATGGCGGGCGTGTCGTCGGCCGACGTGCCCGGCCTCGTCGAGGTCATCCGCGACCTGCACGCGACCGGCTGCACGGTGCTCATGGTCGAGCACCACATGGACGTCGTCCTGGGGCTCGTGGACCGCGTCGCGGTCATGCACCACGGCGAGCTGCTCGCGTGCGACACCCCCGACGCCGTCATGGCCGACCCGACGGTGCAGAGCGCCTACCTGGGCGTCACGGCAGGAGAGGCAGCATGAGCGCCGCCAGGAACGACAGCGACCGCACCGGAGCGACCGGCGTGCCCGTCCTTGAGGTGCGCGGGCTGTCCGCGCGCATCGCGGGCCAGCAGGTCGTCGAGGACGTGACGTTCTCCGTCCCGGCCACCGGAGTCACGGCGGTGCTGGGACGCAACGGCGTCGGCAAGACGTCGACCCTCAAGGCCGTGCTCGGCCTGATCGAGCGCCGGGGCGAGGTGCTGCTCGCCGGCGAGCGCGTCGACGGCGAGCGCACGGACAGGATCGTGCGGCGCGGCGTCGGGTACGTGCCCGAGGACCGGGAGGTGTTCGCCGGGCTCACGGTCGCGGAGAACCTGCGGCTCGCCGAGCGCGACGCCCACCCGCGCCGCGAGCTCGTCGCGGAGCTCTTCCCGGACCTCGTGCAGCGCGCCGCCCAGCGCGCGGGCACGCTCTCGGGCGGCCAGCAGCAGATGGTGTCGCTCGCGCGCGCCCTGCTCAACGCCAACCGCTTGCTCCTCGTCGACGAGCCGACCAAGGGCCTCGCGCCGCGGATCGTCGGCGAGGTCGCGGACGCGCTCGCGGAGGCGGCGCGCACCGTGCCGATCCTGCTCGTCGAGCAGAACCTCGAGGTCATCGAGCGGCTCGCCGAGCGCGTCGTCGTCATCGACGCGGGCCGCGTCGTGCACACCGGTCCGGCGCGCGAGCTCCTCGACGACCCCGACCGCGTCCAGCAGCTCCTCGGCGTGCACGCCGAGGTCGACCACCACGGAACCGAAGGGGCGGTGGCCCGGTGAGCACGATCGTCCTCCTCCTCGTCACGGGGCTCGGCCTCGGGGCGCTGTACTTCCTCGTCGCGTCGGGCCTGTCGCTCATCTACGGGCTCATGGGCGTCCTCAACTTCGCGCACGGCTCGTTCCTCACGCTCGGCGCGTTCGGCGGCTGGTTCGTCGCGCGCTCGCTCGGCGCGGACTCGTGGGGCGTGTTCGCCCTCTCGCTGCTCGCCGGCGCGATCGTCGGGGCGGGCGCCGCGGCGCTCACCGAGCTGCTGCTCATCCGCCCCCTCTACGAGCGGCACATCGAGCAGGTGCTCGTCACGGTCGGGCTCTCGCTCGCCTCGGTCGCGCTGTTCGAGGGCATGTGGGGATCGGACCCCGAGTTCATCTCCGGGCCCGCGTGGCTCAAGGGCACGACCGACCTCGCGGGCGCGCCGGTGCCCAACGACCGGTTCGTCGCGATCGCCGCGGCGGCGCTCGTGCTCGGCGCGATCGTGCTGTTCCTCAAGCGCACCCGCTACGGGCTCATCATCCGCGCGGGCGTCGAGAACCGGTCCATGGTCACCGCGCTCGGCATCGACGTGCGCAAGGCGTTCACGCTCGTGTTCGCGGTCGGCGGCGCCGCCGCGGGCCTCGGCGGGGTCCTCGCCTCGCAGTACTTCGGCTACGTCTCGCCGCACCTCGGCGGGTCGCTGCTCATCTTCGCGTTCATCGTCACCGTGATCGGCGGCCTCGGATCGCTCACCGGCGCCGCGGTCGCCTCCGTGCTCGTCGCGGTCCTGCAGCAGTTCGCGAACTACTACCTCGGCTACGGCGACCTCATCGTGGTGCTGCTGCTCGCGCTCGTGCTCCTCGTCCGTCCCACCGGCCTCCTCGGGAGGGCAGCCGCATGACCACCCAGACCGCTCCCCCGGCCTCGGCCGCCCCGGCCGACGACGCACCGCGCGCCGACCGGCCCGCCCGCCGGACGCCGTCGGGCACGCTGGTCCGCACGCTCGCGGGCGTCGCGCTCGTCGCCCTGCTCGCGTGCCTCCCCCTGCTCGCGATCCACGTGCCGGGCGTCCTGCCCGGCCCGACGTACACCCCCGGCGCGCTCCAGATGATGGCGCTGTGCTGGCTCATCGGCGCGCTCGCGCTGAGCTACCACCTGCTGTTCGGGGTCGCGGGGCTGCTGAGCTTCGGCCACGCGCTCTACTTCGCCGCCGGCGTCTACGGGCTCGCGATCGTGCTCGACACGACCGAGATCCCCCTCCTTCCCGCCGCGGCGCTCGTGCTCGTCGGCGGCATCGTGCTCGCCCACGTCGTCGGCGCGATCTCGCTGCGCGTCACCGGGATCTCCTTCGCCATGGTCACGCCCGCGTTCGCGCAGGCCGGCAACGTGCTCGTGCGCCGCAACCCCGGCGGGGCGACCGGCGGCGAGGAGGGCCTCGCCCTCGCGACCGGGAACGTCCCCGACGCGTTCGTCGGGGTGCTCAACACGCGCAACCTCTACTGGCTCGCGCTCGCCGTGCTCGTCGGCGTCTACCTCGTCGTGCTGTGGGTCGAGCGCTCGCGCGCCGGTCACGTCGCGGCGGCGACGCGCGAGAACGAGATGCGCGTCCGCGTCATCGGCGGGCGCCCCTACCTGGTCAAGCTCCTCGTGTTCGTGCTCGCGGCGACGCTCGCCACGGTCGTCGGCATGGCCTACCTGCTGCTCCAGTCCGGGGCCGTACCGCGCGCGACGTCCGCGGACTTCACGCTCACGCTGCTCGTCATGGTCGTGCTCGGCGGCGTCGGGTCCCGATGGGGCGCGATCGTCGGCGGCGTGCTCTACACGATCCTCGACCAGCGGCTCGGGACGCTCGCGGGCTCCGCGACCGTGGCCGACCTGCCGGCCGTCCTGCGCGTGCCGCTCAGCGAGCCCCTGTTCCTCCTCGGGACCCTCTTCATCCTCGTCGTGATGTTCCTGCCCGGCGGGATCGCCGGCGCCGCGTCGCGCCTCGCCGCGCGCCGCCGCCCGCGGGAGGATCGGGAGGGAGCCCGCGAGCGCCTCGAGGAGGTGGCATGACGACGACGCAGCACCGGCCCGGCGCGCAGGACGGCCTGCACACCCTCGGGCGCTGGACGCGCGACCGCGCGCTCGCGACGCCGGACCGCGTCGCGGTCGACGACCGGGGCGTGACCCTGCGCTACCGCGACCTGCACGAGCGCGCGAGCACCCTGGCGGCCGCGTTCCGCGAGGCGGGGTACGGCGTCGGGGACCGCGTGGCCACGGTGACGGGCAACAGCGCCGACCAGGTCGTGCTGTTCTTCGCGTGCGCGCAGGCGGGACTGGTGCTCGCGCCGCTCTCGTGGCGCCTGTCGCCCGGCGAGCTCGCGGCCCAGCTCGAGCAGGCCGACCCCGCGCTCGTGCTCGTCGAGCAGGAGTTCTCCGCGCTGGCCGACGCCGCCCTGGACCGGCTCGTCCTCCCGCCGCGGCGCACCGAGCTCGGCCGCAGCGGCGTCGAGGCGCGGGTCCCCGCGCCGTCGCGCCGCCCGCGGCTGACCGAGGGCGCGCGTGGCGCGAGCGGCGCGGACCGGGCCGCGGTCGCGCCCTCCCCCGAGCGCCGGCATGTGCGCGACGACGACCCACTGCTGCTCGTCTTCACGTCCGGGACCCAGGGCGCGGCCAAGGGCGCGCTGCTCACGCACGCGAACTGCTTCTGGACCAACCTCTCGCTCTCGCGCACGGTCGAGCTCACGAGCCACGACGTCGTGCTGAGCGTGCTGCCGCAGTTCCACGCGGGCGGCTGGAACATCCAGCCCCTGCTCGCGTGGTGGACCGGCGCGACGGTCGTCCTGGAGCGCACGTTCGAGCCCGAGCGCGTGCTGCAGCTCGTCGCCGAGCGCCGCGTCACGACGATGATGGGCGTCCCGACGAACTACCTGCTGCTCGCCGAGCACCCCGGCTTCGCGGACGCCGACCTGTCGTCGCTGCGGCACGCCGTCGTGGGCGGCGCACCCATGCCCGAGCCGCTGCTCCGCACGTGGCACCGGCGCGGCGTCGCGCTGTCGCAGGGGTACGGGCTCACGGAGGCGGGTCCCAACGTGCTGTGCCTTCCCGACGACCAGGCGCGCGAGCGCATCGGGTCGGCCGGGACGCCGTACCCGCACGTCGAGGTCGCGGTGGCCGACCCGGTGACGGGCCAGCACCTCGACGGGCCCGCGTCCGGCGAGCTGCTGGTCCGCGGCCCTGGGGTGTTCGACGGGTACTTCCGCGACGACGCCGCGACGGCCGCCGTCCTGCACGACGGCTGGCTGCGCACCGGGGACCTCGTCGAGCGCGACGCCGACGGGTACTACCGCGTGGTCGACCGGATCAAGGACGTCTTCATCGTCGGCGGCGAGAACGTCACGCCGTCCGAGGTGGAGGCCGTGCTCCGGCGTCATCCGGGTGTCGCGGACGTCGCGGTCGTGGGCGTCCCCGACGACCGGTGGGGCGAGGTCGGCGCGGCGTTCGTCGTCCCGCGCCAGGGCTGGCCCACCGACCCCGAGGACCTGGAGGCGTTCTGCCGCCGCGAGCTCGCGCACTTCAAGGTCCCTCGCCGCTTCGACCTCGTCCCGTCCCTGCCCCGCACGTCGCTGCACAAGGTGTCGCGCCGCTCGCTCGTCGAGCGCGTGACCGTCCCGGAGGACTCATGAGCACCCAGCCCCGCACCGCCCGCGGCAACCGCACGCGGGCGAAGATCCTTGCCGCGGCCGAGCAGGTGTTCGCCGAGGTCGGGTACCACGACGCGTCGATCGTGAAGATCACCGAGTCCGCGGGCGTCGGGCAGGGCACGTTCTACCTGTACTTCGAGTCGAAGATCGACGTGTTCGACGAGCTCGTCGACGACCTCAACCGCCGCGTGCGGCACGCGATGATCGAGGCGAGCTCGCAGACGACGACGCGCCTGGCCGCCGAGCGCGCGGGCTTCGAGGCGTTCTTCCGCTTCACTGCCGAGCACCCTGCGCTCTACCGGATCGTGCGGCAGGCCGAGTTCGTCTCGCCCGGGGCGCTGCGCCGCCACTACGCGCGCATCGTCGAGGGCTACATGACCGGGCTCGACAAGGCGCGCGCGAACGGCGAGGTCGGCCCCGACGTCGACCCGGAGGTCGCCGCCTGGGCGCTCATGGGCATCGGCGAGATCGTCGGGATGCGCTGGGTGCTGTGGGGCGGGCGCTGGGACGAGGGCGCGGAGCCGCCGTCGTACGACACCGCGGCCGCCGAGGTCCCCCCGCACGTGTTCGAGCAGACCATGCAGTTCATCGAGCGCGCGCTCGCCGCGCCGCGGACCGCTCCACCGACCGGGACCGGGCCCGCCACCTCGACCGACACCGAAGGAGACGCGCGATGACCGTCCCCGCCACCGTCCCCGGCACCGCTCCGACCCTCGCCGGGCGCCGCGCGCTCGTCACGGGCGGCGCGAGCGGCATCGGCGCCGCGTGCGCGCGCGAACTCGCCGCTCGCGGCGCGCACGTGACCGTCGCCGACGTCGACCCCGACGGCGCGAAGCGCCTCGCGGACGAGCTCGGCGGCGAGGCGTGGGTCGTCGACCTCGCCGACACGCGCGCGCTCGACGCCCTCACGCTCGACGTCGACGTGCTCGTCAACAACGCGGGCGTGCAGCGCGTGAGCCCCATCGAGGACTTCCGCCCCGACGACTTCCGCCTGCTCCACGCGATCATGCTCGAGGCGCCGTTCCTGCTGGTCCGCGCCGCGTTGCCGGGGATGTACGCGCGCGGGTTCGGTCGCGTCGTCAACGTCTCGTCCGTGCACGGCCTCGTCGCGTCGCCGTTCAAGTCGGCGTACGTGTCCGCGAAGCACGGCCTGGAGGGTCTGTCCAAGGTGACGGCGCTCGAGGGCGGCCCGCACGGCGTGACGAGCGTGTGCGTCAACCCCGGGTACGTGCGCACGCCGCTCGTGGAGAAGCAGATCGCCGACCAGGCGCGCGTGCACGGCATACCCGAGTCCGAGGTGCTCGCGACCGTGCTCCTCGCCGAGTCCGCGGTGAAGCGGCTCGTCGAGCCGGAGGAGGTCGCGTCGCTCGTCGGCTGGCTGACCGGCCCGGACGCGTCGATGGTCTCGGGGGCGTCCTGGACGATCGACGGCGGCTGGAGCGCCCGGTGACCGCGGCGACGACCGCGCCGGACGACGTCACCGCCGCGACCCACACCTACGCGACGCTCGACGTCCCCGTCGCGGGCGGGCGGCTGCGCGTCGGCGTGTGGGACCCGGTCGGTCCGCACGCACCCGAGCCCGGCGCCCGGCCCGACGGCGGCGCGCCCCCCGCGCCCGACGCCGTCCCGACCGTCCTCGCCGTGCACGGCATCACGGCGTCGCACCGCGCGTGGCCGGCGGTCGTCGCGGCCCTCCCGGGCGTGCGCGTCGTCGCGCCCGACCTGCGGGGGCGCGGCCGGAGCAACGCCCTGCCCGGCCCGTACGGCATGGGCGCGCACGCCGACGACCTCGCCGCGGTGCTCGACGCGCTGGGGATCGGGAGCGTCGTCGCGCTCGGGCACTCGATGGGCGCGTTCGTGTCGGTCGTGCTCGCGCACCGCCACCCCGGCCGCGTCTCCCGGCTCGTGCTCGTCGACGGCGGCATCCCGCTCCCGCCGCCCACCGGGCTCGCGCCCGACGCGACGCACGACGAGGTCCTGCGCGCCCTGCTCGGCCCCGCCGTCGAGCGACTCGAGCGCACGTTCGCGGACCGCGAGGAGTACCGCGGCTTCTGGCGCGCGCACCCCGCGTTCGCGAGTGCGTGGGACGAGCCCTGGGGCGACGTCGTCGCCGGGTACGTCGACTACGACCTCGTCGGCGAGGCGCCCGCGCTGCGCCCGGCGTCGTCCGGGACTGCGGTCTCGGCCGACTCGCTCGAGCTCTACGAGGGCGGCCCGCTCGCGGACGCGCTCACCGGCGACCGCCCGCTCGACGTGCCGCTCGTGCTGCTGCGCGCGCCGCGCGGCCTGCTCGACGAGCCCGACGCGCTCTACTCCCCCGAGCACCTCGCCGCGTGGCGCGAGCGGCTGCCGGGGCTGCGCACCCGCGACGTAGCGGGTATCAATCACTACACGATCATCATGAGCCCGCCCGGCGTCGAGGCCGTCGCGGGCGAGACCCTGCGAGCCCTGGCCGCCGTCACGAGCGGCGGACCCGGACCGGCGAGTGACGAGGAGGTCACGGCATGAGCCCCACGATCGCGTCCCCACGAGGGACCGGGCTGGACAAGGTGGTCGCGTCCGCGGCCGAGGCCGTCGCGGACGTGCCCGACGGCGCGTCGCTCGCCGTCGGCGGGTTCGGCCTGTGCGGCAACCCCATCGCGCTCATCGAGGCGCTGCTCGCGCAGGGCACGCGCGACCTGTGGGTCGTGAGCAACAACTGCGGCGTCGACGACTGGGGTCTGGGCGTCCTGCTCGGGGCGGGCCGCATCCGCAAGATGACGAGCTCGTACGTCGGGGAGAACAAGGAGTTCGAGCGGCAGTTCCTCTCGGGCGAGCTCGAGCTCGAGCTCACGCCGCAGGGGACGCTCGCCGAGAAGCTGCGCGCCGGCGGCTCCGGGATCGCCGGCTTCTGGACGCGCACGGGCGTCGGCACGCAGGTCGCCGAGGGCGGCCTGCCCCAGCGGTACGACGGCGCGGGCGGCGTGGCGCAGGCCAGCGCGCCCAAGGAGGTGCGCACGTTCGGCGTGGGCCCGCGCGGCCGCGACGGGTCGTACGCCGACGAGGCCGAGTTCGTGCTCGAGGACGCGATCGCCACGGACTTCGCGCTCGTGCACGCCCTGCGCGGCGACCGGCACGGCAACCTCGTGTTCCACCGCTCGGCGCGCAACTTCTCGCCGCTCGCCGCGATGGCGGGCCGCGTGTGCGTCGCCCAGGTCGAGGAGCTCGTCGAACCCGGCGACATCGACCCCGACGAGGTGCACCTGCCCGGCGTGTTCGTGCACCGCGTCGTCGAGGTCGGCCCGGACGCGCCCAAGCGCATCGAGCGCCGCACCGTGCGCCCGGCCGCCGCGACCGACCAGCACACGCCCGCGTCGTCGGGCACCGCGACCAGCACGAAGGAGGGCTGAGCCGTGCCGCTCACCCGTGACGAGATGGCCGCGCGCGCCGCGCGCGAGCTCCAGGACGGCTGGTACGTCAACCTCGGCATCGGCCTGCCGACGCTCGTGCCCAACTACGTGCCGGAGGACAAGCACCTCGTGCTCCAGTCGGAGAACGGGATCCTCGGCGTCGGGCCGTACCCGACCGAGGACGCCGTCGACCCCGACCTCATCAACGCGGGCAAGGAGACTGTCACCGTCCTGCCGGGCGCCGCGTTCTTCGACTCCGCGCTGAGCTTCGGCATGATCCGCGGGGGCAAGATCGACGCCGCGATCCTCGGCGGCATGCAGGTCTCCGAGACGGGCGACCTCGCCAACTGGATGATCCCCGGCAAGATGGTCAAGGGTCCCGGCGGCGCGATGGACCTCGTGCACGGGGCGGGCCGCGTGATCGTCCTCATGGAGCACGTCGCGCGCGACGGGTCGCCCAAGCTCCTGTGCTCGTGCTCGCTGCCCCTCACCGGGCGGGGCGTCGTGCATCGGATCATCACCGATCTCGCGGTGATCGACGTGACGCCCGACGGCCTCGTGCTGCGCGAGACCGCGCCCGGCGTGAGCGTCGACGACGTGCGCGCCGCGACCGAGCCCGACCTCGTCGTCGCGCTCGACGACGCCCCGCTCGACGTCGCCGACGCCGGTCCGGGGCCGTCCACGCAGGCCGCCGGGACGCCGTCGTGACGCGCGACGTGCTGCGCCGCGACGTCCCAATCCCGCGCGGGCGCGAGCACGTGCGCGAGGTCGTGGCCGACGGCGACGTGCGGGCCACGGTCCTGCTCGTGCACGGCAACTGCTCGTCGTCGGCGTTCTTCGACCCGCTGCTGCGCGCGCTCCCCGCCGACGTGCGCGGCGTCGCCGTCGACCTGCGCGGGTACGGCGACGCCGAGGTCCGGCCCGTCGACGCGACGCGCGGCGTGCGCGACTACGCGGAGGACGTCGCGGCGGTCGTCGACGCGCTCGACCTCGCGCACCCGCTCGTCGCGGTCGCGCACTCCGCCGGGGCGGGGGTCGTGCTCCAGCTCGCGATCGACCGGCCCGACCTGTTCGACGCGGTCCTCCTCGAGGCGCCCATGTCGCCGTACGGGTTCGGCGGCACGCGCGACGTGGACGGCACGCCGCTCTCGGCCGACTTCGCGGGCTCCGGCGGCGGGACGGCCAACCCCACGTTCGTCGCGGCGCTCGCCGCGGGCGACCGCAGCGAGGACGCCGGGTCGCCCCGCGACGTGCTGCGCCGGTTCTACGTCGCCGACCCGGCCTCGCTCGGCGAGCCGCTCGGCGCCCTGGAGGAGCTGCTGCTCGACTCCGTGCTCTCGACGCGCACGGGCGACGGCAACTACCCGGGCGACCGGACGACCTCCGACACCTGGCCCGGCGTGGCCCCCGGGACGCGCGGCATGAACAACGCGATCAGCGCGCGCTACTGCGACCTCTCGGGCTTCGCCGCCTCGGGCGCCACGGCGCCCGTGCTGTGGGTGCGCGGCGACGCCGACGCGATCGTCTCGGACGCGTCGCTGTTCGATCTCGCGCAGCTCGGCGCGCTCGGCGCCGTCCCCGGCTGGCCGGGCGCCGAGACGCACCCGCCGCAGCCGATGGTCGCCCAGACCCGGGCCGTCCTCGACGCCTACGCCGCCGCGGGCGGGCGGTACCGTGAAGAGGTGCGGCCCGGCGTCGGGCACAGCCCCCACCTCGAGGAGCCGGACGTGTTCCTCGGGCTCCTGCTCGGGCTCGTGGACGACGCCGTCGCCGGCACGACCACCGTACGAGCGGGCACCACACCCCCGGCGCCCGCGCAGACACCGCCGTCCGCACCCCTGGAGGTCCAGCCGTGAGCACCACCACCCCCGTCTCCCCCGATGTCTCTCCCGCCGCCCGCCCGGACGACGTCGTGATCGTCGCCGCAGCCCGCACCCCGCAGGGGCGGCTCAAGGGCTCGCTCGCCGCGCTGACCGCGGTCGAGCTCGGCGCCGTCGCCGCACGCGCCGCGATCGAGCGCTCGGGCCTCGGCGCGGACGCCGTCGACGCCGTGGTGTTCGGCCAGGTGCTCCAGGCCGGGGCGGGGCAGAACCCCGCGCGCCAGACGGCCGCAGGCGCCGGCATCGGCTGGGACGTGCCCGCCGTGACGGTGAACAAGGTGTGCCTGTCCGGCCTGACCGCCGTCATCGACGGGACGCGGATGATCCGCTCCGGCGAGGCCGAGGTCGTGCTCGTCGGCGGCCAGGAGTCCATGACCAACGCGCCGCACCTGCTGCCCGGCTCGCGCGCCGGGTTCGCGTTCGGCGACGCGACGCTCGTCGACGCCGTCGTGCGCGACGGGCTCACCGACGCGTTCGACCGCGCCTCCATGGGCGTCTCGACCGAGCGCACCAACAGCGGCGACGTGTTCGTGTCGCGCGAGGAGCAGGACGCCGTCGCGGCGGCCTCGCACCAGCGCGCCGCGGCCGCGGCGAAGGACGGCCTGTTCGACGCCGAGCTCGCGCCCGTGAG
The DNA here is from genome assembly GCF_001019615.1 of Cellulosimicrobium funkei. Classification (GTDB taxonomy): domain Bacteria; phylum Actinomycetota; class Actinomycetes; order Actinomycetales; family Cellulomonadaceae; genus Cellulosimicrobium; species Cellulosimicrobium cellulans_E. The sequence continues at coordinate 49,916 of NZ_JNBQ01000009.1, read as the reverse complement.
CGTCCCGCAGCGCCGAGGCGAGCCGGTCGAGGTGCGCGACGACGAGGGCGTGCGCCCCGACACGAGCGTCGAGGGCCTCGCGCGCCTGCGACCCGCGTTCGACCCCGAGGGCACCATCACCGCGGGCAACGCGTCGCAGATCTCCGACGGCGCCGCCGCGCTCGTGCTGACGACCCGCGCCCGGGCCGAGTCCGCGGGCGCGCCCGTGCTCGCGACCGTGCGGGCCTGGGGCCAGGTCGCCGGCCCGGACACGTCGCTGCACTCCCAGCCCGCGCGCGCGATCCGCCAGGCCCTCGACCGGGCCGGGTGGACGGTCGAGGACCTCGACCTCGTCGAGATCAACGAGGCGTTCGCGACCGTCGTCGCGGTGTCCACGCGCGTGCTCGGCGTCTCGCCGGACGTCGTCAACGTGCACGGTGGCGGCATCTCGCTCGGCCACCCCATCGGTGCGTCCGGTGCCCGCCTCGCGGTCCACGCGGCGCACGAGCTCGCGCGCCGTGGTGGCGGGCGCGTCGCCGTCGGGCTGTGCGGCGGCGGGGGCCAGGGCGAGGCGCTGCTCCTGGAGGCCTGACCGCCCCTCGGCGAGGCCGCGGCCAGTTCGAGGGGACGGTTCGAGGCGCCTCGCCTACGCTCGCGATGTGCAGCCCACCGTGACGGAGACCCGCGCCCCTGAGCCCGTCGACGAGGAGCGGCCCCGGCACGGCGTGTGGGGGCGGTGGCTGCGGCGGTTCTCGGCGACCGGTCTGGTGCTCGCGCTGCTGTGGTTCTGCCTGTCGTTCACCCCGTCGCTCATCCCGCGCGCCTGGTACTACCAGGCCGTGATCTCGGGCGTGAGCGCGGTCGGCGGGTACGGCGTCGGGGCGTTCGTCGAGTGGTTCGCGGTCAAGGTCGGGCTGCGCATCCGGTGGACGGCGCGCGCGAGCCGGGTCGCGTGGTGGGTGCTGGCCGGGGCGACCGTCATGCTCGTGCCCCTCTCGCTCGTCCTCGGCGCGCGCCGCCAGATCGAGCTGCGGCACCTGTTCGGCATGTCCGAGGACGTGCCCGGGCGCGAGGTCGTCACGATGCTCGTGGCGCTCGCCGTCGCGCTGCTCGTGCTCCAGGTCGGCCGTGGTCTACGGCGCCTCGCGCGCTGGCTCAGCCTCGTCGTCGACAACGTCGTGCCCGCGCCCGTGGCCCGGTTCGTCAGCGGCGTCGTCGTCGCCGTGGTCGTCGTCCTGGTGTTCAACGGCGTCATCTGGTCGGGTGCGCTCAGCGCGCTGAACTCGATCTACGCGACCGCGAACGCCGACGTCGACCCGCGCTTGTCGCCCCCCGTCCAGCCCGAGCGGTCCGGGTCGGACGCGTCCCCCGAGACGTGGGGCTCGCTCGGCGCGGAGGGTCGCAAGTTCGTCGTGTCCGGCCCGACCGTCGACGAGCTGAGCGCGTTCGCCGAGGCGGGCGACGTCGTCGACCCCGCGGACGTGCGCGAGCCGATCCATGCCTACGCCGGCCTCGATCCCGACGGCGACCTCGACGCCACGGCGGCACGCGTCGTCGACGAGCTCGACCGCACCGACGCGTGGGACCGGTCGGTCCTCGTCGTCGCGACCACGACCGGGACGGGTTGGGTCGACCCGGGCATGGTGGAGGCGCTCGAGCTCATGCACGGCGGCGACACCGCGATCGCGAGCATGCAGTACTCCTACCTGCCGAGCTGGATCAGCTTCGTCGGCGACCGGTCGACCCCGCCCGCGGCCGGCAAGGCGCTGTTCGAGGCGGTGTACGACCGCTGGTCGGAGCTCCCCGAGGACGACCGCCCGCGGCTGCTCGCGTTCGGCATCTCGCTCGGGTCGTTCGGGATGCAGGGCGCGTTCAGCGGCGTGCAGGACGTCGAGGCGCGTTCCGACGGCGCGATGTTCACCGGGACGCCCGGGTTCACGCCGATGTGGCGCGAGCTCACCGACGCGCGGGACCCCGGGTCGCTCGAGTACGCCCCCGTGCTCGACGACGGCCGGCAGGTCCGGTGGGGCGATCCCGTCGCGACCGGCGTCGCAGACCTCTGGGGTCCTGGCCCGCGCTGGGACGAGCCGCGCGTCGTGTACCTCCAGCACGCGTCCGACGGTGTGACCTGGTGGGGACCGGAGACGCTGTGGTCCGAGCCGGACTGGCTCCGCGAGCCGCGCGGCCCGGACGTGCTGGGCGACGTGCGGTGGTACCCGTTCGTCACGTTCTGGCAGCTCACGGGCGACCTGTTCGTCGCGGCGGCGTCGGACATCCCGGCGGGCCACGGCCATGTCTACAAGCTCGAGTACGCCGACGGCTTCGCCGCCCTGCACGCTCCCGAGGGCTGGTCGGACGCCGACACCGCGCGCCTCAAGGCCGCGATGGACGCTCCGACGCAGGGCGGCTCGATCGGCTGATCCGCCCGGTCTCACCGGGGCGCGTGCCGGTCCAGGAACGCGTAGACCTCGGTGGTGTCGACGCCCGGGAACGCACCGGTCGGCATCGCGGCGAGCATCGACGCGTGCGGGCGGGCGCTCGGCCACGACTGCCCGGCCCAGCGGTCGGAGAGCGCGTCCGGCGGGCGACGGCAGCACGCGCCGTCGGGGCAGCGGGAGACCAGGCGCTCGGTCGTGTCGCGGCCGAGGAACCACTTCACGTGCGCGAACGGCACGCCGACGCTCACCGAGAACTCGCCGTCCGCCGAGGCCTGGACCCGCGACGTGCACCAGTAGGTGCCGCTGGGGGTGTCCGTGTACTGGCTGAACGGGCTGAGCCGGTCCTCGACCGCGAACACCGTGCGGGCGGTCCAGCTCCGGCACACGTACTGGCCCTCGACGGCGCCGAGCGGGTCCGCCGGGAAGCGCACGCCGTCGTTCTCGTACGCCTTGTGGATGACGCCCGACTCGTGGACCTTCATGAAGTGCACCGGGATGCCGAGGTGCTTCGTCGCGAGGTTCGTGAACCGGTGCGCGGCCGTCTCGTACGACACCGCGAAGGCGTCGCGGAGGTCCTCGATCGAGATCTCGCGCGCGTCCTTCGCGGCCCGCAGCGCCTTGACCGCGTGGCGCTCCGGCAGCAGGAGCGCCGCCGCGAGGTAGTTGGCCTCGACGCGCTGGCGCAGGAACTCGCGGTAGTCGCGCGGTTCCGCGTGCCCGAGCACGTGCGGCGCGAGCGCCTGGAGCAGCGCCGACGTCGCGTTGGACCGCCCGCGCATCCCGTTGCTGGGCAGGTAGACGCGCCGGTGCCGCAGGTCGAGCACCGAGCGGGTCGAGTGCGGCAGGTCGCCCACGTAGTGCAGCGTGAAGCCCAGGTGGGCGGCGATGTCCGCCGCGACGCGCTGGGGCAGCGGGCCGCCCGCGTGCCCGACGCCGTCGAGCAGCTCGGCCGCCGCGTCCTCGAGCTCGGGGAAGTAGTTGTCCTGCGCACGCATGGTCGCGCGCAGCTCCGCGTTCGCGCGGCGCGCCTCCTCGGGCGTCGCTGCGCGCTCGGTGTGCAGCCGCTGGAGCTCGCGCTCCAGCGCGACGATGGTCTCGAGCGCGTCCGTGGGCAGCGACTTGCCGACCCTGACCGGGCGCAGCCCGAGCGCGTCGAAGAGCGGGCCGCGCTGCGCGCGCTCCAGCTCGATCTCGAGCGCGTCCCGGCGTGACGGCGCCTCGGGCGACAGCAGGTCGTCGAGGCTCGCGCCGAGCGCCCGCGCGACGGCCTGGAGCTGGGCGAACTTGGGCTCGCGCTTGCCGTTCTCCAGGAGCGACACCTGGGACGGCGCGCGGCCGATGGCGGCGCCGAGCTCGTCGAGCGTCAGGCCCCGCGCCGTGCGTAGGTGCCGGATCCTGCGACCGATCGTCAGGGCGTCGGGCTCGCTCTCGAGCGGGATTTCCGCATGTTCCGCGATTCCGGCCGGTCGCGTCGTCGGGATAGCCATGACTGAGAGTGACACGCGCCGCTCCTTCCGCACAAGAGAAGAAGTGCAGTTCTTTCGCTCGATCTGGCTTGAGACGGGGTTGTCAGCGGGAGGAAGGTCGAAGCACGGACCTCGCCGAGGTCCACCGACCGGCCCGTCCGGTCCGCGCAGCGCGGACCGGCGCACCACCAGGAGGCACCCGTGAACAGGCCCACCATCGTCAGCCGCCGCTCCCCGTCCGAGTACGCGGGCGGCGCCCGTCCGCTCGGCGCCGTCGCGACGACGGCGGACGTCGCGGGCCGCACCCCGGATCGCGCCGCGAGCGACAGCCCGCGCCCCGGCGACCAGACCCAGACCGCGGCGGAGATCGCCGAGCAGTGGGCGACCGACCCGCGCTGGGCCGGCCTCCAGCGCGACTACACCGCGGAGGACGTCGTCGCGCTGCGCGGCTCGGTGCGCGAGGAGCACACGCTCGCGCGTCGCGGGGCCGAGAAGCTCTGGGAGCAGATCCACACCGAGGAGTGGGTCGCCGCGCTCGGCGCGTTCACCGGCAACCAGGCCGTGCAGCAGGTGCGCGCGGGCCTCAAGGCCATCTACCTGTCCGGGTGGCAGGTCGCGGCCGACGCCAACCTGTCCGGCCAGACGTACCCCGACCAGTCGCTCTACCCCGCCAACTCCGTGCCCGCCGTCGTGCGCCGCATCAACAACGCGCTCCTGCGCGCGGACCAGATCGAGACGGCGGAGTCCGGTGCGCCGACACGTGACTGGCTCGCCCCGGTCGTCGCCGACGCCGAGGCCGGGTTCGGCGGCCCGCTCAACGCGTACGAGCTCATGCACTCGATGATCGCCGCCGGCGCGGCGGGCGTGCACTGGGAGGACCAGCTCGCGTCGGAGAAGAAGTGCGGCCACCTCGGCGGCAAGGTGCTCGTGCCCACGAGCCAGCACATCCGCACGCTCAACGCCGCGCGCCTCGCGGCCGACGTCGCGGGCGTGCCGTCCGTGATCATCGCCCGCACGGACTCGCTCGCCGCGGACCTGCTGACGTCCGACGTCGACGAGCGCGACCGCCCGTTCCTCACGGGCGAGCGCACCTCGGAGGGCTTCTACCGCGTGCGCCCGGGCCTCGACGCGGTCGTCGCGCGCGGCCTCGCGTACGCGCCGTACTCCGACCTCATCTGGGTCGAGACGGGCGAGCCCGACCTCGAGCTCGCGCGCACGTTCGCCGAGACGATCCACGCGCAGTACCCGGACAAGAAGCTCGCCTACAACTGCTCGCCGTCGTTCAACTGGAAGAAGCACCTCGACGACGCCCAGATCGCGAGCTTCCAGAAGGAGCTCGCCGCGATGGGCTACGCGTTCCAGTTCATCACGCTGGCCGGCTTCCACGCCGTCTCGCACTCCATGTTCGAGCTCGCGCGCGGCTACGACGAGCGCGCGATGTCCGCCTACGTCGAGCTCCAGGAGGCCGAGTTCGCCTCCGAGGCCGACGGCTACACCGCCACCCGCCACCAGCGGGAGGTCGGCACCGGCTACTTCGACCGGGTCGCCACGGCTCTCAACCCCGACGCCGCCACCCTCGCGCTCGCCGGGTCCACCGAGACCGCCCAGTTCCACTAACCCTCCCTCCTCCCGCGAGATAGAACCCGCGCGCCCGAGATAGAGCTCGCAGCGCTCTACCTCGAAGCTCGGGGTTCTATCTCGCGGGAGCACGACCTTCGGAGCACGCCATGACCACGCTGACCACGACCACCTCTCGCCCTCCGACGTCCCCCTCTGCGCCGAGCAGCCCGCGCGTCACCGGCACGCTGCGCGTCACCGGGACGCTGGGCGAGCGCTACCGCGAGATCCTCACGCCCGAGGCGCTCGACTTCCTCACGCTGCTGCACGACCGGTTCCTGGCCCGCCGCCACGAGCTGCTCATGGACCGCCAGCAGCGCCGACAGGACGTCGCGGACGGCATCGACCCCGACTTCCGCGCCGCGACGCGGCCCGTGCGCGACGACCCGTCGTGGCGCGTCGCCGGCTCGGCCGGCGCGCCGGGCCTCGAGGACCGCCGCGTCGAGATCACCGGGCCGACCGACCCGAAGATGACGATCAACGCCCTCAACTCCGGCGCCAAGGTCTGGCTCGCGGACGCCGAGGACGCCTCCAGCCCGACGTGGCGCAACGTGATCGAGGGCCAGCTCGCGCTGCACGACGCGATCCGCGGGACGCTGACCCACACGACCGGTTCGGGTGACCACCGCAAGGACTACCGCCTGCGCTCGACGACGCTCACCGACCTCCCGACGATCGTGTTCCGCCCGCGCGGGTGGCACCTCATCGAGAAGCACATGCGGTACGTCGACCGGGCCGGGGTGAGCGTGTCCGCGTCCGCGTCGCTCGTCGACTTCGGACTGTACTTCTTCCACAACGCGCACGAGCTCGTCGCGCGTGGTCGCGGGCCGTACTTCTACCTGCCCAAGCTCGAGGGCTACCGCGAGGCGCGGCTGTGGAACGACGTGTTCGTCCTCGCCCAGGAGTACCTGGGGCTGCCGCAGGGCACGATCCGCGCCACGGTGCTCATCGAGACCCTGCCCGCGGCGTTCGAGATGGAGGAGATCCTTCACGAGCTGCGCGACCACTGCGCCGGGCTCAACGCCGGGCGGTGGGACTACCTGTTCTCCGTCATCAAGGCGTTCCGCACGCGCGGCGACTCCTACGTGCTGCCCGACCGCGCGCAGGTCACCATGACCGCCCCGTTCATGCGGGCGTACACCGAGCTGCTCGTCGCGACGTGCCACAAGCGCGGCGCGCACGCGATCGGCGGGATGAGCGCGTTCATCCCCGACCGGCGCCGGCCGGACGTCACCGAGCGCGCGTTCGAGCAGGTGCGGGCCGACAAGCGCCGCGAGGCGACGGACGGGTTCGACGGGACGTGGGTCGCGCACCCCGACCTCATCGAGGTCGCGCGCGGCGAGTTCGACGCGGTCCTGGGTGACCGGCCGCACCAGGTGTCCCGCCTGCGCGACGACGTCGAGGTGGGCCAGCACGAGCTGCTCGACATCGGCTCGGCCCGCCGCGCCGGGGCGACCGTGACCGCGGCGGGCCTGCGCTCCAACGTCTCCGTCGGGGTGCGGTACCTCGAGTCGTGGCTGCGCGGCGTCGGCGCCGCGGCGATCGACCACCTCATGGAGGACGCCGCGACCGCCGAGATCTCGCGCTCGCAGGTCTGGCAGTGGATCGCGTCGGGCACGCGCACCGAGAACGGCGTGCCCATCACGCGCGACCGCGTCGAGGCGCTGCTCGCCGAGATCGTCGACGACCTGCCGCGCACCCCGGGCAACCGGATCGACGACGCCGCGCACGTGTTCCGCGCGGTCGCGCTCGCCGAGGACTTCCCGACGTTCCTCACCATCGGGGCGTACTCGCAGTTCCTGGTGGGCTCGGAGCCCGACCAGCCGTAACGGGGCCTGCCGAGCACGACATGGGGTCGATACCCGCTGGATAACGACCCCCATGTCGTGCTCGCGGGCGGGTGGTGTCGTGCTCGGGCGGGTCGTGGCGTGCCCGACGGCGGTCCGCGTCCCCGGCCGTCCGTCGTCCCCGCTCCTGGTGCTGGCAGGCCGAGATGTGGGAGCATCCGGCCACGCACGGCGACACGGTCGTCCGGGCGCTCGCCCGCACGACCCCGGAGCAGCCATGAGCAACCCCTTCGCGCCACCGAGCCAGTCGACGCCGGCCACGCCCCCCGCAGCGTCCGCAGTTCCCGCCGCGCCGACGGCCCCAGCCCCGACGGCGCCCCCGGCGACGTCGGCTCCGGTCCCGACGCCCGGATACCCCGGTCCCCCGCAGGCCGCTTCCCCACCGCCCCCGATCGGGCCCGGTCCGGCCCCGGTCGGCTACGGTCCCGTCCCGCCGGGGCCGCTCGCGCCGGGGCCGACGTATCCCGTGGCCGGACTCCCCGGCCCGCCCCCGCCCACCACGCGCCGCGGTCTGTCGCGCACCGCCGTCGGGCTGATCGTCGGTGCGGCGTGCCTCGCGGTGGGCGGTGGCGTCGGCTTCGCCGCCGGTGTCGCGAGCGACGCGGGCGGGCGTATCGCCGACTGGTACACCGAGCCGGTCGAGGACGAGTGGTCCGAGGACTGGTCGGACGAGGACTGGTCCGAGGGCGAGTGGGAGGGCTCCGGGACACGGGCCGACCCGTGGTTCTTCGACGGCTACACCGTCGCCGGCGAGGAGTGGGAGGTCCTCCTGGACCCGCCGTACGAGGCGACCGCGGAGATCCTCGCGCACAGCGACGTCAACGTCGCACCGCCGGAGGGCACGGAGTACTGGATCGTCCCCGTGACCGCCACGTACTACGGCCCCAGCTCGCAGGTGAGCGCGTGGGGGGCGATCGACGTCGGCTTCGTCGGCGACGACGGCGTCCACGTCGACGGGCAGTGCGGCGCCGTGCCGGACGCCCTCGTCGGGACGGGCCTCGTCGGGACCGACGACACCGTGTCGGGCAACGTGTGCGTCGCGGTCCCCGCGGGTGCGCCGGGGCTGTGGACGCTCTCGCTCGAGGGGTACGAGCCCTGGTATCTCACCGCGGACGACCCCCTCGCGAGCTGACCCGCACACGTCCCCCTGCGCGGCGACGGCGCCGTCCGTTGCTGTGGTCGGCCGACGCGCACCGTGCCAGAGTCTCCCCATGGCGCACCCGCGGGAGACGCGATGAGCCCGCGGCCGGTGCGCGCCGTCCGAGGCTGGTGGGACGGCGTCCGGCCCGCCCCGGGGACGTTCTGGCGCTCCGCGGGCGCCGGCGTCCCGGGCGCCGTCGGCGGTGTCCCCGACGGGATGGCGACCGCGACCCTCGTCGGCGTCAACCCGATCCACGGCCTGTACGCGACGGCGGTCGGCCGCATCGCGGGCGGCCTGACGGTCGACTCGCGCCTCATGATCGTCACGACGACGAGCGCGGCGGCGCTCGCCGCCGGCTCGGCCCTCGCGGGGGTCCCCGGCGAGGACCGGCTCGCGGCGCTCATCCTCCTCACGACGCTCGCCGGGGCGGTCATGGTCGTCGCCGGGCTCGTGGGGCTCGGTCGACTCACCGGCTTCGTGTCGCACTCCGTGATGACGGGGTTCCTCACCGGTGTCTCCGTCAACATCCTGCTCGGCCAGCTCGACGACCTCACGGGCGCCGACCCGTCCGCGTCGCTCGCCGTCGGGCAGGCCTTCCAGGTGCTCCGCTCGCCCGGCACGTGGGACGTGCCGACCCTCGTCGTGGGCCTGGGGTCGGTCGCCGTGCTCCTCGTCCTCGGTCGCACGCGCGTCGCCCCGTACGCGGCCGTCGTCGTGCTCGTGGTGTCCGCAGTCGGCGTGTGGGCCCTCGGCGCGACGTCGGTGCGGCTCGTCGGCGACGCGGGCGAGATCCCCGCCGGCCTGCCCTCCCTCGCGCTGCCCGACCTGGGGCTCGTGTCGGTCGACGTGGCCGTGGGCGCGCTCGCCGTGGCAGCCATCGTGCTCGTGCAGGGCGCGGGGGTCGCCGAGTCCGTCCCGAACCCCGGCGGGCGCCGCGCCGACCCCAACCGCAACTTCGTCGGGCAGGGCGTCGCGAACCTCGCGGTGGGGTTCTTCCGCGGCATCCCGGTCGGCGGGTCGGTCGGTCAGACGGCGATCAGCACCGCCGCGGGAGCGCGCGACCGCTGGGCAGGCATCATGTCGGGCGTGTGGGTGCTCGTCGTCCTCGTCGCGTTGTCCGGGCCGGTCGGGGCGGTCCCGTCGGCGACGCTCGCGGCACTGCTCGCCGTCGCGTCGGTCGGGTCCATCCGGCTGTCGGCCATGGCGACGGCGTGGCGCACGGGCAGCCAGTCCCAGGTCGCGATGGCGACCACGTTCCTCGCGACCCTGCTCCTGCCCGTCGCGGCCGCGGTCGGCATCGGGGCCGCGCTGTCGATCCTGCTCCAGGCGAACCGGGAGTCCCAGGACCTGCGGATCGTCCGCCTCGTCCCCCAGGAGGGCGGGCACTACCGCGAGGAACCCGCGCCACGGCGGCTCGACGACGCGACGGTGACGGTCCTCGACGTCTACGGGAGCCTGTTCTACGCCGGTGCCCGCTCGCTCGAGGCCGCGCTGCCGGAGCCCGCGCACGCGCACGACGCCGTCGTGGTGCTGCGCCTGCGCGGCCGCGCGAGCCTCGGCGCGACCGCCTTCACGGTGCTCGCGCACTACGCGGACCGGCTGGGCGAGGGCGGGGGCCGCCTCTACGTGAGCGGGGTGGACCCCGCGCTGGCGGAGAAGTTCGAACAGGTCATCGACCTGCGCCTGCACGAGCGGATCGCGGTGTACCCGGCACGACCCGTGATCGGGGAGTCGACCGCCGACGCCATGCGGCACGCGGAGGCGTGGCTCGTGCGCGGCGTCGAGACGGCCCAGATCCCCGTCGTGCGCCCGGACGGCCTCGCGAAGCGGCTGTGGTCACATCTCCGGACGACGCTGCACCGCCGCTGACGGTCGCGGCGTCGCCGGTCCCCGGCGACCTGGAGCAGCGTCAGCCCGCGGAGGTGGCCCGGGCGTCGAACTGGTCCCGGTGGTCGCGGATGGTGGTCGTGTTCTCGAGCGCCCAGTCGACGAGCGCGAGCACGGGCGGCAGCAGGGTCGCGCCGAGGTCGGTCAGCGCGTAGTCGACCCGCGGCGGCACGACGGCGTGCACCGTGCGGCTCACGAGCCCGTCCCGCTCCAGCTGACGCAGGTTGAGCGTGAGCATGCGCTGCGAGATCCCGTCGATGCCGTGCAGGAGCTCGGTGAACCGCTGCGGCCCGCCCGAGAGCATGCCCAGGATGAGGACGCTCCACTTGTCCCCCACCCGGTCGAGCACCGAGCGCACCTCGCTCGTGGCCTCGGCGGCGGCGCAGCCGCCCTCCGCCGGGAGGCCGTGGCGCTCCGCGAGCTCGCGCACCACGGGCACGTCGGTGGTCGGCATCGTGGTCATGGGGTCTCCGTCTCCGTGGCATGCGGCTCCGTGTGCCTCTCGCACACGGGTGTGCCTTTTGTAGCCGCCCTCATGGTTACCCATCATGTGCCCAGGCACAAAGAGTGACCGGCCACCCTGCGCCGTCGCCGCCCCTCTCCTCGAAGGACTCACGCATGAACGTCGCCCTGTGGATCGCCTCCGGTCTGCTCGCCCTCGCCTTCCTCGGCGCCGGGCTCATGAAGGCCCTGCGCCCGATCCCCGTGCTCCAGGAGCGGATGCGGTGGGTGACGCCGGAGCGCACCGCGGGCGTGCGCGCGATCGGCTGGCTCGAGGTCGCCGGGGCCGTGGGCGTGATCCTCCCCTGGGCGCTCGGCGTCGCCCCGGTCCTCACGCCGATCGCGGCCGTCGGGCTCGCGCTCACGCAGGTCGGGGCGATCCCGCTGCACGTCCGGCTCGGCGAGGCCAAGGCCGTACCGGCGAACGTCGTGCTGCTCGCACTCGCGGTGTTCGTCGCCGTCGGCAGGTTCGCCGCGCTCTGAGTGCTTCGGCACCCGTCGGGACGCGGGCCCCGCCCCCGACGGGTGCTCAGCCCAGCGCGTGCACGAAGTCCACGCGCTGCGCGGCGAACCAGGCCTCGTTCTCGCGGATCCGGTCCCCGACCCCGTCGTCCCACATGCGCTGCCAGCCCCCGCCGCGGGTGTGCGCCGCGTGCCGCATCGCGTACCAGCTCCGCGCGAACCGCTGCGCGAGCACGTCGAGCAGCGCGAGCCGCTCGGACCGGTCCAGGCCGTACGCCTCCGTGAGGATCCGCGCGCGACGCGGCGCGTCGAGCTCCCGCAGCGCGTCCGGCCGCGCATCCGGCGGCGCGACCGGCGCCCAGTAGAGCAGCGTCGTCGCGACGTCGAGCAGGCGCGTGGTCGGCGCGGCGAGGTCGAAGTCGACCACGCCGACCAGCCGGTGCGGACCCTCCGGGTCGTCGCCGGCCGGGACGAACAGCGCGTTCTCGACCGTGAGGTCGTTGTGCCCGACGACGTCCGGCACGTCGAACACGTCCGGCACCTCCGCGAACTGCGCCCGCTCGGTCCACGCGACGCCGTCGGGCAGAACGACGTCGCGCGACACCGCGTGCAGGTCACGCAGCCACTCCCCGAGCTGGACGAGCACGTCCTCGTCGGTCGCCCAAGCGTGCGGCGGGCGCCCGCCCATCTCGCCCGGCAGGAACGTCACGACCTCCCGGCCGTCGTCGTCGATCCCCAGGAACCGGGGCGCGCCCTCGAACCCCGCGCGCTCGAGGTGGAGCAGGTACGCCTCGACGGCGGGGCTGTGCGGGCCGCGCGGACGGCGGACGGTGTCGCCGCGACGGACGATCCCGTCCGACACGTCACCACCCAGCAGGGGGACCTCGACGTCGTCCGCGTCGTCGCGGTACGGGAGCAGATCGGTCATACCCGACACCCTCGCACGCGCGGCGGGCCCGTGACCAGGCCCGCCGCGCCGTCGCGCTACGCGACCGCCTCGAACGGGTACCGCCGGCGCAGGACGAGTCGTTGCCCGAGCGTCCACGTCACCGTCACGAGCAGGTACACGCCCGCGGCGAGCGGGACGAAGCACGCGATCACCGCCGTCATGAACTGGAGAGCGCCGAGCGCGTTCTGCAGGCCCGGCGCGGCCAGGGGGCCGGAGGTGGCCGGGCCGGTCGCCGTCCGCGGCACGGCGAGACGACCGCCAGGCAGGGACGCCCGGCGCGTGAGCTCCCCGACGAGCGCGACGAGGAGCACGACCCCACCCGCGACCACCAGGGTCGGGACGTCCGCCGCACCCCCACCGAACGAGCCGACGAGGCTCGAGCCGAGGGGCGCTCCCCAGAGCGTGTGGCCCAGCAGCGCGTTCGCGTGACCGGCGATCTGGGCATGCAGGAACAGCGCGTAGACGACGGCGACCACGGGTGCCTGGGCGAGCATCGGCAGGCAGCCGGCGAACGGCGTCGTGCCCTCCTCGGCGTAGAGGTCGAGGGTCGCGCGCTGCAGCTTCTGCGGGTCGTCCCGGTGGCGGCGCTGGAGCTCGGCGAGCCGGGGCGCGAGGCGCGCGCGGTCGCGCTCCGCCTTGGCCTGCGAGACGCCGACAGGGACGAGCAGCACGCGGACGGCGAGCGTCAGCAGGACGACGGCCGTCGCGGCCGCAGCACCCCCGGCGACGGGTTCGAGCAGGTCGGACAAGGCCATCAGGGCGCGGTAGGCGGCGTCGAGCACGGTGGAGACGAGCGGGAGGTCGAGCGGGTTCATGGTGGTGTCCTCGGTCGAACGTGCGGGGTACGCGTTCGCCGATCACCCTGCGCCGGGCAGGCCGGGGCACACCGCGGCACGGTGCGCGCGGGATGCGGGGAGAGGCCTCGGCCGGGTGATCAGCCGAGGGGTCGGCCGGGTGCCCGGGGCCGGGCTCGGCCGGGGGCGTCCGGGTCGCTCTGCGTCACGGCAGGGCCGACGTCGACCGTGTCGCGCAGCCGGCCCGCCGGGCGAGCCGCCACACCGAGCGCGAGGGGTGCACCCCAGCGCGCGGTCACGGCGGCCACGGCCGCGACGAGGGCCGTGGCACCGAGGAGGAAGAGCGTGGCCGTGAGGGTCGACGTGCCGAGCAGGAGCATGAGCGCGGAGGCGAGGTCGCGCGCGACGACGAGCAGGTCGTCCATCGCGTCGCCTCCTCTCCGGCCCCGGGCCTTCGGGGCCCGTCGTGGAGCCCGTCGGTGGGGTCAGCCTAGGCCACGTCGAGCGCTGCCCACTCGTCGTCGGTGAGCAGGCGCGACCTGATGATGAACCGCACGCCTTCGGGCGCCTCGACGCTGAACCCGGCGCCGCGGCCGGGCACGACGTCGATCGTCAGGTGCGTGTGCTTCCAGTACTCGAACTGGGCGCGGCTCATCCAGACGGGCACGACGAACCGGCCCGCCGCGCCGTCGGCCCCGTCGAGATCGTCCGCGCCGGGACCGGGCGCGCCGACGATGAGGTCGCCGAGGTGCACGTCGGCGCCACCGAGGAGGAAGTCGCCCTGCGGGTAGCACATGGGCGACGACCCGTCGCAGCACCCGCCGGACTGGTGGAACATGAGCTCGCCGTGGACCGCGCGCAGCCGCGCGAGCAGCGCGGCGGCGTCGTCGGTGAGCGCGACCCGCCCCGGGACCGAGCTGGTCGCGCGGGGCGAGGGAACGTCGTCGGGCACGGAACCTCCTGCGGCAGAGAGCGAGAACGGGATTGCTCACCGCCGAACACGGGGTTGTTGTCGTTCTGACGGCGAGAACGACACCAACCCCGTGTTCGGCGGACGGGGGCCGGGCTTTAGAAGAAGCCGAGCTTCTGGGCCGAGTAGGAGACGAGGAGGTTCTTCGTCTGCTGGTAGTGGTCGAGCATCATCTTGTGGTTCTCGCGCCCGACGCCGGAGCCCTTGTACCCGCCGAACGCGGCGGCCGCGGGGTAGGCGTGGTAGCAGTTCGTCCACACGCGGCCGGCCTCGATGGTGCGGCCCGCGCGGTAGGCGGTGTTCCCCGACCGCGACCAGACGCCGGCGCCGAGACCGTAGAGGGTGTCGTTGGCGATGGTCATGGCGTCGTCGAAGTCGGAGAAGTCGGTGACCGCGACGACGGGACCGAAGATCTCCTCCTGGAAGATCCGCATCGAGTTCTTGCCCTCGAAGATCGTGGGCGTCACGTAGTACCCGCCCGCGAGGTCTCCGCCCAGCTCGGCGCGCGTCCCGCCCGTGAGCACCGTCGCGCCCTCGGCCTTGCCGATCTCGATGTACGACAGGATCTTCTCGAGCTGGTCGTTCGACGCCTGCGCGCCGATCATCGTCGCGGTGTCGAGCGGGTTGCCCTGCTGCACCGCCTTCGTCCGCTCCAGCGCGTCGCCGAGGAACGTGTCGTAGATCGACGACTGGATGAGGGCGCGCGACGGGCACGTGCACACCTCGCCCTGGTTGAGGGCGAACATCGTGAACCCCTCGAGGGCCTTGTCGTAGAAGTCGTCGCGCGCGTCGGCCACGTCGGAGAAGAAGATGTTCGGCGACTTGCCGCCGAGCTCCAGAGTGACCGGGATGATGTTCTGGCTCGCGTACTGCATGATCAGGCGGCCCGTCGTCGTCTCGCCCGTGAACGCGATCTTGCGGATGCGCGGGCTGGAGGCGAGCGGCTTGCCGGCCTCGACGCCGAACCCGTTGACCACGTTCACCACCCCGGGCGGCAGCAGGTCCCCGACGATGTCCATGAGGAAGAGGATCGACGCGGGCGTCTGCTCGGCGGGCTTGAGCACGACGCAGTTGCCCGCCGCGAGCGCCGGGGCGAGCTTCCACACGGCCATGAGGATGGGGAAGTTCCACGGGATGATCTGCCCGACGACGCCGAGAGGCTCGTGGAAGTGGTACGCGATGGTGTCCTCGTCGATCTCGGAGATCGACCCCTCCTGCGCGCGGATCGCGCCCGCGAAGTAGCGGAAGTGGTCGATCGCGAGCGGGATGTCGGCCGCGAGCGTCTCGCGGACCGGCTTGCCGTTCTCCCACGTCTCGGCGACGGCGATCCGCTCGAGGTTCTCCTCCATGCGGTCGGCGATCTTGTTGAGGATGTTCGCGCGCTCGGTCGCGCTCGTGCGCCCCCACGACCGGGCGGCGCCGTGCGCGGCGTCGAGCGCGCGCTCGACGTCGTCGGCGTTCCCGCGCGCGACCTCGGTGAAGGTCCGGCCCGTGACCGGGCTGGGGTTCTCGAAGTACTGCCCGCTCGCCGGCGCGACGTACTCGCCGCCGATCCAGTGGTCGTACCGGGCCTTGTACTCGGCGATGGCCCCGTCCGTGCCGGGGGCTGCGTAGACCGTCATCGTCTGCCTCCTCGTCGCGCTGACTCGCAGCGCTCGATCTCGCCGCGCCCCTGGGGGAGGTCACCTCCGGGCGGGGAGTGCCCGACGGCGGTGCGCGGCACGGCGCCTCGTCGCGCCGTGGCACGACGCTAGGCACGCGAGGGTTGCAGGACCGTTGCAGCGCGCGCCCGAGGGGTCGCGGTCAGCCGAGCTCGTCGTCGAGCAGGTCGAGGTGCGCGCGGGCGCGGACCCACAGCGGGCTGCCGTGGTCGGCGACGCGCTGGAGGCGCGTCCACGCGGCGTGGTCCTCGGCGCCGTCCTCGGTGCGGGTCCACGCGTCGAGGGCGTCGGTGTCGCCCGCCGACACGACGGCCGCGCGGAGCTCCGCCGCGAGCTCGGCGCGCAGGTGCTCGACGGCGGGCGCGCCCGAGCGCGGGAGGAGCGGCGCGCGGTACGCCGCGATCGCCCCCCGGACATCGCCGAGCGCGAGCCGGTCGCGCACGACGTCGGCGTCCGTCCGCAGCGGGCGCGCGAGCCGGTACGGCCGGGACCCGGCGAGGAGCGTCCCGGCGACGCGCCGCAGTCGCGAGACCTCCGCGCGCACGGTGACGTCCGAGAGCGCGCCGGGGTGCAGCAGCACGGCGAGCTCGTCGGCGGAGAGGCCGCGCGGGTGGGCGGCGAGGAGAGCGAGGATCTCGGCATGCCGCAGCGACAACCGGTGCTCGAGGCCGTCCGGGGCGCGGAGCACGGGCGTGGTGCCGAGCACGAACAGCTCGGGTGCGCCGTCGCGCGGCGGCGCGGGGACGGTCCCGGCGCCGTCGGCCGCCGGGGCGGCCGCGCGCTGCGCGAGCTCCCGCTCGAGGCTCAGGACCGTGGCCCGCACGAGCGAGAGGACGACGCTCGAGGCCGCCGACTGGCGGCCGGTGACGTCGAGGACACCGAGGACGCGGCCGGTCCCGGGCTCGTGGATCGGGACGGCCGTGCAGCTGAACGCCTGGACGGGCCGGGAGAAGTGCTCCGCGCCGAGGACCTGCACGGCCCGGCGCGCGGCGAGCGCGGTCCCGGGGGCGTTGGTCCCGACGCGCTCCTCGCGCCACACCGACCCCTCGACGAAGCCGACGCGCTCGACCGCGTCCCGCAGCGCGCGGCTGCCCTCGACCCACAGGAGCCGGCCCGCGTCGTCGGAGACGGCGACGGCGAGGCCGTCGTCCGCCGCGGCGTCGACGACGAGCTCGCGGACCACGGGCATGACCCCCGCGAGCGGGTGGGCGTCGCGGTAGGCGACGAGGTCGTCGTGGGCGAGCGCGGACTCCGTGCGCGGGCCCTCGGGGTCGACGCCGCTGTGGACGGACCGGCGCCACGAGTCGGCGACGACCGGGTGGACGCCGTGCGGGAGGACGCCGTCGACGAGGAACGACCGGTAGGCCGCGCGGACCGAGCGGGCGTCGCGGCGCGCGTCGGGGCGACGCGGGTGCGCGTCCGAGCGCAGCGGCGGTGCGAGGGTGCGCGACACGGGACCTCCCACGTCGTCGTGCGGTGCTGGGCCCCAGTGTAGGGCGCGTCCGTCGGCCCGCTACCGCGGCGGCGGGCCGGTCGCCGCCCCGGCCGCGGCCGTCGCATCCGCGACGCGACGCAGCCCGGCGAGGACGACGCTCGTCGCCGCGGTGGGCGGGGCGCCGCGGCGGACCGCGGCGTACACCGGGCGCGTCCGGGGCGTCCGCAACGGGCGTGCGACGACGTCGTAGCGCGGGTCGACGGCGAGGCCCGGCAGCAGCGCGACCGACAGTCCCGCCTCGACGTGCGCGAGCAGCAGCTCGTAGCTGGGCAGCCGCGCGACGACGCGCGGCTCGAACCCGGCGTCGCGGCACGCGCTCTCGACGAGGGTCGACAGGTACCGGCCGGGCAGGTCCGCCGCCCACCGCGCGTCGGCGAGACCGGCGAGGTCGACCGGCCCCTCCCCCGCCGCCTCTCCCGCCGACGCACCCGTCGGCGCGACGAGGACGACCGGGTCCTCGAGCAGCGGGACGGTCGCGACGTCGGGTCCGGCGAGCCGTGCGCCGTCGAGCAGGTCGGCGGTCACGGCGAGGTCGACGTCCGCGCGGCGGAGCGCGGGCCCGCTCTCGCGGGGGTCGAGCTCGACGACCTCGACCTGCACCCGCGGGTGCTCGACGGCCAGCCGCCGCGCGAGGGGGATCACGAGGGCCCGGACGCCGCTCGAGAACGCCGCGACGCGCACGACCCCGGCGGGCTGACCGTCGGGGTGGGCGAGCTCCGCCTCCGCCAGCGCCATCTGGTCGAGGATGACGCGGGCGTGCCGCGCGAGGGTGCGCCCCGCGGGCGTGAGACGCACCCTCCGTCCCGTCCGTTCGACGAGGCGTGACCCGGTCTCGGCCTCGAGCGCTGCGAGCTGCGCGGACACCGCGGACGGGCTCAGGTGCAGGGACGCGCCCACGGCGCGCACGGTCCCGAGGCTCTCGAGCCGGGCGAGGATCTGGAGCCGGGCGGCGTTGAGCACGCGGTCCTCCGTTCCGTGCGGTCGCCCTGCTTGTGCGGGTTCTCCGCACAGACTGTACGAGAACTCGTGCTGTACGCGCACAGGGCTCCGTCCTTACGCTCGGAGGATGGCCGTCCTCCAGTCCCCCGCCCTCGCCCCGACGACCCCGGACGCCGCGACGTTCTGGGCCGACGCCGACCGGCACCTCGTGCGGTACGGCGGGCCGTTCACGCCGGAGATCGTCGAGAGCGCGTCGGGCAGCTTCGTCACGACGGCCGACGGACGGCGTGTCCTCGACTTCACGTCGGGGCAGATGAGCGCGATCCTCGGGCACAGCCACCCGGCGATCGTCGAGACGGTCCGCAGCCAGGTCGGCACGCTCGACCACCTCTTCTCCGGGATGCTCTCGCGCCCGGTCGTCGACCTCGCACGCCGGATCGCGGGCACGCTGCCCGACCCGCTCGAGAAGGTCCTGCTCCTCACGACGGGAGCCGAGTCCAACGAGGCCGCGATCCGGATGGCGAAGCTCGTCACGGGTCGGCACGAGGTCGTCTCGCTCGCCGGGTCGTGGCACGGCATGACGCACGCGGCGGCCGCTGCGACGTACAGCGCGGGGCGCCGCGGCTACGGCCCCACGGCGCCCGGCAACCTCGTCATCCCCGTGCCGAACGCGTACCGCCCCGACCACCTCACGCCCGACGGCGCGCACGACTGGCACCGCCAGCTCGACCTCGCGTTCGACCTCGTCGACGTGCAGTCCACGGGGAGCCTCGCGGCGTGCATCGTGGAGCCGATCCTCAGCTCGGGCGGGATCGTCGAGCTGCCGCCCGGCTACCTCGCGGCGCTGCGCGACAAGTGCCACGAGCGCGGGATGCTCCTCATCCTCGACGAGGCGCAGACGGCGCTGTGCCGGACGGGCTCCTGGTACGCGTTCGAGGGCCGCGGCGGCGAGGAGCCGGTGGTCCCCGACATCCTCACCATCTCCAAGACGCTCGGCGCCGGCCTGCCCCTCGCCGCCGTCGTCACGAGCGCCGAGATCGAGGAGCGCGCCCACGAGCGCGGCTTCCTGTTCTTCACGACGCACGTCTCGGACCCGCTCGTCGCGGCGGTCGGCAACACCGTGCTCGACGTGCTCGAGGCCGAGCGGATGGACGCCCGGGTGCGCGTGCTCGGCGACCGGCTCCGCGCCGGGCTGCTCGACCTCCAGGACCGCCACGCCACGATCGGCGACGTGCGCGGACGGGGTCTGCTCCAGGGCATCGAGCTCGTGCTCGACCGCGAGACGAAGGAGGGCGCCGACGCCCTCGGCGCCCTGGTCACCCGGCGGGCGCTGGACCTCGGGCTCCACATGAACGTCGTGCAGCTCCGGGGCATGGGCGGCGTGTTCCGTATCGCGCCGCCGCTCACCGTGAGCGAGGAGGAGCTCGACCTCGGGCTCGACCTGCTCGACCGCGCGCTCGGCGAGGCGGAGCGCGAGCTGCTCGGCTGAGCCGCGCCCGGTCACTCCCCGGCGGGCGTGCGGCGTGCGCCGAGCGCCACCACGCCGTCGCGGATGACGACCGGCGCGCCCAGCCCGGGGACGGCGAGCGACGCGCGGACGCCGTCGACGACGCGGCCGTCGTCCCCTCCCGGTGTCTCGTAGGCCAGCCAGAGCGCGCCGCCCGGCACGAGCCGGGCCGCGAGCGCGCTCGCCTCCGCGCGCGCCGCGCGGGTCCAGAAGACGTTGACGTTCACGGCGAACACGACGTCGAACGGGCCACCGAGCGTGTCGGCGAGGTCGGGGTCCGTGACGTCCCCCTGCCGCACGACCAGCCGGCCGTCGTCGACGGCCGAGCGGTTGCGGGCCGCCGTGCGCGCGACGGCGGTCGCGGAGCGGTCGACCGCGACGTAGCGCACGCCGGGGTGCCGCGCGAGCACCAGCTCCACGGCCGCGCCGGGGCCGGGCCCGATCTCGAGCACGGCCTCGTCGCCGCGCAGGCCGAGCAGCGCGACGGCACGCTGGACCCGCTCCGGGACGACACCGACCACGCCGCCAGTCTGGACCGACGGGCGAGCAGCGGCGAACGGCGAGCACGGCAGGCGACCCGGGCGTACCGTCGGAGGCATGGCCGGTGCCGGGGCCGTGGTCCTCGCCTACGCCGCCGCCACCGCGCTCGGGTCGTGGACGGCGGTCCGCCACGACCTGCACTCCGAGCCGTTCGGACGTGACCCCCTCCCGATGCCCGCCGCCCGCACCGTCGCGCTCGGGCTGGGCGGCGGCACCGCGATCCCCGTGGCCGTGACCGCGCTCGTCGCCCTGGCGGCACCCCGCGCGGGCCGCGCGCGCGGCTGGGCGCGCACGTGCGTCGCGCTCGGCTCGACCTCCCTCGCGGGCACGCTCGTCGAGCCCGCCGCGTGGGGCCGTCGGGCACCCGGGGCGGACGTCCGGGCGGCCACCGCGCTCAACCTCGGGGCGTCCGCGCTCCTGCTGCGGCACGGGCTGCGGCACCTGGCGTAACACCGTCTCAGCATGCGCGACGGGCCTTCCGTGATGCGGACAGCCGACCTAGCCTGACGCTCGGACGGACCACCACCTCGGACACCCAGCTCCCGCCGCACGGAGGACACCATGCCCGCACCGCTCGACACCAGCGAGAAGATCACCCAGTACGCCCACCCCGACCGCCTCGTGAGCACGGACTGGCTCGCCGAGCACCTCGGGCAGCCGGGCATCGTCGTCGTCGAGTCCGACGAGGACGTGCTGCTCTACGAGACCGGTCACATCCCCGGCGCGGTGAAGATCGACTGGCACACCGACCTCAACGACCCCGACACGCGCGACTACATCGACGGCAAGGGCTTCGCCCAGCTCCTCGGCGACAAGGGCATCGGCCGCGACACGACGATCGTCGTCTACGGCGACAAGAACAACTGGTGGGCCGCGTACGCCGCGTGGGTCTTCACGCTGTTCGGCCACGAGGACGTGCGCCTGCTCGACGGCGGCCGCGGCAAGTGGATCGCGGAGGGTCGCGAGGTCACGACCGACGTCCCCGCGCCGGAGGCCGTCGAGTACCCGGTCGTCGAGCGCGACGACGTGACGATCCGCGCGTTCAAGGAGGACGTCCTCGCGCACATCGGCAACGGGCCGCTCGTCGACATCCGCTCCCCGCAGGAGTACACGGGCGAGCGCCTGCACATCCCGGACTACCCGGAGGAGGGCGTGCTGCGCGGCGGCCACATCCCGACGGCGCGCAACGTCCCGTGGGCGACGGCGGTCGCCGAGGACGGCACCTACAAGTCGCGCGAGCAGCTCGAGGCGATCTACCAGGAGGGCGGCCTCGGCCTCGCGACGGACGACGAGGTCGTCACGTACTGCCGCATCGGCGAGCGCTCGAGCCACACCTGGTTCGCGCTGACCTACCTCCTCGGCTTCGACAAGGTCCGCAACTACGACGGCTCGTGGACCGAGTGGGGCAACGCGGTGCGCGTCCCGATCGTCAAGGGCGAGGAGGCCGGCGAGGCCCCCGCGTCGCTCAACTGACCGCACCCCTCGCACGACGGCGCGCGGCCGGCCCCTCGTGGGCCCGCCGCGCGCCGTCGCCGTCTGCCGCGGGCATACGTCGCGCGTGGCCGGCGTTCCGCACGGTGGGACCAGGTCCCGGCCGCACGCCCCCGATGCAAGGATCGACACCATGAGCTCCCCGTCCGACGCCTCGTCCCTGCCCGCGGCCCTCGCGGAGATCCGCGAGGACTTCCTCGCGCTGCCGGAGCGCGAGCGCCTCCAGCTCCTACTCGAGTTCGCGAACGAGCTGCCCGACCTCCCGGAGCGCTATGCGAGCGCGCCCGGCCTGCTCGAGCGCATCGAGGAGTGCCAGTCGCCCGTGCGGGCGTTCGCGGAGGTCGACGACGACGGTGTCGTGCACTTCTTCGCGACCGCGCCCGCCGAGGCGCCGACGACGCGCGGCTTCGCGTCGATCCTCGCGCAGGGCCTGTCGGGCCTGACGGTGCAGGAGGTGCTCGACGTGCCGGACGACTTCCCCATGTCGATCGGCCTCACGCGGGCCGTGAGCCCGCTGCGCATCGGCGGCATGAACGGCATGCTCACGCGCGCCAAGCGCCAGGTGCGCGAGCAGGTCGCCGCGCGCCCCTGACCCGGGCCCACACGGGTGCCGGGCGTCAGTCGCGAAGCGCGAGGCGGCGCGCGAGGACCGCGCACACGACGAGCTGGAGCTGGTGGAACACGATCACCGGCACGGCGACGACGCCCGCGACGGCGACGGGGAACAGCACGCTCGCCATGGGCAGACCCGTGGCGAGCGACTTCTTGGACCCGCACATGAGGAGGGCGATCCGGTCCTCCGTCGACAGCCGCAGGGCCGCCCCGCCCCACCAGGTGAGCGCGAGCATCGCGGCGAGGACGAGCGCGCTCACGACGAGCAGCGCGACGATCGACCAGCCGGACACGCTCGACCACACGCCCGCCGAGGACGCGGCGGCGACGGCGCCGAACACGACGACGAGGATGGTGCCGCGGTCGACGCCGAGCGTGAGCCAGCGCCGCGCGCGGACCCAGTCGCCGACCCACGGCTGGAGGAGCTGCCCGACGACGAACGGCAGCAGGAGCTGGAGCAGCACGGTCCGGAGTCCGCCGAGCCCGCCCGTGGGCCCGTCGGCGCCCCCGTCCGCTCCGGTCATGAGCCACAGCACGAGCAGCGGGGTGATCACCATGCCCGCGACGTTGGACACCGTCGCCCCGCAGATCGCCCCGGCGACGTTGCCGCGCGCGACCGACGTGAACGCGACGGACGACTGCACGGTCGACGGGAGCAAGGACAGGTAGAGCACGCCCGCGGCGAGGGGCGCCCCGACGAGCGGCTCGATCGCCCACGCCGTGACGAGCCCGAGCACCGGGAACACGACGTACGTCGCCGCGAGGATGCCGCCCTGGAGGCGCCAGTTCCGCAGGCCCGCCCACACCTCGCGCGTCGACAGGCGCATGCCGTAGACGAGGAAGAGGAGCGTGACCGCGACGTCCGCCACGGCGTCGACCACGCGCTGCGCGCCCGGCCCCACCGGCACGACGAGCCCCAGCACGAGCACGACGAGCAGCGTGACGACGAACGGGTCGACCCACCGGCTGAGGACTGCGCGCACGGGGACCGAGCCTAGTCCGGCTCAGAAGAGGGTGTAGCCGCCGTCGACCGTCACGACCGCGCCCGTCATGAAGCTCGACGCCGCGCTCGCGAGGAACACGACCGGAGGGCCGATCTCCTCGGGCTCGGCCCAGCGCTGCATCGCCGCGGGCGCGACGCAGTCGTCGTAGTACTCGGGCTGGTCGACGGGCGACGCCTCGGTGCGCACGTACCCGGGCGCGACGGCGTTGACGCGGATGCCGTGCGGCGCCCATTCGGCGGCGAGCCCCTTGGTGAGCTGGTGCACCGCCGCCTTGGAGGCGAGGTACGCGGGCTGCCAGCGCGGCCGGTTGACGATCGACGCCGACATCGACCCGACGTTGACGATCGCCCCCGGTCGCCCGTCGTCGACCAGGGCCCGGGCGACCGCGCGCGAGCAGTACCAGACGCCGTCGAGGTTGGTCGCGAGCGTGCGGTGCCACACGTCGTCGTCGATCTCGAGCGCTGCCCCGCCGATCGAGATCCCCGCGTTGTTGACGAGCAGGTCGACCGTCCCGAGGTCGGCGGCGGCGCGCCCGACGACGTCGTCCACCTGGGCGCGGTCCGTCACGTCGAGCGCGTACCCGCGCGCGTCGATCCCGGCCTCGCGCAGCGCGGCCGCCGCGTCCTCGGCGGCCGGAGCGGTGGTCGCGGTGAGCGCGACCCGCGCCCCCGCCTCGCCGAGCGCGCGGGCGACGGCGCGCCCGATCCCGCGGCTCCCGCCGGTGAGCAGGGCCGTGCGGCCGGCGAGCGAGAACGAGTCGAGGACGGTCACGCGGGACAGTCGACCACGGGGTGCGTCAGAAGTCGAAGAGGTCCTCGAGCCACGACTCCTTCTTCTTCCGCTTGCGGTAGCGGGGGTCGTAGCCGTCGCGCCCGTCGTAGCGGCGGTCGCGGTCGTCGCGGTAGCGGTCGTCCCGGTACCGGTCGTCGCCGTACTGGTCGCCCCGGTAGCGGTCACGGTCGTCATACCGGCGGTCGTCGCGCCGCTCGCCGTAGCCGGGCGTGCCGTAGTCCGCGGCGGGCGCCGGCGGGTACGACGTCGGCGCGGGGGCGGGCGGGGCCGCGGGGGCGGTGGGTGCGGCAGCGGCCGGGCCCGCGGCCTCGGCGGCGATCTCGCTCTCCAGCGAGCGGTCGATGATCTTGTCGAGCTCACCGCGGTCGAGCCACACCCCGCGGCACGTCGGGCAGTAGTCGATCTCCACGCCCTTGCGCTCGGTCATGACGAGCACGGTCTGGTCGGTGGGGCACAGCATGTCTGCCTCCTCGCGAGATGGCCCGGGCACGGTCGGCGCCCGCACGGGTACTGCGGAGTCCAACGCGGCTCCCGCACGCGCGGTTCCCGGCCGGCCGCGTCAGCCCGTACGGCGCTCGCTCGCGAGCCGGTCGCGCAGCTCGTCGGCGCGGTGGACCTCGTCGTCGAGGGCGGCGAGCGCCTCGGCGACCCGCGGGAGGAAGTCGGCCCCGGCCCGGAACCACTCGACCCCTTCGAGGAACCGCTCTGCCGCGGCCTCGTCGTGCAGCGCGAGCGCGAGGTCGGCGCGCAGCACCAGGGCCCGGAACCGCACGCGCTCGGCGACGCTCCGCGTGCGCACCCCCTCGGCGGCGAAGGCCCGGTCGAGGACCTGGGCGGCCCCACCGGGGTCCCCCGCCGCGCGGAGGATGCGGGCGTGCTCGAGGGCGCGGACCAGGTCGGGAGGTTCCTCGGCGCCGCGGCGTGGCAGCCCGGGCACGAAGGCCCCACCAGCCACGCCGCACCTCCCGCCTCCCGCCGACAGCCCGACCACACTAACCCTGGTCCTGCGGCCCGGCACGGCGGGAGACGGGAGGCGGCCCGGTCAGCGCTGCACGCGCGCGCTGCCGCCCGACGCGAGCTTGCGGACCTCGGCGAGGGACGCCGTCGAGGTGTCGCCCGGCGTCGTCATCGCCAGCGCGCCGTGCGCGGCCCCGTACTCGACCGCCTCGTGGATCGAGCCGAGCTCCATGAGCCCGTACGCGAGGCCCGACGCGAACGAGTCCCCGCCGCCCACGCGGTCGAGGATCTCCAGCCCGGGGCGGTGCGTCGCCTCGGCGAAGCCCTGCACGCGCGACCACGCGATCGCGCCCCAGTCGTTGACGGTCGCCGTCTTCACGCCGCGCAGCGTCGTCGCGATGACCTGGAAGTTGGGGTACTCCTCGGCGGCCCGCGCGATCATCGCGCGGAAGGCCCCGGTGTCGAGGTCGGTGAGGTTCTCGTCGACGCCCTCCACCTCGAAGCCGAGCGAGGCCGTGAAGTCCTCCTCGTTGCCGATCATCACGTCGACGTACCGGGCCAGACGGCGGTTGACCTCCTGCGCGCGCTCGACGCCGCCGATGCCCTTCCACAGCGACGGTCGGTAGTTGAGGTCGTAGGACACGACGGTGCCGTGGCGGCGGGCGGCGGCCATGGCCGCCTCCGCGACGTCGGCGGACGACTCGGACAGCGCAGCGAAGATGCCGCCGGTGTGGAACCAGCGCACGCCGCGGCCGAACACGTCGTCCCAGTCGACGTCCTCGGGCCGGAGCTGGGCGATCGCGGTGTTGCCGCGGTCGGAGACGCCGACCGCGCCGCGCACGCCGAACCCGCGCTCGGTGAAGTTGAGCCCGTTGCGCACGGTGCGCCCGATGCCGTCGTACTCGCGCCACTGCACCCAGCGCGTGTCGAGGCCGCCGGTGAGCATGAGGTCCTCGACGAGCCGGCCGACCTCGTTGTCCGCGAGCGCGGTGACGACCGCGCCGCGCAGCCCGAACGCCCGGCGCAGCCCGCGCGCGACGTTGTACTCGCCGCCGCCCTCCCAGGCGTCGAAGCTGCGGGCCGTCTTGATGCGACGCTCGCCCGGGTCGAGGCGGAGCATGACCTCGCCGAGGGCGACGACGTCGTAGGCGCACTCGGCCGCGGGGCGGACGGCGAGCGGGGGCTGGTTCTGGGTCGTGTCGGGCACGGGTCAGGCTCCTTCGGCGGGGTGCGGGGCGGTCGCGGCGAGCTCGACGGCCTCGCGCGTCCGGCGGGTGATCTCGGCGGTGTCGCCCGCGCGCACGAGCGCGGCGTCGACCATCCACGAGCCGCCGGCGGCCAGGACGGACGGCAGCGCGAGGTAGTCCAGGAGGTTGGCGGCGCTCACGCCGCCGGTCGGCACGAAGCGCAGGCCGGGGAACGGCGCGGAGAACGCCTTGACCGCCGCCGGACCGCCGACGACGTTCGCGGGGAAGAGCTTCACGGCGTCGAGGCCGAGGTCGAGCGCGGCGATGACGTCCGACGGCGTCGCGACCCCGGGCAGGACCGGCACCCCGACCTCCTGCGCGCGGCGCACGACGGCGGCCGAGAGCCCGGGCGAGACGAGGAAGCGGGCGCCGGCCTCGACGGCCTCGTCGACCTGGGCCGCGTTGACGACGGTCCCCGCACCGACGAGCACGTCCGGCACCTCGCGCGCGATCGCCGCGATCGCGGCGCGCGCGCCCGCGGTGCGGAAGGTCACCTCCGCGACGGGAAGGCCGCCCTCGCGCAGCGCGCTCGCGACGAGCACGCCCTGCTCCGCGTCGTCGACGACGACGACCGGCACGACGCGCGCGCGTGCGATCGCCTCCAGGGGTCCGTGGGATGACATCTTCGCTCCGTTTCGTTATGGTGAACGCCCGTTGTTCACTACGGAACGCACTCTAGGCGAAGGAGCGACGTTGGCGGAAGCCGGGACCACGCCGTCGGGAACCCCCCAGCGCGACGAGCACGCGACGACCGGCCCGGGCAGCAGCCCGCTCGGGAGCGTGGACAAGGCGCTGACCGTGCTCGAGGCGCTCGCCGGGGCCGGTCCGGCCGGGGTCGCGCTCGGCGACCTCTCGCGCTCGCTCGGGCTGCACAAGGCCTCGCTGCACCGCACGCTCGCCGCGCTGCGCTACCGCGGCTACGCCGAGCAGGACGCCACGACGGGCGACTACCGGCTCGGGCCGGGGGCGACCGCCCTCGCGACGGTCTATCTCGGCGAGGAGAACCTGCCCGCACTCCTGCACCCCGTGCTCGTCGCGGTGTGCCGGGCGACCGACGAGCTCGTCCACCTCGGCGCCCTCGCCGGGACCGAGATCGTCTACCTCGACAAGGTCGAGCCTGCGCGCGCCGTCCGGGTCTGGTCGGCCGTGGGCCGTCGCCGCCCCGCGGCCACCACGGCGCTCGGGCGCGCGCTGCTCGCCCACCGGCCGCTCGACGACGGCGCGCTCGCCTGGTACGCCGCGGCGGCCCCCGACGAGCACCCCGTCACGCCCGCCGCCCTCCGCGCGACGTGCGACGAGACGCGGGCGAGCGGGTTCGCGACGGAGACCGAGGAGAACGAGCCGGGCATCAGCTGCGTCGCCCTCCCCATCCTGCGGGGCGGGCAGTCCGTGGCCGCCGTGAGCGTCACCGCGCCGGCCGAGCGCCTCGGCGCACGACGGCGTCGTGAGATCGAGTCGGTCCTGCGCGACGTCGTCCCGCCGCTGCTGCCGCCGACGCTCGCCGTGCCGGAGGCGGTGCTCGCGGGCGCCCCGCTGCCGGGCGCGCGTCGACCGGCGACGGGGCGCGCCCTGTGAGAGAGTTCAACCGCAGCACGACGGAATGACGGAAGGGCCCGCGCGATGACCGTCCTCGTGGCGTACAACGACTCCCCGCAGGGCGAGACCGCGTTCCGGGCGGCGGTCGCCGAGGCGGTCCACCGTTCGACCGCCCTCGCGGTCCTCGTCCTCACCCCGCAGGACGCCGACGCGGGCGTCCCCGCGACCCTCGCGCACCTGCTCGACACGCTCCCCGCCGGGGTCGCGCGCCCCGAGATCACCTACCGGTCGGAGCACCTCGACCCGGCCGAGGCGATCATCGAAGAGGCCGAGCGCACGGCGCCCGACGTCGTCGTCGTGGGGGCGCGCAAGCGCTCGCCGGTGGGCAAGTTCCTGCTCGGCAGCACGACGCAGCGCGTGCTCCTCGACTCGCCCGTCCCGGTGCTCGTGGTGAAGGCGTCCCACTGACGCCCTCCTGACGGGTGTCGCGACGCGGCCGCCCGGTCCCCCGGACGGCCGCGTCGCGACGTCTCAGCCCTGCGCGACGGCGGCGCGCAGCCCGTCGACCAGCGGCGTCGTCGGGCGGCCCAGCAGTCGCGCGAGCTCCCCCGACGTCTCGGCGAGCAGCCCGTCGCGGATGTTGGCGTCCAGCGCGACGACGAACCCGGCCGTGCCCTCGTCCAGCCCCGCCCCGAGCAGGAACGCCCGGTGCTCGTCGGGGCTCACGCGCCGGTAGGTGACGGGGCGCCCGAGCACCTCGGCGGCCGCGGCGGCGAGGTCGTCGAACGTCCACGCGACGTCGCCGCTCAGCTCGTACACGGCCCCCGCGTGCGCGGCGGCGTCCGCCTGCGCGGCGAGCGCCACGACCGCGGCGGCCTCGGCGTAGTCGGCGCGGCTCGCGCTCGCGACGCGGCCGTCGCCCACGCTCGACACGAGCTCGCCGGACTCCCGGGCGCCCAGCACGTCGCCGACGTAGTTCTCGGTGTACCAGTTGTTCCGCAGGATCGTGGTCGCGAGGCCCGACGCGGCGAGGAGCTCCTCCGTGGCCTTGTGCTCGGGCGCGAGGACCAGCGCCGAGGTCGTGGCGTGCGGCGCGCTCGTGTAGACGACGCGCGAGACGCCCGCCGCCCGCGCCGCGTCGACCACGTTGCGGTGCTGCTCGACGCGCTGCCCGACCTCGGAGCCCGAGACGAGCACGAGCACGTCGACGCCCGCGAGCGCCACCGCCAGGGTCTCGGGTCGC
Organism: Cellulosimicrobium funkei; assembly: GCF_001019615.1. Taxonomy (GTDB): domain Bacteria; phylum Actinomycetota; class Actinomycetes; order Actinomycetales; family Cellulomonadaceae; genus Cellulosimicrobium; species Cellulosimicrobium cellulans_E. The sequence continues at coordinate 20,841 of NZ_JNBQ01000009.1, read as the reverse complement.
GCGTAGTCGGCCTCGCGGACCTGGACGCCACGGTCGGCGAGGTCGGCGACCTTCGCCGTCGTGCGCGCGGCGGCGACGACCTGGGACGGGTCCGCCCCGTGCGCGAGGAGGGACTCGACGACGAGGCGGCCGAGGTGGCCGCTGGCTCCGGTGACGGCGATGGACATACGAGGGCTCCTTCGGTGCGCGAGGGCACGACCGGACGGCCGTGCCGTCCCAGCATGCGCTTACTTTTCGAAAGTGCAAACCAAAAGAGCGTGCGACCTATCTCACAGTGCTGCGATCCTCGCCGGCGCCGTATCCTGGGGCGATGACGACCGACGCACGCCTCGTGGAGGACCCCGGACCCACCGACGCGATGGTGGCCGACGTCTTCCAGCGCGGCTGCACGTCGCGGCACGTCCTCGAGGCCGTCACCGGACGGTGGGGCGTGCTCACGGTCGCGGGCCTGCGCGACGGCGCGGTGCGGTTCAACGCGCTGCGGCGCCGCATCGACGGGGTCAGCGAGAAGATGCTCGCCCAGACGCTCCAGTCCCTCGAGCGCGACGGCATCGTCGTGCGCGAGGTGCGCGCGACCATCCCGCCGCACGTCGAGTACTCCCTCACCGACCTCGGGCGCCGCGTCGCCGACAGCCTGACGGGGCTGCTCGACGTCCTCGAGGGCTCGGTCGCGGAGGTCGCGGCGTCCCAGCGCGCGTACGACGAGCGCCGGGACGCCTGAGGCTCACGTCTGCGAGCGCAGGTACCAGAGCACGAGCGCGGCGACGACGAGCAGCCCGGCCAGCACGGCCAGGACGATCTTGCCGACGCTGTAGGGGCGCCGCCCGATCACCTGGCCCGTGTTGGCGTTGACCATGACCTGCCACTGCTTGCCCGCGTACACGTACGTCGCGATCCACAGCGGGAGCAGCACGAGCTTGAACATGACGTCCGCGTAGGCGGTGCGGATCGAGCCGACCCGCTGCTCGTCGCCCCCGATGTCGCGCTCGACGTCGTCCTTGATCACGGGCGCCATCTTCTGCTTCGCGCGGTCCAGACCTGCCGGGGGCTCGACGTCGTACCGGGCCGCCGCGAACCCCGCCAGGTACTCGGCGCGGAACGGCACCGCGTGCGACAGCGGCCACGGGCCGAGCTTCGACAGGTCACGCTCGGCCACCTGCGACGTCGCGGGGACGAGCACGTCGTCGAAGTCACGCGCGACGTGCCCGGAGACGGGCGTCCAGCTCACGCGCCGCTCCTGGCGCTCCTCGTCCCCGTTCTTGACGGTCACGTAGTAGGCGTCCCCGCGCTGCCCCGAGTACGCCGACGACGTGCGCGCGTCGAACGTCCAGTGGGGCACGTACGAGCCGTGCAGGGACTCCGTGTCCCCGACCTTCTTCAGCTCGCCCGGCGCGAACCAGCGCGAGCGCACCCAGCGCCGGAACGCGTCGCGCGCCTGCGCCTGCTCCACGCCGAACGGCACGACCGCCTCCGGCTGCACCAGACCGTCCGTCTCGGCCGCCGCGACGAGGTGCCCGCCGCAGAACCGGCAGGCGACCGACAGGTCCGTGCCCTGCGTCGTCGCGCCGCAGCCGTCGCACGTGAGCAGCCGCGCGTCGAGGATCCCGGCGCGCACCCCGCCCTGCGCCGCGGCCCACGCGTCGAACGAGTGCTCGTCGACGGCGTCGCCCGGCGCGTGCACGATCGCGACCGTCCCGCCGCACGCGACGCAGCGCAGGTGCTGCGTCCCCGGCGCGTACGCGAGCTGCGACCCGCACGCGTCGCAGCGCGTGCGGACGAGCTCTCCCTGGGTGTCGCTCACCGTCAGCCCGCCGCCGGACCGGTCGGGGCTCCGGCCGGGGCGCCGGTCGGGGGCAGCGGCGGGGGCGTCGCCGCGAACAGCGGCGCGAGCGCGGGGACCTCGCCCGCGGCGGTCCATGCGGCCATCCCCTGCTGCCACACGAGCGACTCGCGCGTCACCTCGCCGGACCGGACACGGCCCGCGAGGTCCGCCGTCGTGCCCGGACCGGACTGCGCGCCGCCGACCGCCCAGTACCAGGGCGACTCCGCAGCCGGCAGGGGCGGCGGCCCGGCGGGCGGCGCCGGGGCCGGGGTCGGGTGGGCTGCCGTCGTCCCCAGCGACTGCGCGAGCTGCTGGCCCATGGCCGCCCCGAGACCCATGCCGGCGCCGAGCCCCAGCCCGTCGCCCGCGCCCCCGGGGTTGGCGGCCGCGGTCTCGATCGCGTTCGCCGCCTGGAACTTCGTGTACTGGTCGAGGTTCCCGACGACGGCCATCTGCGTCCGCTTGTCGAGCGCCGCCTCGACCTCGGGCGGGAAGGAGACGTTCTCGAGGACGAAGCGCGGCACGGCGATGCCGTACTCCGACAGGTCCTCCGAGAGCTGGCCCGCGAGCCGCGTCGCGATCTCGCGCTGGTTCGCGGCGAGGTCGATCGCCGCGACGCCGGCCTCCGCGAGCGCCGGGCCGAGCTGGCCGACCACGAGGCGGCGGAAGTAGTCGCCGATCTCGTCGGTGCGGAACTGCGGGTCGGTCCCCACGAGCTGACGCAACAGCGCCGACGGGTCGACGACCTGGAGCGCGTACGTGCCGAACGCCCGGATGCGGACCGCGCCGAGCTCCGGGTCGCGCAGGATCACCGGGTTCTGCGTGCCCCACGTGAGGTCGGTGAACTGGCGCGTCGCGACGAAGTACACCTCCGCCTTGAACGGCGAGCTGAACCCGTACTTCCAGCCCTGGATCGTCGACAGGATCGGCAGGTTCTTGGTCTCGAGCGTGTACGTGCCCGGCCCGAACACGTCGGCGAGCCGGCCCTCGCTGACGAAGACGGCGCTCTGCCCCTCGCGCACGACGAGCTTCGCCTGGTTCTTGATCTCGTTGCCCTGGCGCGGGAAGCGCCAGACGATCGTGTCCCGGCTCTCGTCGAGGAACTCGATGATGTCGATCAGCTGGCCGCGCAGCTTCTCCATGAAGCTCATCCGGACTCCTTCGCTCGTCGTGCGGGACGGCCGTGCGCGACCTGGCGTGCGGGCACGCCGGCCCGCCGCGGTCGCCCCGGCGCGCCGAGCATAGCGGCATCCCAGCCCGCCGATGAAACCCCCAAGGGTTGGTAAAACCGACTGGTCGCCGCGGGGTCGCTCTCGGGCCGCCGAACCCGGGGTCGCTCCCCACGGAGGCGGCCGTCCGAGGAGGGATCCCGGGTTCGGCGGCGGCCTATCCTGGCCGGGTGCCGAACCCGCCGACGACCGCGCCTGCGACGCCCACCGTCGCCGTGCTGCTCGCGGCCGGGGCGGGGACGCGGCTCGGGCGCGGGCCCAAGGCGCTGCTCCCCCACCGCGGCGGCACGCTCGTCGAGCACACGACCCGGGTCCTGCTCGTCGGCGGGTGCGACGCCGTCGTCGTGGTCCTCGGCGCCGAGGCCGAGCGCGTCCGCTCCGGGTCGCGGCTCGACGACCCCCGGGTCCGCGTCGTCGACAACCCGGGCTGGTCGTCCGGCATGGCGTCGTCCCTGCGCGTCGGCGTCGCCGCCGCCCTCGACCTCGCTCCCGCCCGGGTCGTCGTCGCGCACGTGGACCAGCCCGGCGTCGTGCCCGACGACGTCGCGCGCCTCCTGGCCGCCCACCGCCCCGGCCGCGTGGCCGCGTCCCGCTGGGCCGCCGCCGTCGGCCCGGAAGCTCCGGCGAGAACGGACCGCCCGCGCTGGTCCCACCCGCTCGTGCTCGACGCCGCGCTCGCCGCGCCCGCGGCCGCGAGCGCCCACGGCGACCACGGCGCGCGCGACCTCCTGCGCGCCCACGCCGACCTGATCGACGTCGTCGACCACCCGGGCGACGGCCGCGACCTCGACACCGAGGCCGACCTCGACCTCCTCGACCCCCCACCCGCCCCCCGCTGAGTGCATGAAATAGTCGCGCCCGAGGCCGTTCGACGCGACCATTTCATGCACTCAGCGGGCGGTGGCGGCAGCCTTCAGACCTAGGTAGACCCGGTCTCGGGCTAGCGGGAGCTCCGTGAATCGCACGCCCGTCGCGGCGCGGATCGCGTTGGCGAGCGCGGGGGCCACCGGGTTGAACGGGCTCTCGCTCATCGACTTCGCGCCCATCGGGCCCACGGTGTCGGCCGTCCGCGCGAAGTAGACCTCGCTGCGGGGGGTGTCCGCGAAGGTCGGCAGGTGGTACTGGCGGAAGATGTCCGTCGTCACGCGGCCCGTCTCGTCGACGATCACGTTCTCGTAGAGCGCCGCGCCGAGGGCCTGCGCGATGCCGCCCTCGACCTGGCCGCGGCACTGGCGCGGGTTGACGACCTCGCCGGCGTCGGCGGCCTGGACGGACTGGAGGATGCGGATCTCCCCCGTCCCGCGGTGCACCGCGACCCGGAAGCCGTGGACGTTGAACGCGACGGAGCGCGGGGTGCCCGCCCCAGCGCCCCTCAGCGACGAGCGCGATCCCGGCGTCGGCGGCCGCGCGCGCGACGTCGGCCAGCGGCAGGACCGTCCCGGCGCAGTCGACGCCGCCGGGCACGAGCCGGCAGTCGCCGGGCGCGGCGCCCGCGACGCCGGCGGCGACCTTGAGCACCGCCTCGGCGAGGTCCTGCGCGGCGGCGAGCGACGCCTTTCCCGCCACCACGGTGCCGGTAGACCCGAACGCGCCGGTGTCGTGCTCGACGAGGTCGGTGTCGGACTGGCGCACGACGACGTCCCCGGCGTCCTGCCCGAGCGCGCTCGCGACGAGCTGGGCATGGACGGTCGTGGTGCCGTTGCCGAACTCGGCGGTCCCGACCTCGGCCTCGACCACGCCGTCGGCCCGCAGCCGCACGCGCGCGTGGGAGTAGTGCCCGCGAGGGGGCACCGTGTCGATCATGGAGAGCGCGGTGCCCTCGCCCACACCCCACTCGGGGCCGAGGTCCGGGAGCGCGTCCGGCCCGGACCCCACGCCCGCCCCGTACGTGGCGACGTCGCGGGCCCGGCCCCGCGCGAGGGCGTCCGCGGCGAGGTCCAGGCACTGGTCGAGCCCGTAGCTGCCGTAGAGCACGTCCTCCTCGGGCGTCGGGTGCGTGGAGAGCATGGGGTCGCCGTCGAGCACGACGTTGCGCCGCCGCAGCTCGAGCGGGTCCATGCCGAGCTGCTGCGCGAGCTCGTCGACGGCGGACTCGACGGCGAAGATCATCTGCGACAGCCCGTACCCGCGGAACGCGCCCGCCGGCACGGTGTTCGTGTAGACGCAGTGGGCGTCGACCTTCTTGTTCTCGCACCGGTACACCCCGAGCGACTCGCCGCACCCGTGGAACATGACGCCGGGCCCGTGGTTGCCGTACGCGCCCGTGTTGCTGAGCACGTCGAGGTGCAGCGCGGTGAGCGTCCCGTCGCGGCGCGCGCCCGCGCGCACCCGGATGCGGAAGGGGTGGCGCGTCGTCGTGCCCACGAACTGCTCGGTGCGGGTCAGCTCGAGCTGCACGGGCCGCCCGAGCCGCAGCGTCGCGAGCGCCGCGACGTCCTCGGTGAGCACCTCCTGCTTGCCGCCGAACCCGCCGCCCACGCGCTCGCACAGCACGCGCACGCGCTCCGGGTCGAGGTCGAGCACGCGCGCGAGGTGGCGCCGCGCGAGGAACGGGACCTGCGTCGACGAGCGCACGACGAGGCGGCCGTCGTCGTCGAGCGACGCGACGGCGCAGTGCGTCTCGAGCGCGGCGTGCTGCACGCGGTGGGTGCGGTACGTGGCCTCGTGCACGACGTCGGCCTCCACGAGACCGCGCTCGACGTCGCCGAGCTCGGAGTGCACCTCGGCGACGACGTTGGCCTCGGGGCGAGAGACGCGCGCGTCGGCGGCGTCGAGCTCGGGGTGCACGAGCGGGGCGCCGGGCGCCATGGCCTCCTCGGGGTCGACGACGGCGGCCAGCACCTCGTACTCGACGCGGACCCGGCGCACGCCCTCCTCGGCCGCCGCGACGGTCTCGGCGACGACGGCGGCGACGCGCTGCCCGACGTGCCGCACGACGTCGTCGAGGACCCGCGTGTCGTCGGGGTCGTCGGTGAACAGCTCGTGCTGCGCGGTCGAGAACCGGGTCGCGGGCGCGTCCTCGTGCGTGAGGACGGCGTGCACCCCCGGCACCGCGAGCGCCGCGGAGGTGTCGATCGCGACGACCCGCGCGTGCGCGTGCGGCGACCGCACGAGCTTCATGTGGAGCAGGCCCGGGTAATCGGCGGGGTCGACGTCGAGCGTGTAGCGCGCCGTCCCGGTGACGACCCCGCGCCCGGCCGGCGCGGGGACGTCCCGCCCGAACGCCGAGGTAGAGGCGTGGTCCGCCGAGGTAGAGGCGTGGTCCCTCGAGGGAGAGGCATGGTCAGCGCCCGACGGGGCGCGCTCCCCCGTGCCCGGGGCGGTCCCCGTCGTGTCGCCGCGACCGAGGACGGCGTCCTCGATCGCGCGGTAGCCGGTGCAGCGGCACAGGTTCCCCTTGAGGTTGCGCGGCAGGTTCGCGCGCTGCGCGTCGTCGAACGTCGCGGCGGTCATGATCATCCCGGCGGTGCAGAACCCGCACTGGAACCCCTGCGCGTCGAGGAACTGCTGCTGCACGGGGTGCAGCGCGTCCTGCGGGCCGTGGGGGTCGTGGTCGCACACGCCGCGCTCGTCCCCATCGACCCCACCGCCGGCGCACGACGTCGCCGCGAGCCCCTGGATGGTCGTCACCTCGTGGCCCGCCGCCCGCCGCGCGGGGTAGACGCACGAGTGCACCGGCACGCCGTCGACGTGCACCGTGCACGCACCGCAGTCGCCACCGTCGCAGCCCTTCTTGACGCCGAGCGCGCCCTGCTCGCGCAGGTACGTGCGCAGGCACTGCCCGGCGCGAGGCTCGCCCTGTGCCGCGCGGCCGTCGATCGTCACGGGCGGAGCCGGGCGGGGGTCGAGCGTGGTCATCGGAGGCCTCCGTCCGAGGTCGTGCCGTCGAGGAGCCCGGTGAGGAGCTCGGAGCGGATCTCCTCGCCGAGGCGGTAGGTCATGTCCCGGCGCCACTCGGGCAGCCCGTGGATGTCGTCGTGGTAGAGGTCGGGCGGGATCGCGGCGTCGAGCGCGGCGGCGAGGTCGGCGGCCGTGGGCGGCGCGTCCGCGGGGAAGCGGAGCTGCACGGGCCGTCGGGTCGAGGCGGTGACGGTCAGGACGAACCCTCCCCCGGCGTCCGGCGGGTCGACCCGACCGATCAGCAGCACCCCCGAGCGCCCGAGGTTCGAGAGGGACAGGCGCCGGAACGCGGTGCGCGAGCGCAGCGCGTGGTCGGGCACGCGGATCGCGCGCAGGAGCTCGCCCGGCGCGAGCGTGTTGCGCAGCTCGCCCGTGACGAGCTCGGCGACCGGTTGGGTCCGCCGGGTGCCGCCCGGTCCCCAGACCTCCGCGACGCCGTCGAGCGCGGCGGTGAGCGAGATCATCGGGCCCGCGGGCAGGGACGTGCAGACGTTGCCGCCGACGGTCGAGGTGTTCCAGATCTTGAAGGACGCGACGAAGCTGTCGCAGCACGGGCGCACGAGGTCCAGCGCTGACCAGCGCTCGCGCACGGGCACGGCCTGGCGGCTCTCCTCGAACGCCCACAGCTCGGCGACCGTGCAGGTCGCCGCGATCTCGAGGCCGTCGTCGGTGACGGTGAGCGCGGGCCACCCGGCGCTCGTCAGGTCGAGCAGACGCCGCAGCGTCTGGCTGCCGTAGGAGAACAGGACGGTGCCGCCCGCGAGCCACGCGTCGCCCGCGCGCCAGTCGGCGGGGTCGGCGGTCGGGACGAGGTCGGTGACGGTGCTCAGGTCCATCAGGAGGCCTCCTCGGGGAGCGGCGCGGCCGCGGTCGCGGGGTGGTGGGCAGGCGACCCGGACGGCGGGTCGGCGTGGATCGGCCCGTCCGTGCCGCTCAGCGGGACGACGGCGGCCCGGCCGTGCCGGGTCGCGACGAGCTCCGCGGTGATCGAGACGGCGACCTCTTCCGGTGTGACGGCCCCGAGGTCCAGGCCGATGGGCGAGCGGAGGCGCGCGAGCGCCGCCTCGGTCACTCCTTCCGCGCGCAGGGCGGCGACGCGCTGCGCGTGCGAGCGGCGCGAGCCCATCGCCCCGACGTACGCGAGCGGCAGGTCGAGCGCGAGCCGCAGGAGCGGGACGTCGAACTTCGCGTCGTGCGTGAGGACCGCGACGGCCGTCCGGGCGTCGATGCGCCCCGCCCCGGCCTCCGTAGCGAGGTACCGGTCCGGCCACTCGACGACGACCTCCGCCTCGGGGAAGCGGCGCGGCTCGGCGAACACCTCGCGCGCGTCGACGAGGGTCACGCGGTACCCGAGCAGGCGCACGTGCCGCACGAGCGCGCCGGCGAAGTCGTTCGCCCCGCACACGAGGAATCGCGGCGCGGGCTGGCGGGTCTCGACGAGCAGCGTGACGGGCTCGACCTCGTCGCACGCGTCCGCGGGTGCACGGTCCGGGCCTGGGTGCGACGACGGGCTCGCGGCAGCGCCGGGCGCACCGTGCGCCGCGTGGACGGTCGCCGTGCCACCGGCGCGCAGGACGGCGACCACCTGCGCGGTCGCGGCATCGAGGGCGTCGGGTCCGACGAGGTCGCGGATCGCCGCGGCGACGGCGTGCTCGCTCGCGGTCGCGGGATCGTCGACGAGCGCCGCCGTGCGGCGCGATCCGTCGATCCGGCGCACGAGCGCCACAGGCTCCCCACCGCCGTCGGGCCGTGCCACGACCGCGGCGAGCGCGCGCGCCGCGTCGTCGCCGGGGAGGACGGGCTGGACGTGGACGTCGAGCGTGCCGCCGCAGCTCAGCCCGACGGCGAACGCGTCCTCGTCGCTGTAGCCGAACGTCTCGCGGTGGCTCGCGCCCGAGGCGATCGCGTCGAGCGCGGCGGCGTGCACCGCGCCCTCGACGCACCCGCCGGACAGGCTGCCGAGGACGGCGCCGTCGGCGCGCACGGCCATCGCGGTGCCGACCGGTCGCGGCACGGAGCCGGACGCCGCGACCACCGTCGCGACGGCGAACGGGGGCTGCCCCGGGCCGAGCCACGGGGCGAGCTGGTCGACGATCTGGAGCATCGTGGGCCTCGCTTCCGCCAGGGTGCCGGCGAACCGGCGTCCTTCCAGTGAACCCTTGCGGTGAGTCCCCTGCGTGTCCGAGGTCGCGTCCGCTGTGACGCGCCGGAAACACAGGGCTTGAATCCGCCCTGGAACCCTCGCCACATGGTCCGCGAGTGTTCCGCTGAATGGAAGTCAACTTCCATTCGACGGACTCCACGCTAGCACGGGCCGGAACCGCTGGTCACGGGTCCGGCGTCAGGAACGTCTACGATCGGGCCATGACCGCGGTCTCGCTCGGGATGCCCAGGCTCCGGTCGATCGCGCCCGCGGCCGGCCCGCCGGACCTCGACCCGGGTCGTCCTGCGACCGACGCGCTCGTCGACCGCTACGGGCGTGTGGCGCGCGACCTGCGCATCTCGATCACCGAGAAGTGCTCGCTGCGCTGCACCTACTGCATGCCCGCGGAAGGGCTGCCCGCGATCCCCCGCGAGGACCTCCTCACCCCCGACGAGATCGGCCGCGTCGTGCGCGTCGCCGTCGACCGCCTCGGCATCACCGACGTCCGGTTCACGGGCGGCGAGCCGCTCATGCGCCGCGACCTCGTGGACATCCTGCGCGCCGCGCGCGCGTCCGCGCCCGACGTGTCGCTCTCGCTGACGACCAACGCGATCGGGCTCGACAAGCGCGTCCACGAGCTCGTCGCCGCCGGCCTCGACCGCGTGAACATCTCGCTCGACTCCGTCGACCGTGCGGACTTCGCGCGCCTCACGCGCCGCGACCGCCTGCCCGACGTGCTCGCCGGGATCCGCGCCGCGCTCGCCGCCGGGCTCGCGCCGGTCAAGCTCAACGCGGTGCTCATGCCCGAGACGCTGGCGGGCGCGGCCGACCTGCTCGCCTGGGCGGTGGACCACGGGTGCCACCTGCGCTTCATCGAGCAGATGCCGCTCGACGCCGACGGGCACTGGACGCGGGACGACCTCGTCTCCGCGACGGACCTCCTCGCCGTGCTCGGCACCCGCTTCGACCTGCTCGAGGTCGGCCGTGACGACCCGTCCGCACCCGCCGAGGAGTGGCTCGTCGACGGCGGACCCCAGACCGTCGGGATCATCGCGTCCGTCACGCGCTCGTTCTGCGGCGCGTGCGACCGCACGCGCCTCACGGCCGAGGGCACGGTCCGCTCGTGCCTGTTCGGCGACGACGAGACCGACCTGCGCGCGATCCTGCGCTCCGCCGACCTCGCCGAGGACGAGCGCGACGACGCGCTCGCCCGCGCGTGGCAGGGCGCGATGTGGCGCAAGCCCCTCGCGCACGGCAGCGACGCGCCGACGCTCGCCGCCGACGCGTTCGCGCCGACGTCGCGCAGCATGGGCGCGATCGGCGGCTGAGCGTCGCGACGGTGGCGCAGATCATAGGGTGAAGCCGGTCACCACGACGCGTCTGTCCAGGTCACGCGCGACGGACCTTCCTACCATGGATGCCGTGACGACGATCTCCCCTGCACCCACGAACCGCCCCGCGACCTCCGACGTGCCCACGACGACGCCGGACAACACCACCTCCGCGCTGCCGATCTACCGCACCGACGAGCGCTCCGACAGCTGGAAGGCCGGGACCAAGAGCGTCCTGGGCGCGGCGATCGGCGCCGTCGTCGGGGTCGTCGTGCTGAGCTGGTTCGGCCTCGTCCTCGGCACCGCCGTCGGGCTCGGCATCGGCATGCTGCTGGACAACCGCCCCGCCGCGCGCTGACCGACCCGTCCCAACCCCGGCCCGCGCGACGAGCGCGCGACCGGGAGCGTCCCGCCCGACATCGTCGTCGCTCGGCGGATCCCGCAGACCGACGCACGAGAGGCGAGAAGCAGCCCCTCCCCGGCCGTGACCGGGGGCCGCTTCTCGCCTCTCGGCGTTCGTCGGCGCAGTCCCGTGGAGCGTGCCGCTACAGCCCGACCCACTCCGAGACGCCGTCCTCGAAGTGCTGGCGCTTCCAGATCGGCACCTCGGCCTTGATGCGCTCGACGAGCAGCGAGCACGCCTCGAACGCCTCGCGGCGGTGGCCCGCGGCCGCCGACGCGACGAGCGCCACGTCGCCGATCCCCAAGGTCCCGTACCGGTGGACGGCGGCGACCCGCAGCCCGGTCTCGGCCGCCACGCCGGCCACGCACCGCCGGATCACCGCGGTCGCGTCGGGGTGCGCCTCGTAGTCGAGCCGGCTCACGCCGCGGCCGCCGTCGACGTCGCGCACGACCCCGCGGAACGTCACGACGGCGCCGCACTCCGGGCTCGCGACCGCCTCCTCGACGGCGCGCGACACCACGTCGTCCAGCACGTCGGTCGTCACGCGGCTCACGCCCGCGGCCGCCGCCCCCTGGGCAGCGACTGCGGACTCGCCCTGCGTCTCGCTCACAGCTCTCGTACCTCCACCTCGGTCCCGGCGTCCCACTCTTCCACGTCGGCGGGGACGTCCACGAGCACGTCCGCCCGCGCCATCGACGCGACGAGGTGCGACCCCGCTCCCCCGACGACGCGCACCGTGCCGCCGGGGCCGGTCGCGCCGCGCAGGAGCTGGCGCTTGCCCGCGGGCGACGAGAGCGCGTCGGCGAGGACCGCCGTGCGGACCCGGTCGACGGCGGGCAGCCCCGCCGCGCGCTCGAGCGGCTCGCGCAGGAACATCGCGAACGACACCTGGGCGCTCACCGGGTTGCCCGGGAACGTGAGCACGGGCGTCCCGTGCACGGTGCCGAACCCCTGCGGCCCGCCGGGCTGCATCGCGACCGACCGGAACGTGACGCTCGGCGACATCGCCCGGCCGACCTCCTGGTCGGCGTCCGGACCACCGACAGCGCCGGAGCCCGCGAGCACGTCCTTGACCACCTCGTACGCCCCCTGCGACACGCCGCCCGACGTCACGACGAGGTCCGCGACCGCGGCGGCCTCGGCGAGCACGGCGCCGAACCGTGCGGCGTCGTCGCCGCACCGGGCCGTGAGCACCACGTCGCCGCCCGCGCGCCGGACGGCGGCCCCGAGCGCGTCGGCGTTGGCGTCGAAGACCTGCCCCGGCCCCGGCGTCTCCCCCGGCGCGACGAGCTCGGACCCCGTCGACAGGACGGCGACGCGCGGCCGGGCGACCACGCGCACGCTCCCCACCCCGCACGCCGCGACGGCGGCCAGATGGTGCGGCGCGAGGACGGTGCCGTCCGGCAGGAGCACGTCCCCGGGCCGGACGTCGGAGCCCGCCTCGCGGACGAAATCGCCCACCGACCGCGGCACCCGGACCTCGACGGCGTGGCTCGCGCCGGGACCGGACACGTCCCCGGTGGGAGCCGCGGTGTCGGGTCGTGGCGTGCCCGAGAACGTCCCCGCCACGGTGTCCTCGACGGGCACGACGGCGTCCGCGCCCTCGGGCACCGGCGCGCCGGTCATGATGCGGGCCGCGGTGCCCGGCGCGAGCCGCGGCGGGACGCCCGGCGCAGCGGGGATCTCCGCCGCGACGGCGAGCCGGACGGGCGCGTCCGCGCTCGCCCCGGCGACGTCCGCGGCTCGGACGGCGTACCCGTCCATCTGGGAGTTGCGGAACAGCGGGACGGCGACGGGCGCGACGAGGTCGCCCGCGAGGACCCGGCCGAGCGCGGCGGCGAGGAGGACGTCCTCGGTGCGCGTGCGCCGTCGGGCCGCCTCGACGAGGGGGGCGAGGAGCGCCGCCACGTCCGCGCGGTGCTCGTCGACGCTCACGCGCGAATTGCCGGCCATGCCACGTCCTCCCTCGGTGCCGTGCACGCCGACGGGCCACCCGGAGGAGCGGGCGACCCGTCGGCCGTGCGGTCGATGTCGAGGTCAGCCTCCCACGACCGCGGTCAGGGGACCGCGCACGAAGTACACGACGAACCCGGCCGCGACCACCCACAGGAGCGGGTGGACGTCGCGCGCCTTGCCGCACGCGAACCGCAGCAGGACCCACGTGACGAACCCGATGCCGATGCCGTTCGCGATCGAGTACGTGAGCGGCATCGTCACGATCGTCAGGAACACCGGCAGCGTCACCGTGAAGTCGGTGAGGTCGATCTCCTTGATCTGGCCCATCATCATCGCGCCCACGACGACGAGGACCGCGCTCGCGACCTCGATCGGCACGACCGCCGTGAGCGGCGTGAGGAACATCGCGACGAGGAACAGCCCGCCCGTGACGACCGAGGCGAGGCCCGTGCGCGCGCCCTCGCCCACGCCCGCGGCCGAGTCGACGAACACCGTGTTCGACGACGACGACGTCGCGCCGCCCACGACCGCGCCCACGCCCTCGACGACGAGCGCCGACTTGATGCGCGGGAAGTTGCCGTCCGCGTCGGCGAGGCCGCCTTGCTTGGCGAGCCCCGTCATCGTGCCCATGGCGTCGAAGAAGTTCGTGAAGAACAGCGTGAACACGAGCATCGTCGCCGCGAGCGCCCCGATCCGGTCGAACGCACCGAACGAGAACTGCCCGAACAGGCTGAGGTCCGGCACGGAGACGAGGGAGCTCGGCAGCGTCGGGACGGTGAGGTGCCAGCCGCCGGGGTTGTCGTCGGACGCGGGACCGAGCTGCAGCACGGCCTCGGCGACGATCGCGACGACGGTCGTCGCGACGAGCCCGATGAGCAGCCCGCCCTTGACCTTGCGCGCCACGAGGATGCCCATGGTCAGCAGACCGACGACGAACACGAGCGTCGGGACCGAGGTGATCGACCCGCCGTCGCCGAGCTGGACAGGCGGTCCACCCGGGGTGCGCGTGACGAACCCCGCGTCGACGAACCCGATGAACGCGATGAACAGGCCGATGCCGACCGTGATCGCGGCCTTGAGCTGGCGCGGGACGGCGTTGAAGATCGCCGACCGCGCGCCCGTCACGGCGAGCAGGACGATGAGCAGGCCGTTGACGAGCACGAGCCCCATCGCCTCGGGCCACGTGACGTCGCCGATGACGGCGACGGCGAGGAACGAGTTGATGCCCAGCCCGGCAGCGAGCGCGAACGGGAGGTTCGCGACGAGGCCGAACAGGATGGTCAGCCCGCCGGCGGCGAGGCCGGTCATCGCGCCGACCTGCGCCGTCTGGAGCCACCCGCCCGCGACGTCGACGGGCGCGTTCTCGGCGCTCGTCCCGCCGAGGATGAGGGGGTTGAGGATGACGATGTACGCCATCGCGAAGAAGGTCACCAGGCCGCCGCGGAGCTCGCGCCCCGTGGTCGAGCCGCGCTCGGTGATCTTGAAGAAGCGGTCGAGCCGGCCGGTGGCCGGGCCGGTACCGCGTGCGTCGTCGTTCTCGGCGGTCTCCCGCCGCATGCCGAGGAGGGTCACGTCCTTGTGTCCTTTCGGTGCGAGATCGCGGTGCTGAACGGCGCGGCGGCCGGTCAGTACTCGATCCGGGACTCGAGGACGCGCCAGGCGTCGAACGGCGCGGTGGCGGTGGCCGTGCGCTCGTGCACGACCTGCATGCTCCGGTCGGCGGGGTCGGCGGCGAAGAAGTCGTAGAACTCCGCGTCGTCGAACCCGGCGTTCGCGGCGTCGTGGCGGTCGGCGGCGAAGTACACGGTCTGCACACGCGCCCAGAGTGCCGACGCGAGGCACATGGGGCACGGCTCGCAGCTCGAGTAGAGCGTCGCGCCGGTGAGGTCGAACGTGCCGAGCGCGGCGCACGCGCGACGGATCGCGGTGACCTCGGCGTGCGCGGTGGGGTCGTTGTCCTGCGTGACCCGGTTGTTGCCCTCGAACACCTGCCCGTCGGCGGTGACGATCACGGCGCCGAAGGGTCCTCCGGCGTTCGCGACGCTGTCGACCGCGAGGGCGACGGCTCGGTCCAGGTGTGCTGCGTCCACGACAAGAGTGTCCATGGTGAGTCTCCACGGTTCGGGCAGCGACGCCGGGTGCTCCGCCTCCGGCTTCCGGCTCGTCGGTGACCCGGGAGGAGGCGGCCGGCGGGCCGCTGCAGGCGAGTTGTCACTTCCGCCTGGTAGGTAGCTGCCGGTGTCGGATCGATCGCGTCGACCACCGAGCGTGTCGCTCGGCCCGGGCCCGCCGTTGGCATTCACGACGCTAGCAGCGCGTGACCGACGACACAAGGCTTTCGGAAGAACTTTTCCACAGTGTGGACAACCGGTGGAGAGACCGGATCCCGCGGGCCCGTTGCGGAAGGAACTGCCGCCCGGAAGAGTTGTCCCAGCGCAGGTCCGACCCACGGTCGGACCGCAGGTACCGACCGAAGGTCCGACGCCGGGGGCGTCGCCCGTCCCCGACCACCCGGAGGCCCCGTGACCGAACCCGCTCCGCCGTCGTCGTTCCCGATCGTCCGCGTCCCCGCCCGGCCGGGCCCGCCGCTGCGCTTCCAGCTGCGTCCCGTCGCGCCCTCCCTGCGGTCGTTCCTCGCGACCGAGGCGGGCGGCGCGGTGCTGCTGCTCGTCGCGACCGTCGTCGCGCTCGTCTGGGCGAACTCCGCCTGGTCCGGCGCGTACGACGACCTGTGGTCCGCGACGGCGGGCTGGCACGTCGGGCCGTGGTCGTTCGAGATGGACCTGCACCACTGGGTCAACGACGCCGCGATGGCCGTCTTCTTCCTCGTCATCGGGCTCGAGATCAACCGCGAGGTGACGAGCGGCGAGCTCCGCAACCGGCGGACCGTCGCGGTGCCCGCCCTCGGCGCGCTCGGCGGGCTCGCCGTCCCCGCCCTCATCTACGTCGCGTTCAACGCCGGCTCGCCCGCGCAGCACGGGTGGGGCATCGTCATGTCGACCGACACGGCGTTCCTCGTGGGGATCCTCGCCCTGTTCGGACCGCGCTGCCCGGACCAGCTCCGGCTCTTCCTCCTCACGCTCGCCGTCGTGGACGACATCGGCGCCATCACGGTCATGGCGCTCTTCTACACCGACGACCTCTGGCTCCCGGGGCTCCTCGTCGCCGCCGTGCTCGTCGTCGTCATCCTCGCGCTGCGCTGGCTCGGCGTCTGGCGGCTCACCCCGTACGCGCTCGCCGGGATCGCGCTGTGGGGCGCGGTCTACGCGTCCGGCGTCCACGCGACGCTCGCGGGCGTCCTCGTGGGCCTGCTCGTGCCGTCGCGCTCGTCGCGGCCCGTGGACGTCGCCGTCGTGCCCAAGTACGCCAAACGCCTCGCCCAGGAGACGACGGCGGAGCGCGAGCACCTCACCGAGCTCGCCGCGCGCGCGGCCGTGCCGACGAGCGAGCGCCTCCAGCGCGTCCTGCACCCGTGGAGCGCGTACGTCGTCGTGCCCGTGTTCGGCCTCGCCAACGCGGGCGTGCAGCTCGACGCCGAGTCGCTCCGGACCGCGGCGACGTCGCCCGTGACGATCGGCGTCGCCGTCGCGCTCGTCGTGGGCAACGCCGTCGGCATCTTCGGCGCCGCGACGCTCGCCCTGCGCCTCGGGCTCGGCGACCTCCCCGGTCGCGTGCGCTACTCCCACCTGCTCGGCGGCGCGATCCTGGCCGGCATCGGCTTCACCATCTCGCTCTTCATCGCCGAGCTCGCGTTCGACGACGAGGCCCTCATCGAGCAGGCCAAGATCGGCATCCTCGCCGGCTCGCTCGTCGCCGCCGTGCTCGGCTCCCTCGCGCTCCGGTTCGTCGGCGAGCGCTGGCCCCTGTGCTCCCCCGGCGCCGACGGCCCCCCGCCCGAGCTCCCACCCCTCCCCTGGCGCCCACCCGCGACCTCCTGAGCACCCCACCCCCGCTGAGAGAGCCCCGGGCCGCCGAGGTAGAACCGTGGTTGTAGCGGGGCGGCTGTGGTCGGGTCTCAGGCCCGCGGGGTCGGGTCCGCGGCGCGGGTGGCCTCGGTGCTCGGGGCTGCGGCGCCGTCACTCTGGTCTGTCGGCCGTGGGTTTGAGGAGCGCCGCTCTGACGCCCCTTCGCATCCGAGCCCACCCCCACCGCTCGGCGATCGTCTCGCCCGGGACGTCGCTCGCCGCTCGCGACCATCGAGCGGCCCGCCGGAGCCAGTACGCCTGTGGCGACTCGGCACGAGCCCGACCAGGCCGGCCCGGCGGTCGAGCAGGCGACAAGGACGCGTCCCGCGCGCCGGACGCGCCCGAACCACCTGCCCGCGTGACGGTCCCGCGACCGGCGACTGTCCCGGCGCGGCGGTGCGGCGACCCGGCCGGTCGCGCGGCCTGGCCGGCCGCGCGGCGCGGGCCGAGCCCCACCCCGCGGGCGGTCGCCCAAGGTGAGCAACGACCAGGGTGAGACGGAGCAGGGCGGGGTGGGTGGTGGTGCCGCGTCGTGGCGGGCCTGGCGGGAGCCGCGAGGAACGAGCGGCGGATGGTAGACGCGGCACCACCACCCACCCCGACCACCCAACCCAACCACGCGCCGTCGAGCACAAGAACCACGGCTCCACCTCGCGCGACCGGGGTTCTACCTCGGCGCGGTCACGGACTCGATCGCGGCGCGGAGGCCGTCGGCCGTGACGCGGCCGCGGTAGCGGGCGCCGTTGACGAACAGCGTCGGGGTGCCCTGGACTCCCGCGGCGAGGGCGTCGGCGTAGTCGCGCTGCACCGGTGCGGCGTGCTGCTGCGCGGCGTCCCCCACGACGGACGCGCCGTCGAGGCCGAGCTCCTCGGCGCGGTCGGCCAGGCCGGCCTCGCCGAGCTGGTCCTGGTGCTCGAACAGCGCAGCCTGCATCTCCCAGAACCTCCCCTGCGCCGCGGCGGCCTCGACCGCGAGCGCCGCGGAGAGCGCGTGCGGGTGGATCTCGAACAGCGGGAAGTGCCGGAACACGAGGCGCACCTGGCCGGCCGACGCCTCGACGACCTGCCGCAGCACGGGCGCGGCGGCGGCGCAGTACGGGCACTCGAGGTCACCGAACTCGACGATCGTCACGGGCGCGTCCGGGTTGCCGAGCACGTGCGCGTCGGCGGGGACGAGCTGGTCGGCCGGGATCGGGGCTGCGGTCTGCTCGCTCACGTCGCCCAGCATGGCACGGGGTCGGCGCGTCGCACCCGGCGAGCGGACGACGGCGTCCCCCGCACCCGTGCAGACCTCGCGGGGTGTCCGCGTGCGGGCCGTCGTCGACGTGCGCGACCGGCCGTTCCCTCACGCGAGGACCAGCGGCCGGTCCTCCCGGATCCCGCCGGGGATCGGCTCGACGAGGTGCTCCAGGCCCGGCCCGGCGCTCTCGCGCCACCACGTGACGTTCCGGGCGTGGCGCGCGTACTCGGAGGCGGGGTCCGCGGTGAGGTACGCCGCGGTCTGGGCGAGGTACACGGCGTCGACGGTGTCGGGCGGGGTGGGCACCCCGGCGAGGACGCGTCGGTCGCCGCGGAAGCGCGGGCGCGGGTGCATGCGCTTGAGGAGGTTGAGCGCGCCGAACAGCAGTCCGGGGCGGAACCGGCACACGAGCTCGTCCTCGTGGTGGAGCTGCGCGAACAGCCGGTCCTCGTCGAACGACAGCCCGCGGGAGACGGCCTCGCCGACCATCCACAGGAGCGCGGTGTCGGAGAGCGCCCGTGCGCGCGCCCCGCCGCCGACGTCGCTGTGCCCGCCGGGGAACCAGACCTGCTTGACCCGCGCCGCCATGGAGACGGGCACGTCCCAGAGGCACGGCTCGAACGTGATGCGGCGGTCGTCGATCGCGAGCGCCTGGCGGGCGCACTCGACGTCGGTCGACAGGCGCAGGTCGTGGAACCGGCTGCGACGCCGGGACAGCCCGGGGACCCCGAGCGCGCCGACGGTGTCGAACACGCCGAGGAACGCGACGGGGACGTGGTCGTGGCAGTGCTCGGCGCGGAAGGCGGCCGCCTGCTCTGCCCGCTGGGCGGCGTCGCGCACGCGGTAGATCCGCTCGGCGTCGCACAGGTGGTCGCGCGCGAGGGAGTCCTGGGTGAGCAGCCCGACGGTCGCGACCATGCCGACGACGCTCCGGGCCGTGTACGCGCCGCGACTGAACCCGAACACGTAGATCTCGTCGCCGGGCTCGTAGTTGAGCGCGAGGTGGCGGTACCCGGCGACGACGTTGCGCGTCAGCCCGTACCCGAACGCCCCGCCGAGCAGGCGGTCGACGAGATAGCCCTGCGCCCCGACGCCCTCGACGGAGAACACCATCTGCTGCACGCCGTCCGGTCCGATGCCGGTGCGGACCGAGCGCGCGATCTTCTCGATGTTCGACACGCTCGCGTTCACCGGCGAGTTCCACGTGCCGTCGCAGCACAGCACCAGGCGCTTCATGACCCCTCCCCAGCTCGCCCCGGCACCGTCGTCGGGGACACCATCTGGGGAGGGCCCGGCAGGGTTCGTGATACTTCGGTGAGCGTCTCCTCGCTCACCCGCCGAACGGTCCGAGGGGCGGCTGCCGGTGGCGTAGGTTCTGGCGGTGTGACCGTCACGAGCGCCCCCTCCTCCACCGAACCCTCGGGCTACCCGACCGGGCGGGAGCGGCGGCACGCCCGGGGGACGCGCCGGCACCGGGGCGTGTGGGTCGCGGTCGTCGTGACGCTGGCGCTCCTCCTCGGGGCCGCCGGCGGCGGGCTGGTCTGGTACCGGGGGTCGACGTACGACGACCTGGCAGCGCAGACCACCACGGCGCAGGCCCTGCTCACGACGTCCGACGGGAAGGTCGCCGACCCCGCCGTCCGGGACGACCTCACGCTCGAGGTCGACGACGCGCGCGCCCTGCTGGGTGCGTCGTTCCTCGATCGCATGACGACGGGCACGACGGGAGCGACCGCGTCGCTGGAGCAGGCGTCGCAGGCCGTGCACGCCTCGATGCTGGAGCACGCGCGCGCCGAGGTCGAGGCGGCCCGCACGAGCCTGGCGCCCGTCCAGGAGCGGGGCGAGAAGATCTACGCCGCGACGGAGGGCCTGGGTGCCGACGAGGCGGTGCGCACGCGGCTCCGGGAGGCGCTCGACGCGGCCGCGACGACGTCGGAGACGGCCGGGAGCGGTGCGTCCGCCGACGACCTCGCCGCGCTGGAGCAGGCCGTGCTCGACCTGGAGGCGGGCCTGGCGACCGTCGCCACGTCGACGGAGGAGATGTCGACCGCGCAGGACGCCGTCTCCTGCCCCGCGCCGGACCAGGTGTGGGACCCCGACGGCGGACGCGTGCCCGACTCCGCCCTGGCCGCGATCCCGTGGTCGCCGTCGGACCGGGTGCGCGCCGAGGTGCTCGACGGGCTCGTCGCCCTCGACGCGGCCTACCTCGAGCGGTTCGGCGTGCACCTGACGATCAACTCCTCGTACCGCACGTACGAGGAGCAGGCGGACCTCTACGACCCGTCGTCGCCGATCGCCGCGCCGCCCGGCTGCTCGAACCACGGCCTGGGCTTCGCCGTCGACCTCGGCGGCGGCGTGCAGGCGTTCGGCACCCCGCAGTACGAGTGGCTCAAGCAGAACGCCGAGACCTACGGCTGGACCCACCCCGACTTCGCCGAGCCCGACGGGCGCGTGCCCGAGCCGTGGCACTGGGAGTCGGTGCTGGCCCGCGCGGACGACTGAGCCGCCCGCCGCGACTCAGGGCGACCATGCCCCCGGGCCCGCGTCCTGGTCGACGTCCACCCGGGTGACGTGCCCCGGCGTCGGGCCGTCGCGCAGCCACGCCACGAGCCGGTCGACCGCGCTCCGGGGCCCGGTCGCGACCACCTCGACGGTGCCGTCGGGGCGGTTCGTCGCGGCTCCGTCGAGCCCCAGCGCGACGAGCCGCTCGCGCGTCGCCCAGCGGAAGCCGACGCCCTGCACGCGCCCGTGCACGACGGCTCGCAGGGCGACCGGAGCGTCGGGAGCCCCCGTCACAGGTGCACGTGCGCCGGGACGCCCGTGGACGACTCGATGTCCGACTCGGCGTCGTC
>NZ_JNBQ01000008.1 GCF_001019615.1 Cellulosimicrobium funkei | reverse complement strand
ACTCGGAGCATGTCCCGTCCCGCCTCCACGTCGAACCTCTCCCCCGCGCTCGTCGCGCACGTGCCCACGGGGCTGCTCGTCGACGGCCACTGGGGACCGGCGGAGGGCGGCCGGACGTTCGAGGTCGAGGACCCGGCGACGGAGGAGTCCCTCTTCGACGTCGCCGACGCGAGCCCGGCCGACGCCCTGCGCGCCCTCGACGCCGCGCACCGGGCGGCACCCGCGTGGCGCGCGACGCCCCCGCGGGAGCGCGGCGAGGTGCTGCGCGCCGTCTACGACCGGGTCGTCGCACGGGCCGACGACGTCGCCGCGCTCATCACCGCCGAGTGCGGCAAGCCGCTCGCCGAGGCGCGCGCGGAGGTGCTCTACGGCGCCGACTTCCTGCGCTGGTACGCCGAGCAGGCGGTGCGGGCCGAGGGCCTCGCGCGCACGGCTCCGGCCGGCGGCAACCGGCAGCTCGTCTTCCGCCGGCCCGTGGGACCGGCCCTGCTCGTCACGCCGTGGAACTTCCCCATCGCGATGGCGACGCGCAAGATCGGCCCGGCGCTCGCGGCCGGCTGCACGGTCGTGATCAAGCCGGCACGGCTCACGCCGCTCACGACCGCGCTCGTGGCCGAGGTCATCCGGTCCGAGCTCGCCGACCGCGGGTTGCCGACCGGCGTCGTCAACGTCGTCCCGTCGTCGTGTGCCGCGGACGTGACCGAACCGCTGCTCGTCGACGAGCGTCTGCGCAAGCTGTCGTTCACGGGTTCCACGGCCGTCGGGCGCACGCTGCTCGAGAAGGCGGCGTCCCAGGTGCTGCGCACGTCGATGGAGCTCGGTGGGAACGCGCCGTTCCTCGTCTTCGCGGACGCCGACCTGGACGCCGCCGTCGAGGGGGCGCTCGTCGCGAAGCTGCGCAACGCGGGCCAGTCGTGCGTCGCGGCCAACCGCTTCCTCGTGCACGACGCCGTCGCGCGCGAGTTCGCCCAGCGCCTCGCCGCCGCGTTCGAGGGCCTGCGCGTCGGCCCGGGCGCGCAGGACGGGACCCAGGTCGGCCCCCTCATCGAGGAGAAGGCCGTCGACAAGGTCGCCGGGCTCGTCGACGCCGCGTCCGACGGCGGCGCGCAGGTCCTCACCGGCGCCGACCGGCCGCGGACCACGGGGTACTTCTACGCCCCGACCGTGCTCTCCGGCGTCGACCCCGACGCGCGCGTCGTCACCGAGGAGATCTTCGGTCCCGTGGCGCCCGTGGTCGCGTTCGGCGACGACGACGAGGGCCTCGCGCTCGCGAACGCCACCGAGTACGGGCTGGCCGCCTACGCGTACACGTCCTCGCTCGACCGCGCCGTGCGCGTGTCCGAGGAGGTGGAGGCCGGGATGATCGGCATCAACCGCGGCATGGTGTCCGACGCGAGCGCGCCGTTCGGCGGGCTCAAGCAGTCCGGCCTCGGCCGCGAGGGCGGCGAGGCGGGACTCGAGGAGTACCTCGAGACGGTCTACGTCGCGCTCTGACTCCCGTCGTCCGCGCTGCTGCGGGCGTGACCGGCGTCGTCGGGCCGTCACCCGGCGTTGGTAGCCTGACGCTCCCCTGCCACCGACTCCCGGAGAGCCCACGCCCGTGCCCTCGTCGCCCGCGTCGACCATCAGCCCGAACGCCCCCTCGCCCAGCGCCCGCGTCACGACCGTCGGATACATGATCTTCGCGTCCCGCTGGCTCCAGGCACCGCTCTACTTCGGCCTCATCGTGGCCCAGGTCGTCTACGTCTGGCAGTTCCTCAAGGAGCTGTGGCACCTCATCGTCGGCGGGTTCACCGGCGAGCACACGGTCGAGGACCCCGCCACGCACGAGATGGTGTCGCACGCGTTCGGCGCCGAGGAGATCATGCTCGCCGTCCTCGGCCTCGTCGACGTCGTCATGATCTCCAACCTGCTCATCATGGTCATCGTCGGCGGCTACGAGACGTTCGTGTCGCGCATCCGGCTCGACGGTCACCCCGACCAGCCCGAGTGGCTGAGCCACGTCAACGCGAACGTGCTCAAGACCAAGCTCGCGATGTCGATCATCGGGATCTCGTCGATCCACCTGCTGCGCACCTTCATCGAGTCGTCCACCGGCCGGATCACGGGCGACGTCATGATGTGGCAGGTGATCATCCACCTGGCGTTCGTCGTCTCGGCCCTCGCGCTCGCGGCGATCGACCGCATGTCCCTCACCGCGCACCAGCGTGCGGCCAACGCGGCCGCGGCGGGCGAGGGCCCGGCCGACCCGCACGCATGAGCCGGCCCGACGACGTCCCGCGCCCCGGCGCCGAGACCGACGCCCCGGCGTCGCTCGACGCCGAGGTGACCGACGCCGTCGAGCATGCCGTCGAGGACGAGGTCCGTGCCGCGGTGCGCCAGGCCGTGTCGGTGTCCGTCGCGACGGGGCTGTACGGCATCTCGTTCGGGGCGCTGTCGGTGGTCGCGGGGCTGGACGTCGCGCAGACCATGGCGCTGAGCCTGCTCATGTTCTCGGGCGGGTCGCAGTTCGCGCTCATCGGCGTGGTCGGCGCCGGCGGCGCGCCGACCGCGGCGATCGCGACCGCAGGCTTCCTCGGGGTCCGCAACGCCCTGTACGGGGCGCAGCTCGGCCCGCTGCTCGCGCTGCGGTCGTGGCACAAGGTCGTCGCGGCGCAGTTCACGATCGACGAGTCGACGGCGGTCGCGACCGCCCAGCGCTCGCGCCGCGCCGTCCGGGCGGGGTTCTGGTGGACGGGCGTCGGCATCTTCGTGCTGTGGAACGCCATGACGCTCGTCGGGGCGCTCGCCGGCGACGCGCTCGGCGACCCGCGCGCGTGGGGGCTCGACGCCGCCGCGGCGGCCGCGTTCCTCGCCCTCCTGTGGCCCCGGCTCGCCGCGCGGGCGATGCAGCTCGCCGCGGCGGCGGCCGTCCTCGTCGCGGTCCTGCTGATCCCGGTCGCGCCGGGCGGTGTACCGGTGCTGGCCGCCGCCGCGGTCGCGATCGTCATCGGGCAGGTCGACGTGCGACGTCGGCGCGCCGCCGCGGGCGGGTCGCCCTCGTCGTCCACGGACGGACCGCCGCAGAAGGAGACCTCATGACGTCAGCGACCGTGTGGGTCGTCGTGCTGGCCGCGTCCGCCGTGTGCTTCGCGCTCAAGCTCGCCGGGCACCTCGTGCCCGAGCACTGGCTCGCCGACGAGCGTGTCGCGCGCACGGCGGCGCTCGTGACCGCCGCGCTCCTCGCCGCGCTCGTCGCGGTGCAGACCGTCGGCGACGGGCAGGCCCTGGTCGTGGACGCGCGCCTGCCCGCGCTCGGCGTGGCGGCGGTCGCGCTCGCGCTGCGCGCGCCCTTCATCGTCGTCGTGGTGCTCGCCGCCGCCACGGCCGCGGGTCTGCGTGCCCTCGGCTGGGGATGACTCCGGCCGAAAGTGCCCCCGAGGTCTCGTAGGGTGAAGCCGTGAGCCTCTTCCGCGAGACCGCCGACGTCTCCGTCCGCCCCGCCGTGCCCGGCGACGACGTCGCGATGACCGCGATCCAGGTGGGCGCGTGGCGCTCGTCGCACGAGGAGGTCCTCGGCGAGGACGTGCTCGACGCGCTCGACACCGTGCGGATGCGCGAGCAGTGGGCCGCCGCGATCTCCTCGCCCCCGGGTCCGGGCTTCGGCGTGCTCGTCGCGTGCGCGGGCGCGGACGTGGTCGGGTTCGCCGCCGTGGCGCCCGGACAGGTCCTCGCGCTCGAGGTGGAGCCGCGGCACCAGCGCGGCGGGCACGGGTCGCGCCTGCTCGCGGCCGCGGTCGACCGGCTGCGCCGCGACGGCGCGGAGGAGGTCGTCACCTGGGTGCTCGACGGCGACACCGCGCGCGAGGCGTTCCTCGCCGGGGCCGGCCTCGGGCCCGACGGGCGGACCCGCACGCTCGCGACCGGGGTGCGCGACGTCGTCGAGCGGCGCTGGACCGCCGAGATCTGAGGCTCGGGTCCCTGTTCGTCACGTACCCGTGACACCGCCGTGACCCGCCCGCGCACCTGACCTGCGAAGATCGACCGCCATGGGCATCCTCACCGACTACTTCGCCGCTCCCGACGACACCCGGGCCGCGACCGCCGCGGCTCTGGGCCCCGACTCTCCGGACCCGCTGACCTCCCAGCCCGCGTTCGCGACGGTGGAGCTCAAGGGCATCGACCCGTTCGTCGTGGCCGGCACGCTGACCAGCCTGCTCACGGACCGGCCGTACGCCGAGGTGACGGCCGACGCCCGTCACGGGTCGCTCGTCGCGACCGCCGGGGACGAGGGGCCGTGGGTGGTCTCGGTGACCGACACCCTCGTGGGCGCCCTCGCCGGTGCGACGCCTGCGGCACTCGACGAGGTCGCCGTGCGGTGGGCCGCGACCGAGGAGCTCGAGGGGTCCGACCCCGCGGACCTCGCGGACGCGCTGCACCGGCTCTCCGCGTTGTGCGCCCGTGCCGACGACGCCGGTCACCGGCTCTACTGCTGGACCAGCCTGTGACCCTCGTGCCCGGGCGCGGTCAGGCGCGGCGGCGCGAGCGGTAGAGCGACGCGGCCTTGCGCAGCGCCTCGCGCGCACGCCGCCGGTCGCGCGCCGCGTCGTAGGCGAACGCGAGGTGGTACCAGGCCTCCCAGCTCTGGGGGTCGGCGTCGACCGCGTCGCGGTAGGGGCCGAACGCCGCGTCGGCGGCCTCCCGGTCGATGCGCCCGCCGGGCGAGCGCGGCAGGTCGTCGACCGGCAGCCGGCCCTGGGCGGCGAGGTCGTCGGCCATGCGCTGCACGGTGCCGGCGAGCGCGAACTCGCGCCCGACCAGCCCCACCACGAGCAAGGGCAGCACGAGCACGCCCGCGCCGATCACCATCGCCACCGGCTCACCCGTGCCGACGAGCGCGGCGGCACGGCCGGCGACCTGCCACACGTAGAGCGCGAGCAGGATCGTCACGAGCACCGCGCCGACGATCGCCTTCCAGGGCCGGGCGGCGCGCGACCGCCCGGTCGTCCCCTCCGGACGGCCGTCGTCGCTGCCGCCGTCGGCGCCAGGACCGACCGGACCGCCGGGCGCGCTCACGCCAGGTCCAGCACGTTCTCGAGCCCGACGGTCAGGCCCGGTCGGCCGACGACCTCGCGGACGCCGAGCAGGACGCCCGGCATGAAGGAGACGCGGTCGAACGAGTCCTGCCGGATGACCAGCTGCTCGCCCGCGTTGCCGAACAGGATCTCCTCGTGCGCGACGAGGCCGCGCAGGCGCACCGCGTGCACGCGCACGCCGTCGACGTCGGCGCCGCGCGCCTCCCAGCCCGTCTCCGTCGCGTCGGGGCTCGGCGCGACGCCCGCGTCGGCGCGCGCCGCGGCGATCGCCGCGGCGGTGTGCCGCGCGGTGCCGGACGGCGCGTCGACCTTGTCCGGGTGGTGCAGCTCGATCACCTCGGCCGACTCGAAGTAGCGGGCGGCCTTGGCGGCGAACGTCATCGCGAGCACGGCGGACAGACCGAAGTTGGGCGCGATGAGCACGCCGAGACCTGGTGCGCCGGCTGCGGCGGCACGACCGAGGTGCGCGACGACGCGTCCGCGGCTCTCCTCCGTCCAGCCCGTGGTCCCGACGACGGCGTGCACGCCCGCGTCGATCAGCGCGTGGACGTTCGCCTCGGTCGCGGACGGGACGGTGAAGTCGACGGCGACGTCCGCACCGCCGAGCGTCGCGGCCGCGACCTCGTCGCCCGCGTCGAGGCGTGCGACGAGCTCGAGGTCCGCCGCGCCCTCGACGGCGGCGCAGACCGTCGCGCCCATGCGCCCGGCGGCGCCCAGGACGGCGACCCGCAGCGGGCGCCCCGGCTCCTGGCCGGGGGCGGTCGGGGCGGAATCGGGCGCGGGGATGCTCTGGTCGCTCACGCCCGTCACCCTATCGCCGGTGCGCGGGCGGACCGGTGCCGCGTCCGCCTCCCCGGGCAGTGGGTCTGCCCACAGCACGACGGCGGCCGCCCTCCGCGAAGGAGGACGGCCGCCGCGAGACGCCCTGGCGGGCGGGGATCAGCCGCCGAACGGCCCGACGCGCACGACGGACCGCGGTCGCGAGGCGAGCTCGCCGGCCAGCTTCTGCACGTCGTCGGCCGTGACCGAGCGGACCGCGTCGAGCGACTCCTCGACGCTCAGGAGCTCGCCGTAGACGAGCTCGGCCTTGCCGAGCCGGCTCATGCGCGAGCCGGAGTCCTCGAGCCCGAGCACCATGCCGCCGGAGAGCTGGCCGATGCTGCGGTCGAGCTCCGCGCCGGTGATGCCGTCGTCCGCGAGCCGGTCGAGCTCGGAGTGGAGCAGGGCCGTGACCTCGTCGACCTTCGACGGCGCGCACCCGGCGTAGAGGCCGAAGGTGCCGATGCCGCCGTGGCCGGACGCGAACGAGTACGTCGAGTACGCGAGGCCGCGCTTCTCGCGGATCTCCTGGAACAGGCGCGAGCTCATGCCGCCGCCCAGCACCGCGCTCAGCACGGAGAGCGTGAAGCGGCGGTCGTCGGTCGCGGACAGGCCCGTGCCGCCGATGACGACGTTCGCCTGCTCCACGGCCCGGTGCACCGACAGCTCGACGCCCGCCGTCCCGACGCCCGCGAGGGCGGGGTCGGCGGGGTCGCGCCGCGCGCGCGGTGCGCTGCCCGCGTCGAGCGACCAGCCGCCGTCGAGCAGCGCCTGGCCCACCTGGGCGACCAGCGTGTCGTGGTCGACGCCGCCCGCCGCCGCGACGACGAGCGTCTCCGGGCGGTAGTGCCAGCGGTAGTGCTCCCAGACGGCGTCGCGCGGGACCGCGTTGATCGTGTCCGGGGTGCCGCCGATGGGGCGGCCGAGCGCGTGCCCGCCGAGCACGGCCGCCGCGAACTCCTCGTGCACGACGTCCGAGGGGTCGTCGTCGTTCATCGCGAGCTCTTCGAGGATCACGCCGCGCTCGGTCTCGAGCTCGTCGGGGTCCAGGCGCGCGGACGTCACCATGTCGGCGATGACGTCGACCGCCATGGGCAGGTCGGCGTCGAGCACGCGCGCGTAGTAGCACGTGTGCTCCTTGCCGGTCGCGGCGTTGGCCTCGCCGCCGACGGCGTCGAACGCCTCGGCGATGTCCATCGCCGAGCGGCGCGCGGTGCCCTTGAACAGCAGGTGCTCGAGGAAGTGCGTCGAGCCGAAGTGGCCGTCGGTCTCGTCGCGCGAGCCGACGCCGACCCACGCCCCCATCGTCGCCGAGCGCAGGCCCGGCATGGACTCGGTGAGCACGCGGACCCCGCCGGGCAGGACGGAGCGACGGATCGTCGCGCCGTCCTGCCCGGCGGTCAGCTCGGCCCCGGCGTCACCCGCCGGGACGAGCGGGAGGTCCCATGGCACGTCAGGCGTCCGCGCCCTCGGTCGCGGGAGCGTCGGCCGCAGCCTCCTCCTCGACCACGGCGTGCAGCGAGAGCTTGCCGCGCGGGTCGATCTCGCCGATCTCGACCTGGACCTTCTGGCCGATGGACAGCACGTCCTCGACGTTCTCGACGCGCTTGCCGCCCACGAGCTTGCGGATCTGGCTGATGTGCAGCAGACCGTCCTTGCCCGGGGAGAGCGAGATGAACGCGCCGAACGACGTCGTCTTGACGACCGTGCCGACGAAGCGCTCGCCGATCTCCGGGACGTGCGGGTTGGCGATCGCGTTGATCGCCGCGCGGGCGGCCTCGGCCGACGGGCCGTCGGTGGCACCGATGTACACGGTGCCGTCGTCCTCGATGGAGATGTCCGCGCCCGTCTCCTCCTGGATCTGGTTGATCATCTTGCCCTTGGGGCCGATGACCTCGCCGATCTTGTCGACCGGCACCTTCACGGAGATGACGCGCGGGGCGTTCGGGGACATCTCGTCGGGCACGTCGATGGCCTCGGCGAGGACGTCGAGGATCGTCAGGCGCGCGTCGCGCGCCTGGGTCAGCGCACCGGCGAGCACCGAGGCGGGGATGCCGTCGAGCTTGGTGTCGAGCTGGATGGCCGTGACGAACTCGCGCGTGCCGGCGACCTTGAAGTCCATGTCGCCGAACGCGTCCTCGGCACCGAGGATGTCGGTGAGCGCCGCGTAGCGGGTCTCACCGTCCACCGTGTCGGAGATGAGGCCCATCGCGATGCCCGCGACGGGGGCGCGCAGCGGCACGCCCGCGTTGAGGAGCGAGAGCGTCGAGGCGCACACGGAGCCCATGGACGTCGAGCCGTTGGAGCCGAGGGCCTCGGACACCTGACGGATCGCGTACGGGAACTCCTCGCGGCTCGGGAGCACCGGCACGAGGGCACGCTCGGCGAGCGCGCCGTGGCCGATCTCGCGGCGCTTGGGGCTGCCCACGCGGCCGGTCTCGCCGGTCGAGTAGGGCGGGAAGTTGTAGTTGTGCATGTAGCGCTTGCGCGTCTCCGGACCGAGCGAGTCGATCTGCTGCTCCATGCGGAGCATGTTCAGCGTGGTGACGCCCATGATCTGGGTCTCGCCACGCTCGAAGAGCGCGGAGCCGTGCACGCGCGGGAGCACCTCGACCTCGGCCGACAGCGTGCGGATGTCCGCGAGCCCACGGCCGTCGATGCGCACGCCCTCGGTGAGGACACGCTGGCGCACGAGCTTCTTCTGGAGCGAGCGGTACGCGGCGGACAGCTCCTTCTCGCGGCCGTCGAACCCGGCCTGGAGCTTGCCGACCATCTCGTTCTTGATCTCGTCGAGACGGTTCTCGCGGTCCTGCTTGTCCGCGATGGCGAGCGCGGCGCGCAGGTCGGTGGAGACCTCGGCCTCGACCGCGGCGAACGCGTCGTCCTGGTAGTCGAGGAAGACCGGGTACTCCTTGACCGGCTTCGCGGCCTGGGCGGCGAGCGCCGACTGCGCGTCGCACAGCGCCTTGATGAACGGCTTGGCCGCCTCGATGCCCTCGGCGACGACCTCCTCGGTCGGCGCGCCGACGCCCTCGTCCTTGACGAGGCCCCAGGCACCGTCGGTGGCCTCGGCCTCGATCATCGCGATCGCGACGTCGTCGCCGACGACACGGCCGGCCACGACCATGTCGAAGACCGCGCGCTCCTTGTCGGAGTACTTGGGGAACGCGACCCACTGGCCGTCGACGAGCGCGATGCGGACCGCGCCGACCGGGCCGGAGAACGGCAGGCCGGAGATCTGCGTCGACGCCGAGGCCGCGTTGATCGCGAGCGTGTCGTACGCGTCGTCCGGGTGGAGCGCGAGGACCGTGATGACGACCTGGACCTCGTTGCGCAGGCCCTTGACGAACAGCGGGCGCAGCGGGCGGTCGATGAGGCGGCACGCGAGGATCGCGTCCGTCGAGGGGCGGCCCTCGCGGCGGAAGAACGAGCCGGGGATGCGGCCCGCGGCGTACATGCGCTCCTCGACGTCCACCGTCAGCGGGAAGAAGTCGAACTGGTCCTTGGGGTGCTTGCCGGCCGTCGTGGCCGACAGGAGCATGGTCTCGTCGTCGAGGTATGCGGCGACGGAGCCGGCGGCCTGACGCGCGAGGCGCCCGGTCTCGAACCGGACGGTGCGGGTGCCGAAGCGACCGTTGTCGATCGTGGCCTCGGCGAACTGGATCTCGGGACCCTCCACGGGTGCCCTCCCTTTCTCGAAGCGCCGCCCGGGTAGCCCCTGTCGAGGGTTCCGGTCCGCGCCCCGGCGCGCGTGGCGCGGGGGCTCCGGTCGCACTCGACGCTCGGCGGTCTTCGATCGAGGTCCACGGCGGTTCCCGTACCGGCTCCGTCCGAGACGGGGCCGTGGGGGTCCGTGAGCCACTACCGAGGACCGAACGAGAGGCCGGCGGCGCGGTGTGGGTGGTGTCGGCTGGTGGTGATCAGCCGTGGTGTGACAGGTACATCACACCAGACCAGCCCGGTCCCCGCAGGGACCGGGCTGGCGGTGTCGTGTCAGCGACGCAGACCGAGGCGCTCGATGAGGCTGCGGTAGCGGTTGATGTCGACCTTCTGCAGGTAGCCGAGCAGGCGACGGCGCTGGCCGACGAGGAGGAGCAGACCACGACGGCTGTGGTGGTCGTGCTTGTGCTCCTTGAGGTGCTCGGTGAGGTCCTTGATGCGCTGCGTGAGGAGCGCGACCTGGACCTCGGGCGAACCGGTGTCGCCCTCGCTCGTCGCGTACTCGGTCATGATGCGCTGCTTCGTGGCAGTGTCGAGCGGCACGGTTCTCCTTCGGGTTCGTTGCGCGGTGCGCCGGGGACGGTTCTCCCGGGCTCTCTGGATCCGCGGCCGGTCAGACGGCGCATCCATCGTACCAGCGCGCGGCCGCACCGCCGGCGACGGTGCGGTCGTCGTCCGAGCGCACCTCCGCCGACGGCGCGGCCGCACCGTCCTCCGGGCTCAGGCCCCGTCGTGCCCGGCCGTCCCGTCGCCGCGGAACCGTCCCGCCGCGTCGGGCAGCACGCCCGCGAACCGGAGCAGGTCCGGCAGGGTGAGGACGAGGGACCCGTCCTCGAAGTGCACGCCCTGCGCCGGCGTCCAGTGGTTGCTCGCCCGGACGTAGGACGTGTCGTCCTGGCGCAGCAGGTACACGAACGTCTCCGCGAGCACGCGGCTGCCGACCTCGCCGAGGAAGCTCCCGTTGCCCTGGAGCTCGGCCTCCTTGAGGACGTAGTACCACAGCGGGGTGCCGCCGTGGTCGCCGTCCCGCAAGGCCGCGAGCGCCTGCTTCACGTCGTCGCCCGCCCGGTCCTCGAGCTGGGCCGGGGTGAGCGGGGTGACGCCGAGCGCCGCGGCGACGGCCTCGCCCGTGGGCAGCGCGAGCATGTAGCCGCGCAGCAGGTTGCGCTGCGCGAGCTGCTTCTGGAGCGCGCTCGCCACGAGCTGGGCCGGCGTGTGCGCGGGCGGCTCGGGCGGCAGGTTCCCCTCCTTGACCAGGTCGCCGAGGCTCGGTGCGAGGAACGTGTCGATCTTCTCCGCGGCCCGGAAGGGCGAGGGGTCGCCCTTGTCCACGAAGCGGGCCCACTCGATCGGCCAGTTGGACGGCAGCGCGGGGTCGCCCGCCGGCCCGGGGCGCAGGCTGCCGCCGCTCCCCGTGAACTGGAAGAGCTGGACCAGGCTCGCGTTCCGGGGCGGCGGCCCGGTGAAGTTGACGTTGTAGTCGTACGAGTCCCGGATCATCGAGTGCCCGAACCGGAACGCCGCGACGGCGAACTCGAGGGGCATCGAGATCGGGTACCGGGGGCGGAAGAACGACGTGTCGCGCAGGAGCGTCGCGTCGAGCACCCCCGGCTTGGTGAGGGTGCGCAGGTAGTCGTTGACCACGAGCCACTGGTAGTGCCAGCGCACGAGCTGGCTCGCGCGCTCGAAGACACCGCGTTCCCCGCCCGTGAGCCGCGTCCACGGCTCGACGTCGTCCACCCAGTCCACGACGGCGTTGTGGAAGCGGATCATCGCGAGGTGGAACTGGGCGACGACGAGGTTCTCGTCGTTGCGCCCGTCCGGGACGAGCGGTGCGCCCTGCTCGTCGCGCGGCAGGTCGCGCTGGGCGTCGCCGCCGGGCTCGACGAGCGAGAACGACGGCCCGCCCGGGATCACGAGCGGCTCGGTCGAGATGCGCCCGAGCCGGAGCTTGGCGGACCCCGGGACGTAGGACGCCTCGCTGCGGGTGGTCCGGTAGCCGCGCTCCCCCGCGAACACGGGCCCGCTCCCGTAGAGCGAGTCGAGGTTGAGCGCGGGGTGCCGCCCGTTGTGGAGCGAGCGCACGACGACGCGCGGCGCGAAGACCTGGAACGGCACGGCGTCGACGTCGCCGAGCGCCTGGTCGCCGTCCCGGCCGGCCGTCGTGTCCGGGCCGTTCGTGTTGAGCGTGATGTCGTGGTCGATGAACTGGCCCCAGTACGTGTACACCGCCGGCACGTGGGAGTTGAGGTCGCGCGGCGGCTGCCCGGGCGGGGCGACCGGTCGGGCGACCATGGACGCGCCGAGCGCCAGGAGCGCCTCGACGGTGCCCGTCGTCGCGCCGTCGCCGACCGGCAGGTGGAACGCGGGGAAGCGCTCCGCGAGCTCCGGGAACAGGTAGTCGAACGCGGTCGTGGAGTCGTAGCGGTGGAGCTCGTGGTCCCGGGCGACCGCGGCCTCGGCCGCGGGCAGGAGCGGGGCGTTCGACTCCGCGGGGTCCACGTCCGCGTGCGCGTCGGTATCGAGCACGGCGTCGTCGGGTGCGACGGCCGCGCCGTGACCGACGCTCCGGACGGTCCGGCCGATGGGGGTGGACGCCTGGTCGACCGCGTCGGGGGCGACGTCGTCGACCACCGTCTCGACGATGGCGCCGGCGCCGGGTGGCGCCGCGTGCTGCTGAGCCTCCATGGCTCTGCCTCTCTGTGGGAGGTCGTCGTGCGGCCCGCGCGGGCGGGCCACCGGACGCCCCCGCGGGCGGCTCGCGCTCGCGCAGGGGCGTGTGCGACCGCCCCCTGGACTGCGGCCCGGGGATCGCGCGGCCGCGACGGACGCCGTGCACGACGACGCCGCTCACCCGGAGGGAGGGACCGCACCCGGTCCCGTGACACGTCGCGGACGCCGGCGGACGCACCGCCCGGCGCCCGCTACCCGCGCAGGAGGCCGCGCCGTCGGGCCTCGGCGACCGCCGCGGTGCGCGACGGCGCGCCGAGCTTGTCGTAGACGTGCACGAGGTGGGTCTTCACGGTCGCGCGCGAGAGGAACAGCTCGCGCGCGATCTCGTCGTTGGTGCGTCCCTCGGCGACGAGCGCGAGCACCTCGAGCTCGCGCGCGGTGAGCGCCGTGCCGGGGCTGCGCAGGCGCCCGAGCAGGCGCCGCTGGACGGCAGGGCCGAGCGCGACCTCGCCCGCCGCGGCGGCGCGCACGGCGGCCACGAGCTCGTGGGTCGGCGCGTCCTTGAGGAGGTACCCGCGAGCGCCCGCCTCGACCGCCGCGAGGATGTCGGCGTCGGCGTCGTAGGTCGTCACGACGAGCACGGCCGGGCCGTCGGTCGCGACGATCTCCCGGACCGCGTCGACCCCTCCGAGCCGACCGGGTCCGAACTGGAGGTCGAGCAGCACGACGTCGGCCCGCAGCCCGCCGCGGAGCCGCGCGAGCAGCTCCTCGGCCGAGCCGACCTCGGCGACGACGCGCACGTCCGGCTCGGCCTCGAGCACCGCGCGCAGGCCCGTGCGCACGACCGGGTGGTCGTCCGCGAGGACGACGTCGACGACGGCCGGTCCGGTCATCGCCCCTCCTCGTCCTCGACGGGTGCGAGCGGCACCCAGGCGGCGACCGCTGTGCCTGCGCCCGGCGCCGACTCCACGGACAGCGTGCCACCGAGCTCGGCGAGCCGCGCACGCATCGCCACGAGGCCGAACCCTCCCGACGGCGGCTGCCCGTCCGCGGAGCGGCCGGGGAGGCCGTCGGGGTCGAAGCCGCGCCCGTCGTCGACCACGTCGAGCGCGACGGCTTCCTCCCCCGTCGCGACACCGGCCAGGAAGCTCAGCGTGACCGCGACGCGCGACGCGTCCGCGTGCCGCTCGACGTTGGCGAGCGCGGACTGGGCGACGCGCAGCAGGGCGGCCTCGACGTCCGTCGGCAGCGGCACCGCGTCACCGCTCACCTGCACGACCACGTCCGGCCCGCCGTCGGCGGCGTGCCCGGAGGCGCCGGCTGCGGTGCGAGCCGCGGTGCGACGCAGCGCGTCGACGAGGTTCGACGACTCGAGGTCGGCGGGTGCGAGCGCGCGCACGACGCGGCGCGCCTCGGCGAGGTTGTGCCGCGCGACGTCCCGCGTCTGCTCCACGTACCCGCGCGCGGTGGCCACGTCACCGTCGTCGAGCGCGGTCTGCGCGGCGCGCAGGAGCAGCTCGGCCGACGAGAAACCCTGGGCGAGCGTGTCGTGGATCTCGCGCGCCAGTCGTTCGCGCTCGCCCGCGACGGCGCGCTCGCGCTCGGCCGTCGCGAGCTCGTCGCGCGTGCGGACGAGCTCGTCGAGCGTGCGCTGGCGCTCCTGCGACTCGCGCACGACCGCCTCGAGCGCGAGCACGACGACGACCGCGACGGCGCCACCGATGGCCGGGCCCAGCACGAACGGCAGCGCGAGGTTCGCCGTGTACGCGACCATGACCGCGATCACGAGGAGCACGACCACGCCGACGACGACCGGGCCACGGCGCGGGCCGAGCACGTGCATCGCGACGAACATGAGCGGGAACGCGACCCACACCGCCGTGATCGAGGCCAGGCACAGCGCGACCCACAGCACCACGAGCCCGGTCACCCACGCGCCCGCGGGCCACCACGCGCCCCGGGGCGCACGCACGTCGGCCGGGACCGGCAGGCGTCGCCGCCCCAGCACGTAGAGGGCGAGCAGCGCGGCACCCACCCCGACGGCGACGACGCCGCGCGCCGTGCCCGTCGCGAGGGCCCCGACGAGCGCGAGCACGAGCAGACCCACGAGCAGGACGTCGAGGCCCCGGCGCAACCACCGCGTGGCCGCCGGGACGACCCGTGCGCCGTCCCCGACGAGCCCGGCACGCCCACCGGGCGCGGCTGCGGGCGTCGAGGACGCGGTCGGGATCACGCCGTCACCCTAGCCACGCCGCCCGTGCCCGGCATCGTCCGAACGGTCGATGCCCGGCTCCACCCCACGGCGCCGCAGGACCGACCGGCACGACGATCCGGACCGGCGCCCTCCGCGGGACCGTGGAGGGGACGTCGGGCACACGCGGCACCCACCGGTGCCGGGCCCGCCGTCGTCCACCCGCCCACGGCACCCTGGAGGTCCTCCCCGTGTTCCTCGCCCTGCGCGACCTGCGCCACGCCCGCGGGCGCTTCGCGCTCATGATCACGGTCGTCGCGCTCATCACGTTCCTCGTCGCGTTCCTCGCGGCGCTCACCGCCGGGCTCGGTCGCGCGAGCACGTCGGCCGTGACGGAGCTGCCCGTCGACCGCCTCGCCTTCGCGCCGCCGGCCGAGGGCGCCTCTCCGACCTTCACCGAGTCCGAGGTCACGGCCGACCAGCAGGAGGCGTGGGCAGACGTCCCCGGTGTCCGGAACGCGGAGCCGCTCGGCGTCGCGACGGTGCGCGCGTCCGGCGAGAGCACGGCGGCCGTCACCACGTTCGGCGTCCGGCCGGGCTCCGGCCTGGTACCCGGGGCGGACGACGGGGGCATCGACGTCTCCGCGGGGACGGTCGTGCTCTCGAGCGGCGCCGCCGACGCGCTGGGCGCGGACGTCGGCGACCAGGTCGGAGCCGGCCCGCTCGACCTGACCGTCGCCGCGGTCGCGGACGCCGAGGCGGACTTCGCCCACACGCCCGTCGTCTGGGTCTCGCTCGACGACTGGCAGGCGGTCGGCGCGCGCGGCGGCGCCGCTGCGGGCGACGCTCAGGACGGCCCGACCGCGACCGTCGTCGCGCTGCGGTTCGGCGACGACCCGCCGTCGGCGGACGCGGTCGCCGCGGCCGACGCGGACCTCGGGACGGTCACCACGACGCCGCGCGAGGCGCGCTCCGCCATCTCCTCGTTCACCGCCGAGAACCTCTCGCTGACCCTCATGCAGGTGTTCCTCCTCGCCGTCTCCGCACTCGTCGTCGGCGCGTTCTTCACGGTCTGGACCATCCAGCGCGCCGGAGACGTCGCCGTGCTGCGGGCGCTGGGCGCCTCGACGCGCTATCTCCTGCGCGACGCGATCGGCCAGGCAGGCGTCGTGCTCGGCGTCGGCGTCGGGCTCGGCACGGCGCTCGCGGCCGGGGCCGGCCTGCTCGCGGCGCGCGTCATGCCCGTCGTCGTCGACGTCTCGACGACGCTCGTCCCCGCCGTCGTGCTCGTCGCCCTCGGCGGGCTCGGCGCGGTCCTCGCCGTGACGCGGGTCGCGCGCGTGGACCCGCACGCCGCCCTCGCCGCGCGCTGACCGGCGTCCGGCCGCCCTCGCCCGCACCGAACCCGTCCCCCGACATCCCCCCCAGACCCGAGACCCCCAGGAGCACCCCGTGGACCTCACGCTCGACCGCATCCGCCTCGCGTACCCCGACGGCGACGGCGTCCTCGTCGCCGTGGACGACGTCACGCTCACCGTGCCGTCGGGCACGACCACGGCGCTGCTCGGCCCCTCCGGCGCCGGCAAGTCCAGCCTGCTCGCCGTCGCCGCGACCCTCACGCCGCCCACGTCCGGCGTCGTGCGGGTCGGGGACGACGTCGTTAGCGCACCGCTCGACGCACCCGACGACACCGCCGGCGCGCCGCGGGCCGCGCGCGGGCCCCGCCGCCGGGCGCGGCGTGCCGCGGACCGGGCAGCGGCCCTGCGCCGCGAGCGCATCGGGATCGTGTTCCAGCAGCCGCAGCTCGTGGCGTCCCTCACCGTGCTCGAGCAGCTCGAGCTCATGAGCCACCTGCGCGGCCGACCCGCCGCGTCGCGCCGCGCGCACGCGCTCGCCCTGCTCGACGCGGTGGGCGTCGCGGACCGCGCGGACCGCCGGCCGGAGCACCTCTCGGGCGGTCAGCGCCAGCGGGTGGCGATCGCGCGGGCGCTCATGAACGACCCGCAGGTGCTCCTCGTCGACGAGCCCACGTCGGCGCTCGACCACGAGCGCGGCGTGCAGGTCGTGGAGCTCGTCGTGCGGCTCGCGCGCGAGCTCGACGCCGCGACGCTGCTCGTCACGCACGACGAGGCGACCCTCGGCCCGGTCGACGCCCGCGTGCACCTGGCGGACGGCCGGGTCGTCGAAGTACCGGTCGTCGCCTGACGTCTCCCCCGGCCGCAGGCCGCGGTCAGCGCGCCGCGCGCACGTGGGTCGCGACCGCGAGCGCCAGCACCGCCGCGAGGGCCTGCGCGACGACCGCACCCCAGCCGGGAGCGCCGACGAGGAGCGCGACGCCCAGGGGGACGGCGCCGAGGACCGCTACGTCCGGGCCCTTGCGCAGGACCGCGGCGGCGCCCGTCGGCACGCCGCCCGCGGGCGTCGCGAGCAGCGGGCCGCCCCAGTCGGGCGGCTCGCGGTAGGCGCTGCGCACGGCGGCTGCGCCCTGCACGACGGCCGTGAGCACGCCGAGCGCGACCCAGCGCCCGTCTCCCGTCGCGACCACCAGCGGCGCCGAACCCGCGAGGAGGCACGCGGCGGCCGTGAGCGTGGGGACGACGGCGCGCGCGAACCGGGTCCAGCGCGCGGCGAGCGGCACGAGGGAGTCGACGACGGGCGCCATCTCCGCGGTGCGCGCCCCCTCGGCGCCGAGCACCGCGGCGCCGAGGCCCGCCACGACCAGCACCGCGAAGAGGCCGAACCCCGAGCCGAGGCCCGGGACCTGCTGGGCGACGACCGTCAGCGCGCCCAGGCCGACGAGCTGCGCGAGCGCGGACGGGCTGCGCCCGAGGAGGACGAGGTCGGCCGTCACGACCGCGCCGAACGCGCCGCGCACCGCGGCGAACCGGCGCGGGCGCCGGACGCGCACCCGGGCAGCCCCGGCACGACGCAGGGCGCGGCCGAGGTCGCGCGTGTCGAACGAGAGCACGGCGCCGCCCACCTGGTCCGCGACCGAGCTCTGCGCGCGCAGGACGGTCGCGCCGAGCGACTCCAGCCCGCGCCACCAGCGCAGCACGAGCACCGCCGTGACCGCGAGGAGCCCGACCGCGACGAGCGGCGGCGCGGCGAGCGCGGGCAGGCCGGAGCGGCCGACGACGACGAGCACGAGGCCCGCGACCGGCACGGCCGCGACGGCGACGTCGCTCGCGCGGGCGAGCGCCGCCGCCGCGCGGGTCGACGGCTGGACGAGGCCCGCGACCGAGACGAGCAGGAGGCCGAGGGCGCCGCCGGTGAGCGCGCCCCGCACCGCCGGGCCGGCGTCGAGCCCCGCGGCGACCGCGACGACGGCGGTCCCGACCGCGCCGACGACACCGCCGAGCAGCACCGCCCGGACGAACGACGGCACGACGAGCCCGCGCCGGTCTGCCGGGGTGGGCACCCACCAGCGGACTCCCCCGCTGCCCGCGCCCACCGGGCCCAGGCGCACGGCCGTCCCCGTGAGGAACGCGAGCAGAGCGGCCGTCCCGAGCGCCTGGATCCCGCCCGGACCGAGCACCTGCGCCGAGCCGGCCGCGGCGCCGGTGTCCAGCGACGAGCGCAGCATCGAGGCGAGCCCGATCACCCAGCCGGTCGCGAGCGCGACGGACACCACCGCGTAGGCGACGTCGACGACGATCTCCCCCGGCCCGGCGTCGGCCCGCGCCGCCGCGGCGCGCGCCGTCAGGAGCCGCAGCTCACGGCCGGTGAGCAGCTCGTCGGGGTCGGTGCGCAGCCCGTCCGCCGCGTCGCCGGGACCGTCGTCGCGGCTCGCGCGGCGAGTCTCCCCGGGAGCTCCGTCGGGGTGCGCGCCGGTCACCGTCAGCGCACCGCCAGGAGCGCGTCGTGCGCGTCCGCGGGATCCAGGGCGACGCACGCGTCGTCACCCACGAGCAGGCCACGGGCGCCGGTCCGCGCGACGAGGTCCGGGTCGTGCGTCGCGAGGACCACGGCGACGCCGCTGCGCGCGTCGTCGACGAGCAGGCCCGCGAGCCGTTCGCGCATGCCGGGGTCGAGGCGCTGCTCCGGCTCGTCGAGCACGAGCAGCCCACGGGGCCGCACGAAGCCGGAGGCGAGGAGGAAGCGGCGCCGCTGGCCCGACGAGAGCGCCGACGGGAGAGCCGCCGCCTGCTCCGCGATCCCGAACCGGTCCAGGAGCGCGTCCACGGCCGCCCCCGCACCGACCACGCCGTGCCCGCGCGCGACGAGGACGAGGTGCTCGCGCACCGTGAGCGCGGGGAAGAACGCGTCGTCGTCGAGCACGCCCGCGACGCGCGCGCGGAAGTCCCGCTCGCGCTCGTCGACCGCGCGGCCGAAGGCCCGCACGGCCCCGCCGAGCGCGGGCTGGAGGCCGAGCACCGTGCGCAGGAGCGTCGACTTCCCGCTGCCGTTCGCGCCGATGACGACGACCAGCTCGCCGGGCTGCACGGTGAGGTCCACCGGGGCGCACACGGCGACGTCGGCGTAGCCGACGCGCAGCGCGCGCGCCTCGAGCACGGGGGCAGGTGCCGGGGTCGAGGCCGCCACGGTCAGGCCTCCGGGGCCGTCGCGACCGGCTCCCCGTCCGCGCGGGCGAGGATCTCGCGGGCGCGGGCGACGTCGTCGTGCATCTGCGCGACGAGCGGCTCGATGCCGTCGAAGCGCAGCGTCGGGCGCAGGCGCTCGACCAGCTCGAGGACCACGTCCTCGTCGTACAGGTCGAGGTCGGCGCGGTCGAGGACGTACGCCTCGACCCGGCGCTCGAGCCCGTCGAACGTCGGGTTGGTGCCGATCGAGATCGCGGCCGGGAGGCGGACGTCGGCGTGCTCGGGGTCGGCGCCCGCGAGCTGCGGCCGCTCCAGCCAGCCCGCGTACACGCCGTCGGCCGGGACCATGCCGCTGATCGCACCGAGGTTCGCCGTCGGGAAGCCGAGCTCACGACCCCGGGCGTCGCCGTGCACGACCGTGCCCCGCACGCGGTGCGGCCGGCCGAGGATGCGCGCCGCCTCGCGCACGTCGCCCGCCGCGAGCAGCGCCCGCACGCCCGTGGAGGACCAGCGCACCTGCGAGTCCCCCGGCGCGGCCTCGTCCGTGACGGGCACGCCCTGGTGCTGCCCGACGTCGTCGATCGCCACGACCTCGAAGCCGAACCGCGACCCGAGCTCGACCATGGTCTCGATCGTCCCGGCGTTGTCGCGGCCGAAGCGCACGTCGTGCCCCACGACGACGGTCCCGACCCGGAGCCCGTCGACGAGGTACGTGCGCACGAACTCCTCCGGGGTCTGGCGCGCGAACTCGAGCGTGTACTCCACGAGGAGGACGGCGTCCAGGCCCGTCGCCGCGAGCAGCTCGACCCGGTCGGCGATGCCCGTGATGAGCTCGGGCGCGCTCTCGGGGCGGTGTACCACCGCCGGGTGCGGGTGGAACGTCACGGCGACGGCGCGCGCGGCGCGCGAGCGGGCGAGGTCGACGATCCGCCCGAGCACCTGGGCGTGGCCGCGGTGGACGCCGTCGAAGTTGCCGATCGTCACGACCGACGGGCCGAAACCCGGGGGAACCTGGCTCAGGTCCGTCCACAGGTGCACGCGAGAACTCCTCCGGTGAGGGGGTGGGTCGGGCGCGCCGGCAGGGAGTCGTCGGCGCCGCTGGACAAGACTGCCACGCCCCGGCCCCGACGCCGAACCGAGGACGTCAGGCGGGCGCCAGGACGAGCACGGGCCTCGCGAGGTCGGCGCCGCCGCGGCGCGTGTCCTCGACGAGGGCGACGAGCTCGCCGGCCGGGGAGATCGCCGCCGTGGTCCCGGGCGACCCGGTCCCGGGGATCCACTGCCCGTACGACAGCGCCGTGGCCTCCTGCGCCGTGAGCTCGCGCACGGGGAACGTCGCGCGCGCGGCCTCGGCGAGCGGCAGCGTCGCGAGGACGCCGTCGCGGTCGGCCTGCGCCTCGAGCTCTTCGAGCGTCGAGGCGACGTCGAGCCCGTACCCGCCGACGCGCGTGCGCCGCAGGGCCGTGAGGTGCCCGCCGACGCCGAGCGCCGCGCCGAGGTCGCGCGCGAGCGCGCGCACGTACGTGCCCGACGACACGGTCACGGCGACGTCCACGTCCAGGGCGGGAGGCGCGCCGTCGGGCGTCTCCCCCGCCCCCACCGGGCGCACGTCGAGGACCTCGAACCGCGAGACGACGACGGGGCGCGCCGCGAGCGCGACGTCCTCGCCCGCGCGGGCGCGGGCGTAGGCGCGCTTCCCGTCGACCTTGATCGCGCTCACCGTGCTCGGCACCTGGAGGATCTCGCCCGTGAGGTCGGCGATCGCGCGGTCGAGGTCGGCGCGCCCGACGCCGGACGCGTCCGCGGTCGCGACGACCTCGCCCTCGGCGTCGTCGGTCGTCGTGCTCGCGCCGAGCCGGATCGTCGCGTGGTAGTCCTTGTCCGCGCCGACGACGTACGTGAGGAGCTTCGTGGCCCGGCCGACCCCGAGCACGAGCACGCCCGTCGCCATGGGGTCGAGCGTGCCGGCGTGGCCGACCTTGCGCGTGCCCGCGAGCCGCCGTCCGCGACCGACCACGTCGTGGCTCGTCCAGCCGCCCGGCTTGTCGACGACGACCAGGCCGTCGGGCGCCGTCGGGCGGCGGGGCGCCTGGTCGCGCGGACGCTCGGTGCGTGCGGCGGTCATCGGGCCGCCCCCGTCGACGCCCGACCCGGTGCGTCCGACGGGTCGACCGTGCACCGGACGAGCACCGCGAGCGCCGGGTCGTCGTCGGCGTGCGACGGGGCCTCGACGGCGAACAGCGTGTTGAGCAGCATCCCGCGCGCCACGAAGTCGCGCGCCTCCTCGTCGCTCGCCCCGGCACGCGTGCGGTAGAGGTCGAACGCCTGCGCCAGCACCGCGCGCGCCCGGGTGCCGAGCACCGGGTCGGCGCCGAGCACGAACCCGTGCATGAGGACGCGGAGCTGGTCCGGGTCGGCGATGAGCCGCGTGTACGCCTCGCCCATCGCGGCCTTGGCGTCCGGGCCGGGCGGGACGGCCTCGAACCGCGCGACGATCTCGCTCGCGACACGGTCGAACACCTCGCGGAACAGCTCCTCCTTGGTCCCGAAGAGCCGCACGACGTAGGGCTGGGACACGTTCGCGGCCCGCGCGACCTGGTCCGTGCTGGTGCCCGCGTAGCCGCCCTCGGCGAACACCGCGGTGGCGGCGTCGAGGATCTGCTCGCGGCGCTCGTCGCGCGTCATGCGCCGGACCGGTGCGTCGGAACTCATGGTTGACAGGTTATCAGTCGATTACTAGCGTCACTCAGGAAGTAATCAATCAATGCTTACTCCCGCCTCGGAGGCTCGACCATGACACTCCCCTCGACCGAACCGTCGGCCCCCGCGTCGACCGACGCGCTGCTCGACGACCTGCCCGAAAGCGCGCGCCTCGCGCGCACGACCGTCGCAGACGCGCCGGAGCGCCGCCCGCCGACCGCACGGGCGCCCCGCCCCTCCCCAGAGCCCACGGCACGGCGTGCGCGCCCCGTCGCCCTCGCGCTCGTCGCCGCGTCGCTG
This sequence comes from Cellulosimicrobium funkei, assembly GCF_001019615.1. GTDB lineage: Bacteria > Actinomycetota > Actinomycetes > Actinomycetales > Cellulomonadaceae > Cellulosimicrobium > Cellulosimicrobium cellulans_E. The sequence continues at coordinate 96,397 of NZ_JNBQ01000008.1, read as the reverse complement.
CCCATGTTCATGGCGACGCTCGACAACCTCGTCGTCACCGGGGCGCTCCCCGTGATCTCGGAGGCGCTCCGGCCGACCGTCGAGCAGCTCCAGTGGTTCGTCAACGCCTACACGCTCGCGTTCGCGACGCTCATGCTGCCCGCGGCCGCGCTCGGCGACCGCCTCGGTCGCCGCCGGGTGTTCGTCGGCGGGATCGCGCTCTTCACGCTCGCGTCGGCGGCCGCCGCCCTCGCGGACACCCCCGGCGCGCTCGTCGCGGCCCGCGCCGTCCAGGGCGCCGGCGCCGCGGCGATCTTCCCGCTGTCGCTCACGCTGCTCGTCGGCGCCGTCCCGGCCGCGCGGCGCGCGCTCGCGATCGGCGTGTGGGGCGGCGTCTCCGGCCTCGGCATCGCGCTCGGACCGCTCGTCGGCGGCGCCGTCGTCGAGGGCCTGAGCTGGCAGGCGATCTTCTGGCTCAACGTCCCGGTCGCCCTCGTCGCCGTGCCGCTCGTCCTCGCGGCGCTGCGCGAGTCGTTCGGGCGCCGGCAGCCGTTCGACGTCCCGGGGCTGCTCCTCGCGGGCGGCGGCGTGCTGCTCGCCGTGTGGGGCATCGTCGACGCCGAGCGGCGCGGGTGGGGGTCGGCGGCGACGATCGCGACCCTCGCCGCGGCGACCGCCCTGCTCGTGCTCTTCGTCGTCCGGGAAGCCCGCACCGCGCACCCGCTCGTCCCGCTGCGCCTGTTCCGCTCGCGGAGCTTCAGCGCGGCCAACGTCGCGAGCCTCGCGTTCGCCGTCGGGATGTTCGGCGCGGTCTTCCTGCTCACGCAGTTCCTCCAGGTGGGCCAGGGCTACTCCCCCCTCTCGAGGCGGGCGTCCGGACCCTGCCGTGGACGGCCGCGCCCATGGTCGTCGCGCCCCTCGCGGGTGCGCTCGCATCCCGCGTCGGCGTGCGCCCCCTCGTCGTCACCGGCCTCGCCCTCCAGACCGTCGCGCTCGGCTGGATGGCCTCCCTCGTGGACGCGGACCCGACCGTCTACGGCGCGCTCGTGCCGGCGTTCGTGCTCGCCGGCGTCGGCATGGGTCTCACCTTCGCGCCCGTCGCGACGGCGGTGCTCGCCGGGGTCGCGGACGCCGACCACGCGACGGCGAGCAGCGTCAACGCGACGCTGCGGGAGATCGGCGTCGCGCTCGGGGTCGCGGTGCTGACCGCCGTCTTCCTCGCCGCGGGCGGGGCGCTCACACCGGCCGCCTTCGCGACCGGGCTCGTACCGGCCCTCGCCGTCGGTGCCGCCGTGCTCGCGGTCGCCACCGCGGCCGCGCTCTTCCTCCCCCGGGGCACGGGCCGCTGACCACGCCCACCGGGCGAGGACCCTTCTCGCCCGGCCCGCCCGTGGAACGACCGAGGGCCGGTGGCGGCACGCGTCGCGTGTCGCCACCGGCCCTCGGCGCGGTGCGGAGGTCAGCGCTCGGCCGACTCCCCCTCCTCCTCGGCCGTGCGGTACGGGTCCGCGTCCCCGGCGAAGGCCTTGCCTTCGCGCAGGGCCGCGAGCTCCGCGTCGCGACGGCGCGCCTCGACGAGCGCGGCGTCGAGGTGCGCGGCCGTCTCGGGGACGGAGTCGAGGTGGAACTCGATCGTCGGCGTCAGACGGATCCCCGTCTGCTTGCCGACCTCGGACCGGATGAGGCCCTTCGCGCTCTCCAGCGCCGCGGCCGTCCCGGCCCGCTCCTCGTCGGTGCCGTACACGGTGTAGAACACGGACGCGTTCTGCAGGTCACCGGTGACGCGCACGTCCGTCACCGTGACGAACCCGAGGCGCGGATCCTTGATCCGCGTGTCGAGCATCTGCGCGACGATCTCCTTGATGCGGTCGGCGAGCTTCCTCGCCCGAGGGTGATCGACCATGACTTCTTCCTTTCGTGCCGAGCGTTCCGGCTACGGTCCCGACGACCGTACGCCGAACGGTCCCCGTCGGCCGGGCGGGACGGGAGACGAACGCCCGGGGGCGGCCACGAACCGTGACCGCCCCCGGGCGTGACGAGCGTCAGGAACGCGGCTTCTCCCGCATCTCGAACGTCTCGATCGTGTCGCCGACCTGGAGGTCGTTGAACGAACCCAGTCCGATACCGCACTCGAAGCCCTCGCGGACCTCGGTCGCGTCGTCCTTGAACCGCTTGAGCGACTCGACCGTGAGGTTGTCCCCGACGATCTTGCCGTCGCGCAGGACACGCGCCTTGGCGTTGCGGCGGATCTCGCCCGAACGGACGATCGAACCGGCGATGTTGCCGAACTTCGAGGAGCGGAAGATCTCGCGAATCTCCGCGGTGCCCAGCTGGGCCTCCTCGTACTCCGGCTTGAGCATGCCCTTGAGCGCGGCCTCCACGTCCTCGATCGCCTGGTAGATGATCGAGTAGAAGCGGACGTCGACGCCCTCGCGCTCGGCCAGGTCCTCGACGCGCTCGCCGTACTTCACGTTGAAGCCGATGATGATCGCGTTGTCGACCGTCGCGAGGTTGACGTCGTTCTGCGTGATCGCACCGACACCGCGGTGGATGACGCGCAGCTCGACCTCGTCGCCCACGTCGATCTTGAGCAGCGCGTCCTCGAGCGCCTCGACGGCGCCCGACACGTCGCCCTTGAGGACGAGGTTGAGGGTCTCGACCTTGCCCTGCTGGAGCGCCTGCGTGAAGTCCTCGAGGCTGATGCGCTTGCGGCGCTTGGCCAGGAGGGCGGCGCGCTCGGCGGCCTCGCGCTTCTCGGCGATCTGGCGTGCCGTGCGCTCGTCGGGCGCCACGAGGAACGTGTCACCCGCGCTCGGCACGGACGCGAGACCCAGCACTAGGACAGGACGGGCGGGGCCCGCCTCGGTCACGGCGTTGCCGTGCTCGTCGAACATCGCGCGGACGCGGCCGTGGGCCGTGCCGGCGACGATCGCGTCGCCGACGCGCAGCGTGCCGGACTGGACCAGGACGGTCGCGACGGCGCCGCGGCCCTTGTCGAGGTTCGCCTCGATGGCGACACCGCGCGCGTCCTTGTCCGGGTTCGCGCGCAGGTCCAGCGAGGCGTCGGCCGTGAGCAGGACGGCCTCGAGGAGGTCGTCGATGCCCATGTTCTGCTTGGCCGACACGTCGACGAACATGGTGTCGCCGCCGTACTCCTCGGCCACCAGGTTGTACTCGGTGAGCTGCTGGCGGATCTTGGCGGGGTTGGCCCCCTCCTTGTCCACCTTGTTCACCGCGACGACGATCGGGACGTTCGCCGCCTGGGCGTGGTTCAGCGCCTCGATGGTCTGCGGCATCACGCCGTCGTCCGCGGCCACGACGAGGATCGCGATGTCCGTCACCTGCGCACCGCGGGCACGCATGGCGGTGAACGCCTCGTGACCCGGGGTGTCGATGAAGGTGATGGCACGCTCGGTGCCCTCGTGCTCGTGACGCACCTGGTACGCACCGATGTGCTGGGTGATGCCGCCGGCCTCGCCCGCGACGACGTCCGTCTGGCGGATCGCGTCGAGAAGCTTGGTCTTTCCGTGGTCGACGTGACCCATGACGGTGACGACCGGCGGACGGGCCGCCAGCTCGTCGTCGCCCTCGGCCTCGAGCTCCGCGTCCAGGTCGATGTCGAAGGACCCGAGCAGCTCGCGGTCCTCCTCCTCGGCCGAGACCATCTCGATGACGTAGCCGAGCTCGGCCGCGAGCGTGCCGAACGTGTCCTCGTCGAGCGACTGGGTCGCGGTCGCCATCTCACCGAGGTGGAACAGCACCGTGACGAGGCTCGCGGGGTTCGCGTCGATCTTGTCGGCGAAGTCGTTGAGCGACGAGCCGTGACGCAGGCGGACGACGGTCTTGCCGTTGCCGCGGGGAACCTGCACGCCGCCGAGCGACGGCGCCTGCATCTGCTCGAACTCCTGGCGCTTCGCGCGCTTCGACTTGCGCCCACGGACCGGACGTCCGCCGGCGCGCCCGAAGGCGCCCTGCGTGGACCCACGACCCGCGCCGCCACGGCCGCCGCCACCGGGGCGACCGGCGAAGCCGCCGCCACCACCGGGAGCGCCGCCGCCGCCGGGGCGACCGGCGAAGCCGCCACCGCCGCCACGACCGCCGCCGCCACCACCGGGACGACCACCGGGAGCGGGACGCTCGCCGGGGCGACCGATCGAGGTGCGACCGGGCATCATGCCCGGGTTCGGGCGCGGGCCGCCGGGGCGCGGAGCGGGACGCGGGCCACCCGGGCGGGGGCCGCCCGGACGCTCGCCGGACGCCGCCGCGGCACCCTCGGTGCGCTCGGGACGCGAGCCGGGCCGGGGCATGCCCTGGCTCGACGCGAACGGGTTGTTGCCCGGGCGCGGGGCCCCCGGACGCGGTCCGCCACCCTGCCGGGGCATGCCCTGGCTGGTGGCGAACGGGTTGTTGCCCGGGCGCGGGGCGCCGGGGCGAGCGCCCGAGCCACCCGGACGGGGAGCCGGCGCGTTGGTGCCGCCACCCGGCTTGGGCGTGGCGGTGGGCTTCTGGGCCGGCGCGGGGCGCTCGGCCGCGGGGGCCTGGGGCGCCGGTGCCTTCGGTGCCGGCGCGGCCGGCGTCGGAGCCTGGGGCCCCTTCGCGGGCTCGGCCTTCGCCGGGGCGGGTGCCGCCGGCTGGGGCGCGGGCGCCTCCGCCTGGGGTGCGGCCGGAGCGGCCTTCACCTCGGGCTTCGGGGCCGGCTTGGGGGCGGCCGGACGCGCGGGGGCGGGTGCCGCCGCGGGCTTGCTCGCGCCGCCGCCCCCGGCGGGGAAGGCGTCGCGCAGCTTACGGACCACCGGTGGCTCGATGGTCGAGGATGCCGAGCGGACGAACTCACCGAGCTCCGTCAGCTTGGTCATGATGGTCTTGCTCTCCACCCCGAGCTCCTTCGCGAGCTCGTAGACGCGGACCTTTGCCACAACTCTCCTGTCTCGGCCCGCCCCGGACAGGGAGGACCGTCGTTAGTGCTGGGTGCTCATCGCTGGGTACTCATCGGGTGCCCATCGGCTTCTAACCCGCTTCCTTGTCGACGTGTCGTGCAGTGCGGCCCCCGGGAGGGGCCGTGACGCATGGCTCAGACCTGCTCTCCCGGTGGCGCCTCGATCGCGGTGCGGACCGCGGCGAGGTCGAGGGGCCCGGCGACGCGCAGGGCCCGCGGGACTGCCCGCCGGCGTTCCGCCGTCTCGAGGCACCGGGTCGACGCGTGGAGCCACGCACCGCGACCCGGCAGCGACCGCCCGGCGTCCACCACGAGCCGGGGCTCGTCGGTGCTCGCGCCGGACCGGTCGAGGACCAGACGGAGGAGAGCTGACCGCAGGTCGCGCTCCCGGCATCCGACGCACGTGCGGACAGGACCCGAGCCCGTGTCGACGGGGCGGGTCGTGGTGTCCGGGGGCATGGTCGAGGTGCGGGCGCGCGGCCCGGTCGAGGACAGTCTACCGCGCCGTCCCGTCATCCGTGACCGTCCCACGCCCGACGACTACCGGTCTCCGGTGCGGGGACCTGCGGTGGCGTCGCGGTCGGACCCCTCCGCGGGGGTGCCGCCCTCGTCCGAGCGGATGTCGATGCGCCACCCCGTCAGCTTCGCGGCCAGGCGGGCGTTCTGCCCCTCCTTGCCGATCGCGAGCGAGAGCTGGAAGTCGGGGACGACGACGCGCGCGGCCCGGGCCGCCTCGTCGACGACCGTGACGGACGACACACGAGCCGGCGACAGCGCGTTCGCGACGAACTGCGCCGGGTCGTCGCTGTGGTCGACGATGTCGATCTTCTCGCCGTGCAGCTCCGCCATGACGGCGCGCACGCGCGAGCCCATCGGGCCGATGCACGCGCCCTTGGCCCCGAGGCCCGGGACCCGGGACCGCACGGCGACCTTGGTGCGGTGCCCCGCCTCGCGCGCGATCGCGGTGATCTCCACCGAGCCGTCCGCGACCTCGGGCACCTCGAGCTCGAACAGCTTGCGCACGAGGTTCGGGTGCGTCCGGCTCAACGTGATCTGCGCGCCCTTCATTCCCCGGGCGACCTCGAGCACGTAGGCGCGCAGGCGCTCGCCGTGCACGTACTCCTCCGTCGGCACCTGCTCGTGCGGCGGGAGGACGGCCTCCGTGCCACCGACGTCGACCAGGACGACGCGCGGGTCGCGTCCCTGCTGGATGACGCCCGCGAGGACCTCGCCCTCCTTGCCGCGGAACGTGCCGAGGATCTGGTCGTCCTCCGCGTCGCGCAGGCGCTGGACGATGACCTGGCGCGCGGTCGACGTCGCGATCCGGCCGAAGTCGGCGGGCGTGTGGTCGAACTCCGGGCCGTACTCGACCGGGCCGCGCGGGGCGTCCTCGTCGTCGGTCTCGGGAGCGGGCAGCTCCTCGCGCGCCCACACCGTGACGTGCCCGGTCTTGCGGTCGAGCTCGACCCGGGCGCGCGTGTACGCGTCCGGGGTGCGGTGGTACGCCGAGAGCAGGGCCTGCTCGATCGCGGCGACCAGGACGTCGAGGCTGATGTCCCTCTCGCGCTCCAGCAGGCGCAGCGCGCTCATGTCCACGTCCATCGTCAGGCCTCCTCGTCGCGGGCGGGCGTCTCGTCGGTCGAGCCGTCGGTCTCGTCGAGCTCGGGCAGGTCCGCCTCGAGGGCGCGCTTGAGCTCCACCTGCACCTGCCCACGGACCACGTCGGCCAGCGGCACGACGCGCTCCGTCACGGCCCCGCGCGTGCCGGGCACGTCCAGGACGAGGCCGGGGTCGACCTCGGACCCGGCCCGCAGGCGCCCCTCGACCGTGCCGCCGTCGGCGAGCTGGAGGCGCACCAGACGACCGCGGGCGCGCCGGAAGTGGCGGGGCTCGGTGAGCGGTCGGTCGGTGCCGGGCGTCGAGACCTCGAGCGTGTACGCACCGTGGAGCGGGTCCACCGCGTCGAGCGCAGTGGAGATCGGGCGCGTCGCCTCCGCCACCGTGTCGAGGTCGAGGTTCCCCTCGACGTCGTCGGGGAGGTCGAGCACGACGCGCACCACGGACCGGGCACCGGCGCCCGACACCGTGACGTCCTCGAGGTGGAGACCCGCGTCCACGACCACCGGCTCGATGGCCTCGCGCACGCTCTCGCGGAGCGCGTGCGTGGCCGCGTCGCCTCCGGGTGCCTTGCCGGGCTGACCGCCCGCCTGCCCTGCCATGACTCAGCTCCTGTCCGTGTCCCACGCCGGGTACGGAAGACGACCGGTGTGTTGTTGTCTCGGGATCTCCCGACGATCCGCTCGTCGGGACGTTCGACCGGGGACCAGCCTAACGACTCACGGGCCCCGGACGTGACATCATCGCCCCCGATGAGTCCCCACGCGACCGCGGTGCCCGCCGCGCCCCGTACCCGCCCGCGCCGGACGCCCCGGCCCGGCGGGCGGGTGCTCGCGGCGGTGACGGCGCTCGTGACCGGCGTCCTGGCGGCCGGGTGCGGCGTCCGGCTGGAGACCCCGCCCCCCACCGAGCCCTCGCCGGACGCCGTCGAGGTCCTGCGCGCCGGCGCTGTGGACGACGCCCTCGCGGTCGCCGACCTCGTGGCGGACGTCACGCCGGGGGTGACCGACCCGGCCACGCTCGCGGCGCTCGAGGAGGCCGCCGCGTTCGCCGAGCAGCACGCGGACGCCCTCGGCGGGGTCTACGACTCCGGCCTGGACGACCTCGACCTCCCGGCCGGCGACCCGACGTCGACCGCCCCGGCGGACGACACCGACGAGCCGGCCGACGACGCAGCCGGCACCGAGGAGGACCGCGCGGAGGAGGACGGCACGGCGGACGGGCCCGGTGACGGCGCCGCCACGACCGACGACGTCGTCGTCGCGCTCGTCGAGGCCGCGCAGCGCACGGGCGCCTCGGCCGACGCGGCGACGGACGCCGGGCTCGCCCGGCTCCTCGCGTCCGTCGCCGCCTCGGAGCACGTCTCGGCACAGCGCCTCGCCGCGCTGACCGGGTCCGCTTCGGCCGACGCGCTCGTGACGACGGCCCCGCCCGTCGAGGAGGCGCCGGCCGGGATCGGCGCCGCGGACCTCGCGACGCTCGTCGAGACGGAGGACGCCGCGGGGTACGCGTACGAGGTGCGCGCCGCGCAGTCCGAGGACGACGCACGGACGGCGGCGGTCGCGCGCGCGGCCGAGCACCGGGCCCGCGGCCAGGCCTGGGCCCTCGCGGCCGGGACGGACGGCACCGCCCAGGACCCCCGTCGGGTCGCCTACGTGCTGCCGGACGACGCGGACGTCGCCGCCCTCGCGCGCCAGGTCGAGTCGGGCCTCGCGCAGACGTACGCGAGCCTCGTCGCCACCGCCGCGCCCACGTCGCGGGCGGAGGCGGTCGCCCTCCTCGTCGACTCGTGGGCGAGCGCGGTCGCGTGGGGCGAGGCCCCCGTCGCCTTCCCCGGCCTCCCCGAGCGGTCGGCCGGCTGAGCCGCCCCATCCCCGCCGACGGGCTCGGCCCGCGGCCCCTGCTCCGGCCCGCGCACGACCGTCCCCTCTCCCCGCGAAGTCCGCCCTGACGACGAGGCGCCCCCGGCCCGTGGACACGGACCGGGGGCGCTCCGCCACGGCGGCGTGTCAGCCGAGGAGCTCGGCGACCTGCGTGGCGACGTGCTCGACGGCGTCCGCGACCGCGACCGGGACCGCCTCGCCCGCACGCGGGCGGACCTCGACGACGCCGTCGGCGAGGCCGCGGCCCACGACGAGGAGCAGCGGCACGCCGAGGAGCTCGGCGTCCTTGAACTTCACGCCGGGCGAGACCTTGGGGCGGTCGTCGTAGACGACCTCGATGCCCCGGTCGGCGAGCTCGGTCGCGAGGCGCTCGGCCTCGTCGAACACGCTCGCGTCCTTGCCCGTCGCGAGGACGTGGACGTGCGCGGGCGCGACGTGCGCGGGCCACGCCAGCCCGGCGTCGTCGTGGTTGGCCTCCGCGAGCGCCGCGAGGACGCGCGTCACGCCGATGCCGTACGACCCCATGGTCACGACGACCTGCTTGCCGTTCTCGTCGAGCACGGTGAGACCGAGCGCCTGGGCGTACTTGCGGCCGAGCGCGAAGATGTGGCCGATCTCGATGCCGCGGGCCAGCTCGAGCGGGCCCGAGCCGTCGGGCGCGAGGTCGCCCGCGCGCACCTCGGCGGCCTCGACCGTGCCGTCGGCCGAGAAGTCGCGCTCGGCGACGAGGTCGAACACGTGCCGGCCCGGCTCGTTCGCGCCGGTGATCCAGCGCGTGCCCGCGACGACGCGCGGGTCGAGGAGGTAGCGCACGGAGTGCCGCTCGGGCACCTCGCCCTCGGCGACGTCGGCGGGCACGTCGCGGCGGACGTTCGGGCCGAGCGCCTGCGGTCCGATGTAGCCCTTGACGAGCTCGGGGTGCGCGGCGAAGTCCGCGTCCGTCGCCGGCTCGACCTCGGCGGGCTCGAACGCCGCGCCGACGCGCTTGAGGTCGACCTCGCGGTCGCCGGGCAGCCCGACGACGACGACCTCGCGGCGGCCGTCGGGGTGCGTGAGGGCGAGCACGACGTTCTTCAGCGTGTCCGCCGCGGTCCACGCACGGTCGGGGCGCGGGAAGCGCGCGTTGGAGAAGGCGACGAGCGAGTCGATCGTCGGGGTGTCCGGGGTGTCCTCGACGTGCGCCGCGGGCGCGTCGGCGTAGTCGACGTCCTCGGGGACGGGCGTGACGACCGCCTCGACGTTCGCCGCGTACCCGCCGGGCGAGCGGACGAACGTGTCCTCGCCGATCGGCGTGGGGGTCAGGAACTCCTCGGAGCGCGAGCCGCCCATGGCGCCCGACGTCGCGGCCACGATGACGTACTCGAGCCCGAGCCGGTCGAAGATGCGTCGGTACGCCGCGCGCTGCGCCTCGTAGGAGCGCTCGAGGCCCTCGTCCGTGGTGTCGAACGAGTAGGCGTCCTTCATGACGAACTCGCGGCCGCGGATGAGGCCCGCGCGCGGACGCGCCTCGTCGCGGTACTTGGTCTGGATCTGGTAGATCGTCAGCGGCAGGTCCTTGTACGACGAGTACAGGTCCTTGACGAGGAGCGTGAACATCTCCTCGTGCGTCGGCGCGAGGAGGTAGTCACCCTCCTTGCGGTCCTTGAGCCGGAAGATGTTGGGCCCGTACTCCGTCCAGCGACCCGTCGCCTCGTACGGCTCCTTGGGCAGCAGCGCCGGGAAGTGCACCTCCTGCGCGCCCGCCGCGGCCATCTCCTCGCGGACCACGTCCTCGACCTTGCGCAGCACGCGCAGCCCGAGCGGGAGCCAGGTGTAGATGCCGGGGGCGGCACGGCGGATGTAGCCCGCTCGCACGAGGAGCTTGTGGCTCGCGACCTCGGCGTCGGCCGGGTCCTCGCGCAGCGTCCGGACGAACAGGGTGGACAGGCGCAGGAGGTCGGCGCCCCGGACGCGGGTGGAGGCCGCGGCGGGCGCGCCGGACGTGACGGAAGACATGCGCCCCACCCTACCGGCGGGGAGGATGTCCCCATGCCCGAGCTGCCCGAGGTCGAGGCCCTGGTCCGGTTCCTCGACGACCGCGCGACCGGCCGCACCGTCGTGGCCGCCGACGTCGCCCAGATCGCCGCGCTCAAGACGTTCGACCCGCCCGTCGGCGCCCTCGTCGGCCGCGTCGTGACCGGCGCGCGCCGGCACGGCAAGTGGCTCGACCTCGTCCTCGCGCAGCCCGTCGGCGGACCGCCCGCGCCCGGGCCCGACGACGAGGTCCACCTCGTCTTCCACCTCGCCCGGGCGGGGTGGCTGCGCTGGTCCGAGAAGGCGCCGACGACCCCCGTCCGTCCCCGGCTCGGCGGCAGCGGCGGAGGGAAGGCGGCGGTGCTCGCCCTGCGCGTACGCCTGGACGACGGCTCGGGGTTCGACCTGACCGAGGCCGGGACGCGCAAGCGGCTCGCGGTCCACGTCGTCCGGCACCCGGAGGAGGTCCGCGCGATCGAGACGCTCGGGATCGAGCCGCTCGACCCCGGCTTCACGCCCGAGGCGCTGGGCGCGCTCATGGCGGCACGCAACCAGCAGGTCAAGGGCCTGCTGCGCGACCAGTCGTCGATCGCCGGGATCGGGAACGCCTACTCCGACGACATCCTCCACGCGGCGCGCACGAGCCCGTTCAAGCTCACGCGCTCGTTCACGCCGGACGAGGTCGCCCGGGTGCACGCCGCCGTCGGAGAGGTGCTCGCCGAGGCCGTCGCGGCGTCGTCGGGCAAGCCCGCTGCGGAGCTCAAGGATGCCAAGCGCGCGGGGATGCGCGTGCACGGGCGCACCGGGCTGCCGTGCCCCGTGTGCGGGGACACCGTGCGGGAGGTGAGCTTCGCCGACCGCAGCCTGCAGTACTGCGCGACGTGCCAGACGGGCGGGCAGGTGCTCGCCGACCGCCGGATGTCGCGCCTGCTCAAGTAGCGGACCGATCGCGGGTCGTCAGAAGAGGGCGGGTCGTCAGAAGAGGACGGTGGCGTACGTGCCGACCTGCTCGAACCCGACGCGGCGGTACGTCGCTAGGGCGCGGGTGTTGTAGTCGTTGACGTACAGCGAGACGACGGGCGGCCCGGCGCGGCGGGCGGCCTCGGCCGGGGCGCCCTGGCGGGCGAGGTGCACGACGGCGGCCATCCCCGGCGCGGCCAGGCCCTGTCCGCGGTACCGCGGGTCGACCCACACGCCCTGCACCTGGGCGACGAGCGGCGTCACCGCGCCGAGCTCGGCCTTGAAGACGACGTGCGGCGCGCCGTCGCCGCCCGCGAGCCGGACGAACGACCGGCCGGCGAGCACGAGCGACCGCACGCGCTCCTCGTACGCCCGCCCGCCGCCCTCGACCGGTGAGTAGCCCACCTCCTCGGTGAACATGCGCACGCACGCCGGCAGGACGACCGGGACCTCGGCGGGGACGGAGCGCCGCACGCCGGGGTCGGGCGCGACGTCGGGCTCGCGGTCGATCGCGAGCGAGGGCTGGTTCGCCCGGATCTCGCGCGGCGACGGCCAGTGCGGCGCGAGCAGCTCCCACAGCGCGAGGACGGCGTCGCGCTCGCCGACGACCGACGACGACCGTCGCCCCGCGTGCCGCGCGAGCTCGGCGAACGCCGTGACCGCCGCCCGCGCGCGCGACGCGTCGAGCGACGCGGGCACCACCGGGACGAGGTTCGCCCCCGCCCAGCACACCGCCTCGAGCGGCCCGGCGGCGGGGAACCCCCAGGCCTGGCCGCCCGCTGCGTGCAGGCCCGCGTGCTGCGCGACCGCGAGCCGCGCGGCAGCGAGCGTCGACGCGACCGGGTCGCCCGCGCACACCGCCAGCGCCTCCGGGACGTCCGCGTCGACGAGCACGCGCGCCCGAGGGCGCCCGCCGTGCCCGGCCTCGCCCCGCGCCCGGGGCCGCAGGGCCGGGACGGACGGGCGCCAGCGGCTCACGAGGGCGTCAGCCGACCGTGACGACCGGCGGGCCGGCCTGCGCGTCGTTCTCCGGCGTCATGGTCTCCGCGATGCGCAGCGCCTCCTCGATGAGCGTCTCCACGATCAGCGACTCCGGCACCGTCTTGACGACCTCGCCCTTGACGAAGATCTGTCCCTTGCCGTTGCCCGACGCGACGCCGAGGTCCGCCTCGCGCGCCTCGCCCGGGCCGTTGACGACGCAGCCCATGACGGCGACGCGCAGGGGCACCTCCATGCCCTCGAGCCCGGCCGTGACCTTCTCCGCGAGCGTGTACACGTCCACCTGGGCGCGGCCGCACGACGGGCAGGAGACGATCTCGAGCTTGCGGGGGCGCAGGTTGAGCGCCTGGAGGATCTGGTTGCCGACCTTGACCTCCTCGACCGGGGGCGCGGACAGCGAGACGCGGATCGTGTCGCCGATGCCCTTGCTCAGCAGCGCGCCGAACGCCGTGGCCGACTTGATCGTGCCCTGGAACGCGGGGCCGGCCTCGGTCACGCCGAGGTGCAGCGGCCAGTCCCCCGCCTCCGCGAGCAGCTCGTACGCCCGCACCATGACGACCGGGTCGTTGTGCTTCACGGAGATCTTGAAGTCGTGGAAGCCGTGCTCCTCGAACAGCGACGCCTCCCACACGGCCGACTCGACCAGCGCCTCGGGCGTCGCCTTGCCGTACTTCGCGAGCAGGCGCGGGTCGAGGGAGCCTGCGTTCACGCCGATGCGCAGGGACACGCCCGCGTCGGACGCCGCCTTCGCGATCTCCTTGACCTGGTCGTCGAACTTGCGGATGTTGCCCGGGTTCACGCGCACCGCGGCGCAGCCCGCGTCGATCGCGGCGAACACGTACTTGGGCTGGAAGTGGATGTCCGCGATCACCGGGATCTGCGACTTCTTGGCGATCGCCGGCAGCGCGAGCGCGTCGTCCGCGCTCGGCACCGCGACGCGCACGATGTCGCAGCCCGACGCCGTGAGCTCCGCGATCTGCTGGAGGGTGGCGTTGATGTCCGTCGTCGGCGTCGTCGTCATCGACTGGACGCTGATGGGGGCGTCGCCGCCGACGTCCACCTTGCCGACCTTGATCTTGCGGCTCTTGCGTCGCGGCGCGAGGACCGGCGGCGGGGCGGCAGGCATTCCGAGACTGATGGGTACGCTCACGCCCCTAGTATCCCCCGTCGGCCGTCCGACGCCGCACGTCGGACCTGTCCGGGTCGTCACCTTCCCGCTCGGTCCAGCACATCTTCGCGCCCCCTCCACGCGCCGCTGACTCGCGCCGAGGTAGAACGTCCGGTCACGAGGTAGAGCTCGCCGCGTTCTGCGTCGCGACCGGAGGCTCTACCTCGCGGGCGGCGCAGCGGACTACGTGAGGCGGACGGGGTCGATGATGTCGGCAAGTATCAGCAGGGCGCCGACGCCGACGAGGACGACGAACATGACGTACGCGACCGGCATCATGCGCGCGAGGTCGGCCGGGCCGGGGCGCGGACGGCCGCGCACGCGGGCGACCGTGCGCTTGGCCCCCTCGTAGAGGGCGTTGACGACGTGCCCGCCGTCGAGCGGCAGGAGCGGGATGAGGTTGAAGACGAACAGCGCGACGTTGAGCGCGGCGAGCAGCAGGAGCATCGTCACGACGCGGTCGAGGATCGGGCTCTCTGCCCCGGCGACGTCGACCGCGACGCGACCGACCCCGACGACGCTCATCACGGAGTCCTGGCCGCGCGGCGCGTCGGTGAACGCTGCCTGGGCGGCCTCGTAGACCTTGACGGGCAGGGTCACGATGATCCCCGCGGTGCCGGACACCTGCTGCCACGTCGCCTCGGCGGCGACGCCGATCCCGGTGGGCTCCCGCTCGACCGTCGGGGTGAAGCCGACGAACCCGGCGGGCTCGGTCACCGGGTCTCCGGAGTCGTCGACGACGGGCGTCCCGTCCTCGGCGACGACCTGGCGCTCGACGTCGACCGGGGTGATGGTGAGGTCGACCTGCTCGCCGTCGCGCTCGACGACGACGGGCGTCGCCTGCCCGCCCGCGCCGCGGATCATCCCGGAGAGCTGGTCCCAGGAGGTGACCTCCTCGCCGTCGAACGACACGACCGTGTCGCCGGGCTCCAGGCCCGCGGCGGCCGCGGGCGACGGGTCGGCGGTGGCGGCGCACTCCTCCTGCTCGGTCGCGACGACCGACGGGACGCACGCGGAGACGGACCCGACCGTGGTCGTGACGGCAGGCAGGCCGATGCCGACGCACACGATCGCCATGAGCACGAACGCGATGAGGAGGTTCATGAACGGGCCGCCGAGCATGACGACGACCTTCTTGGGCGCGGAGAGGTTGTAGAAGGCCCGGTGCTCCTCGCCGGGGCGGATCTCCTCGGTGCTCGCGTCGCGCGCGTCGGCGACGACCTGCGAGAAGAAGCCGTTGCCCCGCGGCCGCGCGCCGGCGGGGGCGGGCGGGTACATGCCGACGAGGCGGACGTAGCCGCCGAGCGGGATCGCCTTGAACCCGTACTCGGTCTCGCCCTTGGTCCGCGACCACAGGGTCGGGCCGAACCCGACCATGTACTGGCTCACCCGGACGCCGAACCTCTTCGCGGGCACCATGTGCCCGACCTCGTGCAGCGCGATCGAGACGACGATCCCGACCACGATCACGAGGATGCCGATCAGCGTCGCCATCGTTCCCTCTGCTCCTTCTCGGTCCGGGCGCTCGACGCGCCCGGACGGTTGCTCGTCACCGGCGGTCCAGGATCTCGTGCGCGCGGGCGCGGGCCCAGGCCTCTGCGTCCGCCACGTGGTCCAACGTCACGGCGTCCGCGGGGGTTCCGTCGTGCGCAGCGAGCACGCGCTCGACCGTCGTCACGATGTCACCGAAACCTGCGCGTCCGCTGAGGAACGCCGCGACGGCCTCCTCGTTGGCCGCGTTGTACACGGCCGGGTGCGTCGCGCTCGCCGCGACGGCCGCGCGCGCGAGGTTCACGGCCGGGAACGCGGCGTCGTCGAGCGGCTCGAACGTCCACGACGTCGCGGCCGTCCAGTCGCACGGCGGGGTCACCGGGTCGAGCCGGTCGGGCCACGACAGGCCCAGCGCGATGGGCAGGCGCATGTCCGGGGGCGACGCCTGGGCGATCGTGGAGCCGTCGACGAACTCGACCATCGAGTGCACCACGGACTGCGGGTGCACGACGACCGTGATGTCGTCGGCCGGGACGTCGAACAGCAGGTGCGCCTCGATGAGCTCGAGGCCCTTGTTCATGAGGCTCGCGGAGTTCACGGTGACGACCGGCCCCATGGCCCAGGTGGGGTGCGCGAGCGCCTGCTCGACCGTCGCGGCCTTGACCGCGTCGGCCTCCCAGCCGCGGAACGGCCCGCCCGACGCGGTGAGGATGAGGCGCCGCACCTCGGCGCGCGTCCCCGAGCGCAGGCACTGCGCGATCGCCGAGTGCTCGGAGTCCACGGGGACGATCTGGTCGGCGTGCTGCTGCGCCGCGCGCACCAGGGCGCCTCCGGCGACGAGCGACTCCTTGTTCGCGAGCGCGAGCGTGGACCCCGCGCGCAGCGCGGCGAGCGTCGGGCCGAGGCCGACGGAGCCCGTGACGCCGTTGAGGACGACGTCGCTCCCCCGGCCGGCGAGCTCGGCCGCGGCGTCGGGTCCGGCGAGCACCTCGGGGACGTCCCCGCGGCCGGACACGGCCCCCACGAGCGCTACCTCGAGCGCCGCCGCACGGCTCTGGTCCGCGACCCCGACCGCGCGCACCCCGAGCTCCACGGCCTGGCGCGCGAGCAGGTCGACGTCGCCGCCGCCCGCCGAGAGCGCCTCGACGCGGAACCTCTCGGGGTGGGCCCGGACGACGTCGATCGCCTGCGTGCCGATCGACCCGGTCGAGCCGAGGATCGTCACGGTGCGGGGGGCGCGTGCGGGACTGTCGAGCATGGCTCCCATCCTTCCAGGCCGCGGACGGTGCGCGGGCACCGTGCCGGTCGTGGCCCGGTCAGCGCGGGGCGGTCCACTCGAGCGTGTACCGGAAGAAGAGCCGACGGCGCACGCGCACCCCGGGCAGGTGCGCCCGGGCCGTGCGCGCGACCTCGTCGACGGAGTGCCGCGGGTCTCGCACGGGCATGCCCGGAGCGTCGGGACCGGTGTCGCCGGGCCGGGCTCGGCGGGGGTGCTTCACGAGGCCCACGAGCGGGTTGAGGAACGCGGACGCGACGTCGACCGCGAGGTCGCGTGCCGACGCCACGCGCGCGAGGCCGACGACGAGCAGGCGCCCGCCCGGGGCGAGCAGGCCACGGGCGTGCCGGAGCGCCTCGTCGAGGTCGAGATGGTGCAGCACCGCGACCATCGTCACCGCGTCGTAGCCGCCGCCCTCGGGGCCGTCCAGACCCTCCGGCCGCGCCTGTGGGCCGCACGCGTCGTGCGCGTGGACGCGGTCTGGCGTGCGGACGTCGTCGAACCTCAGCAGCCGCACGGTGACGGCGGGTTCGTCGGCGTGCCGCGCGCGGGCCTGGGCGACCATGCCGGCGTCGGCGTCGATCCCGTGGACCGCGTCCGCCCGGCGCCGGAGCCTGCCGAGGAGGACGCCCGCACCGCAGCCCACGTCGAGCACGACCCGGGCGTCGCGGGGCACGCGCCGCACGACCCAGCCGTGAAAGTGCTCGTTGTGGTTCCAGGGGTGCCGGGCGTTGACGCCGCTCAGCCACGACGCCGCACCCCGGACCAACGGGTTCGAGGAGGTCCGGGGATCGAGGCTCACGCGCGTCGGGGAGGGCGGGACGTCGTCACTCGACGCCGAGCAGGACCTCGATGGCGCGGGCGAAGAACGCGTCGACCGGCCCCTCCGCGTACCCGTCGCGACCACGCGCGCGGCCGAACGTCGCGGAACGGATCTCCGCCGCGGTGATCGGCACCTGACGGTCGAAGTAGGCGACGAGCCGGTCGCACAGGTCGTCCACGTCGTCGACGTCGTACGCGGGCTTGCCGCGCTCCGCCAGCGCGAACTTCTCACCGTCCGGGCGGCCCAGGCGGCCGTAGAGCGAGCGGGCACGCTCCGCGAGCGCGTTCATCCAGGCCTGCTGGCCGTGCGCCGCGACGTACTCGGCGCGCTGCCGCGCGATGAACGCGCCCTCGAGCCGGTCGAGCGCGGCGTCGACCTCGTGGGTGTTGTACCCGCCCCGCACCAGGTCGAAGACCGACGCCTGGATCTCGGTGCTGGTCAGCCGGTCCGACACCCGGCCCTCGTACACGTCGCGCGCGTGCTCGAAGAAGTCGTCGACCTCCTCGGGGTCGTACCCGTTCCGGGTCTTGCCGACCGTGGTGAACAGCGAACTCACTCGTCCTCCTCTGCAGCGAGCTGCCCGCAGGCGCCGTCGATGTCGCTGCCGCGGGTGTCACGGATCGTCGTCGGGATCCCGTGCCCGCGCAATCGTGCCACGAACTCCGCCTCGACGGCAGGGTCGCTGGCCGTCCAGATCGAGCCGGGCGTCGGGTTGAGCGGGATCGGGTTGACGTGCACCCAGCCGCGGCCGCGCGCGTTGAGCTTCTCGCCGAGCAGGTCGGCGCGCCACGCGTGGTCGTTCATGTCCTTGATGAGCGCGTACTCGATGCTCACGCGCCGGCCCGTGACCTCGAAGTAGTGCCGTGCCGCGTCGAGCGTCTCGTCGACGCTCCACCGCGTGTTGATCGGCACGAGCTCGCTGCGCAGGTCGTCGTCGGGAGCGTGCAGCGACAGCGCGAGCGTCACCGGGATCCCCTCGTCGGCGAGCTTGCGCATCGCCGGGACGAGCCCGACCGTCGAGACCGTGATGTTGCGCGCCGACATGCCGAGACCGTCCGGGGCCGGCGCGACGAGGCGGCGCACGGTGCCCATGACGGCCTTGTAGTTGGCGAGCGGCTCACCCATGCCCATGAACACGAGGTTGTTGAGCCGGGTCGCGCCGCCGGGGATCTCCCCGTCCGCGAGCGAGCGCGCCGCGGACCGCACCTGCTCGACGATCTCGGCGACGGAGAGGTTGCGCGTGAGGCCGAGCTGCCCGGTCGCGCAGAACGGGCACGCCATGCCGCAGCCCGCCTGGCTCGACACGCACAGCGTCGAGCGCTGCGGGTAGCGCATGAGGACCGACTCGACCTTGGCACCGTCGAAGAGGTGCCAGAGCGTCTTGACGGTCGTCCCGCCGTCGGCCTCCATGCGGCGCGCCGCGGTGAGCAGCGGCGGGAACAGCGCGTCCGTGAGCACGTCGCGCGTCGCCTTCGGCAGGTCCGTCATCGCCTCGGGGTCGCGCGTGAGGTGCGCGTAGTAGTGCGTCGCGAGCTGCTTGGCCCGGAACGGCTTCTCCCCCAGCTCGACGACGACGTCGCGCACCTCCTCGGGTGCGAGGTCGGCGAAGTGGCGCGGCGGCTTGCCGCGCCGGGGCGCGGTCATGACGAGCGGGAGCGGCTTCGACTCCGCGGACGGGCGGACGGAACGGACGGTCATGAGGAGGTCCAAGCGTGGGGGGTCGTGCGGACGGTTCGCACCGCGGTGCGAGCGGGTCGTCGGACGGCTGTCAGACGGCGAGCGCGAGGAGCACGTACACGAACGGGGCGGTGAGGAGCATGGAGTCGAGCCGGTCCAGGATGCCTCCGTGACCGGGCAGGAGCGACCCCATGTCCTTCAATTCTAGGTCGCGCTTGATCATCGACTCGGCGAGGTCGCCGATCGTGGCGGTGAGCGGGGCGAGGACACCCAGCGCGACGCCCAGGAGGGGGCTCGCTCCGAGGCCCACCACGGCTCCGACCACACCGACCGCCGTCGCGAGCACGAACGAGCCCGCCAGTCCCTCCCAGGACTTCTTGGGGCTCACCGAGGGAGCCAACGGGTGGCGCCCGAACAGGACGCCCGCGACGTACCCGCCGACGTCGTTCGCGACGGCGAGCAGGATGAAGATCAGGACCCGGACGCGTCCGTCGGGCGCCGCGAGCATGAGCATGACGAACCCCGCCATGAACGGCAGGTACGCCGCCGCGAACGTCGCCGCCGCGGCGTCGCGCACCGCCGCGGTCCCCGACCCGTCGATGACCCGCCACACGACGGCGCCCGCGACCGTGAGCATGAAGGAGACGAGCAGCGCCTCCGGGCCCGAGTAGAACGAGGACACGAGGATGCCCACCGTGCCCACGAGGAGCGGGAGGAGCGGGAGGTGCAGCTCGCGGCGCTTGAACGCCTGGGCGAGCTCCCACAGCGCGGCGCCGACCGCCACGGTCGCGAGCAGCACGAAGAACTCGGGCCGGAAGGCGAGGCTCGCCGCGACGAGCGCGAGCAGGCCGAGGCCCACCGCGATCGCCACGGGGAGGTTGCGGCCCGCCTTCGGGGCGCGCGCCACGGAGGTGCTGTCGCCGGCGGCCGTCGAGGAGGTGTCGGTCATCGGTGCGTGGAGGAGCTCGCCGGACGAGGTGCTCAGACCTCGAGCAGCTCGCTCTCCTTGCCCGCGAGCAGCACGTCGACCTGGTCCACGTGCGCCTTGGTGAGGGACTCGAGCTCCTTCTCGGCGCGCCCGACCTCGTCCTCGCCGGCCTCGCCGTCGCGCGCGATGCGGTCCAGCTCCTCCTTGGCGCGACGACGCACGTTGCGGATCGCGACGCGCGAGTCCTCGGCCTTCGACTTCGCGAGCTTCACGAAGTCACGGCGACGCTCCTCCGTGAGGGCGGGCAGCACGACGCGGATGACGTTGCCGTCGTTGGACGGGTTCACGCCGAGGTCGGAGTCGCGCAGCGACTTCTCGACCGCCGTGATCGAGCTCTTGTCGAACGGCGAGACGAGGATCGTGCGAGCCTCGGTCACCGTGAACGACGCGAGCTGCTGCAACGGCGTCGGCGCACCGTAGTAGTCGACCGTGATCTTGTTGAACATCGCGGCGTTCGCACGGCCCGTGCGGATCGCGGCGAAGTCCTCCTTGGCCACCTCGACGGCCTTGTCCATCTTCTCCTCGGCCTCGAGGAGGGTCTCGTCGATCACCAGTGCTCCTTCGTCGTTCGTCGTGGGTCGGTCCGTGCGGTCGCGGCCGGGGTCTCCGGCGTCGGCGCACCGATGTCAGTCGGTCGTGACCAGTGTGCCAATATTCTCGCCGACCAGGGCACGGGTGACGTTCCCCGGCTCGCCCATGCCGAAGACGCGCATGCGCACGTCGTTGTCGCGGCACAGGCTCAGCGCCGTCGCGTCCATGACGCCGAGGTCGTTGACGAGCGCGTCGGTGTAGGTGAGGTGGTCGAGCTTCGTCGCCGACGGGTCCTTGCGCGGGTCGGCCGTGTAGACGCCGTCCACGCCGTTCTTGCCCATGAGGACCTCCTGGCAGTGCGTCTCGAGGGCGCGCTGCACGGAGACCGTGTCGGTGGAGAAGTAGGGCATGCCGGCGCCGGCGCCGAAGATGACGACGCGGCCCTTCTCGAGGTGGCGGATGGCCCGCAGCGGGATGTACGGCTCGGCGACCTGGCCCATGGTGATGGCGGTCTGCACGCGCGTCTTCACCCCCGCCTGCTCGAGGAAGTCCTGGAGGGCGAGGCAGTTCATCACGGTGCCGAGCATGCCCATGTAGTCGGCACGCGCGCGGTCCAGACCGCGCTGCGAGAGCTCGGCGCCGCGGAAGAAGTTCCCACCGCCGACGACGATGGCGACCTGCACGCCCTGGGCGACCGCGTCCGCGATCTCCCGGGCGACGCGCTGGACGACGTCGGGCGCCAGACCGATCTGCCCGCCGCCGAACGTCTCGCCCGACAGCTTGAGGAGCACCCGCCGGTGCTCGGTCCCCTCGCGGGGCGTGGTCTGCTCGCCTGCCGTCACTGTCGACACCTGTCCTTCGTCCTGGCCCGGTGGGGCGGGGTGGTCCTGCTCCGCCGTCGTCCCACCCGATGGTGCGGCACGACGCCGGTCGTCGCGCGCCCGGGGCCGGGTGCGCGGTCGGCCCGGTCCCACCGCCTCGCGGGCGACGGGACCGGGCCGACGGGGGCGTCAGGCGCCGACGCGGTACCGCACGAACTCGGTGATGGTGCCGCCGGCCTCGGAGACGACCTGGCCGACCGTCTTCTTGGGGTCCTTCGCGAGCGGCTGGTCGACGAGGACGACGTCCTTGAAGAAGCCGTTCAGGCGACCCTCGATGATCTTCGGCAGCGCGGCCTCGGGCTTGCCCTCGTTGCGCGAGGTCTCCTCGGCGATGCGGCGCTCGTTCTCGACCGTCTCGGCCGGGACCTCGTCGCGCGACAGGTACGTCGGGGACATCGCGGCGACGTGCTGCGCGACGTCCTTCGCGACGGTCTCGCCCGCGGCGTCCGTGGCGACGACGACGCCGATCGACGGCGGCAGGTCGCGCGCGGTGCGGTGCAGGTACGCGGTGACGCGCTCGCCCGCGACGCGGGTCACGCGGCGCAGGACGATCTTCTCGCCGAGCGTGGCGGCCTGGTTGTCGATGACCTGCTGGACGGTCTCGCCGTCCGCGTCGGCGGCGAGCGCCGCGTCGGCGTCGCGCGCACCGGCGTCGGCCGCAGCCTTGAGGACGCGGTCCGCGAGAGAGATGAACGTGTCGTTCTTCGCGACGAAGTCCGTCTCGGAGTTGAGCTCGATGAGCGTCGCGACCTGGCCACCCTCGGTGTCGCGGATGTCGACGGCGATGAGGCCCTCGGAGGTCGAGCGGCCCTCGCGCTTGGCGACGCCCTTCAGACCCTTGACGCGGATGATCTCGAGCGCCTTCTCCGCGTCGCCGTCCGCCTCGTCGAGAGCCTTCTTGACGTCGAGCATGCCGGCGCCGGTGCGCTCGCGCAGGGCCTTGATGTCAGCGGCGGTGTAGTTCGCCATGGTGGTTCCTCACTCGTGGTTCGTCACGGGTTCTTCGTCACGGGTACGTGCAGGGGGCACCGTGGCGGTGCCCGGTGTGCGCCGGTGGGACGGCACGGGGTGCGCGGCGGTCGCCCGCCGCGCACCCCGGGACGTCACTTGGTCTCGTCGGCCTCGGCGTCGGCGACCACGGCCTCGGCGTCGGCGACGACGGCAGCCTCGGCGGCGGCCTCCTCGACGACCTCGGCGGTGGCGTCGCCCGGCTCCTCGGCGGCGACCTCGGCAGCAGCCTCGGCCACGCCCTCGGCCGCGGCGGCCTCGACGTTCGCCTCGGCGGCGGTCTCGTCGGCCTCGAGCTGCTTCTCGGCACCGGCGAGGAGCTCACGCTCCCACTCGGCGAGCGGCTCGGCCTCGGCGCCCGCCTCGGCCTCGGCGCCCGAGCGACCGGAGTGGCGCTGGAGCAGGCCCTCGGCGGCGGCGTCCGCGATCACGCGGGTGAGCAGCGTGACGGAGCGGATGGCGTCGTCGTTGCCGGGGATCTTGTAGTCCACGACGTCGGGGTCGCAGTTGGTGTCGAGGATCGCGACGATCGGGATGTTGAGCTTGCGCGCCTCGTCGACCGCGAGGTGCTCCTTGTTCGTGTCGACGATCCACACGGCGGAGGGGACCTTCGCCATGTCGCGGATGCCGCCGAGCGTGCGGGCGAGCTTGTCCTTCTCGCGACGCAGGACGAGGAGCTCCTTCTTGGTCAGGCCAGAGCCCGCGACGTCGTCGAAGTCGATCTCCTCGAGCTCCTTGAGGCGCTGGAGACGCTTGTGCACCGTGGTGAAGTTGGTGAGCATGCCGCCGAGCCAGCGGTGGTTCACGTAGGGCATGCCGACGCGCGCGGCCTGCTCGGCCACGGGCTCCTGGGCCTGCTTCTTGGTGCCGACGAACAGGATGGAGCCGCCGTGCGCGACGGTCTCCTTGACGAACTCGTACGCGCGGTCGATGTACGACAGCGACTGCTGGAGGTCGACGATGTAGATGCCGTTGCGCTCGGTGAAGATGAAACGCTTCATCTTCGGGTTCCAACGGCGGGTCTGGTGCCCGAAGTGGACACCGCTCTCGAGGAGCTGGCGCATGGTCACGACGGCCATGACACGTCCTTTCGCCGTGCGGCCCGGGATCCACCCGGTGCGCGCACGCTTCTGGCGGCCCCTCCCGGAGGACGGACCGCGGTGCGGTTGTCGGTGACGACCCTGGTGGTCGCACCCCTGGCGCCACCCGTGCCGACGCCTGCGACGCACCGTTCGAGCAGGTGCGGGCAGGACCGACGCCGGACGCGGCCCCGCCCGGACCGGCCGAGCCGGGAGGATGGGCGAGGACGTGACGCGCGAAGTCGACCGGCTCCGTCCTCGGCCGAGGTGATCACCCCGGGCCGGGCACGGCGAACGCGCCGGTCGCAGCGGCAAGTCTACCCGACGGCAGGGCCGACCACAGCCGCCGGTCCGGGGCGCCGCCAGGGCCCGTCGTCCACAGGCCGCAAGACCTGGCTGCCCGACGCAGGGCTGCGTCGGGCACCCTGGCGCGATGCCTCACGACCGTACCCCCGTGACGACCCGACCACGTGCGGTCGCCCTCGTGCTGTCCGCGCTCCTGCTCGCCCTCGCACCGGCGGCGTCCGCCACGACGGGCGGGCGTGGCGAGGTCACCTCGGCCGCGTCCGCCGAGTGGGTGCCGCCGCTCGACCGAGCACCCGACGCGCTCGGCGTGCTCGCGCCGTTCGACCCGCCGCTGCAGAGCTGGCTCCCCGGTCACCGGGGCGTCGACCTCGCCGCCACCGCCGGGGAGCCCGTCCTGGCCCCGGCGCCGGGAGTCGTCACGTTCGCCGGTCCCGTCGCGGGGCGCGACGTGGTCGTCGTCACGCACGACGACGGCCTGCGCACGTCGCTCGAGCCGGTCACCGGCACGGTGCCCCGGGGGACGCGCGTCGCCGCGGAAGACGTCGTCGGGACCGTGCAGGGCTCCGACGGCGGGGCCGTCGCGAGCCACTGCGCGGGCGCCTGCGTGCACTGGGGCGTGCGTCGGGGCGAGCGCTACGTCGACCCGCTCGCGCTGCTCGGTGAGCGGCCCCCGATCGTGCTGCTCCCGCTCGGGGAGCCGTGACCGGACGACGGCGGCCCGGGGCTCAGGCGCGCGGGAAGGCCTGCTCGAACGAGCTGCGCAGCCGCTCGGCCGTCACGTGGGTGTAGCGCTGCGTCGTCGCGAGCGACGAGTGCCCGAGGATCTCCTGCACGCTGCGCAGGTCGGACCCGCCGGCGAGGAGGTGCGTCGCGGCGCTGTGCCGCAGGTCGTGCGGGGCGACGTCGTCGACCCCAGCCGCGAGCGCGAGGCGGTGCACGACGTCGCGCACCTGCCGCTGCCCCCACCGACCGCCGCGGTCCCCGACGAGGAGGGCCGCGCCCGACCGCTCCGTGACGAGCGCCGGCCGCCCCGTGTCCAGCCAGCGGGTCACCGCCCGGGCCGCCGGGACGCCGAAGGGCACGACCCGCTCCTTGTCCCCCTTGCCGAGCACCCGGACGACCCGCTGCGACAGGTCCACGTCGTCCACGTCGATCCCCGCGAGCTCCCCCACCCGGATCCCGGCACCGTACAACAGCTCGGCGGCGGCCCACTCGCGCAGCCGGGCCGGCTCGCCCTCGCCCGCCGCCTCCCGGGCGGCGTCGAGGAGCCGTCCCGCGGCGTCGGCCGTGAGCACGGTCGGCAGGGTGCGCGGGACGCGCGGGCTCGCGAGGCGCGCGGCGGGGTCCGCCGTGACGCGTCCGGTCCGGCGCGCCCAGTCGAAGAACGCCCGTGCGGCCGCGCCACGCCGCGCGAGCGTCGCACGGGCGAGCCCGCGCTCCGACTGCTCCGTCAGCCACGCGCGCAGGGCGGCGAGGTCGACGTCCTGCGGCGACGTCGCGCCGTGCCGGGCGGCATGGTCCAGCAGCGCCTCGACGTCGCCCGTGTACGCGCGCACCGTGTGCGCGGACGAGCCCTGTGCGACCTCGAGATGCGTCCCGAAGTCCGCGAGCGCCGTGTCGAGCGCCGGCGGCAGGGAGTCGGGCCGGCCCTCGCCCGGTGGTGCGTCGGCGGCTGCGTCAGGACGGGTCGAGCGGGTCATCCCCCCCAGTCTCGCGCGCGGTACCGCAGGACCGCCGGAGGCGCTCCGGCCGCCCCCCTCAGCCCGCCGGAAGCGCTCCGGCCGCCGCCCTCCGCCAGCCGCCGCCGTGACGCGCCAGACCGGCCTCCTCACCCCGCGCGCACGCGCCGCCACCCGCCGGGCGTCCGCTCGGCGAGGCCGCGGATCTCGAGCCGCCCGAGGGCACCGACGGCCTCCGAGACGGCGAGCCCGGCCGACCGGGCGACCGCGTCCGTCGGTGCGCCCGAGCGCAGCGGCAGGGCGTCCCACGTCCGGGTCTCGACGGCGTCGAGCCCGTCGTACGCGGCGCCGCGGGGCGCCCTGCGCGTCCCCGCGGCCGGCGCCGCCGGTGCCGCGTCCCGCGCGAGCGCCCCGGCCAGCTCCGCGACCTCGTCGGCGTCGGTGACGCACACGGCGGCACCGTCGCGCAGGAGCCGGTGGCAGCCGGTCGACGCCATGGAGGTCACCGGCCCGGGCACGGCGCCGACCGGTCGGGAGAGCTCGGCGGCGCGCACCGCCGTGCTCAGCGACCCGGAGCGCCAGGCCGCCTCCACGACCACGGTCGCACCCGCGAACGCCGCGATGAGCCGGTTGCGCAGGAGGAAGCGGACCCGGCTGGGCACGGAGCCCGGCGGGACCTCCGACACCACGGCGCCGCCGGTGCCCACGACGGCCCGGAGGAGCTCGGTGTTGCCGACCGGGTAGAGCCGGTCCACCCCGCCCGCGAGGAACGCGACCGTCGGGGCGGACGACACCAGCGCGGCGCGGTGCGCCGCGGCGTCGATGCCGTACGCCCCTCCGGAGACGACCGTGAACCCGCGCGCCGCGAGTCCCGAGGCGATCTCCCCCGTCACGTGGCGCCCGTAGTCCGTGCAGGCGCGCGCCCCCACCACCGCCACGGACCGCGCCGCGAGCTCCGCCAGGCGGTCCGACCCACGGACCCACAGCGCGAGCGGACGGACCGCCCCGAGGTCGTCGAGTGCCGTGGGCCACCCCGGGTCGCCCGGGACGACGAGCGAGCCGTCGAGCCGTTCCAGCACGTGGAGCTCGCGGCGGGGGTCGAGGCCGTCGAGCCGCGGCGCCCAGCGCGCGACGGCGCGCAGGAGCCGCGCGACGGGCCCGCTCCGTGGGTCGCGGACCGGCGCGCCGCT
The DNA here is from genome assembly GCF_001019615.1 of Cellulosimicrobium funkei. Lineage (GTDB taxonomy): Bacteria > Actinomycetota > Actinomycetes > Actinomycetales > Cellulomonadaceae > Cellulosimicrobium > Cellulosimicrobium cellulans_E. The sequence continues at coordinate 69,913 of NZ_JNBQ01000008.1, read as the reverse complement.
GTCCTCCGTCGGCACCGCTGCACCGATCCCTGGCACCCCGAGCAGCCGCTCCAGCCCGGCTCGGTCGTCGCCGGCGCACTCCGCGAGCCCGACGAGCTCCCGGCGGGCCCGCGCCGGGTCGTTCACCGCCTCGACGAGCCAGGCGAGCGCGCCCGAGGCCCCGAGCTGCTCGACAAGCGCGACCGCGACCTCGTCCCCCGGCTCCGCCAGGCGTGACCACGCCGCCCGGGCGAGCCGGTCGTCAGAGACGTCGAACGCCGGGCGCACGGGTGGCGTCGGACCCGCACGGCGCTCAGCCACGGTAGCCCCGTGTCCGGAGCGCGAGCCCGGCGCCGACGTCGGCGCGCGTGGGCGCGGCGTGCCCGGCGAGGTCGGCGACGGTCCAGGCGAGGCGCAGCACCCGGTCCGCTCCCCGCAGGCTCAGCGTGCCGCGGTCGAGCGCGGTGTCGACGTCCGTCAGGAGGCCCGGGTCGGGCCCGAGCCGGTCGCGCAGCCAGGTGCCGGGAACCTCGGCGTTCGTCCGCCACGGCGTACCCGCCAGGCGCGCGGACGCCGTCTCCCGGGCGGCGGCGACCCGCCGCGCGACCGCGGCGCTCGACTCCGGCCGCCCCGCGCCCGCGCGCTCGACCCGTGTGACGGGCCGCACCTCGACCTGGACGTCCACCCGGTCGAGGAGCGGACCGGACAGCCGGCCGAAGTAGCGGCGCTGCGCGACGGGCGAGCACGTGCACTCGAGACCCTTGCCGACGCCCTTGCCGCACGGGCACGGGTTCGCCGCGAGGACGAGCTGGAAGCGCGCGGGGTACCGCGCCGTCCCGCCGGCCCGGTGGATCACGAGCTCGCCGTGCTCGAGCGGCTGGCGCAGGGTCTGGAGCACGCGCGCTCCGAACTCGGGCGCCTCGTCCAGGAAGAGGACCCCACGATGGGCGCGCGACGCGGCGCCGGGCCGGGGCAGGCCGCTGCCGCCCCCGACGATCGCCGCCGGGGTGGCCGTGTGGTGCGGGTCCTCGTACGGCGGACGGCGCACGAGCCCGGTCCCGGGATCGAACACCCCGGCCACCGAGTGGACGGCCGTCACCTCGACGGCCTCGCCCTCCGTGAGGTCGGGCAGGATCCCGGGGAGCCGCGACGCGAGCATCGTCTTGCCCGCGCCCGGCGCCCCGACGAGCAGGAGGTGATGGCCTCCCGCCGCCGCGACCTCGAGCGCGTGCCGCGCCTCCTCCTGACCCACGACGTCCGCGAGGTCGCCCGGCTGCGGGCGTACCGCGACAGGCCGGGGCACCACGACCGGGGACGCGGCGCCGCCCGGGTCGTCGAGCGACGCCCCGTGGAGCCGGGCGACGTCCGCGAGGGTGGTCGCCCCCACGACGCGCGCGCCGGGGACCAGCCGGGCCTCCTCGACGTCGGCCGCCGGCACGACGACCTCCTCGAACCCGGCGGCGACGGCGGCCGCCACCGCGGGCAGGACGCCACGCACGGGCTGGAGGCGGCCGTCGAGGCCCAGCTCGCCGAGGTGCACCACGTCCTCCACGGCGCGCACCGGGACGACCTGGGCGCCGGCGAGGAGCGCGACCGCGATCGCGAGGTCGAAGCCCGTGCCGGACTTGGGGAGCGCGGCGGGCGAGAGGTTGATCGTGACCTTGCGCTGCGGCCAGGCGATGCCCGACGACGTGACGGCCGCACGCACGCGGTCCCTCGACTCGCTGAGCGCCGCGTCCGGGAGCCCGACGAGCACGAACCCGGGCACCGACGCCGCGAGGTGCGCCTGCACCTCGACGACGTGGCCCGACAGCCCGACGAGCGCGACGGCCCGGGTCGTGCCGAGGCCCATCAGGCGCTCACCCCGACGAGGTGCTCCACCTGCGCGGCGCCCGCCCGCGCCACGAGCACGGCGACGACGTCGATGCGGACCGACCGCGCGCGCACGTCGTGGGTCGCGAGCCACTCCCCCGTGAGCCGCCGCAGGCGACCGAGCTTCGCGGGCGTCACGGCCTGGGCGGGGTGCCCGAAGCCGGTGCCACGACGCGTCTTCACCTCGACGGCGACCAGCACGTCCCCGTCGAGCGCGACGACGTCGAGCTCGCCGCGCGTCCCGCGCCAGTTGCGGTCGAGCAGGGTCCATCCCGCCTCGACCAGGTGGGCCGCGGCCACCCTCTCCCCGTACCGCCCGACGGCGTCCTTCGCTCCCATGGGCTCACCTCCGCCGCCCACCGTGGGCGACGGGGAGGGCGCGGTGCCAGAGGACTGCGGCCGCCTGTGGACGGGAGCGTCAGGAAGCCGTCCTGTGGACGGCCAGGACCGTACTCAGAGCTGGAGCTCGGCCTTCGCGAGCTCCTCGACGTTGACGTCCTTGAAGGTCACGACGCGCACCGACTTCACGAACCGGGCCGACCGGTACACGTCCCACACCCACGCGTCGGCGAGCCGCAGCTCGAAGTACACCTCGCCCGCGGCGGAACGCACCTGGAGGTCCACCTGGTTCGCCAGGTAGAAGCGACGTTCGGTCTCCACCACGTACGAGAACAGGCCCACCACGTCGCGGTACTCGCGGTACAGCGCGAGCTCCATCTCGGTCTCGTAGTTCTCGAGGTCTTCGGCGCTCACGCCTCCATCATGGACCATCGAGCGCTCGGCGCCCGCCTCAGCTCGTGGGCAGCGCGGCGTCCGGGTCGAGCTCGAGGACGTCCACGGGCTCGCCGTACGCGGGGGTGTCGAGACCCTCGTCCCCCCGCTCGGGCAGCCGCCAGGACCGGCGGTGCTGCGGCGTCGGGCCGTGCTCGCGCAGGGCCTCGACGTGCGCCGCCGCGCCGTACCCCTTGTTCTGGTCCCACCCGAAGGCGGGGTACTGCCGCGCGAGGCTGGTCATGAGACCGTCGCGCTCCGTCTTCGCGAGGACGCTCGCCGCGGCGACCGAGGCGCACTGGAGGTCCGCCTTGACCAGCGTGCGCACCCGCGGGTCGACGAGCCGCTCGTCGTCGTGCGGGTCGAGGTCGAACGCCTCGAAGAGGTCCACCGCCGAGGGACGGCTGAGCCAGTCGTGCTTGCCGTCCAGGAGGACGGCGTCGACGTCGCCGACCGTGCGCCGCACCTGGGCGAGCGCCCGGCGGCCCGCGAGGCGCAGCGCACCGACGATGCCGTGCGCGTCGATCTCGGCGGGCCCGGCGTGGCCCACGGCCCAGGCGACGGACCATGCGCGGGCGAGCGGCACGAGGGCCTCCCGCGCGGCCGCGGTGAGGAGCTTGGAGTCGGTGAGACCAGGAGGGCAGGGCTTCGTCTCGAGGTCGACGACCACGACGCCCACCGAGACCGGTCCGGCGAGCGCTCCGCGCCCGACCTCGTCCATGCCGGCGACGAGCCGGGCACCGTCGCGCAGCATCGCGCGCTCCTGCCGGAGGTCCGGGCGGCGCCGCGCAGGGGCACGACGCACGCGCGCCGGGGCGGCGGCGGGCGCCGAGCCCGGCACCGGACCGGCGGGAGGAGCGACCGCGTCCAGCGTCACGGCTCCACCTCGGGCACGTCGGCGAACACGTCGCCGGGGTTGCGCAGCAGGCCCAGGTGGGACAGGGGCCAGACCTTGACGAACGCCGTCCCCACGACGTTGCCCATCGGCACGAACCCGCCCCCGGGCTTGCCCGTGTTGTACCGGGAGTCCGCCGAGTTCTGCCGGTTGTCACCCATGACGAACAGCATGTCCGCCGGCACCGTCCGGTCGAACGGGTCCTGGCTGGGGATCGAGCCCGGCTTGATGTACGTCTCGTCGATCGACACCCCGTTGACGCTCACGCGCCCCTCCGCGTCGCAGCACACCACGTGGTCGCCCGGCGTGCCGATCACCCGCTTGATCAGGTGCTCGCCGGTGTCCTGCGGCAGCAGACCGACGAACGTCAGCGCCGCGCGCACCGCCTCCGACACCGGGCTCTCGGCCTGCGGCACCGGCGGCGGCAACCACCCGCCCGGGTCCTTGAACACCACGACGTCACCCCGGTGCACGTCGAACGCGCCCGGCACGAGCCGGGACACCATCACCCGGTCGCCCTCGACCAGCGTGTCCTCCATCGACGCGCTCGGGATGAAGAACGCCTGCACCAGGAACGTCTTGATCAGCAGCGACAGCACCAGCGCGCTGACCACGATGATCGCCGTCTCGCGCAGCAGCGACGACTTCCGCGCCGGACGCTCCGTGCGGGACGTGGCGAGGTGCTGCCCGTGCGGGGACTCCTCGTCGTCCCGAGGGCCGAGCGCCTCACGCTCGGTGCCGGCGTCGGGATGCGGGCCGCGGGGCGGGGCGCTGTCGGTCACGCGTTCACCATGCCACCTCGGACCGTGATCCGGGAAACGGGACCGGCCCGCGGACCGCGTGTCGCGGGGAACGACGACGGCGGCCGCCCCGAGGGGACGGCCGCCGTCGTGCGAGCGGAGCGGCAGTACCTGCCGACAGCCGATCAGCGAGCGGGCGCGGTGTCGCGCTTCTCCTTGATCTTCGCCTTCTTGCCGCGCAGCGCGCGGAGGTAGTACAGCTTGGCACGACGCACGTCACCGCGCGTCACGACCTCGACCGAGTCGATGGACGGCGAGTGCACGGGGAACGTGCGCTCGACACCCACGCCGAAGCTGATCTTGCGGACCGTGAACGTCTCGCGGACCCCGCTGCCCTGACGGGCGATGACGACGCCCTGGAACGCCTGGACGCGGGAGCGGTTGCCCTCGACGACCTTGACGTTGACCTTGAGCGTGTCGCCGGGGCGGAACTCCGGGACGTCGCTGCGCAGCGATGCTGCGTCGACGCTGTCCAGCGTGTGCATGGTGCTTCTCCTCGTCCGCCACAGGTCGGACGCGTGCTCGTGGCCCGGGCGCGCCGGGCCGTCGTCGTCTGTCGGTGGGGTGTGCCGTGCTGCGCGCGGACGGTCGACCACCTCGCGGTCGTCGACCCGTCGTGCCAGTCCGCCCGAGGATCCGGGCGCGGGCTCCCCTGTGGCAGAGGTTCCGGGGCGGCACACACCGGTCGACCATTCTGCCACATGCCGGTGACCGGCGGCAGCCGGGCCCGGCGCCCGACCCCAGCGCGCACCGCGGAGGGTCAGGAGGCGTCGTGACCGGCGCGGTCGAGGCGGCCGTCGACGACGGACCACCCGGCCTCGGCGAGGACCTCCAGGTCGTGCCGGTCGAGCGTGTCGACGTCCAGCGCGCGGACCATGTCCGGCCGCCGCACGGCGGTCCGGCGCAGGGCCTGGTCGCGGCGCCAGCGGTGGATGCGCGCGTGGTGGCCCGAGAGCAGCACGTCGGGCACCTCGAGGTCGTCCCAGGCCGGCGGCTTCGTGTACACGGGGTACTCGAGCAGGCCTGCGGCGCCGTGCGACTCCTCGACGAGCGACTCGGGATTGCCGACGACGCCCGGCAGCAGCCTCCCGACCGCCTCGACCATGACGAGCGCGGCGACCTCTCCCCCGTTGAGGACGTAGTCCCCGATCGACAGCTCGCTGACCCGCATCCCGGCCGACCGGTAGTGCTCGGCGACGCGCGCGTCGATCCCCTCGTAGCGCCCGCAGGCGACGACGAGGTGCTCCTCGGTCGCGAGCGCCTCCGCCGTGCGCTGCGTGAAGGTCTCGCCCGACGGCGTCGGCACGACCAGGTGCACGGCGCCCGCCGCGTCCGGCGTGCCGGCCGAGAGGCCCGCCACGTCGTCGATCGCGCGGCCCCATACGTCGGGGCGCATGACCATGCCCGCCCCGCCGCCGAACGGCGTGTCGTCGACGGTGCGGTGCCGGTCCGTCGTCCAGTCCCGCAGGTCGTGGACGCGCAGGTCGAGGATCCCCGCCGTACGCGCCTTGCCCACGAGCGACAGGTCCAGCGCGGCGAGGTAGTCGGGGAAGATCGTGACGACGTCGATGCGCACGGTCAGCCCTCGCCGTCGCGCGGATCGCCCGGCTCGCTCGCGGCGGAGCGCGACGTCTCGCCGCCGTCCGGGCTCGCCACCTCGAGCCGGTCCGCGTCCGACGCGAGCAGCCCGCCCGGCGGGTCGAGCACGACCCGGCCTCCGGCCACGTCGACGAGCGGGACGATCTGCCGGACGAACGGGACGAGCGTGCGCGCGCCCCCGGTCTCGCGCAGCACGAGGACGTCGTGCGCGGGCAGGTGCTCGAGTCCGTCGATGCGCCCGAGCGTCCGGCCGTCCGGGTCCTCCGCGCGGAGCCCGACGAGCTCGTGCGGGTACCACGCGTCCTCCTCGTCGGACGCGTCGACCTCGACCACGAGCTCGACGCCGCGCAGGGCCTCCGCGGCGGTGCGGTCGCGGACGCCCTCGAAGCCGACGAGCCACCGCCCCTGGTGCACCCGCACGGTCCCGACCGTGAGCGGCCCCGCCGTCGCGGGGCGCGTCTCCAGGCGCTCGCCCACGGCGAGGCGCTCCTCGGGGTCGTCGGTGCGCAGGTCGAGCGCGACCTCGCCACGCAGTCCGTGCGCCTTGCCGACGCGCGCGACGGTCAGCTCCATGGTCGTCACTCCTCCGGTGGTCCTGGTCGGGGTGGTGCCGGTCCGGCACCTGGTCGGGCGGCGGGAACAGGAAGGCCCGGCCCGCCGGTCGGCGAGCCGGGCCTTGCCCGTGGCCCCTCGCGGGGCACGATGTGCGGGCCTCAGCGGCGGTCGACGTCCACGACGTCGACGCGGACCGGCCCGTCGGTCGCGAGCGCGCCGATCACCGTGCGCAGGGCACGGGCGGTGCGTCCGCCACGACCGATCACGCGGCCGAGGTCGTCCGGGTGCACCCGGACCTCGAGCAGGTCACCGCGACGCAGCGTCTTCGCGTTCACCCGGACGTCGTCCGGGTTGTCCACGATGCCGCGCACGAGGTGCTCGAGCGCCTCGGCGATCATCAGGCCTGCTCGTCGGCAGCGGCCTCGTCGGCCGTGTCGGCGGGCTCCTCGGCCGGAGCCTCGGTCTTCTTCTCGGCAGCCTTGGCCTTGACCTTCTCCGCGTCCGCGGCGGCGGCCTCGATCGCGGCGGCCGGGTCGACCTTCTCGCCCTTGACCTTGAGCGTGCCCTCGGCCCCGGGCAGGCCCTTGAACTTCTGCCAGTCGCCCGTGATCTTGAGGAGCGCGAGCACCTGCTCGGTCGGCTGCGCGCCGACGCCGAGCCAGTACTGGGCGCGGTCCGAGGTGATCTCGATGAACGAGGGCTCCTCGGTCGGGTGGTACTTGCCGATCTCCTCGATCACGCGACCGTCACGCTTGGTGCGCGAGTCCGCGACGACGACACGGTAGTACGGCGCACGGATCTTGCCGAGACGCTTCAGACGAATCTTGACGGCCACAGTGGTGGTCTCTCCTGGTTCTGGTTCGGGCGAACCCGGACCCGTCCCGTGGGGACAGGACGAGGAAGGGGTTCAGGACACGGCACGCGCCGGAGAGAGGGGCCGGGGCACGCCGAGTACCGGGACATTGTGCCAGACCGGACCGGCCGGGACCAACCTGCGCGCGGCCCCTCAGCCTGCGTGCGGGGCGACGATCTCGCCGCGGAGCACGATCGCCGTCGGCGCGCGCAGGACGCCGACGTCCTGGCGCGGGTCCTGCGGGTACACGACGAAGTCCGCGGAGGCGCCCTCGACGAGCGACGTGTAGCCGAGGTACTCCCGGCCCTGCCAGCTCGCCGCCGCGACGACCGCCGCGTCGGGGATACCGGCGGCGACGAGCTCGGCGCACTCGTCCGCGAGGCGGCCGTGCCCGATCGTCCCGCCCGCGTCCGTCCCCACGAGGATCTGGATGCCCGCCTCGTACAGCGCCCGGGCCTGCTCGTGCCGTCGCTCGTGGAGCCGTCGCATGCGCGCGGCGAACACCGGGTACTTCTCGTCGGCCTGCCGGGCGATCGCCTCGAACTGGCCGATCTGCAGCAGGGTGGGCGTGACCGCGACCCCACGCTCGGAGATCTCGTACATCAGGTCGGGGTCGATCCCCGTACCGTGCTCGATCCCGTCGACGCCCGCGGCGAGCAGGGACGGGATCACCTCCTCGGAGAAGGCGTGCACGGTGACGCGCGCGGCCTCGGCGTGCGCGGCGGCGACGGCCTCGGCGAGGACGTCGTCGGGCCACAACGGCCGCAGGTCGCCCTCGGCCCCGAGGTCGCGGTCGATCCAGTCGCCCACGATCTTCACCCAGCCGTCGCCCTGGCGCGCCTCGCGCCGCACGGCCTCGGGGAGCTGCGCGACGTCGTCGAGCTCGAGTCCGTAGCCGCGCAGGTAGCGCTTGGGGCGGGCGAGGTGCCGGCCGGCCCGCACGAGCCGCGGCAGGTCGCGCCGCCCGTGGACCCACCGCGTGTCGAGCGGCGAGCCCGCGTCGCGCACGAGGAGGACGCCGCTGTCGCGGTCCGTGACGGCCTGTTCCTGCGCCGTCGCCGCGTCGACCGCGCCCTGGGCACCCAGCCCGACGTGGCAGTGCACGTCGACGAGGCCGGGGAGCACCCAGCCCTCGAGCTCGACCATGTTGGTGCCCTGCGCCGACGGCCGCGTGAGGCTGATCCGCCCGTCCTTGACCCACAGGTCGCCCACCTCGCGGTCGTCGCCGACGATGACGTGGCCGCGGACGTGCAGCGTGGGGCCTTCCAGCGCGGACATGCGGCTCCTGGGTGAGGACGGTCAGGACGGTCGGCCCGGCTCGCGGGCGCGGGGCGGCACCGGGCAGGTGCCACGGACATAACCTAGCGCCCGGGCGCCCCGGGGACGCACCCGGGGCACGGGGCGTGCCGCGAGGGCGTCGGCCCGGTCAGCGGCCGAGCAGCTTCTCGAACCCGGGCGGGAGCTGCAGGTCGTCCGACGACGGCTGTGCAGGCTCGGCGGTCCGGCCCACGCCGAACGCCGAGCCGGCGGGTGCCGCCGGACCCGTGGCCTCTCCTGCCGCCCGCGCCGCGGCCGCGCGCTCCTGCGCGGCGCGCTTCGCCGGGTTGCCCGACTTGCCCTTGACCTTGCGCTGCGGCGCCTGGCGTCCGCGCGCCTTCTTGCCGCCCATGCCCGGGAGGTTGCCCATGCCCGGCATCCCCGGCATCCCGCCGCCCCGGCTCATCTGCCGCATCATCTTCTGCGCGCCCGCGAACCGCTCCAGGAGCTGGTTGACGTCGCTCGTCGTCACGCCGGAGCCACGCGCGATGCGTGCGCGGCGCGACCCGTTGATGATCTTCGGGTTGTCGCGCTCCGCGGGGGTCATCGAGCGGATGATCGCCTCGATCCGGTCGACCTCGCGCTCGTCGAAGTTGTCGAGCGCCTCGCGCATCTGGCCCATGCCCGGGAGCATCCCGAGCATCTTCTTCATCGAGCCCATGTTCTTCATCTGCTGCATCTGCACCAGGAAGTCCGCGAGCGTGAAGTCCTGCCCCGTGGCGACCTTCTCCGCCATCTTCGCGGCCTGCTCGGCGTCGAACGCCTTCTCGGCCTGCTCGATGAGCGTGAGGACGTCACCCATGTCGAGGATGCGCGACGCCATGCGGTCCGGGTGGAACGCCTCGAAGTCGGTGAGCTTCTCGCCCGTGGAGGCGAAGAGGATCGGGCGGCCGGTGACCCCGCGGACGGAGAGCGCGGCGCCGCCGCGCGCGTCGCCGTCGAGCTTGGTGAGCACGACGCCCGTGAAGTCGACGCCCTCCTCGAAGGCCTTCGCGGTCGCGACGGCGTCCTGGCCGATCATCGCGTCGATGACGAACAGGACCTCGTCGGGCTGCACGGCGTCACGGATGTCCGAGGCCTGCTGCATGAGGACGGCGTCGAGGCCGAGGCGGCCCGCGGTGTCGACGATGACGACGTCGTGCTGGCGCTGCCGCGCCGTCTCGACGCCCTCGCGCGCGACGGCGACGGGGTCGCCGATGACGTCGTCGACCTCGACCCCGCTCTGGTTGCCCGGGTGCGGGGCGAACACCGGGACCCCGGCGCGCTCGGCGACGACGCTGAGCTGGGTGACCGCGTTCGGCCGCTGGAGGTCCGCGGCGACGAGGAGCGGCGTGTGCCCCTGCTCGCGCAGGTGCAGCGCGAGCTTCCCGGCCAGCGTCGTCTTGCCCGCGCCCTGGAGGCCCGCGAGCATGATGACCGTCGGCGGCGTCTTCGAGAACCGCAGCCCGCGGCTCTCGCCGCCGAGGATGCCGACGAGCTCCTCGTTGACGATCTTCACGACCTGCTGCGCCGGGTTGAGCGCGCCCGAGACCTCGGACGAGAGCGCCCGCTCGCGCACGGTCGCGCTGAACTCGCGCACGACGGGGACCGCCACGTCGGCGTCGAGCAGCGCGCGCCGGATCTCCCGGATCGTCGCGTCGATGTCCGCCTCGGACAGCCGGCCCTTGGAACGCAGGTTCTTGAAGGTCGATGTCAGTCGGTCCGACAGCGTGTTGAACACCGCGTCATCCTCACCAGTCGTCGGAAGTCTCGTCCGCGGTGGCCTCCCGCCTGCCGTCGCCCGAGGCCGGGCGCGGGCTGGCAGAGGACGGGCCGTCCGCGAGGGACCAGCCTACCCGGCGGCGTCCGGGTCTCTCGGCACGTCGTTCCGCGCAGCGCCCAGCGCGCGCAGCGTCTCCCCCACCAGGTCGTCGACGAGCCGCGCCCGCCACGCGGTCCACGCGCTCGGCCCGAGGGACGACGCGTCCGCCTCGGTCAGCGCGCGCAGCACCCGGAGGAGGTCCGGCCGGTGGTCGACGGCGTCGGCGAGCTCGGCGACCGTCGCCGGGTCGTCCGGGTCCTCGCTCACCGCGAGCCGCGACAGCGTCAGGTGGTGCCGCACGAGGCGCTCCACGTCGACCACGACGTCGGGCTCGAACCCCATGCGGCCGAGGATCGCGGGGACCAGCCGCGCGCCCTCGACCGAGTGGTCGACGGCGCCCGCGCGCTTGCCGATGTCGTGCAGCACCGCGGACAGCAGGAGCAGCTCCGGTCGCTCGACGTCCTTGCGGTCCCGGGCCGCGCGCGCCACCACCTCCACGAGGTGCCGGTCGACGGTGTGCCGGTGCACGGCGGCGCGCTGCGGACGGTTCCGCACGCCCGCCCACTCGGGGATCCACGTGGTCACCACGCCGGCGAGGTCGAGCGCCTCCCACACGGCGACCTGGGCCTGGCCCGAGCCCAGCAGCGAGAGGAACGCCGCCCGCGCAGCCCGCGGCCACGGCTCGGGCAGCGGCGGGCACTGGGCGAGGCTCGCGACCGAGACCGGCGAGAGCGTGAGGCCCGTCCGGGCGGCCGTGGCGGCAGCGCGCAGCGACAGGAGCGGGTCGGACGCGGGGTGGGCGTCCACCGCGAGGACGAGCTCGCCGTCGTGCTCCACGAGCCCGTCGCCGACGGACCGCAGCCGCGGTGCCGCCCGGCGGCCGCGGACGAGGACGGGACGGCGGGCGATCGAGGGGCGCTGAAGGGCTTGGCGGGCGCGGCGGACCGTCGTGTCGAGCGCGTAGGAGACCTCGCGGCCGGCCGCGGCGAGGCTCGCGAGCAGCTCGTCGGGGTCGTCGAACCCGGACAGCGCGGCGACCTCGTCCAGGTCGGCCAGCAGGAGCCGGCTCGTGTGCCGGCCCGTGACGACCTGCAGGGTGTCGCGCACGTCCAGCAGGTGCGCGTGCGCGCGGTCGACCGACCCGTGCGGACGGTCCGTGAGCCACGTCGCGGCCAAGGCGGAGAGCACGACCGCGTCCCGGATCCCGCCGCGCGACTCCTTGAGGTCGGGCTCGATGAGGTAGGCGAGCTCGCCGGACCGCTCGGCACGCTCGCGCGTCGAGGAGAGCAGGTCGGGCAGGCGGCGCCGCGACGCGGAGCGCCAGTCGGTGAGGACCGCGGACGACGCCCGGTGCACGACGAGCGCGTCGCCAGCCACCGCGCGCACGTCGAGCCAGCCCACGGCGGCGGGGACGTCCTTGGACGCCACCTGGCGGCACTGCGAGAGCGAGCGCACCGAGTGGTCGAGGTCGACCCCGGCGTCCCAGAGCGGGTACCACAGGCGCTCGGCGACCCGTGCGACGTCGTCGGCCGTGTGGCTGCGGCCGTCGTGGACGAGGACGAGGTCGAGGTCGCTCGCGGGTCCCATGTCGCCCCGGCCGAGGCTGCCCACCGCGGCGAGCGCGATCCCGTCGGCCGCGACGCCGTCGGTCGCGTCGCGCCACAGGTCCTGGAGGGACGACGTCACGAGGTCGACGACGGCGGCCCGGCGCGCGACCCCGCTGCGGCCTGGTCCGCTCATGGACCGCGCGACGTCGAGCATCCGCGCGCGGAGGTCCCGCACCCCCTCGGGGTGCGGGACCTCCGCGCTCTGCTCGCCCGGCTGCTGCCCGAGGCGCCCCGCCGATCCCCCTGCGACCCCGCCCGTGGTCGGGGTGTCGGCGTGGTCGGTCATCCGATGGTCCGTCGCCTCACAGGGCGCCGGGGCCGTGCTCGCCCGTGCGCACGCGGGCGACGTCGTCCACCGGGACCGTCCAGACCTTGCCGTCGCCGATCTTGCCGGTCTGCGCGGCCTTGACGATCACCTCGGTGACCACGGTCGCGTCGGCGTCGTCGACGAGGACCTCGATGCGGACCTTGGGCACCAGGTCGACCGTGTACTCCGCGCCGCGGTAGACCTCGGTGTGGCCCTTCTGGCGCCCGTAGCCGCTGGCCTCGCTGACCGTCATGCCCCGCACGCCCGCGGCCTCGAGCGCCGACTTCACGTCGTCGAGCCGGTGCGGCTGGATGATTCCCGTGACGAGCTTCATGCCCGCACCTCCTTGATGACGCTGCCCTGCTGGATGGACTCGTACGCCGTCTCGCCGTGGACCGCGAGGTCGATGCCGCCGACCTCGGCGTCCTCGCTGACCCGCCAGCCCATCGTGACCTTGAGGATCAGACCGATGACGAGCGTGGTGGCCGCCGAGAACACGATGGCGACGAGGGCGATGAGGACCTGGACGACGAGCTGCTGCGCGCCGCCGCCGAAGAACAGGCCCGTGTCGGTGGCGAGGAAGCCGATCGCGACGGTACCCCAGAGGCCGGAGACCAGGTGGACGCCGACGACGTCGAGGGAGTCGTCGTAGCCGAACCGGTACTTGAGGCCCACCGCGAGGGCGGAGAGCGCGCCGGCGACAAGGCCCAGGACGATCGACGTGACGGGGTTGAGGGCCCCGGCGGCCGGGGTGATCGCGACGAGGCCCGCCACGACGCCGGAGGCCGCACCGAGCGACGTCGCGTGGCCGTCGCGGATCTTCTCCGTGAGGAGCCACCCGATGATGCCCGCCGCGGTGGCGCTCGTCGTGTTGACCCAGGCGAGGCCCGCGGTCTCGTTCGCCCCGAAGGCCGAGCCCGCGTTGAACCCGAACCAGCCGAACCACAGGAGGGCCGCGCCGAGCATGACGAACGGCAGGTTGTGCGGGCGCATCGGCTCCTTGCCGAAGCCCTTGCGCTTGCCGATGAGGATCGCGAGCACGAGGGCCGCGACACCGGCGTTGATGTGGACGACGGTGCCGCCCGCGAAGTCGATCGGCGCGACCGTGGCGGCGCCGTCGGTCACCCCGAAGATCCTCGCCGCGAGGCCGTTCTCGTTGCCCGAGAGGAAGCCACCGCCCCAGACCATGTGGGCGAGCGGGAAGTACGTCACGGTGACCCAGATCGCCGTGAAGGTGAGCCAGGTGCCGAACTTCACGCGGTCGGCCAGCGCGCCGGAGATGAGCGCGACCGTGATGATCGCGAACGTCACCTGGAACGCGATGTCCACCACGTTCGGGTAGTTGCCGAGCGTGCTCGCCACGGCGCTGCCGTCGGCGTCCGTGATCGCGCCCGAGAGGCCGAACTGCGCGAACGGGCTGGCGACGAGGCCACCCGTCCCGGCCTCGCCGTAGGACATCGACCAGCCCCACAGCACGTAGACGACGCCCACGACGGCCATCGCGCCGAACGACATCATCATCATGTTCAGCACGGACTTGGCGCGGACCATGCCGCCGTAGAAGAACGCCAGTCCGGGCGTCATCAGGAGCACGAGGGATGCTGAGGTCAGCATCCACGCGGTTGCCCCGGTGTCCCACTCCATCGGATCATCTCCCCTCGCCAGCCGGGCGGCCGGTCGGGGACTACGGTGGTGCGGGCGGGTTTCCCCCGCGGTGTCACCGTGTTACGCGGGTGTGACAAGCCTCGCTCGGACGTAAACGTTCCGTTTCACCCCCGTCAGGGTGGGGCGCGGCGTCCGGATCGCGACACGCTCGTGATCACGGCGTGACACGATCGTGATCCGCGGCGAGCGGCCCGTCAGTCGCCGAGGAGGCCGTCGACGAACTGCTCCGGGTCGAACGGGGCGAGGTCGTCGGGACCCTCCCCCAGCCCGACGAGCTTCACGGGGACGCCCAGCTCGCGCTGCACCGCGACGACGATGCCCCCTCGTGCCGTCCCGTCGAGCTTCGTCAGGACGATGCCCGTCACGCCGGCGACCTCGCCGAACACGCGCGCCTGGTTGAGGCCGTTCTGCCCCGTCGTCGCGTCGAGGACGAGGAGGACCTCGGAGAGCGGCGCCTCCTTGGTGATGACGCGCCGGATCTTGCCCAGCTCGTCCATCAGGCCCTGCTTGTTCTGGAGCCGCCCGGCGGTGTCGACGAGCACGACGTCCACGCCCTCGGTGCGGCCACGGCGCACGGCGTCGAACGCCACCGCGGCGGGGTCGGCGCCGTCGCGGTCCGACCGCACGGTCGGCACGCCCACGCGCGAGCCCCACGTCTCGAGCTGGTCCGCCGCCGCGGCGCGGAACGTGTCCGCCGCGCCGAGCACGACGCTGCGGTCCTCCGCGACGAGCACGCGCGCCAGCTTGCCCACGGTGGTCGTCTTGCCGGTGCCGTTGACGCCGACGACGAGCACGACCGCCGGGACCGCGGAGCCGTCCTCCCCCGTGGTGGGCGACGTCGCGAGCGAGCGGTCGAGCGACGGGTCGACGAGGGCGACGAGCTCGGTGCGCAGCAGGTCCCGCACGCTCGCGGCGTCGCGGACGCCGAGCACGCGGACCTTGGTGCGCAGCGCGTCGATGAGCTCCCCCGCCGGGCCGGCGCCGACGTCCGCGAGCAGGAGGGTCTCCTCGAGCTCGTCCCAGTCGTCCTCCGAGAGGTGGTCGCGCGACAGCACCGAGAGCAGGCGGGCGCCCAGGGGGGAGCCGGAGCGGGCGAGCCGCTCGCGCAGCCGGACGAGCCGGCCGCCGACGGGCTCCGGTCGCTCGATCGCGGGTGCGGTCGCGGCTGCCGCCGGCTCCTCGACCTCGGGCGGGGCCTCGACCGACACGGTCCCGGGCGGAGCCGTGCCGGTGTCGGGTGTCGTCGGAGGCGCGGCGGGCGCAGCGGGCGGCGGCTCGACGACGTCGCGGCGAGCGCGCCGGCGGACCGTCACGGTCCCGACGGTGGCGAGGGCGACGAGGAGGACGACGCCGAGGACGATCCAGAGCGGGAGGAGGTCGTTCACCCCGGAAGTCTCTCAGACGAGGGCCGAGGTCACGCGGTGGTGACGCGGCGGCTACGCCTGCGGAGGACGCTCCCCCGTGTGCAGCGGCCGCACGCGCTCGCGGGCGCGGTGCAGGACGTCGGTCAGCTCCTCCGCGTCGACATACGCGTTGGACGTCACCTCGGTCGCGGTGAAGAAGTCGTCGATGCTCGTGTCGACCGGCCGGGGCATGCGCACGGTCCCGACGTGGTGCGCGTCGAGGCTCCCGCGCCGACGCCGCCGACGCAGCCCCGACCGGAAGTCGCGCCAGAACGCGCGCATCCCCTCGTCTCCGGACCGGTCCCCCTGCGCGCCCGACGACTGGGCCTCGGAGCGCGCGACGACGCTCGCGAACAGGAACACGACGGCGGCGACGCCGAGCGTGAGCCCCAGCCACACGAACATCCAGATCATGAGGTCCAGTATCCGGGTCGAGGCACGTGCCGCGAGCGGTGCCACGCCGTGCCGTCCGATCAGCACCACATCTTCACAAGGCGCGGAATTCCAACGATTTCGAGGCATCGACGCAGGTCGGCAGGGTGCTCGCGCACCGGGTGAGTCCCCTCACACCGGGACGTCCTCGCGTGCCTCGTTCATCCGCTGGCTGATGACGGTCGTCACACCGTCGCCGCGCATCGTCACCCCGTAGAGCGCGTCGGCGATCTCCATCGTGCGCTTCTGGTGGGTGATGACGATGAGCTGCGAGTCCTCCTGGAGCTCCCGGAAGATCTCCAGGAGACGGCCCAGGTTGACGTCGTCCAGCGCTGCCTCTACCTCGTCCATGACGTAGAACGGCGAGGGGCGTGCCTTGAAGATCGCCACGAGCAGCGCGACCGCCGTGAGCGAGCGCTCGCCGCCGGACAGCAGCGAGAGCCGCTTGACCTTCTTCCCCGCCGGTCGCGCCTCGACCTCGATCCCGGTCGTGAGCATGTCGTCCGGGTCCGTGAGCACGAGCCGCCCCTCGCCGCCGGGGAACATGCGCGCGAACACCCGCTCGAACTGCTCGGCGGTGTCGCGGTACGCGTCCGCGAACACCCGCTCGACCCGCTCGTCGATCTCCTTGACGATCTCCAGGAGGTCGGCGCGCGACTTCTTGAGGTCGGCGAGCTGGTCCGCGAGGAACTTGTGCCGCTCCTCGAGCGCCGCGAACTCCTCGAGCGCGAGCGGGTTCACCTTGCCGAGGCGGCCCAGGTCGCGCTCGGCGGCGCGCAGCCGCTTCTCCTGGGTCGCGCGGTCGTAGGGCACCGTGCGCGGCGCGTCGTCGTCGGACGCGACCGGGACCTCACGGTGCGGCCCGAGCTCCTCGACGAGGACGGCGGGGTCGAGGCCGAGCTCATCGACGCTGCGCGCCTGGAGCTGCTCGATCCGCAGCTGCTGCTGCGCCCGCGCGACCTCGTCGCGGTGCGCGACGTCGGTCAGCTCCCGGAGCCGGGAGGCGAGGTCGTCGACCTCGCGCCGGGCCGCCGTCACCGCGGCGTCACGCTCGGCGCGCGCGGCCTCGGCGGCCTCGCGCTCGGCCCCTGCACGCGCGAGCGAGCGGTCGACCGCGCCCAGGGCACGCACGGCGCCGTCGCGCACCGTCGAGGCGCGCTCTGCCTGCCGCACCCGCGCGGCCTCCCGCCGCGCCGCCCGGTCGCGCGCCTCGCGCTCCGTCGCGGCGGCCCGGGCCAGCGACTGCGCGCGGCCGGCCACGGCCCGCGCGCGCTCCTCGCTCGTCCGCAGCGCGAGGCGCGCCTCGGTCTCCGTGGTGCGCGCCGCCGAGGCGAGGGCCAGGAGGCGGTCGCGCTCCGCCGACGCCTCGGCGACGGCCTCCTCCGACTGCTCCGGCGCCGCCTCCGCCGCGTCGAGCCGCTCCACGAGACCCGCGAGCGCCTCGCGCGCGTCGTCGACGCCCTGCGACGCGCGCGCGAGCGAGGCGCGGACCCGCTCGGCCTCCGCGGCCGCCGAGCGTGCCGTCGCCCCCAGGTGCCCGAGCTGCTCCGCGACCGCGGCGAGCTGCGCGTCCGACTCGTTGAGCCGGTCGAGCGTGTCCTCGTAGCGCGCCCGCGCCTCCTGCGCGGCCTCGCGCGCGCCCACGAGGGCGAACCGGGCGCGCTCGGCGCGGCCGGTCGCGTCGGCGTGCGCGGTGCGAGCCTCGTCGAGCGCCGACTGCAGGTGCAGCACGCTCGGCGCCGACGCCGACCCGCCCCACGCGCGCGTCGCCGCCAGGAGGTCACCCCCGCGCGTCACGACCGCGACGCCGGGGTGCCGCGCCACCAGGGCGCGTGCCTGCGCGAGGTCGTCGACGACGGCGACGTCCGTGAGCAGGGCGCGCACGGCGTGACCCACGCCCCCGCCCGCCGTCACGACGTCGACGGCCCAGCGCGCGCCGTCCGGCAGGGCGGCCGCGTCGCGCCCGCTCCCCTGCGCCGCGTCGACCGCGACGACGAGCCCGGCCCGGCCGGCGTCCTCGGTGCGCAGGTAGCGCAGCGCGTCGACGGCGGCGTCGACCGACTCGACGGCGACGGCGTCCGCGGCCGGCCCCAGCGCCGCGGCGACCGCGTCCTCGTACCCGGCCTCGACGCCCAGCAGCGCCGCGAGCGATCCCACCACGCCGACGCCGTCGGCGGCGAGCAGCGCACCGGCGCCGTCCTTGCGGTCGAGGCTCAGCTCGAGCGCCTCGATCCGCGCGCTCCACGTGGCGCGCTCCTGATCTGCCGCAGAGGCCTCGTCCTCCAGCTCCCGCACGACGGTCGTCGTCCGCTCGACCTCGTCGGCCGCGGCCTCGTGCTCGGCGTCGAGACCTTCCTCGCCCTCCTCGGCCCCGACCACCTGGGTCTCCAGCACCGCGAAGTCGGTGCGCGCCTGGGTGCCCCGGAGCTCGGCCTCCGCCAGCGACTCGCGGAGCCGCCCGATCTCCGCCTCCGCGGCCTCGACCCGGGTGCGTTGCGCGGCGACCTGGCCCGCGAGACGCGCGAGGCCCTCCCGGCGGTCGGCGGCACCGCGGAGCAGGGTCGCGACCGCGCGCTCGGCCTCGCCCGCCGACCGCTCGACGTCCTCACGGTCCGCGACGGCCGCCGCGAGCGCGTCCCGTGCGCGCGCGACCTCGGCCTCGAGCTCGGCCTCGGTCGCGCGCACCCGCTCCGCCTGGGCCTCGAGCTCGTCGGGGTCCTCGCCGCGCTGGGCAGGCTCCGGGCGACCGAGCAGACGGACCCGCTCCTCCGCGAGCGTCTGCGTGCCGCGCAGGCGCTCGCGCAGGGACGAGAGCCGGAACCACACGTCGGTCGCGGCACCGAGCGCGGGCGCAGCCTCGGCCGCCTCGCGCTCGAGCCGGCCGAGCCCGTCGCGCGCCGTGGCGAGCGCGCGCTCGACGTCCGCCTGCTGGGTGCGCAGCGCCGCCTCGTCGGCGATCTCCTGCTCCAGGGTGGCGGTGAGCTGGGCGAGGTCGTCCGCGAGCAGGCGAGCCTTCGCGTCGCGCAGGTCGGCCTGGATCGTCGCGGCCTTGCGGGCGATCTCGGCCTGGCGGCCCAGCGGGCCGAGCTGGCGACGGATCTCGGTCGTGAGGTCGGCGAGCCGGGTGAGGTTGGCCTGCATCGCGTCGAGCTTGCGGAGCGCCTTCTCCTTGCGCTTGCGGTGCTTGAGGACGCCGGCGGCCTCCTCGACGAAGCCGCGCCGGTCCTCGGGCGTCGCGCGCAGGACGGCGTCGAGCTGTCCCTGCCCGACGATCACGTGCATCTCCCGGCCGAGGCCGGAGTCCGAGAGGAGGTCCTGGATGTCGAGCAGGCGGCACGCGGAGCCGTTGATCGCGTACTCGGAGCCGCCGCTGCGGAACAGCGTGCGGGAGATCGTCACCTCGGTGTAGTCGATCGGCAGCGCGCCGTCGGTGTTGTCGATCGTCAGGGAGACCTCGGCACGGCCGAGCGGCGGGCGCCCCGCCGTGCCGGCGAAGATGACGTCCTCCATCTTGCCGCCGCGCAGGGTCTTGGCGCCCTGCTCCCCCATGACCCACGCGAGCGCGTCCACGACGTTGGACTTGCCCGAGCCGTTCGGCCCGACGACGCACGTGACCCCGG
Source organism: Cellulosimicrobium funkei (assembly GCF_001019615.1). Classification (GTDB taxonomy): domain Bacteria; phylum Actinomycetota; class Actinomycetes; order Actinomycetales; family Cellulomonadaceae; genus Cellulosimicrobium; species Cellulosimicrobium cellulans_E. The sequence continues at coordinate 50,437 of NZ_JNBQ01000008.1, read as the reverse complement.
GCTCGAAGCTCAGCGTCGTCGCGGACGCGAACGACTTGAAGCCGCGCAGCGTCAGGGTCTTGAGGTGCACGGACCCGAGCCTAGTGGCGGCCCCCGACGAACCCGCGGATCTGCGCCCCGCGCGGCCGGGCGCCGTCGCCGGGGGTGCCCGGACGCGAGACGCCCCGCCCCGGCCGGTGCGGCCGAGACGGGGCGCGGTGCTGCGTGCCGGTGCGTCAGCCGAGCTCGGGGAACCAGAGCGCGATCTCGCGCGCGGCGGACTCGGGCGAGTCGGAACCGTGGACGAGGTTCTGCTGGACCTTGAGGCCCCAGTCGCGGCCGAGGTCGCCGCGGATGGTGCCGGGGAGCGCCTCGGTCGGGTTCGTCGCGCCCGCGAGGGAGCGGAAGCCGGGGATGACGCCCTGACCCTCGGCGACGACCGCGAGCACCTTGCCCGACAGCATGAAGTCGACGAGCGGCTGGTAGAACGGCTTGCCCTCGTGCTCGGCGTAGTGCGCCGCGAGCAGCTCGGGCGTCGCGTCGAGCAGACGCACGGCGGCGAGCGTGTAGCCCTTGGCCTCGACCCGGCGCAGGACCTCGCCGGACAGGCCGCGGCGGACGCCGTCGGGCTTGACGAGGATGAGGGTGCGCTCGATGGTCTCGGTCAGTGCAGGTGCGACGTCGGTCATGGTCGCCGAGCCTACCGGCCGCACCGGCGTGCGGGACGCCGTGACCACCCGCGCGAGGGCGCGGGCGCGCCTCGCCTCAGTCGGCGTTGGGAGCGGTCTCGGGGTGCTCGGCGTCGTACGCCGCGCGCTCGCGGTCGATGCGCCCGCCGAGCCGGATCGAGACGACCCACAGCACGACGAAGAGGCCGCCGACGACGAACATCATGGGCACCACGAGCCCGAAGGCCAGGACCGGCACCTGGACGACCGACCCGGCGACGTAGCCGCCCGGCGTGCCGACCATGCGGGAGAGGACCACGAGCACGACGGCGAGGACGCCGCCCACGAGCCAGATCGACGTCGCGCTCGGCAGCTCGAGCGGCCCCCGCGAGTAGGGCACGTCGCGCAGCCCGTAGGCGACGAGCGTGGCGAACACCACGAGGAAGGCCTCGAGCAGCAGCGTGGTCGACGCGAACTGGACCTTCGCGGGCTTCTTCGGCTTGATGCGGTCGCCCGGGGACGGGCGCACCGGGCCCGCCGCGCGGCCGTGGCGGGACGGCTGCGCGGCGGGCTGCGACGGCGAGGTGCTCACCCGGTCAGGATACCGGCGCGCCGTCGCGCTCCCGGCCCTCCGGCCGGTCGTCGCCGGTGCCGGGACCGCCGCCCGCGGTCACGACGACCACGTCGTCCTCCGTGCCGTCCGCGCCCTGCGCCGGGGCGTCCTCGACGAGGTCGCCGTGGTCCGCGACGGCCTCGCCGCGCGCGACCATCCCGGCGACGTCGGAGAGCTTGACCTCGCGCAGGAAGAGCGCGAGGACGAACCCGACGAGCACGAGCGGGACGAGGTACCAGAAGGCGGGGGCGAGCGCGTCGGTGAACGCGTCGACGACGCCGGTGTGGATCGGCTCGGGGAGCTGCTGCACCATCTCGGGCGTGAGCGACGACCCCTCGGCCCCGGCGGGCGCGGAGCCGGCGGGCAGCCCCGCGAAGACGCCCTCGAGGTTGTCGGCGAGGCGCGACGTGAAGATGGTGCTGAACAGCGCCGTGCCGACGGCCGCGCCGATCTCGCGGAAGAAGTTGTTCGCGCTCGTCGCCGTCCCGATCTCGTGCGGGTCGACCGAGTTCTGCACCGCGAGGACGATCGTCTGCATGACGAGGCCCATGCCGGCGCCCATGACGAAGATCATCGCGCCGAAGAGCCACATCGACATGTCGCCCGTGATGCGCGTGAGCCACATCATGCCGGCAGCGGTGATCGCGAGGCCCAGCACCGGGTAGATCTTGTAGCGGCCGGTCTTCGTGATCGCGATACCCGACCCGATCGCCGTGAGCATGACGCCGACCATCATCGGGAGCATGAGGAACCCGGACTCGGTGACCCCCGCGCCGGTGGACATCTGGAGGAACGTCGGCAGGAAGGCGAGCGCCGAGAACATGCCCATGCCGAGCACGAGGCCGATGAGGGTCGCGATCGTGAACGTCCGGTTCTTGAACAGGTGCAGCGGGAGCAGCGGCTCCTCGGCGCGGTTCTCCACCACGACGAACGCGGCGACCGAGACGACCACGGCGGCCACGAGGCCGAGGAGCCACGGGTCGGACCAGTCGTAGCCGCGCGAGCTGGTCAGCGACTCCCAGCTCGTGACGAGCACGATGCCGGACGTGGCCACGACGAGGAAGAAGATGCCGGCGACGTCGATCTTGCGGCCGGAGCGGTGCGACGGGAGCTTGAGCGCGACCCACGCGACGACGAACGCCGCGACGCCGATCGGGACGTTGATCCAGAACGCCCAGCGCCAGCCCGGGCCCTCGGTGAACCAGCCGCCGAGGAGCGGGCCGATCACGGCCGCGATGCCGAACAGGGCGCCCATCGGGCCCATGTACTTGCCGCGGTCCTTGGCGGGCACGATGTCGGCGATGATCGCCTGCGACAGGATCATCAGGCCGCCGCCGCCGAGGCCCTGCACGCCGCGCCAGGCGACGAGCTCGGGGAACGACTGCGCGAAGCCCGCGCCCGCCGACGCGATCGTGAAGAGCCCGATCGCGACGAGGAACGGCCACCGACGACCCCAGAGGTCGCCGAACTTGCCGTAGAGAGGCATGACGATCGCGATCGCCAGGATGTAGGCCGTGATGACCCAGCCCTGGTGCTCGACGCCGTGGAGCTCGCCGACGATCGTCGGCATCGCGGTACCGACGATCGACTGGTCGAGCGAGGACAGGAACATCGACGCCATGAGCGCGCCGAAGATCACCCACACGGTGCGCGGGGTGAGCACGACGAGAGGCTTGCCGCCGTCGACGGGCGGTGCAGCGGTGGAGGAGGCCATGAGGATCCGGTTCGGTCAGGACGGGCGGGGGCGCGCCGACGGGCGCGGCCCGTCGTCGGGTGGTGGGGAGGGTGGAGCGGGGCGACCGGCGGCTAGCGAGCCGCGGGATCGGGGGCGCGCGAGTCCTGGAGCAGCGCCCGGAGCTGCCCGACGACGGTCGGCAGGTGGTCGACCGGCTCGCCCTCGCGGTCGTGCTGCTGCCACTCGAGCGTGCTGGCGCGCAGCAGGCTCATGACCACGAGGGCCAGGAGCTCGGGGTCGGGGACGAAGGGCCGCACGGCGCGGCGTGCGAGGAACATGTCGACGAGCTCGGCGCGGTGTCCCTCGACCCAGGCGACGTGCCGGGTGACGAGGTGCGGCTCGCGCTGGACGAGCTCGAGCGTGCGCGCCATGCGCTCGGGCGTGACGACCTGCTGCGCGAGCACGTCGGCCACGACGACCTCGAGGTCGTCGAGCAGCGCCCCCGTGGGACCGCCCCCGACGAAGACCGCGACGATCTCGGGTCGCACGGCGAGGTCCTCGAGGCCGAGCACGGCGTCGTCCTTCGACGGGAAGTAGTTGAAGAACGTGCGCGGCGAGACCCCGACCTCGGCGCAGATGTCCTCGACAGTCACCGCGTCGAAGCCGCGCTCCAGCACGAGCGTCTGCGCCGCCTCGACGAGCGCCTCGCGCCGGGCGCGCTTCTTGCGCTCGCGCAGGCCGCCGGGAGACGGCGCCAGACATGCCGCGGCCCGCTCGGCCAACGAGGGGCGAGCGGGCACGTCGGGGAGAGTGGTGGGCACGAGGACCATTCTTGCATCCTGTGCAATTTTGCATCAACTGCAATTGCGCGTGATCGCCGTCACACGGGCGTCGGTCAGACCTCGCCGAACCCGCCCTCCACGGCCGCCACGACCGCGGCCACCGCGTCGGCGGCCTGGGTCCCCTCCCCCGTCACGGTGAGCTCCTGGCCGCCGGTCGCGCCGAGCTTCATCAGCTCGAGCACGCTCGCCCCGTTGACGCCGTCGATGGCGACGCTCGCGTCGAAGCCCGCGACGAGGCGGGCCAGCACCGCCGCGGGACGCGCGTGGAGCCCGAGCGGGTTGCGCAGCGTGACGACGGCGCGCGCGCCCCCGTCCGTGGAGGCTGCGGCCTCGGCGGCGGGCTCGTCGTCCTCGGGCCCTCCGGCCGTGACCGCGAACGTCCCGCCCGCGTGCTCCGCGGACGCGAGCACCTCGGAGACGTCGCCGCCGCCGTGGGCGGTCACCGCCGCCGCGACGGCGCCCTCGACGAACGGGGCGTCGGCGAGCTGGACCTTGCCGTCGTACCCGTCCTCCATGTCGAGGACGGACTCGACCGTCATGACGGCCGAGCCGAGGTCGGCGAGAACGACCACGCCGTCCGCGACGCCGAGCGCCTCCTCGACCGCGGCCGACACCCGGTCGTAGCTCGTGCCGAGCCCGCCGTCGTCGGTCCCGCCCGCGGCGAGCAGGAGCACGCCGGGCGCCATCTGCGCGGAGAGCTCGACCGCACCCTGCGCGAGCCGCTGCGAGTGCGAGACGAGGACCAGCGCCACGCGCGCCCGCGCCCCGACCGGCGCGGCAGCGCCGCTCACGCGGTCGCCGCGTCGCGCGCGGCCTCGAGGAGGATCGCGGTCGAGGTCGCCCCCGGGTCCTGGTGCCCGGCGCTGCGCTCCCCGAGATAGCTCGCGCGGCCCTTGGTCGCGACGAGCGGGATCGTCGCCTCGGCGCCCGCGCGCGCAGCCTGCGCCGCCGCGGCGAGCACGTCGGCGGTCGACGCCCCGGCGTCGGCGGCCGCCTCGGCGGCGTCGACCGCGGGCTGCCACGCGTCCACCATCGTCTTCTCGCCGACCTGGGCCTTCCCGCGTGCGGTGATGCCCTCCAGCGCGCCCTCCAGGAGCGCGACGACGCCGTGCGCGTCGAGCTCGGCGAGGCCCGTCACCTTCGCGGCACGCAGGTAGGCGGTGCCGTAGAGCGGCCCCGAGGCCCCGCCGACGGACGACATGAGCGTCGTGGCCACGAGCTTGAGCACGTCGCCGATCTGGCCCGGCGGCTGCTCCCCCGCGGCCGCCCCGTCGAGCTTGACCGCCACCGCACGGAACCCTCTGTCGAGGTTCTCGCCGTGGTCGCCGTCACCGATCTGGCGGTCCAGCTCGGTCAGCTCGTCCCGTGCCGCCGCGATGCGCTCCGCGCTCAGCCGCGTCCACCGGTCCGCCCAGGCCACGTCCAGCGTCATGCCCCACCTCTCCTCGCCGTCGAGCCGGCGGTCCGCCGGCTCTCGGAGACTGCACGAAAGGGCACCGCCTCACCAGCGCAGCGCAGCCGTGTGGACGGGAGCGTCCCACAGGGCGGTGAGCTCGTCGTCCAGGCGCAGCACGGTGACCGACGCACCCTGCATCTCCAGCGACGTGACGTAGTTGCCGACGAGCGAGCGCGTCACCCGTACGCCGCGCCCCTCGAGCAGCCTCCTCGCCTGACGATAGACGACGTACAGCTCGGACAGCGGCGTACCGCCCATTCCGTTAACGAACAGCAACACGTCCTCGCCGTCGGCGAGCCCCAGGTCGTCCGCCACCGGGTCGACGAGCCGCTGCGTGATCTCGTCGGCCGACGCGAGCGGGATGCGGTGGCGTCCGGGCTCGCCGTGGATGCCGATCCCGATCTCGACCTCGTCGTCGCCCAGGTCGAAGCTCGGCTTGCCGACGTGCGGAACCGTGCAGGCGGTGAGCGCGACGCCCATCGAGCGCACGTTCGCGACGACGCGACCCGCGATCTCCGTCACCGCTCCGAGGTCGTCGCCGCGCTCGGCCGCGGCGCCCGCGATCTTCTCGACCGCGACCGTGCCCGCGACGCCGCGGCGGCCGGCGGTGTAGAGCGAGTCCTCGACCGCGACGTCGTCGTTGACGAGGATGCTCGTGACCTGCGTGCCCTCCGCCTCGACGAGCTCGACCGCCGTCTCGAAGTTCAGGACGTCGCCCGTGTAGTTCTTGACGATCGCGAGGACGCCCGCGCCCGAGTCGGCGCCGAGGATCGCCGGGACGATCTGGTCCGGCGTCGGCGAGGTGAAGACCGCGCCGGGGACCGCGGCGTCGAGCATGCCGAGGCCGACGAAGCCCGCGTGCAGCGGCTCGTGCCCCGAGCCGCCGCCCGACACCAGTCCGACCTTCCCGGGGACAGGGCCCCCGGCACGCGACACGTAGGGCGGCGCGACGTGCACCTCGACGAGGTCCGCGTGCGCCTGGCCGAAGCCCTCGAGGGACTCCGTCACGGCGTCCTGGGGATCGTTGAGCAGCTTCTTCACCGGTCATCCCTCCATCGGTCCGTGCGCCCGGGGACCCGGACGCCGACGCCCCCGCCCGGCGTGCCCGCCGCCGTCGTCGCCTCCATCAAACACCCGGGCGCACGGGGCCGCGCGAGATCCCCGGGCACGCGGCGCCCCGCCGGAGCGGGGCGCCGCGTGCCCGCCCGGGACGTCAGCCGCGGCCGAGGAGGATCCGCGCGTCGGCGACCGTGACCACGGAACCCGTGACGAGCACGCCCGAGCCCGTCCCGACGCCCACCGCGTCGTCCCGCTCCACGAGGTCGACCGCGACCTGGAGCGCCTCGTCGAGCCGCTCGGTGCTGTGCACGCGGTCCTCGCCGAACACGTCCGCGGCGAGCTCGGCGAGGTCGGTCGGGTCGGCCGAGCGCTCCGAGCTGTTGCGCGTCACGACCACCTCGGACAGCACCGGCTCGAGCGCCGCGAGGAGCGGCTCGGCGTCCTTGTCCGCCATGATCGCGACCACCCCGACGAGGTGGCGCAGGTCGAACGCCTCGCCGAGCGCGACCGCGAGCGCCTCCGCGCCCGCGGCGTTGTGCGCCGCGTCGACGAGGACGGTCGGGCTGGACCGCACGACCTCAAGCCGACCGGGAGACGTGACGTCCGCGAACGCGGTCTCCACCAGCTGCCCGTCGAGCGCGCGGCCGCCGAGGAACGCCTCCACCGCGGCGAGCGCGAGGAGCGCGTTGTGCGCCTGGTGCTCGCCGTGCAGCGGGAGGAACACCTCGGTGTAGAGCGCCGCGGGCGTGCGCAGGTCGAGGAGCTGCCCCCCGACCGCGACCTGCCGTGCCGCCACGTCGAGGTCGACGCCCTCGCGCAGCAGGCGTGCGCCGACGCGCTCGGCGCGGGCGCGCAGCACCTCCTCCACCTCCGGACGCTGCGCGGCGGAGACGACGGTCGCGCCGTCCTTGACGATGCCCGACTTGACCGTCGCGATCTCCTCGAGCGTGCTGCCGAGCCACCGCTCGTGGTCGAGCGCGACGGGCGTCACGACCGCGACCTCCGCGTCGACCACGTTGGTCGAGTCCCACTCCCCGCCCATGCCGACCTCGACGATCGCGACGTCGACCGGCGTGTCGGCGAACGCCGCGAACGCCACGCCCGTGAGCACCTCGAAGAAGCTGAGCTGCGACTGCCCGGCCTCGGCGAGCTCGGCGTCGACGACCTGCACGTACGGGTAGACGTCCTCCCAGACCTCGACGAACCGGCGTGCCGAGAGGGGCTCGCCGTCGACGACGATCCGCTCGGTGACGCTCGTCAGGTGCGGGCTCGTGAACAGGCCGGTGCGCAGGCCGTGCTCGCGCACGAGGCGCTCGGCGACGCGCGCGGTGCTCGTCTTGCCGTTGGTCCCGGTGAGGTGGATGGTCCGGAACGCGTGCTGCGGGTCGCCCAGCAGCTCGAACAGCCGCCGCACCCGGTCGATCGTCGGGTCGAAGTCGTGCTCGGGGGCACGCGACACGATGTGCTGGTAGACGCGCTCGAGGTCCGCCTGCGCGGCGGCGTCCTCCGCCGCCGCGCGGGCCTCCTTCGCGCTCTGCCGTCGTGCGGCGCCGGGGTCCTTGCGTGCGGCGCTCACAGGTTCGCCTCCTCGACGGGGCCAGCGTCCGGAACGGTGCCGTCGGCCTTCTCGACGCGCACGGAGCGCACGTCGGTCGGCGACGTCTCGACGACGACCTCGACCGCGAGGGTCTCGCGCGCGACGAGCTCGCGGTGCTCCTCGACGGCGACGAGCCACTCGCCCGGCACGTCGAGCGACAGCCGGATGCGGTCGGCGACGTCGAGGCCGGCGGCCTTGCGCGCGTCCTGCACGTCGCGGATCACGTCGCGCGCGTAGCCCTCGGCGAGCAGCGCGTCGTCGAGCACGAGGTCGAGGACGGCGAACCCGCCGCCCGCGAGCACCGCGGCGGCGACGCTCGGCGCCTCCCCCTCGGCGACGCCGCGGTCGGCGACCACCGTCGTCAGCTCGTACTCCGCGGGCAGGAGCGCGACGTCGCCGTCGGCCGTCGTCACGACGACGTCCCCGGCGTCGTCCACGCGCCACGCACCGGCCTTCGCGGCCTTGATGACCGCCTGGACCCCGCGGCCCAGGCGCGGGCCCGCGGCGCGGGCGTTGACCGCGAGGCGCTGCGTGATGCCGAAGCGCTCCGCGGCGTCCGAGTCGGTCGACTCGAGCTCGACGGCCTTGACGTTGAGCTCGCGCGCCAGCAGGTCCGTGTACGGCGCGAGCGCCCCCGGGTCGTCCACGACGACCGTGAGCCTCGCGAGCGGCTGCCGCACGCGGAGCTGGTGCGCCTTGCGCAGGCCGAGCGCGGCCGACGCGACGGCGCGGACCTCGTCCATCGCGGCGACGAGCGCCGGGTCGGCGACGAGGGACGCGTCCGGGACCTGGCGCACCGCCACGGCGCACGAGCCGTCCTCGCCGACGAACCGCTCGCCGACCTCCTCGGTGGACGCCGGCCAGTCGGTGAGGTGGACCGAGCGCCCGCCGGTCAGGCCGCGCCACACCTCCTCCGCGAGCAGCGGCGCGAGCGGGGCCATGACGCGCGTGAGCGTCTCGAGCGCCGTGTACAGCGTGTCGAACGCGTCGGCGTCCTCCGCCCAGAACCGGTCGCGCTGGGTGCGCACGTACCAGTTGGTCAGGACGTCGAGGTGCTCGCGCACGGTCTCGCACGCGCCCGCGATGTCGTACGCGTCGAGCTGCCCGGTCACGCGCACGACGAGGTCGTGCGTGCGCGCGAGCAGGTAGCGGTCGAGCGCCGGGAGCCCGGCCACGCGCTCGGGCGCGACCTTCTGCGCGACGTACCCCGCGGGTTCGCCGGGCTCGCCCGCCCGGGCCTGCGCCTTCGACGTGTTCGCGTACAGGGTGAAGAAGTAGTACGTGCTCCACAGCGGCAGGAGCACCTGGCGCACGGCGTCGCGGATCCCGTCCTCGGTGACGACGAGGTTGCCGCCGCGCAGGATGGGCGAGCTCATGAGGAACCAGCGCATCGCGTCGGAGCCGTCGCGGTCGAAGACCTCGTTGACGTCCGGGTAGTTGCGCAGCGACTTGCTCATCTTGCGGCCGTCGGAGCCCAGCACGATGCCGTGCGAGACGGCCGAGCGGAACGCGGGGCGGTCGAACAGCGCGGTCGCGAGCACGTGCAGCGTGTAGAACCAGCCGCGCGTCTGGCCGATGTACTCGACGATGAAGTCGCCGGGGTTGTGGTGCTCGAACCAGTCGGTGTTCTCGAACGGGTAGTGCACCTGCGCGTAGGGCATGGAGCCCGAGTCGAACCAGACGTCCATGACGTCCTCGACGCGGCGCATGGTCGAGCGGCCCGTCGGGTCGTCGGGGTTCGGCCGGGTGAGGCGGTCGACGAACGGGCGGTGCAGGTCGGGCTCGCCCTTCTCGTTGCGCGGGAGCGTGCCGAAGTCGCGCTCGAGCTCGGCGAACGACCCGTACACGTCGACGCGCGGGTGCTGCGGGTCGTCGGAGCGCCACACCGGGACGGGGCTCCCCCAGAACCGGTTGCGCGTGATCGACCAGTCGCGCGCGTTCTCGAGCCACTTGCCGAACTGGCCGTGCTGGATGTGCTCGGGCGTCCAGGAGATCTGCTCGTTGAGCTCGACCATCCGGTCCTTGAACTTCGACACCGCGACGAACCACGACGACACGCCCATGTAGATGAGCGGCTGCCGGCAGCGCCAGCAGTGCGGGTAGGAGTGCGCGTACGACTCGCGGCGCAGCAGCACCGTCCCAGGGCTCGTCGCGCCGAGCGCGAGGTCCGGGGTCTGCTCGCCCGCGGCGACGGCGGCGTCGTGCCGCGTCCGGCCCTTGAGGTGGTCGATGATGAGCGCGTTCGCGTCGAAGACCTGGAGGCTCTCGTAGTCGACGACGGGGAACACGAACTTGCCGTCGGACGCGACCGGGAGGACCGGCTCGACCCCTTCGCGGTCGGAGACGACCTTGTCCTCCTCGCCGAACGCGCCGGCGTTGTGCACGAGGCCGGTGCCGTCCGTGGTCGTGACGAAGTCCGCCTCGACGACGCGGTGCGCACCGGCGTGCCCGGCGAAGTAGGAGAAGGGCGGCGTGTAGGAGCGCCCGACGAGGTCGGCGCCCGTGAGCCGCTCGACGACCTGCGTCGTCACGTCCTCGACGCCCTCGTCGGCGAGCTCGCGCGCGTACGCCGCGAGACGCTCGGCGGCGATCACGTAGCGCTCCTTGACGCCCGTGGACGACGACTCCACGACGACGTACTCGACGTCGGGGCCGACCATGACGAACAGGTTCGACGGCAGCGTCCAGGGCGTCGTCGTCCAGATGAGCGCGAGCTCGCCCGTCTCGAGCCGGAAGCCGACGGTGACCGCCGGGTCCTGGCGGACCTGGTAGACGTCGTCGTCCATGCGCAGCTCGTGGTTCGACAGCGGCGTCTGGTCGTTCCAGCAGTACGGCAGCACGCGGAAGCCCTCGTAGACGAGGCCCTTGTCGTAGAGCTGCTTGAACGCCCACAGGACCGACTCCATGAACGTGGGGTCGAGCGTCTTGTAGTCGTGCTCGAAGTCGACCCAGCGCGCCTGGCGGGTCACGTAGTCCTGCCACTCGCTCGTGTACTTGAGCACCGACGCGCGGCACGCGTCGTTGAACCGCTCGATCCCCAGCTCGAGGATCTCCTCCTTGGTCTTGATCCCGAGCTGGTCCATCGCCTCGAGCTCGGCGGGCAGGCCGTGCGTGTCCCAGCCGAAGCGCCGCTCGACGTGCTTGCCACGCATCGTCTGGTAGCGCGGCACGACGTCCTTCGCATAGCCCGTGAGCAGGTGCCCGTAGTGGGGCAGACCGTTGGCGAAGGGCGGGCCGTCGTAGAAGACGAACTCGTTGCTGCCGTTCTCGCCGGCGGGGTTGCGCTCGACCGAGGCGCGGAACGTGTCGTCCGCGTCCCAGTAGGCGAGCACCTCGCGCTCGATGGCGGGCAGGTCCGGGGAGGCGGGGACGCCGAACGCGGCTCCGGGGTGCGAGTCGGCGGACGAGGGTGCGCGGTGCAGCGGGTAGGCCATGGTCTCGAGGACTCCGGTGGGTAGCGGCCGGCGGGTTCGTCCGCCGTGGTGGTACGGGTCGGTCGTGCTCTCCTGCGAGGACGACTCCCCCACCCAGGGGCGGGCTCGCCGCGGTACCACCTCGCTTGCCGGCGTCGTCCCCCGGGCCCGACGCCGTCGGGCTCGGCGGGCGGTCACCGACCGCTCGTCGCAGGCTGTGACGGGCCCACCCGTCCGGTTCTAGTGAGGACCTGGCCGCGGGCCGTCAGGCCTGCCCGACGGCGCGGGTCCCGTTCTTCCGGAGGCTCGCCGGTGATGGCCGGGTCGACGCCTGTGCGTCCATGGTAGCCGCCGACCGGCGGCGCGCGGTGTAGGCGTCGATGTCCCGCGCGACGAGCCACTCGAGCGTGAGCGGCGGGCGGGCGTCGTGCCCGACGGCGAGCGGCGCCACGGACGGGCGGGCGGCCTCGGGCGACGGCGCGGCGAGCGGCGTCGTCGGGCGGTAGCGGGGAAAGCTCGGGGGAACGTACATGGTGGTCTCGCGTCCTGTGCTCGGCGGGCGTCCGGAGGTGCAGACCCGGGCGTCGCGCGGGACTCATCGATGAGCCCGTGGCACGAGACCGGCGACCGTCACGCCCCTTCGTCAGGAGGGAGGGGCGGGAGGCTGCTCGCGGACACCCGGTCGAGGCTGCGCAGGGCGCCGCGAGCCCTCAACAACAGGTGGCGAAGGCGACCCGCGGGCGCACGAGGACGAGCGAGCTGCTCGTGGGGCGCGGGGAGGTCACGCGGACATGGTGCCAGGGCGGGCCCGGGGCGGACAACCCCGGGTCCACGGACCGGACGCGGGTCACGTCAGCCCACGCGGACGGTGACCTCGTGCCACCCGGACGCGCCGTCGGGCGCGGGCGGGGCGACGTCTGCGGTCTGCGTGCGCCCGTCGGCGTCGGTCGCGCGGACCGTCAGGCGGTGCTCTCCGGGTGTCGCGTCCCACGCGTACGACCACTGCCGCCACGTGTCGGGACCCACGGTGCCGGCGAGGGTCGCGGGGCGCCAGGTGCCGTCGTCGACCCGGACCTCCACGCCGGAGATCCCCGTGTGCTGCGCCCACGCGACGCCCGCGACCGTCACGACGCCCGCCGGGACCGACGCCCCCGCGCGCGGCGTGTCGACGCGCGACGCGAGCTTGATCGGGCCGCGCTCCGACCAGCCGCGCGTGGACCAGTACGCGACGTCGTCGGCGAAGGTCGTGACCTTGAGCTCGGTGACCCACTTGGTCGCGGACACGTAGCCGTAGAGCCCCGGGACGACGAGCCGCGCGGGGAACCCGTGCTCCGCGGGCAGCGGCTCGCCGTTCATCCCGACCGCGAGCAGGCACGCCCGGTCGGGGTCGGTGAGCACGTCGAGCGGCGTGCTCGCCGTCCAGCCGTCGGCGCTCGTGGACAGGACCATGTCGGCGCCGTCGCGGACCCCGGCGCGCGCGAGCAGCTCGCGCACGGGGTACCCGAGCCACCGCGCGTTGCCCACGAGGTCGCCGCCGACCTTGTTCGACACGCACGTGAGCGTCACGTGGTGCTCGGTGAGCGGGAGCGCGAGCAGCTCGTCGAGCGTGAGCTCGAACGGCTCGTCGACGAGCCCTGTCACGCGCAGCGTCCACGAGGCGGGGTCGACCTGCGGCACGCGCAGCGCGGTGTCGATCCGGTAGAAGTCGCCGTTCGGGGTCACGTACGGCGCGAGGCCCGGGACGCCCAGGTCCGCCCCCGCCGGGACGGCCGGCGCGGGCGTCGCCGGGGAGGGCAGCCGCAGCGCGTCGCGCGCGGCCGTGACGGCGCGCGACCCGGCCGACACCGCGCGGGACGTCGCGAGCGCGACGACGCCCGCCGCGGCGGCGAGGCCGGTGACGAGGAGGAAGCGCCGCCGGTCCATCGACGCACCTGCGGAGCCGGAACCCGCCGCGCCGCCGTCGAGGCCCGCACCGACGACCGTGGCCTCCGCGGGCCCGCGCAGCGGGGCGAGAGAGGCGCGCAGCAGCAGGATCGCGACCCCGACCCCGACGAGCGAGGGCAGCGCCCACGCGACGCTCGCACCCGGCCGGCCCGCGGCCACGACGGCTCCGACGGCCCCCACGACGCCCAGCAGCACGGACCCCCACGGCGGACGGCGCAGCTCGAGCCAGCCCGCGAGCGCCGCGCCCGCGGCGAGGACGACCGCCATGCCGCCGAGCAGCACCGCCTTGTCGGCGGTCCCGAACGTCGCGACCGCCCACTCCTTGACCGGCCCGGGCACGGCGTCGACCACCCCGGCCCCCGCGGCGAACAGCGGGCTCGACCCCGGCCCCACGAGCGCCGCGACGAGCTCGGCGACCGCGAACCCGACGCCCGCGCAGACCACGCCCGCGAACGCCGAGAGCGCGGGGGCACGACGGGAGGAGGCGCTCATGCCCCCAGCCTGGCACGTGCTGCCGCGCGGCGGCGCCCTACGGCCGCGGCACGCGCGCGAGGTCCGACTGACCGATCCACGCGGGCAGCTCGCGCCGAGCCTCGGCGGGCCCGACGAGCACGACGTCGCCGGTGCGCAGCGCTCCCGCCCACGACGTGTCGCCCCGCCACACGCGGGTCAGGGCGCGCAGCCCGGACCGGACCACGACCGCCGGCTCGAGACCGGGGTCGACGTCGCACAGGTCGACGTCGCCCGCCCGCACGACGAGCCACCACCGCGACACCCGGCGATCGACGTCGTGCAGCCGGAACTCGACCGCCGTGGTCTCGCGCGGCCAGACGTCCGTCGGCACGGTGCGACGGACGTCCCAGAAGAGCAGGTGCGGGTCCAGGTCCTCGTCGCCCAGGTCGGCGATCCAGCGGGCTCCCCACGCGCCGAGCGACTCCACCACGGGACGGAGCTCCTCGCCCGCCGCCGTCAGCCGGTAGGTCGGCCGTCCGCCGGCCTCGTCGCGCCGCACGACGCCGGCGCGCTCGAGCGTGCGCAGCCGCTTCGCGAGCAGCGCGGGCGACATCCGAGGGTTCCCCCGCCGCAGCTCGTTGAAGTGCGTGCTGCCCGCGAGCAGCTCGCGGACGACGAGCAGGGTCCAGCGCTCGTCGAGCACGTCCATGGCCTTCGCCACCGGGCAGAACTGGCCGTAGCCCGCCATCGCCGCCTCCTCGATCGTTCCTCCAGGAGACACCCGCGGGACCGTCCGCCGCCAGGTGTCGCTCCTCCCGAGCACTACAGATCCGGTACTGGATGCCTCCAGGAGGGAGCGCGATCCTGAGGGGACGTGACCCACCGCACGCCCGCGACCGCGGGCTGGACAGCAGGAGAAGCACATGACGGACACCGTGGTCCTGTCGGACCTCAAGGCCAAGCACCGCGCGGTGTGGGCGTCCGGGGACTACCCCGCCGTCGCCGAGCTGGTGCACGAGCTCGGCGAGACCCTCGTCGACGCGGCCGGCGTGCGCGCCGGGCAGCGCGTGCTCGACGTCGCCGCGGGCACCGGGAACGCGGCGATCGCGGCCGCGCTGGCGGGCGCCGACGTCGTCGCGTCGGACCTCACGCCGGAGCTGCTCGACGTCGGCCGGCGCGCCGCCGAGGAGCGCGGGGCGCGGCTCGTGTGGGAGCAGGCCGACGCGGAGGCGCTGCCGTACGCGGACGCGTCGTTCGACGTCGTGCTGTCGTGCATCGGCGCGATGTTCGCGCCGCAGCACCAGGCCGCCGCGGACGAGCTGGTGCGCGTGCTCCGCCCCGGCGGGACGCTCGCCCTCGCGAGCTGGACGCCCGGTGGGTTCATCGGGCAGCTCTTCGCGACGATGAAGCCGTTCGCGCCCGCGCCGCCGCCCGGCGCGCAGCCCCCGCCCCTGTGGGGCGACGAGGAGCACGTGCGGGCCCTGCTCGGGGACCGCGTCCACGAGGTGCGCGCGGAGACGCGGTCGCTGCCGGTGACGCTCTTCCCCGACGGCGAGGCCTTCCGTTCCTTCTTCGCCGAGCGGTACGGCCCGACGATCGCGGTGCGCCGGAGCCTCGCCGACGATCCCGAGCGGCTGGAGCAGCTCGACCAGGCGCTGCGCGACCTCGCCGACCACCGGCTCGAGGAGGGCGCGATGGGCTGGGACTACCTGCTCCTCACGGCGACGCGCTCCTGAGGCGTCGTCCCGGCGTCAGGCGTCCCGGTGCTCGTCGGCGGCCGCCGGGACGCCCTTCGGGACGAGCGGGGCGCGCCACAGGGAGTACGTGGACGCCTGGGCGACGGGACGCAGGACCAGCGAGTCGATGTTGACGTGGTGCGGGCGCGTCACGGCGAAGGTCACGACGTCCGCGACGTCGTCCGCGGTGAGCGGGTCCACGACGCCGGCGTACACCGCGTCGGCCCCGGCCTGGTCCCCGTGGTAGCGGTTTAGCGAGAACTCCGGCGTGTGCACGAGGCCGGGCGCGATCTCGATGACGCGGATCGGCTCGCCCACCAGCTCCAGCCGGAGCGTCTTGGCGACCCCGAGCAGCGCGTGCTTGGACGCGACGTAGCCGGACCCGCCGACGTAGGTGTCGTGGCCGGCGGTCGACGTCATGAGCACGATGTCGCCGCGACGCGACGCGCGCAGGAGCGGCAGGAACGCCTTCGTCACGCGCACGGTGCCCAGCACGTTCGTCTCGTACATCGCGCGCCACTCGTCGATCTTCGCCTCGTCGACGGGGTCGACGCCGAGCCCGAACCCGGCGATGTTGAGCAGCGCGTGCACCGGCCCGCGCGCACCGGCCTCCGCGACGAGGCGCGCGACGTCGTCGTCCGACGTGACGTCGCCGACGACCGGGTGGGCGCCCGTGCGCTCCGCGACCTCGGCGAGCCGGTCCGCGCGTCGCGCGAACGCGACGACGTCCCAGCCGCGGGCGCGCAGGAACCGCACGCACGCCTCGCCGATGCCCGACGACGCGCCGGTCACCACCGCGCGCAGCGGTGCGGTCGAGGGGCTCTGGGCAGGCAGGTTCGATGGCTCCGTCACGACGGACACTCTGCCACGACGGACCGCGGGAAGGACTAGGCTGACGGAGGACCACGGGCCCCGCACTGGCCCGTCCGGGCGGCACGGATCTGTGCCGCGGGTCCGCGCGACGCGAGATGACGCGTCGGTCCCGGCCGGCGCTCGCCGGTCGGCATCGAGAACGCACCGCCGCAGCGGCGTGCCCGCCGAGCGCACGCCGCACCGCGCCCGACCCCCGGAGACCTCGCCCGTGCCCTCTTCCCGCACCGTGCACCGCCAGCCCGTCCGCCGCGCCGTCCTCGCGCTCCCGACCGCCACGCTCGCCGTGCTGCTCGCCGCCTGCTCGTCGGGCACCACGCCGGGTGACGACCCGACCGCGGACGGCGACGCCGCGCCGACGGGCGGTGCGGCAGCGACGACCTACCCGCTCACGCTCGACGACTGCGGGTTCGAGGTGACCTTCGACGCGGCGCCGGAACGCGTCGTGACGATCAAGTCGAGCACCACGGAGATGCTGCTCGCGCTCGGGCTGGGCGACCGGATCGTCGCGAGCGCGTTCGCGGACGGCCCGGTCCCCGAGTCCTTGGCCGACGCCGCGGCGGACGTCCCGGCGGTGGCAGAGCCGCTCTCGGACCAGGTACCCGGTGCCGAGGCGGTCCTGGAGACCGAGCCCGACCTCGTCTACGCGGGCTGGGAGTCCAACCTCACGGCCGAGGGCGCGGGCGACCGCGAGACGCTCGCGCAGCTCGGCGTCGCGACGTACGTCTCCCCCGCCGCGTGCAAGGCACCGGAGTACATGCCCGACCCGCTGACGTTCGACGACGTCTTCGCCGAGATCACCGAGGTGGGCACGATCTTCGACGCGCAGGACGCGGCCGCCGACCTCGTCGCGGAGCAGCGCGCGACGCTCGACGGCGTCGCCCGGGACGAGCGCGGGCTCACGGCCCTGTGGTACTCGTCCGGCGACGACATCCCGTACGTCGGCGCGGGCATCGGCGCGCCGCAGATGATCATGGACGCCGTCGGGCTGGAGAACGTCGCGGGCGACGTGCACGACACCTGGACCGCGTTCGCGTGGGAGGAGGCGATCGCCGCCGACCCCGACGTCCTCGTCCTCGTCGACGCCGCGTGGAACACGGCCGAGGCCAAGATCGAGCGGCTCGAGTCCAACCCGGCGACGGCCGAGATGACCGCGGTGCGCGAGGGCCGCTACCTGACGATCCCGTTCCCGGCGACCGAGGCCGGCGTGCGCAACGTCGATGCCGTCGTGGACCTCGCGGCACAGCTGGAGGCGCTCGGCCTGTGACCACGCTGCGCACCCGGCCCGCGCCCGCGCCGCCCTCCCGACGGGACGGAGCGGGGACCGGCGCGCGCCGTGGCGCGGCCTGGTGGGTGCCGGTCGGCGTCGGCGTCCTCGTCGTGACGGTGCTGGTCACGGTGACGATCGGCCCGGCGGACCTCGCGGTCGGGGACGTGTGGCGCTCGGTCGCGACGCACCTCGGGCTCGGCGGGCTGCTCGGCCTCGAGCCGCTCGGGGCGCTCCCGGACGGCATGGTCTGGCAGCTCCGCCTCCCCCGCGTGCTCACCGCCGCGGCGGTCGGCGCCGGCCTGGCCGTGTGCGGCGTCGTCATGCAGTCCCTCACGCGCAACCCCCTCGCGGACCCGTACCTCCTCGGCCTGTCGTCGGGCGCGTCGCTCGGCGCGGTGCTCGTGCTCGTCGCCGGGTGGACCGTGCTCCTGCCGGTCGCGGCGTTCGGGGGCGCCGTCCTCGCGCTCGTCGCGGCGCTCGGCCTCGCGGGCGCGCTCGGGGCGCTCACGCCCACGCGGACCGTGCTCGCGGGCCTCGCGGTGAGCCAGCTCGCCGCGGCCGCGACGAGCTTCGTCATCTTCTGGTCCGCGACCGGCGACTCCTACCGCGAGATCCTCTCGTGGCTGATGGGGTCCGTCGCGGGAGCGACGTGGACGTCCGTCGCGATCGCGGGCGGCGCGACCCTCGTGCTCGGGACGCTGCTCGCCTCGACCGGCTCCGTGCTGGACGCCTTCACGTTCGGCGACACGGCGGCGTCCACGCTCGGCGTCGACGTCGCGCGCGTGCGCTGGACGCTGCTCGTGGGCGTCGCGCTGCTCACCGGGGCGCTCGTCTCCCAGTCGGGGTCGATCGGGTTCGTCGGGCTGATCCTGCCGCACGCGGTGCGGCTCCTCACGGGCGCGCGGCACCGCCTCCTGCTGCCGTTGTCCGCGCTGTTCGGCGCGACCTTCCTCGTCTGGGCGGACACGCTCGCGCGCACCGTGTTCGCGCCGCGCGAGCTGCCCGTCGGGATCGTCACCGCCGCGATCGGCGCGCCGGTGTTCGCGCTGCTCCTGTGGCGCGGGAGGAAGGCCGCATGAGCGAGGCGACGCGCACGACGACGCAGGAGGGACCCACGGTCGGCGCCGACACCGTGCGGGAGCACCCCGGTGACGCGGCGGTGCGGAACCCGTCCGGAGAGCAGAGCGCGGCGGGGCTCGACGCCGCGCGCGTGTCGTGGTCCGTCGACGGTCGCCTGATCCTCGACGGCGTCGACTGCACCGCCCCGGCCGGCGCGGTGAGCGGGCTGCTCGGTCCCAACGGCTCCGGCAAGTCGACGCTCCTGCGTGTGCTCGCGGGGGTGCGCGCCCCGTCCACGGGGTCCGACGACGCCGCGCACGCACGCTTCGACGGCGCGGACCTGCTGACGATGCCGCGGCGGCGGCGCGCGCGCGTCCTCGCGCTCGTCGAGCAGGACGCGACGACCGACCTCCCGCTCTCCGTGCTCGACGCCGTCCTGCTGGGCCGCATCCCCCACCGCTCGCTCCTCGCGGGCGACTCCGCGCACGACCGGGAGGTGGCGACCGCGGCGCTCGCCCGCGCGGGCATGGCCGCGTTCGCCGAGCGGGAGGTCGCGACGCTCTCCGGCGGCGAGCGCCAGCGCGTCCACCTGGCGCGCGCGCTCGCCCAGGAGCCCGCGCTGCTCCTGCTCGACGAACCGACCAACCACCTCGACATCGCCGCGCAGCTCGACACGATGCGCGTCCTGCGCGACCTCGCCGACGACGGCGTCACCGTCCTCGCCGCGCTCCACGACCTCAACCTCGCGGCGCAGACGTGCGACCACGTCGTCGTCCTGGCGGACGGGCGGGTCGTCGCCGCGGGCGACGTGCGCGAGGTCCTGGTCCCCGAGGTGCTCGACCCGGTCTACGGCGTGCGGTGCGAGGTGCTCGCGCACCCGCGCACGGGTCGGCCGGTGCTGACGTTCGCGCCCCAGGACTGAGCGCGTACTCTCTGCGGGTGCGCCTCTCCCCGGTCCGCCGCGCCCCGCGGACGCTCGTCGCGGCCGCGCTCGTCGCGACGTGCGTCGTGTCCGTCTCCGGCTGCGCGGTGCTCGACGGGCGCTCCCCGTTCGACACCTCGAACGTCTCGTACGCCGACGTCGAGAAGGCCCTGCCCGCGGTCCAGGACGCGTTGGACGAGGCGGAGCTCCCCGTCGAGGCGAGCCTCTACACCGGTTCGAGCAACTGCGAGGGCGCGTGCGACCTGGGCGTCGGGGTGAGCCTGCTCCCGCCCGAGGACGCGCGACGCCCCGACCTGCACCCGGACGCGCTGGCCGCGGTGCTGGTGGTCGTGCTGCCCGAGGTGTCGGGCATGCCGGTCTACGTCAGGACCGGTGTCTCCGAGGACGGAGATGGCCTCGACCTCGATCCCGCGGCTCGGGCCCTCGGGCTCGACGAGTCGCCCTTCTCCGTGTCGCTCGGCGAGGTGCGCATCCCGGAGGACGAGCTCGACACGGCGCTCGAGCTGGCCGTGGCCCGCCTCGATCGCTGAGCGCGGCCCGCCAGGTCGTGCGTTCACCGAACCGGACCGGCCGGGCCGGAGGCTCGGTGCTCGCTCAGTAGCCGCGGAGGCGCTCCAGGCGGACGCGCACGGTCACGGAGTAGTCCTCGTGGAAGCCGTCGGCAGTCATGCCGAGGCCGCGGATCCCCTCGGCGTACTTCGCGTCGTACGCGGTGCGCTCGTCGGGCGAGAGGCCGACGTCGTCGATCGCGGCGGTGCCGGTGAGGACGACGACGTCGTCCCCCGACCGGGTGCTGTTGAGGTGCACCGCGACCCGAGCGTTGCCGCGGACGTTGCGCAGCTTCGCGGTGCGCGGCTGGGACTTGACCACGACCTCGTCCGCGCCGTCCCACAGGAACCACACGGGGGTCGGCTGGGGAGCGTCGTGCGGGTCGACGCTCACGAACCACAGCACCGGTTCGTCTCTCAACCGGGACGCGGCGCGCGAGCCCAGGTCGGACGTGGTGTCGATCGCGGTCACGGTCACGCCTCCTTCGTGGTGGTGGTCGCGCCGAGGCGCGGCAGCTCGATGGCGGGGCAGCGGTCCATGACCATGTCGAGCCCGGCCTCACGGACGCGGCGCGCGGCGTCCTCGTCGATCACGTCGAGCTGGAACCAGACGGCTTTCGCGCCGATCGCGACGGCCTGGTCGGCGACGGAGCCCGCGAGCTCGGAACGCACGAACACGTCGACGACGTCGACGGGGAACGGGACGTCCGCGAGCGTCGCGTAGCCCTGCTCGCCGTGCACGGTCTCCGCCGACGGGTGGACGGGGACGATGCGCTTGCCGTGCTGCTGGAGCACGCGCGCCACGCCGTACGCGGCGCGCGACGTGTTGTTCGACAGGCCGACGACGGCCCAGGTCTCGGTGCCCTCGAGCACCCGACGGATGGTCTCCTGCTCGTCGGCCGGCACGGCCGCTGCGACGTCGCTCATGTCGTGCGCAACCGGGCCCCCGCCGTGGCTATTCCGCGACGGGGGCCCGGCGCCCCGGCAGGTCAGACCAGCGCGACCGCGAGCAGCGCGGTGGCCGCCGCGCCGGCGACGGTCCGCACGTGGTTCCAGGCGAGCCAGCGCGGGAGGAACGTCGCCCACGCGGCGGCCAGGTCCCCGGGCCGCTCCGCCGCGGCGTCGAGGCGCTCGTTGAGCGGGACGTTGCCCACGGCCGTCACGCCGAGCATCCCGACCGCGGCGACCACCGCGCCCGCGAGCGCCCACCCCGCTCCGGTCGTCCCGCCGACCAGGCCGACGACGGCCGCCGCGGCGGGCACGAGCACGCTCGCCGCGAGCAGGAGCATGAGCGGGGGTCGCAGCGCGTCCCGGTTGATCGCGACCATGGCTGCGGCCCCGTCGGCGGCCGGGAGGCGGCGCAGGCCGCCTATCACGAACGTGGAGAACGCGAAGAGCACCCCGCCGGCGAGCCCCGTCGCGACCGCACCTGCGACGACGAGCGCCGTGAAGGCACTCACGAGGGCTGCCCGGACGTCGACGTGACCGTCGCCGACCAGGTCGCGGCCTCGCGCGCGGCGAACTCGCGGAAGTCCCGCGGTTCGCGGCCCAGCGCCTGCCGGACGCCGTCGGCGACCGGGGTCCCGCGCCCGTCGAGCACCTCGGTGAAGAGGTAGCGCATGAGTCCCACGACGTCCTCGGGCAGCCCGATCGCCCGCAGCCCCGCGACGAACTCGTCCATGGTGATCGGCGCGAACCGCACGTCGTGCCCGCTCGCGGCCGCGATCTCCGCGACCGCCTCGGCGAACGTGATCGCGCGCGGCCCGGTGAGCTCGTAGACGCGGCCGGCGTGCGCGTCGTCGACGAGGGCCGTGACCGCCACCTCGGCGACGTCCTCGAGGTCGACGAACGGCTCGGCGACCCGGTCGACCGGCAGGGCGAGGACGCCGTCGAGCACGGGCTCGAGCAGGAAGCTCTCGCTGAAGTTCTGGTCGAAGAACGCGCACCGCACCACCGTGCGGCCGGGGAACGCGTCGGCGACGAGCACCTCGGCGCGCTGCGCCTCGACCTCGCCGCGACCGGAGAGCAGGACGAGCCGGCGCACGCCCGCCTCCCGGGCGAGGGCCGCGAACCGGGCGACGGTCTCCGGGGAGCCCGGGACCGCGAGGTCGGGCACGTACACGACGTACACCGCCTCGGCCCCCTCGACGGCGGGGCCCCACGTGGTCTCGTCCTCCCAGTCGAAGCGGACGGCACCGGAACGGGAGGCGCGGCGCACGGAGATCCCGAGCGCGTCGAGGCGGTCGGCGACCCGGCGGCCGGTCTTGCCCGTCGCGCCGAGGACGAGGACCGGGCCGGGTGCGGGGGCGTCGGTCGGGGCGGCCGTCAGGGCGGCCGTCGGTCGCGGTGTCGTGGCGCTCATGGCGTCTCTCCTGTCGAGGATTCGTGCGGGGACGAATGCCAGTCAACCGGGCACCGGCGAGACGCGACATGGCCCTGACGCTCGACTCCATACGCGATCGTCTCGGGCTCCCTGCGCTCCCTCTGTCTCTGGTCGCGGACGCGGTGCGTGCGTACCCTGACCGGATGGACGTCGTCGCCGGGCTCCTCGACGGGCCGCGCGCCCGCGGGGCCTTCCTCCTGCGCAGCCACCTCCGCGCACCCTGGGGCATGCGCATCGAGGACGAGGCGCCGCTGACGATCGTGCCCGTGCTGCGCGGGTCGGGCTGGGTCGGGCCGGTCGTGGGCGACACCGGGGCGGACCAGGGCGAGCGCGTCGGGGCGGGGGACGTCGTCCTGCTGCGCGGCCCCGACCACTACGTCGTGGCGGACGCGCCGACGACCGCGCCGCAGGTGGTCATCGGGCCCGAGTCCGACATGTGCCGCGCGGTCGACGGCGGGCCCTCTCCCATGACGGTGCTCGGCGTCCGCTCGTGGGGTAACGACCCCGGCGGCGAGACCGTCATCATCACGGGCACCTACCCGCTCGACGGCGAGGTGGGCCGCAGGGTCCTGCGCGTGCTCCCGCAGCGCGTGGTGCTGCGCAGCGGCGACGTGGACGGGACGCTCGTCGAGATGCTCGCGCGCGAGGTCGTGCAGGACCTGCCCGGCCAGGAGGCCGTGCTCGACCGTCTGCTCGACCTGCTCCTCATCTCCTGCCTGCGCACGTGGCTCTCGCGCGACGACGCGCCCGGCTGGTACCGCGCCGACGCGGACCCGGTGGTCGGCGCGGCGCTGCGTCTCATCCACCACGACCCGTCCCGCGCCTGGACCGTCGACTCCCTCGCGCGGGAGGTCGGGCTCTCGCGCGCCGCGTTCTCGCGCCGCTTCACCGCGCTCGTCGGCGAGCCGCCGATGAGCTACCTCACGGGCTGGCGCCTCGACCTCGCCGCGGACCTCCTGCTGGAGCCCGACGCCACGCTCACGTCCGTCGCGCGCACCGTCGGGTACGCGTCGCCGTTCGCGCTGAGCGCCGCCTTCAAGCGCGTGCGCGGCGTGAGCCCGGCCGTGCACCGGGCACGCGCGGGCGCCGCCTGAGACGGCTCAGCGCGGCACCGGCACGAGCGCGACGTCCCGGAGCGCGCCGTCGTCGACGACGGCCGTGAGGACCGTGCCGACCGGCTGACGGCGGCGGTCCGTCGGCGACCCGGGGTTGAGCAGGCGCAGCCCGCCCGGCGAGGTCGTGTCCCACGGGATGTGGCTGTGCCCGAACACGAGGACGTCCGCGTCGGGGAAGGCCGCGTCGGCCCGACGCTCACGCCCCTGCTTCGCCCCCGTCTCGTGCACGACGGCGAGCCGCAGCCCGTCGACCGTCGTACGCGCGACCTCGGGCAGGCGCGCGTGCAGCGCGGGGCCGTCGTTGTTGCCCGCGACCCCGACCAGCCGGGACGCCCGCGCCTCCAAGGCGTCCAGCAGGTCGACGCTGACCCAGTCGCCCGCGTGCACGACGACGTCGGCGTCGTCGACGGCACGCCACACCTGGTCCGGGAGCACCCGCGCCCGCACGGGG
Organism: Cellulosimicrobium funkei; assembly: GCF_001019615.1. Lineage (GTDB taxonomy): Bacteria > Actinomycetota > Actinomycetes > Actinomycetales > Cellulomonadaceae > Cellulosimicrobium > Cellulosimicrobium cellulans_E. Next base: position 26,363 of record NZ_JNBQ01000008.1, on the reverse strand, counting down.
ACGTGGGTGTCGCTCAGCAGGAGCAGGCGCGTCGGCACGGGTCTCACGATAGGTCGCGCGGGCGGGCCGCGCCGGGCCACGATGGGGCATGCCGATCCCTCGCTGGGTGACCCGCAGCAACAAGCGCTTCCTCAACCCCGTGATGCTCCGCGTCGCGACGGGGGTCGGGCCGATGGCGGTGGTCCGGCACGTCGGCCGGCGCAGCGGCCGCGTCTACCGCACGCCCGTCTTCGCGTTCGCGTACCGCGCCTCGCCGACCGACCCGGTCCGCGTGGTCCTCGCGCTCACGTACGGGCCCGACGTCGACTGGGTGCGCAACGTCGACGCCGCGGGCGAGTTCGTGCTGGAGCGCCGGGGCGAGGAGTTCCGCGTCGAGGACCTGCGACGCGTCACGGGCGAGGAGGGGCTGCGGATCCTGCCCGGGTGGACGAGCGCCGTCCTGCGCCGCACGGGGGTGGACGAGTTCCGGACCGGAAGGCTCCTGCGGGCGTCGACCGCGACGTCCGCGTAGCGCTGCCCTGCCCCGTCGTCCGGCCGACGGCCGTGCACCGTGGGAGGGCGGACGCCCGGCCGGAGGTCCGACCGGGCGTCCGCGAGCGCTCTCGGCTCAGCACGCGCCGAGGTCGGTCCACGGCCCCCAGGTCGCGGCGCCGGGCTTCTCCCCGAACGTCCACCACCTGGCCTTCCACGTGTGCCCCTCGAGGGACGCCGTCGTCCCGCCCACGTACACCTGCGACGCGCTCCACGGCGCCGCGGTGCAGGTCGGGTCGGTGGGGTCCGTCGGGTCCGTCGGGTCGGTCGGGTCGGTCGGGTCCGTCGCGCCGGAGGTGAACGCGGCGAACTTCTTCGAGAACTCGTACTTCTGCTGCGCCAGTCCGGAGCAGTCGTCCTGCGTCGTCTGCGCCCCGGCGCAGCCGCCCGTGTCGCGGTGCAGCGCCCAGAACGACAGGTAGGCGACGCCCTTCTGCTGCGCGAAGGCGAGCACCGAGTCGGCGTTCGCGAGGGAGAACGTCTCCCCGACGCCCCAGTCCGAGACGCCGATCATCTCCGTGATGCCGACCATGCTCCAGAGCTGCGCGTCCGTCTTCGACGGGTAGATCGTCTTGAGGAAGCTCACCAGACCGGTCGTCGCGGTGACGGTGTCCTGCGCCATGTTCGCGCGGTCGCCCTCCCAGTAGTCGAACGTCATGACGTTGACGACCGAGACCTCGACGCCGTTCGTCACGGCGTTGCGCAGCAGGTTCTTGCCCGCTGCGGCCAGACCCTGCGTCGTGGTGGGCAGCGTGTACTGGACCTCGAACGTGCGGCCGTTGGCCTTGGCCCAGTCCTGCACGATCTTCAGCGCCTTGTTGCGACGGTCCACCCCGGCGCTGCTGTTGATCGAGTCCGCCTCGATGTCGAAGTCGATGCGCTCGACGTCGTACGTCGTGATCAGCTTCTGGATCTGCGCCGCGATCTTGTTCACGTCCGTGCACGAGTCCGCCAGCTCGGTGAGCTGCCCGTCCTCGGTCGCGTCGTCGGCCGTCCAGCCGCCGAGGGACGGGATGACGTCGCCGCCGCGCGCCTGGACCGCGTCGACCTGGGCGCCGAAGATCGACTGGGCGATCGGCAGCGACGTGTCGCCGTTCCAGTAGAGCGTGCACGAGCCCTGCCGCTCGGTCTGGGCGAACGCGAGCGTGATGTGGTCGGCGCCCGCCTGCTGGGACACGGCGCTGATGTCGTCGCCCAGCCACATCTCGTAGTACGGCGAGAAGACGTGGTCGGGGATGGGCGTCGCGGCGGACGCCGGCTGCGCGACGAGGCCGACGGCCGCGCCGGCGGCGAGCGCCGTCGCGGTCGCGAGCGTGAGCAGCTTCCTTCGGAACATGGGAACCTCCGGTCCAGGCCGGCGTCGTCCATGGCGCCGGGTGCGGGAGACGTCGGCGCACCGGGCGACCGACGGATCGACGCTACGGCGTCCGCGATCCGCGCCCATCGGTGATTGCGTATCTTTCGCGATCTACGCGTCCGTAGCACCCCGTATACGGATGCCCCGGGCGACGACTCCGTGCGCGGCTCCACCAGGCCGGCGACCGGACGTGCTCGCCGCCGTCCTGCCATGATGGACGGCATGACCGACCAGCTCTGGATCACCGGCGACCCCGACGCGGACGCGCTCCTCAGCGACGACGCGTTCGCCCTCCTCGTCGGCATGCTCCTCGACCAGCAGTACCCGATGGAGCACGCGTTCGCGGGGCCGCGCAAGATCCGCGACCGCCTGGGCTCCATCGACCCGCGCGCCGTGGCGGAGGCGGACCCCGACGCGTTCGTCATGCTCGCCACGACGCCGCCCGCCATCCACCGGTACGGGCGCTCGATGGCCGCGCGCGTCCAGGACCTGGCGCGCGTCGTCGTCGACGAGTACGACGGCGACGCGACCCGGATCTGGACCGCGCCCGGCGCCGACGGTGCCCCGACCGGCGCGGAGGTCCTCGCCCGGCTGCGCGCGCTGCCCGGGTACGGCGACCAGAAGGCCCGGATCTTCCTCGCGCTCCTCGGCAAGCAGCGCGGCGTGCAGCCCGCGGGGTGGCGCGAGGCGGCGGGCCACTACGGGGACGAAGGGTCGCGCCGGTCCATCGCCGACGTGACGAGCCCGGAGTCGCTCGCGGAGGTCCGCACGTTCAAGAAGGCGCAGAAGGCCGCCGCGAAGGCCGCGAAGGCCTGACCGCGCGGACGCGCCGCCGGCCGCACCGCGGCGGACGCCTGCGTGCGCGACGACGCCCGACCGATATCGTCGGCGCGTGACCACGACGACGCCGCGCGCCCCGGCGCTGCCTCCCTCCACCCGTACGCTCCTGGCACTCGCCGCGGGCGTGGTCGTGCTCGCGGGCGTGCACACGGCCCGGGAGGTGCTCGCGCCGATCCTCCTCGCAGCGGTGATCGTCATCATCTGCCACCCCGTCCGGTTCCCGCTCGAGCGCCGGGGCTGGCCGCGGTGGGCCGCGACGACGGCGGTCGTGGTGGTCGCCTACCTCATCCTCGCCGTGCTCGTCGCGATGCTCGTGTTCGCGGGCTTCCGGTTCGCCGACCTGGTGCGCGAGTACCTGCCGGCGCTGGTGCGCTCGGTCGAGGACGTCGTCGACCAGCTCTCCGCCGTGGGGATCGACGCGGACGTCGCGGAGGCGGCGACGTCCTGGCTGGAGCCCGCCCGGGTCCTCAGCCTCGCCGGGAACGTGTCGGGCATGGCGCTCGGCATCGCGACGGCCTTCTTCTTCGTGCTCGCCTACGCGATCTTCTTGGCGGCGGACGCCGCGCGGTACTCGACCGCGACGACCGTCTTCGGCGCCGAGCGCGCCGCGACCATCGACCGCGCGACCCGGTTCAGCGGCGGGGTGCGGCGCTACTTCGTGGTCAACGCGTCGTTCGGCGCGGTCGTGGCGATCGTCGACGGCGTCGCGCTGTGGCTGCTCTCGGTCCCCGCGCCGACGGTGTGGGCGATCCTCGCGTTCGTCACGAACTTCGTCCCGAACATCGGCTTCGTGCTCGGCCTCGTCCCGCCCGCGATCATGGCGTTCGTCGTCGGGGGGTGGCAGCTCGCGCTCGCCGTCGTCGCGGTCTACTGCGTCGTGAACGTCGTGCTCCAGGTGCTCGTCCAGCCCAAGTTCGTGGCGGACGCGGTGAACCTCAGCCTGACCCTCAGCTTCGTCTCGGTCGTGTTCTGGACCTTCGTCATCGGGCCGCTCGGAGCGATCCTCGCCATCCCGCTCACGCTGCTCGTGCGCGCGCTCGTCCTCGAGCCCGACCCGGGCTCGGGCTGGCTGCGCTGGCTCTCCGGCGACGACGTCCCGCGGCACGACCCGACGCCGGGCCCCACCCCGGACGCCGCACCGGTGGGGACGGCGGACCCGGCCGTACCGGACGGCAAGACGGCCGACGAGCCGGTGCCCGAGCCAGAGCCAGAGCCTCAGGTGCAGCCTGAGGGTTTTGTGGTCGGCGACCGTGCCGCCCCGGAGAAGTCCTAGCGCGCACACCCTGTTGCGCCGGTGCCGGCGGTCCTTAGGCTGGCAGACGGCGGGTGTCCGCCCGTCACCGGTACGGGGGAGGAACCATGGCGCACGGAGACATCACGCACATCGACATCCCGGTGAGCGACAGCGGCAGGGCCACGCAGTTCTACGGCGAGCTGTTCGGCTGGCAGATCGCCGAGGTCCCCGGCTTCGAGGGCTACCCGATGTGGCAGGCACCGAACAAGATCAGCGGCGGCGGCCTCGCGCCGCGGTCCGAGGGGTTCACGACCCCGCGCAGCTACGTCGAGGTCGACTCGATCGAGGACACGCTCGCGAAGGTGCGCGAGCTCGGCGGGCGCGTGGTCCTGGAGAAGTCCGAGATCAGCCCGACGTCCTGGTGGGCGGCGTTCGAGGACGCCGACGGGAACCAGATCGGCCTCTACGAGGGCACGACGGACGCCGGCTGACGCACCGGGCGCGCACCCCGGGCGGTCGTCACGGTCCGAGCGACAGCACGCGACCGTCCGGGTCGTCCGGTCGGCGCGGCCGTAGCGTGGGCGGAGGCGGCCACGGGAGGTCGTAGCGCTCCACGGGGACGTCGATCGCGCCGAAGTCGTCGGTCTGCACGACCACGCCGTCCGGCGTGACCTCCACGAGCCGGACGCGCAGCGGCGGCGCGTCCTCCTGCTCGAGCATCCAGACGTCGGCCAGCCACGCGAGGCTGACCTCGTCGAGCGCCTCCTCGGCCTCCAGCCAGTCCACCGGTCCGGTCAGCTCGCGCCCGAGGAGCGAGACGGCGACCCAGGCGTCACCGTCGGGACGGATCCAGCCCACGTGCTCGCGGTCGTCGGGGCGGCGGTGCGGGATCCACTCGGCGGGCAGCATCCCGGCAGGCTAGCCGCCCACCGTCCCGCGAGCCACGGGATTGCGGCCCGGTCGCGCTCGTCCGCTCAGTCGACGGGGACCTGCTCGTCGCCCGACCCCTCGCGGAAGCCCTCGCCGAACCCGTCGCGGTAGCCGCGGTCGTAGGCCTCGGCGCTCCCCTCCCGGAACAGGTCGTCGACCGAGGGCCGCACGAGCGAGCGCGCCCTGGGGCCGTCGTCGTCGCCCACGTACCGGCCGAGCCCCCGCACGACGGCGACGGGCCTCCCCGCCGTCTTGCCGCGCACGAGCTCGCTCGCGGAGGCCACCTCGTCGGCGACGGCGGTGACGGTCACGGAGAGGGGCCGGCCGTGGGCGTCCACGCCGCCGCGCAGGTCCTCGGCCACGACGATCCCCGCCGCGCCGATCGCGACGTCGACCAGCCCGTCGCGCCACGCGCGCCCCGCGGTGTCCGTGACCACGACGCCGAGGCGGGCGAGACCGAACCGCTCGCGCAGCGCGGCCCGCAGCGCCCGGGCGAGGCGTCCGGGTCGAGCGGGAGCAGCAGCACCGTCCCCTCGGGCGTGTTGGACGCGTCGACCCCGGCCGCGGCCATGACCAGGCCCAGGTGGTTCTCGACGATGCGCAGCGGCGCCTGGCCCGGGCGCTCGCGCGTCGCGACGACGCGCACCGTCTCGTCCGTGATCGCCTGCTCGCGGTCCGCGGCGGCGACGACGCGGCCCTCCGCCTTGGACACGACCTTGCTCGTCACCACGACGACGTCGCCCTCCGCGAGCGCGTCGCCCGGCGCGGCCGCGGCGAGCAGGTCGCCGACGAGCGCGGCGAGGTCGTCGCCCGGGCGCACCTCGCCCAGGCCCGACGGCGCCCACACGGACAGGCGCGCGGCGTCACCCCCGCCGCCGGGCACGCCTGCGCCTGCGCCGCCGGAGGTCATCGCGCCAGCTTCGGCAGGACCTCGCGGCCGAAGACCTCGATCCACTCCCGCTGGTTGCGGCCCACGTTGTGGAGGTAGATCCGGTCGAAGCCGAGGTCGACGAACTTCTGGATGTACGCGCGGTGCTCGTCGGGGTCGGCCGAGATCACCATGCGGCCCTCGAAGTCCTCGGGGCGCACGAGCTTGGCCATCTGCTCGAAGTCGTGGGGTGAGCGGATGTCGGCCTTGGGGAACTTCATGCCGCCGTTGGGCCACTCGGTCATCGCGTTCGCGAGCGCCTCCTCGTCGGTCGCGGCCCAGGACAGGTGGAGCTGGAGCACCTTGGGCATCGCCTGCGGGTCGCGACCGGACTCGCGGACGCCGTCGTCGAACTTGCCGAACAGCATCGAGATCTTCTCCAGCGGCGCGCCGACCGTGATGAGGCCGTCCGCGTGCCGCCCGGCGCGCTTGGCCGTCACCGGGCCGGCCGTCGCGACGAGGATCTCGGGCGCGACCTCGGGCATGGTCCACAGGCGCGTGGACTCCATCTTGTAGAACTGCCCGGAGTGCTTGACGTCCTTGTTGTCCAGCCCCGACTGGAACAGCTTCTTGATGACGTCGATCGCCTCGAACATGCGGTTGATGCGCTCGGGCGCCTCGGGCCAGTAGCCCGCGACGACGTGCTCGTTGAGCGCCTCGCCCGAGCCGAGCCCGAGCCAGTGCCGACCGGGGTACATCGCGGCGAGCGTCGCCGAGGCCTGCGCGACCATCGCGGGGTGCCAGCGGAACGTCGGCGCGGTGACGCCCGGCCCGAGGTCGCCCGTCGTGCGCTCGCCGAGCGCGGTGAGCACGTTCCACACGAACGACGACTCGCCCTGCGCCGGGACCCACGGCTGGAAGTGGTCGGCCGCCATGGTGCCGGAGAAGCCGTGCTCCTCGGCGTAGGCCGAGAGCGCGACGGCCTCGGTCGGGTGGAACTGCTCCAGCATGGCGGCGTAGCCGATCGTCAGACCCATGCTCCGACCCTAGTACGCGCTGGGCGACGACTCGCCCGAGCGGGCCGGGGCCGTCTGCTGCGACGGTCCCGGCCGGGCGCCGCGCTAGAAGTAGACCGGTGTCAGCGCCGCGTACTCCTCGACGGAGCCGTTGCGCAGGCAGACCTCGATGATCTGCCGCCCCAGCGGGTCGAGGTCGTCGGTGAGAAACTGCCGGAGCTCGCTCGCGAAGAAGTCGGTGATGATCCGCGCTCCGGCGTCGTAGGCCTCGAGGCCGACCTGGGACTGGAGCTCCGGGCGCAGGAACGTGGGCCGCACGAGCTGGCCGTCGATCTTCATCTCGGTGAGCGTGTACCCGAAGAGCGGGCAGCGGGCCGGGGTGAGCTCCTCGGGGCGCAGGCGCCCACCCCCGCGCCGCGCGAGGTACTCGCGGGTCAGCCACTCGGCGGCGAAGTCGACCTGGTACGCGCCGATGTGCTGGTTGGGCGTCAGGACGTACCGGGTCCGGTCCATCTCCACGAGCTGACGCAGCAGGAGGTTCGCGGCCGCGACCTTGGTCCCGGTCGCGAAGGGCCAGTACGACCCGACGCCCTCCGCGACCATGCCGCCGTGCGCCAGGGCCTCCGTCGCCGACCGCGACTCGCCGATCGAGGGGTTCTTGTCGCCGCGCGGCGCGACGAGCCGCCAGATCCACGCGAGCGAGGCGGGGACGACGTGGGTCATGCCCATGATCCCGTAGGTCGGGTGGTCCCGGGTGCAGGCCGGCATGCGGGCGCCGAAGGTCCGGACGTCGACCTCCGCCGGCCCCGCGACGTCGGTGAGCAGGTGGCGGGGCACGACGACCCGCGGGTTGGGGCACCGCCGGCCGTCCGAGTCGAGCGAGTGCTCCCAGGGCAGCACGGTGGCGTCGGGGACGCCGTCGATGTTGAAGAAGACGAGCGGGACGTCGGGGTGGATGCACGCGCGCTCCAGGTGCGCGTCCTGGCCGTAGCCGGTGAGGTTGTCCACCCGCACGAACCAGCCTTCCTCCGCGTCCGTGACGACCAGACGGCCGTCGCCGGTCTGGAGCCCGGCGTGGCACAGCGTCATGTCGTCGGTGACGGGGGCGAGCGCGCTCGTCTCCCCGAGCGTGATGACGTACGGCTCGTCGGTCACGACGTTCGTGCCGAGCAGGATCCGGCCGTCCTCCTGCCGCCGGATCTCCTGGCACATCTCGGACTTGCCGCCGCCCGACGCGCCCTCGTGCATGACGACGGTCTCGTTCTCGTACGGCGTGGTGACGCGGACCGACGACGCGTGGGCCGTGACCCAGCCCTCGCGCTCGCCCACGTCGAGCAGGACCGAGAACACGCCCTTCTTCGCGCTCGGTCCGGGGTAGAGGTTGTAGGCGAACACCTCGTGCAGCGTCTCGGAGCGGTCGTGCACGACGACCTGGCGCCCGTCGAAACGGGTGTGGCGGAACGGCGGGGCGACGTAGAGGATCGAGCGCGGCTCGAACGGGCCGAGCTCGTCGAACGTGACCCACCCCTGGAGGTCGACGAGCGCGAGCGCGAAGAACGCCGCGTTGACGGGGCAGACGGCGAGGGACGGGTAGCCGTGGGTCCGCCCGCCGGCGCGGAACGGCACGACGACGAGCTCCTGGGTCCCGAGCCACGCGAGCGTCTCGTCCTTGACCGGGCCGAACCCCGTCCCGAAGACGTCGCGGTAGCGCGGCTTGTCGGTCGGCAGGTCGTCGGCGATGCGCATGCAGTCCGGGTCGCGCCGGCGCATGTAGTCCTCGGGGTAGTTCACGGCGATCCCGTTCCGGCACCGCACGACCTCCGCCTCGGGCACGAGCGTGCCGTCGGCGTCGTACTCCACGACGAACCGCGGTCCCCCTGCGGGACCGAGCGCGAGACGGTACAGCTCGTCGCGCGAGGACGGGACGACGAGGTCCGGGCACCCTGCGAGCGCCGCCTCGAGCGCCGGCGGGAGGACGACGCCGGGTGGCAGCGCCGCGGTCGTGGACGCGCTGTCGGTGGTCGTGAGGGTCATGGTTGCTCCCGGTGGTCGGCGCGAGGGACGAGATCGAGGTGCGCCCACGAGCACCCGGGTCTTTGCGTGCAGGTTACGAGCCGATGACCAATCACCCCCAGGGACCTTGGACCTGTCATGAGGTGCCCCAGAGGTCGGGCACGCGTGCCCGCGCCACGCGGCCCCGGATAGCCTCTCGCCGGTGAGCGCCTCTCCCCCGCCCGACGTGACCCTGGACACGCGAGCCCTCGTGGAGCCCGTGGACCGCGCGGCTGTGCGCGCGCACCACCGGGAGCTCCGTCGCCGGGCGCGTGCGGGACGAGCGCGCACGAGATCCTCGGTGGCGTCCCGGGTGCTCGCCCGGGTGCTCGGAACCACCCTCCTCGTCCTCCTGCTCGCCCTCGCGGTGTTCGTCGTCGGCGCCGTCCTCGCCCTCGTCGTGGTCGGCCTCGTCGCCGCCGGAGTCGCCGTCCCGGTCGCCGTCGGGCTCGTGGCGGCCGGCGTCCTCGCGGTCGGTCTCCTCGTCGCCCGGGGCGTGCGGGGGTCGTCCGCCCGGGAGCACGCGCTGGCCTACCGGCTGAGCAGGTTCGCCGTGGCGAACGGGTTCGAGGTCGAGCCGCAGGTCGACGAGCCCGCACGGCCCAGCGGGGCGTTCGACGTCGGCATCCTCCGCATCGCCCGGAACGTCGTCCGCACGCGGGGCCCGCGCACCGTGGAGGTCGCGACCTACACGTACAGCGCCGGCTACCGCGACGGCGAGCCCTTCGCGTTCACCTACGCCATGGTCGCCCTCGACCGCACGCTGCCCCGCGTCGTCGTGGAGACGATGCCCGCCCGGGGCATGCGGGGCGCGCGGGCGCCGCGGGGGGTCGAGCGCGTGTGGGAGCTGCCGGTCGAGGGCCCGTTCGGCGACCGGCACCAGGCCTACGGACCCGTGCGGTCCGCGACCGGCACCGCGCGCGCCGTCTTCACCCCGGAGATCGTCGAGATGCTCGTCCGCGGCCCCCTCCCGCTCGCGGCCGAGGTGTCCGGTGACCGGCTCTTCCTCTTCAGCGAGCGCGCGCTCGACCTGCTCGACCCCGCGGTCTGGGAACGCCTCCTGGGCACGGCGACCGACCTGGCCGCACGCCTGTCCCGCGCGGACGGGCCCGGCGGTCCGGGCGGTGCGCCCGGCACCCGGTGACGACGGCGGCCGGGACCGCGAGACGGCGTCGGGAGCGGCCCTGAGATCTGGGAGAATGGGCGACCATGAGCGACTTCCCGACGAACGCGCCGACGGGCGCGGCCGAAGCCACTGCTGCAACGACCTCCTCCGCCGGCCGCGTAGCCGGCGACGTCGTCCGCGCGGTGGTCGCGGGAGTACCCGACCGGGTGAGCCTCGACGGGCTCGAGGAGACGTACGACGCGCGCTGGGCCGAGCAGGGGACGTACGCGTTCGACCGCTCGAAGGCCCGCGAGCAGGTCTTCTCCATCGACACCCCGCCGCCGACGGTCTCCGGGTCCCTCCACGTGGGCCACGTGTTCTCCTACACGCACACCGACGTCGTCGCGCGGTTCCAGCGCATGCGCGGCCTCGAGGTGTTCTACCCGATGGGCTGGGACGACAACGGCCTGCCCACCGAGCGCCGCGTGCAGAACTACTACGGCGTGCGCTGCGACCCCACGCTCCCCTACGTCGAGGGCTTCGAGCCCCCGCACGAGGGCGGCGAGGGCAAGTCGGTCAAGGCCGCGGACCAGGTGCCGGTGAGCCGCCGCAACTTCATCGAGCTGTGCGAGCGTCTGACCGCCGAGGACGAGAAGCAGTTCGAGGCGCTGTGGCGCCGCCTCGGGCTCTCGGTCGACTGGGCGCAGCACTACCAGACCATCGACGCGCGGTCGCGCACGGCCGCGCAGCGCGCGTTCCTGCGCAACCTCGGCCGCGGCGAGGCGTACCAGGCCGAGGCGCCGGGGCTGTGGGACGTGACGTTCCAGACGGCGGTCGCGCAGGCCGAGCTCGAGGCGCGCGACTACCCCGGGCACTTCCACAAGGTCGCGTTCCACCGGGTCGCGCCGGGCACGCCCGACGACGGCGCGCCGGTCTACATCGAGACCACGCGCCCCGAGCTGCTCGCCGCGTGCGTCGCGCTCGTCGCGCACCCGGACGACGAGCGCTACCAGCACCTGTTCGGCACCTCGGTGCGCTCGCCGCTGTTCGACGTCGAGCTGCCCGTCCTGGCCCACCCCGCCGCCGAGCGCGACAAGGGCGCGGGCATCGCGATGTGCTGCACGTTCGGCGACCTCACCGACGTGCAGTGGTGGCGCGAGCTCCAGCTCCCGACGCGCTCGATCATCACGCGCGACGGTCGCATCACGCGCGAGACGCCGGAGTGGATCACGTCGCACGCCGGCCAGGGCGTGTTCGCCGAGATCGAGGGCAAGACGACGTTCTCCGCGCGTCAGGTCGTCGTCGACGCGCTGCGCGACGCGGGCGACCTCGACGGCGAGCCCGTGCCGACCCAGCGCAAGGCGAACTTCTTCGAGAAGGGCGACAAGCCCCTCGAGATCGTCACGTCGCGCCAGTGGTACATCCGCAACGGCGGCCGCGACTGGACGACGGCCGACGGCACGACGCGCGACCTGCGCCAGGAGCTGCTGAACCGCGGCAAGGAGCTCGCGTTCCACCCCGACTTCATGCGCGTGCGCTACGAGAACTGGGTCGGCGGCCTCAACGGCGACTGGCTCATCTCGCGCCAGCGCTTCTTCGGCGTCGCGATCCCGCTGTGGTACCCCGTGCTCGAGTCGGGCGAGGTCGACCACGACCGCCCGATCGTGCCGTCCGAGGACGTCCTGCCCGTCGACCCGTCGTCCGACGTGCCGGCCGGGTACACCGAGGACCAGCGCGGCGTGCCGGGCGGGTTCGTGGGCGAGAACGACATCATGGACACGTGGGCGACGTCGTCGCTCACGCCGCAGATCGCGGGCGGCTGGGAGGTCGACCCCGACCTGTTCGAGCGCGTCTTCCCCATGGACCTGCGCCCGCAGGGCCAGGACATCATCCGCACGTGGCTCTTCTCCACGGTCGTGCGATCGCACCTCGAGTTCGGCTCGCTGCCGTGGAAGAACGCCGCGATCTCCGGCTGGATCCTCGACCCCGACCGCAAGAAGATGTCGAAGTCCAAGGGCAACGTCGTCACGCCGATGGGCCTGCTGGAGGAGCACGGGTCGGACGCCGTGCGGTACTGGGCGGCATCGGCCCGCCTGGGCACGGACGCCGCGTTCGAGGTCGGGCAGATGAAGATCGGCCGTCGCCTCGCGATCAAGATCCTCAACGCGTCGAAGTTCGCGCTGTCGTTCGGGGTCGACGCCGAGACCGGGACGGGCGAGATCGTCCTCGACCCGGCGCTCGTCACCGAGACGCTCGACCGCGCGATGCTCGCCGGCCTCGCGTCGGTCGTCGAGAAGGCGACCGAGGCGTTCGAGGCGTACGACCACACGCGCGCCCTCGAGACCACGGAGACGTTCTTCTGGACGTTCTGCGACGACTACCTCGAGCTCGTCAAGGACCGTGCGTACGGCGCCGGGGCCGCGGCGTCCGACGTGTCGACCGAGACCCGGTCGGCGCGCGTCGCGCTCGCGATCGCGCTCGACACGCTCCTGCGCCTCTTCGCACCGTTCGTGCCCTTCGCGACCGAGGAGGTCTGGTCGTGGTGGCGCGCGTCGGAGGGCTCGATCCACCGCGCGCCGTGGCCGACGTCCGACGTCGCGCGCGCGGCGGCCGGCGACGCCGACCCGGCCGTGCTCACGGCCGCGGGCCACGCGCTGGCCGCGCTGCGCAAGATCAAGTCGGAGGCGAAGGTCTCGATGCGTACGCCGATCCTCGCGGCGCAGGTCGCCGTCCCGGCGGCATCCCTTGCCGGCGTCGAGGCGTCGGTCGTCGACGTCCGCAACGGCGGTCGCGTCACCGGCACGCTCGACCTCGTCGCAGCCACCGAGGGCCAGGGCGACCCGGCCGTCCAGGGCGGGATCGTCGTCGTCTCCTCCGAGCTCGGCGAGCCCGAGGCCCGCAAGAAGGCCTGACGACCCACCCCGGTGGTGGGCATGGAACGGGCCCGGTTCTGACCGCAGAACCGGGCCCGTTCCATGCCCACCGCAGCCGAGAAGTCAGATGATCTCGCCGCGCAGCCGCGCGTCGTCGCCGGACATCGTGGCCGCGACCTCGCGCGGCGTGCCCTCGTCGGCCCAGCGCAGTGTCGCGCCGACCCCCTCGATGAGCTCGACGCTGCCCTCGGGCGCGAACGTCAGCCCGGCGTCCTGGCCGATCGCGGCGCGGACGAGCGCGACCGTCGCGGGCAGCTTCTCGAGGCCGTCGGTGACCCCCAGGTCCTGGATCTCCTCCTTCGTCGCGGCGATGTGCATCGGGCTCGGCCCGATCCACAGCGAGCGGCCGTCCAGGGCGGCGTCCTGACCGTACTCGTCGGCCAGGACGAGCTCCTTCACCTGCCCGCGCGCGAGGACCGCCACGACGTCCTCGACGGACGTCACGGCGCCCGACTCGCGGCCCTGCTCCTGGCGGAACTCCGCGAGGACCTTCTCCCGTCGCCGCTCGCGGAAGCTGTCGAGCGCGTCGGCGACGTTCGACTCGAACGCGGCCTCGTTGATGCCCGGTCCGCGACCGCCTCCCGGGACCTCGACCACGCGATCGGCGATGGCGTGGCCGAGCGCGCCCCGGACGAGGGGCACCGCACGCACGTCGCCGGTGAGGAGCACGAGCTCGGGTCGGTACTCCGCCGCCTGGCGCTCGAGCTCGGCCGCGACCGCCTCGGCGTTGCGCTCCCACGAGTCCTCCGCGCGCGACTCGATGCGCTTGTGCGACAGCCCGCCGGTGCGGACCTTGTTGATGACGTCGTGGCCGCCCTCGACCGACTCGGGCTCGGCGTACGGCAGGTGCCCGCCCGCGACGGACCACGTGAGGTCCGCGCCCTGGCGGTCGACGACGACGCGCACGTAGTCGACGGACTCGTCCGCCGCGCGCGCCGCCTGGAGCAGGGCGGGAACGGGCCCCCACGACCCCTTGGTGAGCGCCGGCGGGTCCTTGACGACGCGATCGACCAGCACACCCGTGTCGTCCGCGATCAGCACGCGCCCGTGGGTGCCGCCGACCCGCGTCGGCCGCAGCACCACCTCCTCGAGGTCGTCGAGCACGGCGTCGGGCGCGCCCTCCTGGCGCAGCGTGCGCCGCACGCCCTTCCAGCGGTTCTCGACCTCGCGGTCCCCGGCCTCGTTGGCCCGCGTGGCGTCGATGTACACCGTCGCGAAGGGGCCCGGGTGGCCGAGGAGGGGCTTGAGCCAATCGATCTTCATGCGAACACCTCTAGCGTCCGTCGGCGTGGCGGGCGGGCCGCCCGGCGCGCGGGTCGTACCGACGCCGGGGCCCACCCTGGGACCCCTCCAGGGTCTGTCAGATCGACCGGGGTCGCCACCGCGCGTCAGGCGCGTCCTCCGCGGGCGCCGAGCGTCAGGAGTAGGTGTCGAGGACGGGCGTGCCCTCGCCCGACGCGGCGTGCTCCGCCGCGATCCGCTCGTGGTGGCGGATGACCTCGCGGACGATGAACTCGCGGAACTGCTCCGCGAACTCCGGGTCGAGGCCCGCGGCACCGGCGATCCCCGTGAGACGCGCGATCTGCTGCCGGTCCCGGTCCGGGTCGGCCGGGGGCAGCCCGCCCTGCGCCTTGAGCTCCCCGACCCGGCGCGTGAACTTGAACCGCTCGGCGAGCAGGTGCATGAGCGCCGCGTCGATGTTGTCGATGCTGTCGCGCAGCGTGAGGATCTCGGCGGGGACGGCGGGCGGGCCGGGCTGGTTCGTCACCACCTGATCCTAGGCGCGCCCGGCGACCGCCGAGGAACGCGATACTCGGAGTACGGAGTAAAGTGTCACGCCGTCCCTACCTGCCGTCCCACTCAGCGGAGAGTCCCATGACGGAACACGCGTCGCCGAGCCTCGTCGAGGTCTCCCCCACGGCGACCATCAGCACCCTCCTCACCGACCGCGTCGCCCGCGGCCCTCACGCGACGCTCGTCGAGCGCCGGACCACCGCGGACGGCCCCTGGGAGCCCGTCACCGCGCAGGAGTTCGAGGCGGACGTCGTGGACGTCGCGCGCGGCCTCGTGGCCCGCGGCATCGAGCCCGGCGACCACGTCGCGATCATGTCCCGCACGCGCTACGAGTGGACGCTGCTCGACTTCGCCACGTGGGCCGTGGGCGCCGTCCCCGTGCCCGTCTACGAGACCTCGTCGGCCGAGCAGGTGCACTGGATCCTGTCGGACGCCGCCGTCCGCCTCGCCGTCGTGGAGACCGCCTCCCACGCCGCCGAGGTGGCATCCGTCCGCGACCGCCTCCCCGACCTGGAGGACGTGCTCGTCGTCGAGGACGGCGCCGTCGACGCCCTGCGCGCCGCGGGCGCCGACGTCCCCGCGGAGGAGATCGACCGCCGTCGTGCCGCCCAGCGCGTCGACGACCTCGCGACGGTCATCTACACCTCCGGCTCGACCGGGCGGCCCAAGGGCGTCGAGCTCACGCACCGGAACTTCGTCCACCTCGCCCTCAACGGCCGCGCGGGCCTCGCCGAGATCCTCGACTCCGACGGCGCCCGCACCCTCCTCTTCCTGCCGCTCGCCCACGTCTTCGCGCGCTTCATCCAGGTCGTCGTCGTCGCGTCGAACGCCGTGCTCGCCCACTCGTGGGACACGAAGAACCTCGTCGCCGACCTCGGGACGTTCCACCCGACGTTCCTGCTCGCGGTGCCGCGCGTCTTCGAGAAGGTCTACAACACCGCCGAGCAGAAGACCGGGACCGGTGCCAAGCGCAAGGTCTTCCACTGGGCCGCCAAGGTCGCGATCACCTGGTCGCGCGCGCTCGACACCGCGGGCGGGCCGCCGTTCGGGCTGCGCGTGCAGCACGCCGTCGCCGACCGGCTCGTCTACTCGACCCTGCGCGCCGCGATGGGCGGGCAGCTCACGTACTCCATCTCCGGCGGCGCGCCCCTCGGCGAGCGGCTCGGCCACTTCTACCGGGGCGTCGGGCTGCGCATCCTCGAGGGCTACGGCCTCACCGAGACGACCGCCCCCACCGCCGTGAACCTGCCCGGCCTCACCAAGATCGGCACCGTCGGGCCCGCGTTCCCCGGCACCTCGCTGCGCATCGACGACGACGGTGAGCTCCTCGTCAAGGGCGACCACGTGTTCCGCGGCTACCGCAACCAGCCCGAGCTCACGGCCGAGGCGCTCCAGGACGGCTGGTTCCGCACCGGCGACCTCGGCGCGTTCGACGACGACGGCTACCTGCGCATCACCGGCCGCAAGAAGGAGATCATCGTCACCGCCGGCGGCAAGAACGTCGCCCCCGCCGTGCTCGAGGACCGCCTGCGCGCCCACCCGCTCGTGAGCCAGGTCGTCGTCGTGGGCGACCAGCGCCCCTTCATCGGCGCCCTCGTCACGCTCGACGCCGAGATGCTGCCCGGCTGGCTCTCGACCCACGGCCTGCCGGCCATGGACGTCGGCACCGCCGCGCAGGACCCCGACGTCCTCGCTGCGCTCGACCGCGCCGTCGCGCACGCCAACGAGGCGGTCTCCCGCGCCGAGTCGATCCGCAAGATCACCGTGCTCACGACCGACTTCACCGAGCAGAACGGCTACCTCACCCCGTCCCTCAAGGTGAAGCGCGGGCTCGTCATCAAGGACTTCGCCGACACCATCGACACCCTCTACGGCGCCAAGGTCGGCGCCGACGCCTGACCGAGGTAGAACCCTGGTCGGCCGAGGTAGAACCGTGGTCACGCGAGGTAGAGCCGTGGTTCTTGTGCTCGACGCCGCGTGGTTGGGTTGGGTGGTCGGGGTGGGTGGTGGTGCCGCGTCTACCATCCGCCGCTCGTTCCTCGCGGCTCCCGCCAGGCCCGCCACGACGCGGCACCACCACCCACCCCGCCCTACTCCGTCTCACCCTGGTCGATGCTCACCTTGGGCGACCGCCCGCGGAGTGGGGCTCGGCCCGCGCCGACCCGGCCGGCCAGGCCGCGCGACCGGCCAGGCCGCGCGACCGGCCGGGTCGCCGCACCGCCGCGCCGGGACAGTCGCCGGTCGCGGCGCCGTCACGTCGGGCAGGTGGTTCGGGCGCGTCTGGCGCGCGGGACGCGTCCTTGTCGCCTGCTCGACCCACCAGGACGGCCTGGTCGAGCTCGTGCCGACTCGCCACAGGCGCACTGGCTCCGGTGGGCCGCTCGATGGTCGCGAGCGGCGACCGACGTCTCCGGGCGAGACGATCGCCGAGCGGTGGGGGTGGGCTCGGATGCGAAGGGGCGTCAGAGCGGCGCTCCTCGAACCCACGGCCGACAGACCAGGGTGACGGCGCCGCAGCCCCGAGCACCGAGGCCACCCGCGCCGCGGACCCGACCACGCGGGCCTGAGACGCGACCAAGCGTCGACCTCGGCCGACCAGGGTTCTATCTCGGCGTCAGGCGGACTTCTCCCGCGGGGTACGGCTGCGCGCGGTCGACGTGCGCGGCACGATCGTGGGGTTCACGTTGTCCAGCACGACCTCACGCGTGATCACCACACGCTCCACGTCATCACGCGAAGGAACGTCGAACATCACCTGCTGCAACACCTCCTCCATGATCGCGCGCAACCCCCGCGCCCCCGTCCCACGCAACAACGCCTGCTCCGCGACCGCCTCCACCGCACCCTCGGTGAACTCCAGCTCCACCCCGTCGATCGCGAACATCCGCTGATACTGCTTCACCAACGCATTGCGCGGCTGCGTCAAGATCCGCACCAACGCCTCGGAGTCCAACGCCGACACCGACGCGATCACCGGCAACCGCCCGATGAACTCCGGGATCAACCCGAACCGGTGCAGATCCTCCGGACGCACCTGCGCGAACAGATCCTCCCCCGCACCCGTCTCGATCGGCGCACCAAACCCCACACCCCGCTTACGCGCCCGCGCCGCCACGATGTCGTCCAACCCCGCGAACGCCCCCGCCACGATGAACAACACGTTCGACGTGTCCACCTGGATGAACTCCTGATGCGGATGCTTGCGACCACCCTGCGGCGGCACCGACGCGCTCGTGCCCTCGATGATCTTCAACAACGCCTGCTGCACACCCTCACCCGACACATCACGCGTGATCGAGGGGTTCTCCGCCTTACGAGCCACCTTGTCGATCTCGTCGATATAGATGATCCCCGTCTCCGCCTTCTTCACGTCGAAGTCCGCCGCCTGCACCAGCTTCAACAGAATGTTCTCCACGTCCTCACCGACATACCCCGCCTCGGTGAGCGCCGTCGCGTCCGCGATCGCGAACGGCACGTTCAACATCCGCGCCAACGTCTGCGCCAGATACGTCTTGCCCGTCCCCGTCGGACCGATCAGAAGGATGTTCGACTTCGCCAGCTCCACGTAGTCCGGGTCGTCGGGGCTCGACGGCTTGGACTGCTCGCCCGCCTGGACGCGCTTGTAGTGGTTGTAGACGGCGACGGCCAGGGCCCGCTTCGCGGCGTCCTGGCCGATGACGTACTGCTCGAGGAACTCGAAGATCTCCTTGGGCTTGGGCAGCTCCGTGAGGCCGAGCTCCGTCGCCTCGGCGAGCTCCTCCTCGATGATCTCGTTGCACAGGTCGATGCACTCGTCGCAGATGTACACCCCGGGGCCCGCGATGAGCTTCTTGACCTGCTTCTGCGACTTGCCGCAGAACGAGCACTTCAGCAGGTCGGCGCCGTCTGAGATACGAGCCACTACGCGTCTCCTTGTCCCGGTGCCGAGGCCTCCTGCCGTCGGGGTCGACGACGCGGGGCCCGGGCACGGCCGAGCGAGTCCTGCTCCCCATTCCACACCACGGGGCCCCCGTTGTCAGGTGGGCTCCCCGTACGGGGCGCAACGTGTCGCGCCGTCGTCCCCCGGCGGGGGACGACGGCGCGGCGTGAGGTCATGCTGGTCGGGCGGTCACGTCAGGGCTTGTTGACCGCGACGGCCTTGCGGCTCTCGAGGACCTGGTCGACGAGGCCGTACTCCTTCGCCTGCTCGGCGGTGAGGATCTTGTCGCGCTCGATGTCCTGGCGGACCTGCTCGACCGACTTGCCCGAGTGCAGCGCGAGCGTGTCCTCGAGCCACTCGCGCATGCGGATGAGCTCGTTCGCGTGGATCTCGATGTCCGACGCCTGCGCGTAGCCGCCGCCCTCCATCGCGGGCTGGTGGATGAGCACGCGTGCGTTCGGCAGGGCGAGGCGCTTGCCCGGCTGGCCCGCGGCGAGCAGGACCGCGGCGGCGGACGCCGCCTGGCCCAGGCAGACCGTCTGGATCTGCGGCTTGATGTACTGCATCGTGTCGTAGAGCGCGGTCATCGCGGTGAACGACCCGCCCGGCGAGTTGATGTAGAGGATGACGTCGCGGTCGGGGTCCTGGCTCTCGAGCACGAGGAGCTGGGCCATGACGTCGTCCGCGGACGCGTCGTCGACCTGGACGCCCAGGAAGATGATGCGGTCCTCGAACAGCTTGGTGTAGGGGTCCTGGCGCTTGAAGCCGTACGCGGTGCGCTCCTCGAACTGCGGGAGCACGTAGCGGGCCGACGGCGCGCCGCCCGGCAGCGCGATGCCGCCGGGGCGCGCGCCCGCGCCGGCGAGGCGCTGCGCGGTGGACAGGTACTGGGACTCGGCGCTGAAGCTCACGGGTTCTCCTCGGTGAAGTCTGGTGTCCGGTGCGGGGTCAGGAACCCGTGGTGCCGCCGCCGCCGGTCACGGACGACGCGTTGGTGACGACGTGGTCGATGAAGCCGTACTCCAGCGCCTCCTCGGCCGTGAACCAGCTGTCGCGGTCGTTGTCCTTGAGGATCTGCTCGAGCGGCTTGCCGGTCTGCTCGGCCGTGAGCTCGGAGAGCACCTGCTTCATGTGCATGATGAGCTGCGCGTTGATGCGCACGTCGGTCGCCGTGCCGCCGATGCCGCCCGAGGGCTGGTGCATCATGACGCGCGCGTGCGGCGTCGCGTACCGCTTGCCCTTGGTGCCGGACGAGAGCAGGAACTGCCCCATCGAGGCAGCCATGCCCATGGCGATCGTCGCGACGTCCGGCTGGATGTACTGCATGGTGTCGTAGATCGCCATCCCTGCCGTGATCGACCCGCCGGGCGAGTTGATGTAGAGCCAGATGTCCTTCTCCGGGTCCTCCGCGGCGAGCAGCATCATCTGGGCGCAGATGGCGTTCGCGTTCTCATCGCGCACCTCCGAGCCGAGCCAGATGATGCGCTCCTTGAGGAGCCGGTTGTAGATGGAGTCGTTGAGTCCGAAGCCCGGACCCTCGGCGCGGTTGACCGGGGCCGTCGCGTCGGACGGCAGGTACAGCTCGTTCACATCCATCTCCTTCGTCGCTCCCGCGGGTCGCCCCCGCCTGCGCTGCCCTGGCCGGTACCGGAAGCGTGTCCCGGTCCAGCCGTGCTGCAAGTGACCCTAACGCGGTCCGTGCCCGGCGTTCGTCCCGATAGCGCGCGTTTTCGCTGACGGCGCACCACGTGGCCGGTGCGCGCCGTCGCGGCACGGGCACGACGACGGCCCGCCCCCTCGCGCGGAGGGTGCGGGCCGTCGTGGGACCTGCTCCGGCCGGAGGGCCAGTGCCGTGTCAGGCCTTCGTCGCGTCCTTCTCGTCGTCCTCGACCGGCGCCTCGGCGGCGGCGGCAGCGGAGTCGTCGACGAGGGCCTCCTCGACGGGCTCGGCCGCGACGTCCTCGACCGACTCGTCCGCGGCGGCGTCCTCGTCGTCCGAGCCGATGAACTCGGTCAGGTCGACGACGTTGCCCGCGGAGTCCTTGACCTCGATCTGGCGCAGGGCGACGGCGAGCGACTTGGAGCGCGCGACCTCGCCGACCATCGCGGGGATCTGCCCGCCCTGGTCGAGCGACTGGATGAACTGGTTCGGGTCCATCCCGTACTGGCGCGACGCGCTCACGAGGTACTCGAGGAGCTCGTTCTGCGCGACCTTGATCTCGAGCTGCTCGGCGAGGGTGTCGAGCAGGATCTGGTTGCGGATGGCGTCGGTCGCCTCGACGGTGACCTCGGCGCGGTGCGTCTCGTCCTCCAGGCGGCCCTCGGACTCGAGGTGGCGGTGCACCTCGGCCTCGACGACGCCCGACGGCACGGGGATCTCGACCGCGTCGTTGAGCGCCTTGAGGAGCTCGTCGCGCGCGGCGACGGCCTGGTTCGAGGTCTTGATGCTCGCGACCTGCTCGCGCAGGTCGGCGGTGAGCTCCTCGAGCGTGTCGAACTCGGACGCGAGCTGGGCGAAGTCGTCGTCCGCCTCGGGCAGGTCGCGCTGCTTGACGGACGTCGCCGTGACGGTGACGGACGCCTCCTTGCCCTCGTGCTCGCCACCGGCCAGCGGGGCGTTGAACGTGGTCGTCTCGTCGGCCGAGAGACCGGTCAGCGCCTCGTCCAGGCCCTCGAGCATGTTGCCCGAGCCGATCTGGTAGCTGACGCCGGAGACGGAGTCGACCTCCTCGCCGTCGATCTCGGCCGTGAGGTCGAGCACGACGAAGTCGCCCTCGGCCGCGGGACGGTCGACGCCGACGAGGGTGCCGAAGCGCTCGCGCAGCGCGTCGAGGCGCTCGGTGACGTCCTCGTCGGTGACCTCGGCGGGCTCGACCGTGATGGCGAGCGTGTCGAGGGCGGGCAGCGTGATCTCGGGGCGGACCTCGACCTCGGCGGTGAAGACCAGCTGGCCCTCGCCGGCCTTGGCCGGGATCTCGGTGACCTCGACCTCGGGCTGGCCGAGCGGGCGCAGGCTCTCCTCGCTCGCGGCCTGGCGGTAGAAGCCGGACAGGCCGTCGTTGACGGCGTGCTCGATGACGGCGCCCCAGCCGACGCGCTGGTCGATCACGCGCGGCGGGACCTTGCCCTTGCGGAAGCCGGGGATGTTCACCTGCTCCGCGATGTGCTGGTAGGCGTGCTCGATGCTCGGCTTGAGCTCGTCGTACTCCACCTCGACGGTCAGCTTGACCTTGGTGGGGTCCAGGGTCTCGACGGCGCTCTTCACTTCGATGATCTCCAACTGATCGGGGTGGGCCGGCGTCCGGCCGGGGACGGCTCCGCACGCAGGCGTACGGGCAACCGTTCCATGGTACGCGAGCGGTCAAGCGTCGCGGTCAGGCCGACGTGCGCGGACCCGGGCGCTGCACCACCAGGACGACGGCGAGCCCGACGACGGCGGTCGCGACGACGGTCTGCCACCGCAGCCCGACCACGCCAAGCACGTCGAGCAGCACGGCCATGACCATCTGGCCGCCGACGACCGTCAGCGTGAGGACGAACGTGCCGAGGTGGCGCACCGCGTACGCGGCCGCCACGGTGATGAGGGTCCCCAGCGGGCCGCCCAGGTAGAGCCACCACTGCCCGGGCAGCGTGACGCCGTCGAGACCGCCGAGGGGCGCGGCCAGCGCGCACACGACAGAGATGCCGACGAGCCCGCCCGTGACCGAGGTGAGGGTCGCGACGACCGGGTCGCCCGTGAGCTGCGTGACCCGGCCGTTCCCGGCCTGCTGCCCGCACAGGACGGCGCCGCCGACGAAGAGCGCGACCCCCGCGAGGACGGCGCCCCACCCCGCGTCGGTCGTCGCGCCGCCGAGCACCGCGACGCCCAGGCCCACGAGCGCCGCGAGCCCCGCGGCGGCCCGGCGCGCGGTGAGCCGCAGCGGGGCCGGGAGCCCGACGCCGCGCGCGTCGAGCGCGAGCCCCGCGACCGTCTGGCCGGCGACCGAGCACACCGACGCGACCGCGACGCCGACGAGCGGGACCCCGGCGGCCATGGCGACGACGATCGGGACGCTGCACAGCCCGACCGCGAACCACCACCACGACGCGGAGGTGCGCAGGACGTGCAGCGTGGAGCCGACCCGACGGCGGGCGACCACCACCAGAACGGTCGCGAGGAAGGTCCCGACGTAGGAGAGCCAGGCCGCGACCACGGGTCCGGTCCCGGCGGCGGCGAGGTCGCCGTTGAGGCGGCCCTGGAGCGAGAGCACGGCGCCGCTGCCCGCGGCGACGACCGCGGCGAGGGTGACGCGCGTCGCCGGTCCGGTCGCGGTGGTGGACGTGGTCACGGGCACCTCTCGAGGACGGGACCGACGAGACGGCCCGGACGTCGACGACGCCCCGCGACGCCCCAGAAGGGGCGCCGCGCGAAGGTCGGGGTGACAGGATTTGAACCTGCGACCTTCCGCTCCCAAAGCGGACGCGCTACCAACCTGCGCCACACCCCGTCGCCCGCCACGGCGGCGGGCCAGGGCAAGTGTACTGGCGGGTGAGGGCACCCTCGTCGGCGCGCCGCAGACCACCGGGCGGCGGCGGGTGCACGGCGGGCAGAGCCACCGGGGTTTGCTAAGGTTGCGGCCGCAGGTCGGCGCCGTGCCGGTCCTCGGCCCTCCGGTCGGGGCCCGGATCCCGGTCCCACGGCCCGTGCGGGCGTAGCTCAATGGTAGAGCCCCAGTCTTCCAAACTGGCTACGCGGGTTCGATTCCCGTCGCCCGCTCCGACGCTCTCGGGCTCCGTCCCGCCGCGGAACCCGAACGTGACGAGGGGCGCCCCGCCAGGACGGCGGGGCGCCCCTCGTCGTCTCGCTCGCACACCGACGCCTCCGACCGCGCGACCGTCTCGTGGACGGCGTTGCAGGGTCCGGACGCGGACCGATAGCCTCGGGGTCACACGCGCCGCCCGCAGGCCCGGACCTCCGGGCGACCGCGGCGCGACCGACCAGGAGGAGCGAGGAATGACCGCGACGATCGCGCGTCCCGCACCGCTGCACCGCGCCGAGTTGCGCGTCTCCTGTTGTCGCTGTCTCGGCTGTCGCTGACGAACCGCCGCCGACCCCGCGCGCCGCTCCGCGCCGCACCCAGGCCGCCCCGTCCGCACGAGCCCGCCCCCGCCGTCGTGCCCGCGCGCCCGTAGCGTCCCCGCGAGACGCTGGGCACCGTGGTCACGGACCGCGACGGCCCTCGTCCCCTGATCAGTACCCCCACCCCGGCTCACCCCGAGCCGTCGACAGAAGAGGAAGACATGGCACGCATCTACGACGACGTCACGCAGCTCGTCGGCAACACCCCCCTGGTCCGTCTCAACAAGCTCACGGACGGCCTCGGCGCCACCGTCGTGGGCAAGCTCGAGTTCTACAACCCCGCGAACTCGGTCAAGGACCGCATCGGCGTGGCGATCATCGACGCCGCGGAGGCGTCGGGCGAGCTGAAGCCGGGCGGGACGATCGTCGAGGCCACCTCCGGCAACACCGGCATCGCGCTCGCCATGGTCGGTGCGGCACGGGGGTACGACGTCGTGCTGACGATGCCCGAGACGATGTCGAAGGAGCGGCGCGCCCTGCTCCGCGCGTTCGGCGCCGAGCTCATCCTCACGCCGGGGTCGGAGGGCATGAAGGGCGCGGTCAACCGCGCGGACGAGATCGTCGCCGAGCGCGAGGGCGCGATCCTCGCGCGCCAGTTCGCGAACGAGGCCAACCCCGAGATCCACCGCCGCACGACGGCGGAGGAGATCTGGGCCGACACGGACGGCGCCGTCGACATCGTCGTCGCGGGGATCGGTACCGGTGGCACGATCACCGGCGTCGGCCAGGTGCTCAAGGAGCGCAAGCCCGGCGTGCAGATCGTCGCGGTCGAGCCCGAGGAGTCGGCCATCCTCAACGGCGGCCAGCCCGGCCCGCACAAGATCCAGGGCATCGGCGCGAACTTCGTGCCCGAGATCCTCGACACCTCGGTCTACGACGAGGTGATCGACGTCAACGCGGAGACCGCGGTCGAGTACGCGCGCCGCGCCGCCAAGGAGGAGGGCCTCCTCGTCGGCATCTCGTCCGGCGCCGCGATCGCCGCCGCGCTCCAGCTCGCCGCCCGCCCCGAGAACGCGGGCAAGCTCATCGTGACGATCATCCCGTCCTTCGGCGAGCGCTACCTGTCCTCCGTGCTCTACGCCGACCTGCTGGACTGACGTGACGGACCCGCGTCCCCACCACCGGACGGCCGGCTACCGGCTGCGTCGGTTCGTGCGCGTGCTCGGCGAGGACCTCGAGGCCGCCCGGCGGCGGGACCCCGCCGCCCGCAGCCGCCTCGAGGTCGCGCTGGCGTACCCGGGCGTGCACGCCGTGTGGGCCTACCGGCTCGCGCACCGCATGTGGCGCGAGCCCCTGCTGCGCCTCCCGGCACGCCTCGTCTCGCAGGCGGCGCGGGCGCTGACCGGCGTGGAGATCCACCCCGGCGCGCGCATCGGCCGGCGCCTGTTCATCGACCACGGCATGGGGGTCGTCGTGGGCGAGACGGCGGTCGTCGGCGACGACGTGGTGCTCTTCCACACGTCCACCCTCGGCGGGCGGTCGATGAAGCGCGGCAAGCGGCACCCGACGCTCGGGGACCGCGTCGTCGTCGGGGCGGGAGCGAAGATCCTCGGACCCGTCTGGATCGGCGACGACGTGCAGGTGGGGGCCAACGCCGTCGTCGTCAAGGACGTGCCCGCCGGGGCGGTCGCGGTCGGGGTCCCGGCCAAGATCCGCACGCCCGCCGCCGCACCCGCGGCGCGGGACGCCCTCGAGGACCCGTCGCTCCTCATCGAGTACGTCATCTGAGCGCACGGACGCGGGGCCGCCGTCGGGAACGACGGCGGCCCCGCCGTCGGACGTATTTGTTCTAGTTTCCCTAGAACAACTAGACTGGGCTCGTGATGTTCCGCATCGACCCGCAGGCCGACGAGCCGCTGTTCGCGCAGCTCGTCGCCCAGGTGCGCCTCGGCGTCGTCCGGGGGCGGCTCGCCCCGGGCGAGCGGCTGCCCGCGGCCCGTGAGCTCGCGGAGGCGCTCGACGTCAACGTGCACACCGTGCTGCGCGCCTACCAGGCGCTGCGCGACGAGGGCCTCGTCGACCTCCGCCGCGGGCGCGGCGCCGTCGTCACGGCACCCGCCGCCGTCGACCTCGCGTCCCTGCGCGCCGCCGTCGACCGCGTCGCGGACGAGGCCCGCGCCCTCGCGCTGCCGCCCGAGACCGTCCTGACCCTCGTGAAGGAGGCCCTCCGATGACCCCAGCCACCCCGCGCCGCTCGCCCGGACGACCGACCGAGGACGGCCGTCCGCGCCCGGACGACCACCGCACCCTCGCGCTCCTCGTCGGCGCCGCGGGGGCGGTCGTTACCGTGGTCGCGGCGCTCGTCGCGCTGAGCTGGTCGGCGGAGCTCCCCGACCCCGTGGCGATCCACTGGGGCACCGGCGGCGCGGACGGCTTCGCGTCGCTCGGTGCGGCGGTGGCGGGAAGCACGGCCCTGGGCCTGCTCACCTCGGCGGGGTTCGCCGCGATGACGGCGTTCCTGGGGCGGTCGGCCGCGAACCGGCGCGTCGCCGCGGGGGTCGCCGTCGGGCTCCCGGTCATGCTCGCGGTCCTCACCCTCGGGTCGCTCTGGATCCAGCGCGGCCTCGCCGACGCCCACGACGTCGGGGGCGTGAGCGCCGTCACGGCCGTCGCGCTGGGCGCCGGTCTCCTCGTGGCGTCGCGGTCGGGTGCTGATCCCGGCGAC
>NZ_JNBQ01000007.1 GCF_001019615.1 Cellulosimicrobium funkei | reverse complement strand
CGACCGCGGGCGAGGACGCGCCCGGCCCCTGCGACGCGGTCGCCGCGGCGCGCGCCGCGGCGTCGGCCGCCGTGAGGATCGTGCCGGGCGCGGGACGCGCGACCGCGCCGCGGGCGGTGCGGGCGGCGCGCTCGAGGCCGGCCGCGAGCTCGGCACCGGTCACGGTCCGGTGCTCGGCGAGCGCGAGCGCGATCCCGCGGAGGTACTCGCTGAGGATGACGCCCGAGTTGCCGCGCGCCCCGACGAGCGCGCCGCGGGCCAGCCGCACGAGCAGGTCGCCGGCGCCGCCCGCCGCACCCGTCTCCGCGGCTGACGTCGCGTCACCGCCCGGCAGCGCCCGGACCGCGTCGAGGAGCGTGAGGTACATGTTGGTGCCCGTGTCGGCGTCCGCGACGGGGAAGACGTTCACGCGGTCGAGCGCCTCGCGCGCGGCGGCGAGCGCGCGGACGCCGCCACGGCCCCACGCGACGACGACGGCGGCGTCGACCACGTCGGCTCCGGGGCTCACGTCGGACCGGCTCCTCGCGCTCGGGGGACGACCGGACCGGGCGGCCGGACGGTCGGACGGCACCGCGGGCCGTCGGGACCACGGTAGTCAACCGCGCGTGCCGTCGGGACGCGCGCCGACGCGCCTGCGGGCACCCGAGGGTGTGACGAGCGCCCGGTTTGAGCTCAGGCCCTCCGATCGGCTACCCTGACGAGGTTGCCCGGGTGCTTCGCGCGCCCTCGACACCGTCGAGGAGCCGCCGAGGAACACCGGGCGAGACACCCTACAGACCATTCAGGACGTCGCCGCTGCGTGCGCGACGTGCACGACGATCAGGAGAAACCGTGGCTGCCAACTGCGACGTCTGCGGCAAGGGCCCGGGCTTCGGGCACAGCATCTCGCACTCCCACATCCGGACGAAGCGCCGCTGGAACCCGAACATCCAGCGCGTGCGCGCCGTGGTCGCGGGGACGCCCAAGCGTCTCAACGTGTGCACCTCCTGCCTCAAGGCCGGGAAGGTCACCCGTCCCGCCTGAGCCTCGCGAGACTTCCTGACGAGAGCGTCTGCCGGATCCCGGCAGGCGCTCTCGTCGTCTCTGCGCCTCGCCACCGGCTCCGGCCGCGGCCTGCCGCTCCCGGAGATGCGGAGATCTCCTGAAGATCAGGACAAACCGGTTTGGCGGATCCGAGCCGCGGTGGCAGTCTTTGTGCATGGTGACGGAACTGAGCGAGGTAACCATCCGCCCGGCCGCTCCCGCGGACGCGAGCGCCATCGCGGCCGTGCACATCGCGTCCTGGAGAGGCGCCTACGCGGGCATCGTGCCCGACGAGTACCTGGCCTCGCTCGACCACGACCAGCGTGAGCAGCACTGGGTCCAGAGCCTCACCACCCCCGGCGCCCGCACGTGGCTCGCCGACGCCGACGGCCGCACGATCGGCTTCGCCACCCTCGGCCCCAGCCGCGACGAGGACGCCGAGCCGGGCGACCTCGAGATCTTCGCCATCTACCTGGACCCCGAGTCCTGGGGCCGCGGCGTCGCGCGCGACCTCATGCGCACCATGCTCGGCGAGGTACGACCCGGCACGACCGTCACGCTCTGGGTCCTCGAGGACGCGGAGCGCGCGCGCCGCTTCTACCGTCGCCACGGCTTCACGCCGGACGGCGTCGAGCGCCGTGACGACATCGGCGGCAAGGACCTCACCGCCGTCCGCTACCGCCGGGGCTGACCGCCGCGCTCACGCGCGGAAGTGGTCCCACCCGGTCGCGCGGTGCGCGAGGCGGCCGTCGACCCGTACCCCGGCGCCGTCGCCGTCCACGGTGCGCACCCTGCCGATCGCCCGGAAGCCGTCGGGCAGGTCGGCGTCGGCGGGGAACGTCGCGAGCAGCGCGTGGTCCTCGCCTCCCGACAGCACCCAGCCCTCGGCACGGTCGGCGACGTCTGCCCCGGCGTCGCCGTCCCCGCTAGCGCCGTGCCCGCTCGCGCCGTGCCCGCTCGCGCCGTCGAGCGCGGCCGCCGCCGCGCGCAGCCGGTCGCGGTCCGTCGTCAGGGCGGCGAGCTCGAGGTCCACGACGACGCCGCTCGCCCGCGCCATCCGGCCCGCGTCCCGCAGCAGCCCGTCGGACACGTCCATCATCGCGGTCGCGCCGGCGTCGGCGGCCGCGGGACCCGCGGCGAGCGGAGGGTCGGGACGCAGGTGCGCGACGACGAGCGCGTCGTCGAGGTCCGCCCGGTCGGCGTCGAGCAGCGCGAGACCCGCCGCTGACCGGCCCAGGCTCCCCGCGAGGGCGACGACGTCGCCCGGCCGGGCGCCGGAGCGCAGCACGGGGGCGCGGCCCTCGAGGTCCCCGTGGACCGTGACCGCGACGACGACCTGCTCGCCCCCCCGACAGGTCCCCGCCGACCACCGCGGCCCCGAGCGGCCTGCACGCGTCGGCGAGCCCCCGCGCCAGGCCGGTGACCCAGTCGACGGGCAGGTCGCCGGGCATGACGAGCGACACGACGAGCGCCGCGGGGCGCGCGCCCATGGACACGACGTCGGCGAGGTTCTGCACCGCGGCCCGCCACCCGACGTCGTACCCCGACGACCAGCGCCGGCGGAAGTGCCGGTCCTCGACGAGGACGTCGGTCGACACGACGTAGCGGCCGTCGGGCGCCGCGACGACGGCGCAGTCGTCCCCCGGCCCGACGAGGGTGGTCGGCGCGGTGGGCAGCAGGGGGAAGATCCGGGCGAGGAGCGCCTCCTCGGGCACGTCGCGGACCAGCAGGGGCGTCTCGCTCACGCGGCCACCCTAGTCGCCGCCCGGGCGGTCACGGGCACCCTCCGCGGGCCGCTACGGTGGTCGCGTGCTCGACGCCGTCCCTCCCGCCTCGCCGTCCACCCACCCCGGTGCGCCCCGGCCCCGCCGTCCGCGCCCCCTCGCCCGGGCCCTCGCGGTGCCGGCGCTGCTCGGCGTCGTCGCGGCGACCGCCGCGTGCGCGCCGCGCATCGGCGTCCCGGTGGCGGACGACGCCCAGAACCCGCTGTGCGCGGACGTCGTGCTCGCGCTGCCGGAGACCCTCGGCGAGGACCTGGCGAAGGTCGGCACGACGAGCCAGGCCACCGCGGCCTGGGGCGAGCCGGGCGCCGCGGTGACGCTGCGGTGCGGCGTCGAGGTCCCCGGGCCCACGACGACGACGTGCCAGAGCGTCGAGTCCGAGGGCGGCACCGTGGACTGGCTCGTGGTCGAGGACCAGGGCACGTGGACGTTCACGACCTACGGTCGCGACCCCGCGGTCCAGGTCGTCGTGCCGCCGGCCGTGACCGAGGGCCACTCGACGGCGTTCATCTCGGACCTGGGTCGCGCCGTCATGGAGGTCCCGCAGACGCGCGCGTGCGTCGGCGCCGCCGACGCGGGCTGAGCCGGCCGGGTCAGCGGGTCAGCGCAGGCCGGTGGGGCGCTCGAGCGCGAGCGCGACGAGCTCGTCGATGAGCTCGGGGTAGCTCAGCCCTGACTTCTCCCACATGCGCGGGTACATCGAGAACGGCGTGAAGCCGGGCATCGTGTTGATCTCGTTGACGACGACCTGCTCGTCGGGCGTGACGAAGACGTCGACGCGCGAGAGGCCCTCGGCGCCGACCGCCTCGAACGTGCGGACCGCGATCTCGCGCACCCGCTCGACGAGGTGCTCGGGCAGGTCGGCCGGGCACGACAGCTCGACCCCGGCCTCGTCGAGGTACTTGGCCTCGAAGTCGTAGAAGTCGTGCGCCTCGCCCGTCACGACGATCTCGCCCGGCAGCGACGCACGCGGACGCGCGCCCCCGCGGCCCCCGAGGACGGCGCACTCGATCTCGCGGCCGACGACGCCCGCCTCGACGATCACCTTGGGGTCGTGCTCCTGCGCGGCGGCGATCGCGGCGGGCAGGTCCGCGAGGTCGTCGACCTTGGAGATGCCGAGGCTCGACCCGGCACGCGCAGGCTTGACGAACACCGGCAGGCCGAGGGCCGCGACGGTCTGCGTCCACGCCTCCGGGTCGCGCTCGAACGCGCCCGGGCGGATCACGGTGTACGGGGAGACGGGCAGCCCCTCGCCCGCGAGCACGAGCTTCATGAAGTGCTTGTCCATGCCGACGGCGGACGCCAGGACGCCCGCGCCGACGTAGCGGACGTCGGCGAGCTCGAGCATGCCCTGGAGCGTGCCGTCCTCGCCGTAGGGGCCGTGCAGCAGCGGGAAGACGACGTCCACCTCGCCGAGCACGCGCGGGACGTCGCCCGGGGTGAGGACGCGCAGCTCCCGGCGCCCGGTCGACAGCGGCAGGATGACCTCCTCGCCGGTCGGCTCGACCTGCGGCAGGCGCCCCTCCGTGATCTCCCAGCGCGCGGGCTCGTCGGCCGCGAGGACCCACTCCCCCGTCGGCGTGATCCCGACGGGGACCACGTCGTAGCGCGACCGGTCGATCGCGCGCAGGACGCCCGCGGCGGTCGCGGCGGAGATGGCGTGCTCGCCCGAGCGGCCCCCGAACAGCACGAGGACGCGGGGCTTGCGGGGCGCGCCGGTGGGGTGCTCGTCGGTGGACGGCACGGACCGGTCGGGGCTCTGGCTGGACATCGCGGACGACCCTACCGGACGCCTGCTCGCGCGCCCGACGCACCCCCGGGAACGATCCGGGGACGTTCCGCGTTGGGAGTGCCGTGGAAGACACGACTCTCGAGGCCCCCGCGGCCGACGACCCCGACCATAGTCCCGGCCGCACCGGCCCCGGCAGCGAGCGGACGCGCGAACGCGTCCCCGACGACCGGAGGGCGGTGCGGGCACGATGACGACCTTCCTCTCCCTCCTGCTCGGGCTCCTCGTGGTTCTCGCGATCACGGCGGCGACGGCCTACTTCGTCGCCCAGGAGTTCGCCTACATGACCGTCGACCGCTCCCGCCTGGGGGCCAAGGCGGAGGCCGGCGACGAGTCGGCCCGGCGCGCGCTCGCCGTCACCCGGCGCACCTCCTTCGTCCTGTCCGGGGCCCAGCTCGGGATCACCGTGACGGGCCTGCTCGTCGGCTACGTGGCCGAACCCTTGATCGGTGAGTCGCTGGGCACGATGCTCGGCGGAGTCGGCGTCCCCACGGGCGTCGGCGTGGCGGTGGGCACCGTCCTCGCCCTCGTGCTGTCGACGATCATCCAGATGCTCTTCGGCGAGCTGTTCCCCAAGAACCTCGCCATCGCGCGGCCCGAGCCGCTCGCGAAGGGCCTGGCGCGCTCCACGACCGCGTACCTCACGGTGTTCGGCTGGCTCATCGCGGTGTTCGACAAGGCGTCCAACGCCCTTCTGCGCCTGCTGAAGATCGAGCCCGTCCACGACGTCGACAACACCGCGACCGCGCGCGACCTCGAGCACATCGTGGCGGACTCGCGCGAGAGCGGCGACCTGCCCGACGAGCTGTCCGTGCTCCTCGACCGCATCCTCGACTTCCCCCAGCGCGACGTCGAGCACGCGATGATCCCCCGCTCGCGCGTCGGCACGGTCCGACCCGAGGCGACCGTGGCCGAGGTGCGCGAGCTCATGGCCCGCGCGCACACGCGCTACCCGGTCGTCGACGCGACGGACCAGCCGCTCGGCGTCGTCCAGCTCGCCGACGTCCTCGCGACCGCTCTGCCCGACGACGCGCCCGTCACCGATCTCATGCGTCCGGCCGTCGTGCTGCCGACGACCATGACGCTGCCCGACGCGCTCGGGCAGCTCAACTCCACGCGCAACCAGCTCGCGTGCGTCATCGACGAGTACGGCGGCTTCACCGGCGTGCTCACGGTCGAGGACCTCGCCGAGGAGCTCGTGGGCGAGATCACCGACGAGCACGACCCGGAGCAGCCCGTCACGGTCACGGCCGAGGACGACGGCGTGTGGGTCATGGGCGGCGACGTCCACGTCGACGAGGCGGAGCGCGCCCTCGGGCACGACCTGCCCCGCGGCGACCACGAGACGGTCTCCGGGCTCCTCATCGCCCAGCACGGCGCCCTGCCGCGCGCGGGCGACACGATCGAGGTCCCGCTCCCGGACGACCCCGCCGACCTCGTCCACGACGAGCCGGTGCACCGCACGCTCGTCGTCGACGTCCTGTCGGTCGAGCGGCACGTGCCGCGCCTCGTGCGCGTCCGGCTCGTCGAGCAGCGGGGCGACGCCCGCGCCGCCGACGACGCACACCCCACCACGCACGAGGCTGCCCGCCCGACGGACGCAGCGGAGGAGACCCGATGAGCAACCCCTGGGTCGTCGTCGTGGCGACCGTCGCGATCATCGCGCTCAGCGCGTTCTTCGTCGCCGTGGAGTTCGCGCTCCTCGGCGCCAAGCGGCACCGGCTCGAGGACGCCGCACCGACGAGCCGCGCGGCGCGCGCCGCGCTGCGCAGCTCGAACGAGCTCACGCTCCTCATGGCGGGCGCGCAGCTCGGCATCACGGCCTGCACGCTCGCGCTCGGCGCCATCACCAAGCCGGCCGTGCACCACTGGCTCACGCCCGTCTTCGAGACGTGGGGCGCGCCCCTCTGGGCCGCCGACGTCGCGGGCTTCGTGCTCGCCCTGATCGTCGTGACGTTCCTGCACCTCGTCATCGGCGAGATGGCGCCGAAGTCGTGGGCGATCGCCCACCCGGAGCGCTCGGCCACCCTGCTGGCGCTCCCGATGCGCGGGTTCATGTGGGCGTTCCGCCCGCTGCTGCGCTGGCTCAACGCGCTCGCGAACCGCTGCGTGCGCGCCGTGGGCGTCGAGCCGGTCGAGAACGTCGAGGGCGGCGGGCAGGACGCCGCGACCCTGCGGCACCTCGTCGAGCACTCGGCGAACGTCGGCGCGCTCGAGGCGTCGTACCGCGTGCAGATCTCGGGCGTCATCGAGCTCGAGACCCTCACGGTCGATGCGCTCGTGCCGACCGAGGGCCGGCCGACGTCGGTCCCCGCGACGGCCACGGCCGCGGACGTGCGGGCCGCGTCGGCCCGGTCGGGGCACCTGCGCATCCTCGTCCAGAACGGGAGCGTCGTCCCGAAGGTCGTGCACGTGCGCGACACGCTCCTGGAGCCCGACGACCGGCCCGCCGGGGAGCTCGCGCGCCCCGGGTTCGTGCTCGCGTCGGGGACGACCGTGCACGCCGCGCTCGCGCGCATGCGCGAGTCGAGCGAGCAGCTCGCGATCGTCATGGACGGCGAGCGGTTCGTCGGCGTCGTGACGCTCGCCGACGTGCTGCGCCGCATCCTGCCGTCCCCGGACGAGCCCGCGCCGGTGCTCGTCGGCTGACCGGCTCGCCGGCCGACAGGCCCGGCGTACGGTGGAGGGGCCTCGGCGACGCACGTCGCCGGGGCCTCTCGCCGTCCGCCCCGACCGAAGGCAGGCCATGCCCACGCCCGTCGCTGCACCCTTTGCTCCGCCGTTCCCGGAGCGGCGCACCCTCCTCACCGACGACCTGCTTGACGCCGTCCGCGGCCGCGCGGCGGGCTACGACCGCGACAACGCGTTCTTCGACGAGGACCTCGCCGCCCTGACCGAGGCGGGGTACCTGCGCGCGCTCGTGCCCACGGCGTTCGGCGGCGCCGGGCTCGGCCTGCGCGAGGTCGCGCACGAGCAGGCGCGGCTCGCGGGCGCGGCGCCCGCGACGGCCCTCGCCGTGAACATGCACCACGTGTGGACCGGCGTCGCGCGCTACCTGCACGAGCGCGGCGACGCCTCGCTCGACTGGCTGCTCGAGGAGGCCGGTCGCGGCGAGGTGTTCGGCTTCGGGTACTCCGAGGGCGGCAACGACCTGGTCCTGCTCGGGTCCCGCACGGAGGCGCGACCGGACGGCACGGGCGGTTACACGTTCCACGGTCGCAAGATCTTCACGTCCAACTCGCCCGCGTGGACGCGCCTCGGCGTCCTCGGGCTCGACACGGTGTCCGACGACGCCCCGCGCCTCGTGCACGCGTTCGTCCCCCGGGACGCCGGGGTCGAGGTGCTCGACGACTGGGACACGATGGGCATGCGGGCCTCGCAGTCCCGGTCCACGGTGCTCGACGGCGCCCACGCGCCTGCCGACCGCGTCGTCCGGCGGCTCGCGCCCGGCCCCACGCTCGACCCGCTCGTCGTGGGGATCTTCACGACGTTCGAGACCCTCCTCGCGTCCGTCTACACCGGGATCGCGGAGCGCGCGCTCGAGCTCGGCGTCGCCGCGGCGCGCCGCCGCACGTCGATGAAGAACGACGGCGCGTCGCTCGCGCAGGACCCGGACATCCGCTGGCGCCTCGCGGACGCCGCGCTCGCGCTCGACGCGGTCTGGCCGCAGATCGACACCGTCGCGGGCGAGCTCGACGCGCTCGTCGACCGCGGCGCCGGCTGGTTCCGCGCGACCGCGGGGCTCAAGGTGCGCGCCACGGAGACGGCGAAGACGGTCGTCGACCAGATGGTGCGCGTCGCCGGTGGGTCCTCCTACTTCGCCGGGAACGAGCTCGGCCGCCTCTACCGCGACGTGCTCGCCGGGATCTTCCACCCGTCCGACGACGAGTCCGCGCACTCCACGGTCGCGCAGTCGCTCCTCGGCCCGCTCGACTGACGGACCGCCGAGCGCCGGACAGGTGGTCCTGGCTCGTCCTGGCGGTACGACGAACCCGGACGACCTGCTCGTCCGGCCGCGACCGCCTGGTCGGTGGTCAGGGGGTGGTTGTTCGGGGCACGTGTCGGGCGACCGGGCGTACGCTGCCGCCATGAGCGACCCGCACGTCCCCGCCCTCTCCCCCGCGACCGTCGTCGTCGCCGCAGGGCGTCCCGAGCGGGCGCAGGGCGCGCCCGTGAACCCGCCGATCGTGCTCTCGTCGACGTACGTCTCGCAAGGCGTACAGCAGCCTGGTGAGCTCCTGTACACGCGGATGGACACCGAGACGTGGCACCCGTTCGAGGAGGCTCTCGCCGCGCTCGAGGGCGGCGAGCACCCCGGCGTGGCCTTCGGGTCCGGGATGGCGGCGATCGCGGCGGTCTTCTCGCTCGTGCCCGCCGGTGGCAAGGTCGTGCTGCCCCGGCACGCGTACCAGGTGACGCTCGGCTTCGCCGACGACCTCGCCGCGCGCGCGGGCGTCGAGGTCGTCCGGGTCGACGTCGCGGACACCGACCAGGTCGTCGCCGCGCTCGACGGCGCCTCGCTCCTGCTCGTCGAGTCCCCGACGAACCCCATGCTCGAGGTCGCCGACCTGCCCGCGCTGCTCGCGGCCGCTCGCGAGCGCGGCGTCCTCAGCGCCGTGGACAACACGTTCGCGACCCCCCTCGGGCAGCAGCCGCTCGCGCACGGCGCGGACGTCGTCGTGCACTCGGTGACGAAGTACCTCGCCGGGCACTCCGACGTCGTCCTCGGCGCCGCCGTCGCGCGCACGGCCGAGCTCACCGCGACGCTGCGCTCCTACCGGACGCTCCACGGGTCGATCCCCGGTCCGTTCGAGGTGTGGCTCGCGCTGCGGGGCCTGCGCACCCTCGCGCTGCGCGTCGAGCGCGCCCAGGCGAACGCCGCCGAGCTGGCGCGGCGCCTCGCCGACCACCCCGACGTCGTCGAGGTGCGCCACCCGAGCCTGCCGACGGACCCCGGGCACGAGCGCGCGTCGCGACTCATGACCGGGTACGGCTCGATCCTCGGCGTCCGGCCTCGTGGCGGGGCCCCGGGCGCCGACGCCGTCGTCGGTGCCGTGCGCCTGTGGGTGCCCGCGACGAGCCTCGGCGGCGTGGAGTCGAGCCTGGAACGTCGCCGCCGGTTCGCGACCGAGTCGCTCACGGTCCCCGAGGACCTGCTGCGGCTCTCCGTGGGCATCGAGGACGTCGAGGACCTCTGGCGGGACCTCGACCGGGCACTCGACCGGGCACTGCGGGCACCCGCCGGCTGATCGTGCCCCGCGTGCGCTACCGCGCCTCGGCGTCCGGGCGCCCGCGTCGCGACGGGTCCGCCGGGTCCGTCGGGACGTAGAAGACTCCGCCGTCGAGGTCGACGTCGAACGGCCGGCCCTCCGCGGGGCGCTGCACGATGTCGAGGCGCTGGCGCTCCTTCTCCTCGGTGAGGTACGTGCGGTTCGGCTGGAAGATCTCGACGATCTCGCCGAACATGCCCGACGACGCGCTCTCACCCCCGCCCGCGTCGCGGCGGGCGCGCGCCTCGGCGCCGGAGGTGAACCGCGCGATCCCGACGACGAGCAGCCCCGTGAGCGCGACCGCGACGAGGACGCCCACCATGCCTGTGCCGATCCCCTGCAGCATCTTCCGAGCCTAGCGTCGACCACCTGGAGGGGCCACGACGTCCGGGAACCAGCGCGCAGTTCGCCCGACACCGCGAGATGCCGCCGAGACACGGCCGTGACCCGACCGGGACCGGACCGTGCTCTGCCCGCCGCGCGAGCGTGACCTGCGGTTTCTACGATCGGTCCATGACGGCGCGAGGAACGATGCGGACAGAAGGTGGCGACCGAGGGCGACGCGAGGCCGCGCCGTCACCGCGGGCCGCGACGGCCGTCGTCGGGCTGCTGGCGCTCTCGCTCGCCGCGTGCACCCCCGGCGGCACGGACGACTCCCCGTCGCCGTCGGGCACCACGACGAGCGGCTCGCCCAGCCCCACGGACTCGCCGACCGGCGCCCCGGCCGAGAGCCCGACGGACGACGCCACGGCACCGGCCGACGACGCGACCGAGGCACCGCTCCCGTTCCCCGCGAACACCGACCCGGACACGCAGGACCCGTCCGCGGACGCGGCCCTGACCGTGACGGACATCCGGGTCGGGCACCACGACGGGTACGACCGGGTCGTCTTCGAGCTCGGCGGGACCGGGACGCCCGGGTGGCGCGTCGAGTACGTCGACCAGCCGGTCGACGACGGGAAGGGCGACGTCGTCGCGGTCGACGGCGACGCCTACCTCCAGGTCATGATCTCTGGCTCGGGGTACCCCATGGACACGGGCGTGGACGAGTACGCGGGACCCAACCCGGTGCGCGCGGGGGACGACGGCGAGGTCGAGGAGGTCCTGCTGCGCGGCGTCTTCGAGGGCTACACGCAGGCGTTCGTCGGGGTCGACGACGAGCAGCGCCCGTTCCGGGTGTTCTCGCTCGAGGACCCGACGCGCGTGGTGGTCGACGTCCGCGACGACGACTGACGGGGGCCCGCACCAGCGGGCCGCCCGACACCCACCCTCAGCGCTCCGCCGAGATCCCCTCGGCCTTCTGCGGCCGGGCGAGCAGGCCGCGCGCCATCTCGTCGACCGGCATCCCCTCGTGCAGCACCGCGACGACGCCGGCCGTGATCGGCATCTCGACGCCCACCTTCTGCGCGAGCTCGAGGACCGACCGGCAGGACTTGACGCCCTCGGCCGTGCCGCCGGTGGCGGCGATCGCGTCGTCGAGGCTCAGCCCCTGGCCCACGTGCTTGCCGAGGGTGTGGTTGCGCGAGAGCGGCGACGAGCACGTCGCGACGAGGTCGCCCATGCCCGCGAGGCCGGGGAACGTCTCGGCGTCCGCGCCGAGCGCGAGCCCGAGCCGCGTGATCTCCACGAGGCCGCGCGTGATGACGGTGGCCGTCGTGTTGTAGCCGAACCCGCGGCCCTGGGCGATCCCCACGGCGAGCGCGATGACGTTCTTCACGGCCCCGCACAGCTCGACCCCGACGACGTCGCGGTTGGTGTAGGGACGGAAGTACGACGACGAGCAGGCCCGCGCGACGTACCGCGCCACGTCCTCGTCCACGCACGACACCACGGTCGCCGTCGGCTGACGGTGCGCGATCTCCCGCGCCAGGTTCGGCCCGGACACCACGGCGACGCGCTCGGGCGGCAGCCCGAGGGACTCCGCGACGACCTCGCTCATGCGGCGGTCCGTGCTCAGCTCCACGCCCTTCATGAGCGAGACCGCGACGGCGTCGGGCTCCAGGTACGGGCGCAGCTCGGCGAGCGTCGTGCGCGCGACCTGCGAGGGGATCGCGACGACCACCAGCCCCGCGCCGGCGAGCGCGTCGCGCGCGTCGGTCGTGGCCCGGATGCCCGCGGGCAGCTCGATGCCCGGCAGCCGCTTCTCGTTGCGGCGGGAGAAGTTCACCTGCGCGGCGACCTCGGGGTCTCGACCCCACAGGCGGACCTCGCAGCCGGCGTCGGCGAGCACGGCGGCGAACGTCGTGCCCCAGCTCCCCGACCCGAGGACCGCGGCGACGACGCGCTCCGCGGCGGGGACGTCGTCGGCGACGAGCGGCGCGGGGCTGATCTCGACGGTCTGGTCGCCGCTCACCGGCGGCGCTCCGAACCCGGGTGCTGACGCAGGTCGAAGCGCTCCGCGGGCGCCTTCGCGCCGCGGATCTCCTCGAGCTGACGCGTGATCGCCGCCATGATGCGCTCGGTCGCCTCGCGCAGCGTCGCGGTGTCCTGCGGACGGTCGTAGAGGTCGGAGAGGTCGACGGGCGGTCCCGCGTGGACGGCGACCCGCTTGGGCGGGATCGGCTTGAACACCTTGCCGTACGGCGCCAGGAGCTGCTCGGCGCCCCACTGCGCGATGGGCACGACGGGCGCGCGGCTCGTCAGCGCGAGCCGAGCGACGCCCGTCTTGCCGACCATCGGCCAGCCGTCAGGGTCGCGCGTCAGCGTCCCCTCGGGGAAGAACACGACGCACTCCCCCTCGTCGAGGCGCGCCGTGGAGTCGACGAGGGACTGCGCAGCGCCTGCCGTGCCGCGGTGCACCGGGATCATGCCGGTGCTGGTGAGGATCCGGCCGAGGACCGGCACCTTCCACAGCGACGCCTTCGCCGTGATCTTGGGTGCACGACCCTGGTCGTAGAGGAAGTGCGCGAGCGTCACGGGGTCGACCTCCGTGACGTGGTTCGCCGCGGCGATGAAGCCGGTCGGGGGCAGGTTCTCCGCACCGCGCCAGTCACGGCGGGTGATCGCGAAGAGGATCGGGCGCAGGAAGAACGCGAGGGTCCTGTACGCGCGCGGGGTCTCGGGCAGGCTCGGCACGGTCACCGAGCCTACCGGGCGCTGCCCTCCGCTCAGATCCAGCCGTGCCGCCGCGCCACGTGCGCCGCCTCGTGACGGTTCGCCGCCCCGAGCTTCGCGGCGGCCGACGACAGGTAGTTGCGCACGGTCCCCGGGGCCAGGTGGGCGCGCGTCGCGATCTCCTCGACGGGCGCGCCGTCGGCGGCGAGCTCGAGCACGTCCGCCTCGCGGGCGGTGAGCGGGCTCGCGCCCGCCGCGATCGCCTCCGCGGCGAGCTCGGGGTCGACGTACCGTCCGCCGTCGCGCACCTGCCGCACGACGTCCGCGAGCACGCGCGACGAGACCGTCTTGGGCAGGAACCCGCGCGCGCCCGCCTCCAGCGCGCGCTTGAGGTAGCCCGGCCGGCCGTGGCTCGTGACGATCACCACACCGCACGACGGCAGGTCGCGCGCGAGGCGCTGCGCGACCTCGACCCCGTCGAGCCCGGGCATCTGGAGGTCGAGGACCGCGACGTCGGGCTCGAGCTTGAGGGCGGCGGCGACGGCCTCGGGGCCCGAGGCCGCCTGCGCCACGACCTCCAGGTCGTCCTCGAGGGCCAGGAGCGACGCGACGGCGTCACGGATGAGGTTCTCGTCGTCGGCGAGCAGGATGCGGATCACGCGCGCGTGGTCCT
This sequence comes from Cellulosimicrobium funkei, assembly GCF_001019615.1. Lineage (GTDB taxonomy): Bacteria > Actinomycetota > Actinomycetes > Actinomycetales > Cellulomonadaceae > Cellulosimicrobium > Cellulosimicrobium cellulans_E. The sequence goes on along the minus strand of NZ_JNBQ01000007.1, from coordinate 110,540 downwards.
CTCGGTGGTGGGGGCGGGAAGGTCGCGGGCGCTGCCCCGCGCCGGCGCCCCTCGGGCCGCGCCGTCGTCGGGCACGCGCGCGACGAGGCTGTACCGACCGCCGTCGGACCACGTGCGCAGGCTCCCGCCGGCGCCCTCCAACCGCTCCCGGAGACCGACCAGCCCGGAGCCGCGCCCGTCGCGCGTCCCCGCGGGGGCGCCGTCGTTGACGATCTCGACGACGCTCGACGTCCGGTCCCGGTGCACCGTGATCGTGCACGTGCGTGCGGTCGAGTGCCGCACCACGTTGGTGACGCCCTCGCGCACCGCCCACGCGAGCGCCTCCTGCGCGGCGGTGCCGACCGGCGTCTCCTCGCCGTGGACGGTCGTCTCGATGCCCGCGGAGCGCAGGACCGAGCGCGCGCCGACGAGCTCGGCGCCGAGGTCGGCGGTGCGGTAGCCGGCGACGACGGCGCGCACCTCGCGCAGCGCGTCCTGCGCGATGCGGCGCACCTCGAGCATCTGCTCCTCCGCGCCGGGGCGGCCGCGGGCGGCCAGCTCCGCGGCGAGCTCGCTCTTCACGGCGACCACGGAGAGGGTGCGCCCGAAGACGTCGTGCAGGTCTCGCGAGAACCGCAGCCGCTCCTCCGCGACGGCCAGCCGTGCGTGGAGCACGCGCGTGCGCTCCTGCTCCCACACGATGCCGAGCATCCACACGGACACGCGGTACGACCCGAAGATCGCGACGAGCATGACCGTGCCGGAGAGGCCGAGCCCGACCGCCATGCCCACGGTGGTCGATGAGATCGGTCCGGTCCCCACCCACACGGAGCATCCCGTGACCGTGCCGAAGACGAGGGCGAGGAGGGCGAGGCGACGGAAGGTCAGGAGCGGCACCACGGCGAGCGTGCCGAAGCCGACCCCCACCAGGAGCGCGTAGTACCGGGCGCTCCCGGCGACGTCCTCCGCCGAGTCGACGGGGAAGGTCCAGAACCCGACCGCCGCGACCGCGAGGGACAGGGTCCCGTGGAGGGCGAGCAGCCACGGGCGCACGACCGGGCCCCCGAGGAAGTGCACGACCCCCGCCCGGAGCAGCGCGAGGCACGTGACGGTGTGCACGAGCACGAGCACGAGCCACGCGTTCACGGCCCCCGGCCGGAACGTCGGGTCGGAACCGACGAGCACGAGCGCGAGGAACGGCTCGAACAGCGAGAGCAGGTACAGCGACCAGCGCGTGTAGGTGTCGAACCGCTCGGGCGCGGTCCGACGGCTCCACACGTCGAGGAACGTGCGCGGTCGGGTGATCACGTCGACCAGCGTCCCACGCACGGGCGTCGCACGGCCGTGACAGGCGTCATGACCTGCGGCGACGGGCGGTCCGGGTCAGTCGCGGCGGACGTCGGCGCCGAGGGCGACCAGCTTCTCCTGGAAGTTCTCGTAGCCGCGGTCGATCAGGCTGATCCCGCGCACCGTCGAGGTGCCCTTCGCCGCGAGCGCCGCGATGAGGTGGGAGAAGCCGCCGCGCAGGTCGGGGACCTCGATGTCGGCCGCGGCCAGCGGCGTCGGGCCGGAGATCACCGCGGAGTGGTGGAAGTTGCGCTGGCCGAACCGGCAGTCGCGACCGCCCAGGCACTCCTTGTAGACCTGGATGGTCGCGCCCATGCCGCGCAGCGCGTCCGTGAAGCCGAACCGGTTCTCGTAGACCGTCTCGTGCACGATCGACAGGCCCTTGGCCTGGGTGAGCGCGACGACGAGCGGCTGCTGCCAGTCCGTCATGAAGCCGGGGTGCACGTCGGTCTCGAGCACGATCGGGGACAGGTCGCCGCCCGGGTGCCAGAACCGGATGCCGTCGTCCTGCACGTCGAACCGGCCGCCGACCTTGCGGAAGGTGTTGAGGAACGTCATCATCTCGGGCTGCGTCGCGCCCTTGACCGTGATGTCGCCGCCGGTGGCGAGCGCGGCCGACGCCCACGAGGCCGCCTCGATGCGGTCGCCGAGCGCGGTGTGCGTGTAGCCGTCGAGGCGGTCCACTCCCTCGATGCGGATCACGCGGTCGGTGTCGACCGAGATGATCGCGCCCATCTTCTGGAGCACCGCGATGAGGTCCATGATCTCGGGCTCGATCGCGGCGTTCGCGAGCTCCGTGATGCCCTCGGCGCGCACGGCCGTGAGCAGGAGCTGCTCCGTGGCACCGACCGACGGGTACGGCAACGCGATCTTGGTGCCCTGGAGGCGGCGCGGGGCGCGGATGTGGATCCCGTTCTCGCGCTTGTCCACGACGGCACCGAACTGGCGCAGGATGTCCAGGTGGTAGTTGATCGGCCGGTCGCCGATCCGGCACCCGCCCAGGTCGGGGATGAACGCCTCGCCCAGGCGGTGCAGCAGCGGGCCGCAGAACAGGATGGGGATACGGCTCGAGCCCGCGTGCGCGTCGATGTCCGCGACGTGCGCCGACTCGACGTTGGAGGGGTCCAGGTCGAGGATCCCCGCGTCGGGGTCGGACTTCACCGCCACGCCGTGCAGCTCCAGCAGCCCCGTGACGACGCCGACGTCGCGGATCTGCGGCACGTTGCGCAGCACGCTCGGCGACTCCCCCAGCAACGACGCCACCATCGCCTTGGACACGAAGTTCTTCGCGCCACGCACGGTGATCGTCCCGTCCAGCGGGGTCCCGCCGTTCACGTACAGCACGTCATTCATCAGTTCAGGTTGCCCTCTCGACTGCGGGTGGTCCGCGGGCCCGAGTTCAGGCCCTCGTGCGCCAACGCGGGGCACCCGGAGATTATTCACCGTTCGAGTAATCTACGTGATTCTCTTCCTGCTTCATTGACCTCTGCCTCACCGTGGTGGGGTCTCACGTGGTCTCGACAGGCGTTTTGGGTCTCCGGGGAACTGCCCGGCGACCAGCCGTTCTCAGACAGCAAGCCGTAGGAGATTGATGGCAGCCGTGCCATCGCGATCGTGGACCGCGCCGCAGGGGCAGGTCCAGGTTCGGTCCGCCAGTCTCAGGTCGTGATTGATGTCCCCACAGGTCGTGCAGGTGCGGGTGGAGGGGTACCAGCGATCCGCCACCACAAGCCGGGCGCCGTACCAGGCGGCCTTGTAGGTCAGCTGGCGGCGGAACTCGGACCAGCCCGCGTCGACGATATGCCGGGCCAGGCTCCGGTTCCTGATCATGCCAGCGACGGACAAGTCTTCCACGACGATCGTCGAGTTGGATCTCGTCAACGACGTCGTGAGCTGGTGCAGGAAATCGGCGCGCGCGTTGGAGACTCCCAGGTGGACCTCCGCGACCCGCCGTGCGGCCTTCGCGCGGTTCTTCGAACCAGGTTGCGCACGAGCCAGGGCCTTGTTCGCCCGCCGCAGTCGATGCAGGCGCCGCCCGAGGTGACGCGGGTTGGCAACCTTGGTCACGGTCCCGTCGTCGGCTGCAATCGTCGCGAACGTCGTGATCCCGAGGTCGATCCCGACCACCGGACCGTGGACAGGTGCGACACGGCGGGCGTCGATGTCGGCGCGGTCCACATCGACCTGAAAACTGATCCACCACCGCCCGGCCCGCGCTTCGACCCGGGATCCGAGCACCCGTGCCCTCCCGCCGGCGATCCGGTCCGTGAGCCAGGACATGTCCTCAAGCGCCCTCACCATCCCTACGGCAGGGATACGCACATGCCTAACATCGACCGGGCGGGCGCGATCGGCGTCCATCCGAAACCTCGACCCGTTCTTGCGTCGTCGGAACCGCGGGAACCCGACACGTCTGCCCTTGCGCTGCCCGGTCCTGGACGCTGCCCAATTCGACAACGCGGCAGCCAACGCACGGCAGGCCTCCTTCGGGACCCGCGACGATAGTCCCTCGGCGACGAACCACGGGTACGCCCGCCCATGGGTGGCGCGCCAGTACTTCTCCAGCGCAGGCGCCGACCAACCCACCGCCGGCGTCAGCTCGGCGTCGCCGATCCCGTACGTCTTCTCAGCCGCTCGCTGCCCCATGACCGCTTTGACGTGCGCGAGCCCATGGTTGAACACGACCCGATGCAAACCAGCATGCTGCGCCAACCGTCCGACCTGGTCCCGCGTGGGTCCGAGCTCGACCTTGAATCCCTGCAATGTCACGACATCACCCTCCCAGGCGCCCCTGACATCGCCGCCAGGTCACGGGGATCAGGTCTGCGGTGGCACGGAGCCCACAGGGCCGCGGGGCCGCTGTGCCCGCACGAGGCGTCGTGTTCGACCCCGCTGCCCGGGCGCACGGGATCGCCACCGCCGCCGACCCGAATACCATCACCGACGACATCCTGGCCTGGATCGGCCGCCGCTGACCCTCTACGAACCAAGCCCTAGACTGCCCGCGACTCGAACGCCGCCACGTACCGGTCGATCTCGGCGAGGTAGGCGGCCCGCTGGGAGTTGCCCAGCCACGACGCCTCGAACGAGTTCCGCGCGAGCTGCACGACCTCCTCCGTCGTCAGCCCCGCAGCCTCGGCGAGCGCCACGTAGTTGTCGGCCACGTAGCCGCCGAAGTACGCCGGGTCGTCGGAGTTCACGGTGACGCGCACGCCCGAGCGCAGCAGGCCGGCGATCTCGGTCGCCTTCATGTCGTCGGTCACGAACGAGTTCGAGATCGGGCAGGTCGTGAGACCCAGCCCGCGGTCGCGCACGACGTCGACGAGCGCCGGGTCCTCGACGACGTTCGTGCCGTGGTCCACGCGGTCCACGGCGATCTCGTCGAGCACGGTGCGGATGTTGTCGATGCTGCCGACCTGGTCGATGTCGCAGTGCATCGTCAGGCGGTAGCCGAGCTCCCGGGCGCGCGCGAACACGTCGGCGAACTTCTGCGGCGGGTTGTCGCGCTCGTCCGAGTCGAGCCCGACGCCCAGGATCTTGTCCCGGAACGGCACCGACGCCTCGAGCGTCTCCGCCGCGCTCTCGGCCGACAGGTCGCGCAGGAAGCACAGGATGAGGTGCGCGTCGATCCCGTGCTTGGCCGGTGCCTCGGCCGCGGCGCGGTGGTAGCCCGTGACGACCGCCTCGAACGGCACGCCGCGCGACGTGTGCGCCTGCGGGTCGAAGAACATCTCGACGTGCTTCACCCCGTCGGCAGCCGCGCGCGCGAGGTAGGCGTCGGCGAGCTCGTAGAAGTCGTCCGCGGTCTGCAGCACCTCCATCGCCGGGTAGTACACGGCGAGGAAGCTCGTGAGCGAGTCGAACGCGTAGGTCGCGCGCACCTCCTCGACCGTCGACTGGCCGATGTCGATCCCGTTCCTCTGCGCGAGGCGCAGCTTGAGGTCGGGCTCGAGCGTGCCTTCGAGGTGCAGGTGCAGCTCCGCCTTGGGCAGGCCGGTGACGAACTCGCGGGTGGGCGTCGTGGGCGCAGGCATGGGTCTCCTTCTCGTGTCGTGTCCCCCGCCCTCATCCTCTCCCGTGCCCGACGCCGGGGCGCACCCGCGCCCGTGGGGCCTGGCCGGCCGTACGGCGAGCACGTGGGGACCGTGGGGCTCGTGGGGACCGCGGGGACTCGGCGTTGACACTTTGGGGTCTAACAGTTAGATTTCTCATCATGACCGATCAGGCCGTGCCCACCAGCAGCCTCGAGCTCGTCCGCTGGATCGGCTGGGCGCAGCGCAAGGCGGCCGAGGACTGGGTGCGCGACCGCGACCTCAGCCACGAGCAGGCCTTCGTGCTCGGCTTCCTGGCCCAGAACCCCGGCGCGATCCAGCGCGACATCGCGGCGGTGAGCCGCACCAGCGCGGCGAGCGTCACGAGCCTGCTCAAGGGGCTCGAGCAGCGCGGCCTCGTCGAGCGCCGCCCGGATCCCGACAACGCGCGCGTCAAGCGCGTCGAGACCACCCCCGCCGGCGCCCGACTCATCGCAGGTTTCCAGGACGCGATGACCGCCGCCGACGAGACGATCCTGGCCCCGCTGGACGAGGCGGAACGCGCTGCCTTGCGCGCGCTGCTCGCCAAGGTCGTCGCCGAGCTGCCGCAACCCAGCCGGGACTGAACCGGACGCGGCCCGGGCCGGACGGTCCGGGCGCGACGCCCCAACCCTTCACCGACCACCGCTCCCGTCGCCGCGCCGGCTCCTGCCGGCGTGCGCTCGAGCCTGCCCGAACGGAGCAGCCATGAGCACCCCCGACCTCGAGACCCTGACGGGCCCCTCCCTGCCTGCCGCCGGGTCGCCCGGCGATCCGACGCCCGCGACCCCGCCAGCACCTGACACGCCGGGGACCGACCGGTGGTACCTCTCCTCCGCGCCTATCGTCCGCGCCCTCGTGCACCTGTGCGTGCCCATGGCCGCGGCCATGATCGTCGGCGCCGTCTACAACGTCGTCAACGCCGGGTTCGTCGGCTCGCTGCACGACAACGCGCTGCTCGCCGCCGTCACCCTGGGCACGCCGCTCCTCGGCCTCGTGATGGCCGTCGGTGGCGTGTTCGGCGTCGGCGGCGGGGCGCTCGTCGCCCGGCTGCTCGGCGCGGCGGCGCACGACCCGTCCGCCACGGGCCAGGTCCGCCGCGTCTCGTCGTTCGCCGTCTGGGGCGCCGTGGTCACCGGCGCCGTGCTCGGCGCCGGCGGACTCCTTCTCCTGCGGCCGCTCGTCACCCTCCTCGGGGCGGACGCCGCCACCGCTCCCGCGACGGCGACCTACGTCGCGGTCATGCTCGCGTTCGTCCCGGTCCTCACGGCGGCGTTCTGCCTCGAGCAGCTCGTCCGCGCCGAGGGCGCCTCGCGCCAGGTGATGTACGCGCTCGTCGGGTCGACGGTCCTCAACCTGGTGCTGGACGTCCTGTTCGTCCTCGTCCTGCCCTGGGGCGTGGGCGGCGTGGCCCTGGGCACGGGCCTGGCGAACCTCGCCGTCGTGGTGTACTTCGCCGTCTGGCTGACCCGCAGGAGCGAGCACATGAGCATCGCGCCCCGGTGGTTCACGCTCTCGCCGAGCGTGCTCAAGCCGGTCTTCGGCGTGGGGGTCGGCGAGCTGCTCCAGGCGTCGTTCCTCATCGTCACGTCGCTGGTCCTCAACAATCTCGCGGCCGCGTACGGCGACGGCCCGCTCGCGGCGATGGGTGTGGCGGTCCGGATCGCGCAGGTGCCGGAGTTCCTCCTCATGGGCGTGACGCTCGGCGTCCTGCCGCTGCTCGCCTACTCCTACGGCAAGGGCGACCGCGCACGGCTCACGGCGGCGCTGCGCGCCTCCGCGCTCGTGGTGGGCGGCCTCGGGCTGCTGTTCTCCGCCGTCGTCATCCTGTTCCGCGACCAGGTGTTCGCCGCCTTCGTGGCCGACCCCGCCGTCCTCGCGATCGGCGCCACCATCCTCACCGCCCAGCTCGTCGCGATGGTCGCCAACGGCTTCGCCGGGCTCGTCACCTCGCTGTTCCAGGCGACCGGTCGCGCCGTCCCCGCGATCGTCATGTCCGTGTCGCAGGGGCTCCTGTTCGTGCCCGTCGTGCTGCTCGGCAACCACTGGTTCGGGCTGTCCGGCATCGTCTGGTCGCTCACCGTGACGGAGGTCGTCGTGTGCCTCGTCGGCGCGGGTCTGCTCGTCGCTTCGCGCCGGGCCATCGAACGTGGCCTGGCGGCGAGCACCGCCCGAATCGATTAGGTCGATACCGCCGTCGCGCGGCCTGCGGCATCGTCACCGTGTTCGACATCCGAGAGCAAAGGAGCTGGAGAGATGCGACGCATTGCAGCATGGGCCGCCGCGGTGGTCCTCGGCGCGGCGGGCCTGGTGGCGGCCTCGCCGCCCGCTCCCGCCGCGGCGCACGGGGCGGAGGTGTTCCCGGGGAGCCGCCAGTACCTGTGCTGGGTCGACGGCCAGACGGGCAACGGGCCGGTGGACCCGCAGAACCCGGCGTGCGCGAACGCCTACGCGGTCAGCGGCACCTCGGCCTTCTACAACTGGTTCGGGAACCTGGACTCGAACGGTGCGGGACGGACCGCCGGCTACGTCCCCGACGGCCAGATCTGCGACGGCGGGGGTCGCGGCCCGTACGACTTCAGCGGGTTCAACGCCGTGCGGGACGACTGGCCGCGGACGCACCTGACGGCCGGGGAGACCTACCAGTTCCAGCACAACAACTGGGCTGAGCACCCCGGGCGCTTCGACGTGTACGTCACCGAGGAGGGCTGGGACCCGTCGAGCCCGCTCGCGTGGGACGACCTCGAGCTGATCGACTCCGTGACCGACCCGCCCGACACCGGTGGACCCGGTGCCCTGAACTACTACTACTGGGACGTCACGCTCCCCGCCGACCGCAGCGGCGACCACATGATCTTCACCCACTGGGTCCGCTCGGACAGCAACGAGAACTTCTACTCGTGCTCCGACGTCGCGTTCGACGGCGGCGACGGCGAGGTCACGGGCATCGGCGACGACGGCGGCGAGCCGACCGAGCCCACGTGCCCGGACGAGGCGCCGGGCGCCCCGGGATCCGTCATGGCGATGTCCGTCACCGCCACGAGCGCGCACGTCATGTGGGGCGCGGCCGAGTCCGGGTGTGTCACCGGGTACGACGTGCTGGACCCCGCGACCGGCGAGGTGATCGCGAGCACCGACGGGTCGCCCATGGTCGACCTGACGGAGCTGGAGCCCGGCACCGCGTACACGGTGGAAGTCCGGTCGCGGAACGACCACGCCGGCTCCGTCTCGGCCACGCGTTCCGTCACGTTCACCACGCTGGAGGACGACGTGACGCCGGAGCCGCTCGGCGACTGCGAGGCCGACTACTCGGCCTCCTCGTGGGGCGGCAACAGCACCGGGTTCACCGCGTCGGTCACCGTGACCAACACGTCGGCCGCCCCGGTGAACGGCTGGTCCGTGACGTTCGCCTACCCCGGCGGACAGACCGTCGACGAGCCCGGCTGGAGCGCCGTCGTGAGCCAGGAGGGAAGCACCGTCACCGCGGCGCACCCGGCGTGGCAGTCGAGCATCGCGCCGGGGCAGTCGGTCACGTTCGGCTTCAACGGCGCGACCGCGACCGCCGGCACCCACCCGGCCCCGGTGGGGTTGGCGCTCAACGGCGTCGCCTGCGGCTGACCCGCCCCACGACGGCGAGCAGGCGGCTCACGTGCCGCCTGCCCGCCGTCGTGCGCGGTGAGCCGACGAGGCCCGCAGCGTCTTAGAGCAGCCGGCCCCCGGTCACGCCGATGCGGTCGCCGGTGATGTAGCTGGACTCCTGCGACGCGAAGAACACGTACGCCGGCGCGAGCTCGGCGGGCTGCCCGGCCCGGCCCAGCGGCGTGTCGGCGCCGAACTGCTCGACCTTCTCCTCCGGCATCGTGGCGGGGATGAGGGGCGTCCAGATCGGTCCCGGCGCGACCGCGTTGACGCGGATGCCCTCCGGCGCGAGCTGCTGCGCCAGCCCCTTCGTGAAGTTGAGGATCGCCGCCTTGGTGGTCGCGTAGTCGAGCAGCTGCGGGCTCGGCTCGAACGCCTGCACGGACGTCGTGTTGACGATCGCCCCGCCGCGGGGCAGGTGGTCGAGCGCCGCCTTCGTGATCCAGAACAGCGCGTAGACGTTGGTCTTCAGGACGCGGTCGAGCTGGTCGGTCGTGATGCCCCGCAGACCCTCGTCCTGCGACATCTGGTACGCGGCGTTGTTCACGAGGACGTCGAGGCCACCCAGGCCCGCGACGGCGTCGGCGACGAGCTGCCGGCAGAACTCCTCGTCGCGGATGTCGCCCGGGAGCAGGACGGCCGTGCGGCCCGCGTCCTCGACCCACCGGGCCGTGGTCCGGGCATCCTCCTCCTCGTCCGGGAGGTACGAGATCGCGACGTCCGCGCCCTCGCGGGCGAACGCGATCGCGACCGCGCGGCCGATGCCGGAGTCGCCCCCGGTGATGAGCGCGCGCTTGCCCTCGAGCCGGCCCGATCCTCGGTACGTGGCCTCCCCGTGGTCGGGCTCCTGGGTCATGTCGCCCGTCAGCCCCGGCGGCTCCAGCTGGTCGGCGGGCTGCTCGGGCTGCGGCTGCTGCGTGGTCGGGTCCTGGGGCGTGGTCTGGTCGGACATGTAGATCTCCCCTGTCGACGTCGGGCGGAACGTCCAGCATGCGGGTGGCCGCGCCCGCTCGCAGCGCGCCGCCGACCCGACCACGTGCCGAGGCTGATGCCGTCTTGCCGCGGCTCACGGCAGCACGAAGGGCCCGGACCTGCGGTCGCAGGTCCGGGCCCTTCGGGAAGCGCTCCGTGCGAGCGTGCCGGTCGATCAGAAGTTGATCATGTGCCCCGCGAGGCCGTGGATCGACTCCTGGACGGCCTCGGACAGCGTCGGGTGGGTGTGCACGTTGCGCGCGACGTCGTAGACGGTGAGGTCCCACTTCTGCGCGAGCGTGAGCTCGGGCAGAAGCTCGGACGCGTCAGGGCCGATGAGGTGACCGCCGAGGAGCTCGCCGTAGGTCTCGTCGGAGATGAGCTTGACGAAGCCGGTCGGGTCGCCGAGGCCGTGCGCCTTGCCGTTCGCCATGAACGGGAACGTCGCGACCTTCACCTTGTAGCCCTCGTCGCGCGCCTGCTGCTCGGTGAGGCCGAAGCTCGCCACCTGGGGCTGGCAGAACGTCGCGCGCGGCATCATGCGGTAGTCGCCGAGCGTGAGGGTCTCGGCGCCGCCGATGGTCTCGGCCGCGACGACGCCCTGCGCCTCCGCGACGTGCGCGAGCATGAGCTTCGCGGTCACGTCGCCGATCGCGTAGACGTGCTCGACGTTGGTGCGCATGACGTCGTCGATCGCGATGGCGCCGCGCTCGGTGAGCTGGACGCCCGTGTTCTCGAGGCCGAAGCCCTCGACGTTGGGCGCGAAGCCGACGGCCATGAGGACCTTGTCGACGACGAGCTCGCCCGGCTTGTCGTCCTTGACGCCCTTGTAGGTGACCGTGACGCCGTCGGTGCCGTTGTCCTTGACCGTCTGGACGGCGGTCGACGTGAGGAGGTTGACGCCGAGCTTCTTGTACTGCTTGGCGATCTCCTTCGACACGTCGGCGTCCTCGTTGGGCAGCGCGCGGTCGAGGAACTCGATGATCGTCACGTCCACGCCGTAGTTCTTGAGGACGTAGCCGAACTCCATGCCGATCGCGCCCGCGCCGACGATGGCGATGGAGCGGGGCAGGTCGCGCGTGAGGATCTGCTTCTCGTACGTGACGACGTTCTCGGACAGCTCGACGCCCGGGAGCAGGCGCACCTTCGAGCCGGTCGCGATGATGACGTTGTCGAACGTCACCTGGTCGGTCGAGCCGTCGGCGAGCTTCACGTCGAGCGTGTGCGCGTCGCGGAACGTGCCGCGGCCGTCGTACTCGGTGATCTTGTTCTTCTTCATGAGGAAGTGCACGCCCTTGACGCGCCCTTCCGCGACGGTGCGCGAGCGGTCGAACGCCGCGCCGAAGTCGAAGCTGACCTCTCCGGAGATGCCGAAGGTCTTCGCGTCGTGCTGGAAGATGTGCGCGAGCTCGGCGTTGCGCAGGAGCGCCTTGGACGGGATGCAGCCCACGTTGAGGCACACCCCACCCCAGTACTTCTCCTCCACGACCGCGACCGACAGGCCCAGCTGGGCTGCACGGATCGCGGCCACGTAACCACCGGGACCTGCACCGAGGACGACGACGTCGTAGTGGGATGCCATGGCGACCAGCCTACTGGCGCCGGATCGGCCCTGGGGTGCGTGCGCGGGCGACGTCCGCCACACCTGCGGGCCCCGCGCGGGTTGACCCTGCGCCGTCGCCCGGGTCACGATGTCCGGGATGCGACACCTGCGGCTCCTCCTTCGCCGGCCGCGCTGAGCCCGCCGGGCGGGCACGCTCAGCGCGGCGGTGCCTGCGCGTCCCGGTGCGCGCACGGCGAGTGCCCGACGACGAAGCCCACCTTCTCGAGGAGCCTCCCCGTGGACGCCGCACACCCACCCCACCCCGCCGCACACCCGCTGCCGACCCGTGAGATCGAGGACCGCTGGCAGCGGTACTGGGCCGAGCACGGCACGTTCCGCGCGCGCGACGACGGCGCGCGCCCCCGCCGATACCTGCTGACGATGTTCCCGTACCCGTCGGGCGACCTGCACATGGGTCACGCCGAGGTGTTCGCCCTGGAGGACGTCGTCGCGCGGTACTGGCGCCTGCGCGGGTACGACGTGCTCAACCCGATCGGCTGGGACTCGTTCGGGCTGCCCGCCGAGAACGCGGCGATCCGCCGCGGCGAGAACCCCGCCGTCTTCACCGAGACCAACATCGCGACGCAGGCCGCGACGGCGCACCGGTACGGGGTGTCGTTCGACTGGTCGCGCCGCCTGGAGACCCACCGCCCGGAGTACTACCGCTGGACGCAGTGGCTGTTCCTGCGGCTGCTGGAGCGCGGCCTCGCCTATCGCGCGACGGCCCCCGTGAACTGGTGCCCCGCGGACCAGACGGTGCTCGCCAACGAGCAGGTCGTGGGCGGACGGTGCGAACGGTGCGGGGCGGCCGTCGTGCAGCGCGAGCTCACGCAGTGGTTCGTGCGCGTCACCGCCTACGCGGACCGGCTGCTCGACGACATGGACGCGCTCGAGGGCGCGTGGCCCGCGCGCGTCCTGACGATGCAGCGGAACTGGATCGGGCGCAGCACGGGCGCGCGCGTGCGCTTCGCGGTCGTGCCCGACGGCGGCCCGCGCGCCACCGCGAGCGCCTCGCCCGGGGCCGGCTCGCGGCCCGACCACGTCGAGGTCTTCACGACCCGTCCCGACACCCTGCCCGGCGCGACGTTCGTCGCCGTCGCACCGGACGGGTCGCTCGCGGCGGCGCTGTGCGCGCCGGAGCACGCGGAGGCGCTCGCCCGGCACCGGGAGGCCGCGCTGGCCTCCGGGGAGATCGAGCGGACGAACGCGCAGCGACCGAGCACCGGGACGTTCCTGGGCACGTGGGTGCGCCACCCCGTGACGGGAGAGCGGCTGCCCGTCTGGGCGGCAGACCACGTGCTGCCCGGCTACGGGACGGGCGCGGTCATGGGCGTTCCCGCCCACGACGACCGCGACGCGCGCTTCGCCGCCGCGTACGGCCTGCCCGTCGGGTCGGGCGAGACCTGGCCCGGCGTGGAGGACGCGATCACGCGGCTGGAGGCCGACGGCGCGGGCGAGCGCGCGACGTCGTACCGGCTGCGCGACTGGCTGGTCTCGCGCCAGCGCTACTGGGGCGCCCCGGTGCCGGTCGTGCACTGCCCGGGCTGCGGCGTCGTGCCCGTCCCCGACGACGAGCTGCCCGTGCGCCTGCCCGACCTGGCCGGCGACGACCTGCTCCCCCGCGGCCGCTCGCCGCTCGCGTCCCCCGCCGCCGACGCGTGGCGGCGCGTGCCGTGCCCGCGCTGCGGCGCGGCCGCCGAGCGCGACCCGGACACGCTCGACACGTTCGTGGACTCGTCCTGGTACTTCCTGCGGTACTGCTCGCTGGGCGACGGAACGCCCGACGACGTCCCGTTCCGTCCCGAGGACGCGCGGCGGTGGATGCCCGCGGCGCAGTACGTGGGCGGCGTCGAGCACGCGATCCTGCACCTGCTGTACAGCCGGTTCGTCACGAAGTTCCTGCACGACGAGGGCTGGGTGGACGTCGTCGAGCCGTTCGCGACGCTGCTCAACCAGGGGCAGGTGCGCAGCGGCGGGCGGGCCATGAGCAAGTCGCTCGGCAACGGCGTCGACCTGGGCGAGCAGCTCGACCGGCACGGCGCCGACGCGGTCCGCCTCGCCATGGTGTACGCGGGGCCGCCGGAGGACGACGTGGACTGGGCCGACGTCGACGCGGGCGCCGTGCGGCGGTTCTGCGCGCGCGTGCTGCGGCTCGCGGACGGTGTCGGCCCGGTCCCGGGGCCGGGCGAGTCCGGCCCCGGGGCGCGGGACGCCGTCGTGCCCGGGTCGCGCGCGCACGCGCTGCGCCGTGCCACGCACCGGACCGTGCACGAGGCGCAGGACCTGCTCGACCGGAGCCGGTTCAACGTGGTCGTCGCGCGCGTCATGGAGCTCGTCACCGCCGCGCGGCGCGCGTCCGAGGACGGCCCGGCGGCGGGCGAGGACGCGGGTGCGCACGCCGCCGCCGTGCGGGAGGCCGTCGAGGCGGTCGTGGTGCTGCTGAGCCTGTTCGCGCCGCACACGGCCGAGGAGGCCTGGCACCGCCTCGGTCGCGAAGCATCGGTGGCCGACGCGTCCTGGCCCGTCGTCGACCCGGGGCTGCTCGCCGCGGACGAGGTCGAGGCGGCCGTCCAGGTCGACGGGAAGGTCCGCGCGCGGGTGCGCGTGCCCGCGGACGTCGACGAGCGTGCGCTGGAGGACCTCGCGCTCGCGACGACCGGCGTCGCGCGGGCGACGGCGGGCCGCGAGGTCGTGCGCGTCGTCGTGCGCGCGCCGCACGTGGTGAACGTCGTGACCCGCGCCGCGGCGTCCTGACCCCCCGACGCGAGCGGGGGGTGAAGTCGCTACGATGCTGCCGCCGCGTCCACTCGACCAGCGGGCCCGTGCGCGGCGACGCGGGCCGGCGCACGGAGCACCTCCCCATGGCCTTCGGACTCGCTGCCCTCCTGGACGACATCGCGGCGTTCGCCAAGCTCGCCGCGGCGTCGATCGACGACGTCGGCGCGGCCGCCGGCCGCGCGAGCGCCAAGGCGACGGGCGTCGTCATCGACGACACCGCCGTCACGCCCCGCTACGTCGAGGGTCTGGCCGCCAAGCGTGAGCTGCCCGTCGTCAAGCGGATCGCGACCGGGTCGCTGCGCAACAAGCTGCTGTTCATCCTCCCGGCGATCCTGCTGCTGAGCCAGTTCCTCCCCGACCTGCTCACGCCTCTGCTCATGCTCGGCGGGACGTACCTCGCGTTCGAGGGCGCGGAGAAGGTGTGGGAGCTCGTCTCGGGCAAGCACCACGCCGAGGTGGAGACGAAGGCCGAGAAGAAGGCCGTCGACGAGGACTCGGTGGTCTCGAGCGCGGTGCGGACCGACTTCATCCTCAGCGCGGAGATCATGGTCATCGCGCTCAACGAGGTCGCCTCCGAGGGCTTCTGGTCGCGCCTCGTCATCCTCGTGATCGTCGCGGTGCTCATCACGGTGCTCGTGTACGGGGTCGTGGCGCTCATCGTGAAGATGGACGACATCGGCCTGCACCTCGCGAAGCGCGAGACGCCGTGGGTCCAGTCGTTCGGGCGCGGGCTCGTCGGCGCGATGCCCAAGGTCATGTCCGTCATCTCGTTCGTCGGGATCATCGCGATGCTGTGGGTCGGCGGGCACATCCTGCTCCAGGGCGCCTACGACCTCGGCTGGCACGGCCCGTACGACGTCGTGCACCACCTCGAGCACGCGGTCACCGGCGTCGCGGGCGTCGGCGGGTTCCTCGGCTGGCTCGTCAACACGGCGTGCTCGGCCGTCGTCGGCATCCTCGTGGGTGGCGTCGTGGTCCTCGTGGCGCACCTCATCCCCCGCCGCAAGCACGCCGAGCCGGCCACCACCGAGGCGACGACCGACCCCGAGCCCACGGGCACCGACCCGGAGCCCACCGACCGCTGATCCCGCGGCGGGCCGGGCGGCCTGCTTGGATGAGGCATGGACTCCGGCACCTGGGCCAACATCGGCCTCGTCCTGCTCTTCATCCTCGTCGGCGGCGTGTTCGCGGGTACCGAGATCGCGCTCGTGTCCCTGCGCGAGAGCCAGGTCTCGCGCCTCGAGAAGCAGTCGGCGCGCGGCGCGCGGGTCGCGGCAGTCGCACGCGACCCCAACCGGTTCCTCGCCGCCGTGCAGATCGGGGTCACCGTCGCGGGCTTCTTCTCCGCGGCGTACGGCGCCTCGACGCTCGCCCCCGACCTCGCGCCCGCGCTCGAGGACCTCGGGCTGTCGGCGACGCTCGCCGACACGGTCGCGCTCGTCGGGCTGACGCTCGTCATCGCGTACCTGTCCCTCGTGCTCGGCGAGCTCGTGCCCAAGCGCATCGCGCTCCAGCGGTCGGCCGGGGTCGCGCTCGTCGTCGCGCCGCCCCTCGACCGCTTCGCGACGCTCATGCGGCCGGTCATCTGGCTGCTCTCGCGCTCGACCGACGGCGTCGTGCGGCTGCTCGGCGGCGACCCGTCCGCACGCAGCGAGGAGATGAGCGAGGAGGAGCTGCGCGAGATCGTGCTCGCGCACGAGTCGCTGCCCGAGGACGAGCGCCGCATCCTCGACGACGTGTTCCAGGCGGGCGACCGGTCGCTCGCCGAGGCCATGACGCCGCGTGGCGAGGTCGCGTTCCTCCGTGCCGACACGTCGCTCGCCGAGGCCGCCGCGACCGTCGCGGCCGGCCCGTACTCGCGCTACCCCGTGACCGGGGACGACTTCGACGACGTCGTGGGCTTCCTCCACGTGCGCGACCTCCTCGGGCGCGACTGCCCCGACCACCCGGCGACCGACCCGGCGACGGGGCGCGCCCTCGCGGTGCGCGACGTCGTCCGCCCGATCCTCGCCCTGCCCGCGACCAACACCGTGCTGCCCGCGATGTCGCAGATGCGCCGCGAGGGCGTGCACATCGCCGTCGTGGTCGACGAGTACGGCGGGACCGACGGGATCGTCACGCTCGAGGACCTCGTCGAGGAGCTCGTGGGAGACATCCGCGACGAGTACGACCCCGACGAGCCGTCACCGGCGCGCGAGCACGGCACCGCGACGAGCGTCGACGCCGGCCAGACGATCGAGGAGTTCGCCCGGCGCACCGGCGTCGAGCTGCCCGACGGCCCCTACGAGACCGTCGCCGGGTACGTCGTCGCGCAGCTCGGGCGGCTCGCGGTGGTCGGCGACCACGTCGACGTCGACGACCGTCGCCTCACCGTGACCGACGTCGCCCGCCGCCGCATCGTCCGCCTCGACGTCACCCCGCTCCCCTGACCGCTGAGTGCATGAAATAGTCGCGCGCGACGTACCGGAACGCGACGATTTCATGCACTCAACGGTGTGGGTGGCGGGGCGTAGCGTCTGCCGGATGAGCGCAGCGACGACGGAGACAGGGTCGGGGATCAAGGTCGGGGTGGTCGGGAGCTTCGGCTCCGCGGCACAGGTGCTGGACATGGCGGTCGGGGCGGAGGAGTCCGGCTGGGACGGGTTCTTCTCGTGGGACGGGCTGAGCCTGCTGTCGATGCCGGTCGACACGTTCGACCCGTGGGCGGTGCTCGCCGCGGCGGCGGTCCGGACGGAGCGCATCGCGCTCGGGGCGATGGTCTTCGCCCTCCCCCGCCGCCGGCCGTGGGAGGTCGTGCGGCAGGCGCTGACCGTCGACCACCTGTCCGGCGGGCGCCTGGTCCTGCCCGTCGGCGTGGGCGTGCTCGACGACGGCGGCTTCTCCGCCGTCCCGGGCCAGCTCCAGTCCCTGCGCGAGCGTGCGGAGCTCCTCGACGACGCGATCGCCTACCTCGACCGCGCCTGGTCCGGGGAGAAGTTCGCCTTCGACGGCACGCACGTGCACGCGGGCGAGATGCTCTTCCTCCCGCGGCCCGTGGAGCGCCCGGTCGTCGGGCACCACGTGCCGGTGTGGCCGGTGGGCGTCTGGGACGCCGAGCGACCGCCGCTGCGCTCCCTCGACCGCGCGCTGCGCGCCGACGGGATCGTGCTCCAGCTCCGTGGCGAGCGCGGCTTCGACGTGCCCACGCCCGACGACGTCTCCGCCCTGGTCGCGTGGCTCACCGCGCGCCGGGCGGAGCTGGGCCTCGACGCGGGCCGGCCGTTCGACGTCGTCGTCCAGGGCGAGCTCCCGGCCGACCGTGCCGCTGCGGCGGACCAGCTCGCCGGCCTCGCCGACGCCGGAGCGACCTGGTGGGTCGAGTCCCGCTGGAACCCCGACACCGCGACCCCGGAGTCGCTCCTCGCCGCGATCGACGCCGGCCCGCCGCGCCCCTGAGACGGCGAGAGGCGGGCGCCGCGGAACCGACGTGTCGTCGTCTCCGCGCGCCCGCCTCCCGGCGGCGCGATCCGTCAGCCGACGGGGCGCGCCGCCTCGATCTCGACCTTGGGCAGCGTCTTCGCCGGCAGCGTCCTGGGGCGCCACGACGCGCGCGTCGCCTCGAACGCGGAGATCTCGTCCTCGTGCTGGAGGGTCAGGCCGATGTCGTCCAGGCCCTCCATGAGGCGCCAGCGCGTGTAGTCGTCGATCTGGAACGGCACCGTGACGTCCTGCGCGGACGCCGTGCGGGCGACCAGGTCCACGGTCACCTCGGTGCCCGGGTTGGTCTCGAGGATCTTCCAGAGGAGCTCGATGTCCTCCTGTGCGACGATCCCGGCGACGAGGCCCTGCTTGCCGGAGTTGCCGCGGAAGATGTCGGCGAAGCGCGACGCCAGGACGACGCGGAAGCCGTAGTCCTTGAGCGCCCACACGGCGTGCTCGCGCGACGAGCCGGTGCCGAAGTCGGGCCCGGCGACGAGGACGGAGCCCGCGCGGTAGGCGTCCTGGTTGAGGACGAACGTGGGGTCACCGCGCCAGGCGGCGAACAGCGCGTCCTCGAACCCCGTGCGCGTGACGCGCTTGAGGTAGACGGCGGGGATGATCTGGTCGGTGTCGACGTTGCTGCGGCGCAGCGGGACGCCGACGCCGGTGTGGGTCGTGAACTTCTCCATGGCAGGAACCTCTTCGAGTCTTCGGGGCGACGAGTGGGGCAGCGCGGCGCGGGTGCTCAGACCTGCACGAGGACGCGCGGGTCGAGCGGCGCGAGCGGCGTGCCGTCGAAGGACGTGATGTCGGTGCCCTCGGGCAGGTCGAGGTCGCTCAGCGAGGAGAGCGTCCCGCGCAGCGCGGTGGCCGCGGCGACGAGCGGCGACACGAGGTGCGTGCGCCCGCCCTTGCCCTGGCGGCCCTCGAAGTTGCGGTTCGACGTCGACGCGGCGCGCTCCCCCGGCTGGAGCTGGTCGGGGTTCATGCCGAGGCACATCGAGCAGCCCGCGTTGCGCCACTCGGCGCCGAAGTCGAGGAAGATCTTGTCGAGGCCCTCGGCCTCGGCCTGGAGACGCACGCGCGCGGAGGCCGGGACCACGAGGACGCGCACGCCGTCGGCCTTCTGCTTGCCCTGCACGACCTTGGCGACGGAGCGCAGGTCCTCGATGCGGCCGTTGGTGCACGACCCGATGAACACGGTGTCCACGGACACCTCGCGCAGCGGCTGGCCGGGCGTGAGGCCCATGTACTCGATCGCGCGCTCGGCGGCGACGCGCTCGTTCTCGTCCGCGATCTCCTCGGGGACGGGCACGGTCGCGGAGATCGGCAGGCCCTGGCCCGGGTTGGTGCCCCAGGTGACGAAGGGCTCGAGGTCGGACGCGCGGAGCGTGACCTCGGTGTCGAAGACGGCGTCGTCGTCGGAGCGCAGCGTGCGCCAGTACTCGACGGCCGCGTCCCAGTCCGCGCCCTCGGGCGCGTGCGGGCGGCCCTTGAGGTACTCGAACGTGGTGTCGTCCGGGGCGATCATGCCGGCGCGGGCGCCCGCCTCGATCGACATGTTGCAGATCGTCATCCGCGCCTCCATCGAGAGCTTGCGGATGGCCTCGCCGCGGTACTCCAGGACGTAGCCCTGACCGCCGCCGGTGCCGATCTTGGCGATGATCGCGAGGATGATGTCCTTGCTCGTCGCGCCCGGGGGCAGCTCGCCGTCGACGTTGATCGCCATGGTCTTGAACGGCGCGAGCGGCAGCGTCTGCGTGGCGAGGACGTGCTCGACCTCGGACGTGCCGATGCCGAACGCGAGCGCGCCGAAGGCGCCGTGCGTCGAGGTGTGCGAGTCGCCGCAGACGACCGTCAGGCCCGGCATGGTGAGGCCGAGCTGCGGCCCGACCTGGTGCACGATGCCCTGGTCGGCGTCGCCGAGCGAGTGGATGCGGACGCCGAACTCGCGCGCGTTGTTGCGCAGCGTGTCGATCTGCGTGCGGCTCGTGAGGTCCGCGATCGGCAGGTCGATGTCCAGCGTCGGGGTGTTGTGGTCCTCGGTCGCGATCGTGAGGTCGGGACGGCGCACCGGACGGCCCGCGAGGCGCAGACCCTCGAACGCCTGAGGGCTGGTGACCTCGTGCACGAGGTGGAGGTCGATGTAGAGGAGGTCGGGCGACCCGTCGGTGCCTCGTCGCACCAGGTGCGCGTCCCAGACCTTCTCCGCCAGCGTGCCGGCCATGTAGCTCATCTCCTCGTCGTCTGTCACGGTGCTCCTGGGGGGTATGGAGAACCGCCTGGGTCGATCGTCCGCCGTCCGGCAGCCTGCCGGGGAGAACGTCCAGCGGGTGGAACATCCGTGCCGGACTTGCATCTCAGTGCGTGAGACGTCAATATCGACCTATGGACAATACTAGCGGAGTCGGAGTGCTGGACAAGGCGGCCTCCGTCCTGGGCGCCCTGGAGTCCGGACCGGCCACCCTCGCCCAGCTCGTCACGGCCACCGGCCTGGCCCGCCCGACGGCGCACCGCCTCGCGGTCGCGCTCGAGCACCACCGCATGGTCGCCCGCGACATGCAGGGTCGTTTCGTCCTCGGTCCGCGGCTCAACGAGCTCGCGACGGCCGCCGGCGAGGACCGCCTGCTCGCCGCCGCGAACCCCGTGCTCACCGCGCTGCGCGACCACACGGGCGAGAGCGCCCAGCTCTACCGCCGCCAGGGCGACCACCGCATCTGCGTCGCGGCCGCCGAGCGCCCGGTGGGCCTGCGCGACTCGATCCCGGTCGGCGCGACGCTCACGATGAACGCGGGCTCCGCGGCGCAGATCCTGCTCGCGTGGGAGGAGCCCGACCGCCTCCACCGCGGCCTGCGCGAGGCGGTCTTCACGGCCACGATCCTCTCCGGCGTCCGACGCCGCGGGTGGGCCCAGTCCGTCTCCGAGCGCGAGCTCGGGGTCGCGTCGGTCTCCGCGCCCGTCCGTGGGCCGTCCGGCCGCGTCGTCGCCGCGGTCTCCATCTCCGGCCCGGTCGAGCGCCTGAGCCGACAGCCCGGCCGCCTGCACTCCGGGTCGGTCGTGGCCGCCGCCAACCGTCTCACCGAGGTGCTGCGCCGCGCCGGCGAGTAGCAGGGACGCGCCGAACCCGGGGATGTGGCCGGGCTCGGCCGCCGAGCCCGGCGACAGCCCCGGGTTCGGCACGTCGGGTTCGGCGTGCCGCGGGCCGCAAACGGGACGTGCCCTGTCAAAATGTCACCGGCTGCTGCCATGCTGTGCGTGCCCCGGCGCCGGACGGCCCGGTGGCGGCAGGGGGCGCACCTGACCGTCCGATCCCGCGACACGAGGAGTCCCGATGCATCCGAAGGTGAAGATGACCCTGATCTGGGTCCTGGTGATCTTCGCCGTCTATGCCGTCATCAGGAGCCCCGACCGCGCCGCCGACATCGTCGAGGGCATCTGGGACGTCATCGTCGGCGCCTTCAGCTCCATCGGGCAGTTCTTCAACTCGCTCCTGGACTGACCGTGGCCCGCGGCCGTCCCCGCAGCAAGATCCTCGACCGCTACGTGCTGAGCGGCGAGCGGGTCGTGGTGGCCACGCGCCACCACTGGGGGATGCTGCTCGAGCCCGTCGTGACCGCCGTCGCGGGGGCGTTCGTCGTCGCCTGGCTCGTCGTGCAGGCCGGCCCCGCCGTCGGGGACGGCGTGCTCTTCCTCTGGTGGCTGTGGCTGATCCTCGCCGGGCGCCTGGTGTGGAAGGTCTTCGAGTGGCGCAACGAGTGGTTCGTCGCCACCGACAAGCGCCTGCTCCTGCTGTACGGGCTCATCACGCACAAGGTCGCGATGATGCCGCTCACCAAGGTCACGGACATGAACTACGGGCGGTCGCCCGTCGGGCGCGTGTTCGGCTACGGGCAGTTCCTCCTGGAGTCCGCCGGGCAGGACCAGGCGCTGCGCCAGATCGACTGGGTCTCCCACCCCGACGCGACGTACCGGCTCCTGTGCGACACGCTCTTCACGCCGGGCAGCCGCCCCGGCACGGCACCGTCGAGCGGCGCCGGCCAGGTCCAGGGCGGCCCCCAGGGCGCCGCCCCCGCGACGATCCCGCCGCCAGGCCCGCGCCCTCCCCAGCCGGCCGAGCCGGCACCGGTCGAGCCCGCGCCCGCGTGGGACGGCCGCAGCCCGGCCGAGACCCTGCCGCCCGTCCCCGCACCGCCCCCCGCCGACCAGCGGGTCGTCGTGGTCCCCGGGCGCGCGGCCGGCGAGTCGAGCGGGCCGACGCAGCCCATCCCGGTCGCGGGACCGCCGGAGGCGGCACAGGGCGCCGCGGGACGCAGGGAGAGGCGGCTCGGCGGCGAGCACCCCGCGGAGCCTCACGACGACGAGCCCGGCTGGGCCATCTCCGGGGAGCACCGGGCGACCTACGTGCCGGTCATCCACCCGCGCCCCACTTCGACGCCGATCCCGAAGCCCTACGAGCCCGGCCCGGGTCGCGACGGAGCGCCCTGACGGCACCTCGACGAGCTCACGAACGCGGACTGACGCGTCCGTCGTGCCAGCACGGGGATCGACCCTCCACACCGCGGGCCGCGACCTTCGCCACACCGGGGCGCACCCGCACCACGACACGTCGCGTCGCGCGCCGCTGAAGCCCCTGCGCACATGAGCTGAAGCCTCTGCGCACATGACAAAGGCCCGGTCACCGTGATGGTGACCGGGCCCTTCTCTGTACCCCCAACGGGATTTGAACCCGTGTTACCGCCGTGAGAGGGCGACGTCCTAGGCCGCTAGACGATGGGGGCCTGTGGATCTTCGGACCGTTTCCGGTCCGTTTCTCCGTCGAGAACTCTACCTCATGTTTCGAGCGGGTTTGACCACTCGATCTGAGCCGGAGCTCTTCGCTGGGGTACCAGGACTCGAACCTAGACTAAGTGAACCAGAATCACTCGTGCTGCCAATTACACCATACCCCAAGGGGGTAACCAGCCACTGTCGGGGAGTCGTCGCGACGAGTCGAGACTCGTCCCCTGGCTCCCTCCCGTGGAGGTCCCACCGGCCGAGAACATTACCGGACAGGACGACGCGGACCAAATGCGGCCCGAACTGTCGGGTCGGGCGCGCGGAGGTGCGCCTCCGGGTCGACGCGCCCCGCCGCCGTCTGGCACCGTCGAGGCATGAGCTCAGGAGACTCCCCCGACCCCGGCTCGCGCGCCGACCGCGCCGCGTCGTTCGAGCAGGGCGCCGCCCAGTACGCGTCCACGCGCCCCTCGTACCCGGACGCGGCGGTCGACTGGCTCCTGCCCGACGGCGCGCGCCGCGTCCTCGACCTCGCCGCGGGCACGGGCAAGCTCACCGAGCGGCTCGTCGCTCGCGGGCTGGACGTCGTCGCCGTCGAGCCCTCGGACGCGATGCGCGCGCGCCTCGCGGAGTCCGTCCCGGGCGCGCAGGCCCTGCCCGGCTCGGCCGAGGCGATCCCGCTCCCCGACGCGAGCGTCGACGCCGTGCTCGTCGCCCAGGCGTGGCACTGGTTCTCGCCCGCCGCCCAGCCGGAGATCGCGCGCGTGCTGCGCCCCGGCGGACGGCTCGGCATCGTGTGGAACGTCCGGGACAACGCGGTCGACTGGGTCGGCCGGTTCACGGAGGTCATCCACCGGGGCGACACCCTCGAGCACAGCTACCGCGAGCCCGTGCTCGCCGAGCAGCTCTTCACCCCGCCCGAGCACCGCACGGTGCCCTGGGCCGACCGCGTCCCGACGTCGTCGCTCCGCCCGCTCGCCGCGTCGCGCAGCTACCTCCTGACACTTCCCGACGCACGCCGGGAGGAGTTGCTCCGCGAGATCGACGACCTCGTCGCGACGCACTCGGCGCTCGCGGGGCGCACCGAGGTGGACCTGCCGTACCTCGCCGAGTGCTGGCGGGCCGACGTGCTCACGACGGCGTCGGACGACGCGTGAGCGCCCGCACCGACCGCTCCCCCGACGCCGTCACCGGCGCCGACGTCCGGACGGCGACCCGCTGGCTCGCGGACCACCTGGTGCGGCACCCGGTCGTCGCGTTCGACGCGCAGGCCGGCCCCGTCCGGTGGTCGTGCTGGACGACGGCGGAGCACGTCGTGGACGACCTGCTCGCCTACGCCCTGCAGCTCGCCGCGCTCCCCCGCCTGGCGTACGTCCCGCTCGTCGGGCCGCGGGGGGAGGACGAGATCGCGCACGTCGACCGCGCCGCGGGGACGGCGGGCCTGTGCGAGGCGCTGCTCGGCAGCGGCGAGCTGCTCGCGACCCTCGCCGAGACCCGGCCGGGAGACGCACGCGCCTACCACCCCTACGGGACCTCCGACGCCGCCGGCTTCGCGGCGATGGGCGTCGTCGAGGTCCTCGTGCACGGCCACGACGTCCTGCTCGGGCTCGCGGACGAGCCCGTGCCGTTCCCCGCGGGCCTCGCGCGGCGGGCGCTCGCCCGGCTCTTCCCGGACGTCGAGCCCGGACCGGACGACGACCCGGACCTCCTGCTCCTCTGGGCGACCGGGCGCGGCGAGCTGCCCGGCCGACGGCAGCGCACGCGCTGGCGCTGGGACGCGTCGGTGCGCTGAGGCCCCCTGGGGGGCCGTCAGCCCGACGAGGCGGCCGCCGCGGCCGCGATCCGACGTGCGCCCGAGGAGAGCGCGGCGCCGTCCTTCCACACCATGCGCAGGCGTCGGTCGAGCTCGAGCCCTGGGACGGCGACCCGGACCAGGGAGCCGCGCGCGACGTCGTCGGCGACGGCGAGGCTCGACAGGACCGCGACGGCACCGCCGTGCTGCACGGCGGTCTTGAGGGCCGCCGTCGACCCGAGGTAGGGCAGGTGGTCGGGCAGGCGCTCGCCGACCGCCGCGAGGCCGCGCTCGAGGGTCTCGCGCGTCCCGGAGCCGCGCTCGCGCACGACCAGCCCGCCCGCGAGCAGCTCGTCGACGCGCAGGGCGCTCCGCCGTGCCCACCGGTGTGCCGGCCCCACGACCACGACGAGCCGGTCGTGCGCGACGGTGCGGCTGCGCAGCCCGCGGCGCAACGTCGCGCTCTCGACGAAGCCCAGCTCCACGGCGGCGTCGAGGACGAGGTCGGTCACCTCGCGCGAGTTGCGGACGACGAGCTCGACGTCCGGCGCTCCCCCGCCCGGGCCGGACCCCTCGAGCGCCAGGCGCGCGAGCCAGCGTGGCGCGAGGTACTCGGCGACCGTGAGGCTCGCCGCGACGCGCACCCGGGCCGCGGGAGCGTCGCGGAGCGCGGCGACGGACGTCTCGAAGCGGTCCGACGCCTCGATCACCTCGCGTGCCCACGCCGCCGTGGCGCGCCCCGTCTCCGTGAGGCGGGAGCCGCGCGTCGTGCGCTCGAGGAGCTCCAGCCCGAGGCGGCGCTCCAGCGCCCGCAGGCCCGCCGACGCCGTCGGCTGCGCGACCCCGAGCGCCCGGGCCGCGGCGCTGATCGAGCCGTGCGAGTCGGTCGCGACGAGCAGCTCGAGCGCGGAGAGCGAGGTCCGGTCGCGAGAGGTCTGGGCCATAGGCCCACTCTATGGGTTGCGAGGCAGCTCGGGCTTCCGCGGCGTCGCCGCGCGCAGCAGGCTCGTGAGCATGGCCCCTTCCGCACGTCCCACGACCCGCGCGCCACGACCCGTCGCGGCGGCGAGCACGACTCGCCGCAGCGCGGGCTCCCTGGCGCTGCTGCCCGGTCTCGGGCTGGTCGGCGCGTCGACGGTCGTCGTGCTGCTCGGGGCGCGGCTCGTCCCGACGGTGTCCCCGCTCGTCGTCGCCCTCGTGCTCGGCGCGCTCGTCGCGCCGGTGCTGGGCCGGGCGGGCAGGACCCGGCGCGGGACGGTCGCGGTCGCGGCGACCCGACCCGGGGTCGCGTGGACGTCCCGCGTCGTCCTGCGCACGGGCGTCGTGCTGCTCGGGTTCCAGCTCTCGGTCCCCGAGGTCCTCGCGCTGGGCTGGCGCGGGCTCGTCATCGTCGCGACCACCCTCCTCGTCACCTTCACCGGCACGCTCGCGCTCGGTCGCGTGCTCCGGGTGCCGCGCGTCACGACGCTGCTCGTCGCGACCGGGTTCTCGGTGTGCGGGGCCGCAGCGATCTCGGCCATGCAGGGCGTCGTCGTCGGTCCCGGGCGCACCCCCGGGCAGGTCCGCGAGGACGACGACGGCGTCGCCGCGTCGCTCGCGCTCGTGACCGTCTACGGCACGCTCGCGATCGTCGCGCTGCCGTGGCTCGCCTCGCTGGTCGGCCTCGGCGACGAGCAGGCCGGGCTGTGGATCGGTGCGAGCGTGCAGGAGGTCGCGCAGGTCGTCACGGCCGCCGGGACCATCTCCGACCCCGCCCTGGCGACAGCCACCGTCGCCAAGCTCGCGCGCGTCGCCCTCCTCGCCCCGCTCGTCGCCGTGGCAGGCGTCGTCGTCGCCCGCGGCGCGCGGCGCGCCGCCCTCGCCCGGGCCGGCTCCGCCGGTGCGGACCGCCTCGGCGCCGCCGGCACGGCCACGAACCCGACGGCGGACACCGCCACGCCGCGGGTCGCGCCGGTGCCGTGGTTCGTCGTCGGGTTCGTGGCGGCGGTGGCGCTGCGCAGCCTGGGCGTCGTGCCGGCGCCTCTCCTCGCCGCGCTCGCGACCGCGACGACGGTCGCGTTCGTGGCCGCGATGTTCGCCCTCGGGCTGGGCGTGGACGTCCCGTACCTGCTGCGCACGGGGCGGCGCGCGCTCGTCCTCGGCGGGCTGTCGGCGCTCCTCGTCACGACGACGGCGCTCGTCGGGGTGCTGCTCCTCACCTGACCCGTCTCCGCCGAGACAGAGGCCCGGTCAGCCGAGGTAGAGGCCTGGTCATGACCACACCTCTACCTCGGCGGACCGGGGCTCTACCTCGGCGTGGGGGCCTCGGCCGGGGCCGATACTCCGAGGGTCGCGGGCAGGTCGGCCAGGGCGTGGACCACGTGCACGCCCGACGCGCGGGCCGACGTCGGGTCCTCCGGGTGCGGGCCGCCGCGGCGCGTGCCGGGGCGGTCGAGCCAGACGCCGACGAGGCCGGCCGCGCGCGCGGCGCGCGCGTCGACGTCGAGCTCGTCACCGACGTACGCCGTGCGGGCCGGGTCGGTGCCGAGCCGCGCGCACGCCTCGGCGAACACGCGCGGGTCCGGCTTGCCGAAGCCGAGCGTGTCCACGCCGACGAGCAGCGGGACGTCGGGCAGGCCCGCCGCGGCGAGCTTGCGGGTCTGGAGCTCGACGCGCGCGTTCGTCAGGGAGCCGACGCGGACCCCCGCCGCGACGAGCGTGTCCACGACCGGACGCGCGTCCTCGAACCCTGTCCACGACGCCTCGAACGTGCCCCAGAAGAGCTCCTTCCAGTCCACGTACGCGGCGTCGTCGAGCAGCTCGCCGCCGAACGTCGCCTGGAGCTCGTTGGCGCGCGCCATGCGCTGCGCGTCGAAGTCGACCTCGCCGCGCGTGTACGCGCGGTAGTGGCCGTTCGGGTCCGAGCGCCACAGCGCGAGGACCTCGTCGTACCGGTCCTCGGGCAGGTGCGGGAGCCACACGCGCGACGCGGCGGCGATCGCCTCCGCGAACGCGGCGCGCGTGTCGACGAGCGTGTCGTCGACGTCGAACAGGACGCCCTCGAGCGGCGCGAGGGTCGCCGAGACGCCGAGGTCCGTCACAGCGCGTCCCGCAGGCGCACGAGGCGCTCCAGGGTCGAGCCCTTGCCGAGCAGCTCCATGGACTCGAACAGCGGCGGGGAGACGCGGCGGCCCGTGAGCGCGACGCGCAGCGGCGTGAACGCGAAGCGCGGCTTGACGCCCATGCCCTCGACGATCGCGTCGCGCAGGCGCTCCTCGATGGCCGCGGTGACGAACTCGTCGTCCTGGAGCACGTCGAGCGCGGCGATCGCGGCGGCAAGGATGTCCTTCGCGTCGTCACGCAGGGCGCCGCGCGCGTCGTCCTCGACCGTGAGCGCGTCGTCGGCCGTGAAGAGGAAGCCGAGCATGCCGACCGACTCCCCGAGCAGCACCATGCGCTCCTGCACGAGCGGCGCGGCCGCCGTGAGGATCTCCTGGTTGCGCGGCGACAGGTCCGCGAACGAGTCCGCGGGGACCAGGCCGCCCGCGTGCAGGTAGGGCACCAGGCGGTCGCGGAAGTCCTCGGGGGCGAGCAGGCGCACGTGCGTCGCGTTGATCGCCTCGGCCTTCTTGAGGTCGAAGCGCGCGGGGTTGGGCAGCACGTCGTGGACGTCGAACGCCTCGACCAGCTCGGTGACGGTGAAGATGTCGTGGTCCGGCGAGATGGACCAGCCGAGCAGCGCGAGGTAGTTGAGCAGGCCCTCGGGCGTGAAGCCGCGCTCGCGGTGCAGGAACAGGTTGGACTCGGGGTCGCGCTTGGAGAGCTTCTTGTTGCCCTCGCCCATGACGTACGGCAGGTGGCCGAACTCCGGCATCACCTCGGCCACGCCGATCTCGAGCAGCGCCCGGTACAGCGCGATCTGGCGCGGCGTGGAGGACAGCAGGTCCTCGCCGCGCAGCACGTGCGTGATGCCCATGAGCGCGTCGTCGACCGGGTTGACGAGCGTGTAGAGCGGCTGGCCGTTGCCGCGCACGAGCGCGTAGTCCGGGACCGAGCCCACCTTGAACGTGATCTCGCCGCGGACGAGGTCGGTGAACGTGATGTCCTCGTCGGGCATGCGCAGGCGCAGCACGGGCTCGCGGCCCTCGGCGCGGAACGCGGCCTTCTGCTCGTCCGTGAGGGTGCGGTCGAAGTTGTCGTACCCCTTGGTCTTGACGCCCGCGGCGGCGTTGCGTGCGTCGGACTCCTCGGGGGTCGAGAACGACTCGTAGACGTACCCGCCCTCGACCAGCCGCGCGATGACGTCCTGGTAGATGTCCGCGCGCTGCGACTGCCGGTACGGCTCGTGCGGGCCGCCGACCTCGACGCCCTCGTCCCAGTCGAGCCCGAGCCAGCGCAGCGCGTCGAGGAGCTGCTGGTAGCTCTCCTCGCTGTCGCGCGCGGCGTCGGTGTCCTCGATGCGGAACACGAACGTGCCGCCGGTGTGCCGCGCGTACGCCCAGTTGAACAGCGCGGTGCGGATGAGCCCGACGTGCGGCGTCCCGGTCGGGGACGGGCAGAAACGGACGCGGACGGGCGAGGAGCCAGGTGCGGGGATCACGGCTCCCAGCCTAGTTGCCCGGCGCCGTCCGTCGCCCGGGCGTCCGGCGTGGCCCCGGTCGTCGTCTCAGTCGCGCGTGGCCGGGTCCGCAGCGGGCGCGGGCAGCGGGACGGTGTCGCGGACGGTTCGACCGGTCACGCAACGTTCGAAGTCGTGGAGCCAGTCGCGGAAGTCGTCGACGGTGTAGTCGCCGGTCATCCCGGGTGGGAGTGGCTCGGCACCGGCGAGGCGGTCGAGAGCTTCTTGGATGCACTCGTCGTATCGGTGCGAGTCCTGGGCGAGGTACTCCCACGCCCAGTCGCTCACCTCGTCGCGGGAGCGCGACTGGTCCACGAGCCCGCGCAGAGCGGCCCGCGTCTCCTCCCGTGTCGGATAGTCGCGTGCCACACCGTCCTTGCCGGAAGTCCCCATCAGACGAATACCTGTTCGTCGCCCGACGGGTGCCAGACGACGATCCGATTGCCCCTCTCGACGCGAAACCGGCGAGCACCGACCGACTCCAGGAGCGCTCGGAGATCTTTCTCGTCGAGCTCAAGTCTTGCCGTGTCGACCAGGGCTAGTGCGCTTCCCACCGAGGTGTTGTGCAGGACGACGACGTCGCGTTCGCCGTCGGGATCGTCGTCGAACCGCACGTACAGGTCCTCGAGACCCGGCTCGACGCGCGTCACGTCGACGGAGGCGACGCCGGGGATCGCGAGGACGTCGTCGGCCGTGAGGAGCAGCGTCGCTGCCGGATGTCCACCCGGTCCGCCGCCGGCTCCCGGCGTTCGTTCGCTGCCGCCAGGGCGAGCGACGGGGTTGCTCCGCGACCGAGTACGCACGAACACGAAGAGGCCGCCGATCGCGGCGCCGACGAGGGCGCAGACCGGGACGCTGACGATCGCGAGGACGATCCCGTACGACAAGGCCTCCCCGGTGGGGACGCCCCCGGCGAGCACGGCGAGGACCACGAGCACGACGACGACCGCGCACGGAAGGACCGCGCCCCAGCCGGCTCCTCGCGCGACGGCCCGACCCGGGGCGGGTCGCATGCTCAGACCCGCCGGACGACCGGGTTGCTCAGGACGCCGATCCCCTCGACCTCGCACTCGACGCGGTCGCCCGCGTCGACCAGGCCGACGCCCGCGGGCGTGCCGGTGAGGATGACGTCGCCCGGCAGGAGGGTCATCGCCTCGGAGATGTACGACACCAGGAACGGGATGTCGAAGATCATGTCGCTCGTGCGGCCGTCCTGCTTCACCTCGCCGTTGACGCGGCTGCGGACGCCGACGTCCTCGGGGTTCAGGTCGGTGTCGATCCACGGGCCCAGCGGGCACGACGAGTCGAAGCCCTTGGCACGCGCCCACTGCCCGTCGGTGCGCTGCGCGTCGCGCGCGGTGACGTCGTTCGCGACCGTGCACCCGAGCACGTAGCCGGGTGCGGCCTCGGGCGAGACGTCCTTGGCGAGCCGGCCGATGACGATCGCGAGCTCCGCCTCGTAGGAGACCTCCTGCGAGAAGTCGGGCAGGACGATCGGGTCGTCCGGGCCGACGACCGAGGTGTTCGGCTTGAGGAAGAGCAGCGGGCTCGTCGGGACGTCGTTGCCCATCTCCTTCGCGTGGTCGGCGTAGTTGCGGCCGACCGCCACGATCTTCGAGCGCGGGATCACCGGCGCGAGGAGCCGGACGCCGTCGCCCAGCTCGATGCGCTCGCCCGTCGGCGTGACGGGCATGTAGAGCGGGTCGCCCGTGAGGACCGCGAGGTACGTGCGGTCCCCCTCCTGCTGGACGAGGGCGTAGCGGGGGTCGTCTCCGGTGGTGAATCTCGCGATGCGCACGGGCTCAGGCTATCCGGCCTGCGCCCGCGCGACCGCGCGACCGTGCCCGTACGGGCTCACGCGCGGGCGAGGACCTCGCCGTTGAGGACCGCGAACCAGCCCGCGGGCTCCTCGGCCCAGCGCAGCCAGTCCTGCGCGAGCTGCTCGAGCGCGACGTCGTCCGCGAGCGCCGACTCCTTCGCCTGCACGGCGAAGTTCGAGGCGACGCAGCGCTCGGCCCAGAGGCCGCCCCACCACGTGCGGTCGGCGGGGGTCGCGTAGCACCACGTGCTCGCCGTGGGCGCGATGCCGTCGAGGTCGAACCCGGCGTCCTGGACCCAGGAGAAGAGGCGGCGCCCGGCGTCGGCCTCGAACCCGTACGCGTGCGTGACCTCGTGGTAGAGCGTGTTCCACTCGGTGAGGCCCGGGGACTCGGGGTACCAGGTCATGGCGGCGTAGTCGGCGTCGCGCACGGCGACGAGCCCGCCGGGCTTCGCGACCCGCTTCATCTCGCGCAGCGCGCCGACCGGGTCGGACAGGTGCTGCAGGAGCTGGTGCGCGTAGACGACGTCGAACGTGCCGTCCGCGAACGGCAGCTCGTACGCGTTCGCGTGCTGGAACGTGATGTTCGCGGTGCCGCGCTGGGCGGCGAGCTCGCGCGCGCTGTCCAGGACGGCCTCGGACGCGTCGACCCCGACGACCCGCCCCCCGGCCACGCGGTCGGCGAGGTCGACGGTGACCGTCGCCGGGCCGCAGCCCACGTCGAGGACGCTCATGCCCGCGCGCAGGTGCGGCAGGAGGAAGCCGGCCGAGTTCTCCGCGGTGCGCCACCGGTGGGAGCGCAGCACGGACTCGTGGTGGCCGTGCGTGTACGACTCGGACTCCTGCGCCGGGTCGCTGCCGGCCCCGGTGGGGGCGTCGGCGTGGTGGTCGGCGGCCGCGTCGGCGCCGTGGGGGGTGTGCGTCATACCCGCACCGTAGGCCGGACGTGCATCGTTCTCGACCCCGTTCTCACACTCTGGGCGCGCGGTCCGCGCGGGCATCGCACCGTCGACCGCTCCGGCGTGGCGGCCGGGTGGGAGCGCGCCCGCGCACGGACAATCCCCCCATGACGGCCGCGACCGGCACGACACCCTCCCCGGGCGACCCCGCGCGCTCCCCCGGCTTCGCGCGGCGGCACGTCACCCTCCTGCTCGGCGGGCCGGGGCGCGTCACGGGGGTCGACGTCGCGCGCGGGATCGCCGTCCTCGGCATGTTCACCGCGCACGTCGGGTACACGTCCGAGGACTTCGGGGAGGTCTCCGGCTGGCTCTCGCTGTCCCACGGGCGGTCGTCGATCCTCTTCGCGCTCGTGGCGGGGGTGTCGCTCGCGATCGTCTCCGGCGGGCGGACGCCCCTCGACGGGCTGCCCGCGCTCCAGACCCGCACGCGCATCCTCGTGCGCGCCGTGATGCTCCTCGGGCTCGTGGGCCTGCTGGACCTGCTGGGCACGCGCGTCCTGCTCATCCTCGGTTTCTACGCCGCGTACTTCGTGCTCGCCCTGCCGTTCCTGCGCTGGCGCCGCCGCGACCTGCTCGCGCTCGCGGGCGCGGTCGCGGTGGTCGGGCCGGTGCTCGCGTACTGGCTCCCCGAGGTGCTCGCGCGCGCCGGGCTGCACCTGCCCGACGACGGCTCGGGCGCCTTCACGGACTTCCTCGTGTCCGGGCACTACCCCGCCGTCGTGTGGATGGCGTACGTGCTGGTCGGGATCGCGATCGGGCGCTCCGACCTGTCCTCGACCGCCACGCGCGTCGGGCTCGTGGGCGGCGGGCTGCTCGCCCTGGGCATCGGGTACGGGCTCTCGGCGACGATGACCGGGCCCCTCGGCGGGGCCCAGGCCGTCGAGGACGCCGCCGCGGCGTGGTCGAGCAGCTTCCGGCCCGAGCCGCTGGACTGGTCCGACCCGTGGCCGACCAGCGCGTACCTGTGGCTCGCCGGACCGCACACCGACACCCTGCCGGAGGTGGTGGGGTCGGGCGGGTTCGCCGTCGCGGTGCTGGGGTCGTGCCTCTTCGCGGGCCGGCTCGGGCGCTGGGTCCTGGCGCCCGTCGCCGCCGTCGGCGCGATGGCCCTCACGGTGTACACGGCGCAGATCGTCGTGGTGTGGGCGTGGGGTGACGCGGCGTTCGAGCAGACGACGAACGGCCCCCTCCTCGCGCTCGTCCTCGCGACGCTCGCGGTCGCGACCCTGTGGCGTTGGGCGCTGGGGCGCGGGCCGCTCGAGCGGCTCTTCGCCGCGGTCGCGGCGCGCGCGTCCGCGGTCACGGCCGCCCGTGGCCCGTCGTAGGGTCGCCGCATGACGACTGCGAACGACGGAACCGCACCCCGCCCCGCCCTGCGCCGACTCGGCCGGTCCGGACTCGCCGTGTCCGCCGTCGGGCTGGGGTGCAACAACTTCGGCCGCCCCCGCACGGTGACGGAGACGCTCGAGGGGACGCGCGCCGTCGTCGACGCCGCGCTCGACGCGGGGGTGACGTTCTTCGACACGGCCGACACCTACGGGGGTCGCCCCGGGCTGAGCGAGGAGCTGCTCGGCCAGGCGCTCGGGTCGCGTCGCGACGACGTCGTGGTCGCGACGAAGTTCGGCATGTCGATGCACGGGGCCGCGGGCGAGGACTTCGGCGCCCGCGGGTCGCGGCGCTACGTCGTGCGTGCCGTCGAGGACTCCCTGCGCCGCCTCGGCACGGACCGCATCGACCTCTACCAGTTCCACACCCCCGACCCGCGGACGCCGATCGAGGAGACGCTCGCCGCGCTCGACGACCTCGTGCGCGCGGGCAAGGTGCTCTACGTCGGACACTCCAACCGGGCGGGCTGGCAGGTCGCCGAGGCCGAGTTCACCGCCCGCGCCGCCGGGACCGTGCGCTTCGTGTCGGCGCAGAACCAGTACAACCTCGTCGACCGCGCGGCCGAGCTCGAGGTGCTGCCCGCGGCGGCCGCGTACGGGCTCGGGGTGCTCCCCTACTTCCCGCTCGCGAACGGCCTCCTCACGGGCAAGTACGCGCACGGCGCGCGGCCCGACGACGGTCGCCTCGTCACGTCGAAGCCGCACCTCCTGGAGTCGGCGCCGTGGGAGGCGCTCGCGCGCCTCGGCGCGTTCTGCCAGGTGCGCGGGATCACCGAGGTGCAGGTCGCGTTCGGGTGGCTGCTGTCGCGCCCGCAGGTGTCGAGCGTCATCGCCGGCGCGACGAAGCCCGAGCAGGTGCGGCAGAACGCCGCGGCCGGGGCCTGGACCCCGACGGCCGAGGACCTGGCCGAGCTCGACGAGATCTTCCCGCCGCTCGGGAAGGTCGCACCCTTCTGACGCGCCGCCGCGGTCAGCCGGCCGATCGTGTTGTCCGTCGTCGACCGGCGGCCTACCGTGGAGGCATGGCCTCGTGGGAGGACGTCGAGCGGATCGTCTCGGCGCTGCCGGACACGGACCTCAAGGGTCCCCGGCAGTGGACCGTGCACGGCAAGCTCTTCGTCTGGGAGCGGCCGCTGCGGGCGAAGGACCTCGACGAGCTCGGCGAGACGGCGCCCGTCGAACCGCCCGTCGCGTTCCGCGTCGCCGACGAGGGCGAGAAGGCGGCGCTGCTCGGCGACGATCCCGCGGTCTTCCTCACGACGAGCCACTTCGACGGGTACCCGATCGTCCTCGCCCGGCTCGACCTCGTCGCCGTCCCGGAGCTGGAGGAGCTGCTCCAGGACGCGTGGCTCGCACGCGCCCCGAAGCGGCTCGCGCAGGAGTACCTCGACCGCACGGAGTGACGCACGGCGCACCACCCTGCGCGCGGGTCACCAGGAGAACACGGCCACCGCGTAGTTCGCCCAGGTCGGTTCGAGCCCGACGGCGACGTCCGCGGGGTCGTACACGTTGTACACGAGGTCCCACTCGGCGCTCGTCCCCCGGGCGATGGTGTCCGGGTCGTCGAGCAGCACGTCGGGGGCATAGTCGAAGACCCTGCGGGCGACGAGCCCGCCCGACACGGGCTGCAGGTCGAGCCCGCCCGGGTCGACCTCCTGACCGGTACCGTTCGTGACCCGCACGCGGAGGCGGACCGCGTGCGGGTGGTCGTCCTCGCGCACGGAGGCGTCCTCGGTCGGCGTGTACGGCTGGGGCGCCGAGACCGAGACGACGAGGCCGTCCGTGTAGCGCACGGACTCCCCGTACCAGACCCGGTCCGAGGCGGCCCCGATCTCGGGACCCTCGTCGTAGCCGCCGCCGAACGGATAACCGCGCAGCGAGCTGCCGGCACCGTAGCCCGGACCGCCGCCCGTCATCACGTCGACCGTCACCCACGCCGTGAGCACCACGGTGCCGGTGAGGAGCGCGACGAGCGCGCGCGTCGCGCCGGCCACGCCACGCGTGCCCCGCCGCCACACGACCGCACCCACCGCGACCACCGCGGCGCCCGCGACCGCGTAGAGGCCGCCGACGTGCGCCCAGCCGCGCCGAGCCGTCACCGTCTCGGTGGCGAGCACGGCGACGACGAGGAGGACGCCGAGCGTCGCGGCCACGAGCGCGGCCGTCGCCCACGACCACCGCCCACGGGGCCGCGCCCTGGCGGCCGGGACGGTCTCACCCTCGCCGCGCGGTGTGGGCGGCGTCCCGGGAGCCTCGGGGTCCGGCGCGCGGCCGCCCTCGGCGGGGTCCCGCTCGGTGCCGGGCGCCGTGCCCCAGGCGGGCTCGCGCGCGCTCGCCCCGGGCGAGGTCGCGGGGTCCTTCACGCTCGGTCTCCGTCCTGTGCAGCCGTCGTCAGTACGCGCTCGCCTGCGTCACCTCGAACGTGGCCGTCTTCATGGCCTCGAGGTTCTCGGCGTCGATGAAGTCGAAGATCTCCACGGTCTCCGAGGC
This sequence comes from Cellulosimicrobium funkei, assembly GCF_001019615.1. Classification (GTDB taxonomy): domain Bacteria; phylum Actinomycetota; class Actinomycetes; order Actinomycetales; family Cellulomonadaceae; genus Cellulosimicrobium; species Cellulosimicrobium cellulans_E. The sequence goes on along the minus strand of NZ_JNBQ01000007.1, from coordinate 74,878 downwards.
GCCCGGCTCCAGCGTCTCGGAGTACGCCCAGTCGCTCTCGATCACGGTGCCGTCAGCGGCGACCGCGTCCACGTCGATGTCGAACGTGAGGGGCTCGTCGGACGTGTTGGTGAACGTGACCGGCAGCGAGGACTCGACCCAGCCGAGCTCGTCGGCCGTACCCTCGAAGGTCCCGAACTCCACGCCGAGGTCGTTCGCGAGGATGTCGTCCGTCGCCTCGCCGAACGCGCGGTCGGACTCCTCCTGGACCTCCGAGAGCGTCTGCTCGTACTGCGTCGAGGCCTCGTTCGCCGCGACGACGAAGACCACCCACATGAGGATCGTCGCCAGGACGGACAGCACGCCGAGCACGATCGCCGTGATCGAGAAGCCCTTGCCGGAGCGACCCTGCTTCACCTGGGACAGCCCGACGAACCCGAGCACGACACCGGTGATGCCGAGAAGCGCCGCGAAGATGTTGACGAACGGGATCCAGCTCCCGAGGAAGCCGAGGATCGCCAGGACGAAGCCGACGATCGCGATCGTGCTCGTCGCCGGGGCGGGCGCGGTGTACGCCGAGTAGCCGTTGCCGTACGGGCTGCCGTACGGCTGCTGCGCCGGGTCGCCGTAGGGCTGGCCGTACGCCTGCTGCGCGGGGTCCGGGTACGGCTGCGGGTACGGCTGCTGCGCAGGGTCGCCGGAGGGCTGGCCGTACCCGGCCTGCTGGCCGTATCCCTGCTGCTGGTCCGTGCCGTACACGGGCGCCTGGCCGGCGCCGTAGGGTGCCTGACCCGCGCCGTAGGGAGCCTGCTCCGGCGCCGCGCCGTAGCCCGGGGCCGCGTACGCGTCGTTCGCCGACCCGTACGGCTGCGTCGGCGCCTCGCCCTGCGGCGCCCAGGCGTCGTGCGACGGCGCCTGCTGCGCCGGGTCCGCGCCGTGCGGCCGGTAGGGGTCGAACTGGTACGGGTCCTGCGGTGCCGTGGGCGGCTGCGACATGGTGCTCCTCCGCGGCGTCGCCGCGAGATCGGTCCAAACGGGTCGGGTGCCGGGGCGACGAGGTCGCTCCGGGCGGGCGTGCCGGGCCTTCACAGCACGTTCACGAGCATTCTTCCCGCTCGCGCCCACATCGGGAAAATGCCGCCCGGGTGAAACCCGTCCCGTCGGCCCGGCCACGGTGCTCTCGTACCCTGGGACCGTGCCCTCGACCGCCACCCCGGCCTCCCCGACGACCGCCGTCGTCGGCACCGTCGTGCTCCCGGCCGAGGAGTGGACCTCGCGCGAGCACGCCCACGCCGAGCGGGCGGACGCGTTCACCGCGGGGTGGCGGGAGCGCAAGCCGCGCGGCGAGAAGCACGCGATCGAGGACTTCCTCTTCACCTACTACCCCACGCGCCCGGCGCAGCTCCGCCGCTGGCACCCGGGCCCCGGCGTCGTGCTCGCCCCGCCGGAGGGCCGCGTGCCCGCCCCCGAGACCGCACCTCGGCCCGACGACGAGCCCGCCGACCCGTACACGGCGCGCGGCGCGTGGCGGTGGTACCGCGAGACCCCCGCGGGACTGACGCTCGACGCCGGCGCGTTCCTCGCCGACCGCGGCGACACGGTGCGCTACCTGCGCGCCCTGCTCGCCGCCACGGCGTCGCGGCCCGGCCGGTTCGGGTGCTTCGGGCTGCACGAGTGGGCGATGGTCTACCGCGACCGGGCCACCGGCCGCGACCACCGGCACCCGCTCCCCCTGCGCCTGGGGCACGACGGCACCGACCGCGTCGTCGAGTCCCACCCGGTGCAGTGCTCGCACTTCGACGCGTTCCGCTTCTTCACCCCCGAGGCCGGCCCGCTCAACCGCCTGCGGCCGACGCGCGAGAACCAGCCCGCCCTGGAGCAGCCCGGCTGCCTGCACGCGACCATGGATCTCTACAAGTGGGCGCTCAAGCTCACGCCCGCCGTCCCGGGCGACCTCGTGCTCGACTGCTTCGAGCTCGCGCGCGACGTCCGCGTCGTCGACATGCAGGCGTCGCCCTACGACGTGTCGTCGTACGGGCTCGACCCCGTCGCGATCGAGACGCCCGAGGGCAAGGCGGAGTACGTGCGCCACCAGCGCGCGTTCGCGGAGCGCGGCGCGGCGCTGCGCGCGCGGCTGCTCGCCGTGTGCGACGCGCTCGTCGGCAGCGAGCCGGACGCGCGCGAGGTCAGTGCGACAGCATCCCGCTGACGAGGCAGCGCCAGGTCACGGGCCCGACGACGCCGTCGACGACGACCTCCGGGAAGCCCGCGTGCAGCGCGTCCTGGAAGCCGCGCACCCAGGCCTCGGTGCGGGGGCCGAACTGCCCGTCGATGGCGAGCACCGGCTCCGGTCCGCCGGACAGGTCGCGCGCGACGGCCTCGCGCTGCACCGCGCGCACGGCCTCGCCGACGCTCCCCCGGCGCGCCACCACGACGAGCGCGGCCCACGTCGCCGGGCCCACGACGCCGTCGACGTCGAGGCCGGCCACGTCCTGGAAGGCGCGGACGGCGCCCTCGGTGCGCGGTCCGAGCAGCCCGTCGACGGCGATCTCGTGCCCGCGGTGGCGCAGCAGGTGCTGGAGCGTCTGGACCGGGTGCCCGTTGGCGCCGCGTCGCACGCGCGGCCAGGTCGGCAGTGTCGTCAGGACGGTCGTCATCGTCGTTCCCTCCGTCGTCGCGGGACCGGCGGGCTCTCCCGCCGTCGGGGTCCCGCGCCCCCGTCCGGAGGGAGGGCCGACGTGCGCTCCCTGATGCGCGGGCCCGGCGTGCGAGGATCGCGCGCATGAGTCGCGTCCCGCTCGCCGCCGTCCCGACCGGCCCGGTCGTCGTGCCCGACGCCGTCCGCGCGCTCGCCGGCGACGACGTCACCACGCCCGTGTGGCGCAACGAGCTCGGAGGGCTGACGTTCCGGCTCGACGGCGCCGACGGGACCCGGTTCGCCAAGTGGGTGCCCGCGGGCACGCCCGAGATCGACCTCTCGGGCGAGGCCGCACGCCTCGCCTGGGTCGGCGACCGCGCCCCGGTCCCGCACGTCCTCGCCCAGGGTTCCGACGACGACGGCGCCTGGCTCGTCACGCGCGCCGTCCCGGGACGGTCGGCGGTCGAGCCGCGCTGGGTCGCCGACCCGGCGACCGCCGCCCGCGCGATCGGGCGAGGGCTGCGCGCGCTGCACGACGCGCTGCCCGTCGGGTCGTGCCCGTTCACCTGGGCGGTCGAGGATCGCGTGTCGAACGCGGACGCGCGCCTCGCCCGCGGCGACGGCCCGGACGGGTGGTTCCCCGAGCACCGCGGCCTGGGCGTCGCCGAGGCGAGGTCCCGGCTCGACGACCCGCCCGCCGTCGACCGGCTCGTGGTGTGCCACGGCGACGCGTGCGTGCCCAACACCCTCCTGCACGACGATGGCAAGTTCGCCGCGCACGTCGACCTCGGCTCGCTCGGGGTCGCGGACCGCTGGGCCGACCTCGCCGTCGCGGCGTGGAGCACCGAGTGGAACTACGGCCCCGGGTACGAGGGCCACGTCTACGCGGGCTACGGCGTCGACCCGGACCCGGAACGCATCGCCTACTACCGCCTGCTCTGGGACCTCTCCTGACGCCCCGACCTGCTGAGTGCAGGAGTTGGTCGCCGTCGTCTCGATGGGACAGCGGCTATCTCCTGCACTCAGCGAGTCAGTGGTGGTGCGCGACGAAGCCGTCGGGCGCGCGGTCCAGGAACGTCGTCACCGACGACACGAGCCCGTCGGGCCGGACGTGCAGGACGTCGGTGCCGGTCGCGAACTCCGACCCGTCGGGGGCGACCGCGCGCCACCGCAGGCGCAGCCGGTCGTCGAGCAGGTCCGGCGCCGAGCGCGCCTCGAACCGGTGCCCCGCGACGTGCGTGAGCAGCTCGGTCGCGAACGCCAGGACCGCGTCGCACCCCCCGGCACGCGTCACGGGGGCGACGTACTCGACGTCGCGGGAGAACGTGTCGCGCGCGAGCCGGTCGCGACCGGCCGCGTCCGCCGTGTTCCAGAACTCCAGGTAGCGCTCGACCGCCGTCGCGGTCCGCGTCGTCGTCTCGGTCATGGTCCCTCCTCTGCCGGCGCCTGGGCCGCGGCGCCGTGACGGTCCGGCGGGGTGCCGGAGCACCACCGTCTGCCGGGCCACGACACGGTGTCGATGACCTCGGAGGTAGTTGGCCGGCCCTCCGAGGAACGGCAGGGTGGGTCCATGCCTCCCGTGGACGCACCCGCCGGATCGATGCTGCGCGAGTGGCGCGTGCGGCGTCGGCGCTCGCAGCTCGACCTCGCGCTGGGCGCCGACGTCTCGCCACGCCACATCAGCTTCGTGGAGACCGGCCGGGCGCAACCCAGCCGGGACATGATCGACCGCCTGTGCGACGAGCTCGACGTCCCGCTGCGGTCGCGGAACGACGTCTACCTCGCGGCGGGCTACGCCCCGCGGCACCGCGAGACGCCGCTGTCGACCGCGACGCTCGCGGCCGCCCGCCGGGCCGTCGACCTCGTGCTCGCCGGGCACGAGCCGTTCCCCGCGATGGCCGTCGACGGGCGCTGGAACCTGCTGGCCGCCAACGCCGCCGCGAGCACGTTCCTCGACGGCGTGCCCGACCGGCTGCGCGAGCCACCAGTCAATGTGCTGCGCCTGACCCTGCACCCGGACGGCCTCGCCGCGCGGATCGCGAACCTCGCGGAGTGGGGAGCGCACGTCCGACGGCGCGTGCGCCGCCAGCTCGACCGCACGGGCGACCCGGCGCTCGCCGCCCTGCTCGCCGAGGTGGAGGGCTACCTGCCGCCCGAGGGGCACCGGCGCGACGACCGCTCCCCGGCGAGCGACGCCGTCGTGCCGCTGCGCCTCGCGACCCCGGACGGCGAGCTCGCGTTCCTCTACACGATGACGGTGTTCGGCTCCCCGCGGGACGTCACGCTCGACGAGATCGCGATCGAGTCGTTCTTCCCCGCCGACGACGCCACGGCCGCCGCCCTGGGCGTCGTGCGCTGAGCGTTCGGGCTAGCGGCGCGGCTGGTGCGCCGCGACGCCCTGCTCCGCCTGGTCGGCGGTCTCCGCGATCCGGCGCGCGCGGGTCTCGGGACGCTTCGCCTCGACGATCCAGCCGAGGATCGCGCGGCGGACGCCCGGCGTGAACGCGTCGAAGTGCGCGCGGGCGCCCGGCCGCTCGCCGAGCGCCGCGGCGAGGTCGTCGGGGACGACGAGCGCCTCGGCGTCGTCGTGCCGCGTCCACGACCCGTCGGCCTTCGCGGCGTCCACGACGGCGCGTCCGGCGTCGGTCATGCGCCCGTCCGCCTCGATGCGCGCGACGCGCTCCTTGCTCAGGCGGGTCCAGCGGCTGCCGCGCCGGCGGCGCGTGAACCAGAGCGCGTGCCGGTCGGCGTCCACCGTCGCGGCCTGCCCGTCGATCCAGCCGTAGGACAGCGCCTCCTCGATCCAGGGCTCGTACCCGTAGGTCGTGCGGCCGCTCTCGCGCCGCCAGGTGAGGAGCCACACCCCGGGCTCGGGGTCGTCGTGGTGCTCGGCGAGCCACGCCCGCCACTCCTGCGGCGTCTCCGCATGGATCGCCGGCCTGCCCTGGTACTCCTCGGTCACTGCGCCTCCGTCGTCGCTGCGGGGCACCAGCGTGCCCGACGGGTCGGCGAGGCGCCAGGGAGCGGACCGGGGAGAGATGACCCGGGAGGCGTTCCCTCGGCGCCTCCCGGGTCGGTCTGTCAGCCGCAGGACGGGACGGCGACGTCTCGCGCGACCTCCTGGGTCGCGCCGCCGGGGCCGGTCGCCGTGACGGTCACGGGCACGTCCGCCCCCGTCTCCACGCCGCGCACGGCGAAGGACTGGTACGCGTTGGCGCCGGGGGCCACCGCGGCGAAAGACCTCTCCCCCGCGCCGGTGACGAGCGCGACGGCGAGCGCGTCGTCGGACACGTTGCGGGCGCGGACCGCGACGTACGGCGTGCCGGCGAGGCACCGCGCGGACGTCTCGACGTCGACGAGCGGCGCCGTCGGCTCGCCCACGACCTCGCCGTCCACGGTGAGCGTGCCGTCGGCGTTCACGACGACGTCCGCCGCCATCGCGGCCGCGAGGTCGACGCGCTGCCACTCGGCCTCGCCCGCGACGTCGAGCGCGAAACCCGAGTCGAGCGCGGTCGCGGCGAGGACGAGGCGGCGCTGGTCGCCGGTGAGGTCGGGGAACGCCGTACGCAGCAGGTCCTCGGCGCCGGCCGGGACCTGGACCTCGCGGCCCGCCTCACCGACGCGCGGGAACCCGTACGTCAGGCGCTGGTCGTACACCGCGAGCGCCTGGTCGGTGGGGAGGTAGGGCACCTGGTCCTGGGCGCACACGGCGATCTCGTCGCCGCACGCCCGCTCCAGCACGGTCACGAGCTCGGTCCGGGCCTGCTCGAGGAGCACGCGGAACGCGGGGTCGGACCACCGGAGCTGCGCGATGTTCTGCCCGGTCATGCGGCCGCCCATGACGTCGAGCGGGTAGTGGAAGCCGGTCACGAGGCGGTTGTCGCCGTACTCGGACGCGCGCGCGAGGATCTGCGGCGCGAGCTCCGGCAGGAGCGTGGCGAGCACGGTGCCCTGCGCGTAGCCGTGGTTGGTGTGCCCGCTGGGGAACGAGCCGTTGGTGCGCAGGCCCTCGTAGCTGCCGGAGGTCTCGAACGCGTTGACGTGGCCGCCGGCGGACGTGAAGCCGAGCCGGACAAAGGGGCGCTTGTAGTCGTACGCGGCCTTGGCGGGCTCGTGGTTGCCGACCGACTTCTCGACGCGCCCGGACAGCAGGGCCTTCGTCTTGGGGAGACGCCCGTCGGCGAGCGCGTCGCGGTAGATCGGCCCGAGCTCGCTGCCGAGCGCGTCCGCCATGGTCTCGTAGGCCGAGCCGCGCCCGTCGGTCAGCGCGCGCTGCACCTGCGGGTCCCCGGCGACGTAGGCGTTGTTGCGCGCGAGCGAGCCGAGGTCGTTGGCGCTCGTGGGCCGGCCGGGCTCGTTGGGCGAGAGGATCTCGGGGTGTTTCGCGCGCAGGTCCGCGAACCCCCGCAGCATCCAGGTGAACCAGTCCTGCCCGGTCGGGGCCGACGGCGTCGCGTCGGACGCGTAGGTCCGGTCGAGGACGTCCTGCGGGAACGGCATCGACGGGTCGTCGGTGGTGGAGAGCGCGAGGGAGAAGAAGACGTCCGAGCTCGTCTCGTTGCACTGGTGGATCTCGACCGCGATCGTGTTCTCGCCCGGGACGAGCACGTCGGCGGGGACGACGAGCGTCTCGCGCAGCGGCGCGGTCGCGCCGGCCCTGTCCTGGTACTGCAGGTTGCGGGTGATCATCGAGTCGCCCCACCCGGCGACGCGCTCGCCGTTGACGTACACGGTGGCGGAGTCGTCGTAGACGAGCGTGCCGCGCAGGCCGGTGATCGCGTCGAGCGTGGCCGCGTCGAGGGTCACGGTCGTGCGGAAGAAGTACGCGGGCACGACGACCTTGGGCGTCTGGGTGATCCAGTAGTCGAGCAGGGTCGTGATCGTGTTGCCGCCCCCGATGCCGCTCGCGGTCCCGTTGACCGCGCCGAAGCCCGGTCGGCCGGTCTTCCACGCCGCGTCGTCGAACGCCGGGTCCGCCCACGCGGTCCGGTCGGCGGCACCCGCGGCCGGGTCGGTGTTGTCGTCCAGGTAGCGCCAGGTGGTGCCGGCGCCGACCACCTCGGTCGGCGTGAACGCCTCTGCGGCGCGCGCCGCCGGCGCCTGGAGCGCCGCGGCGAGCACGAGCGCGAGCGTCGTGAGCGCCGCCAGCAGGGCGAGCGGCGCGGTGGTCCGGCGGTCGCGGGGTCGCGGGGCCGGGTACGTCGTCGTACCGGTCATGGGTCGTCCCTCTCTCGATGTCGTCGATGGCGCGAGCAGTCCAGCCGCGCCGGCCCGCGGGTGCGGGAGCGCGGGTTGGAGGACGGTGGCGCGGGACCGTGCGGCCCCGCGCCACCGTCGATCAGGAGCAGGCGGCGGCGTCGTACGCGGCCGTGACCTGCTGGGGCTCGCCGTCGGGCGCCGTCACGGTGACCGTGACCTCGCCCGCCTCGACGGCCGCGGCACGCGTGGCGAACGACTGGTAGGCGTTCGCCCCGGGCACGACCTCGGCGAAGAGCTTCGAGCCGTACGGGGTCGCGAGCTCGATCGCGGCGGGCTGCTCGCCGGTGTTGAGCGCGCGCACCGCGACGAACGCCTTGCCGCCCATGCAGCGGGCCTGCGCCGTGACCTCGACCTGGGGCGCCGGGGCCACCCCGGTCGCGTCGGTCGCGACCGCGAACACGTGGAACCGCGTGTTGCGCGGGAGGGTGAGGCTCGTCAGCACCTTGCCCTCGGGCAGCGTGACGGGCGCCGTGGCGTAGAGCCCGCAGCCGAACCTGTCCGTCCCGGTCCCGTTGCCCCGTGCGCCCGGCTTGGCGACGAGGATGTTGCCCGGCTCGGGCGAGCCCGTGCACCAGTCGCTCAGGGCGACCTGGGTCGTCTGGCTCGTCCCGTCGGCGAACCCGAGGACGAGGTCGCCGCGCTGCGTGCCGTGCGTCGCCGTCCCGACGAGCGAGAGCGTCCGCGCACCGCGCTGGGCCTCGGGCACCTCGAGCACCTGTCCGTTCGCCGCGACGTTGTCCGGCTCGCCGGCGGGTGCGGCGCCGAGCAGGTAGGTCAGGTCGGTGCCCGGGACGGTCAGCTCGAGGCCCTGGACCACGCCGAGGTCGGCGAGCAGGTCGCGCAGGAGGTACGCGCCGGACCCGTCGAGGTTCGCGTTGGCCGCACCGGCGTCGCCGATGCCGACGTTGTCGAACGCGCCCGCGATCCACGACTCCCCGGACACGACGACCGAGATCTCACGCACTGCCTCGGTCCCCGCGGCGTCGTGCACGACGAGCCGCACGGTGTGCACGCCCGGCTCGGCGTCCGCCGCCGCGGCAAGGGTGACCGTCCCCTCGACCGTGGCCGGCAGGCCGTCGGACTCGGCGGTCCACTCGGCGAGGTCGGTCGTCGCCGTCACGGCGCCGTCGGACGTGACCTCGAGCGTCCCCGTCGAGGTCCCCGCACCCTGCGCGACGACCTGGACGGCGACGTCGGTCTGCCCGCCCGGCGCGAGGACCGGCTGCCGCGGCGTCGCCCCGACGAACAGGCGCTCGACCGTGCCGTCCGCCGGCACGACGGCGCCCGGCGAGGCCGCAGGGTCGGTCGCCCACGCGGACGGCGCGGTGCCCACGGCCACGTCGAGCGTGCCCGCCGCGGTGAGCTCGTCACCCGTGACCCAGGCGCGGTCCAGCGGCTCGCCGCCGAGCGAGACGGACTGCGTGTAGTGCGCGTCGCGCGCGACGCCGTCCGCCGTGAGGTGCAGGGAGTCCCGACCGAAGACCTCGGGGTCGAGCGTGATCGTCACGTCGTCGAACAGCGGCGTCGTCAGGCCCCACAGGTCGGTGCCCGGGACGATCGGGTACACACCGATCGACGACAGCACGTGCCACGCGGACATCGTGCCGAGGTCGTCGTTGCCCGTGACGCCGTCGGGGCCGTCGGTGAACAGCGTCGCCGCGGCGCGCACGACGTCCGTCGTCTTCCACGGCTGACCGGTCCACAGGTACACGTACGGCGCATGGAGGTTCGGCTCGTTGTTCGGGTTGTAGGTCTCCCAGCCGTAGTAGTCGTACGTGCCGTTGACCCACACCTCGCTCGCGACGCGCGCGGGGTCGGCGACGAGCTCGTCGTACGCGAAGAAGGCGTCGAGACGGTCGACCGCGGCGTCGGTGCCGCCCATGAGGTCGAACAGGCCGGGGACGTCCTGCTGCGCGAGCCACTGGTACTGCACGGCCGTGCCCTCGTGGAACCCGTCCGAGTGCGCGGGGTCCGCATCACCCACGAAGAACCCGTCGGCGTTGCGCGCCCGGAAGTTGCCCGTGCGCGGGTCGAACACGTTGCGGTAGCTCTGGCCGCGGGCCGCGTAGCGGTCGGCGTCCTCGTCGTGGCCGAGGCCGCGCGCCATCGTCGAGAGCATGGCGTCGGCGAGGGCGTACTCCATGGTCGCCGAGGCGCCGTGCTGGAGGTCGTAGTCGCCCGGCTTGCCCGAGCGCGCGGGCTCGTGCGGGACGAACCCGTCGCGCAGGTACTCGACGTTCGCCGCGCGCCCGTTGAAGGGCGAGTCCGCAGGCGGGACGCCGTCGGCGTTCTCCTTCAGGACCGCGTACGCCTCCTCCTCGTGGCCCGTGAGCAGCCCCTGCCGCCACGCGCTGACGAGGAACGGCGTCGCCGGGTCGCCGGTCATGATGTTCGTCTCGACCGTGCCGTAGCCCCAGCGCGGGAGCCAGCCGCCCTGCTGGCCCTGGCGCACGAGCGAGAGCGCCATGTCGGCCGACTCGTCGGGTGCGAGCAGGTACAGGAGCTGCTGCTGCGTGCGGTACGTGTCCCACAGCGAGTAGTTCTGGTAGTAGGTGAAGCCCGGTTCGGCGGCGTGGACCTCCTGGTCCCAGCCGCGGTAGCGCCCGTCGACGTCGGAGCCGACGTTCGGCGCGAGGAAGCTGCGGTAGAGCGACGAGTAGAACGTGCGCAGGTCGTCCTCCGCGCCCTGCGCGACCTGCACGAGGCCGAGACGCTCCTCCCAGGCCGTGCGCGCGGCGTCGTGCACGGCGTCGAACGTCCCCGCCTCCGCCGCGAGGTTCGCCGCGGCGCCGTCGGCGCCCACGAAGCTCATCGCGGTGACGGCCTCGACGTCGAGGTCGCCGCCGGTCGTGTCGAACGTGACGTACGCGCCGCGCCGACCCTCGCCGCCCGACGCGGTGTCCGAGCTCGCGGTGACGGTCGCGCCGTCCCACGTGCCGTGCGCGACGAAGGGACGGTCGAAGGTCGTGCGGGTCCAGATCGTCTGCGGCTCGGTGTCCTGGCAGAAGCCGCGCACGGTGATGCGGGTCTCGACCGTGCGGTCGTCGACGACGCGCACGTCGGACTCCGTCACGCGGTTGAGCGCCTGGCCGGCGTTGAGCAGGACGTTCGCCTGCGCCGTCGCCGGGAACGTGTAGCGCTGGACGCCCGTGCGCGCGGTCGCGGTGAGCTCGGCCTCGATCGTTCCGGCTGCCGCCTGGAGACCCACGCGGTAGTACCCCGGCGAGGCCTCCTCGTCGTCGTGCGAGAAACCCAGCGCGTACTGGCCGTAGTCGGTCGAGGTGATCGCGCCCGTCGTCGGGAGCGTGGGCAGCGGGCCGCCGAGCCCGCAGCCGACGCCCGACAGGTGCACGAGCGAGAAGCCGCGGACCGACGTGCGGTCGTAGTCGTACCCGACGTTGTGACCGTTGTCCGGCGACAGCTGCACCATGCCGAACGGGACGGCGGCGCCCGGGTACGTGTTGCCGTCGTCCTTGGTCCCGATGAACGGGTTGACGTAGTCGACCAGCGGGCCGTCGACGACGGCAGCGGCGGCATCGGACCCCGTCGCTGCCTCCGTCCCGGCGGTGGGCGTGGACGACGTCGCGAACCCGGGCGCCGCGTACGCGGTCAGCGGGAGCGCGAGGCTCGCCGCGGTGGCCAGGGCGATGGCGGCGCCCGCGCGACGTCGACGCCCGCCGCGACGCGGCGGGCGCGAGCGTGACGGTCGGGTACGTGTCGGGAATGGATCGCGATCAGCGTTGATAGCGCTGTCTGCCCGCATGTGGTGCTCCCCTTGGTCCCACGGCGGCGTGGGGTCGGCGGTCATCGATGACTCGGAGGCGGGACCCGGCCTCGACGCCGGTCCCGCGGCATACCCTCGCACACGTTGACAGCGCTATCAACCCCCGGCGCCCCGGTCTCGCCAGCTGCCGAACCCGGGGTTGTCCCCCGTTCGGCGGCGAACCGGGGAACAACCCCGGGTTCGGCAGCGCCAGATCCGCACCGACCCCGCGGCCGGCGCGACGGGTCCGGTCGACGTCCCCGGCGCTCCACACCTGACAGACTCGTGCCGTGACCACCACGACCGGCCGCACCCCGGCTCTCCTCGCGCACGTGCCCGCACCGACGGGCAAGGCCCCCGACCCGGACGCGCTCTACGAGGGGTTCACCACCTGGGCGACGGAGCAGGGCCTCGAGCTCTACCCGCACCAGAGCGAGGCGCTCATCGAGCTGGTCACCGGATCGCACGTCATCCTGTCGACGCCCACCGGCTCGGGGAAGTCGCTCGTCGCGATGGGCGCGCAGTTCGCCGCGCTCGCCGCGCACCGGTCGGGCCGCGGCGGCCGCACCTACTACACGGCGCCGCTCAAGGCTCTGGTCAGCGAGAAGTTCTTCGCTCTCGTCGCGGCGTTCGGGTCCAAGAACGTGGGCATGACCACGGGCGACTCCGCGGTGAACCCCGACGCCCCGATCATCTGCTGCACGGCGGAGATCCTCGCCAACATCGCGCTGCGCCGTGGCGGCGGTGACGGTGTCACCGCCGGACCTGTCGACGACGACGCGATCTCCCAGGTCGTCATGGACGAGTTCCACTTCTACGCCGACCCGCAGCGCGGCTGGGCGTGGCAGGTGCCCCTGCTCGAGCTGCCGAACACCCAGTTCCTGCTCATGTCCGCGACGCTCGGCGACACGACCCGGTTCGTCGAGGAGCTCGAGGAGCGCACCGGCCGGCCCGTCGCCGAGGTGACCACCGCCCAGCGGCCGGTCCCGCTGCACTTCAGCTACGTCGTCGAGCCGCTCACCGAGGTCATCGAGGAGCTCGTCAGCACGCGCCGCGCGCCCGTGTACGTCGTGCACTTCACGCAGAAGGACGCGGTCGAGCGCGCACAGTCGCTGCTGTCGATGAACGTCGCGACGAAGTCGGAGAAGGAGGCGATCGCCGCCGAGCTCGGCGACTTCCGCTTCGGCACCGGGTTCGGCAAGACGCTGAGCAAGTTCCTGCGGCACGGCGTCGGCGTGCACCACGCGGGCATGCTGCCCAAGTACCGGCGCGTCGTCGAGCGCCTCACGCAGGCCGGCCTGCTCAAGGTCGTGTGCGGCACGGACACGCTCGGCGTCGGCATCAACGTGCCGATCCGCACCGTGCTGCTCACGAGCCTCGTGAAGTTCGACGGCGAGCGCATGCGCCACCTCACGGCGCGCGAGTTCCACCAGATCGCGGGGCGCGCGGGTCGCGCCGGGTACGACACCGTGGGCGAGGTGCTCGTCATGGCGCCCGACCACGTCATCGAGAACCGCAAGATGCTCGCCAAGGCGGGCGACGACCCGAAGAAGCTCAAGAAGATCGTCCGCAAGAAGGCGCCGCAGGGCTCGGTGAACTGGACCGACGCGACGTTCGAGCGCCTGCGCGACGCCGAGCCCGAGCCCCTGACGAGCCACTTCACCGTGACGCACGCCATGGTGCTCAACGTCCTCGCGCGCACGGCGCAGCACGGTCGCGGCGGCCAGGCCGACGCGACCGACCCGCGCCGCGACCCCGTCGAGGCGATGCGGCACCTGCTCCTCGCGAACCACGACACCGACACCCAGCGCCGCGAGCACGTGCGCCAGACGTTGCGCATCTACCGCTCGCTGCGCGTCGCGGGGATCGTCGAGCGCGTGCGCGTGCCCGACCCGTCGCGCCCGGAGGGCTACCGCCCGAGCGTGCGGCTCGTCGGTGACCTGCCGCGCGAGTTCGCGCTCAACCAGCCGCTGTCGCCGTTCGCGCTCGCGGCCCTGGACCTGCTCGACGTCGAGGGCGCGACCCACGCGCTCGACGTCGTCTCGGTCATCGAGGCGACGCTCGACGACCCGCGCCAGGTGCTCTACGCGCAGCAGAACGCCGCCAAGGGCGAGGCCGTCGCCGCGATGAAGGCCGAGGGGTACGAGTACGAGGAGCGCATGGCGCTGCTCGAGGAGATCACGTGGCCCAAGCCGCTCGAGGAGCTGCTCGCGCCCGCGTTCGCGATGTACAAGCGGTCCAACCCGTGGGTCGCGGACGCCGAGCTCTCCCCCAAGTCCGTGGTCCGCGACATGGTCGAGCGCGCCATGACGTTCGCGGAGTTCGTGTCCGTCTACGGGCTCGAGCGCACCGAGGGCGTCGTGCTGCGCTACCTCGCGGACGCCTACCGCGCGCTGCGCCAGGTCGTCCCCGAGGAGCACCGCACCGAGGAGGTGCAGGAGATCGTCGAGTGGCTCGGGGAGCTCGTGCGCGGCGTCGACTCGTCGCTCCTCGACGAGTGGGAGCGCCTCGCGCACCCCGTCGACGACGACGCGGACAGCGAGGTCGGCGACGGTCCGCTCTCGGGCGCGGGCGCCGAGGCGCCGACCCGGCCGGTCACGGGCAACCCGCGCTCCTTCCGCCGCCTCGTGCGCAACGCGCTGTTCCGCCGCGTCGAGCTCGCGTCCCGCGAGGACTACCGCGCGCTCGGCGCGCTCGACGGCGGCGCGGGCTGGGACGCGGACGCGTGGGGCGACGCGCTCGACCCGCTGTTCGACGACCAGGGCGACGACGCGATCGGCATCGGCCCCGGGGCCCGTGCCGCGGCGCTTTTCCAGGTCGTCGAGGCCGGCGCGGAGGTCCCGGCAGGCCACGAGGGCCCGACGGCGGAGCACGCCCCGGGTGGGGTGGTCCCCGCGGGCACGTGGCTCGTGCGGCAGGTGCTCGACGACCCGGCGGGCGACCACGACTGGGCGATCACGGCCAGCGTCGACCTCGCGGCGAGCGACGAGGCGGGCGAGCCGGTCGTGACCGTGCTGGCCGTCGGGCCGCTGTAGGCCGGTGCCGCGACGGGCGCATCACCGCCGGGCGCCCTGGTCGGGCGGCCCGGGTCGGGGGCGCCGCCGCGCCCCGGCCGCTCAGTCGACCGGCAGCAGCCCGCGCTCGGCGAAGACCTGCTTCGCCACGGCCGTCGCGTTGAGCGCCCGCGGGAACCCGCAGTAGACGGCCGACTGGAGGAGTGCCTCGACGATCTCGGCCGGTGTGAGGCCGACGTCGAGCGCGGTGCGGACGTGGATCTCGAGCTGGGGCTCGCACCCGCCGAGGGCGCTGAGCATCCCGAGCGTGACGAGCTGCCGGTCGCGCGGCTCCAGGTGGGGGCGCGCGTAGATCTCCCCGTACGCCCAGGCCGAGATCTGGTGCTCGAGCTCGGGCGACACGTCCGCGAGCGCCTCCGCGAGGACGGCGCCCGCCGTCGCGTTGACCGCGCCGAACACTCCTCTCCCGTGCTCGTAGCGCTCCGCGCGCGTGGTCGGTCGGTCGTCCGTGGA
Organism: Cellulosimicrobium funkei; assembly: GCF_001019615.1. Lineage (GTDB taxonomy): Bacteria > Actinomycetota > Actinomycetes > Actinomycetales > Cellulomonadaceae > Cellulosimicrobium > Cellulosimicrobium cellulans_E. The sequence goes on along the minus strand of NZ_JNBQ01000007.1, from coordinate 59,712 downwards.
GTTCCCCTGCGTCACGCCGAGCAGCGTAAGGGACGGGGCGTGACCTGCGTCGACGGTCTCACTCCCGCCGCGCGGGCGGTGGTGCGGTCACGAACCGTCGCGCCGCCGGTCGAACCGCTCCGGCAGGTGGGTGAAGCCCGCGGAGACGTACGTGGCGACGCCCCCGACGTTGGACGCCGGCGTCGCGACGAGCGCGCTCGACGAGCCCAGCTCGCGGAGCGCCGCCAGGCCGGCGAGGGTGACCGCCCGGCCGAGACCCCGGCCGCGGTGGTCGGCGTGCACCCCCATGGGCTCGATCAGCCCGGGTCGTCCCGGGCCGGCCGACCACACGCCGATCACGGCCACGACGGTCGCCCCGCCGGCGTCGACCGCCTCGTCGTCGGCCGCCTCGCCGTCGGCCGCCTCGCCGTCGGGCGGGCCGGCGACGGGCGGGCCGTCGTGCACGACGAGGCAGCGTGCGTCGGCGTACGGGAGCCCGGACGCGAGCGCGTGCCAGCGCTCCGGCACGGCCCGCGTCCCGCCGAACGACGAGCGGAGCGTCTCGGCCCACGCGGCAGCCTCCGGCGGCCCGACCTCGCGCACGCGGACGCCCGGGTCCTCGACCGGGTCGGCCAGGTCGTGGCGCAGGAGCGCCCACCGCTCGTCGACGCGCCAGCCCGCCGCGGCCAGGCGCTCGTCCACGAGGGCTCCCACCGGCGCCTCGACCGACGCCCCGCTTTCCCCCAGCACGCCGCGCTCGGGCCGGGTGGCGTCGTCGGCGAGCCGGTGCGCGAGCTCGTCGTCGCGCAGCAGGTCGGGCGCGATCGCGAGCCGGAGCAGGTCCGGGCCGTCGAGCAGCCCCACGGCGACGACGCGCCCGTCACGGCGCCACGTCCGCAGCGCGGCGGCGGTCGCCCGAGCGCCGAACCGCCAGAACCAGCCCACGTCGCCGGGGTGCAGCTGGAGCGGCGCGGCGTCGTCCTGCCACGCCCGCAGCGCGTCCAGGGCCTCGCGCAGCCCGTCGACCCCCGGGGTCTCCCGCTCGATCACCATGTCCTGATCAGACCTCACCGCGACCTGGGGGCGCACGCTGTGTGCGCCGTCGGCCGCTCGCGCAGGAGCCCGCGCGGCCCCCGGTCGCGCCGCGCCGGTGGGCCCCTACGGTGAAGCCATGAGCGACGCACCGCGCAACGGCCAGCACCCCGGCGAGCCCCACCACCCCGAGAGCACGGGATCTCGGCTCAACCGGCTGCGCGCCGGGGTCCTGGGCGCGAACGACGGCATCGTGTCGACCGCGGGCGTCGTCGTGGGCGTCGCGGCGACGAGCACGTCGATCCCGGTCATCGCGACGGCGGGTGGCGCGGCACTCCTCGCGGGAGCGCTGTCCATGGCTGCGGGCGAGTACGTCTCCGTGAGCACCCAGCGCGACACCGAGAAGGCGCTGCTCGCGACCGAGCGGCGCGAGCTCGCCGAGATGCCGGACGCCGAGCTCGCGGAGCTCACGGGGATCTACGAGGCGAAGGGACTGACGCCGGACCTCGCGCGCCAGGTCGCGGTCCAGCTCACCGAGCGCGACCCGCTCGCCGCGCACGCCGACGCCGAGCTGCACATCGACCCCGACGAGCTCACGAGCCCGTGGGAGGCCGCGGTCGCGTCCATCGTGTCGTTCACGGTGGGTGGCCTGCTGCCGCTCGCGGCGATCCTCCTCGCACCGCAGGCCGTGCGCATCCCGCTGACGTTCGTCGCCGTCGTGCTCGCGCTCGTGCTCACGGGGTGGGGCTCGGCCCGGCTCGGGAACGCGCCGACCCGGCGCGCGACGGTCCGCACGGTCCTCGGCGGCGCGATCGCGATGGGCGTGACCTACGCCATCGGCTCCCTGCTCGACGTCAACGTGTAGCAGGGCGCTACGGCAGAATCGGCCCGTGGCCAAGAAGTCGAAGTCGTCCGCGCACGCCGGCACGCCCGCGGTCGCGCTCCTCGAGCGCGAGGGCGTCGCCCACACGCTGCACCCGTACGAGCACGACCCGTCGAGCGACCTGTCCTACGGCCTGGAGGCCGCGGCGGCGATCGGGGTCCCGGCGGAGCAGGTGTTCAAGACGCTGCTCGCCGTGGTCGACGGCGGCGCGCTGGTCGTGGGGATCGTGCCGGTCGACCGCCAGCTCGACCTCAAGGCCCTCGCCAAGGCGGCGGGCGGCAAGAAGGCGACGATGGCCGAGCCCGCCGCGGCCGAGCGCGCGACGGGCTACGTCGTCGGCGGCATCTCGCCGCTCGGCCAGAAGCAGCGCCACCGCACGTTCCTCGACGACTCCGCGCTCGTGTTCGACGCCGTCTACGTCTCGGGCGGGCGCCGCGGCCTCGACGTCGGCCTCGCGCCGGGAGACCTCCTGCGGCTCACGGACGGCACCGCTGCCCCCCTCGCGAGATAGAGGCCTGGTCGGCCGAGGTAGAGGCCTGGCCATGACCAGGCCTCTACCTCGCGCTACCGGGCCTCTGTCGCACCGTCGGTCAGCGCTGGTAGGCGGTGTACGGTGCGTCGGTCGGGACGATGTCCTTGCCGAGCGGCAGGAGCGAGACCGGGATCATCTTGAGGTTCGCGATCCCGAGCGGGATGCCGATGATCGACACGAACAGCGGGATCGCGGTGACCACGTGCCCGATCGCGAGCCAGATGCCGGCAACGACCACCCAGATGACGTTCCCGATCGTCGACCACGCGCCCGCGGTCGGCTTGTCGACGACCGTGCGGCCGAACGGCCACAGCGCATAGCCGGCGATGCGGAACGACGCGATGCCGAACGGGATCGTGACGATGAGGATGCAGCAGATGATGCCCGCCAGGACGTAGCCCAGGGCGAGCCACAGCCCGGCGAACACGAGCCAGATGATGTTGAGCAGTGTCTTCACGGCACCGTCCTTTCCCCACCATTCTCGCCGATCAGACCGCTCGCGCCGATCCGGGACCACCCTGAGACGACCCGGATCTCGGACGGCCCGGCCGACCTAGACTGACCGCATGCCCCTCCCCGAGCCGTCGTCCGTGCTGCCCGCGCAGATCGCGCAGAACCTCGCCCGGGTGCGGTCCCGGGTGGACGACGCCGCGCGCGCTGCCGGGCGCGCGCCGTCGGACGTGCGGCTGCTCGTGGCGACCAAGACGCAGCCCGCCGACGCCGTGCGCGCGGTCGTCGAGGCCGGTGCGGACCTGATCGGCGAGAACCGCGTGCAGGAGCTCGTCGCGAAGGCCCCCGACCTCGCCGACCTCGTGGCGGCGGGGCGTGTCGAGGTCCACATGATCGGGCACCTCCAGCGCAACAAGGTCAACCAGGTCCTCGCGACGGCGACGGGCGTGGAGAGCGTGGACTCGCTCGCGCTCGCCGAGGCGCTCGCGGCGCGCTGCGCGCGCGACGGCCGGGTGCTCGACGTGCTCGTGCAGGTGAACGTCTCGGGCGAGGAGTCCAAGTCGGGCGTCCGGCCCGACGACGCGCCCGCCCTCGCGACCGCCGTCGTCGCGCTCGAGGGTCTGCGCCTGCGGGGCTTCATGACGATCGGCGCGAACGCGCCGGACGAGACGGTGGTGCGCGCGGGCTTCGCGCGCCTGCGCGAGGTGCGCGACGCCGTCGCCGGCTCGGGCGCGCCTGGCACCGGGGACGCGCGCGAGCTGTCCATGGGCATGAGCGGCGACCTCGAGCTCGCGGTCGCCGAGGGCGCGACGATCGTCCGCGTCGGCACCGCGGTCTTCGGCCCGCGACCCACGCCGAGGTAGAACCCGCCGTCGCGACGTAGAACCCGGGGAGCTATACCTCGCGACCGGGGGCTCTACGTCGCGAGGTACGGCGTCACGGGACGCGCGCGGTCCACTCCGGCGTCGAGAACTTCGTGCGCGCGAGCTCCTGCGCCCGCTCGCGCTCCTCGGGCGTGACCTTGCCCTCGACCGTGCGGTAGCGCGACCGGAAGTGCTCCTTGAAGGCGTCGATGACGTCCTCGCGCGCCATGCCCGTCTGCGAGCGCACCGGGTCGACGCGCTTGTTCGCGCTCGTCGTGCCCTTGTCCGAGAGCTTCTCGCGGCCGATCCGCAGCACCTCGAGCATCTTGCCGGCGTCGATGTCGTACGCCATCGTCACGTGGTGCAGCACCGCTCCCCCGCGCAGCCGCTTCTGCGCCGCCCCCGCGATCTTGCCCGCGGGCGACGCGATGTCGTTGAGCGGCTTGTAGGTCGCCTCGACGCCCACCTCCGCGAGCGCGCCGAGCACCCAGTCGTCGAGGAACGCGTACGAGCGCTCGAAGCTCAGCCCCTCGACGAGCGACCCGGGGACGTAGAGCGAGTAGGTGATGGTGTTCCCCGGCTCGACGAACATCGCGCCCCCGCCGGAGATCCGGCGCACGACCGTCACGCCGTGGCGCTCCGCGCCCTCCGGGTCCACCTCGTTGCGCAGCGACTGGAACGACCCGATGATCACCGCGGGCGACGCCCACTCCCAGATCCGCAGCGTCGGGCCGCGACGACCGGCGTCGAGCTCCTCCGTGAGCACCTGGTCGAGCGCGAGGTGCATCGCCGGCTCCTCCGGGCCCTCGTGCACGACCTCGAACGTGTGGTCGCCCCAGCCCGTCGCGTGCCCGAGCGCGCGGCGCACCGCGATCGCGACGGCCTCGGGCGAGAAGCCGATCATCGTGACGTCCTCGCCGAGCGCGCCCTGCACGGCGCTCGCGAGCTGCGCGACCGTCGCCGTCTCGGGCATGCCCGTCAGCGCGCCGTCGATGTCCTCGAGCGCGTCGTCCGGCTCGAGGAAGAAGTCGCCGCTCACCGCGACGCGGGCGAGCCGCCCGGCCTCCACCTCGACGTCGACCGCTACGAGCTTGCCACCGGGAACCTTGTACTCACCACGCACCCGTCCACCCTAAGCCCGCTCGCCCTTCGCACGGCGGGAGACGTCGGTCACCCCGCAACAGACCGCCGTCGCGGACGCCCAGCCGTCCCTCGGCAGGGCGAGGTACCGGTCAGCGAGGGTCGACGCCCGCGTGGACCAGCCCGTAGATCGCGGAGTCGGTCAGCGCCTCCCACGCCGCCTCGATGAGGTTCGGCCCGACGCCGACCGTCGACCACGACGTCGAGCCGTCGGTCGTCTCGATGAGGACGCGCGTGATCGCGTCCGTGCCCTGCTCGGTGTCGAGGATGCGGACCTTGAAGTCGATGAGCTCGAACACGTCGATCTCGGGGTAGACGCGGCCGAGGGCGAGCCGCAGGGCGTGGTCGAGCGCGTTGACGGGCCCGTTGCCCTCGCCGGTGGTGACGATGCGCTCGCCGCCGGCGTGGAGCTTGACGGTCGCCTCGGCCGTGGCCTCGGTGCCGCGCGACCCGGCCCGCTCGACGATCGTGCGCCAGCTCTCGACCCGGAAGTACGGCGGCCGCTCGCCCGTGATCTCCTCGCGGAGCAGCAGCTCGAACGACGCGTCCGCCGCCTCGTACGTGTAGCCGTTGGCCTCGTCGTCCTTCACCCGGTTGGTCACGCGGGTGAGCAGCTCGCCCTGGCCCGACAGGTCGAACCCGAGCTCACGGCCCTTGAGCTCGATCGAGGCGCGGCCGGCCATGTCGGAGACGAGCATGCGGATGTCGTTGCCGACCGCCGTCGGGTCGATGTGCTGGTAGAGGTCGGGGTCGACCTTGATCGCGCTCGCGTGGAGGCCGGCCTTGTGCGCGAACGCGCTCGCGCCGACGTACGGCTGACGCGCGTACGGCGAGATGTTGGTGATCTCGCTGATCGCGTGCGAGATGCGCGTGGCCTCCTCGAGGCCCTCCCCGGTCAGGGTCCGCAGCCCGTGCTTGAGCTCGAGGTTCGCGACGACCGTGAGGAGGTCGACGTTGCCCGTGCGCTCCCCGTACCCGTTGACCGTCCCCTGCACGTGGGCGGCGCCCGCCTCGACGGCGGCGAGCGTGTTCGCGACGGCGCAGCCCGAGTCGTTGTGCGCGTGCATGCCGAGCAGCGCGTCGCCCGGGAGCGCGTCGCGCCCGTGCGGGAGCCCGACGGCGTCGCGCAGCTCCTCGACGACCTCGACCACCCAGGTGGGCAGCATCCCGCCGTTGGTGTCGCAGAGCGCGACGACCTCGGCCCCCGCCTCGAACGCGGCCTGCACGGCGGACCGCGTGAAGGCGGCGTCGTACCGGTAGCCGTCGAAGAAGTGCTCGGCGTCGACGACGACCCGGCGTCCCTCGCCCACGAGGAACGACACGGTGTCGGTGATCATCGCGAGGCCCTCGTCGGGCGTCGTGCGCAGCGCGCGCTCGACGTGCCGGACGTCGGACTTGGCGACGAGCGTCACGACCGGCGCCTCGGAGTCGACGAGCGCCCGCACCTGCGGGTCGTCCCACGCGCGCAAACCCGCCTTGCGCGTCGAGCCGAACGCGGCGAGCACGGCGTGCCGGAGGTCGAGCTCCTTGGCGGCGCGGCGGAAGAACTCCGTGTCCTTGGGCACCGCGCCCGGCCAGCCGCCCTCGATGAACCCGACGCCGAGCTCGTCGAGCAGCGGGGCGATGGCGAGCTTGTCGGCGACGGAGAGGTTCATGCCCTCCTGCTGCGCGCCGTCGCGCAGGGTCGTGTCGTAGACGTGGAAGACCCGGGGCTCGCGGGGGCCGGTCACGGGGGTCGTCGCCGAGGTCATGGTGCCTCTTCCTGCCGTTCGTCGTGTCGCGGACGCCGCAGCGTCCGTCCCTCTGGTCCGTCTCCCAGGACGCCGGGCGGGGCCCTCGTGAGGCGGGAGGCCCGGCATCCGTGCCGCCGGGCGGGGGTGGTGCCCAGCAACAAAAAAAACCCCCCGAGGGTGCGGGAGGTCTGCGCGTCCGGTGAGTACTACCGGGCGCGCTACTCGATAATGAGCTGGGAGACGAGGTGTGTCACAGGGCACATGGTGCCACAGGTTCCGCGAGGATGGACACGAGCGTCCATCCACTGAGCCGCCCACCGCCCTCGGGCGCGGCGGCGACCGACCGAGGAGTGACGATGAGCGACCCGACGCCGGGCGGCTACGACCCGCAGAACCCCCCGACGCGCCGCTACGGGCAGCCGCCCGTACCGCAGCACGCCCCGCCCCCCGCGATCCCCCCGACCGACCCGCAGGCCGGCTTCCCCGACCAGAGGCCGCCCGTCAACCCCGCGGACCCGCGCCTCGCGGTCGAGGCCGGCCGGTTCTGGGCGGGCGCCGCGGCGACCGCCCTCGTCGCGGCCCTCATCGGGCTGCTCGGCGTGATCATCTTCGAGCGGATCTTCTCGATCACCCTGGTCCCGCCGCCGGACCTGTTCGGCACGGGGTCGCGCCAGGCGGCGTGGGCGATCGACGGGGCGATCCTCGCGGTCCTCGCGGCAGGCGTCCTGCACCTGCTCATCCTCAGCACGCCGCGCCCGCGCGCGTTCTTCGGCTGGATCATGGCACTGGTCGTCGTGGTGATCGCCGTGCTCCCGTTCGCGTGGTCGAGCGACGTCACGGCGGCGGCCCTGTCCGGGCTCATCAACCTGCTCATCGGCATCGCGGTCTGGTCGCTGCTCGCGGGCGTCGCCGGGCGGACGATCGTCGTGCGGCCGGCGACCGCCCTCTGACCCACCGGCCGGCGCGTCCACGCTGACCGGCCCGCACGACGACGGGGCCGCCTCCCGCGGGAGGCGGCCCCGTCGTCGTGCAGGGTGCGGAGAACGTGCCTCAGGCGAGGCGGCGGAGCCAGCCGTGGCGGTCGGCCGCGCGCCCGGTCTGGATGTCGGTGAGCTCGGCGCGGATCGCCATGGTGAGCGACCCGGCCTCGCCGCCGCCGATGGTGTGGTCGAAGTCGGAGCCCGCGAGCCGCCCGATCGGGGTGATGACGGCGGCCGTGCCGCACGCGAACACCTCGGTCACGGAGCCGTCCCGGATCCCGGCGAGGACGTCGGTGAGCGGGATGCGGCGCTCGACCACGTCGTGTCCGCGGTCGGTGAGGAGGCGGATGATCGACGAGCGCGTGACGCCCTCGAGGATCGAGCCGCTGAGCTCGGGCGTCTCGACCGAGCCGTCCGCCTTGACGACGAACACGTTCATGCCGCCGAGCTCCTCGAGGAACGTGCGCGTCCCGGAGTCCAGGAAGCACACCTGCTCGCACCCGTGCTGCTGCGCGACCACCTGCGGCAGCAGGCTGGAGGCGTAGTTGCCGCCGCACTTCGCGTCGCCCGTGCCACCGGCGCCCGCGCGGCTGTACTCGCGGTCGACCCAGATCGACACGGGCTTGACGCCGCCCGAGAAGTAGGGCCCGACCGGCGAGGCGATCACCAGGTACTCGGCCTCGAGCGACGGGCGCACGCCGAGGAAGGCCTCCGACGCGTACATGAACGGGCGCAGGTAGAGGCTCGCCTCGTCGCCGCTGGGCACCCAGTCGACGTCCGTGCGCACGAGCGCCGTGATCGACCCGACGAAGTCGTCGACCGACAGCGCCGGGAGCGCGAGGCGGTGGGCCGAGCGGGCGAAGCGCGCGGCGTTCGCCTCGGGGCGGAACGTCCACACCGACCCGTCGGCGTGGCGGTACGCCTTCATGCCCTCGAAGATCTCCTGCGCGTAGTGCAGGACGGCGGTCGCCGGGTCCAGCAGGAGGGGTCCGTACTTCTCGATGCGGCGGTCGACCCACCCGTCGGTCGAGTTCCAGCTGATCCGCGCCATGTGGTCCGTGAAGACCGTGCCGAACTTCGGGGCCGCGATCGCGGCCTCGCGCTCGGCGGGCGGCGTCGGGGCGTCCGTGGGGCGGACGTCGAACAGGGCGATGAGGTCCTCCTCCGAGGAGGACGGCTGGTGCTGCGCTGCGAGGGTGCTCATCATGAGGCCTTTCACCTGGCGACCCGGGTGGTCTCCGCCTAGTTTTCCACGACCGTACGGCTCGTGCGGCGATCCGCGCGAGAGCACGACGACGGCAGGCGTCACCGGGTCAGAACGGGAGGGATCCGGTCCTGGGGCGATGACGACCGAGGTGCGGGGACTGCGGGCGAACCGGTGCCCGGGTCCGCGCAGGACCCGGGCGGCGTGTCAGCCGGCGACGCGAGCGGCGAGCTCGCGGCCCACCTCGGCCGTCGAGCGTACTCGGCTCCCCCGCCCGGCGAGGTCGGCGGCGACGGCCGCCTCCACGCGCTTCGCCTCGTCGCCGAGGCCCAGGTGGTCGAGGAGCAGCGCGACCGACAGGACCGTGGCGGTCGGGTCGGCCTTGCCCTGTCCGGCGATGTCCGGGGCCGAGCCGTGCACCGGCTCGAACATCGACGGCGCCGTGCGGTCGGGGTTGATGTTCGCGGACGCGGCGAGGCCGATCCCGCCCGTGATCGCGGCGGCCTGGTCGGTGAGGATGTCGCCGAACAGGTTGTCCGTGACGATGACGTCGAAGCGCGACGGCTTCGTCGTGAGGAAGATGGTCGCCGCGTCGACGTGCAGGTAGTCCGTCGTGACGTCGGGGAACTCGGCGTTGACGGCCTCGACCGTCCGGCGCCACAGGTGGCCCGCGTGCACGAGGACGTTGTGCTTGTGCACGAGCGTGAGGTGCTTGCGCGGACGCGCCTGGGCCCGGGCGAAGGCGTCGCGCACCACGCGCTCGACGCCGAACGCCGTGTTGAGGGAGACCTCGGTCGCGATCTCGTGGGGCGTGCCGGTGCGCAGCGATCCGCCGTTGCCGACGTACGGGCCCTCGGTCCCCTCGCGCACCACGACGAAGTCGATCTCGCCCGGCTCGGCGAGGGGCGAGGTGACACCCGGGTACAGCTTGCCCGGTCGCAGGTTCACGTAGTGGTCGAGCGCGAAGCGCAGCTTGAGCAGCAGACCGCGCTCGAGGACGCCCGACGGGACGCTCGGGTCGCCGATCGCGCCCAGGAGGATCGCGTCGTGGCCGCGGATCGCCTCGAGGTCCGCGTCGGTGAGCGTCTCGCCCGTCGCGTGCCAGCGGCGCGCACCCAGGTCGAACGGCGTCGTGGAGACCTTCACGTCCGAGCCGGCCACGGCGGCCTCGAGCACGGCGAGGCCCTGCTCGACGACCTCGGTACCGATGCCGTCCCCGGCCACGACTGCCAGATCAATGGTGCGCGTCATGCGGCGAGCCTACGCCGCCGCGCCACCCCTCGGGACGACGGTCTCACGTCTCGGACGGCGTTCGAGTTGCGCGACAGGCCGAGACCGTGCACTATTAGGAAACTTTCCTAAAGCCCGTTCGAAGGAACATCATGACCGCGCCCCCCTCGTCGAGGATCCCCGGCACGCCGGGGCTGCTCCGCACGATCAACGATCGCGCGGCGCTCGAGCTCCTCCTCGACGCCGGACCGCTCACCCGGTCCCAGATCGGCGACAGCACGGGCGTGTCCCGTCCGACGGCCTCGCAGATCGTCGCACGGCTCGAGCAGTCCGGTCTCATCGAACCGACCGGCTCCGTGCAGGGCGCGCGCGGGCCGCAGGCGACACAGTACGCCGCACGCACCGACGTCCTCGTCGGGCTCGCGCTCGACGTCGTGCCCGACGGCGTGCGGGCGAGCGTCGTCGACGCGCTCGGCCGGACGCTCGGAGAGACCACCGTCGCCGCCGGCCCGGACCGCGCCGCCGCGACCGACGTCCGCACGGCGCGCGACGAGGCCTGCGCGGAGGCGGGCATCCCGGTCGCGCGCGTGGCGACCGCCGTCGTCGGCGTCCAGGCGGCCGTCGCCCCGCGCACGGGCGACATCGCCCTCGTCGGCGAGCTGCCCGGCTGGCCGCGCGAAGGGCTCCGGGGGCATCTCGAGGACGCTCTCGGCATCGACGTGCGCGTCGAGAACGACGTGAACCTCGCCGCGATCGCCGAGCGTGACGCCGGTCGCGACGAGCAGAGCTTCGCCCTGCTGTGGCTCGGCGAGGGCATCGGCATGGGGGCGTGGCTCGACGGCCGCGTCCACCACGGCACCTCGGGCGGCGCCGGCGAGATCGGCTACCTCCCCGTGCCCGCCGCCGGGATCGACGACTCCGTCAACGTGCAGGACCTCGTCGGCGGCCTCCGGCTCGTCGAGCTCTGCGCCCGGGCGGGCGTCCCCGGCGTCACGGAGGGCACCCCCTACGCCGCGGCCGTCGCCGCCGTCCGTGAGCACCGCGACACCGACGCCGTCCACGAGCTCGTGCACGACCTCGCCCGTCGCGTCACGATCGTGCTCCAGCCCGTCGTGGCGATCCTCGAGCCCGACGCCGTCGTGCTCGGCGGACCGACGGGAGTCGCGTGCGGCGACGAGCTCGCCGAGGCCACGGCCGCCGTGCTCCGGGGCACCGACCAGCGGACGGGCGCGGTCGTCGCGAGCGCCGTCCCCGAGCTCGCGGTCCTGCGCGGCGCGCGCTCCGTCGTCGCGCAGGACGTGCGCACGCTCCTGCTCACCGCGGCGGGCCGACCGGACCACCGGGTCGGAGCGTCACCAGTCCCGGGGTAGTCCTCTTCACCTGCCCCGCGAGCGGTGGCCGGCCGAACGTGGCACGGCGGGCCACCGCTCATCCCCTGCTCAGCGCGGGTAGCGCAGCTCGAACCGCTCGCACACGAGCGGCATGTCGGGAGCGAACTCTCGCTCCAGCACGCGCCGGAAGTACGTCTCGTGACCGTCGCGCCACGCCTCGAGCGAGCCGTCGTCCTCGCCCTCCGCCAGGGCGAAGTCCGCGTCGACCTCCTCGAACGCGACGACCTCGACCGACGTCGTGCGGACGAGGGCCCGCGGGTGGCCCGCACCGTCGAGCAGGATCGACAGCTCGCCGACGCGCGGGACGGGCTCCCCCGAGTCCTCGTACTCCCACAGGGCGGACGACGTCGCGGTCTTCTCCCCGCTGAGCACCGCCGCGAGCAGGGCGTCGGCCAGCGCGGGGTTGTCGCCGAACGACCATGCGGGCGGCGGCACCGTCTCGGAGACCGTGGTGCCGGTGACCACGCCCACCCGTGCCATCCCGGCGCTCGGCCGCGCCAGCTCCCAGAACGCGAGGATCTCCGCCGCCCTCTCGTCCACCACCACGTCGTCCGTCACCGGTTCCCCCTCGTCCGCCTGTCGGGTCATGCCCCTATCGTGGCGCACCGAGGGTCGATCTGCCCGGTCTCCCGCCATTCGTCCCACCCGTGTCGCAAGGATCCGGACTTTCGACGCCCCGTGGCGACGTGGAGGTGACCCGACAGCACGAGGAGGGGGCGGCGTCGTGCGCGATCGTGGCGGGCCTGGCGGGAGGCCGAGGCACGAGGCCGGATGGTACATCGCGCACGACGCCGCCCCCTCCTCGAGGTGAGCGACGAGCGTCAGGCTCAGCGAGCCGCAGAGCCCTCGGTGTTCATGGTCGGGCAGACACCTCCCGCCGACTCCGGCAAGGGCTCCTTCGTCGCCCTGCCTGCGTCAGCGTGCGGCGCTGCCCTCGGTGCAGTCGGTCGGGCAGACACCTCCCGCCGACTCCGGCAAGGGCTCCTTCGTCGCCCTGCCTGCGTCAGCGTGCGGCGCTGCCCTCGGTGTAGTCGGCGTCCTGCTGCTTCCACGCGAACAGCGAGCGCAACTCCTTGCCGACCTTCTCGATCGGGTGCTGCGCGGCCTTCTCGCGGAGCTCCGTGAACTCCGGCGCGCCGGCGTCCTGGTCGTCGATGAAGCGCTTGGCGAACGCGCCGGACTGGATGTCCGCGAGGACGCCCTGCATGTTCTCCTTGACGTGCGGATCGATGACGCGCGGGCCGGAGACGTAGTCGCCGTACTCGGCGGTGTCGGAGACGGACCAGCGCTGCTTGGCGATGCCGCCCTCCCACATGAGGTCGACGATGAGCTTCAGCTCGTGCAGCACCTCGAAGTAGGCGATCTCCGGCTGGTAGCCGGCCTCGGTGAGGGTCTCGAAGCCGTACTGGACGAGCTGCGACACGCCACCGCACAGGACGGCCTGCTCGCCGAAGAGGTCGGTCTCGGTCTCCTCGGTGAACGTCGTCTTGATGACGCCGGCGCGCGTGCCGCCGATCGCCTTCGCGTACGACAGCGCGACGTCCCACGCCTGGCCCGACGCGTCCTTCTCGACGGCGATGATGTCGGGGATGCCGCGGCCGGCGACGAACTCGCGGCGCACGGTGTGGCCCGGGGCCTTGGGCGCGATGAGGATGACGTCGACGCCGTCGGGGGCCTCGATGTAGCCGAAGCGGATGTTGAAGCCGTGCGCGAAGGCGAGCGTCTTGCCGGCGGCGAGGTTCGGCTTGATCTCGTCGTTGTAGATCGAGCGCTGGTGCTGGTCCGGCGCGAGGATCATGATCAGGTCGGCCCACGCCGCGGCGTCGGCGACGGACTTCACCTCGAAGCCCTCGTCCTGGGCCTTGGCGGTCGACTTCGAGCCCTCGCGGAGGGCGACGACGACCTCGACGCCGGAGTCGCGCAGGTTCTGGGCGTGCGCGTGGCCCTGGCTCCCGTAGCCGACGATCGCGACCTTCTTGGCCTGGATGATGGACAGGTCGGCGTCGTCGTCGTAGAACAGCTCAGCCACGATGGTTCTCCTCGGTTCTTCGTTTGCGGTGCAGGGGGTCTGTTGCGATGTCTCGCGGTGGAACGACGATCGGGTGCGCACCGACGCCCGTGCGGGTCTTGGTGCGAGGGTAGGCGATCGTCAGGCGGAGCGGACCACGCGTTCCAGCGCGCGGTCGGTGATCGAGCGGGAGCCGCGCCCGACGGCGACGGTCCCCGACTTCACGATCTCGCGCACGCCGTAGGGCTCGAGCGCTCCGAGCAGGGCGTTCAGCTTCTCGCCCGTGCCCGTCGCCTCGATGGTCACGGCGTCGGGCACGACGTCGACGACCTTCGCGCGGAAGAGGTTGACGACCTCGAGCACGCCGGTGCGGTTCGCGCCGTCGGCGCGCACCTTGACGAGCAGGAGCTCGCGCTGCACGGACGCGGCCGCGTCGAGCTCGACGATCTTGATGACGTTGACCAGCTTGTTGAGCTGCTTCGTCACCTGCTCGAGCGGACGTTCCTCGACGTCGACGACCACGGTGATGCGCGAGATCTCCTCGTGCTCGGTCGGGCCGACCGCGAGCGAGTGGATGTTGAAGGCGCGGCGAGCGAACAGGCCCGCGACGCGCGTCAGCACGCCGGGCTTGTTCTCGACGAGCACGGAGAGGGTGTGGCGGGACATGGCGGGTCAGTCCTCTCGGTCCCACGCGGGCGAGATGCCCCGCGCGTACTGGATGTCGTCGTTGCTCACGCCGGCGGCGACCATCGGCCACACCATCGCGTCGCGCGAGACGTTGAAGTCGATGACCACGGGGCGGTCGTCGATCTCCATCGCGCGCTTGATCGCGGCGTCGACGTCGCCCATCGACTCGACGCGGATGCCCTCGCACCCGTAGGCGTCGGCGAGCTTGACGAAGTCGGGGACGCGCGCCGTGCCGTGCCCGGTGTGCAGGTCGGTGTTGGAGTAGCGCTTGTCGTAGAACAGGGTCTGCCACTGGCGCACCATGCCGAGCGAGGAGTTGTTGATCAGCGCGACCTTGATCGGGATCTCGTTGATCGTGCAGGTGGCGAGCTCCTGGTTGGTCATCTGGAAGCAGCCGTCGCCGTCGATCGCCCACACCGTGGCGTCCGGGCGGCCGACCTTCGCGCCCATCGCCGCGGGGATCGAGAAGCCCATGGTGCCGAGGCCGCCGGAGTTGATCCAGGTCCGCGGGTGCTCGTAGCGGATGAACTGCGCGGCCCACATCTGGTGCTGGCCGACGCCCGCGACGTAGATCGACTCAGGGCCGGAGATCTCGCCCAGGCGCGAGATGACGTGCTGCGGGGCGAGGTGGCCGTCGTCGGGCTCGGTGTACCCGAGGGGGTAGGTCTCGCGCCAGTCGTCGATCTGGCGCCACCAGGCCTCGACGTCCGGCTTCCCCTTGGACTCGTGCTCGCGCTCGAGCTCGGGGAGCAGGTCGGAGATGACCTCCTTGAGGTCGCCGACGATCGGGACGTCCACGTCGCGGTTCTTGCCGATCTCCGCCGGGTCGATGTCCGCGTGCACGACCTGCGCGTGCGGAGCGAAGCTCGAGAGCTTGCCCGTCACGCGGTCGTCGAAGCGCGCGCCGAGGGACACGACGAGGTCCGCCTTCTGGAGCGCCGCCACGGCCGGGACGGTGCCGTGCATGCCGGGCATCCCGAGGTTCTGGGGGTGCGTGTCGGGCACGGCGCCGCGCGCCATGAGCGTCGTGACGACCGGCGCGCCCGACAGGTCGACGAGGCGCCGCAGCTCGGCCGACGCGTTCGCGCGGACCACGCCGCCACCCACGTAGAGCACGGGCCGGCGGGCCGACGCGAGCAGTCGCGCGGCCTCCTTGATCTGCTTGCTGTGCGGCTTCGTCACCGGGTGGTAGCCCGGGAGCTGTACGTCCTGGGGCCACGAGAACGTCGTGCGCGACTGCATGGCCGACTTCGCGATGTCCACGAGCACCGGACCGGGGCGGCCCGTCGAGGCGATGTGGAACGCCTCCGCGATGGTGCGCGGGATGTCGTCGGGGTCGGTGACGAGGAAGTTGTGCTTGGTGATCGGCAGCGTGATGCCGACGATGTCCGCCTCCTGGAAGGCGTCCGTACCGATCGCGCCCGCGGCGACCTGGCCGGTGATCGCGACGAGCGGGATCGAGTCCATGTTCGCGTCGGCGATCGGCGTCACGAGGTTCGTCGCGCCGGGGCCCGAGGTCGCCATGGTCACGCCGACCCTGCCGGTCGCGTGCGCGTAGCCCTGCGCGGCGTGGCCGCCGCCCTGCTCGTGGCGCACGAGGATGTGGCGCAGTCGCTGCGAGTCCATGAGCGGGTCGTACGTCGGGAGGATCGCACCACCCGGGATGCCGAAGACGACGTCGGCGCCGACCTCCTCGAGCGAGCGGACGATCGACTGCGCGCCGGTCATCTCCTCACCCGTCGAGGTGCCCTGCGTGCTGCCGGCCGGGCGAGCCGTGGCAGCGCGCCGGACGTCGCCGCGCGGGGCGACCGACGCGGGTGTCGGGGCGGGCTTCGGCGCCTGCGCCGCGGGCGTCGGGGCCCCCGGTCGCGGAGGTGCCGGGGTGGGACCCTGGGCCATGGTGTCTCCTGCGTGTCGTGGCCTCGGCCCGGCAGGCGCCCCGTGGGGGCGCTCCGCCGGGTACCGGAGCCGACCGTGGTGGTGCGGTCGTGCTGGTCGCGGTGTGCGGTGCCGGTGCTCGCGGGTCTCGCGGGTGCGGCGCTCGCGGTGGCCGGGGTGGGCCGTCCGCGGTCCTGTCTGGTGTTGTCGTGCCGGTGTGGTGGCAACAAAAAAACCCCTCGGACCCGGGATGCCGGGCTGGACGAGGGGTGAGCGCGCTGACGAAGCCTGGTGGCGTGGCCTCAGCCGGCGCGCTCAGGAAGTACTACAAGGAGGATCGTCTGCACGTCATGGGACTGTACGCCCATGTTTCGGGGATGTCACGTGTCGAGGCGCCCGTCTCACGAGATGGGACGAGCGCCTCGGCACGAGGAGCGGTCGCCGCCGCCGCACGAGGTGTCAGGAGACGTCGCGCCGCCGGAACACGACCGCTGCCACCAGCGACAGCACGGCGGCGACCGCCAGCAGGTAGAGGCCGCCCTGCGTCTGGGTGACGATCCGCTCCACGCCCTGGCACGTCGTCCCGGTCGCGTCCGTGGTGCACTCCTGCACCCAGACGGTCGTGCCGCCCTGGACCCAGGCCACGACGTTGGTCCGCACGAGCCAGGCCTGCGCGTCCTGCACGGCGAGCGTGACGACCGTCTCCACGACGGCGACCCAGACCACGACCAGACCGAGCGCTCCCGCCGCGTTCTTCAACAGCACGCCGAGCGCAGCCCCTGTGGCCGCGACGAGCGCGGCAGCGAGCACCGCCCGTCCGCCGACGCTCGCGAGCCGCGTCCACGTCTCGGAGGTGACGGCCCCGAGCTGCCCGTTGATCGCGTAGGCGCCGTACGCACCGCCCGCCATGACGAGATAGGCGAGCACGACGACGGGCAGCACACCGAGCGCGGCGGCGGCAGCCTTGGACCAGTAGACGCGCTGACGGCGCGGCTCGAACGTGAGCCACAGCCCGATCGCCCCCGACGAGATCTCGGCGGTGAGGAACGACACCCCGACGACGAGCGCGAAGAGGAGCAGGAGCGGTGCGAGCTGGGTGACCGTCGTCGCGCCCGGGACCGGCCAGGACTCCTCGTCGCCGTCGAACGTGGGGGGCTCGGAGAGGAACCACTCGAGCCGGGGCGCCATGTCGTCGCACCCGTAGTCGGCGGCGGGGTCGGTCTCGCGAGCGACCTCCTGGTCCGACTCGCACTGCGCGACGTACTCGTCTCCGTTCTGCTCCCAGTCGTCGAGCTGCTGCTCGTACGCGTGCTCCGCCTGCTCCACCTCGAGATCCGACGGCGGCAGGCTCTGGGTGTAGGCGAGCAGCACGCTCAGCGCCGCGAGGACGAGGGTCCCCGCGCTCGCCCAGCGCACGAGACGACGCGCGCGGAGGCGGCGGAGCTCGACCCTCAGCAGGCGGCTCACGCGACGACCCCCTGCGTCGCGACGGCGTGGTCACCACGACGGTCGTGCCGCGTGCCCGCGGCCTCGTCCTTGCCGACGAGCTCGAGGAACACCGCCTCGAGGCCGGCGTGGACCGGGACGAGCTCGGTGAGCCAGAGGTCGTGGGCGGCGAGCGCCCGGGTGACCTGCGCGGCGTCGGCGACGCCGTCCACGAGCAGGCGGGCGCCGTCCTCGCGTACCGTGAAGCCGTCGGCACGCAGCACCGCGGCGGCGCGCGCCGGGTCGGCGACCCCGACCTGGAGCGTCGCGCCGCCGGCACCGATGAGCTCGCTCACGCTCCCCGACGCGATGAGGCGGCCGCGCGCGATGATCGAGACCGTGTCCGCGACCTGCTCGACCTCGGCGAGGATGTGGCTGCTCACCAGCACGGTCTTCCCGCGGTCCGCGAGCGAGCGCATGGTGTCCCGGATCTCTCGGATCCCGGCGGGGTCGAGCCCGTTCGTCGGCTCGTCGAAGATGAGCAGGTCGGGGTCCTTGAGCAGCGTCGCGGCGATCGCGAGCCGCTGCTTCATCCCCAGCGAGTAGCCGCGGTACCGGTCGCCGGCGCGGTCGGACAGCCCGACCTCGGCGAGCACCTCGCCCACCCGGCCCGCAGGAGCGCCGATCGCCGCCGCGAGCAGGTCGAGGTTCTTGCGCGCGCTGAAGGCGGGGAAGAACTTCGGGGATTCCACGATCGCACCGACGCGACCGACGACGTCGGGCAGGTGCCGCGGCACCTCGCGGCCGAAGATGTGCGCGCTCCCCGCGTCGGCGCGCACGAGCCCGAGGAGCATGCGGATCGTCGTGGTCTTCCCGGAGCCGTTCGGCCCGAGGAACCCGTGGACCCCGCCGACGGGCACGACGAGGTCGAGCCCCTCGACGCCCACCGACCGCCCCCTGCGGCTCCGGTACGTCTTGCGCAGCCCCCGCGCCTCGATCGCGGGGGCTCCCGTGGTCTGCACCCGTGCGCCCCTCCCCGGCCGCGCCGCGGCCCCCTGCCCGGCAGCCCCGCCGGCTGGGGTGAGCATAGGGCACTCTTGGTCCAGACGGAACAGACCTCCTACCGTCGCATGACCTGCCTCCTACCCGGGGAGGATCTCGGTCGAGCGGCGGCGCACGACGGCCTCCCAGGGCTCCAGACGGGCGCTGCCCGGGCGCCCGCCGGCGGTCGCCGCGGTGTGCGTGGCCACCACGGTCGCCGCGTCCTCCCAGCCGGCGAGCACGCCGTCGGGGACGTCCTGCGGCTGCCCGCTCACGTTCACGAGGACGAGGAGCTCGTCCCGCCTGGTCCTGCCGTCACGGACCGGGGTGTCGAGGGTCCGGGTGAACGCGTAGAGCGCCGCGTGGTCCGGGAGGAGCATGTGGAAGTCGCCGAGCGCGACGACCGGCTCGTCGCGACGCAGGGCGACGAGCCGCCGGTAGAAGTGCAGGACCGAGTCCTCGTCGGCCCACGCGGCCTCCGCGTTGATCGTGGTGTGGTTCGGGTTGACCTCGAGCCACGGCGTCCCCGTCGTGAACCCGGCGTTCGGGGTCGCGTCCCACTGCACGGGGGTGCGGGCGTGGTCGCGGCTCGCGTGCGCGAGCACGGCGAGCATCTCGCCGTCGGTGCGCAGCCGCGGGCCGCCCGTGCGCCCGGTGAGCTCGCGGAAGTACCCGAGCGACTCGACGTCCTGGTACTGCTCGACGCGCGTGAACGGCGCGTTCGTCATGCCGAGCTCCTCGCCCTGGTAGACGTACGGCGTGCCGCGGTGCAGGTGCAGCAGGAGAGCGAGCGCCTTGGCCGACGCGACGCGGTGCGCGGGAGAGTCGTCGCCGAAGCGCGAGACGACGCGCGGCTGGTCGTGGTTGTCCCAGTACAGGGCGTTCCAGCCCCGGTCGGCGAGACCGGCCTGCCACCGGCCGAGCGTCGCCTTGAGGTCGGCGAGGTCCCACCGGACCGGGTCGTAGCGCGTCGCGCCGTGGTCGATGCCCATGTGCTCGAACTGGAACACCATGTCGACCTCGCGACGGTCGGGGTCGGTGTAGCGGACGCCGTGCTCGACGGTCACGCCCGGCGTCTCCCCCACGGTGAGGATCTCGCGGCCCTGCGCGAGGTACGGCGCGAACACCTCGCGGTGCATCTCGGCGAGGAACTCGTGCACGCGCGGCCCGTCCGTGTAGTGCGGGCTCCCGTCACCGAACGTCCCCCAGTGCACCTCGCCGTCGGGCAGCGAGCCGTCGGGCGCGACGTCCTTGGAGATCAGGTTGATGACGTCCATCCGGAACCCGTCGACGCCGCGGTCGAGCCACCGCCGCATCATGGCGTAGACCGCCTGGCGGACCTCCGGGTTCTCCCAGTTGAGGTCCGGCTGCTTGGTGTCGAACAGGTGCAGGTAGTACTCCCCCGACGCCTCGTCGAACCGCCACGCGCTCCCGCCGAAGAACGAGCGCCAGTTGGTCGGCTCGGCTCCCGGCGCCCCGGGCTCCATGCCGGCGCGTGCGGGGCGCCACCAGTACCAGTCGCGCCGCGGGCTCTCGGTTGACGAGCGCGACTGGACGAACCACGGGTGCTCGTCGCTCGTGTGGTTGACGACGAGGTCCATGACGAGCTTCATCCCGCGCGCGTGCAAACCCTCGATCAGGGCGTCGAGGTCCGCGAGCGACCCGAAGAGCGGGTCGACGTCCTCGTAGTCGCTGATGTCGTAGCCGTTGTCCGCCTGCGGCGACCGGTACACCGGGGACAACCAGACGACGTCCACCCCCAGCCGCTCCAGGTGGTCGAGCCGCCGGGTGATCCCGGGGAGGTCGCCGACGCCGTCGCCGTCGGTGTCCTGGAACGAGCGCGGGTACACCTGGTACACGACCGAGCGCGTCCACCAGGGCGCGTCACCGGGCGTCTCGGCGCCGGGCCACCCGCCGCGGGGCAGGGGGTCCGGGGTGGGTGCGGACGAGGTCATCGCACGGCTTCCTCTCGGGTCACGGGGTGGTCGTCCCAGCCTGCCGGACACCGCGCGCCGCGGCGACGCGACGGCCGGGGTCCGTGAGTACGTCGACGTCGTCGACCCACTGCTCGACCGTCCCGACGCCCGGTGGCAGCGCCCGCACCACCGGGTCCTGGATCGCGGACGTCACCGCGGCGGCCACCGGCCCGAGCCCCCGGAAGGGCCGGTCGAAGAACGGGACGACGACGTCGGTCACGGTCGGGAGGCCCACCGCGCCCTGGAGGTCGTGCAGGGTCTCCAGACCCCGGCACAGCGCCACCTCGCGGGACCTCCAGTCGTCGGCCGCGAGCGCGGCGGCGAGGTCGGGCGCGGCGGCGGCGGCGCGCGGGAGCGTGGCGAACGCCGTCCCGAACCACTTCCCGTACGGCGGCCAGCGCCGCTCGAGCAGGAACCCGAGGTGCATCGCGACGCGCACGAGCCGGGCGGCGACGACGCGCGACCCGAGGTCGTCGCCGCGCTCCGCCGTCCGGCCGACGAACGGCAGCTCCTGCCCGATCCGCGCCCAGTCGACGGCGACCGCGTACCGCCACAGGTCGGCCGGGTACCAGGCGAGGCGGTCGCGCGCCGCGGTGACCCGACCGTCGGTGTCCGCGAAGACGGGACCCGCGGTGACCTCGAGCACCGCCTGACCGGTGAGCGCGAGCCAGTCGTCCAGGCTGAGCGGGCGCGTCGCGTCGAGTCCCAGGCGGGACGTGGTGAAGCCCGACGGCGACGCGACCTCGACCTGGTGCGGACCGTGCGGGCTCCACGTGGTCGGGAACCGGGTCGGGTGACCGGCGAACGTGCCAGGGAGCGCCGCATCGAGCAGCGCGTCGACCTCGTCGACCATCGGCTCGTCGACCAGCAGCGTCAGACGCAGGCCCCAGTCGTGGTCGCGCGACGTCGCGTCGTCGAGCCCCAGGACGTCGGACCCGCTCCCGAGGCGTCCCGCCGCGTGCGGCAGACCGGGCCAGCGGCCGAGCACGATCGGCCCGACGACCTCGTCGTAGTAGCGCCGCGCGAGGTCGGTCCCGGTCTCCACCCGGGCAACCTAGCGGGTCGGCGTCACGACACCCAGGGCTTTCGCCGCTACCACCGCTCGGCCCCGACGAAGCTCGTGGGAGCCGGCTCGACCCCGAGCACGTCGCGCAGGACCGTGAGGTCGTAGGTGCGTTCCATCGCGAGGTGGCTCAGCGCGTACCTCGTGAGGCGCGGCGGCTCGGGCCGTCGCAGCCAGCGCGCGACCGTCTCGACCGCGCCCGCCATCGCCCACGCGGGGCGGACCGGGACGGCGACGACACGGACGGCGGTGCCGCGGCGGCGCAGCGCCTCGGTGAGCGCGTCGCGCAGCACGACCGGCTCGGCGTCGGCGACGTTCGCGACGAGCAGCCCCCGGGTCGGCACTTCTCCGCGGCCAGGCGCACGGGCGGCGTCGTCGGGCAGCGCGACGGCGGCGCGCACCGCGGCGAGCAGCGTGTCGACGTGCGTCAGCGACTGGAGCGCGCCGCCCCCTCCGGGCAGGACGAGGCGTCCGCGCCGCACGGCCGCCTCGATCCGCGGGAGCAGCGTCGTGTCTCCTGGGCCGTAGACGGCGTGCGGGCGCAGCACGACGACGGCGCCCCGGTCGGGGTGGTCCGAGGCGTCGCGGGCCAGCGCGCGCTCGGCCTCCGCCTTGGTCGTCCCGTAGGCGTCGAGGTACCGGGCGACAGGAGCCTCCTGCTCGCGGGCGCGCACGCTCGGGGCGTACGGGTCGTACACGCTGCCGGACGACACGTGCACGAACCGCGCGCCCGGGAACGTGTCGCGCACCGCGAGCGTCCCGCCGACGTTGGTCGCGCGCGCGACCTCGAGCGCGCACCAGTCGGACACGGCGGCACCCGAGTGCACGACGGCGTCCACCGCGGGCGGGTCGGCGAGCGGACCGGCGGTGAGGTCCCACGCGAGGTGCCGGGCGCCCGGGATCCCCGGGTCGCGGCGGGAGGACGTCCAGACCTCGTGGCCGTCGGCGACGAGACCGCGTGCGACCGCTCCCCCGACGAACCCCGACGCCCCGGTGACGACGATCCTCACGCGCGGGCGCCGTGGGTGTCCCGGCCGACGGCGGTCGGCTCGGCGTGCACGAACGGCGCGGCGGCGCGGGAGAGCGCCGCACGGTCGGGCTTGCGCGAGCGACCGGCGAGCGGGACGCGGTCGGCGTGCAGCACGACGTCGGGCAGCGCGTCGTGGTCGAGCACGCCCGGCAGCGCGGCCCGCACCCGGTCGACGAGCGGGTGGTGCGGGTCGAGGCGGACCGCCGACCCGCCGTCGGACCGTGGACCGCGCCCGGTGGCCCCATCCGGCCGAGGGTCACCCGTCGCCGGGTCACCCGTCCCCGCCGTGACGACCAGCGCGACCCGCTCGTCGCCGTCCACCTGGGGCACGCCCACGAGCAGCGCCTCGCCGACGCCGTCGAGCGCCGCGACGCGCGGCTCGTACAGGCCGGGGTAGATGTTCGTCGTGCCGCGGATGATCATGTCTCGCGTGCGGCCGACGAGCACGAGCCGCCCGGTGTCGTCGACGCGCGCGAGGTCGCCGGTACGGTGCTCCGCGGCCCGTGCGCCCAGGCCACGCGCGGGCGCGTCGAGGTCGTGCAGGTAGCCCGCCATGAGCGACGGCCCGGACAGCACGAGCTCCCCGACGACGATGTCGTGCCCGGGCCCGCCGGGGGCGTCCTGGCCGTCCTCGGGCCCCTCGCCCTCGACCGGGTCGAGTCGCGCGACGGTACCGGGCAGCGGTGCGCCGACCAGGTCGCCGTCCCCCGCGTACGCGAGCTTCTCGCGCGCCTCGACCACCGCGACCGGCAGGATCTCCGTCATCCCGTACACCGCGACCCAGCGCGTCCCGGGCAGCACGCGCGTCGCGCGCTCCAGCAGCGCACGCGTCACGGGCGCCCCGCCGACGAGCGCGACGCGCGGCCCGCGCGCGGGCACCGTCCCGTCCTCGACCGCGTCGAGCAGCGCCGTGACGTCCGCCGGCACGAGGTAGGTGCCCGCGGCGCCGTCGAGCTGGCGTGCGAACGTCGCGATGTCGCGACCCGGCGGGTCGGCGGGCACGGACCACGTGGCGCCCGCGAGCAGCGCGGGGACACCGAGCAGCATCTGGTCGGTGTGCACGACGTCGCCCGGTGCGAGCTCGAACACGTCGCGCAGCAGGTCGCACCCGGCGAGCAGGGACCCGGCCGTGTGCACGACGGCCTTGGGCTGCGCCGTCGTACCGGACGTGAAGACGGTCAGGGCCTCACGGTCCGGGTCGAGCGACGGCAGCGCCGCGTGGGCGACAGGACCCGCGGCGAGGCGGCGCGCGGCGCGCGAGCCGCGCGGCACCCCGGGGAGCCACGGACCCGCGTGCACGTGCCGCAGCGGCAGGCTCGCGTAGTCCGGCAGCAGCAGGCCGCGCGAGCGGGCCAGACGGCGCAGCGGCCCCCGCGACACCGCGTACAGCAGCGACTCGGTGGTCGCGAGCGACGGCCCGGCCGCGCCCACGCGCGCCGTGAACAGCTCGGGGGTCGAGCCAGGGTCGACGAACACGATCGTGCCGCCCGCACGGACGACGCCGAACGCGAGCACGACGCCCGCCGGCCGAGGGCGCACCGAGAACAGCGCCCGGTCGCCGGGCGCGAGACCGTCGGCCGCGAGCGCCGTCGCGGTCGCCTCGACGCGGTGCGCGAGGTCGGCGTACGTGACCTCCTCGCGCACGCGTGCGCCGCGGCGTCCGGGCCGCGTCCAGCGTCGGAGCGCGACGGCCCCTTCGGACACGTGGCCGGGGGCGCCCCGCTCGAGGATCGGGCCGAGCAGGTGGCCGGCCACGTCGTCGGGCGCGGTCACGCCGCCTCCCCTGCTTGCGACACGGCCGATCCCGCGACCGGGCGCGTGGCCGCACCCGACGCGCGCGCCCCGCCGTCGGCCGGTCGCACGACGAGCGAACGGTACGCGGGGATGAGCACGCCGCGCGCGACGGCACGGTCGACGACCTCGACGCTGCGCCCCGCGGCCGCGACGGGGCGCAGCGCGTCCAGCACCGCGTCGACCTGAGCCATGGCGAGCGGCATGCCGAGGCAGAAGTGCGGGCCGGCGCCGAACCACAGGTGCCGCACGGCCGGGTCGACGGGGGCGTCCGGGTCGAAGGGGCCTGCGTCCTTGCAGCAGGAGATCGTCGCGATCACGACCCGGTCCCCCGCGCGGACGCGGACGTCGCCCACGGTCGCGTCGGTGCGCACCGAGCGCAGCATCGCGGGCGTCGGCGCCGTGACGCGCAGCGCCTCCTCGACGACGCGCCCGCGCAGCGCCGCGGCCTCCGGTCCGGCGCCGGGGTCGGCCGCGAGGAGCCGGTCGAGCCAGCCGGTGTCCGCGGTGAGCGCGACGAGGCGTGGCACGAAGGACTGGATGGTCTCGGTCCCCGTGAGGACGAACGCGCCGACCGCGCCCATCGCCTCGTCCTCCGAGAGCCCGAGCTCGCGCATGCGACCGGGGACGGTCGCGGGGTCGCCCGCGCGGTAGGCGTCGCGGGCCGGGGCGGACAGCCGCGCGAGGACGGCGCGCGCGTGCCGCACCTGCGCGGGCGTGAGGCTGCGCCGGTGCAGCCGCACGAGCCCGACCACGGACTGCGCGGCCGTCATCGCCTCGCGCACGGCGGCGTCGGTGGGCGGCAGCCCGGTCATGGCACAGATGACGGTGCCCGCCATGGTCGCGGTCTCCGCGACGAGGTCGACGCGCTCGCCCGCGAGCAGGCGCGGGGCGAGCCCCGCGAGGACGTCGGGGACGCTCACCGCGACGAGCTCGCGCACCGCACGGGGCGTGAACAGTCCGGACAGCGCCCGGCGCAGGCGCGCGTGGTCGGCGCCCTCCATGTTGAGCAGCACGGACGGGCCGAGCACGGGCGTCCAGAGGTCCGACGGCGACCCCGGGCCCACCTTGGTGAAGCGCTCGGTGTCGAGCAGCACGGCCCGCGCGGTAGCGGCGTCGGACACGACCACCCCGATGCCGGGGACGCGCACGACCGGACCGCGGTGGCGCAGGGCCCGGATCGCGGGGTAGACGAGCGGGTGCGCCCCGCGCTGGACGCGCTCCTCCCAGCGCATCGCCGCGGCGAGCCCGGTGGGCGCGGGCGCGAGCGTCGTCCCGGTCACCGGATGTCCACGACGTCGGGCCGGTAGCGGTGGTCGGCGTACCAGCCGAGCGTGCGGACGAGGCCCCAGGCGTGCGCCCGGCGCGCCGACGCGAGCACGACGACCTCGCGGTGCGCCCCGTACCGCCGCGTGAGGCGACGCACCGCGTTGACGAGCGCCCGATCCTCGTGGACGTCCTCGATCGCCGTGCGCGGAAACCCGCCCGCGGCCACGTAGAGCTCGGCCGTGATCGCCAGGTTGCAGCCCGGCGCCATGACGTAGGGACCGAGGTAGGACGGGTCCTGGTTGCCGGGCCGGAACCGCCCGAACGTGCTCGCGACGCTCACCGCCGCCGACAGCACGCCCTGCTGGACGCGCGAGACCGGCCGGTCGTCCGTCCGCGCCACGAGCCGGCCGGCGACGAGGTCGTGCCCGCTCGCGAACGCGGCCCGCACGCGCCGCGTCCAGTCCGGCAGCGGGAGGCAGTCGGCGTCCGTGCGCGCGAGGTGCGTCGCCCCCTGCTCGATCGCCGCCCGCATCCCCGTGTCGGCCGCGGCGCCCGTGCCCTTCTGCGGCTCGTCGACCACGCGCCACCGCGTCATGCCCCACGCCGCCGCCGTCTCCCGGACGAGGTCGCCCGTGCCGTCCGACGACCCGTTGTCCACGACGACGAGGTCGAAGTCGGTGTCCTGCTGGTCGCGCAGCGCCTCCAGCGTCGCGACGATCCCGTGCGCCTCGTCGCGCGCGGGCACGACGACCGCGAGCCGCTGCGGGCTCGCGACGTGCCGCGTGAACCGCCGCGCGGTCACAGCCGCACCACCGTCGCGCCGATGCTGATGCCGCCGGCGAGCCCGACGAGCACGACGACGTCCCCCGGCCCGACCCGGCCGGTCTCCAGCGCCGTGGCGAGCTGCAACGGGAGCGTCGCGGAGGCGACGTTGCCGTGGTCGGCGACGGTGACGAGCGTGCGGCCGGTCGGGAGGCCGAGCGCGGCGTGCACGTCGTCGAGGTAGGCGACCGCGACCTGGTGGACCGCGACGAGCGCGACGTCGTCCCACCCCAGGCCCGCGCGACCCAGCGCGTCGAGGACGACGCCCGGTCCCAGGGCGAGGAACGCGTCGCGCAGACGCGACCCGTCGATCTCGAAGTACGTCCGCTCGAGGTCGCGCGGGTGCGCCGTGCCGCCGCCCGGGAGCATGCCGACGTCCCAGTGCGCCGACTCCGCACCGAACGCGCTCGCGAGGATGCCGCGCGGCGCGGGCACGCCGTCCGCGTCGCGCGCCTCGGCCTCGACGGCGGTGGCGCGGCGCACGAGGACGGCCGCGCCGGCGTCGGACATCGTGTAGCCCGGCGCGGAGAGCAGGTACGTCGCGCGGTCCGGGACGTCCCAGCGCACCGCGCGCGACGGCGCCTCACCCGACGCGATCAGGACGGTCGCGTAGCGCCCGGTGCCGATGAGCGCCTCCGCGACCTCGATCGCGTTGAGCACCGAGTTGCACGCGTTCTTGACGTCCATCACCGGTGCGCGGACGCCGAGCTTCGCCGCGACGATGTGGCTCGTCGCCGGCTCGACCATGTCCTGGCTGGCCGAGGCGAAGAGGAGCAGGTCGACGTCGTCGGTCGCCAGCCCCTCGGTCGCGAGCAGCTTCTCCGCGGCCGCGACCGCGAGGTCGGACGCGTCCCAGTCGTCCGGGAGCACATGGACCTGCCGCACGCCCGTGAGGCGCGAGACCATCGGCACGCGCGGCGCCGCGCCCGGGTTGCGCGCCGCGAGGGCGCGCTCCGCCTCGCGCACGTCGACCGTGCGCTCGGGCAGGTGGACCCCGACGGCGGCGAGCACAGCCGTCGGGGGCGCGAGGGGCGGGCGGGACGCCGTCCCGGCGGGGTTGTCTGGCACGCGCGACACAGTAGCCAAGCAGACCCGCTCCGACGGCGGTCGTCCACAGGATCCGATGGGGTGAACTGCCCATCCGCAGATCGCGGTGCGCGCCCCCGGGCGGGCTCGGCGTGCGCCACACTGACCCGGTGACTGCGACCACGACCGCGCCGGTGACCACCCGCGAGCGACGCCGCGCCCTGCCCACGACCCGGCGCGAGCTGCAGGTGCTCGCCGCTGCGCGGCCCGCGATGGCCGGCGTCCTGCTCGCGGGCGGAGCGCTCGCCGGAGCGCGCGAGGGCGGCGGCCTGCGGAAGGTGCCCGGGCTGGGCTGGGTGACCGCGGACCCGACCGTCGGGCGGCGCATCCTCACCGACCACCGGCACTTCACGATCGTCGGCGAGGGCGGGGTCGGGCACCTGTGGGCGCAGATCCTCGGCGACTGGGTCCTCGACCTGTTCGACGGCCCGGGCCACCACGACCTGCGCACGCGCTCGCGCGAGCTCTTCACGGAGGCGAGCGCGGCGGCGCTCGTCGACGGCGCGTGGTCCGTGGCGCTCGACGACGCTCGCCGGACCCTCGCGGCGGGCGGGACGGTCGACGTGGGCCGGCTCGCCCGCGTGCTCGTGGGGCGGATGATGATCTCCCTGCTCGGCATCCCGACGCTCGGCGGGAGCGCCGCTCCCGACGGCGCGAGCGCCGTCGTCCCCGGGGACGACGACGCGCTCGTGGCCTTCGCGACGGGCGAGCGCCTCGCGTCGATCGCGCTCGGCAGCGCCGGCTCGACCTACCTGTCGCCGGAGCAGGTCACCGCGGCGCAGGCGATCGTCGCCGAGCTGACCCGGGGCGTTCCCGACGGCTGGCGCCACGCCCCCGCCGACCGCCTGCTCGGCCGGTGCCGCGAGCTCGGCCTCGGGCTGGAGGAGACCACAGGGCTCGCGAGCCTGCTCATGGTGGCGGGCACCGAGACGTCGGCGTCCGCGATGTCCCGCACCACGGCGCTCCTGATCGACACGCGCGAGCAGCACCGCCTGCTGCGGCTCATGGCCGACGAGCGCGCGCACCCCGTCGAGCGCGCCGCGGGCGAGCCCGACGTCGTCGAGAACGCGGTGCGCGAGGGGCTGCGCGTGACCAGCCCGGCGTCCGTCATCGGGCGCGGCGTGTCCGCCGACGTCGAGGTCGCGGGCCGCACGCTGCGCGCCGGGGAGCGCGTCATGATCCTCACGTGGGCCGCGAACGTCGCCGCCGGACCGTTCCGCGCCGACCGCCCCTACGTGCGCGAGACCCGGCAGCTCTGGTTCGGCGCGGGCCGTCACCTGTGCCTCGGGGCGGCGCTCGCGCGCGCCGAGATCGCCGCGCTGCTGCACGCGCTGTGGGACGACGGCCTGCCCCTGCAGATCGTGTCCCGCCGGGCCAAGCGGCGCGTGCTCGTACCGGGGTACGACGAGCTCGTCGTCGCGCGCGCCTGACGCGGCGCGGCCCGAGCCGCGACGCCCAGCGCTGGTCGTCAGCCGTGCGGGGTCACGCTCCAGGTGCCCGCGGTCTTCACGGCCAGGACGCCGGGCAGCACGAGGTCGAACGTCTCGGTGAACGCCTCGGTGTCGCCGACCACGCGCGACGCCTCGCGCGTGACGCCGAAGTACCGGCCCTGGAACGAGTCCTCCGGCCCGGCAGGGGCCCACGACACCTCAGAGCTCGACGCCGTGCCGTCCAGCCGCAGGACCGTCGACCCCGTGCCCGACTGCGCTCCGGTGACGGGCGGGAGGTCGTTCCAGCTCTCGAACCGCACCGACCACTCCCTCGGCGTCTCGAGCCAGATCGACTGCTGCGGCGCGGAGTCCTCGAACACGTCCATGAGGTACGAGCCGGTCGCCTCGCCGAGCGTGCCGGGGTACGGGGTGACGCCCGTGGGCGCCATGAACGCCCGCGTGTCGGCGCACTCGCCGCAGTCGAGGTGCACGACGACGGCGAAGTCGCCGTCGCGCACGAACGTCACCTCCGCGCTCCCCGTGCCGCTCGCCGCGGCAGGCGAGCCTGCCGCGACCGTGCCCGCGTCGACCGCCTGCGCCGGAGGCTCGGTCGGTCGGTCGGCGAGTGGGTCGACCGCCTCGTCGGTCGGGTCCTCCGACGGCTCGGTCACGTCCGTCGCGTCGTCGGTGACCGACGGGCTCGGCGCGTCGGCAGGCGTCGTCGACCCGGGCCCCGGCTCCGTGGCGGTCGAGCACGCTCCGAGCGCGACGACACAGGCAGCGGCGACGAGCACGGGCACGACCGACGGCGCGATCGGGCGACGACGACGCGGGGACCTCGCGGGACGGGCTGTCATGGGACCAGCGTCGCAGGCCACGAGCGCACCGCCCTCACCCGTCTCACACCCGCTCCCCCGGCGCCTCGGGACGTCGTCAGTCGCGCGACTGCCACGTGCACACGCACGCCTCGTTGCCCTCGGCGTCGGCCAGGACCCAGAAGGCGGGCGCGCGGCGGTCGGACACGAGGTGCCCGCCCGCGGCGATGGCCGCCGTCACGCGCGCCTCGGCGACGTCGTGCGGCACCGTCACGTCCACGTGGATCCGGTTGCGCTGCTCGCGCGGCGCGTCCATCTGCTGGAACCAGAACGCGGGGGCATGGGTCGTCGGGTCCCGGAGCTCGGGTGCGGGCAGCTCCGGGGAGCCCTCGTCGAACCCGAGGACCGCACGCCAGAACGGCTGCACCGCCGTCCCGACGAGCGTGTCGATCGCGATCTCGAGGTCCTGCACCGCCGTCGGGTCCGCGACGAGGTCGAGCTCTCGCGCCGCGGCGGAGATCTGCCGGGCGAGCGCGACGTCGCGCGCGCTGACGCCTCCGACGTCGTGCGAGGTCAGCCGGACCGTCACGGTCCCGTAGCGCAGGTCCACGTCCGGGTGGTGGTTCACCGCCTCGGCGAGCTCGCCGATCGCGTCGACCAGCTCCACCCCCGCGGTGAACGAGCCCGTGCGGAACAGCGTCTGCACCGTCCTGAGGATGACCCGCCAGTCCTCGACGCCGTCGCTGTCGTGGAACTGCCGCGCGGTGATGCGGTCGTCGGCGGTCTCGGTCATGACGGTCCTCCGGTCTGCGTCGCTGCGGCGGGGTGCGACACCACGCTAGTGCGCCCCTCCCCCGCCCGCGCGCCCCGGGGTCACTCGAGGATCGCGCCGCGCGACGCGGACTGGACGAGCTTGGCGTACTTCGCGAGCACGCCGCGCGTGAACGTCGGGGGCAGCGGCGCCCAGCCGTCGCGCCGGGCGGCGAGCGTGTCGGCGTCGACCAGCAGGTCGAGCGTCTTGTTCGCGACGTCGAGCCGGATCGGGTCGCCGTCGCGCACGAACGCGATGGGGCCGCCGTCGACCGCCTCGGGCGCGACGTGCCCCACGCACAGGCCGGTCGTCCCGCCGGAGAACCGGCCGTCGGTCAGCAGCAGGACGGTCTTGCCGAGCCCGGCGCCCTTGATGGCGCCCGTGATCGCGAGCATCTCGCGCATCCCCGGACCACCCTTGGGGCCCTCGTACCGGATGACGACGACGTCCCCGTCGGTGATCGTGCCGTCCTCCAGGGCGTCGAGCGCCGCGCGCTCGCGCTCGAAGACGCGCGCGGTGCCCTCGAACACGTCCTCGTCGAACCCGGCGGACTTCACGACGGCTCCCTCGGGCGCGAGCGACCCGTGCAGGATCGTGATGCCGCCCGTGTGGTGGATCGGGTTGTCGAGGGCCCGCAGGATCTTGCCGTCCGGGTCGGGCGGGTCGATGTCGGCGAGGTTCTCCGCGACCGTGCGGCCCGTGACGGTGAGCGCGTCGCCGTGCAGCAGCCCGGCGTCGAGAAGTGCCTTCATGACGACCGGAACGCCACCGATGCGGTCGACGTCGTTCATCACGTAGCGCCCGAACGGCTTGAGGTCGCCGAGGTGCGGCACGCGGCTCGCGACGCGGTCGAAGTCGGCGAGCGTGAGGTCGACCTCGGCCTCGTGCGCGATGGCGAGCAGGTGCAGCACCGCGTTGGTCGAGCCGCCGAACGCCATGACGACGGCGATCGCGTTCTCGAACGCCTCCTTGGTCATGATGTCGCGCGCGGTGATCCCCAGCCGCAGCAGGTTGACGACGGCCTCGCCCGAGCGGTGCGCGAACGCGTCCCGACGGCGGTCCGCCGACGGCGGCGCCGCCGACCCCGGCAGCGACATGCCCATCGCCTCCGCGACCGACGCCATCGTGTTCGCCGTGTACATGCCGCCGCACGCGCCCTCGCCGGGGCAGATCGCGCGCTCGATGCGGTCCACGTCCTCGCGGCTCATGAGCCCGCGCGCGCACGCGCCGACCGCCTCGAACGCGTCGATGAGCGTGACGTCCTTCTCCGTGCCGTCGGAGAGCTTGACCCAGCCCGGCATGATCGAGCCCGCGTAGAGGAACACGCTCGCGAGGTCGAGCCGTGCGGCGGCCATGAGCATCCCCGGGAGGGACTTGTCGCACCCGGCGAGCAGGACCGTCCCGTCGAGGCGCTCCGCCTGGACCACCGTCTCGACCGAGTCCGCGATGATGTCGCGGCTCACGAGCGAGAAGTGCATCCCCTCGTGGCCCATGGAGATCCCGTCCGAGACGGAGATCGTCCCGAACTGCAGCGGGTACCCGCCGCCCGCGTGCACGCCCTCCTTGGCGCCCTGCGCGAGCCGGTCGAGCGACAGGTTGCACGGCGTGATCTCGTTCCACGAGCTCGCGATGCCGATCTGCGGCTTGGCGAAGTCCTCGTCGCCCATCCCGACGGCGCGCAGCATCCCGCGCGACGCCGTCGCCTCCAGGCCGTCCGTGACCTGGCGGGAACGAGGCTTGAGGTCGGGTCCGGCGTCCGTGCGCGGGGTCTGCCCAGTCATGCCCCCACTCTAGGAACCCACCCGCGCCCCGGCGAGGTAGAACGGTGGTTTCTCGTGCCCGACGGCGCGTGGTCGGCGTGGGTGGCCGTGGTGCTGCTGCCCGACGGCACGTGGTCACCCTGGGTGGTCGGGTTGGGTGGTGGTGCCGCGTCTACCATCCGCCGCTCGTTCCTCGCGGCTCCCGCCAGACCCGCCACGACGCGGCACCACCACCCAACCCGCCCTACTCCGTCTCGCCCTGGTCGTCGCGCACCCGGGCGACCTCCCGCGGAATCGGTCTCGCCGGGATCTTCCCGCTGCCGCATCCGGTCGCCGCAGGGCGCTGCCGCACACCGCAGCGCTGTGCCGCAGGTCACGGTCGCAGGTCGTGTCGTTGTCGCGCGCCGCTCTGGACGTCGCGACGTCACGCCGAGCAGGTCTCAGGGGGTCGTCCAGCGTGACCGACGAGCCACGTCACCTGTTCGGCCTGCCGGGACCGCGGTCGGCCTGTCGCCAGGCGATGGTGTGCCGACGGCTGAGCGGTGGGGGTGGGCTCGGATGCGAAGGGGCGTCAGAGCGGCGCTCCTAGAACCCACGGCCGAAGGACTCGGGGTGACGGCGCCGCAGCCCGAGCACCGAGGCCACCCGCGCCGCGGACCCGACCCGCGGGCTTGGGAGCGAGCGCACACCGCCGGCCCGGCCCCACAGGGCCGAGACCCGACGACGGGCCCGTACCTCACGAGGTGCGGGCCCGTCGTCGTCGGGATCAGCGGCTGCGCTTGATGAGCGACACGTCGCGGACGGCGCCGCGGTCGGCGGACGTCGCCATGGCGGCGTACGCCTGGAGCGCCGGCGAGACGTAGCGGTCGCGGTCGACCGGCTGCCACGGGTTCTCGCGCGCCTCCATCTTGGCGCGACGCTCGGCGAGCACGTCGTCGGGGACGTTGAGGCGGATGAGGCGCGTGTCGACGTCGATCTCGATCTCGTCGCCGTCCTCGACGAGGCCGATGACGCCGCCCGCGGCGGCCTCGGGCGAGACGTGGCCGACGGAGATGCCCGACGACCCGCCGGAGAAGCGGCCGTCGGTGATGAGCGCGGTCACCTTGCCGAGCCCGCGACCCTTGATGAACGACGTCGGGTACAGCATCTCCTGCATGCCCGGGCCGCCCGCGGGACCCTCGTAGCGCACGACGACGACGTGCCCCGGCTCGACCTGCTTGGTGAGGATCTTCTCGACCGCCTCGTCCTGCGACTCGCAGACGAGCGCCTTGCCGACGAAGTGGAAGACGTCCGGGTCGACCCCGGCAGTCTTGAACACGGCACCGTCCTCGGCGAGGTTGCCGCGCAGCACGGCGAGGCCGCCCTCGACGGTGTACGCGTGCTCGAGGTCGCGGATGCAGCCGTTTGCGGCGTCGGTGTCGAGCGACTCCCAGCGGTTCGACGTCGAGAACGCCTGCGTGGTGCGCACTCCCCCGGGCGCCGCGTGGAACAGCTCGATCGCCCGCTCGGTCGCCTTGCCGCCCCGGACGTCCCAGTCGTCGAGCCAGGCGCGCAGCGTCGGCGTGTGGACGCTCGTGACGTCGTGGTCGAGCAGGCCCGCGCGGTCGAGCTCGCCGAGGAGGGCGGGGATCCCGCCGGCGCGGT
Source organism: Cellulosimicrobium funkei (assembly GCF_001019615.1). Lineage (GTDB taxonomy): Bacteria > Actinomycetota > Actinomycetes > Actinomycetales > Cellulomonadaceae > Cellulosimicrobium > Cellulosimicrobium cellulans_E. Next base: position 25,759 of record NZ_JNBQ01000007.1, on the reverse strand, counting down.
GCACGTCCTCCATGTGGAAGTTCGGGTGGTTCGGCGCGACCTTGGACAGGCACGGCACCTGGCGGCTGATGCGTTCGATGTCGGTGAGGTCGAAGTCGACCTCACCCTCCTGCGCCGCGGCGAGGATGTGCAGCACGGTGTTGGTCGAGCCGCCCATGGCGACGTCGAGCGCCATGGCGTTGGAGAACGCGGCCTTGGTCGCGATCGAGCGCGGCGCGACGGAGTCGTCCTCGTCCTCGTAGTAGCGCTTGGCGAGGTCGACGATTGTGCGGCCGGCCTCGAGGAAGAGCTCCTTGCGCGCGGCGTGCGTGGCGAGGGTCGAGCCGTTGCCCGGCAGCGACAGGCCGAGCGCCTCGGTGAGGCAGTTCATGGAGTTCGCGGTGAACATGCCCGAGCACGACCCGCACGTGGGGCACGCGTTCTCCTCGACCTGCGCGAGCGCGGCGTCGGACACGTCGTCGTCCGCCGAGTAGTTGATCGCGTTGACGAGGTTGAGGGGGGTCTTGGCGACGCCGTCGGCGATGACCGCCTTTCCGGCCTCCATGGGGCCGCCGGACACGAAGATCACGGGGATGTTGAGCCGCAGGGCCGCGTTGAGCATGCCGGGCGTGATCTTGTCGCAGTTCGAGATGCACACGAGCGCGTCGGCGCAGTGCGCGTTGACCATGTACTCGACCGAGTCGGCGATGAGGTCGCGGCTCGGCAGCGAGTAGAGCATGCCGCCGTGGCCCATCGCGATGCCGTCGTCGACGGCGATCGTGTTGAACTCCTTGGAGACGCCACCGGCCTCGCGGATCGCCGACGCGACGAGGTCGCCCATGTCCTTGAGGTGGACGTGGCCGGGGACGAACTGCGTGTACGAGTTCGCGATCGCGATGATCGGCTTGCCGAAGTCCTCCGAGCCCATGCCGGTCGCGCGCCAGAGGGCGCGGGCGCCGGCCATGTTGCGGCCGTGGGTGGACGTCCGGGAGCGCAGGGGGCGGCTCATGTCGGTTCAGCTCCTTCGACGGGTGGCCGCGGCCGATCCTCCGGCCGCCGGGTCACATTACGCCTGCCGGCGACCGGACGAACCGGGCGTCCGTCTCGTGGTCGTCGGGCTACGTACGCGGAGTCCCTACCCACTGAGGGATCTCCACCTAAACGTTACGTAAGGGTTGAACCGCCGCAGGTCGTCCTGCCACCGTGGACGAGCACGGCACGGCCAGGGCGCTCGGCGACGCCTCGACGGAGAGCGACACCGCGCAGGGGCAGCAGGCCAGGCCCGGGCACCGACCCGATCTCAGATCCCGTTCCCGAGGGGGCACCTCATGTCCACGTCCACCACGCGCACGACCTCACCGCCCGACGCGTCGTCCGGGGCCGCTCCCGGCGCCACCGCCCCGGCGGCGCCCGGCCTCGTCGCCCAGGACGCCGTCGTCACGCGCTCCTCCGCCCGGCACGCCCTCGCGCTCGCCCGTCTCGGCGGCGCCGTCGTCTTCCTCTGGCCCTTCGCCGACAAGCTCGTCGGCCTCGGCTACGCGACGCCGCGCGAGCGCGCGTGGCTCGCGGGTGCCGCCCCGGCGCAGGGCTACCTCGAGCACGGGGTCCAGGGCCCGCTCGCGGGGACGTTCACCGCGATGGCCGGCCCGGTCACCGACTGGCTCTTCATGCTCGGGCTGCTCGGCGTGGGGCTCGCGCTCCTGCTCGGGATCGGCCTGCGCGTGGCCGCGGTGAGCGGCGCGCTGCTCTTCGGGATGCTCTGGCTCTCGCAGTGGCCGTTCACGCCCGGGTCGAACAACCCGGTCGTCGACCAGCACGTCCTCGTGGTGCTGCTCCTCGTCGTCCTCGCCACGACGCTCGCGGGCGACACCTGGGGGCTCGGACGTCGCTGGGCCGCGCTGCCCCTGGTCCGCCGGGCGCCCTGGCTGCGCTGACAGCAGGACGCCGGGCCCGGAACCGCGCGAGGTCGCAACGGCGCGGCCTCGCGCGCCCCGGGTCGCGGTGCGCACGTCGGAAGCGCTGCCCCGTCAGGCCCCGGCGGTGTGCGCGCCCTCGAGCTCGTCGGCGTGCCGGATGTGCCGCGTGACCCATGGCGCGAGCGCGAACAGCGCGAGCGCGAACACGAGCGTCACGGCGCCGATGCTGCCGAAGTACGCGGTGTCCGACGCCCCCTCCGTGACCTGCACGACCTGCGCCGTGATGGCCTGCCCGGCCGCGGGCGCGAGGAACCACAGGGCCATCGCCTGGGAGCGGAACGCCTTGGGCGCGAGCAACGTCGTCGCGGCGAGGCCGACCGGCGAGAGGCACAGCTCGCCGAGCGTCTGGATCACGTAGACGAGCACGAGCACCCACGACGGCGCCTTGCCGTCGCCGACGACCGCGGACGCGACGGCGAGGAAGAGGAACGAGACCGACGCGAGCGTGAGGCCGATCGCGAACTTGTTGGCCGTCGTCGGGCGGTCGCCGGTCTTGAGCCAGATCCACGCGAACACCGGCGCGAGGACGATGATCGACAGCGGGTTCACCGACTGGAAGAACTCGGGGCTGATGCCGACCCCGAAGAACGTGAGGTCCGTCCGGTCCTTGGCGAACGCCGAGAGCGTCGTCGCGGCCTGCTCGAAGATCATCCAGAAGAGCATCGCCGCGACGAACAGCGGGATGTACGCGATGACGCGGGGCCGCTCGGCGTCGGTCACGCGCGGCGAGCGGTACATGACGATGAAGTACGCGATCGGCGCGAGGAACGCGAGGTAGGACATCGTGTCGATGAACGTCGAGATGTCGAAGCCGCCGGCCACCAGGACCGCGATCAGCCCGACGAGCACGACGCCCGCGGCGATGAGCAGGAAGATGCGCGCGATCTTCGCCCGCTCCTCGGGGCGCACGGGGTTGGGCACGTGCGCGCCTGCCTCGCCGAGGTAGCGGCGGCCGGCGACGAAGAACACGAGCGCGACGGCCATGCCGACCGCCGCCACGGCGAACCCGGCGTGGTAGCCGCCCCAGGCACGCGCCGCCCCGACGAGGAACGGCGCGATGAACGACCCGAGGTTGATGCCCATGTAGAAGATGGAGAAGCCCGAGTCGCGGCGCGGGTCGTCGCGCGCGTAGAGCTCGCCGACCATCGAGGACACGTTGGGCTTGAGCAGGCCGGTCCCGAGCGCCACCATCGCGATGCCGGCCATCGAGAAGCCCGTGCCGGGGACCGTCAGGCTCACGTGCCCGGCCGCGATGATGATCCCGCCGTACAGGACCGAGCGCCGCGAGCCGATCACGCGGTCCGCGAGCCAGCCGCCGACGACCGAGAGCAGGTACACGCTCGTGCCGTAGATCGACACGAGCGCGAGCCCGGTCGTCTCGTCGATGCCGAGACCGCCGTTCGCCACGGTGTCCGTGAGGTAGAACAGCAGGATCGCGCGCATCCCGTAGTAGCTGAACCGCTCCCACAGCTCCGTGGTGAAGAGCGTCAGCAGGCCGCGCGGGTGCCCGAAGAACGCGTGGTCCCCCTCGATCGCCCCGGCCGCCGGTCCCTCGGCCGCCCCGACACCGGCCGCGGTACCCGAACCGAGGGGTGGTGCGCCCGGGTCCGGCTCGGTGCGCGCCTCGCGACCGAGCGCGCGGCGCCGGGCGTCGTCCTTCCCCTGCGGGTCGTCACCGTCCATCCTGCGATGCTCCCACCGGCGTGCGCGGCAGGCGACCGTTAGCGTGGCCGGATGCCGACGCTCTGGTGGTGCCGCCGCGACCTGCGCCTCGCCGACAACCCGGCCCTCGCAGTGGCCGTCGAGACCGCCCGAGAGGCCGGCGACGACGTCGTCGCGCTCTACGTGCTCGACCCGCGCCTCTGGGGCGCCGCAGGCGACCCGCGCCGCGCCTACCTCGCGCGGAGCCTCGCCGCGCTCGACGAGGCGACGGGCGGCAGGCTCGTCGTCCGGCACGGCGACCCGCGCGTGGTCGTGCCCGCCCTCGCACGCGAGGTGGGCGCCGAGGAGGTGCACGTCGCGGGGGCGTACGAGCCCTACGGTGTCGCGCGGGACGAGGCGGTCGAGCAGGCGCTGACCGACGGCGGCGCGCGCCTCGTGCGCACCGGCTCGCCCTACGCCGTCGCACCCGGGCGCGTGCTCACGCGCACCGGGACCCCGTTCCAGGTCTTCACGCCGTTCCGCGACGCGTGGGTCACGCACGGGTGGCGCGACCCGGTGCCGCGCCCGCGCGACGCGCCGTGGGCGTCGCTGCGGTCCGACGGCGTCCCGGACGACCCGGGGACCGACGCCCGGCTCCCGGCCGCGGGCGAGGCGGCCGCGCGCCGGCGGTGGCGGGACTTCCTGGCGGACCACCTCGCGGGCTACGCGACCGAGCGCGACCGCCCGGACCGGCCCGCGACGTCGGGCATGTCGATCCCGCTCAAGTGGGGCGAGCTCCACCCCCGGACCCTCCTCGCGGACGTGCGGAGCGCCCTGCACGACGGGCTCGCGCCGTCCGACGACGCGCTCGCCTACCGCTCGGAGCTCGCGTGGCGCGAGTTCCACGCGGACGTCCTGTTCCACCACCCGGGGGCCGCGCGGCGGTCGCTGCGCACGGTCGTGCCCGACGACGCGTGGGCGACCGGGGCGGACGAGGACCGGTACCTCGCGGCCTGGGCGGCCGGGCGCACCGGCTACCCGCTCGTCGACGCGGGGATGCGCCAGCTCCTCGGCGAGGGGTGGATGCACAACCGCGTGCGGATGGTGGTCGCGTCGTTCCTCGTCAAGGACCTGCACGTGCGGTGGCAGCGCGGCGCGGCGCACTTCATGGCGCACCTCGCGGACGGCGACGTCTCCCAGAACCAGCTCAACTGGCAGTGGGTGGCCGGGACGGGCCGGGACGCCGCGCCGTACTTCCGCATCTTCAACCCCGTCACGCAGGGCAAGAAGTTCGACCCCGACGGCACCTACGTGCGCCGCTGGGTGCCGGAGCTGCGGGGCGTCGAGGGCCGGGCGGTCCACGAGCCGTGGACGCTGCGCGAGCAACCGGCCGGGTACCCCGAGCGGATCGTGGACCACGCCGTCGAGCGCAAGGTCTCGCTCGACGACTTCGAGCGCGCACGACGGACCTGACCTTCTTATCAACCACGGGGTTGACGAGCCCCGGAGGCAGGCGTAACGTCTTAGTCAACCGAACAGTTGACTATCGGACGTCGCGCGCGGCGCCCGACGAGGAGGTCCCGTGACGGCCGACCCGCTCTCGCGCGTGTTCTCGGCGCTGGCCGACCCCACGCGCCGCGACATGGTGGCCCGGCTCGCGTCGGGTGACGCCAGCGTGGGCGAGCTCGCCCGGCCGTACGACATGTCCGTCCAGGCCGTGTCCAAGCACCTGCGCGTGCTCGAGGACTCCGGACTGGTGACCCGCACGACGGACGCCCGACGCGCCCCCGTGCACCTCGAGGCGGAGGTCTTCGACCTCATGACGAAGTGGATCGAGCGCTACCGGCGCGAGGCGGAGGACCGCTACCGCCGCCTCGACGACGTCCTGCGCGACCTGCCCGACCCGGCGGCCGCACCCGAGAACGACCCGACGACAGGAGCAGCACCATGACCACCACCGGCACCCACGAGACCGAGATCGTCGTCCCGAAGGACCTCCCGATCGTCCGCATCGTGCGCGAGTTCGACGCGCCCGCGGCGAAGGTCTTCCGCGCCCACCTCGACCCCGAGCTGTTCGCGCGCTGGAACGGCCCGCGCTACCTCACCCAGCGCAACGAGCACTGGGACGTGCGCACGGGCGGCGCCTACCGCTACGTCCAGGTGGACCCCGACGGCAACGAGTACGCGTTCTTCGGCAGCGTCCACGAGGTGCGCCCGGACGAGCTCATCGTCCAGACCTTCACGTACGAGGGGTTCCCCGACGGTGTCTCGCTGGACCGCCTCGTGTTCGAGGACCTGCCCGACGGCCGCAGCCGCCTCACCGCGACGTCGCTCGTCGACTCGATCGAGGGTCGCGACAGCTTCGTCGCGAGCGGCATGGAGGTCGGCGTCCGCGAGGGCTACGAGCAGCTCGACGAGCTCCTCGCGGAGTCCTGACCCGCACACCCGCGCCCAGCCGAGCGAGATCGGGGCGGCACCCACCAGCGGTGCCGCCCCAGGCGTGCCACCGGCCCGGGTCCTCGTCGACCCGGACCGTGGCGCGCCTCGGGGGTTTCCCGTGCCCGACCCCCGCGGTCGGGCACGGGAGTCTTCAGCCCCTCACGCCTCGCCGCGCGCGAGGAGGCGGCCCGTGGGGCGGTCGAACGTGATCTCCTCGCCCCGCAGGTACGTCGCGACGACGGCGCCCGAGAGCGCGCGGTCGGCGTACGGCGTGATGGGGTTCTTGTGGTGCAGGGCCTTCGGGTCGACGACGAACGCCGTGTCCGGCTCGACGACCGCGAGGTCGGCGTCGAACCCGAGCGCGATCGAGCCCTTGCGCTGGAGCCCCGCGATGCCGGCCGGGCGCGACGACATCCACTCGACGACGCGCGCGAACGGCACGCCCCGCGTCCGGGCCTCGGTCCACACGATCGCGAGACCGAGCTGGAGCGACGAGACGCCGCCCCACGCCGTCCCGAAGTCCCCCGTGTCGAGGTCCTTGAGGTCGGGCGTGCTCGGGGAGTGGTCGGAGACGATGCAGTCGATCGTGCCGTCGAGCAACCCCTCCCAGAGCAGCTCGCGGTTGTCGATCTCCCGGATGGGCGGGCAGCACTTGAACTGCGTCGCGCCGTCCGGGATCTCCTCGGCCGCGAGCGCCAGGTAGTGCGGGCACGTCTCGACCGTGAGCCGCACGCCCTCGCGCTTCGCGCTCCGGATCATCGGCAGCGCGTCCGAGCTCGACAGGTGCAGCACGTGCGCGCGCGCCCCGGTCCAGCGCGCCGCCTCGATCACCGCGGCGATCGCGACGTTCTCCGCGCCGCGCGGGCGCGACGCGAGGAAGGTGTCGTAGTGGTCGCCGTGCGGGGTGGGCGCCCGCTCGATCGCGCGCGAGTCCTCGGCGTGCACGAGCATGAGCCCGTCGAAGTCGGCCAGCAGGCGCAGGTCGGCCTCGAGCTCGTCGGGCTCGAGGTACCCGAACTCCTCGACGCCCGAGTGCAGCAGGAAGCACTTGAAGCCGAACACGCCCGCGTCCCACAGGGGCCGCAGCTCGTCCGCGTTGCCGGGCACGGCGCCGCCCCAGAACCCGACGTCGACGAACGCCTGGTCGCGCGCGACCTTCTGCTTGGTCTCGAGCGCCTCGACGTCGACCGTCGGCGGGATCGAGTTGAGCGGCATGTCGACGATCGTCGTCACGCCGCCCGCGGCGGCGGCCCGCGTCGCGGACGCGAACCCCTCCCACTCGGTGCGCCCGGGCTCGTTGACGTGCACGTGCGTGTCCACGAGGCCGGGGACCAGCACCTGGTGCGGCTCCAGCTCGACGACGCGTGCGCCGTCGAGCCCCGCGCCCAGGGGCTCGATCGCCCGGACCACTCCCCCGCTGACCCCGACCTCGCGCGGCTGCTCGCCCGACGCGACGAGCACGCGCTCGCCCCGCACGACGAGGTCGTACTCGTGCTCGCGACCGCTCACCTCACCCGCGCTCATCGCGTCCTCCTCCATGTCGTCTGCTCCTCCGGTGCGGCACGCTCAGTCGAGCAGCGCGACGGCGGTCGGCGCGTCGTCGGCCGAGATCGCGAGGTCCTCGAACTCGTTGACCCCCGTGAGCTCGACGCCCATCGCGATGTTCGTCACGCGCTCGAGGATGACCTCGACCACGACCGGCACGCGGAACTCGGCGGCCATGCCCTGCGCCTTGGCGAACGCGTCGCCGAGCTCGTCGGGGTCGGTCACGCGGATCGCCTTGCAGCCCAGGCCCTCGGCCACCTTGACGTGGTCGACGCCGTAGCCGCCCACCTCGGGCGAGTTGATGTTCTCGAACGACAGCTGGACGTGGTAGTCCATGTCGAACGCGCGCTGCGACTGCCGGATGAGGCCGAGGTAGGAGTTGTTCACGACGACGTGCACGTACGGCAGGTTGAACTGCGCGCCGACGGCGAGCTCCTCGATCATGAACTGGAAGTCGTAGTCGCCCGAGAGCGCGACGACCGGCTCGTCCGGCACGGCCTTCGCGACGCCGAGCGCCGCCGGCCCGGTCCAGCCGAGCGGGCCCGCCTGGCCGGCGTTGATCCAGTGCCGCGGCTGGTACACGTGGAGGAACTGCGCGCCGGCGATCTGCGAGAGCCCGATCGTCGTGACGTAGCGGGTCTCGGGGCCGAACGCCTTGTTCATCTCCTCGTACACGCGCTGCGGCTTGATGGGGATCTCGGTGAAGTGCGTCTTGCGCTGGAGCGTGCGCTTGCGCTCGGCGCACTCGGCGGCCCAGCCGGAGTAGTCGCGCGCCTGCCCGGCGTCGCGGCGCTCGCGTGCGACCTCGACGAACAGCTCGAGGGCGGCCCTCGCGTCGGAGACGATGCCGTAGTCGGGCGCGAACACGCGCCCGATCTGCGTCGGCTCGATGTCGACGTGGACGAAGGTGCGGCCCGCGCGGTACGTGTCGAGGCCGCCCGTGTGACGGTTGGCCCAGCGGTTGCCGATCCCGAGCACGAAGTCCGAGGCGAGCAGGTTCGCGTTGCCGTAGCGGTGCGACGTCTGGAGCCCGGCCATGCCGGCCATGAGCGCGTGGTCGTCAGGGATGACGCCCCAGCCCATGAGCGTCGGGATCACGGGGACACCCAGCGTCTCGGCGAGCTCGACGAGCAGGTCCTCGCCGCCCGCGTTGACGATGCCGCCGCCCGCGATCAGCAGGGGGCGCCCGGCCGCGAGCAGCAGGTCGATCGCCTTCTCCGCCTGCGCGCGCGTCGCCGTCGGGCGGTGCACGGGCAGCGGCTGGTACGTCGCCGGGTCGAACTCGATCTCCGCGAGCTGCACGTCGATCGGCAGGTCGATGAGCACCGGGCCCGGGCGGCCCGAGCGCATGAGGTGGAACGCCTGCTGGAAGACCTGCGGCACCTGCCCGGCCTCGAGGACGGTCTTGGCCAGCTTGGTCACCGGAGCGGCGATGCTCGCGATGTCGACGGCCTGGAAGTCCTCCTTGTCGAGCTTGGCGACCGGCGCCTGGCCCGTGATGCAGAGCATCGGGATCGAGTCGGCCCACGCGGCGTAGAGGCCGGTGATCATGTCGGTGCCCGCGGGGCCCGACGTGCCGATGCAGATGCCGATGTTCCCCGGCTTCGCGCGGGAGTAGCCGTCGGCCATGTGCGACGCGCCCTCGACGTGGCGGGCGAGCACGTGGTCGATGCCGCCGTGCGCGCGCATCGCGGAGTAGAAGGGGTTGATGGCGGCGCCGGGCAGGCCGAACGCCTGGGTCGCGCCCTCGATCTCGAGGATCGCCACTGCGGCGTCCACCGCACGCATACGAGGCATGGTTTCTCTCCTTGCTGGAGGTGACGTCGTCGTCAGGGGAAGGTCAGGAGGCGTCGCGGCCGGACAGGCGCTCGACGCCGCGGAACAGGCCGGAGTGGTCGAGGCCGCCGTCGCCGTTCGCGCGGGCGGAGGCCATGAGCTGGGCGACGAGGCCGCCGAGCGGCGCGACGACGCCCGCCTCGCGGGCCGCGGCGGTGACGATGCCGAGGTCCTTGTGGTGGAGCTCGATCCGGAAGCCGGGGCCGAAGTCGCGGTCGAGCATCTTGCGCGCCTTCTGGTTCAGCACGGCCGAGCCCGCGAGGCCGCCGCCGAGGACCTCGATCGCGGCCTCGGTGTCGACGCCGTATGCCTCGAGGAAGACGACCGCCTCGGCGAGCGCCTGGATGTTCGCGGCGACGATGAGCTGGTTCGCGGCCTTGACCGTCTGGCCGGAGCCGTTCGGGCCCACGTGCACGACCGTCTTGCCGACGACGTCGAGGAACGGCTTGGCCGCCTCGAAGTCCTCGGGCATGCCGCCGACCATGATCGACAGCGCGGCGTTGATCGCGCCGGGCTCACCGCCCGAGACGGGGGCGTCGACGATGCGCAGTCCCGCGTCCGTCGCCTGCCGCGCGAGCGCGACCGTGACGTCGGGACGGATCGACGAGAAGTCGATGACGAGCGCGCCGGGCTTGGCGTTCGCGAGGACGCCGTCGTCGCCGGTGAGAACGGCCTCGACGTCGGGCGAGTCGGGGACCATGATCGCGACGACGTCGGCGCCGGAGACGGCGTCGGCGACCGACTCCGCCGCGCGACCGCCGGCCGCGACGAGCGGCGCGGTCTTCTCGGGGCTGCGGTTGTAGCCCGCGACGTCGTGCCCGGCGTCCTGCAGGTGGACGGCCATGGGGCTGCCCATGATGCCGAGTCCGATGAAGGCGATGGAGGCCATGGTGTGCTCCTCTGGGTGGTTCGGGTCGGGGGTCTGTGTCGGGGGCGGACGACCGCGGAAGGTCAGCGCTCGGCAGCCGGGAGCCACGCGAACGGGTCGGCGGCCTCCGTCTTGTACTCGAGGCCGATCCAGCCGTCGTAGCCGCCGGTCCGCAGCTCCTTGGTCCAGCGGTCGATCGGCAGGTCGCCCGTGCCGGGCTCGCCGCGCCCGGGGGCGTCGGCGATCTGCACGTGGGCGATGCGCCCGCGGTAGGTCGAGAGCGCCGCGTCGACGTCGTCGCCGTTGACGGACAGGTGGTAGACGTCGAACAGGAGACCCAGGTTCGTCTCGCCGTGGTCGGCCGCGACCCGGTCGATGACGCGCACGGCGTCGGCGGCGGTCTTGAGCGGGTAGGCCGGGGCGCCGCTCACGGGCTCGACGAGCACCGTGCCCCCGATGCGCCCGACGGCCCGGGCGGCGAGCGCGAGGTTCTCGGCCCCCAGCGCGTCCTGCGCCTCGGGCGTCTCGCCCTCCTGGCGGTTGCCGTAGAGGGCGTTGAACGCGCGGCAGCCGGTGCGCTCGCCGATCGTGGTGACGACGTCCAGGTTCGCCCGCAGGTCGGCCGAGCGTGCGGGCCACGACACGAGGCCGCGGTCTCCGCCGGGCATGTTGCCGGCGTCGAAGTTGAGGCCCGTGAGCTGGACGCCCGACGCCTCGATCGCACCGACGAACGCGTCGACCTCGTCCTGCGCCGGCGTGGGCGACGCGAACGGCCACCAGAACTCGACACCGCGGAAGCCCGCGGCCGCCGCGGCGGCCGGCCGCTCGAGCAGCGGCAGGTCCGTGAGCAGGATCGAGCAGTTGACGGTGTAAGTCGGTGCGGGGCTCATCGTCGTCTCCCTGGGTCCGTCCGCGTCTCGCGACCTTGCGATTCCATTCTGCGGAACTTTTCTTCTGCTGTATGGAAGTGTAGGCATGCTCGTCGCGGAGCGTCAACCGTCTCTGCAGCCTCGGTGCGGGAAAGCGTCCACGGTTCGCGCCTCTTCCCAGGTCCGACGCTCCACGGGAGCCGTCAGCAGGGGCCGTACGAGGTGTGCGAGGCTGACGCCGCTCCCGGACTTCAGGCGCCGACACTGCCGACCGATCGACGAGGGATGCGACGATGGCCTTTGGCCCACGCGATGCTCGGATCCGCTTTCTCACGGCGCACGAAGGCGGTCGCGAGACAACTCCCGTCTCGGGCGTGCGCTCTCAGATCGAGCTCGGCGACTTTCAGACGTCGTGCATCGTCGAGAGTGCCGATGGGCGAGCCGAGCTGCCACTCGGTCAGAACGTCGAGGTTCAGATCACGGTGCTCTTCGAGGAGTGGGCGGGCGCAGCCTTCATGGAGGCGCAGAACGTGAGGCTCTACGAAGGCGCAAAGCTCGTCGCTACCGGGACGTTTCTCGACGTGCAGAGTCGACGCGCAGACGGGCCCTCGGCGACGCGATGACGGCGACCGGTCGGGACCGGACCTGACTCACAGTCCCGTGGTGCTCACTCCGTACTCCGCTTGTTCCGGTGTGAACCCCTCATAGAGGAGCTGGTCGACGAGGCCGGCTCGCGAGAACGCCGTGTAGTCCAGGTAGCTCGCCGCGCTCTCGGCTGCCTCCGCGTTCCAGTCCACGCCGCCTTCGGCCTCGAGTCGAGCGATGGCGAACTCGGCGTCGGCGGTGCTGTACCCCTCGAACTCGAGCTGCCCGATAAGGCCCGAACGCGAGAACCCCGTGTACTCGAGGTAGCTCACGGCCGACCGGTAAGCGTTCTGCTGCGCGACCGACCCGATCCTCGCTGCTTCCGCTGCAGCCGCCTCGGCAGCTGCTGCGTCTTCGGCGAGTCGCTGCTCCTCCGCCAGCCGCTCCTCCTCGGCCGCCGCCGCCGCAGCGGCCTCTTCCTCGGCGAGGCGGTCAGCCTCTGCCTGCTCCTCCGCAGCGATCTCCTCGGCCGACTTCTCGTCCGAATCGGCAGCTTCCGTCGTCGTGGCAGCGACGGGCTCCTGGCCGGCGTCGTCGTTCCCGCCCACCAAAGCCGCGATGGCGACGACGAGCAGCACCAGAACGCCTGCTCCCGTCAGGAGCTTGTGCCGAGCAAACCAGGACCTCGACTTCTCCGCGCCGGCGCTCTCCTCACCCACGTCGGCCGCCGGAAGCACCCCCCGGTGATCGGGAGAGCCGGACTCGGAGTCGTCGACCCAGAACGGCCACCCCTGCGGCGCTGGACCCCATGAGGGATCAGGCGACCAGCCTGGGGGCGGTGACCACCCTGCGGGGGGCGGCGGCCAGTTGGGCGGGGAGTTGTAGCGCGGTGCCATGAACACTCCATTGGTTCACGTGATCCGTTGCCGTGCACTCACTGTGGCACCGTTGACGAGCCGGGAGCCGTTCCGGGCCGGATGATCTTCGCGCCGCGCCGGGTGAAATGTGCGAAGCAAGAGCAAAGGGCCCGGTTCCGCGTGCGGAACCGGGCCCTCGTCATGCCCTCGTCGAGTGTCGCGTCAGCGGCGGCGGTCGAGCTTGACCTGCCGGTTCACGTCCTTGTAGAGCAGGTAGCGGAACGGCTTGGGGCCGCCCGCGTAGCAGGCCTGCGGGCAGAACGCCCGGAGCCACATGAAGTCGCCCTCCTGGACCTCGACCCAGTCGCCGTTGAGGCGGTAGACCGCCTTGCCCTCGAGCACGTAGAGGCCGTGCTCCATGATGTGCGTCTCCGCGAACGGGATGGACCCGCCGGGCTGGAACGTCACGATGTTGACGTGCATGTCGTGCGCGAGGTCGTCGGGGTCGACGAACCGCGTGGTCACCCAGACGCCGTCGGTGTCCGGCATCGCGCGCGGCTCGACGTCCTGCTCCCGCGTGACGAACGACGTCGCGGTGTGTCCCGGGATCGGCTCGTACACCTTGCGGATCCACTGGAACGCGGCCTTGGCGTCCGACCGGTTGTGCAGCGCCCACCGCTCCCCCGCCGCCAGGTACGCGTACCCGCCCGGCTCGAGCACGTGCTCGACCCCGGCGAGCGTGAGCACGAGCGTGCCCTCGGTGACGAAGACGACGGACTGCACCGTCTCCTCGTCCTCGCCCTGGTCCGACCCGCCGCCGGGCGAGACCTCCATGACGTACTGCGCGAACGTCGTCGCGAAACCCTCGATCGGCCGGGCGAGCACCCACAGCCGGGTCTTCTCCCAGCCCGGCAGGTTGCTCGTGACGATGTCGCGCAGCACGCCGCGCGGGATCACCGTGTAGGCCTCGGTGACGATCGCGCGGTCGGTGAGCAGCTCGGTCTGCGCGGGCAGGCCACCCTGCGGGGTGTAGTAGGGGGTGGTCTGGGTCATGGGTTCACTCCTCGAGATGATGGCCCGGGCCGACGACGGTCGGTCGCGGCGGGCTGGACGGGGCGGGGTGGACGGGACGGTGCGGAGGGCGTCGGTCAGCCCGCGACGGGCTGCGGGGCGTGCCCCGAGACGCGGACGGCGTCGAGCCCGGCGCGGTCGAGACCGGTCGCGGCGCGGACCTCGGCCTCGGTGAGCGCGCCGCAGTCGACGCCGCGCCCGAGGAACCAGGCCATCGCCTTGGCCGTGGCGGGCTCGTCGAGCACGCCACCGGCGTCGGGCACGAACCCGACGTACGCCGCGAGGCGCGCGAGCGCCGACGCCGCGCCCTCGCGGTAGAACGCGTACGTCGCCGCGAACCGGCTCGGGAGCTGCGCGGGGTGCAGGTCCCAGCCCTGGTAGTAGCCGCGCTCGAGCGAGCGGCGCACGAGCCGCCCGTGCAGGCGCCACGCCGCGTCGACGGCCTGCGGGTCGCCGACGGGGAGCACGTTCGTCGAGCCGTCCGACAGGCGCACGCCCGTGCCCGCGACGGCGAGCTGCATGACCGACTTCGCGTGGTCGGCCGCGGGGTGCTCCATCGACTGGTACGCCGCCGCGATGCCGAGCGACGCCGAGTAGTCGTACGTGCCGTAGTGCAGCGCGGTGACCCGCCCGGGCGCCGCGTGCACGAGCCGCGCCACGGTCGCCGTGCCGTCCGCCGCGAGCAGCGCCTGCGGCGTCTCGACCTGCACCTCGAACCGCAGGCTGCCCGGCTCCAGGCCGTTCGCCTGCTCGACGCGCTCGCACGCGACCGCCATCGCCTCGACCTGCTGCGGCGCGGTGACTTTGGCGAGCGTGACGACGAAGCCGTCGGGCAGGCCCGTCTGGCCCTGGGCGGCGCGGGCCGCGACGAGCTCCGCGACGAACAGCGCGAGCGTGCGCACGCCGCGCCGGCGCGTCGCGGCCTCGAGGCACTTGATCCGGATCCCGCTGAACGGCGTCGCCGTGCCCTGCGCCTCGGCGCGAGCGAGCTCGCGCGCGGCCGCCGCGACCGCGGCGTCCTCGGCCGCGTCGCCGCGGTCGCCGAACCCGTCCTCGAAGTCGATCCGCAGGTCCTCGATCGCCTCGACGGCGAGCTTGGCGCGCACGCGCTCGGCCACGGCGTCGGCGAGGCCGTCCCCGGATCCCGCACCGATCCCGAGCAGGTCGACGAGCCGACGTACCCCCTCGGCACCGCCGCCCGCCGCGTCGACCGCCTCGCGCGCCCGGGCCGCCCACTCGGGCACGAGGCCCGCGGTGTACCGGTCACCGGGCACGTAGACGGTGTGCACAGGCTGGCGCGAGCCGTCGTCGCCCGGGTACCGCGCCTCGAGCTCCGCGTCCCACGGCGCGAGCAGACCGTCGAGCGTCGCGTGCAGCGCGGCGACGCCCTGCTCGCTGAAGGCCCGCCCCGATGTCGAGCCCGACCCCTCCGGGAACCCCGCCGGCATCAGGAGGCGTCCTGCTCGTGCGCGACGACGTCCTCGTACGCCGGGAGCGTGAGGAAGTCGACGTAGTGCTCGTTGAGCGCGATGTCCTCGACGAGCGCGGCGGCCCGGTCGTAGGGACCGACGTCGTACGCCTCGTGCCCGACGTCGTCGCGCAGCCGCGCGGTCTCCTCGCGCAGGAGCGTGCGGACCAGGTCCGCGGTGACCGTCGTGCCCGCGCTCTCGCCCGCCGTGAACGACGCGCCCGAGCGCACCCACTGCCACACCTGCGACCGCGAGATCTCCGCGGTCGCGGCGTCCTCCATGAGGTTGTGGATCGCGACCGCGCCGTTGCCCGCGAGCCACGCCGCGACGTACGCGACGGACACGTAGAGGTTGTTGCGCAGCCCGGCCTCGGTGACGTCGCCCTGCGCCGACGACACGTCGAGGAGCTGGTCGGCCGTGACGTGGACCTCGGGGCGCTGTCGGTCGAGCTGGTTGGGCCGGTCGCCGAGCACGCCGTCGAACACCTCGCGGCACACGGGCACGAGGTCCGGGTGCGCGACCCACGAGCCGTCGAACCCGTCCCCGGCCTCGCGCTGCTTGTCGGCGCGCACCTTGTCGAACGCCTGGGCCGTGACCTCGGGCTCGCGACGGTTCGGGATGACCGCGGCCATGCCGCCCATCGCGAACGCCCCACGCTTGTGGCACGTCTGGACGAGCAGCTCGGTGTACGCGCGCATGAAGGGCGCGGTCATGGTGATCGCGCCGCGGTCGGGCAGCGTGAACGACGGGCCCGAGTCGCGGAAGTACTTGATGACGGAGAACAGGTAGTCCCAGCGGCCCGCGTTGAGCCCCGACGCGTGGTCGCGGAGCTCGTAGAGGATCTCGTCCATCTCGAACGCGGCCGGGATGGTCTCGATGAGCACCGTCGCGCGGATCGTCCCGTGCGGGATCCCGAGCGCCTCCTGCGCGTGCGTGAAGACCTCGTCCCACAGGCGCGCCTCGAGGTGCGACTCCATCTTCGGCAGGTAGTAGTACGGGCCCGAGCCGCGCGCGAGGAGCTCCGCGGCGTTGTGGAAGAAGTGCAGGCCGAAGTCGACGAGAGCGCCGACGGCGGGCGTCCCGTCCACCGTCAGGTGCACCTCGTCGAAGTGCCACCCGCGCGGTCGCACGACCATGACGGCGAGCGCGTCGCCGTCGGCCTCGGGGCGCAGCGCGTACTGCTTGCCCTCCGGCGAGGTGAACGCGAGCGTGCGGCGCGTGGCGTCGTGCAGGGCGACCTGGCCCCCGACGACGTTGGCCCAGTGCGGCGTCGACGCGTCCTCGAGGTCCGCGAGCCACACCTTCGCGCCCGAGTTGAGCGCGTTGATCGCCATCTTCGGCGTCGGAGGCCCGGTGATCTCGACGCGGCGGTCCCGGAGGTCGGCGGGCGCGCCGGCGACCGTCCACTCCCCCGCGCGCACGTCGGCGGTCTCGGGCAGGAAGTCGAGACGACCGGTGCGGGCGACCTCCTCGCGCCGCGCGGCGCGAGCGGCGAGGAGCTCGTCGCGGCGTCCGCCGAACCGGCGCTGGAGCCCCGCGACGAAGTCGAGCGCGTCCGGGGTCAGGATCTCGTCGGACCGCTCGACGGCAGGTCCGTGGACGGCGACGGCCGTGGTGGTGGTCATGGTGTGTCCTTTCTGCGGGGCGGCCGGGCTGACGACGGTGCGTCAGGACCGGGACGCCGACCCGACGTGGTGGCCCGACGTGGTGCTCCCCTGAGCCTGCTCCGCCCGGCCGCGCTCCGCGACCTCGGCGACGGCGCGCGCGACGGCCTTGGAGACCGCGGGCTCGAACACGCTCGGCACGATGTAGCTCGCGCTGAGCTCCTCGGGCGCGACGGCGTCCGCGATCGCGACGGCCGCAGCGCGCAGCATCTCGTCGGTGATCTCGCTCGCGCCGACGTCGAGCAGGCCGCGGAATAGCCCCGGGAAGGCGAGCACGTTGTTGATCTGGTTCGGGTAGTCGCTGCGGCCCGTCGCGACGACGGTCGCGTGCTGCGCCGCGGCGATGGGGTCGACCTCGGGCGTCGGGTTCGCGAGCGCGAAGACGATCGCGTCGTCGGCCATCGTCGCGACGTCGTCACCCGTGAGGATGTTCGGGCCGGAGACGCCGATGAACACGTCGGCCCCGGCGAGACCCTCGCGGAGCGTGCCGGTGAAGCCCTCGGCGTTGGTCGTCTCGGCGAGGCGACGGCGGTGGTCGTCCGTGAGGTTCGCGCCCGGGTGGATCGCGCCGTGGCGGTCGAACGCGACGATGTGCCGCGCACCCTGCCCCTGAAGCAGCGAGATGATCGCGTTGCCCGCCGCGCCCACGCCGGAGACGACGATGCGCACGTCCTCGATCGTCTTGCCGACCACCCGCAGCGCGTTGGTCAGCGCCGCGAGGACGACGATCGCCGTGCCGTGCTGGTCGTCGTGGAACACGGGGATGTCGAGCTCCTCGCGCAGCCGGCGCTCGATCTCGAAGCAGCGCGGCGCCGAGATGTCCTCGAGGTTGATCCCGCCGTACACGGGGGCGATCGCCTTGACCGTGCGGATGATCTCCTCGGTGTCGGTCGTGTCGAGGCACACGGGCCAGGCGTCGACGCCCGCGAACTGCTTGAACAGCGCGGCCTTGCCCTCCATGACGGGGAGCGCGGCGGCCGGGCCGATGTCGCCCAGGCCGAGGACGGCGGTCCCGTCGGTCACGACCGCGACGGTGTTGCGCTTGACCGTCAGCCGGCGTGCGTCCTCGGGGCGCTCGGCGATGGCGAGGCACACGCGCGCCACGCCGGGCGTGTAGGCGCGGGCGAGGTCGGCGCGGTGGCGCAGCGGCACCTTGGGGTTGACCTCGAGCTTGCCGCCCAGGTGCATGAGGAACGTCGCGTCGCTCACGTGGCGCACGGTGATGCCGTCGAGCGCGCTCAGCGCGTCGCGGATGCGCTCCACGTGCGCGGCGTCGACGGTGTCCGCCGTGACGTCGACGACGAGGCGGTCCGCGCCCGACTCCGACACGTCGACACCCGTGATCGCGGCGCCGGTCGCGCTCACCGCGGCGACGAGGTCGCTCGCGGTGCGGTGCCCGCTCGGGGCCTCGACCCGCAGCGTGATGGAGTAGCTCGGGCTGGTCGCGGCGGCCTTCGCCGTCGGGGCCTGCGTCTCCGGGGCCTTCGTCTCGGACGTCATGTTCGTTCCTTCTTCTCGTATGCTGAGGCGTGTCTTCCGTGATGCGGAAGGGAGCGCGGGACGGTCCCGCACTGCTCTGACGAGGTACGCACCCTGCGTCGGGCGGCACCAGGTGGACAGGAGATCGTGAGATGGCCGAGATCTCGGCGGCGACGGAGCCGACGGAGAGCCAGCCGGGCGCACGGCCCGCGAAGCCCGCCGGGGGCGTGCAGTCCGTGGACCGGGCGATCGAGCTGCTCGAGCTGCTCGCCGACTTCGGCGGCGAGTCCGGGCTCAGCGAGCTCGCGCAGCACGCCGGGCTGCCCCTGCCGACGATCCACCGGCTGCTCCGGACGCTGCTCGCCCAGGGCTACGTGCGCCAGACGCCGTCGCGTCGCTACACGCTCGGCCCGCGCCTCATCCGGCTCGGCGAGTCGGCGGGCCGCCAGCTCGGCGCCGGCGCCCGCCCCTACCTCGAGCAGCTCGCCCGCGACCTCGGCGAGTCGGCGAACCTCGCGATGATCGACCGCGACATGGCGGTCTACGTCGCCCAGGCGTCGTCGAGCCACTCCATGCGGATGTTCACCGAGGTGGGCCGGCGCGTCTTCACCCACTGCACGGGCGTCGGCAAGGCCGTGCTCGCCCAGCTCCCCGACCAGACCGTGCGGGAGATCATGGGCCGGGTCGGCATGCCGCCCGCGACCGACCAGTCGATCACCGACGTCGACGCGCTCCTCGCCGAGCTCGCGGCGACGCGCGAGCGCGGGTACGCGATCGACGACGGCGAGCAGGAGCTCGGCGTGCGCTGCTTCGCCGTCGCGGTGCCCGACGCCCCGACCCCCACCGCCCTGTCCGTCTCGGGCCCCGCGGCCCGCGTGACGTACGAGTTCGGGGAGCGGGCCGTGCCGGTGCTGCACCGCGTCGCGAGCGAGCTCACGCGCGAGCTCATCACCGCCGCGCCCTGAGGCGGCGCCGGGGTGCGACGGTGCGGGCGCGCCCTGCCGTACCGCGGGTGCTCCGCGGTCGGGCAGGGCGCGTCCGTCCGTCACGGTCGGCTCAGCAGAACCCGGTGACGGTCGCCCAGGCGCGCGGCTCGGCCGGCTCGCCCTCGCGCTGGACCGTGGCCTCGATGAGGCCGTACGGGCGGTCTGCCGCGTAGAAGACCTCGTTCGGGTTGTCGAGGCCGAACGGCGCGAGGTCCACGAGGAAGTGGTGCTTGTTCGGCATCGAGAACTTGATCTCGGCGATCTCCGGGATGGCCTCGAGGACCGCCTTGCCCATCGCGAACAGCGTCTGCTGGAGCGCGAGCGAGTGGGTCGTCGCGAACGCCTCGAGCTGGATCGCGCGGACCTTCGCGTACACGGCGTCGAAGTCGACGTCCGTCGTCGTGTAGCGCCACCGCGAGGTGACCGACGTCGCGAGGATGCGGTCGTTCGTCTCCACGAGCGTCGTGTAGCGGTCGCGCGGGAACCCGTGGAACTCCGAGCCCGTCGACTTGAGCACGACGAGGTCCGTGAGGCCCGAGACGACGAAGACCTCGTCGCCGTCGCGCTGGACGACCGTCGTGCGCGTCTCCTGGTTGTTCCGGACGAACGCGTGGTCGTGCTCGCCGTCCGCGGTCTCGATGCGGTTCCAGGTGTACTGCTCGATCTCCCAGCGACCACCCTCGATCCACTCGAAGTCCTCGACGAAGTGCTGGCCGAGGCGGATCGCGAAGTCCTCGATCGCGCCGACGCCGTCGCGGGCGAACGCGTAGATCGTGTTCTTCTGGGTGTCGGTGGCGACGCACCTGGAGTTGTCGCCCTCCAGGTGCGTGGCCTCCTGCCCGCCCCGCAGCTGCGAGGAGACGTTGAGATCCGTGATCTCGTGGCGAGGCGTGGCGCGGTCGACGCGCACGAGGCGCACCTCCGCCTTGCCCCACTGGTTGTCGCCCAGGACGATGGCCCCGCTGCTCTGCGTGGCCGCCGGCTGCTCGGCGGTCGTGGTGGTGCTCATGTCAGCTCCCTCGATAGGTCGAGTAGGCGAACGGGCTGAGCAGGACGGGGACGTGGTAGTGCTGCTCAGCGCTCGCCACCCGGAAGACGATGACGACCTCCGGGTAGAAGGACACGGTGTCTCGCCGGTCGAAGTACTCGGCCGTGTCGAACACGAGCCGGTACGTACCGGGGACGAGGGTCTCGGGCCCGAGCTGGGGCACGCGGCCGTCGTCGTTCGTGCGGGAGGACGCCACCAGGGACCAGCCCTGCCCCGTCGTCCTGTCCGCGATCTCCGGAGCCGCCTCCAGGCGGACGGCGATCCCCTCGGCGGGCCTACCGCTGGCCGCGTCGAGTACGTGCGTGGTGATGTGGCTGGCGTGGGTGCTCATGGGGTCAGCATTCCCTTCAGCCGCAGCGCGGCGATCTCGCGCAGGTTGCGGGCGGCGTTCGCCCGCTCGGAGTCGGCGTCGTTGCCGAGCCGCTCGGTGAGCTGCTCGAGGATCTCCTCGGCGCTGCGGCCGGCGGCGCGGATGAGGAACACGTGCCCGAACCGCTCCTCGTACGCGCGGTTGCCCTCGGTCAGCCGGCGCTGGATGTCGTCGTCGGACGTGTCGACGCCGGACTGCTCGGACCGCGACATGCTCGCGTCCGCCGCGTCGCCCTGTGCGCGCTCCCCGATCCGGGGGTGCCGGGACAGCGCCGAGTCGACCTCGGCGTCCGTCCAGGGGTCCGCCGCGGCGAGGGCGGCGTCGGCCGCGTCCTCGACGCTCGCGTACGGGCGGCCGGCGGCGACCGCGTCGGCCCACCGCCCGACGTGCGCGCACGCCAGGAGCGCATCGCGCGCCTCCTCCGGTGACAACCGGTTGAACTCGTCCAGCGTCATCGCCGCGTGTCCCTCTCGACGTCCGGCCCGGTCGGCGTGTGCGACACCGCCCGGACCTGGATTCCACATCTCGGAAGTTTGTTTCCGTCTTATGAATGTACGTCGGATCGCTCGGTCATGTCAACCACGGTCTCCCGCTGCGGGCACCACCGCACGTCACGAGCCCGAGCGCCACGGGACCCGGGCGCTCCCGCAGCACGCCGCAAGGACCGCACGCCCGCGAGAACCGCACGCCTCGGGGACGGCGAAGGGCCCGGCAGCCGATGCTGCCGGGCCCTCCCGTCTCGTCCGTGCGCGCGAAAGCGTCGTCCGACGGCTCAGGGTGCGCCGAGGCCCGCCCTGAACTCGTCCTCGAGGATGCTCATGACCGTCGCGTCCGCCCACCCGTCGCCGTCGCGGTAGACGTCGCGCAGCCGGCCCTCCTCACGGAAGCCGAGGGACTCGTAGAGCATCCGCGCCCGCGGGTTGATGCTCAGCACGTCGAGGCTCACGCGGTGCAGGTGCGGCCCCTCGTGGTGCTCCCCCTCGACGTCGGTCGCGCCCTCGAACGCGAACCGCAGCACCTCGAAGATCGCCTCACGACCGTAGCCGCGGCCCCGATAGTTCGGGAGCAGCGCGAGGCGGAGGTTCGCCGAACGGGCGTCCTCGTCGAGGTCGTTGAGCACGATCTCGCCGATCATCTCGTCGCTCACCAGCTGGCCGTCGCGCACGGCGCCCGCGGTGATCGCCCAGTCGTAACGACCCTCGCGGTCGCTGATCTTCGCCGACCACTCGTCGATCTGGTCGCGCGTGAACGTCGCGGTCGTCCCCGTGAGCCGGTTCGACTCCGGGTCCTGGAGCGACTCCCACATGCGGTCGGCGTCCCGCGCCTCGATCGGGCGCAGGCGCACCATCTCCCCGAGCAGGACCGGTCCGCGCGTCACGGCGTCAGCCGATCCGCTCGAGGATGAGCTCGCGCACCCGACCGGCGTCCGCCTGACCGCGCGTCGCCTTCATGACGGCGCCGATGATCGCGCCGACCGGACCGAGGTTGCCGCCCCGGACCTTCTCGACGACGTCCGGCTGCGCGGCCAGCGCCTCGTCGATCGCGGCGAGCAGCGCGCCGTCGTCGGACACGACCTCGAGCCCCCGGGCGGTCACGACCGCCTCCGGGTCCCCCTCGCCGGCGAGCACGCCGTCGAGGACCTGGCGCGCGAGCTTGTCGTTGATCCGGCCCGCGTCGACCAGCCCCTGGAGCGCCGCGACCTGGGCGGGCGTCACGGGCAGCTCCTCGAGCGCGACCTCGTCCTGCTTCGCGCGACGGGCGAGCTCGCCCATCCACCACTTGCGCGCGCCGGCCGGGCTCGTCCCTGCGGCGACGGTCGCCTCGATGAGGTCGATCGCGCCCGCGTTGACGACGTCGCGCATCTCCGCGTCCGCGTAGCCCCACTCGCCCTGAAGGCGACGGCGGCGCGCGACCGGGAGCTCCGGGAGCCCGGCACGGATCTCCTCGATCCACTCGCGCGGCGGCGCGATCGGCACGAGGTCCGGCTCCGGGAAGTACCGGTAGTCCTCGGCGTCGGACTTCACGCGCCCGGAGGTCGTGATGCCGGTGTCCTCGTGCCAGTGCCGCGTCTCCTGGATCACGGTGCCGCCCGCGTCGAGCACGGCGGCCTGGCGCGAGACCTCGTACCGGACGGCCCGCTCGACGGAGCGGAAGGAGTTGACGTTCTTCGTCTCCGTCCGGGTGCCGAGCGGCGACTCGGGCGTCGGACGCAGGGAGAGGTTCACGTCGGCGCGGACGTTGCCGCGCTCCATGCGGGCCTCGGACACGTCGAGCGCACGGAAGATGTCACGCAGCGTCTGGACGTAGGCACGCGCGACCTCGGGGGCGCGGTCGCCCGCGCCCGTGATCGGCCGCGTGACGATCTCCACCAGCGGGATGCCGGCCCGGTTGTAGTCGACGAGCGAGTACTCCGCGCCGTGGATGCGGCCGGTCGCGCCACCCACGTGGGTGTTCTTGCCGGCGTCCTCCTCCATGTGCGCGCGCTCGATCTCGACGCGGAACACGGTGCCGTCCTCGAGCTCGACGTCGAGCCACCCGTCGTACGCGATGGGCTCGTCGTACTGCGACGTCTGGAAGTTCTTCGGGACGTCCGGGTAGAAGTAGTTCTTGCGCGCGAACCGGCAGGTCTCGGCGATCTGGCAGTTGAGCGCGAGGCCGATGCGGATCGCGTACTCGACGGCCTTGCCGTTGACGACCGGCAGCGCGCCCGGGAGCCCGAGGGACACCGGGGTCACCTGGGTGTTGGGCTCCGCGCCGAAGCTCACCTCGGCGGGGCAGAACATCTTGGTCAGCGTGCCGAGCTCGACGTGCACCTCGATCCCGATGACGGGGTCGTAGCGGCGCATGGCGTCGGCGTAGTCGACGAGGTCGACGGTCGTGGCGGTCATCCGACCTGGCCTTCCTTCTCGATGGTGGCCGTGGGCAGCGCCGGCGCGCGGTCGAGCAGAGGGCCGCCCCACGCGCTCAGGAGCGCGGACTCGAGCGCGGCGCCCACCCGGTACATGCGATCGTCGGCCTTGGCCGGCGCGAGGATCTGGAACCCGACGGGCAGGCCGTCGTCCGACAGGCCCGCCGGGACCGACATGCCGGGGACGCCCGCGAGGTTCGCGGGGATCGTCGCGACGTCGTTGAGGTACATCGCCAGCGGGTCGTCGAGCTTCTCGCCGAACCGGAACGCCGTGGTCGGCGCCGTCGGGGAGACGAGGACGTCCGCGTGCTCGAAGGCCGCGGCGAAGTCGCGCTGGATGAGCGTGCGGACCTTCTGCGCGCTCCCGTAGTAAGCGTCGTAGTAGCCCGCCGACAGCGCGTACGTGCCGAGGATGATGCGGCGCTTCACCTCGTCGCCGAAGCCCGCGCCGCGGGTCGCGGCCATGACGCGCTCGGCGGTCACCGGGCCCTCCTCCGGCTCGACGCGCAGGCCGAAGCGCATGCCGTCGAACTTCGCGAGGTTGCTCGACGCCTCCGACGGCATGATGAGGTAGTACGCGCCGAGCGCGTACTCGAAGTGCGGGCAGGAGACCTCGACGATCTCCGCGCCCAGACCGCGCAGGAGGTCGAGCGACTGCGCGAACCGCGCGCTGACGCCCTCCTGGTAGCCCTCGCCGTTGAGCTCCTTGACGACGCCGACGCGCACGCCCGACAGGTCGCCCGTGGCGCCCTGGACCGCCGCGTCGACGAGCGCCGGCGCGCGGCCGGGGATCGACGTCGAGTCGCGCGGGTCGTAGCCCCCGATGAGCTCGTGCAGCAACGCGGAGTCGAGCACGGTCCGGGTGACAGGACCCGCCTGGTCGAGCGACGACGCCATCGCGATGAGGCCGTAGCGCGAGACCCCGCCGTAGGTGGGCTTCACGCCGACGGTGCCGGTGACGGCACCGGGCTGGCGGATCGAGCCGCCCGTGTCCGTACCGATCGCGAGCGGCGCCTCGAACGCGGCCACCGCGGCGGCCGAACCGCCACCCGACCCGCCCGGGATGCGGTCGAGGTCCCACGGGTTGCGCGTGTTGCCGAACGCCGAGTGCTCGGTCGACGAGCCCATCGCGAACTCGTCCATGTTCGTCTTGCCGAGGATCGGCAGCCCCGCGGCGCGGATCTTCTCGACGAGCGTGGCGTCGTAGGGCGGGATCCAGCCCTCGAGGATCTTGGAGCCGGCGGTCGTCGGCATGCCCCGGGTCACGACGACGTCCTTGACGGCGATCGGGACACCTGCCAGCGGGTGCAGCTCCTCGCCCGCGACGCGTCGCTCGTCGACCGAGCGCGCGGTCGCCAGCGCCTCCTCGGCATTCACGTGGAGGAACGCGTTCACGGCGCCGTCGACGGCGACGATCCGGTCGAGGTGCGCCTGGGTCGCGTCGACGCTCGAGAAGTCACGTGCGGTCAGCCCCTCCGCCAGCTCCGCGGCGGACAGTCGGGTCAGGTCCTCGCTCATCTCACTCCTCCCCGAGGATCTGCGGGACGGCGAAGCGCCCGTCCTCGGCCGACGGCGCCGCGGCGAGCACGTCCTCGACCGGCAGCGGCGGCTCGGGGATGTCGTCCCGGAAGACGTTGGTCATCGGGAGCGGGTGGCTCGTCGCAGGGACATCGGGCGTCGCGACCTCGCTGACCTTGGCGATGGCGTCGACGATCACGTCGAGCTCGCCGGAGAGCCGGTCCAGCTCCTCGGGTCGCAGATCGATGCGGGCCAGCGCGGCGACGCGCGCGACCTCGTCACGGGAGATGGTGGACATGGTCGCCATTCTAGTGGGGACCGACGCCGTGCCCACCGCGCCGCCGGCCCTCCCACCACGCGGGTGTGACCAGACCGTGCCGCCGACGAGAGAGCCCCCGCCGCACGGGTAGAACCGTGGGCGCGGGAGGTAGAACTGTGGTCGCACGGGGTAGAACCGTGGTTCGACAAGGTGGACGCGGTCGGGTTTCAAGCCCGCGGGGTCGGGTCCGCGGCGCGGGTGGCCTCGGTGCTCGGGGCTGCGGCGCCGTCACCCGGGTCCCTCGGCCGTGGGTTCTAGGAGCGCCGCTCTGACGCCCCTTCGCATCCGAGCCCACCCCCACCGCTCAGCCATCGGCGCACGTCGCAGCAGTG
>NZ_JNBQ01000006.1 GCF_001019615.1 Cellulosimicrobium funkei | reverse complement strand
TGAGCGACGACCAGGGCAAGACGACGCCGGGCGGGGTGGGTGGTGGTGCCGCGTCGTGGCGGGCCTGGCGGGAGCCGCGAGGAACGAGCGGCGGATGGTAGACGCGGCACCACCACCCACCCCGCCCACCCAGGGCGACCACACGCCGTCGGGCGAGAGACCACGGCTCTACCTCACGCAACCACGGCTCTACCTCACGCAACCACGGCTCTACCTCACGCAACCACGGCTCTACCTCGCGCGACCACGGCTCTACCTCGCGCAACCACGGTTCACCCTCGGCGGGCAGGCTCGTCAGTGGGCGACGACGCGCGCGCCGGCGGCGGGGGCGGTGGTGCACCAGACGGTGTCGCACGCGTCGTTCGCGGTCCACGACGCGGCGATCGCGAGCGCGTGCTGACGGCTGCGTGCGAGGGCGGCGACCGTCGGACCGGAGCCGGAGACGATCGCGCCGAGCGCGCCGGCCTCGGTCGCGACGTTGATCGTCCGCTGGAGCTCGGGGCGCAGGGCGAGGGCGGGGCCCTGGAGGTCGTTGCGGAGCACCTGCCCGAGCCCGACGGCGTCGCCTGCGCGCAGCGCCTGCATGAGCGCGGTGTCGTCGGCGAGGTCGAGCTCGGCCGGGCCGCCGACGGTCTCGTCGAACGTGCGGTACACCTCGGGCGTGGAGAGCCCCTCCGCCTGGACGGCGAAGACCCAGTGGAACTCGCCGCGCGTCATCGCGGGCGTGAGCACGTCGCCCCGCCCCGTCCCGACGGCGGTGTGCCCCACGAGCCCGAACGCGACGTCGGCCCCGAGCCCCGCGGCGAGGCGGACGAGGTCGGCGCGGGGGACCCCGGCGTCCCACAACGCGTCGCACGCGACGAGCGCGGCGGCGGCGTCGGCGGACCCGCCCGCCATGCCGCCCGCGACGGGGACCTCCTTGTGGATCTCGAGCCGCACGTCGGGGTCGACGCCCACGTGCTCGGCGAGCGCGACGGCAGCGCGCCACGCGAGGTTCGTCTCGTCGGTCGGCACCACGTCGGCCTGGAGGCCGGTCACGCTGAGCGAGACGCCCGAGCCCGGGGGCACCTGGTGGGCGACGACGTCCTCGCTGAGCCCGACCGCCTGGAAGATCGTCACGAGCGGGTGGTAGCCGTCGTCCTGGAGCGCTCCGACCCGCAACGAGAGGTTGACCTTGCCGGGTGCGCGCACGCGGACGGACGGGGGTGGCGCGAGGGCGATGCTCGGCGGTCGCGGGGGTGTCACGCGTCCACTGTGCCAGGTCGTCCGGTGCGACGCTCCGCGGGTGCCGCGCCGCGGGCGGGGCGATCGTCGAGGCCGCCCCGCAGGACGAGCTGCTCGGCGACGCGCGCGAAGGCGGCGACGTCGAGCACCTCGCCGCGCGCCTGCGGGTCGACGTCGGCCGCCTCGAGCACCTCGGCGGCCGCGCTCGCGGAGCCGGCGAGGCCGGACAGCGCGGAGCGCAGCATCTTGCGCCGCTGCGCGAAGGCGGCGTCCACGACCGCGAAGACCTGCTCCCGGGTCGCGGTCGTCGTCGGGGGCTCGCGGCGGTCGAGCGCGACGAGCGCGGAGTCGACGTTGGGCACCGGCCAGAACACGCTGCGGCCGATGGTCCCGGCGCGGCGGGCGTCGGCGTACCAGGCGGCCTTGACCGACGGCACGCCGTACGTGCGCGACCCCGGGGGTGCGGCGAGCCGGTCCGCGACCTCCGCCTGCACCATGACGAGCACGCGCTCGAGCGAGTCGAACCGCTCGAGGAACGTGAGCAGCACCGGCACCGCGACGTTGTACGGGAGGTTGGCGACGAGCGCCGTCGGCGGCTCGCCGGGCAGGGTGGTGACCTCCAGCGCGTCCGCGCCGACGACCTCGAGCCGGTCGCCGAGGTCGGGGACGTGCGCCGCGACCGTCGTGGGGAGCTGCTTCGCGAGGACCGGGTCGATCTCGACCGCGACGACGCTCGCCCCGGCCTCCAGGAGTCCCAGGGTGAGCGAGCCGAGCCCCGGGCCGACCTCGACCACGCGCTCCCCCGGTCGCACGTCCGCAGCCCGCACGATCTTGCGGACGGTGCCGCCGTCGTGCACGAAGTTCTGGCCGAGGGTCTTGGTGGGGCGGACGCCGAGGCGGCCCGCCAGGTCACGGATCTCGGCCGGACCCAGCAGGGCACCGCGGGTGTCGCTCATGACAGCCAAGCCTACCGACCAGGGCGGGCCCGGTCCGGACGCCGCGGGGACGACGGAGGGCGGGGCGCCGTGCGCCCCGCCCTCCGTGGTGCGGCCGCCGGGCGGCCGCGAGTCCTTGCTACCGGGTCAGAGGAGACCCAGCTTGGCCGCGCACGCGGGCCACTGGCCCCAGCCCGAGCGGGCCTGGAGCGCCTGAGCGCGCTGCGTCTGCTCGGCGGCCGAGGCCTCCGACGGGAGGCCGGAGCCACCCATCGCCTGCCACGTCGAGAGCGAGAACTGGTAGAGGCCGTAGTAGCCGTTGCCCGTGTTCGTCGCGGGGTTGCCACCGGACTCGCACTGCGCGAGCGCGCCCCAGACGCCGCCGGGTGCGGAGCCGAGGTTCGCTGCCGGCGCGGAGGAGCCGCCCGACGACGAGGAGGAGGAGGAGGACGACGACGAGCGCTGCTGCGTCTCGACCTTCGGCTGCGGCTTGGGGCGCTCCTTGGTGCCCTGCACGAGGATCTTGTTCACCGGGGGCGTGGTGACGCCCTCGGAGACGAGCTCGCGCGACTCCTCGGCGCCGTCGACCGTCGTGACGCGGTGCACGGTCGTGTGGACGCCCTCGACACCTTCCTGCTTCACGACCGGGTCGAGGTCCTTGAAGCGGTTGGCGTCCTCCTCGGTGACCGTCTCGAACGGGACGGCCTTCTCGGTGGGCACCTCCTCGACCTTCACGCGCTGCACGACGAGCGAGACCGGGGCGGCGTCCGCCGCGGCCTCGGCGTCCTCGGTCGCGGCGGCGGTGGCGTCGGCGTCGGCGGCGGGGGCCGCCTCGGCAGCGGCGTCGGCCTGGGCGGCGATCTGGTCGGACTTCTCCACGTGGACGCGGTCGAGCTCGCCGAGCTGGACGCCCTGCTGGTCGAGGATCGCGTCGATACCGATGCTGCCGTCGGGCGCGACCTTCGTCTCGCCGTCCGCGACGACGTTCACGGGGCCGTCCGCGTCGAGGCGGATCGGGAGGGACGCGCGCTCGCCGGAGCGCGACGCCACGAGGCGCACGTCGCTTCCGCGCGAGGCGAGAGTGGTCAGGGCCTCGTCCGCGTCGAGCGCGGTGAGCCAGACGGAGGACTGGGAGCCGTCGACCTGGACGGGCACCTCGCGCCCGTAGCGCACCACGACGTCGCCGCCGCCGCGCAGGGCGGAGTCGACGTCGGGGACGACGAGGTCGCGGTCGCCCACGGCGACATCCTGCTCGGCGAGCAGGCCCTCGACGGACCCGGCGAAGGTCGTGACGGTGGTGATCTTGCCGTCCACGTCGAGTTCGACGGTCTTGCGCGCGTTGCCGTAGGCGACGGCGCCGGTCGCGAGGAGGACGACGGCGGTGGCGCCGGCCACGAGGGGCCAGCGGCGACGGCGGGCGGCCGTGGTCGCGGGGCTCTGGGGGCTCTCCGCGGGGCCGTCGGTGGTCTCGAAGGGGTTCTGAAGGTTCGTGTCGGCGCTCTCGGGGGCGCCGGCCGCGTCAGCGGTCCGGTGGAAGGGGTTCTTCACTCGGGTCCAGTCGTCGGGGGTCCCGGGCACGGGTGCTCGACGGCGCGTGGGCACCACCCGCGGCCCGCGGCGGACGTGGGTCCTCCGCGGCGGGCGCACACGTGCGTCCACGGGTCTCGAGCGGCCGATCCGGCTGCCGGCGCCACCCCGGCGCCCCTTCCCCAGGGCCCGACGACGGCGCACCGCCCGCGTGGTCCGGGCACCTCTCCCGCGGTCCGGAGGGACCGCGGCAGCGTGCCGTTCACGCGCGAGCGACGTTCGACCGTAACCGATCCGTTATCGAAGTCCAACCCCCAGGCCGCTAGGCTGGGAGGTTCTGTCCGGTTTTCGACGTCTATGTCACGCGGGCCTCCACGCGCTTCTCACCCGGCGTCACCGTCGGCGTCACGCGCGAGGGCACCCTCGGCCGCGCCTGGGCTCGCACGTCCCGACCGTGCGGCGCGTGCCCCGACCCGCGCCAGCGTCTCCGCGAGCTCGGGCGGGTCCAGGACCGTGAGGTCGACGTCGAGGCCCAGCAGGAACCCCGCGAGCTGGGCGAGCGACGTCCCCCCGGTCTCGAGCACGCACGCGTCCGGGCCGTCGTCGACGAGCACCCCCGCCTCCGGCGCGAGCCGCTCCGCCACGACGCTCGCCGGCGCGTGCAGGCGTACGCGAGCGGGGTGCGCCCACGCGATCGACCCCACGCCGCGGACGACGTAGGCGACGGCGTCGCCGCCCGGCACGCGGCGAGGCGTGAAGCGGGGTCCACCGGGCGTCCGGAGGTGCAGCCGGTCGAGGCGGAAGGTCCGCCAGTCGTCGCGGCCCAGGTCGAACGCCAGCAGGTACCACCGCCGCCCCACGTGCACGAGCCGGTACGGCTCGACCGCACGCGACGTCGTCGTCCCGTCGTGCGCCCGGTACTCGAGGCGCAGACCGGTCCGCGCCGCGACCGCGCCGGCGATGTCGGAGAGCACGCGCGCGTCGACCGGCGGTCCCGCGACCGGTGCGCTCGCCACCGCGGCGCGCAGCGCGTCCGCCCGGGCGCGCAGGCGGGCGGGCAGCACGGTGTCGAGCTTGACGAGCGCGCGGCGGGCGGCGTCCTCGACCCCCGTGATCGACCCCGTGGCCGCGGCCCGCAGCGACACCGCGACGACGGCTGCCTCCTCGTCGTCCAGCAGGAGCGGCGGGAGCGCGGCCCCCGACCCGAGCCGGTAACCGCCCGCGGCCCCCGGCGCCGAGCGCACCTCGTACCCCAGGAGCCGCAGCCGCTCGACGTCGTTGCGGACCGTGCGGGTCGTGACGCCGAGCCGCTCCGCAAGGTCGGGGCCCGACCACGTCGGCCGCGACGGCAGGAGCGCGAGCAGGCGCAGGAGGCGGACCGAGGTGTCGAGCACGGATCCCATCCTGCCTCACCATGCGGAACCGCACGTTCCGCATGGGGTTCTACTGTCGTGGTGTCGGTCCCGCCGGGGTCGACGACCGCGGTCCCCGGGCAGGATCCCGGGGACGACGACGAGGGAGACGAGCATGCTGCGTGGGATGGCGACGCTGAACCTGTGGGCCGACGACCTGGAGGCCGCGTCCGCGTGGTACGCGGAGGTGCTCGGGACCGAGCCCTACTACGTGGTGCCGGGCGGGTACGTGGAGTTCCGCGTCGGCGACCGCCAGGACGAGCTCGGGATCATCGCCCGGTCGTGGTCACCGCACCCGCAGCCGGAGGCGCCCGGCGGCGCGATCGTGAACTGGCACGTCGACGACGTGCGCGACGCCTTCGCCCGGCTGCTCACGCTCGGGGCGACCGAGTACGACGGCGTCGTCGAGCGTGGCGAGGGCACCGGCTTCGTCACGGCGTCCGTGGTCGACCCGTTCGGCAACGTGCTCGGGATCATGCAGAACCCGCACTACCTGGAGATGCTCGAGGCCTAGCGTGCCGCGGCGCTCGCGGGCAGCGGGGCGCCGCGCCGGCAGCGGTCTCAGCACCAGCGCCTAGTACCAGCCCTTGGCGACCGAGTGCGACCACGCCGAGCACGGCGTGCCGTACCTGCCCTCGATGTACCCGAGGCCCCACGTGATCTGGGTCGCCGGGTTGGTGCGCCAGTCGTCCCCGGCGCTCGACATCTTGGACCCGGGCAGCGCCTGCGGGATCCCGTACGCGCTCGAGCTCGGGTTGTCGGCGTCGACGCGCCAGTTGCTCTCCTTGGTCCAGAGCTTGTCGAGGCAGACGAACTGGTCGTCGCCCCAGCCGCGCTGGGCCGCGAGCGAGCGGCCGATCGCGCGGGCCGAGCCCGGGTCCACCGAGACGGAGATGTCCATCGTCCCGATCTTGATGATCTCGTCGCGCGGCTCCGTCGTGACCGTGCGCGTGAGGACGGTGCGCGAGACCTCGGCGCCGCCGAGCGTCTGGACGGCGTACGTCGTGGTCGCCTCGCCCACGCGGCCGGACTGGACGACGACCCGGTGCCCCTTCGGCAGGTTCGGGTCCTCGACCTCCTCCGTGGCGAAGGGCAGCACCTCGGTGACGGTCGTCGCGGACGCGGCGGCCCGGCTCACGAGGACGAGCATGCCGTCGACCGCGGCCGCGTCGAGCGGCGCGGACGTGCTGTCTCCCTCGGCGAGCACGATGCCGGCCGCCGCGAGGACGCCGCGCACCGTGGGCTCCGCCGTCGTGATGGGCATGACCGCGCCGTCGACGGCGACGTGCACGGTCTTGAGCGTGGAGACCCGGATCGGGTCGCGGCCGAGCGCCTGCGTGCGCGAGACCTCGGTCACGGCGCCCTCGGCGCGCGGCCCGAGGTACGTGAGGAGCTCCCCGACGGTGCGCGCGGTCGTCGAGATCGTCTGGACCTGGCCGTCGATCTCGATCGTCACGTCGTGGCTCGACCGGACGACGATCGTGCCGCCGTCGTGCGCGGAGTCCGTCAGGCCCGGCTCGACGAGGTCCTCCGCGCCGACCGTGACGTCCTGGTAGTCGAGCACCTCGGCGACCGTGCGCCCGTACGCGGAGACGTCGTACAGCTCGCCGTCCACGTCCAGCGTGACGCTCTTCTGGAGCGAGGCGAACGCGCCCGTGACGACCACGAGGCTCGCGACGACGACGCCCTGGGCCGCCAGCCGTTGCAGGCGCCGGCGACCGGTTCCGTCAGGTGCGAGCACGCGCGCGGTCCCTTCTGGGGGGAAGCGGCCCTCGGCGACCGCCGGGGGCGAGGTGGGGCACGTCGTCGGCGCACGGCGCGCGACGCACGGACCCGACCGTAGCCGAAACGTGACCCAGGACGAAACCTCCGGTTCGCCCGGAACGGGCGGCACCGGGTGCTGCACCGCCGACCCGGGTCACCAGGGCCCGTAGACCGCGACGGACGTCGCGGCGAGGCGCTCGCACACGTCCGCGAGCGGCAGGTCTACGACCTCCGCGACCGTACGCACGGTCGTCGGCAGCACGTACGGGGCGTTGGGGCGACCCCGGTACGGGTGCGGCGTCAGGTAGGGCGCGTCCGTCTCGACCAGCACCTGCCGGAGCGGCACCTCCCGCAGGGCGGCACGCAGCTCGTCGTTCGCGCGGAACGTCACCGGGCCGGCGAAGGACAGGAACCAGCCCTGCTCCGCGCAGAACCGGGCCATCGCGGCGTCGCCCGAGTAGCAGTGGAAGACCGTCCGCTCCGGGGCCCCGTCGCGCGCGAGCACGTCGAGCACCTCGGCGTGCGCGTCGCGGTCGTGGATCTGCAGCGCGAGGCCCAGCTCCTTCGCGAGCGCGACGTGCGCACGGAACGCCTCGCGCTGTACGGCCTCGCCCTCCGGACCTGTACGGAACAGGTCCATCCCCGTCTCGCCGACCGCCCG
This sequence comes from Cellulosimicrobium funkei, assembly GCF_001019615.1. Lineage (GTDB taxonomy): Bacteria > Actinomycetota > Actinomycetes > Actinomycetales > Cellulomonadaceae > Cellulosimicrobium > Cellulosimicrobium cellulans_E. The sequence continues at coordinate 127,150 of NZ_JNBQ01000006.1, read as the reverse complement.
CACACGGTCGTTGCCGCGCGCGATCGCGGCGATCTCGGCGACGGCGTCGTCGAGGGGGACGTCGTGGTGCGGCCGCGGGTCGGGCTCGAGCCCGTCCGGCCCGACCTCGCGGACCCCGCCGTGCAGCACCGCCTCGTTCGGGTGGATCGCGACGGCGCCGAGCATCCGCCCGACGCCGTGCTCGGCGGCCGACGTCGTCCCCCAGGCCGCGAGGTCACCGCGCAGCAGGGCGTCCGTCCAGCGGGCGGCGGGCAGGTCGCACCCGACCTGCACGACGCGGTCCACCCCCACGGCCGCCGCCCGCGCGAGGTGGTCCGTGACGCTCGGGGCGGGGACGTCGTCGGGCAGGACGTGCGCGATCGAGTCGAGGTGCGTGTGGTTGTCCACCACGGGGACGGGCAGCGGCTCCGGGTCGGGCGGCCACCCGCGCTCGCGCTGCTTCGCCACGGTCAGGCGGTCTCGCGCAGCCGGTCGAGCTCCTCCTCGACGATCGAGTCGTCGAGCTTGGTGAACACCGGCGTCGGCTTGCCCACCGGGGTACCCGGCACGACGGCCTTGGGCTCCCACGTCGCCAGGCCCTCGGCGCGGTAGTCCCCCGTGATGATCGGGTAGTGGCGCGAGTCGTCGTCGAGGTCGGTCACCTCGTCGATGCGCGGCTGCGGCGCGATCGTGCCCGTGCCGCCGAACGCCTCGTGCACCTGCTGCGCGGAGTGCGGCAGGAACGGCGACAGGATGGTGTTGAGGTCGCTGACCGCCTGGGTCACGGTGTGCAGCACCGTCGCGAGGCGGTCCGGGTCGGTCTTGAGCTTCCACGGCTCGGTGTCGGACACGTACTTGTTCACCTCGCCGACCGTCTTCATCGCCTCCGCGACGGCCGCGCGCTGGCGGTGCGTCGCGATGAGCTCCCCCACGCGCCCGAACGCGGTCGTCGTCGTGGCGAGGACGCCCTCGTCGATCGGCTGGCGCTGCCCCGGCTCCGGGATGGCCCCGAAGTTCTTGTGCACGAGGTTCGCCGTGCGGTTCACGAGGTTGCCCCAGCCGGCGACGAGCTCGTCGTTCGTGCGGCGCTGGAAGTCCGCCCACGTGAAGTCGACGTCCTGCGTCTCCGGGCCCGCGGACGCGACGTAGTACCGGAACGCGTCCGGCTGGTAGCGGGCCAGCATGTCGCGCACGTAGATCACGACGCCGCGCGAGGAGGAGAACTTCTGGCCCTCGACGTTGAGGAACTCGCTCGACACGACCTCCGTCGGGAGCTGGAGGTTCCCGTAGGCACCCGGCGCACCGCCCTTGCTCCCCCGGCCGTCGTAGCCGAGCAGCTCGGCCGGCCAGATCTGGGAGTGGAACGTGATGTTGTCCTTGCCCATGAAGTAGTACGAGCGGGCCTCGGGGTCGTTCCAGAACGCGCGCCACGCGTCCGGGTCGCCGCTGCGCCGCGCCCACTCGATCGACGCCGACAGGTAGCCGATGACCGCGTCGAACCACACGTAGAGGCGCTTGCTCGGGTTGGACTCCCAACCCTCCAGCGGGACGGGGATGCCCCAGTCGATGTCGCGCGTCATGGCGCGCGGGCGCACGTCGTCGAGCAGGTTGAGCGAGAACTTGAGGACGTTCGGGCGCCACTCGGTGCGCGTGCGCAGCCAGTCCCCCAGCGCGTCGACGAACGCGGGCAGGTCGAGGAAGAAGTGGTTCGACTCGACGAACTTGGGCGTCTCGCCGTTGATGCGGCTGTGCGGGTTGATGAGGTCGATCGCGTCGAGCTGGTTGCCGCAGTTGTCGCACTGGTCGCCGCGCGCGCCGTCGTAGCCGCAGATGGGGCACGTGCCCTCGATGTAGCGGTCCGGAAGCGTGCGGCCCGTCGACGGCGAGATCGCGCCCATGGTCGTCTGCTCGACCATGTACCCGTTCTTGTGGACCGTGCGGAACATCTCCTGCACGACGGCGTAGTGGTTGCGCGTCGTGGTCCGGGTGAACAGGTCGTACGACAGCCCGAGCTGGTGCAGGTCCTCGACGATGACGCGGTTGTACCGGTCCGCGAGCTCCTGGGGCGTCACGCCCTCCTTGTCCGCCTGCACGAGGATGGGCGTCCCGTGCTCGTCGGTCCCCGAGACCATGAGGACGTCGTGACCCGCCATGCGCATGTGCCGGCTGAAGACGTCCGACGGGACACCGAAACCTGCGACGTGGCCGATGTGGCGCGGGCCGTTGGCATACGGCCACGCCACGGCCGAGAGGATGTGGGTCATGCGGGCGATCTTAGTCGGCCCGCGCAGCGCGCCGCGGGGCCGTCTCGGGGCCGCCGGACGACGACGGGCCCGCGACCTCGGAGGTCGCGGGCCCGTCCGGAGCCGGGTCGGCTCGGGAGGTCCGTGCTCAGTACCAGTTGGTCGCCTGCGAGTGGGACCACGCGCCGCACGGCGATCCGTAGGAGCCGGCGATGTAGTCCAGGCCCCACGCGATCTGGGTCGCGGGGTTGGTCGCCCAGTCGGCGCCCTTGCTCGCCATCTTCGAGCCGGGCAGCGACTGCGGGATGCCGTAGGCGCTCGACGTCGGGTTGTCCGCCCTCGGGTTCCAGTTGGACTCCTTGGTCCACAGCTTCTCGAGGCACGTCCACTGCGACCCGGTCCAGCCGCGCTCGGCAGCCATGAGCTGCCCGAGCGCGCGGGGGTCCTTCGGCCGCTCCTTGGTCCCCTTGACGACGACCTGGTCGACCGGGGCGGTCGTGACCTCCTGGGTCAGCTGCTCCCGCGACTCCTCGACGCCGTCCACGAGGGTCACCTCGAAGGTCGTCGTGGTGACGCCGTCGGCCCCCTTCTGCGAGACGACCGCCGGGTCGTCGCTGTACCGCGCGGCGTCCGTCTTCTCGACGGTCTCGTGCGGCACGGGGGTCGTCGTCTGCTGCTGCTCGACGACGACGCGCTGGACGACGAGCGAGACGGTCGGAGCGCCCGGCTCGGGGGCCTCGACGCGCTGGACGCTCACGCGGTCGAGCTCGCCGAGCTCGATGCCCTGCTGCTCGAGGATCGCGGGGATCCCGATGCTGCCGTCGGGCGCGACCGTCGTCTCGCCGTCGGCCACGACGTTCACCGGGCCGTCGGTGTCGAGGCGCAGGTCGAGCGACGCGCGCTCTCCCGACCGCGACGCGACGAGGCGCACGTCGCCCCCGCGCTCGGCGAGGGTCCTCAGCGCCTCGTCCGCGTCGAGCGCGGTGAGCCAGACGTCGGACTGCTCGCCGTCGGCCTGGACGGTGACCTGCTTGCCGAGACGCACCACGACCTCGTCGCCGTCGTCGAGGGCCGACGCGGGGTCGGGCGCGACCTGGTCGCGCGCACCGATCTCGATCCCGGCGGCGTCGAGCGCGCCGGACACCGAGCCGGCGAGCGTGCTGACGGTCGTCAGCTCGCCGTCGACGTCGATCGTCACGGTCTTGTTGGCCTCGCCGTACGCGACGGCGCCGGAGCCGACGAGCGCGACGGCGGTGGCCGCCGTGACGATCGACCAGCGGCGGCGGCGCGTGGTGCGCAGCGTCCGCGCGGAGCGGGCGGCGCGACGGCTGGGCGTCGCGGAGGTCTCCGGGGTGGTCTCGGTGGGAGCGACGTCGGAGGTCGCGGTCTCGACGTCACGGTTCTGGGGCGCGCGGGAGCGGAAGGGGTTGTGCACTCTGGTCCAGTCGTCGGGGGTCCCGGGCACGGGGGTCGACGGCGCACGCGCGCCCCGGGGCGTCCCACGCCGCGGCGCGGGCGTCACCCGGTTCGACCAGCCGATCCGGCCGTCCTGCGGACCCCCGGCACCCTGGGTGCTCTACGGAGACCGCGTCCCACGGCCGGCCAATACACCTGTCCCCGGTGAGCGGCAACGCGAGACACTCGACCGTAACCGATTCGTTATCGTGCTCCAAACCGACTGGTCAGCCCGCGGGTCGTGCCGGTCACCCCGCCGGCGTCACCGCGACCCGCAGCAGCCGGTCGTCGCCGTCGCGCGGGTCCCCGCGCCCGTCGGTGTTGTTGGTCAGCACGTACAGCACGGAGCTCCCGTCGTCCCCGAGCGGCGTCGCCGGGTCCACCAGGACGGCGCGCAGCCGACCCCGGTCCGTGAGCACCGCCTGGGGCGCGCCGAACGCGTCGGCCGACGCCCCGCCGTCGGGGGACGCGAACGGCACGCGCCACAGCGCCTGGCCCCGCAGCCCCGCCAGGTACGCGCCCTCGCCGGTCGCGGCCAGCCCGCTCGGCGAGGCGTCCGACGTCGACCACGTCGCCACCGGGTCGACGAACCCCGCCGCCTCGCCGCCGACCCCCTCGACCTCCGGCCAGCCGTAGTTCCCGCCGGGCACGACGACGTTGAGCTCGTCGAACGTGTCCTGCCCGAACTCCGACGCGAGCATGCGCCCCGTCACGTCCCACGCGACGCCCTGGACGTTGCGGTGGCCGAGGCTCCACACCGGCGAGGCCGGGTCAGGGTTACCCGGTGCCGGAGCCCCGTCCACCGTCAGGCGCAGGATCTTGCCGTTGAGCGCACCCGCCACCTGCGACGCACCACGCTGCTGCGCGTCCCCCGTCGTCACGTACAGGTAGCCGTCCGGCCCGAACGCGAGCCGGCCGCCGTCGTGCGTGGAGGCCGCGGGGATGCCCTGGAGGACCGGGGTGAGGGCCGACAGCTCGCGACCGGCGAGCGTCCCCCGCAGGACCTCGTTGCCTCCGGCGGCGGTCCGGTAGACGAACACCTCCCCCGGTGCTGCGCCGCCCTCGGGTCCGACCGCCACCCCGAGCAGACCCGACTCGCCCGTCGCGACCGTGCCGTCGCGCAGGTCGTCCGCGCCCGGTCCCGTGACCGGCTCGACGGCGCCCGTCGCCGGGTCCACGACGACCAGACCGCGCTCGTCGCGCAGCGAGACGAGCAGGGTCCCGTCCGCGAGCGCCGCGAGCCCCCATGGCGCGGGCAGCCCGGTCGCCACCTCGGTCACGTCGACCCGCACCTCGGGCACGACGACGAGTCCCGGCGCCGGCGCGGGCGCCGTCGTGCTCGACTCGGCGGGTTCGCTCGGCTCGGCGGTGGCCGTGGTGACCGACGGGCCCGGGGCGGGTTCCGGACCGTCGTCGGGGGTGCAGGCAGCGAGCAGCACGACGACGGCCCCCACCACGGGCGCGGGCCACGCCCGACGCGGGACCGTCCGGTTCGTGGGCATGCGCCCATCGTCGCGCGCCGCGGGCGCCGTCGCACGGGCCGCGCTCGCCGCGCACGAGCGTCGATCAGCGCCACACTGGAGAGAAGGAGGCGGGTCCTCCCGCCTCACCGGCCCTCAGGGAGGGGCGCCATGAACCCGAAGGTGCTCAGCTTCGTCGTCGCCGCCGTCGCGTACGGGGTGACGCTCGTCATCGCCAACCTGGTGCTCGAGGGGATGACCATGAGCTGGCTGTGGGGGCTCGTCGCGGTCGCGCTGTTCACCGTGACGATCACCCTCCTGCGCCCGCTCGTGGTGCGGCTCCTCGGCAAGCACGTCCACGGCTGGACGTGGACCCTGGGGATCGTCACCGTGCTCGGCTCGCTCATCGTCACCACGCTGCTGTCCCCGTCGAGCGGGTTCGACATCGACGGCTTCTGGACCTGGGTCTGGGCGACGCTCATCGTCTGGGTCGGGACGCTCGTCTACGACCTGGTCGACGACCGCGCCGTCGCCGCGGCGGGGCGCCAGGTCGACAGGTACCAGGGGCGGCACGGTCGGACGCCGCCCACGGCGGCGCCGGCCTGACCCCGGCGCCACAGGACCTCTGGCCCGCCGACCCGGTCTTTCGGCGGCCACGCGCACGCCCGCGGCGAGGCACGCTGGTACCGGAGGCTCCTCCGAGGGCCGGAGGAGCCGGCGAGGAGGTCGGTACGCATGTCGCGGACGTACGTGGTCACGGGTTCGGCGTCGGGAGTCGGTGCGTCCACCGCGGCGCTGCTGCGCGACCGGGGAGACCGCGTGGTCGGTGTCGACCTGCGCGACGCCGAGGTCGAGGCCGACCTGAGCACCCCCGACGGCCGGGCACGCGCCGTCGACCGCGCCACGACGCTCACCGACGGGCGCGTCGACGGGGTCGTCGCGTGCGCGGGCATCTCCGCCCCGGTGCCGAAGACCGTCGCCGTGAACTTCTTCGGCGTCACGCGGCTCCTGGCCGCGCTGCTCCCGGCGCTCGAACGGTCGGACGCGCCGCGCGTGGCCGTCGTCTCGTCCATGGCGACCCTCCAGCCGGTGTCCGACGAGCTCGTCGCCGCGTGCCTCGCGGACGACGAGGACACGGCGCTGCGCGTCGCCGCGACGCTCGCGGACCAGGGGCCCGCGGTCGGCTACCTCAGCTACCCGTCGTCCAAGCGAGCGCTCTCGCGGTGGGTGCGGCGCGAGTGCGTCACCCCGGCGTGGGCGGGTCGAGGGATCCCGCTCAACGCCGTCGCCCCGGGGACGGTGCTCACGCCCATGACCTCCGAGCTGCTCGCGACCCCGGAGTCCGCCGCCATGGTCGACGCCGCCGTCCCGATGCCGCTGCACGGGCACCAGTCGCCCGAGTCGGTCGCAAGCCTGCTGCTGTGGCTCACCGACCCCGCGAACACCCACGTCACCGGGCAGACGATCTACGACGACGGCGGTGCCGACGCCGTGCTGCGCGGGGACGACGTGTGGACGGGGACGAAGCCTACGCCAGCCGGGTGAGGCCGCGCTTGAGACCGCGGATCGCCTGACCGATGCGGTGCTCGTTCTCGATGAGCGCGAACCGCACGAACTCGTCGCCGCCGGGGCCGAACCCGACGCCCGGGGACACGGCGACGTCGCACTCCTCGACGAGGTGCGTCGCGAACTCGATCGAGCCCATGTCGCGGTAGGGCTCGGGGATGCGGGCCCACGCGAACATGGTGCCGCCGGGCTTGTGGATGTCCCAGCCGATGCGCTGCAGGCCGTCGTACAGGGCGTCGCGACGCGACGCGTACACCGACGAGATCTCCTGCGGGAACTCCGTCGCCTCGTTGAGCGTCACGGTCGCGGCGATCTGGATCGGCTGGAACGTGCCGTAGTCGAGGTAGCTCTTGAGCTTGGCGAGCGCCCCGACGACGTCACGGCGTCCCACGAGGAACGCGACGCGCCAGCCCGCCATGGAGAACGACTTCGTCATGGAGTACAGCTCGACCGCGACCTCGCGCGCGCCCTCGCACTCCATGATCGACGGAGGCTCGAACCCGTCGAACGTCATGTCCGCGTACGCGAGGTCGTGCACGAGCACGACGTCCTTGTCCCGCGCCCAGTCGACGAGCCGCTGGAGGTCCTCCTTGGTCGCGACCGTCGTCGTCGGGTTGTGCGGGAACGACAGCACGACGACGCGCGGCTTGGGCCAGCCCAGCTCCCACGCCTCGATGATCCGGTCGATGTACCCCGCGGCGTCGGTCCCGTCGCCGATGGGGACCTGGCGCGCGTCGGCGCCCGCGAAGTAGGGGCCCCAGATGTGGATGGGGTAGCTCGGCGTGGGGACGAGCGCGACGTCGCCCGGCTGCAGCAGCACCCACATGAGGTGGCTGAAGCCCTCCTTGGCGCCGATGGTCGAGATGATCTCGGTGTCCGGGTCGAGGCTCACGCCGAACCGGCGCTGGTACAGGCCCGCGACGGCCTCGCGGAGCTTGGGGATCCCGCGCGACGCGGAGTAGCGGTGGTTGCGCGAGTTCTGCGCGGCCTCGGCGAGCTTGTCGACCGCGACCTGCGGGCTGGGCAGGTCGGGGTTGCCGAAGCCGAGGTCGACGACGTCGCGCCCCGCTCGGCGTGCCTCGATCTTGAGCCCGTCGATGATGGTGAAGACGTAGGGCGGCAGACCGGGGATCCGGCGGAACTCCATCGCAGTGCTCCAGCTCTGTGCGGGGCGCCCGGGCGCGGGGGTGCGCGCGGGTCGCGGGTCTCGCAGGGTACGCCTGCTGCCCGACGCCGCGTGGCCGCGTCTCGCGGCGCGCTCGCCCCGGGCGGAGGTCAGCCCGTCCAGCCGAGGTTGCGCGCCATGCGCTCGAGCGTCGCGACCGTCTGGGCGTACTCCGCGCGGCTGATGCCGTCCGCGACCCGCTCGCGCGAGACCGACACGGCGTCGAGCAGGTCGTGGTAGGCGTGGTTGCCGGCGACGGTCACGGCCAGCCGGCCGGAGCCGTCGCGCGTGACCCAGCCCCGCCGCACGAGGTCGTCGATCTCCGCCGTCACGGCGCTGGCCCCGTGCCCGGTCGCCGCCCCGGTGAAGGGCGACAGGACGCCGTCGACGCTCGTCTCCTCGCTCACGCCGTCACGGATGGTGTTGAGCACCTGCCAGTGCCGGCGCGTGAGCCCCGAGTGCTGGAACACGCCGTCGAAGCTCTCGTCGATGAGCCGGTCCACGAGCTTGAGCCAGTAGCCGATCGGGCGTTCCGGCGCGCCGGCCGGAGGGGTCGCGGCGGGCGTCGGGTCGTCGCTCATCGGGTCCTCCCGGGTGCTCGGGTACGGCTGCTCCCACTCTCGCACCCGCGCGCGGGACGCGCCCGGCGTCCCCGGCGTTCCCGGCGTTCTCCCGTGCCCCCGGCCCGGGTGGCAGAGTGGGCGCATGAGCGAGAACACTCCCGCGGTGCGCCGCGCGCTGATCGTCGTCGACGTCCAGCCCACGTTCTGCGAGGGCGGGGAGCTGGGGGTCGAGGGCGGGAACGCCGTCGCGCAGCGGATCGCCGACCACGCGCGCGACCACCGCGACGCCTACGACCTCGTCGTCACGACCCAGGACTGGCACGTCGACCCGGGCGAGCACTGGAGCCCGGAGCCGGACTTCGTCGACACGTGGCCCCCGCACGGGATCGCGGGCACCCCGAACGCCGAGCTGCACCCCGCCCTGGCCGACCTCGCGCCCGACGCGGGGGTGAAGAAGGGCGAGTACCAGGCCGCGTACTCCGGGTTCGAGGGGGTCGACGTCGGCGGCCGGCCGCTCGCGGACGTCCTGCGCGACGCCGGGATCGAGGCGGTCGACGTCGTCGGGATCGCCGAGTCGCACTGCGTGCGCGCGACGGCGCTCGACGCCCACGCGCTCGGGCTCGCCACCCGGGTCCTCACCGACCTCACGGTGCCGGTCACGCCCGAGCTCGGCGCCGCGGCGCGCGAGGAGCTCGCCGCGGCGGGCGTCGCGCTGGAACCGAGCACCGCCGTCGGGCGCTGACGGCCCGTCCCGCGCGGGCTCAGCGGCGGCGCGCCTCCAGCGCCGCCGCGTAGAGGTCGCGCTTGGCGACCCCCGCGTCCTGGGCGACGTCCGCGACGACCTCCTTGAGCCGCTCGCCGCCGTCGACGCGCGCCAGCACGCCCGGGACGAGCTCGGCGAGCGGGACCGGGCCGCGCGGCGGCGCACCGCCGACCACGACGCAGATCTCCCCGCGGAGCTGTTCCGCGGCGGCGCGCTCCGCGAGCTCGGCGAGGGGCCCGCGCAGCACCTCCTCGTACGTCTTGGTGAGCTCGCGCGCGACGGCGGCCGGCCGGTCCGCGCCGAACGCCTCGGCCATCGCGGCGAGCGTCTCCGCCACGCGGTGCGGCGCCTCGAAGAACACGAGCGTGCGCGGCTCGTCGGCGAGCGCGGCGAGCGTCCGCGACCGGTCGCCCGCCTTGCGCGGCAGGAAGCCCTCGAAGCAGAAGCGGTCCGTCGGGAGACCCGAGAGCGCGAGGGCGGTGAGGACGGCGCTCGGCCCGGGCGCCGTCGTGACCGGGACCCCGCGCTCGACGGCGCGCGCGACGACGCGGAAGCCCGGGTCGGAGACGCTCGGCATGCCCGCGTCGGACACGACGAGCACCGTCCCGCCGCCGTCGACGACGTCGAGCAGGTCGTCCGCGCGGTCGGACTCGTTGTGCTCGTGGAAGCTGACGACGCGCCCGCCGACCTGCACGCCCAGGCGGCCCGCGAGCGCGTGCAGGCGGCGCGTGTCCTCCGCCGCGACGACGTCTGCCTCGGCGAGCAGCCGCCGCAGCCGCGGGCTCGCGTCCTCCGCGTTGCCGATCGGGGTGCCGCCCAGCACCAGGTGCCCGGCCTCCCGCGGGGTCGTGGGCCGGTCGGCGTCGGGCACGTCGGTCGAGGAGGACATGGCTCCCAGGGTTCCACACCCGCGTGCCCCTACGATGGCCAGCGTGTCCCAGCCGCCCGCCGACGCGTCGCCCGCGCCCCCCGAGCAGGACGCCGCCGACGCGCCCGACCTGACCCACCGCGAGCGCCTCCTGCTCGCCCTGCTCGGGCCCCGCCGTCCGGCGCTCGGGGCGACCGCGCACGACAGGCTGTGGGGGTGGCTCGGGGTCGCGATCGTCGCCGCCGTCGCGGCGGTGCTGCGGCTGTGGAACCTCGGTCGCCCGGGCACGCTCGTGTTCGACGAGACGTACTACGTCAAGCAGGCGTGGACGCTGCTCCAGGTCGGGTACGAGGCCGACTGGCCCGAGGAGCCGAACCCGGCGTTCGAGGCCGGGGACGTGAACACGTTCCTCCCGACGGCGGACTACGTGGTCCACCCCCCGCTCGGCAAGTGGATGATCGCGCTCGGGATGAGGTTCTTCGGCGGGGCGGAGAACCCGTGGTCGTGGCGCATCGCGTCCGCGGTCGTCGGGGTGGTCGCCGTCGTGCTCGTGGCGCGGATCGCCCGACGCCTGTTCGCCTCCACCGCGATGGGGATCGTCGCGGGAGCGCTCATGGCCGTGGACGGTGAGGCGATCGTGCACTCTCGCACGGGTCTGCTCGACAACATGCTCATGATCTGGGTGCTCGTCGCGTTCGGGTGCCTGCTGCTCGACCGCGAGCAGGCGCGCCGGCGGCTCGCCGAGCGCTGCGGGGCGATCCTCGACGCCGGCGGGACGATCGGACGCTACGGACCGGGCCTCGGGTGGCGGTGGTGGCGCTTCGCGGCGGCCGTCGCGCTGGGCCTCGCGTGCGGGGTCAAGTGGTCGGGGCTGTACTTCCTCGCCGTCTTCGCCGTCGTGTCGGTGCTGTGGGACGCGACCGCGCGCCGCACCGCGGGCGTCGGGCGCTGGTGGGAGGACGCGCTCGTGCGCGACGCGGTCCCGGCCGCGCTCGTCATGCTCCCGACGGCGGCGCTCGCCTACCTCGCGTCGTGGACGTCGTGGTTCCGCACTCCCGGGGCCTACATGCGCCAGTGGGCGCTCGACCACCCCGGCGAGGGGGTCCAGTGGCTCCCGCCCGGCCTGCGGTCGCTGTGGGAGTACCACCTCAAGATGTGGGACTTCCACAACGGGCTCACGTCCGAGCACACCTACGAGGCGCACCCGCTCGGGTGGATCCTCCAGTGGCGTCCCACGTCGTTCTACTGGCGCTCCTACGACACCGGCGAGGCGGGGTGCGAGGTGGAGCGTTGCGCGCGCGCGATCACGTCGCTCGGCAACCCCGTGCTGTGGTGGACGGCGGCGCTCGCGATCCTCGTCGCGCTCTGGGCGCTCGTGCGGCTCAAGGACTGGCGGGCGCTCGCCGTGCTCAGCGGCATCGTCGCCGGGTGGGCGCCGTGGTTCCTCTACGCCGAGCGGACCATCTTCACGTTCTACTCGATCGTGTTCACGCCGTGGGTCGTCCTCACGCTCGTCTACGCGATGACGCTCGCGCTCGAACGCACCGAGCACCGCCCGGTCGCGCGGGCGCGCGTGAAGGTGGGGCTCACGGTCCTGCTGACGACGATCGGCGCCGTCAGCGTGTTCTTCTACCCGATCTGGACGGCGTGGCAGGTGCCGTACTGGTTCTGGCGCCTGCACATGTGGCTGCCGACCTGGATCTGACGCGTCACCAGTCGACCTGCGCGGACTCGTGGAACGCGATCCCCGCGCGGCGCCAGACGTGCGCCTCGCGGGCGACGCGGCGACGGAAGCCGTCCCAGTCCTTGCGGTCCGGGGCGGTCCAGCCGACCTCCGCGACGGCGCTCAGGCGCGGCAGGAGCATCGTGAACAGCGCGTCGAGCGTCGGGATGCGCTCGGTCCACACCGCCGCCTCGACACCCTCGATCGTCTCGACCGGCAGGCCGGGCACGACCTCCTCGGGCTCCCAGTCGTAGGAGTCGCGCACCTCGACGAGACCCGCCCAGTCCTGCCCCAGGGTGGGGTCGAACTCGGCCGTGTAGCGCATGTCGAGGTAGACGCGGTTCGCCGGCGACAGGATGATGCGCGCCCCGGCCTTCGCGGCGTCGACCAGGTACGTGAGGTCCATGGGGTGCGTGTCCCAGTACTGCACGATCGTGCCCGGGCGCAGCGGCGCCTTCGCGGCCTCCTGCCACGCGACCGGCTTCTTGCCGGCCTCGAGCACCAGGCGCTCGCACAGCTCGACGAACCGCGCGTACTCCGCGGGCTCCATCTTCAGCACCTCGTCGCCACCGAGGTGCACGTGCTCGCCGTCCGTGGCGTGGGCGAGGTCCGTGAAGACGTCGCGCAGGAACGGCTCGGTCGCGGGCAGGTCGAACGTGAGGCGCGAGAAGCCGACCTCGATGCCCGAGTAGGCGTCGGTCGCGACGCCGTCGGGCATGAGGTCGCCGTAGACGTGCGTCGCCGCGTTGATGTGGCCGGGGACGTCGATCTCCGGCACGACCCGCACGAAGCGCTCCGCGGCGTAGTCCTGCAACGCGCGGAAGTCCGCGAGCGACAGGTGCCCGCCCGTGCCGCCGGACGTGTCGCTCCCCGAGGAGAGCTTGGCGAGCTCGGGCCGGGACGGCGACTCGATGCGCCAGCCCTGGTCGTCCGTGAGGTGCAGGTGGAGCACGTTGAGCTTGTACGCCGCCGCGACGTCGATCACGGCGCGCAGCGCGTCGGGACCGAAGAACGTCCGCGCGACGTCCACGGACAGGCCGCGCCAGGGGTAGCGGGGCGCGTCGTGCACGACGACGTGGGGCACCCGCGCGGGCTCGTCGCCCGGGCCGGGCGCCTCGACGAGCTGCCGCAGCGTCTGCACCGCGTAGAGCAGCCCGGCGGGCTCGGCCGCCGTCGCGGTGATCCCTGCGTCGTCCGCGACGAGGCTGTACCGCTCCGGGCTCGTGGAACCCTCCGGACCGGCCAGCTCGTCGATCCGGAGCACGAGCGCGGTGCGGGTCGCAGAGCCCGACGAGGCAGCGACCGAGGCTCCGGACGCCGGGTCGTCGCGCGTCGCGGCGACGCCGTCGAGGCCGCTCAGGAGCGAGGCGGCCAGGTCCCCGAGCCACGGGGCGGTCCGCTCGAGACCGAGCGCGTGGACCTCCAGCGTGGCGACGGGGACGTGGTGCGTCCCGGGCTCGACGTGCAGGGGCTGGGGGATGACCGAGACCATCGGGTACCTCGTCGTCTGGCTGGGATCGAATCGATTCGGCTTTTGCGAGCGACACACCCTAACCCGCCGCTCCCGGCGCGGCCAAGCGCCTCCGGGCTAGCGCGACGGCGCGACGTACCGCGGGCTCGGGTCGAGCGAGAGCACGCCCTCGACGTCACGGGCAGGGTCCGACGAACCGGTCGTCCAGCCGCCGACCACACCCTGCGGCAGCCCGTCCAGGAGCAGCCCCCAGTCCCGCACCCGGGCGCCGTAGCTGTCGCCCGAGGTGGGCTGGAGGACCACGGCCGCCTCTCCCGACCCCAGGTCCAGGTCAGACGCCCCCCGGATCGCGTCCTTGTCCGAGCGCTGGAGCACGACCAGCTTCTGCGGGAGCCCCTGCGTCCGCACGACCTCCCCGACCGCGTCGATCGCCGCGCCCAGCTCGGCCGCGTCCACGGTGCCGGTCGGCGACCCGTCGCCGACCCGACGCGCGTCGACGTCGAGGGCCACGCCCACGGTCGGGCGGGCGAGCACGTCCGCGTACTCGGTCACCTGCTCGTCGAACGACGCGCGGCCCGGTTCGAGGCGCAGCACGACCATGACTCCCGCCTCGGCCGCCGCGTCCACGAGCGGCAGCAGCTCCTCGGCCGGGATCTCGGTCGAGTAGTCCCGGTCCTCGCCGGGGTTCGACGACGCTCGGGTCGCCGGGACCTCGAGCACCGGGACCACGGTCTCCTCCGGCACGGCCTCCGCGTACGACGCCGCCGCGTCCTGCGCGCGCGTGACGGCGTCGGTCACCGCCCACTCCCCCACCGCCTCGAGCCCGGGGGTCACCGCGTCCGCCTCGACCGCCACGTACCGCACGCCGTCGGCGAGCACGAGCTGCGACCCGCTCGGGAGCAGGTCGCCGGCCTCGGCCGTGCGCAGCCGCCACGCCAGGTCCTCCGCGGACCCGAAGCTCTCCCCGATGCCCACGACCGCGAGCGCCTTCGCGGCCGCGATCGCGTCGACGACCTCCGCCGAGGAGCGCGGGTCGCCCCGCGGCACCTCGAGGGGCACCGCCCCGGCCGCGCGGGCGGTCGCGATCGCCGCGGCCTGCGGGCCCCCGGGCGCGTCGAGGCCCCCCGGCTCGGTGAGGGCGAGCACCTCGGTCAGCGTCTCCGGCTCGCCGCGCTCGGGCAGCGCGCCACGGACGTCGTCGAGGTCGTGCGGGTCGAGTGCCCCGTCGTCGCCGAGCGCCCCCACGTCGAGCAGGACCCGCTCGACGCCCTCGACGTCGCCCAGCGTCGCGCGCTCCGGGGTCTCTCCCGTGTCCTCCTGCCCCGGGGGCGCGTCCGCCTCGCCCACCTCGACGACCGCGACCGTGCCGAGCCGGGCGAGCTCCGTGCGCAGCCCCCCGTCGGAGATGGCCCCGCCGACGAGGAGGACGGGCGCGGCGAGCTCGACCGCCGCGGCAGCCGCCGTGGCCCGCGCCGACTCGTCGTCGGCGACGGCGAGGACGACGACGGGCGCGGACGTGAAGAACGCCTGGCTGCTCGTCAGGGCGAGCTCCGCCGGGTCGGTCGAGTCGAGCACGAGGACCCCGTCGCTCGGCTCCGCCGCACGCGCGACGAGCCCGGTCTCTCCCGAGGACGGCCCGTCGGCCTTCGCGGTCTCCGCGGCACACCCACCGAGCGCCGCAGCGGCACCGAGGCTGAGGACGACGGGGAGGGCGAGAGGGACGAATCGGACCTTCCGAGAGTTCACGCCCCCATCATCGCGCATGCCCCACGCCCCGCAGACCGAGGGATGTGTGGGACTCGTGACGGTCGGCCCGTCGGGTGGACGGGGAGCGAGCCCGCGACCCGTGTTCGGGACGCGCCGCGGGCGCTCGGGGCGCCGGGCGGCATCGACCGGCATACTGACCGGGCCCGAACCCATCGCCGAGGAGATCGCATGTCGACCCCCGACCAGCCCGACCAGAACCCGCAGCCCGGCGGGACGCCGTCCGGACCGCCCTCGTACGGCGCTCCGCAGCCGGGCCAGCCCCAGCAGCCGCCGCAGGCCCCGCAGTACGGCGCCCCGCAGGCGCCCCAGTACGGCGCTCCGCAGTCCCCGCAGTACGGCGCCCCCCAGGGCGGCACCCCCGGGTACTCCGCCCCGGCCCAGGACCCCGGCAAGACGATGGGCATCGTCGGCCTCGTGCTGTCGTTCCTCGGCTGCCTGTCGATCGGTGGACTGATCGTCAGCATCATCGCTTACAACAAGTCGAAGAAGGCCGGCTACAAGAACGGCATCGCCCTCGCGGGCATCATCGTCGGCGCCATCATGCTCGTGATCTCGATCGTCGTCGCCATCATCATCGGCGTCACCACCTCCGCGGTCCTCGAGAAGTGCGCCGAGCTCGGTCCGGGCACGCACTTCGAGGACGGTGTCACGTACACCTGCGGCTGACGCGCTCGCCGCACGGAGCGCTCCATCCGCTCCCTGCACAGGAGGAAGGCCCCCGCCGACGGCGGGGGCCTTCGTCGTCCGTCAGCCGGCGTTGACGTCCGCGGCGCAGCGGAACCCGAGGTGGGTCGTCGCGCTGTCGTCCGACTGCGGGGACCGGGCCGCGGGCCGGTACCGGCGGCAGTACTCCGGCGCGCACAGGTGCGAGCCGCCCTTGGTGACGCGCAGGACCTGCGGCGACGTCGTCGGGGCGAGGAGGTTCGGCCGCGCACCGGCGTCGGGCCCGCGCGTCCCCGGGACGACGTGACGGGGGCCGAACGTGTCGGCCGTCCACTCCCACGTGTTCCCGACGAGGTCCACCAGCCCGTACGCGTTCGGCTCGTAGGAACCGACGGGCGACGTGCCGCCCCACCCCTCGTTGAGGTACGGGAACCGGCCCCGCCACGTGTTCGCCATCGGGCGACCGCCCGGCGCGAGCTCGTCGCCCCACGCGAACTCGGCGTCGTCCAGCCCGCCCCGCGCCGCGCGCTCCCACTCGGCCTCCGTGGGCAGGCGCCGGCCCGCCCACGCCGCGTAGGCCGACGCGTCCTCGAACGCGACGAGCACCACGGGGTGGTCCAGACGGTCGTCGACGTCGGACCCCGGCCCCTGCGGCGCACGCCACGACGCCCCCGGCTGCCACCGCCACCACTGCCGCCAGTCGCGCAGGTCGACCGGACCCGGCGTCGGGGTGAACACGAGACCCCCGGGCACCAGGTCCGCCGGGTCGGCCCCCGGGAAGTCGGCCGGGTCGGGCGCGCGCTCCGCGACGGTCACGTAGCCGGTGTCCGCGACGAACGCCGCGAACTGCGCGTTCGTCACCGCGTGCCGCTCCAGCAGGAACGGCCCGACCTCCCGGTCGTGCGCCGGCCCTTCCTCCGGATAGTGGCGGTCGGAACCCATGCGGAACGTCCCGCCGGGGACGGTGACGAGCTCGGTGAGGGCCACACGGTCAGGATAGGTGCGCGCGCACCCGCCTGCCCGACCGCCACCGACGAGCGTCACCGACGTGACGAGGAGGCCCTGACGGGATCGGCCCACAGACCTCCGACCCCGCCAGGACCTCCCGCCGTCCGTGACGACGGCTCAGGTCAGCTCGATCCGGCTCGACGGAGCACACCACCCGGTCAGGCGGTCGAGCACCCCGCGCAGCCGTTCGGCCCCGTCGTCGTTCCCGGCTGCCTCGGCACGAGCGACCTCGGACTCGATCCCGGCGATCAGCTCGTCGCGGCCGGTGCCCGCCCGGTTGGCCTCGACGATCGCGTCGACGAGCTCGGCAGGGTGGTCGCCGTCGGCCACGCCGCCGGCGAGCCGGACGAGATGCGGTTCCACCGCTGCTCCTTCGAAGACTGCCGCCACGCACACGGGATCCGGGTCGGGCGCGAACGTCCAGTCTCCCATCGTGCCCGCGACGTAGCCCTGGTACTGCGCGAGCGACATCGCCTCTCCGGGCGCGACGACGTAGTGGTGCGGCTGGCCCGGGATCGGCGCCGCGACCGCAGCGAGCTGGGCCGGCGTGAGCGTGGCGGAGTCGAGCTGCCACACACGCAGCCCGGCCGCGCCCGTCCCGTTCCAGGGTGCACCCTTGGGCCGCCGGTGGTTCGGCAGGTTGCAGCCCGAGCCGACGGCCACCGAGATGCCCTGAGGCTCCCCGAGGTGCTCCGGCGCGACCCACGCCTGGGTGTTCTGCTGGTAGGTCACGACGTCCGGGCTCGCCCCGGTCGACCGCACGCCCAGCGCGTTCCCGTTGCCGTCCTCGACCAGCGGCTGGTCGTCGTGGGCCGGGTCCACCTTCATGCCCCGGTAGATGATGACCATGACCGGTCACCCGTTGTAGGCGACGAAGCAGTAGCTCGCGACGCCCGCCAGGTTGTCGTCCTCATCGTGGGCGGAGGCCGTGACCATGAAGGTGTCGACGATGAGCTTGTCCGGGAAGTTGTACCGCTTGGAGAAGGGCGTCCAGTCGAGGGACTCCTCCTTGAAGCGGTCCATGAAGAGAGTCCCCAGGTTCTGGGAGATCTCGATCGAGTCGGAGGCCCCGATCGAGTCCCTGAACACCGTCTGCAGGTACGCCTGGACGTCGGAGACGTTGTTCTTCTGCTCCCACACGATGATGTCCTCGGCGGCGGCGATGGGCAGCGCACCGTTGACGGGCTTCGAACCCAGGCCCTGGTAGTAGTAGTCGTACTGCGTGGCGAACTTCGACTCGCAGAACTGCCAGGTGTCCGTCGTGATGATGGCGCCCCAGTCGTCGTCCGCCGGAGCGGCCTTCTTCTCGGGCAGACGCTCGACGGCGGCCGCGGTCGCCTCGTCGGCGAGCAGTGCCTGGGCGGCGGTGGCGAGCGCCTGGAGGGCGATCGGTGCGATGACCTTGACGACTTCCACGATTGACTGTGCCATGACAAGTGCCCCTTCACTAGGTCAGACGGGCCGGTGCGACCCGCTCTCAGCGTCGGCGACGTGCGGCCGGCGGCACATCGCCACAATTGGTGAACTGCGCCCTGGCCCGGTGCAGCGGCCGCGGCACGCCGCACCGTTCCGCGAGAGCGGTCGCCGCGGTCTGCGACGTCACGCCGAGCTTGGTGAGCACCGCCTTGATGTGGCTCCGCACGGTGTGCAGGGAGCGGAAGGTGCGCGCAGCGATGTCCGCTGCCGTCAGGCCCTCCATGAGGTCGACGAGGGTCTCGGTCTCGCGGGGGCTGAGGGTCCGGAGTGCACGGGTCTCGTCGATGCGGGCGCGAAGGCTCTCTGCGCGACCCTCCGCCCGGGCGCCGCGCAACGCGTCCTCGATGAGCAGGACGAGCAGCGCGAACGGCGCGTCCCGGTGCAGGACGACGGCGCCGCGCTCCGCATAGCCGAGAAGCCCCGGCAGCACGTCGGCCGAGGCGATGCACACCGCCGGCACCGACGCGAGCGCACCGACGTCCTTCAAGGGACGCCCGGCGTCGTCCTCCGGGACGAGCACGACGGGCGACGCCGACGAGGTGCCCGCGACGACCTCGCGCCGCACCGGCCACCAGCCCCGCGCGCTCAGCGCGGCCGACAGGCCCGCCCCCAGCGAGGCCTCTCGTGGCGCGACGACCTGGACCGCCGCGGCGAAGGGCTCATCCGACGACACCACGTCGCAGCAGCGCTGCACCCACGCGGGCCCCCTCGTCTCGGCAACGGTGCGGTGGCCACACAGAAGCATGGGGAGACCGGTCGAGCGAGGCGAGGCTGGTCAGCGAGCCGAGAATCACCCGTGACCCCGAGGTGCCTTGGTCGCGGTGCCCTGGGGCGAGACGTGGCCAGGTACGAGGGCGGAGCCGGGCGGTGGGCGCAGCCGCTCGGCGCGCCGACTCGGCGCGCCGACAGGAACGAAAAGGGCCGCTGATATGTGTCAGCGGCCCTTTCGAGGGTGGAGCTAGGGGGATTCGAACCCCCGACCTTCTCATTGCGAACGAGACGCGCTACCAACTGCGCCATAGCCCCTCGAGCGAGGAACAGACTAGCACCCCGGGGGCGGGGTCTACCAAACCGGCCGCCCCCGGGGGGAGCTACTGCCCCGCGGCCCGACGCCGGGCGAGGATCTCGTTGAGGTCGAGACCCAGCGTCTCGGTCGACGGCTTGCGCTCGTCGCCCACGGCGGGCTCGGGCGCGCCGGACGGCACGTCCACGACGACCTCGACCCCGGTGGCCGGAGCGGGTGCGGCGCCCGCCCGCGCGGGCGAGACGACGTCGTCGTCCGTGAGCGGGGCGGGCTCGCGGCGCGGTGCCGTCGGCTTCATCGTGTACGTCGGAGGCGGCACGGGCACTGGGTCCCAGGCGCGGCCCGAGGGCACGTGGTCCTCGTCGACGATCTCGACCTCGACGACCTCCGTCGCCTCGACCGACGTCTCCGTGACGACCACCGACGTCGCGCCCGAGCCCCCGCGGGCAGTGGCGGGCTCCTCGGAGCCGGAGTCCTCGGCCGCCGTCGTGCTCGACGCGGTCACGCGCTCGCGCGGCGACGAGGCGGACGCCGCGGACGTCCCGGAGAGCGCCTCCGCGGTGGCGTTCGCCCGCGCGAGGTCCTGGGGCGTGACGCGCGGGATCATCTGCGTGCTCACCTGCGACCCGTGCACGGCGCGGCCGGTGACGCGCGGACGGGCGCCCCGGGGCGCGGGCGGCGCCCCCAGGACGGTCCCGCGCGCGGCGCGGGCGGCGGCACGACGCTCGGCCAGCCACGCGGCGTCGGACCGCTGCGCGGCGAGCACCGCACGACGGCCCAGCACGAGCATGAGCCCGAGGAACGCCGTCGGGACCACGCCGGCCCACCACGGGAGGTACCCGAGCGCGACGACGACCCACACCGCGACGCTGGCGAGCAGCAGCACGACCGTCAGCGTGAGACGACGGCGCGCCGCGGCGGCGCGCCGCTCGAGGAGGGCGAGGCGGGACTGCTCGGACACCGGCTGACGGCGCGGCGGTGCCCCGCGCGAGGGTGACGCGCTCTCGGTGCTCCCCATGGCGTGCGTTCCCTCCTCCTCGTGCGTCCGGTCCTCGGACCGGGCCTGCGGCCCCGCTCCCCCGAGCAGGGGGCGACCACCGCCGGCGGGACCGGAGGCGATCGCAGCGACGGTCGTGACGCCGTCGAGCCGCGCGTCCCAGCGGTCGATCCCTCCGCCGCCCGGGCCGGCGACGGCCAGGACGCGCAGGGAGCCGGAGAAGCGGTCGCCCGTGCGCGCCTCCAGCAGCTGCTGCCGGTGGCGCACCCGGTGCGGGACGTAGAACCCGACCCACAGCAGGAACACCGCGAGCGCGACGATCCCCGAGGCCGATTCCACATCACGACCGTAGGCGAGGCGCGCGGCCACGCTCCGCACGCGCTCCGGCGTGTCGGTCGGCTCAGATGGTCTCGCGGCGGGTCGCCTGCCAGCGCGCGAGGAGACCGTCGGGGACCTCCTCGCTCGTGATCGCGAACGTCCGGTGGTCGCGCCACGCCCCCTGGATGTGCAGGAACCGCTCGCGCACGCCCTCGTCGCGCAGGCCCAGCTTCTCCACGACGCGCAGGCTCGGGCCGTTCTCCGGGCGGATGTTGATCTCGATGCGGTGCAGGCCGAGGACCGCGAAGCAGTAGTCCGTCGCCATGGCGACCGACGTCGGGATGACGCCGCGGCCCGCGACGTGCTCGCTCACCCAGTAGCCGATGCTCGCGCCGCACAGCGACCCGTACGTGATCGACGAGACCGTGAGCTGGCCGACGAGCTCGCCGTCCAGCTCGACGGCGAAGGGCAGCGACGACCCGGCCCGCGCCTGCGCGGACAGCACGCGGACGTACTCGGCGAACGTCGGCGGTCCTCCCCCGCTGCCGGGCCGCGGCGACGTGCCCTCCCAGCGCTCGAGCCAGTCCGCGTTGTGCGCGCGCAGGCGCATCCAGGCGTTCGCGTCCCGACGGCGCAGCGGGCGCAGCACGATAGACCCGCCCAGCGTGTCGTCCCGCAGGGTCACGGGCCACGGCTTGGTGACGGTCCAGCCGCGCGTGATCTTGTGCGTCATCCGGCGGTGACCGTCCTCGGGGAGCTGTCGGCGGGCACGGGCGGGCGCCCGGTCCTCGGTGCACAGGGTGACACCACCGACGGCCCGCGCGCCACCGCGTGGTGGCGCACGGACCGTCGGGTCGTGCCGTGGTCGACGCGGTCGTCAGCCCAGCGTGACGACGACCTTCGCCTCGGTGCCCTCCGGCAGCGCGGGGATCGGGGCGCCCGGGTCGTGCTCGACGCCGTCGACGGTCACGGAGCGCACGCCCTTCGACACGTGGTCGGGGTTGCGGACCTCGATGTCGTAGACGGCGCCGCGCCACTCGCGGCGCACCTCGAACCCGTCCCAGTCCTTCGGGATCGACGGGTCGACGACGAGGCCGTCGAGCGCGAGGCGCACGCCGAGCACGTACTTGGTCACGGCGGTGTACATCCAGCCGGCCGTCCCGGTGAGCCACGGGTTCTGCGCCTTGCCGAACCACTCGTGGTCGCGGCCGTAGAGGAACTGGACGTACGCGTACGGCTCCGCGCCCCGCACCTCGATGTTGTCGTTCTGGTGGTACGGCAGGATCGCGTCGTAGAACTGCACGGCCTCGTCGCCGCGCCCGAGCATCGCCTCGGCGATGATCGGCCACGCGTTGGGGTGCGAGAAGATCGCGGCGTTCTCCTTGATGCCCGGGTAGACGCGGGTGACGAACCCGACCGTGTCGTCGACCTTCGTGAACGCCGGCCAGTTGAGGTGGTTGCCGTACTCGGAGCCGAGCAGCTCGCGCACCGCGTCCATCGACGCCTCGCCGCGCTCCTGGCTCGTGATGCCCGCGATGACGGGCCAGGCCTGGTGCTCGAGGAAGATCTTGCCCTCCTCGTTCTCTGCCGAGCCGATCTTCACTCCGTCGCGCGTGTAGCCGCGGATCCACCAGCGGCCGTCCCAGAGCTGGGCGTCCGCGACCTTGGCGATGCGCTCGCGCTCGGCCGTGAACCGCGCGACGTCCGCCTCGGCCCGCTCGTCGCCCGCCGCGGCGAGCGGCTCGGCGATCTCGAGGAACGCGCCGATCGCCCATGCGTGCAGGAAGGTCACGAGCGACGTCTCGCCGCCGCCGAGGTTGAGGCAGTCGTTCCAGTCGGCGCGCAGGCCGAGCGCGACGCCGTTCTGGCCCACCTGTTCCGCGGAGAACTCGAGCGCCCTGACCAGGTGGTCGTAGACCGTGCCGGGCGTGCCCTCGGCGAACGGGATCTCCAGGTCGAGGAACGAGCGGTCGCCCGTCTCCTTGACGTACTCGACGACCGACGGCACGAGCCACAGGTGGTCGTCCGAGCACGTGTCCTCGAGCCCGTGGATGAGGTCCTTCGGGTCGACCGTGGGCACGATGGTCGGTGACGGGACGTCGGGCAGCTTCTCGGCGTCGGGGTCGAACGCCTTCGGGTCGAAGAGGTGCAGGCCGTACCCGGCCTCCGTCTGGGCGCGCAGGAGCTCGACGATGCGCTGGCGCGTCTTCGTCGGGTTCGAGTGGATGACGCTCATGACGTCCTGCGCGGTGTCGCGGTACCCGAGGCCCGCGCGGCCGCCCACCTCGACGAACGACGCGAAGCGCGACCACTGCACGCACGTCTCCGCCTGGAGGAGGGTCCACGAGTTGATCATCGTGTTCATGCCCTCGTGGGGCGTGCGGATCCGCAGCTTGTCCTGCTTGGCACGCCAGAACGCGCGGAGCCGTGCGCGCTCGGCGTCGACCGTCGCGACGTCCGAGTACTTCGCCTGGATCGCCCGACCGGCCGCGTCGCGCGAGCCGTAGCCGAGCATGTAGACGAGGCGCTTGGTCTCGCCCGGCGCGAGCGTGATCGTGTGCTGGAGCGAGCCGCAGTGGTTCTGCGTCGTCGCGGACTCGTTCGAACCGTGCCCGCGCTCGATCGCGATCGGGTTCGCCTCGGAGCGGTACGGGCCGATGAAGTTGTCGCGCAGCGAGTCGTACGACGACGGCGTCTCGCTCGAGGCGAAGAAGTGGTACGTCCACGGCTCGTAGTAGAAGTCGTACTCGATGATGCCGTCCTCGTAGGAGGAGCCGGACGCGTAGAGCGACATCTGGAGGTTCTGGTTGTCGATCGTGATCGTGTGGAAGCTGAACTCCACGTACGACCCGACGGTGAGCTCACGCACCTCGTCCGTCGTGTTCGTCAGCCGGACGTCCCAGACCTCGACGTCGTCGTCCACGGGGATGAAGACCGTCTGCTCGGCGTCGACACCCTTGTACTCGGCACGGAACGTCGAGTAGCCGAGCCCGTGCCGGGTCGTCCAGCGGCCCGCGCCGCCCGCGGGGTCGAGCTCCTCGCCGGGGCCGACGAACGGCTTGCCGACCGGCTGCCACGACACCGACCAGAAGTCGCCGTCCGCGTCGTCGCGCAGGTACACGTAGTGGCCCGGCCGGTCGACCGGGACACCGTTCTGCCGGAAGCGCGTGATCCGGCCGTACTGCGAGCTCTTGTAGTACGAGTAGCCCCCGCCGGTGTGCGACAGCACGGTGCACAGGTTCTTGCTGCCGAGATAGTTCGTCCACGAGACGGGGACGTCGGGGCGCTCGACGACGTACTCGTCGTGCGCGGTGTCGAAGTGGCCGTAGCGCATCGTTGCTCTGGTTCCTGTCGTGGGGGTGGGGGCTGGGGCGGGGCGGGGTGGAGCGGGGGAAAGATGCCGGTGCCGTCAGACGCCGGCGGTGACGAACCCTTGGAGCCACTCGAGGAGCTCGGCGGCCTTCTCGGGAGAGTCCGCCTCGACGAACATGCGCAGGACGGGCTCGGTGCCGGAGAACCGCAGGAGCGCCCAGTTGTCGTTCTCGAGGAGGATCTTGGTGCCGTCGAGGTGGGACACCGAGACGACGGGGTACGGGCCGACGTGCGTGAGCGGCTCCGCCTCGAGGCGCCGAGGCACCTCGACGCGCATCTCCGGCGTCGCCGGCACGCCCGCCTCGAGCGTGTAGAGGCGACCCGTGATCTCGTAGATCATCGCGCGCAGCTCGGAGATCCGCTTGCCCGTGCGGGCCAGCATCTCGGCCACCAGGGCGCACGCGAAGATGCCGTCCTTGCCGAGGATCCAGCCGCGGATCGTCAGGCCGCCGGACGACTCGCCACCGAGCACGGCGCCGATGTCCTCCATGCCCGCGGTGACGTGCTTGAAGCCGACCTTGACCTCGCGGGACTCCTCGCCGAAGTGGGCTGCGAGGCGGTCGAGCAGGTGCGTCGTCGCGAGGTTGCGCACGACGCCGCCCTTCTCGCCGCGGACCTCGTGCAGGTACCAGTACAGGAGGAGGAGCAGGTCGTTCGTGGAGATGTACTCGCCGGTCTCGTCGACGATCCCGATGCGGTCGGAGTCGCCGTCCGTGGCCATGCCGAGGTCGTAGCGGCCTCCGCCCTGCTGGATCATCGTCACGAGCGTGCTCAGGCGCTGGAGGTCCGGCGCGGGCGCGACCCCGCCGAACAGGGGGTTGTGGGTCGCGTGGATGAACTCCGAGCGCACGCGCATGTCGGACAGGATCGTGCCGAGCGTGAGCTGGCTCGTCCCGTACATCGGGTCGACGATCACCTGGAGGTCCGAGCCACGCACGGCGTCCACGTCGATGATCTTCTCGATCGCGTCGACGTACGGGTCGGTGAGCGACCGGTCCACCACGACGCCGGCGCGGCGCGCCACGTCGATGTCGAGCGTGATGACGTCGTCGACCGACAGCGCGTTGGCCTCGTCCTGGTAGCGGTCGGTCTCGTCGTCGAGCGGGAGCGAGCCGTCCTGGCGGAACACCTTCATGCCGTTCCACTCGGGCGGGTTGTGGCTCGAGGTGACGATGATGCCGTACGCCGCGCCGAGGTAGGGGGCGGCGAACGTCACGAGCGGGGTCGGGACGTCGTCGGGCAGGAGCGTGACCGCGATGTTGTTGCCCGCGAAGACCTCGGCCGCCGCGATGGCCGACTCGCGCGAGAGGAAGCGGCGGTCGCCGCCGATCACGACGCCCTTCGCGTCCAGTCCCCGGCGGATCGTCTCGTTCGCGATCGCCTGGCACAGCCGGCGCACGTTCGCGAGCGTGTACCCCTCGCCGATGACCGCGCGCCAGCCGCCCGTCCCGAAGACGATCTTGGTGTCCGTGTTCTTCTTCGGGACGAACAGGCGCTTGAGGACGATGTCCGCCGCCTGCGCGAGCTCGTCCGGCGTGTTGATGCCGCGCACCTCGTCGACGTCGACGATCCGGTACGACGAGATGCGCTTCCCCGCCCCGATGACGCGGCGCGCCAGCTCCGTGAGGCGGTGCTCGCCGTCGGACGCCATGCGCTCGAGCTCGCCGAACAGCAGCCCGGGCGCCGCGACGTAGGCACCGACGTTGATCTCCGTGCGCGGCTCGGCGACACCGCCCGCCTCCGACGACTCGAGGATCGCCGTGATCTCGCCCTCGGCACGCACCACGCGGCCGTAGCCGTCCGGGTCGTCCACGACGGCGGAGAGGAGCGACAGGTCCGCGCCCGTGAGCGTGTGGCGCGTCAGCAGGCCCAGGAGCGACTCCGAGCGCAGCAGGGGCGTGTCCGCGTACGCGACCAGCACCGGCTCGTCGACCCCGAGCCCCAGCACGGAGGCGACGGCCCCGCGTGCCGCGAGGACCGCGTCGCCCGTGCCGAGCGGCGCCTCCTGCTCCACGTAGACGACGTCCTCGCCGAGCAGCTCGCGCACCGTCGGGTCGTCCGGCGCCACCACGACGACGATGCGGCTCGCGTCGACCACGCGGCGCACGTTCGCCACGGCCAGCTCGACGACCGTCGCGCTGCCCAGCGGCCGGGACAGGAGCTCGCGCGACGCGGCGTCGTGCCCCGCGGCGAGCACGACGGCGGCCCTCGCGGTCCGGACGTGGGCGCTCCCCCGCGGTCGCTGGGTGGTCGCGCTGGGCTTCGCGGGCGTCGTCGCGGTCATGGCGTCCTCACTGGTCGACCTCTGCCGGACAACGACTCATTTGTCAGGAGTCCGAACTACTGGCTCTCCCCGATCATAGGCACCCGATACCCGTCGAAGGAACCCGATCCGGCCCACCAGGGCCGAAGGTCACCCGCGCGGCGTCCGCACGGAACCGCGAGCCGGGTGACAATAGGGACATGAGTGGCCCGGTCCAGCCGTACCCCCTGCACGGAAGCATCGAAGCCGAGGACGCGAAGGAGATCCTCCGCAAGGCCATCCGCACCAACCGCCAGGCGCGGTCCGAGCGGCTCCGCAAGGAAGCGGCCGCCGCGATCGCCGACGTCGTCGAGACCATCCCCGAGGTCGCCGCCGCCACGTGCGTCGCGACCTACGCGGCCCGCCCTGCCGAGCCCGGCACGACGGAGATGCTCGAACGTCTCTCCGCACGCGGCGTGCGCGTCCTGCTCCCCGTGCTCGGCGCCGGCCTCCAGCGCGACTGGGCCGTGTACGACGGCCCGGCCGACCTCCAGGTCCGCGCCCCCGGCCGACCCCCCGAACCCGGCACCCCGCCGCTCGGCGCCGAGGCCATCGCGCAGGCCGACGTCGTCGTCGCCCCCGCGCTCGCCGTCGACTCGCGCGGCGTCCGGCTCGGCCAGGGCGGCGGCTGGTACGACCGCGCCCTCGAGCACCTGCGCCCCGGGACCAAGGTCGTCGCCGTCGTCTTCCCCGAGGAGGTGTACGACGCGTCCGACCGCCCGCTCCCGGTCGAGTCCCACGACAAGACCGTCGACGCCGTCGCGACCCCCCTCGGCTGGCGCTGGCTCCCGTAGCCGGCTGCGCACGTCTGCACGCCGAGGTCATCTCGCCGGCGGGAGACCAGACCCCCCACGGGCCTGTGCCTGCGCCGCGACCCGTCCCGCTAGCCGGCTCTTGCGCGCCTGGTGTCGTACGCCCACATCGCGATCTCGACACGGTTGCGGGCCCCGAGCTTGGTCATCAACGAGGCCACGTGGGACTTGACCGTGCTCAGGCCGACGAAGAGCTCGCCGGCGATCTCGGCGTTCGTCCGACCCTGCGCCACCAGCGCGAGCACCTCCTCCTCGCGCTCGGTGAGCGGGCTGACGGGCTGGGCCGGTACCGGTGGCGTCTGGTCGGCGAAGGTCGCCAGCAGCCGGCGCGTGACGTTGGGGGCGATCAGCGCGTCCCCGTCGGCCGCCGCGTGGACGGCCTGAACGAGGAGCTCCGGCCCGGCGTCCTTGAGCAGGAAGCCGCGGGCGCCGGCGCGGAGGGCGCCGAGGACGTACTCGTCGAGGTCGAAGGTGGTGATCACGACCACCGCTGTCGGGCTCGTGACGTCCGGCCCTGCGAGGCGCCGCGTCACCTCGATGCCGTCGAGCCCGGGCATCCTGATGTCGACGAGGAGGACGTCGGGACGCAGCCGGGTCGCCAGGTCGAGCGCTGCGCGACCGTCCGCCGCCTCCCCCACGACCTCGAGGTCGGGTTGCGCGCCGAGGATCATCACCAGGCCGGCCCGGACCAGCTCCTGGTCGTCGGCGACGACGACGCGGACGCTCATGCCGGCGCCGCCACCGGCAGCACGGCCTCGACGACCCAGCCGCCCTCGGGCCCCGGCCCCGCGGAGAGCGACCCACCGAGGAGCTGGGCGCGTTCGGCCATGCCCAGCAGGCCGAACCCGGGCTCCGGGGCCGGCCCCGGCTCGGTCAGCCCGTCGTCGCTGACGCGCAGCCTGACGGCGTCGCCCTCCCGGCGGACGTCGATCCCGACGCGGGTCGCGCTCCGGGCGTGCCGTAGGGCGTTGGTCAGCGACTCCTGCGCGAGCCGGTAGAGCGCGGTGTCCACGGGTCGGGCCAGCCGGGAGGACGAACCGTCCAGCGTGACCTCGACGACGGGCGTCGTGCCGGTGCGCGCCAGAGCGGGCAGGTCGGCGACACCCAGCGGCGGCGAGTACGAGACGGCCTCCTCCTCACGCAGCACCTGCACCATGGACCTCATCTCCGCCAGCGTTCGCGACGCCTCGGACTCGATCGCGGCCAGGACCTCGGCGGCCTTCTCCGGCTGGGCGCCGGCGACCACGCCGCCGGCCTGAGCCTGCACCGCGATGGCCGAGACGTGGTGGGCCACGGTGTCGTGCAGCTCGCGCGCCAGCGCGACCCGCTCCTGGTTGCGGATCTCGCGCTGCCGACGATGCCAGAGGTCGGCGCGGTAGCGGAACACCGCGGCGAGGGAGACGAGCAGCAGCAGGAGGACGATGCCGCCGAACACGTCGACCCAGCCCGCGGAGGAGACGTACATCCCCAGCGCGACGACGACCGTCACGAACGCCGTCCCCAGGACCATCTCTCGTCCCGAGCCCCACCGCACCAGGGAGTAGAGCAGGACCAGGACGGCCATCATGGCGTAGAGGCCGAGGTCACCGTCGTGCGCCACGAGCTGGAGGACCGAGAGCAGCCCGGCGAGACCCCACCCGACCAGGGCGGCCGTCAGGGGGTGGCTCCGCCGCCAGAGCAGTGCGGGCACGAGCGCCAGGGCGAGCACCACCACCAGGGGTCGCCAGGCCAGACCCGGCCGGACGACGCCCTCGACGACGGCGACGGCCGCGAGCACGCCCACCAGCAGCCAGTCGAGACGTCCGACGGGCGGCACGTCGGTGGGCCGCGGCTCGTGCCAGAGGGAGCGCCGGACGGTGGTCACGGCTCCAGCCTAGGGATCGGCGCGCCTCGGCGTACCCGCCGAAAGGACGAGTGCGCGACCGTGCCATCGGCCGGGCGCACTCCGGCCTCCAGGCCGGTGTGCCCGCCGTCGCGCCCCGCGATCGTGGACCTATCGATCCGCACCACGACGAGGGAGCCCCTGATGAGCGCGCGTCAGCCCACCACCACGCTGGAAGACCGACCGGTCCCGGTGAGAGCCAAGCTCGCCGCGACGTGGACCAGCTTCATGTTCCTGTACGCCTACGTCGACATCCTCGGGTTCTTCACGCCCGGCATCGTCGAGGACATCCTCGACGGCAAGGTCTTCACGTTCGACCTCTCTCAGACGTTCTCCACCACGGCGCTCACCCTCATGGCCGTCCCGATCCTCATGGTCGTGCTGTCGATGACGCTGCCCGCCCGTGCGAGCCGGATCACGAACCTCGTCGTGGCCGTGCTCTACGTCCCCGTCACGGCCTTCAACGCGATGGGCGAGTCCTGGCTGTACTTCTACTGTCTGGGCATCGCGCTGGAGCTGGTCCTTCTCGGCCTCGTCGTGCGGTACGCCTGGACCTGGCCGCGCACGGCACCCCCGACGACCAGGGCGACCACGGCGGTCCGCCCGGACCCTGGGACCGCCCGCGCCCGACAGCGAGCGTGACCCCGGAGCAGTCCCCACCCGGTCTCGGGCTGGGCGCACGACCACGCCGGTCGTGCGCCCAGCCGACGCCGGGACGAGGCGCCGGGACTACGGGACGAGCGTGAGCTCGTCCTTGCTGGCCTCGGCGACGGCCTGGGTGGAGAACGGCCAGTCGTACGTCTCGCCGCGGGCCCAGGTCTTGAGCTGGTCGGAGTAGTGCGCGGACGCCGGGTGGCCGGAGGTGCCGGTGACGGTGACCCAGGTGGAGCCGTCGAGGTCGTCGAGGTCGACGACCATCCGCATCGACGGGCCGGCCGTCACGTCGAACGAGCCGGAGGCCGCGTCCCAGGCCGTCGCGTTGACGATCGACGAGCCGCCGGGCATGCCGACGGGGTCGGGGTTGACCCAGTTGCGGACGGGGCCGGGGATGGACTCGCCGCCGAGGATCGGGTGCTCGAGCGCGAGCACGTGGAGCGTCCCCCAGGCCCAGTCGGAGGGCTGCTTGCTCTGCTCCACGGTCAGGTCGAGGCGGGCGGAGACGAGCGCCTGGGTGAGGACCTCGTCGCGCGTCTCGACGACGCTGACGGTCTGGCGGTCGTCCCAGAACGGGTCGGTCGGGTTCTCGAGGAGGTTCTGCACGACGGCGAGCCAGCGGCTCCCGCCGTTCGGTCGCGCCGACTCGGGCAGGTCGTCCCAGAAGGTGAGCTGGAGCAGGTTGCGCCAGACCGCGGCGAAGTAGGCGGCCGCGGCGGAGTCGGTGTCGGTCCGGTAGTCCCAGTCCGCGAGGAGCGCCTGGCCCTCGGCCTCGAAGCTGTCGTCGATCTCCTGGTCGAGCAGGAGCGGCACGAGCACCTCGGCGTAGGGGCTGCGGTCGTCGGTCTGGATCTCGTTCATCGTGTCGACGTCGACGGGCCGTCCCGCGGAGATCTCGGCCTCGAGGAGCTGGCGGATGCGCTGCGAGCGGTAGCCGTAGTCCCAGTCGGTCGTGAGGAACGGCGCGACGCCGGTCGGCAGGACGGCCTGGTTGGCGGCCACGACGAATCCCTCGGCCGGGTCGACGACGCGCGGCATCTGCTCGCTCGGGACGTACCCCTGCCAGTCGTAGCGCTCGTCGGAGCCGTCGCGGGGCCACGTGCCGTCGGAGGGCACCTCGGCGTCGGGCACCGCCTGGCGGACGGGGATCTTGCCGGGCGCCTGGTAGCCGATCTGGCCGTCCACCGTCGCGAAGACGATGTTCTGCGCGGGCACCTCGAACAGCGCCGCGGCGGCCTGCATGTCGTCGGCGTCCTGCGCGAGGTTGAACGCGAAGACCGCGTCGGCGGTGCGGCCGGGCTCGAGAGCGGTCCACTGGAGGGAGACGGCGTACTCGCCCAGGCGCGTGTCGAGGGCGGGGGTGTCGACGGCGGACTCGGTCGCGGGGATCGCCTCGGAGACGATCGGCCCGTGCACGGTCGAGCGGATCTCGAGCTCGACGTCCTCTCCCCCGGCGACGCTCAGCGTCTCGGTCCGGGTCTCGAGCGGCACCCACTCGTCGCCGCGCAGGTACGTGTCGTCCCGCACGCGCTCGACGAAGAAGTCGGTGACGTCGGCGCCCATGTTCGTCAGGCCCCACGCGAGCTGCGCGTTGTGGCCGATGATGACGCCGGGGAAGCCGGCGAACGAGAAGCCCGCGACGTCGAACGCGCACTGCGGCCCGACCTCGTTGCAGTGCAGCCCGACCTGCGCCCAGATCCCAGGGGCGCCGAGGGCCAGGTGCGGGTCGTTCGCCAGGATCGGCTTGCCGCTCGCGGTGTGGTCGCCGGAGACGACCCACGAGTTGGAGCCCGTGCCCTCGCCGCGCCCGATGAGCACGGGGACGGCGTCGAGCGCGCGGTCGGCGGCCTCGAGCGCGCCCTGGAGAGGGTCCGAGCCGTACTCGGCGCGGGCTTCGGGGCCGAGCTCGAGCGCGACCTGCTGCGGGTTGTCGAGCTCGCCGGGGTCGAGGATCGGCGCGTTGACGTCGGACGAGTAGGCGGGGAACAGCGCGGCGACGCGCCCCGCGTCCTGGAGGGTGCTGTACGACAGCGCGCGCTCCAGCTCGTCGTCGTAGTTGCCGCGGAGGTCCCACGCCATCGCCTTGAGCCAGGCGAGCGAGTCGACGGGGTCCCAAGGCTCGGGCTCGGCGACGTCGACCTGGAGTCCTAGCACGGTGTACTCGATCGCGATCTCGGACGGGCTGCGGTTCTCGAGGTACGCGTTGACGCCCTCGGCGTAGGCCTGGAGGTACGCCTTCGTCTCGGGCGAGACGACGTCCCACTCCTCCTCGGCGACCTGCCGCCAGCCGAACGTCCGGGTCACGGTGTCCGCCGCGATCGCGTCGGGGTTGTCGCCCACGAGCTCGGCGAGCCGGCCCGCGGTGACGTGCCGGCGGTAGTCCATCTCGAAGAAGCGGTCCTGCGCCTGGACGTAGCCCTGCGCGCGGAAGAGGTCCTCGGGCGTGTCCGCGTAGATCTGCGGCACGCCCTGGGCGTCGCGCAGCACCGTGACCTGACCCTCGAGCCCGGGGAGCTCGACCTCGCCGGACGTCTGCGGCAGCGGCCGGCGGACGGTGACGACGACGAAGGCGGCACCGGCCACGATCGCGAGGACCAGGAGCACGGCGACGCCGATCAGGACGCGCCGTCGTCCCGAACGCCGGCGCCGGGGCGGAGCCGGCGCCTCGGCCGGCGTCGCGGGGTCGGCACCGGGGACGGAGTCACCGGCGGGGGCCTCGGCGGGTTCGTGCACAGACACGGATGCGAGACTACCCGGCCCGGAGCGAGCACCGGGCCGCGTATGATTAGCACTCGGAAGTTTCGAGTGCCAGGCGGTGTTGACACCGACGACCCGGCCGAGACCGACCCGATCCCGACCCGCCGGTGGCCGCCCCGACGGCCGTCTCGTGAACGAGGAGAACCCGTGCCCACCTACGCGTACACGTGCACCGCCTGCGGTCACGCCTTCGACATCCACCAGTCGTTCAGCGACGACGCCCTCACCGTGTGCCCCGAGTGCTCGGGTCGCCTGCGCAAGGTGTTCTCCTCGGTCGGCGTGACGTTCAAGGGCTCAGGCTTCTACCGCACGGACTCGCGCTCGGGCGGGAAGTCCTCGACGGCACCCGCCGCCTCGAAGCCTGCCTCCTCCTCCGCGGCGTCCGGCGCGAGCAGCACCTCCGGCAGCTCGAGCAGCGCCTCGTCCTCGTCGGGAAGCTCGTCCGCCTCCTGACCTGACGCGCGCGGGCGTGGTCCGCGGCGGTCCTGCCGACGGCGGTCGACCACAGCCTCGGTCCGGACGGTACGTCCGGGCGCCGCCGCCGCGTCCCGTCCACAGGTCCGCACCGGTCGGCGCCTCTCTCGCCCGGCGTGCGGCTACGGTCACGCGCATGCTGCGCTCGCCCCGCCTGCCGGACCCCCACCCGCGACCCGACCGCGCGCCCGGGCGCCGGCGGCTGCTGCGCGGGGTGTGGTGGCGGGCCCGCTTCCTCGTGGCCGCGCTGTGCTGCGGCGCCGCTGCCACCGTGGTCGTCGGGGCGCTGCGCCCTCCCCCTCCCCCGACCGCACCCGCCGTCGTGACCACACGTGAGGTGCCGGCGGGCGCCCTGCTGACGGAGGCGGACGTCCGCGTCGACCGGGTGTCCGCGGAGCTCGTCCCAGCAGGGTCCGCGGCAGGAGCCGACGACGTCGTCGGACGCCGCGCGACCGTCGCCCTGGCCGCGGGCACCCTGCTCCAGGACGCGCTCGTCACCGGCGGCGAGCTCGCCGCCGCGGCTCCCGCGGGCACGGTCGTCGCGCCCGTCCGGCTCGACCCCGGCGTCGCGGCCCTCCTCGGGCCGGGAGACCGCGTCGACCTCCTCGCCGCGGGTGACCCGGTGCTCACGACGGCGCTCACGGACGTGCCGACCGACGGCCAGGACGCCGCGACCGCCGACCCCTACCTCGCCCGCGCGGCCGTCGTCGTGCCGGCACCCGAACCCGAGGGCGGCGGCGGCCTGCTCGGCACGGGCGGGTCGGGTTCGGACGTCGTGACGCTCGTCGCCGTGCGGCCCGAGGAGGCGGTCCGGCTCGCGGCGGTGAGCGGGCAGACGGGGATCACGGCCGTCCTCGTGCCCTGACGGTCGACCCGAGCGCGCTGACGGGTGGACCCGACGCCGGTGAGCGACCCGCCGGGGCAGGCCGTTGCCCGTCGGCACCCGCGTTGGAAGGATCGCGCGTGCACCCGTCGTGGCACCGCCGCCACGCGGACCACCGATCTGAGAGGGAAGCAGCACATGAAGGGCGTGTTCCAGGGATTCAAGGAGTTCGTGCTCCGAGGCAACGCGATCGACCTGGCGGTCGGCGTGGTCATCGGCGCGGCGTTCGCCTCCGTCGTCGACGCGATCGTCACCTACCTGATCAACCCGATCATCGGAGCCATCTTCGGCAAGCCGGACATCTCGAACCTCTGGGACATCACGCTGCGCCCGGCCAACGACGGCGTCGAGGCCTCGGTCCTCTCCGTCGGTGGCCTCCTCAACGCGTTCCTCCAGTTCCTCATCATCGCGATCGCGCTCTACTTCGTCATCGTCCTCCCGATGAACAAGCTCGCCGAGCGCCGCAAGCAGGACGTCGAGCCCGAGCCCGAGGCACCGGCGGAGGACGTGCGCGTCCTCCAGGAGATCCGCGACCTCCTCGCCGCCCAGGCGGGCAGCGGTCCCGGCGCGGCACCGGGCGGCCCGACGCCGCCGCGGGGCTTCTGATCCCGAGTCGCCCGACCGCCGCCTGAGATTCCGCGGCACGACGACTCTCGGACGAACCCGGGGTTGCTCCTCACCTCACGCCGTGAAGGGGGAACGACCCCGGGTTCGGCACCTCAGCGAGCAGCGCGGCGCCGACGACCGCCACGACGGACCGACCGCGGGCCTCGCCCGTGTCAGTGCCGGCAGTGCTGCGCGGTCGGTGCCCCGCCGTCAGTGCCGCGCGGTCAGTGCCGCCCGTAGTGCGGCGGGACGTCCCCGAGCAGCCGGTCGTCGTTCTCGCCGCGGCTGCCGCGACCGGGCTGCGCCCTGTCGCCCCAGCCTTCGGACCGCTCGTCGGCGCTCACCCCGGACACGACCTCGCTCTCCGTCCCCCGTCGCACGGCCCGCCGCGGCCGCCGACGCCGCCCCGCGCCGTCGGTCACGTCGTGCGGGCGGTCAGGACTCGAGTCGGACGTGGTGCTCACGCCTCCATCGTCCCACCGCTGAGCCGACCGGGCGTGGACCACCACCCGCGCATGGGGGAAGGACGCTCGAGGGCACCAGACGCCGGACCCGGGCGGCGCGACGACCCCTGTGCCGAGTAGCCAGTGTGATCTCCGGGAGCGCAGCGCAGGGTGAGACGACATGGCGGGGTGGGAGGCGGCGCCGGGTCGTGGCGGGCCTGGCGGGAGCCGCGAGGAACGAGCGGCGGATGGTAGACCCGGCGCCGCCTCCCACCCCGCACCCAGCCCGACCACGCGGGCAGTTCGCCCGGCCCCGCACCCAGCCCGACCACGCGGGCAGTCGCTCCTCCGATCCCGCGCCCAGAGTGATGACCCCGGACGGGTCGGCCAAGAGATCAGAGGTCGTCGTCGCCGTGCTGCTCGTCGTCGTCGATCACCGGCACGACGACGATCCTGTCGCCCCCGCCGGTCTGCGCGACGCCCCCGGTCTCCGGGAGCCGCTCGTCGCGCACTGCCTGCACGACCCGCCGGATGCGCTCGGCCTCCTTGGCGGGGTCGAGGAACGCGGCCGCGGACCACACCTGCGCGACGGTCCACCCGATGCGCTCGAGGCGCTCGGCCACCTGCCGGTCCCGCACGCGCACGCTGCGCTCGGCGACGTACGCGGCGTCGTCGGTGAGGACCGCGACGAGGAGCTCGCCGGGCAGGTCGGGGTGGCCGACGACGAGCGGTATGCGGTCGCCGTCGCCGATCCCGTAGTCGGTCTCGACGACGAGGCCGGCGCGCCAGAGGCGCTCGGCGAGGTCGAGCACGAGGCGGTCGGGGCTGCCGCCGAGGTCGACGCCGTTGCCGAGGGTCACCTGGTCGGCGGCGCCGCTGCGCTGCTCGGCGAGGTCGAGGACCTCGGCGAGGAGGCGGGCCCCGGCCCCGCGCAGGCGCTCGGGGTCGAGGTCGCCCGCGGTGAAGCACGACACGACGTGGAGGCGGCGGCGGGTGGCGCCGACGGAGTCGAGCAGCATCGCCTCGGCGCCGGGCGTGTTGAGGATGCCGAACCGGTGCAGCACGCGGCCGTGCGGCGTCCGGCCGAACCCGACCGACAGGACGATGGTGTCGCGCACGAGCCCGGCGACGCCGGACACGTCGGCGACGACGACGGGCTCGGCGCGGGACCCGGAGAAGAAGCCGGCGAGCGCGGGGTTCTGGCGCACCTCGACGAGGAGGGCGTCGCGGATGCGGTCGGCGTGCAGCGGGGTGACGGTGACGATCGCGAGGGACTCGTCGGGACGCGTGAGCGCGTGCTCGATCGCGACCTCGACGACCCGGTCGACCTCGGCCTGGGTGCTCTCGACCGCGCCCGACGTCGGGTCGGGCATGCCGGCGCCGTCGACGACGTCGAGCTGGACGAGGACCTCGGCACGCGGCAGGGGCGCGGGACGCAGGACGCCGTCGTAGCCGTGCTCGGCGAGGAAGGTCGTGACGAACGGGTCACGGCGCGACCCGTCGGCGAGGAGCTCGACCGACGGCAGGAGCTCGGCGAGGTCGCGCACGGTGTCGGTCGACGCGGCACGCGGGTCGCCCACCGCGACGACCTGCCTCCCGCGCGCGAGTGCGGAGAGCACGAGCTCGACGGGCGCGTGCTCGATCGCGTCGAGCACCACGAGGTCGACGGTGCGCGTGGCGGGGACGAGGTGCGGCACGAGGGTCGGCGTGGCGACGAGCACGGGACGCAGGCGCCGCAGCACGGCGGGGTGCTTCTCGGCCGTCTCCCGCAGGCTCACGAGCCGGCCCTCGAGCAGCTCGGTGAACAGGTCCTCGGCCTCGTCGCGGTGCTCGCGCATCGCGGTCCCGAGGTGGTCGCGGACCGCCGCGCGGACGGGCGCCGCGAGGGACGCGACGTGCGTGCGGTCGAGGTCGCGGAACCGGCGCGCGAGCGCGTCGAGACCGGCGCCGTCCTGGCCGGCCAGCGCCTGGTCCTGGGCGAGCACCTGCTCGAAGACCGAGCTCCACCACGCGAGCTCGAGCTCTGGTCCGACGAAGTCGGGCTCGACGCGGCGCGCCGCGAGATCGGCGAGGAGCTCGCCGAGGCCGAGGTCGGTGAGCCGGCGCAGGATCGCGGTCCGCGCGGGCAGGGAGTCGAGCGACTCGGCGTCCTCGGCGAGCGCGTCCAGCCGCGTCGCGAGCGCGTCGAGCGGGGCGTCGAGGAGGTCGTTGCCACCGGGGGTGCCGTCGAGCGCGGGCGAGAGCTCCTCCACGTCGATGCGCACGGCCTCGTGCGTGTCCTCGATCGCCGACAGCCCCTCGGGCAGGACGGGCCAGCCACCGCGCGGGCACTGCTCCTGCCAGACCGCGCGCTGCGCCTGCACCTCGACGAGCGCGGCGTGCAGGTCGGGCACGCGGACGCCCGGGCGGACCATGTCGCGCGCCTGGCGGCGCAGCCGGCGCCGGACGAACCAGCCCATCTCGACGCCGCGCTGCTCGCGCCACTGCTTGGTCGCGGTCGCCTCGACCATGTCCTGGGCGGTGCGTTCGAAGATGAGCGGCTGGAACACGTCGAGCGTCCCGCGCATCCCTCCGAGCATGGTGAGCTGGTCGCCCCACTGGCGCAGCGTCGTCGCGGGCGTGAGCCCGGTGCGCTGCGCGACCTGCTCGACCTGGGCGCGCAGCTGCGGGAGCGTGTGCGTGCGCAGCCGCTCGACGCGCACGAGCGCGTCGTGCGCCTCCTGCGGCGTGGTGAGGGCGGCGCCGTACCAGGGGGTCGAGGTCGCCCGTGCGGTGAACGCGCCGAGCAGGGCGGCCTCGCGCAGCTCGGCCGCGATCCGCTCCCGCTGCGGCCCGACGCCGAGCACGACGTCGGTCGTCAGGCGCACCCGGGTGTCGGGTGCCGGGCGCTCGGCGGTGAGCCGGGCGAGCGCCTGGAGCGCGTCGTAGGCGGACACGCCCCACGGGTCCCGCACGAGGTGCAGCGCCTCGATGTACCCGGCGAGCCGGGCCCGCGCGCCGAGCAGAGCGTCGCGCGTCCGGGCGAGGTCCTCGTCCTCGCCCGGCTCGGGCTCGGTCGCCATCGCGGACAGGAGGCGGTGGGACGCCGTCTCGCGCCACGTCGGCTCCGGGACGATGTCGAGCACGAGGCCGCCCAGGCCCAGTTCGTCGAGCCGTGCGAGGAGCGCGTCCGCGGCCCGGCGGTGGCCCGGGACGTACAGCACGTGGCGCCCCGACGCCGCCGCCTCGGCGACGACGGCCGCGAGCGTGCCGGCGACGTCGGAACCGGCCGGCGCGTC
Organism: Cellulosimicrobium funkei; assembly: GCF_001019615.1. Classification (GTDB taxonomy): domain Bacteria; phylum Actinomycetota; class Actinomycetes; order Actinomycetales; family Cellulomonadaceae; genus Cellulosimicrobium; species Cellulosimicrobium cellulans_E. The sequence goes on along the minus strand of NZ_JNBQ01000006.1, from coordinate 89,178 downwards.
GACGAAGAGGTGCGACCCGCTCGCGAGCACGTCGACGACGTGGCGCTGGGACGGGTCGAGGTCGCCGGCGCCGCGCTCGTGCACGGGGTCCGCGTCGCCGACGCGCCGCGCGGGCAGCTCGGCGCGCAGCGCGGTGGCGGACTTCTCGTCCCCGGCGAGCGCGGCGACGACCTCGTGCCGCTCCAGTGCGGGCGCGAGCTCGTCGAGGTCGTCGACGAGGACCTGCCCGGGGTGCACGAACGTCCCGACGAGGACGCGGTGGGTCAGGTCGAAGTCGTCGAGGACGGCCTGGCCGAGCGCGGCGATGCGACGGGTCGCGTCGCCGGGGTCGAAGCCCGCGCCGGTGAACGTGGAGCGCGCGAGCGTCACCGGGTCGAGGAGCGCGCCGTGCGCGCGCAGCGTGCGCGCGAGGAGCGGGTTGATCTCGGCCGTCGGCTCGAGGGTCAGCTCGTAGTCGGTCTCGCCGTCCCCGCGCGGGGTCACGGTCAGGGGGCGCAGGAGCACGGGGGCGCGCACGGTGCGGGACGTCGGCTCCTGCTCGCCCTCGTCGACCGCGTCCCGGGGGTGGTGACCGGCGTCGGGGACGCGTGCGCCGTCGTGCACGACGGGCTCGCCCTGCGCGCCGGGAGCCGCGAGTCCCTGCGAGTCCCCGTCCGTGGCGTCGCCGGGTCCGGCGGCGCCCGGCGCGGCCACGTCGTCGCCCGCGCTCGGGACGATCGTCGTGGGGGTGCGACCCGCGACCCGCGCCAGCGCCGCGACGTCGTCCTCTGCGAGCGGTGCCGCGAGGCTCTGGGTCCAGGTCGCGACCCCGATCGCCAGGTACGTGGGCGCGACGCCGTAGCGCTGGGCGTGCTCGGCCGCGCGGACCACGACGGCACGCGCGCGGCGCCGCGCGGCGGGCAGCGACCCGCCCTCGCGGAACAGGTTCGAGAGCCGGGTCGGTCGCCCGGCGAAGAGCTGGGCGACGCCCGAGGGGTGGGCCGCCGTCAGGTCGACGACGGCGTCGCCGAGGAGCGAGACGTCGGCGAGCGACGACCCCCCGGCGAGCTCGACGAGGCCGGCGCGCCACCGCGTCACGGCCTCGTCGACGAGGTCGGCCGTGGTGCGCTCGGGGACGAGCACGGGGCGGGGCGGCGTCACGTCGTCGTCCGGCGCGTCGACCTGGTCGGTCCCGTCGGGAGCGGTCGCGGGCAGCCGAGCAGGATCGGCCACGCTCCGGGCGGCTGAGCTGGTGCGGGCTGCGGCATTCACCCTCCGACGCTAACCGTCCGCCTCGCGAGGCCCGGCGCGGCGCGCCGGAGGTCGGCGACCCGGTCCGCCGGGCGACGCCGGTCCGTGGCCGTCCTCCGGAAGGTCGAGCGTGGGACACGTCGGAGGCGGGACGACGAACGGCCCCGGATCACGAGAATTCGTGTTCCGGGGCCGTCGTTCCGAACTATTCCGGGGTGTTCTCCCGGAGAAGTGTGAAACAGCGCGCACCGCGCAGGGGGCAGGCGATGCGCGCTGTCGAGGACTATCTTGCACGGCGGGATGCCAGGCGTCAACACGGCCCACGGTCCTGGACGGGTGAATTACCCTTGCTGCCCCAGAGGCGTCTGAGAACCACCTGGACGAGCGTCCACAACATGCGCGGGATTCCGCGAATTCGAGGGCCCGGCCACCCGCCCGCGCACTGTGGTGCACACCACAGCGCGTGCCCCACGGTGAGGCTGCCGCGGCGCCCGACGGCGGTCCGTGCAGCCCTCGGCAGGATACGTCGCGACCGTCGGGTCGCCCTCCCCGTCGCCCCGGGTCCCGCGCCGCCCGGGCGAGACGATCGTCGCCGGCGCGCCCGCCGCAGCGCTCCGACCGGCGACGTCACAGGATCTCTCCCGTTCCTCTGAGCCCCCGGCACGACGCCCCTGAGCGAGGTCCACACGAGCGGCCTACCGTGGGAGGACGCCCGTGGCCCGACGCCGGTCCCTGGCGCGCGGCCGTCGTCCACGGCCGGTGGCGGCGGGTGGTCCTGCCCGCCGCCGACCGGAAACCCGCACCACGTGACGACACGCCCCGCACCCCGCCCCGACAGCGACGACTCCCCCGCACCCCGCTCCGCGCCTCACGACGCCGGCCGCGAGGCCGGACGCGCCGCCGCGGAGACCACGCCCGCGAAGGAGCGCGAGGCCCCGGCCCGGCTCTCCCTCACGCAGGTCGTCGCGAGCTCTCTCGCCGCCGTGAGCACCACGGTGCTGCTGTCGTACTTCGGGACCGCCGGCACGATCATCGGCGCCGGCATCGCGAGCGCCCTCACCGTCGTCGCGAACTACGTCTACACGCGCTCGATCCAGAAGACGCGCGAGCAGCTCGTGCCCGTCGTCGGCAAGGTCGTGCAGGTGACCACCGGCGGGAGCACCGCGCGCGACCGCGCGACGACCACCACCGTCACGACCGCCGTCGCGAGCGTGCCGCGCGGGACGGTCGTCGTGGCGGACCCGGCGTCCGACGCGGGCGCGGCGACGTCTGTCGAGCAGGGCGACGACGCGACCGCGACGCAGGAGACCGTGAACCGGGGCGACGTCGGTGCTCCGCCCGAGCAGGGCACCGACCCGGAGCCGGCGCAGAACGCCTGGCTTCGGCTCGTCGACCGCTACGGCCGCGGGCGGGTGCTGACCGTCTCGGCGCTGGCCCTGTTCGTCGTCGTGATGGGTGTCGTCCTCGTGGTCGAGCTCGCGATCGGCAAGCCGATCTCGGACGCCGTGCGAGGCGTGGAGGGCTCGGGGACGACGATCAGCCGCGAGCGCTCGACGGGTACGGACGACCCCGCGACGCCCGCGCCGTCGAACCCGGCCGTGGACCCGTCGACCGTGCCGACGCAGGAGCCGGCGCCCGCGCCGTCGACCACGCCGACCCCGGCACCGACCGACGAGCCCTCGACCACGCCGACGCCGGAACCCACCGAGGAACCCACGCAGGAGCCCTCACCGGACCCGACGACGCCGGCGCCCGAGCCGACGGAACCCCTCCCTGGGACGGGCGAGGGCACCGGCGCGGGAACGGGTGAGGGCACCGAGGCCGAGACGGGCGGGAGCACCGGCACGGCGCCGACCCCCGCACCGTCCACGCCCGCCTCCGCCTAGGAGCACACCGTCGCGCCGCGGCGACGGTGGGAGGATCCGAGGATGCGCCGGTCCCCGCACGATCCCGCACTCCGCGCGACGGCTCTCGCGCTGGCCCTCGTCGCCGGGCTCGCTCCGCTCCTGGCGGGGTGTGCGACCGCCGACGACTCCGCCGGGGCCGCCGCGCCCCCGGACCGGCCCGCGGACGTCGACGGGACCGTCGACCGTGACGAGGGCGCGCCGCGGCTCGTCGAGGCGTCCGACCCCTACTACGAGGGCATGTCGCTCCTGTCCGCGAGCACCGTGGTCCTGGACGCGGACGGCGAGCGGGTGGACGGCGCCGCCCTCGTCGACGGCGACGCCGTCGAGGTGTGGGCCGAGGTGTGCGCGGAGTCGTACCCGGTGCAGTGCCAGGTGGTCGCGGTGCGCGTCGTCGGCTGAGCAGCCCCCGCTCGGGAGCAGAGAGCGTTCGGTGCGCCTGGCCAGATTCGAACTGGCGACACCCGCTTTAGGAGAGCGGTGCTCTATCCCCTGAGCTACAGGCGCGCGGCCCCGGGGACGGGCCGGGGGACAGCCTAGCCGTCGGCGGCCGTCGGAGGCGAAGTGCGCCCGCACGGACGGCGACCGTCGGCCGGAGCGTGGCCGGCACCCGGTCGGCGCGCGAGGATGGGCGCATGCCCACCGGACGTGCCGACGCGCCACGCCGCGTCCTCCTCGACTGCGACCCCGGCCACGACGACGCGATCGCGATGCTGCTCGCGCACGGCAGCCCCGCGGTCGAGCTCGTGGCCGTGACGACGGTCGCCGGGAACCAGACGCTCGAGAAGGTCACGCGGAACGCGCTCGCCGTTGCCGAGCTGGCCGGGATCGACGTCCCGGTCGCGGCAGGGTGCGACCGCCCTCTCGTCCGGCCGCGGATCGTCGCGCCGGACATCCACGGCGACTCCGGGATGGACGGGCCGGTCCTGCCCGCGCCGCGGCGCGCCGTCGACCGTCGTCACGCCGTGGACCTCATCGTGGACACGGTCATGGGCGCGGAGCCGGGCGAGATCACCCTCGTGCCGACGGGGCCGCTGACGAACGTCGCGATGGCGGCGCGCAAGGAGCCGCGCATCGTGCCGCGGGTGCGGGAGGTCGTGATGATGGGCGGGGGCTACCACGTGGGCAACCGCACCCCGGTCGCGGAGTTCAACGTGCTCGCCGACCCGGAGGCCGCGCACGTGGTGCTGAACGAGCCGTGGCCCGTCACGATGGTCGGTCTGGACCTCACGCACCAGGCCGTCGCGACGCCCGACGTGCGCGAGCGGCTCGCCGCGCTCGGCACCGCCGCCTCCCGGTTCGTCGGCGAGCTGCTCGACTTCTACGGGGCGACCTACCGCTCGGCGCAGGGCTTCCTCTACCCGCCCGTCCACGACCCGTGCGCGGTCGCGTACGTCATCGACCCCGAGGTCCTCACGACACGCCGCGCACCGCTGGACGTCGAGCTCCAGGGCGTGCTGACCACCGGCATGACGGTCGCGGACCTGCGCGGCGACGAGCCCGACGAGTGCCGCACCCAGGTCGCGGTCACCCTCGACGACACCCGCTTCTGGGACCTGGTCCTCGACGCCCTCCGCCGCCTCGACCCCGCCTGACGCTGAGTGCATGAAATAGTCGCGCTCGGACAACCCGAGCGCGACTATTTCATGCACTCAGCGGGTGGGGTGGGGGTGGTCGTGGGTGAGGAAGCGGTAGCGCAGGCCGGTGGACGACGTCGCCCAGTCGCCCGCGTGCGCGACCCACCCGGCGGGGACGGTGGGGGCGTAGGTGTCGCCCTCGACGACGACGTCAATCTCCGTGACGACGCACCGGTCCGCGAGCGCGATCGTCGCGGCGTAGAGCTGCGCTCCGCCCATGACCCACACCTCGCCCGACCCGGTGTCGCGCGCCGCCGCGCGGGCGGCCGCGAGCGCCTCCTCGACCGACCCGGCCACGCGCACGGGCGCGCCGGCCGGCTCGGGCGGGCGGCCGCCGTCGGGCACCGCGCCGCCGGACGCACCGACGCGCGGCGACTCGTCCCCCGGCGACCACCCGGGTTGCCGCGTCACGACCACGTTCACGCGCCCGGGCAGGGGCCGGAACCGGGGCGGGAGCGAGTCCCACGTGCGGCGTCCCATGACGACCGGGTGGCCCGACGTGACGCGCCGGAAGTGCGCGAGGTCCTCGGGCAGGTGCCAGGGCATGGTGCCGCCCGCACCGATGACGGGCCGCCCCGCGGCGTCGCGCGCCTGTGCCCAGACCAGCCCGAGCGTCGGCTCGCCGGGCGTCTCCTCCCCCACCGCCGTCAGACCGCGATCGGGGCCTTGATCGTCGGGTGGTGCTGGTACCCGACGACCTCGATGTCCTCGTACTCGTACGCGTCGATCGAGTCGCGCGGCGCGAGGCGCAGCGTCGGGTACGGGTAGGGCTCACGCGTGAGCTGCTCGCGCACCTGCTCGACGTGGTTGTCGTAGATGTGCACGTCGCCGCCGGTCCACACGAAGTCGCCGACCTCGAGACCGGTCTGCGCCGCGACCATGTGGACGAGCAGCGCGTACGACGCGATGTTGAACGGCACGCCCAGGAAGAGGTCGGCCGAGCGCTGGTACAGCTGGCACGACAGCTTCCCGTCGGCCACGTAGAACTGGAAGAACGCGTGGCAGGGCGGCAGGGCCATGTTCTCGATCTCCGCGACGTTCCACGCCGAGACGATGTGCCGGCGCGAGTCGGGGTTCGCCTTGATCTGCTCGATCACCTGCGCGACCTGGTCGACGTGCCGCCCGTCCGGCGTCGGCCACGAGCGCCACTGGACGCCGTAGACCGGGCCGAGCTCGCCGTCGGCGTCCGCCCACTCGTCCCAGATGCTCACGCCGCGCTCCTGGAGCCAGCGGACGTTCGAGTCGCCGCGCAGGAACCACAGCAGTTCGTACGCGATCGACTTGAGGTGCACGCGCTTGGTCGTGACGAGCGGGAAGCCCTTCGACAGGTCGAAGCGGATCTGCCGCCCGAACACGCTGCGCGTGCCCGTCCCGGTGCGGTCGCCCTTGTGGGTGCCGTGCGCGAGGACGTCGCGCAGGAGGTCCTCGTACGGGGTCGGGACCGGCCCGGGAGCGGTGCCCGACGACGCAGGCTCGCCGGTGCTCACGGGTGCGGTCGGGGCGTCGGTCGCGTCGAGTGCCACGCCCGCCAGTCTAGGCACCGCACCCGGCCGGGCGAGGGTGACGCACGGCACGTCGCCGTGGTGTCACGGAACGGCTCGCCACCCGGTCGACAGGGTGAGCGCGCCGGAAGGGCGCACCAGGCGCCCGGCACGCTCACGTCACAGGAGGCAGTGATGGAACGCATCGTCGTCGTCGGTGGGGGCTACGCCGGGTTCACGGCGGCCCGGGAGCTCGAGAAGCGCCTGCGGCGCGAGCTGCGCTGCGGCGAGGTCGAGCTGGTCCTGGTCGACCCGCGCCCGTACATGACCTACCAGCCGTTCCTGCCCGAGGTCGTCGCGGGCTCGGTCGAGGCGCGGCACGCCGCGGTCGCGCACCGCAGCCACCTGCACCGCACGCGCCTGGTCGACGGGACGGTCGAGCGCGTCGACCACGCGCGCCGCGCGGTCGTCGTGCGGCCGCGCTCGGGCGAGCCGTACGACCTCCCGTACGACACGGTCGTCGTCACGGCGGGCGCCGTGACGCGCGTGTTCCCCGTGCCGGGCGTCGCCGAGCACGCGATCGGCATGAAGCACGTCGAGGAGGCCGTCGCGATCCGCGACGGGCTGCTCACGTCGTTCGACCGTGCGGCGAGCCTGCCCGCCGGGGCCGAGCGCGAGCGCCTGCTCACCGTGACGTTCGTCGGCGGCGGGTTCTCCGGCGTCGAGGGGTTCGCCGAGCTCCTGTCGCTCGCGCACGACCTCACGCGCGTCTACCCCGAGATCGACCCGGCGGAGCTGCGGTTCCACCTGGTCGAGCGCAACGCGCGCATCCTGCCGGAGGTCACCGAGCGTCCGGGGCGGTGGGTCGTCCGCGAGCTCGAGCGCCGCGGCGCGCACGTGCACCTGGAGGCCGGCCTGGTGTCCGCGGAGGGAGGCGTCGTGACGCTGTCGACGGGCGAGTCGTTCGCCACGGGGCTGCTCGTGTGGACGGCAGGCAACGCGGCGAACCCCGTCGTCGCGACGCACACGGACCTGCCCGTGGACGCGCGCGGCTACCTCGTCACCCGGCCCGACCTGCGGGTCGGCACCGTGGACGACACGGTCCCTGACGCGTGGGCCGCGGGCGACGGCGCCGCCGTCCCCGACCTCGCGGTCCCGCGACCGGGCGCGCTCACCGTCCCCAACGCGCAGCACGCGGTACGGCAGGGGCGGCGTCTCGCCCGCAACCTCGTCGCCGCCCGCCGTGGCCGCCCGACGCGGCCGTACGTGCACGGGAGCCTCGGCGTCGTCGCGACGCTCGGCCTCGGCTCGGGCGTGTTCGAGTACCGCCGCCTCGTCGTGCGCGGGCGCCTCGCGTGGCTCATGCACCGCGGCTACCACGTGCTCGCGATCCCGACGTGGGAGCGCACGGCCCGCGTGGTCGCCGTGTGGGCGACGGGCGCGCTGTTCGGGCGCGACGTCGTCTCCCTCGCTGCGGTGCAGCACCCCCGGGAGGCGTTCGTGGCGGCCGCCCCGACCCCGCGCGCCACGACCGCGCGATCGGCCGAGCGTCCGGCCGAGGAGGACACCCCCACGCCGGCGGAACCGGTCCCCGCGCCGGAGCCCGTCCGGGCGGCCTGAGACCGCCGTCCGGGTCGCGTCGGCCCGCCCCGACCGACGCGACCCGGGCGGCTCGACCGACCTCGCCCGGGCAGCGACGAGGGAATCGCCCGCGCCCGCCGCGCGTTCTCCGGAGGGCGGACCTCCCGGACGCCGCGACCCGACGAGTGCGAGGATTCACGCATGACGACGCAGCCTTCCGAGACCAGCCTGAGCCCCGCCGACGAGGCGGAGCACGACGTGCCCGCACCGTCCCCCGCGCCGGCCGACGCGCTGTGGGTCGAGCGCACGGGCACGCGCACCTACACGGGGCACTCGGCACGCGGCGCCCAGGTGTCGATCGGCCCGGCGAGCGAGGGCGCGGTGTTCACGCCCGGGGAGCTGCTGAAGATCGCCCTCGCCGCGTGCGCGGGCATGAGCACGGACCGGACGTTCGCGCGTCGGCTCGGCGACGACTACGCGGTGACGATCCACGTCGAGGGCGCCAAGCTGCTCGAGGAGGAGCGCTACCCGAAGATCACCGGTACGTACGACATCGACCTCACCTCGCTCGACGACGACGCGCGCGACCGTCTCGTCACCGTCGCCGCGCGAGCGATCGACAAGGCGTGCACGGTAGGGAGGACGGTCAAGGCCGGGGCCGAGGTCGAGTACCTCTTCCAGCCGGAGGGTGCCGGCCGGGAGGTCGAGACACCCGCCTGACGCGGGACCGGCACGCGATGACGGGAGGCGCCATGGCGCAGCAGCAGGACCCCTCGAGAACTCCAGTGCCTCGTGGCGGCACGCCCGCGTACGGCACGCCGCCCCCGGAGGGCACGCGCGCGGACGTCTCGACGCAGGACGCCGTCGACTGGGCCGCCTACCGGCCCACCCCGCTGCTCGACGCGGCGCTCGACAAGGCCGTGACGATCCCGTCGCACGTCATCCGGGCGCACGTCGACGGGGTCCGCCGTCGGAACCCGGAGGCGAGCCCTGCCCAGATCGTGCGGATCCTCGAGCGCGAGTACCTGCTCGTCATCCAGGCCGCGGGCGGCGCCGTCGGTGCGGTGGCGGCGTTCCCGGCGGTCGGGACGGGGGTCGGGATCGCGCTGACGTCGAGCGACATCGCGACGTTCTTCGCGTCCTCCGCGGCGTTCGCGCTCGCGGTGGCGGACGTGCACGGGATCGCCGTGGACGACGTCGCGCGCCGCCGCGCCCTGCTCCTCGCCACGGTGCTCGGCGAGAAGGGCGCCCGCGACGTGGAGCGCGCGACCCAGGGGTCGGGCCTCGCGTGGGGCAAGGTCCTGCTGACGAGCATGCCCGCCGGGACGCTCGTCAAGGTGAACAAGGCGCTCGGCAACCGCTTCCTGCGCACGCAGCTCGCCAAGCAGTCCGGCCTCGCGATCGGGAGGCTCGTCCCGTTCGGCGTCGGCGCCGTGGTGGGCGTCGCGGGGGCGCGCGCGCTCGGGCACGGCGTGATCGGCCAGTCCCGGCGCGCGTTCGGCCCGCCGCCGTCGGTGTTCGGGCGGCTCCTGGAGGTCGTGGAGTCACCGGTCGAGGACGCGCCGCCGCGGCTCGTCCCCGTGCCCGACGACGCCGCGAGCCCGCGGCGCCGCCGTCGCCTCCTGCCCGGGCGCGGGCGGCGGGACCACACCCCCGCGCGCGACGCGGAGTGACACGCCCGAACCGACCCGTGCGGCGGGTCGCCGTGGCGCGCGAGCTCGACGTCGACGCGTCCGTCGCGTTCGCGTGGGTGGCCGACCCGCGCACGCACCCGCGCTGGATCCCGCTCACCGTGATGGCGACCCCCGCCGCCCGCGGGCCGGAGGTCGGCGACCGCTTCACGATGGTGAGCGGGCCGCGCGTCGGGCGCACAGGCCGCGGGTTCACGGACCGCATGGTCGTCGAGTCGCTCGACCGCCCGTCCGTCGCGGCGGAGCGCACGGGGACCACGCGCGTGCGCAAGCTCGGTCCGGTGCTGCTCGGCGACGCCGGGTTCGACGTCGTGCCGCACGGCCCCGACCGCTGCCGCGTCGTGTGGTGGGAGCAGGCCTACCTCGCCGGCCCCGTACCCCGCGCGGTGACCGCGCCGCTCGTCGGGCTCGCGCTGCGCGTGATGATGCACGTGTCGCTGCGACGCCTCGAGGCCCGCCTGTCCGCCCACCGCTAGGGGCGTCCCGCCGTCGTGCCGGGCGCTCACGCGGCAGCACCGGCGGTCGGTGAGACCGCCGGCGCGCGGAGCGCCGGGGCGAGCACGGCCACGAGCACCGCGGCGACGACGGCGAGCCAGAACGGCGTGGCGCCCGCGGCCGCCGGCCACCCTCCCGCGCCGCGGCCGCCGGCCGCAGCGAGGATCGCCGCCAGGACGGCGACGCCCAGCGCCCCGCCGAGCTGGTTGCCGATGAAGAGCACGGTGCTGCCCGAGGGGACGAGCGGGACCGGCAGCGCGCGATAGACCGCGGAGACGGTCGGGCTGCCGATCGAGCCGAGGCCCAGCCCGATCGCGAGGGACGCCACGACGAACACCGCGAACGGGGTCGACGGTCCGCTCGTGACGAGGAGGACCGCTCCGACGAGGGCGACGACCGCGCCTGCCGCGACCGGGCGGGGCGCGCCGAGCCGGTCGCTCCACCGACCCGCGACGGGCATCGCGACGAGCGTCCCGACGGCGTACGGCACGAGCATCGCGCCCGCGACGGACGCGGAGAGCCCGGCGACGCTCACGAGGTACTGCGGCAGGCCGAAGAACAGCGGGTAGATCGACAGGCCCAGCAGCGCCATGATGACGATGCCCGGGGCGAACCCCGGGTACCGGAACGTCCCGAGGTCGACGATCGCCGCCGCCCCGCGACGCCGGGCGACGAGCACGAAGGCGACGAAGCCGAGCGCCGACACGGCGACGAGCGCGACGAGCCCGCCGTCGACACCGGCCGCGGCCCCGCGGGAGAGCGCGACGAGCGCGGTCGACGTCGCGGTCGCGAGGAGGGCGAGGCCGACGGCGTCGAGCCGGACCGGCGTCCGCTCGGCGTCGCGGACCGTGACGACCGACCCGACGAGCACGACCACCCCGAGCACGGCGATGAGCCCGAGCGACCACCGCCAGCCCACGGTGTCCGCGGCGACGCCGCCGAGCACCGGCCCGGCGAGCGGGCCGATCGACATCGCGGCAGCGACGACGCCCATGACCCGGCCCATGCGCGCCGGGCCTGCGGCGCGCGCGACGGCGGTGAGCATGAGCGGCTCGAGTGCCCCACCCCCGAGCCCCTGGACCCCGCGCGCGACGACGAGCGTCCCCAGGTCGGGGGCGAGCGCCGCGACCGTCGCCCCGACGACGAACACCGCGAGGCCCGTGAGCCACGTGGCGCGCACACCGAACCGCAGGCTCGCCCACCCTCCGAGCGGGACCGCGACGGCGGTCGCGAGGAGGTACGCCGTCGTGACCCAGTGCACCGACGACCCCGCGCCCAGCTCGTGCGCGAGGGCGGGGACCGTGGCGCCGACGATCGTCGTGGCGAGCAGGGCGAGGACCCCGCCCGCGGTGAGGAGGACGATGCCCGCGTTCGACCGCGCGGCGCCGGACGCTCCGGTGAACTCTCTGGTTTCCGCAACTGAACTCATGCGTTCACTATACGCAGGAGTTCAGTCTGCACAACCCCCAGGTAAGATCAAGCCATGGCCACCGCCCAGCCCCGCACGGACCGCCGCGAGGCGATGCTCGACGCCGCCCTCGAGGTGTTCTCCCGCGACGGCTACGACGGCGGGAACATCGACGAGGTCGCCCGCGTCGCGGGGGTGGCGAAGCCGACCGTCTACAGCCACTTCGGCGACAAGGCCACGCTGTTCGAGGAGACTCTGCGACGCGGCGCGCGGCGCGCGAACGAACGGGTCGACGCCGTGATCGACGCGATCGACCTCGACGGCGACGACCTGCGGGGCGAGCTGACGCGGCTCGGCGACGCCCTCGTCGGCTGCGTGACGCACGACGACGGGGCCGCCGTGATCCGGCTCCAGCTCGGCGAGCGCGCGCGGTTCCCCGCGGTCGTCGACGAGGTCAGCCGGGGCAGCCGGGAGCGCACGATCGACCGGCTCGCGGGCAAGCTCGCCCAGCTCGCGACCGCAGGACGGCTGCGCGTGCGCGACCCGCGTCGCGCGGCCCGCCAGCTCCTCGCGCTCGTGGCCGACGACGCGCTCGTCACGAGCGGGTACGGCTCGCGGGTGCTCGACCCGGCCGAGCTGCGCGGCACGATCGACGACGGCGTGGACACGTTCCTCGCGGCGTTCGGCCCGAGCGAGGACTGAACGCCCACCGGGTCGGCGGACGCAGAGACGCCGAACCCGGGGTCGCTCCTCGTCCGCGGCTGCGGGTGGGGAGCGACCCCGGGTTCGGCGGGTCGGGGAGGTCAGGCGGTCGGCGCGTCCTCGACCGGGGCGTCCTCCACGGGCGTGCCCGACGACGCGGCGTCGCCCGCGGCGGACGCCGCGCCTGTCGCAGCCGGGCCGGCGAGGATCAGGTAGAGCTCGCGGCGCGTGCGCTCGAGAAGCTCCGCCGCGGCCTGCGCCTGCTCGTCGGTGCCCGTACGGGCGACCTGGTGGACCGCCGCGGCGACGGCCTCGACGCCCGCGCGCAGCTCGCGCCGCGAGCGCCCGCCGCGACCGGCGGCGTCGGCGAACGGGTCGCCCAGCTCGGCGGCGTGCTCCGCGACGTACGCGGCTCCCGCCTCGGTGAGCGTCGCGAGGCGGCGCCCGCCGTCGGCGGAGAGCTCGACGAGCCCCTCGTCCTGGAGCAGGTTCAGCGCCGGGTAGACCGCGCCGGGGCTCGGGCGCCACTGGCCCTCGCTCCGCTCGGCGATCTCCTGGATGACCTGGTAGCCGTGCATGGGCTGCTCGGCGAGGAGCAGCAGGACGGCGGCGCGGACGTCGCCGCGACCGGCGCGCCCGGGGCCGCGACCGCGACCGCCGTGCCGACGACCGCCGTGGCCCGGGCCGAACCCGGGACCGCCGGGGCCGCCCGGCCCGAAGCCCGGGCCGAACCCTCGCCGGTCGTCGCCCGGCCCGCCGGGGCCGAAGCCCCGCCCGCCGTCGGCCGGGCCGCCGAACCCGCGGCCACCGCCGCGGCGCGCGCCGCCCCGACCACGGCCGGAGGGGCCGTCGCCGCGGAACCAGGCCGCGTCGTCGGGCACGGGTGGGAAGCCGTCGCGACGACGGCGGTCCGGGCGCGGCCCGGGACGCGCGCCGAACGGCTGGGACATGTTCTGGACGTTCTCCGGGGTCCTGCCCCGGTGCTGGTGTGCGTAGCTCATGGGATGTGTCTCCTGTGTTCGTGGGGCTCCGGGTGATCCGCGGAGCGGTGGCGGGCCGACGCGGCCTCGCGGTGGTCGCGAGTCTCGTCTCGGGCTCAGCGATACGGTAACGATATATCGATAGAATATCGCTGTCAACACCCTGCGTGAGAGCGCGTCGTCCCAGGACGCGCCCGGTTCGCGGACGTACGCTGGCATCCAGCAGCCAACCGGCAGCCCACCAGCAGCACCGGACGCATCCCCCGTCCGGCCACCACCCGGGCCGCACCACCCCGGCAGGCCCGGCTCCCGCGAGGAGGCGGCGATGCGCCCAGGCCAGCCCCGGCACTACCTCATGTGCCGGCCCACGTACTTCACCGTGAGCTACGAGATCAACCCGTGGATGGACCGGCGCACCCCGGTCGACACCCCGCTCGCGGTCGCCCAGTGGGAGCGCCTGCGCGACACCTACCGCGACCTCGGCCACGCCGTGGAGACGATCGACCCCGTCCCGGGCCTGCCGGACATGGTCTACGCCGCCAACGGCGCGACCGTCGTCGACGGCCTCGTCTACTCCGCGCGGTTCACGCACCCCGAGCGCGGGCCCGAGGGCCCCGCCTACCTCAAGTGGTTCGCCGACCACGGCTACGTCACCCACCTCGCCGAGCACGTCAACGAGGGCGAGGGCGACCTCCTCGTGGCGGGCGACGTCGTGCTCGCCGGGACGGGCTTCCGCACCGACCGCGCCGCGCACGCCGAGGCCGCGGCGCTGTGGGGGCGCGAGGTCGTGACGCTCGAGCTCGTCGACCCGCGCTTCTACCACCTCGACACCGCGCTCACGGTGCTGCGCGGGGACTCCGGTGAGGCGTCGGGCGTCCGGGGGTCCGACGGCGGCGCGCACCCCGCCCTCACCGGCCCGCCTCCCGTCGACGTCGTCTACTACCCGCCCGCGTTCTCGCCCGCGGCGCAGGAGGTGCTGCGCGAGCGGTACCCCGACGCGCTCCTCGCGACCGAGGAGGACGCCGTCGTGCTCGGCCTCAACGCGGTGAGCGACGGCGCGCACGTCGTGCACGCCCCGCGCGCCGAGCGGCTCGCCGCGGCGCTGCGCGAGCGTGGCTACGAGACGATCGCCGTCGACACGTCCGAGCTGCTGCGCGGAGGCGGCGGCGCCAAGTGCTGCACGCTCGAGATCCGCGAGATGGCCGCAGGATCGGCCGCGGCCGCCGGGAGCGCGTCGTGACCGCGCAGGACGTCCGCCCGGTCGCCGGGCCGGCGGACGAGACGCCGCGCGACGCGCTCGCGCACAACTACCACCCGCTGCCCGTGACGGTCGCGACGGCCGAGGGGTCGTGGGTCACCGACGTCGACGGCCGCCGCTACCTCGACTTCCTCGCGGGCTACTCCGCCCTCAACTTCGGGCACCGGCACCCTGCGCTCGTCGCGGCCGCGACCGCGCAGCTCGGCCGCGTCACGCTCACGTCGCGCGCGTTCGACCACGACCTCCTGCACCCGTTCGCCGCGGCGCTCGCCGCGCTCGTCGGACCGCTCACCACCGGCGGGGCCGACTCCCTCGTGCTCCCGATGAACACCGGCGCCGAGGCGGTCGAGACCGCGATCAAGACCGCGCGCAAGTGGGGCTACGACGTCAAGGGCGTGCGACCGGGAGAGGCGACGATCGTCGTCGGCTCCGGGAACTTCCACGGCCGCACGACGACGATCGTGTCGTTCTCCGACGACGAGGACGCGCGCCGCGGGTTCGACCCGTACACCCCCGGCTTCCGCCTCGTGCCGTACGGGGACGTCGACGCCGTCGCCGCCGCGATCGACGAGACCACCGTCGCGGTGCTGCTCGAACCCGTGCAGGGCGAGTCCGGCGTCGTCGTGCCGCCCGCCGACTACTGGCCGCGCCTGCGTACCCTCACCGCCGAGCGCGACGTGCTGCTGGTCGCGGACGAGATCCAGTCCGGGCTCGGCCGCGCGGGGACGACGCTCGCGACCGAGACGTGGGGCGTGCGCCCCGACCTCGTGACGCTCGGCAAGGCGCTCGGCGGCGGGATCCTGCCCGTGTCCGCCGTCGTGGGTCGGCGCGACGTGCTCGCGGTGCTCACCCCGGGCACGCACGGCAGCACGTTCGGCGGCAACCCGCTCGCGTGCGCGGTCGGTCTCGCCGTCGTCGACCTCCTGGCCTCCGGCGAGCCGCAGCGCCGGGCGCGCGAGCTCGGCGCGCGGTTCCAGGACCGGCTCGGCGGGTTCGTCGACGCGGGGCTGCTCGACGGCGCCCGCGGCCTCGGGCTGTGGGCGGGGCTCGACCTCGACCCCGCCCGCGGGACGGGGCGCGACCTGTGCGAGGCCCTGCTCGCCCGCGGCGTCCTCGCCAAGGACACGCACGGCTCCACCATCCGCCTCGCTCCCCCGCTGACCATCTCGGCCGACGACCTCGAGACCGGGCTGTCCGCCCTGGAGGACGCGCTCACGGTCCTTGCGCGGGGTCGGTAGAGTCCGGAGGGTGACCACGCCCGAGCACACCGCACCCGGTACCACCACCCTCGCGTCGTCCCTGGACGACCTGCGTCGCGCCTACGCCGACCTGCAGGCCCTGGGGCTGAAGCTGGACCTCACGCGCGGCAAGCCCTCGGCCGAGCAGCTCGACCTCTCCGAGGCCCTGCTCGCGCTCCCGGGCGAGGGCGTGCACACCGACGCCGACGGCACCGACGTCCGCAACTACGGCGGCCTCGACGGCCTCCGGCAGCTCCGGGAGATCTTCGCCGAGCTGCTCGGCGTCCCCGTCGAGCAGCTCCTCGCGGGCGGCAACGCGAGCCTCACGCTCATGTACGACACGCTCGCGTACGCGACCCTCTTCGGCGTCCCCGGCTCCGAGCGCCCCTGGGGCCGTGAGGAGAAGGTCCGCTGGATCTGCCCCGTGCCCGGCTACGACCGCCACTTCTCCGTGTGCGAGGCGCTCGGCATCGAGATGGTCACCGTGCCCATGACCGCCGACGGCCCCGACGCCGCCGCCGTCGCCGAGCTCGTCGTGAACGACCCCACCATCAAGGGCATGTGGGTCGTGCCGACCTACGCGAACCCCGACGGGTCGGTCGTCACCGAGGAGGTGGCGCGCGCGCTCGTGTCCGTGCCCGCCGCGGCGCCGGACTTCCGCATCCTGTGGGACAA
This sequence comes from Cellulosimicrobium funkei, assembly GCF_001019615.1. Classification (GTDB taxonomy): domain Bacteria; phylum Actinomycetota; class Actinomycetes; order Actinomycetales; family Cellulomonadaceae; genus Cellulosimicrobium; species Cellulosimicrobium cellulans_E. The sequence continues at coordinate 72,898 of NZ_JNBQ01000006.1, read as the reverse complement.
CGCGTACGCGCTGCACCACCTCACCGACGACGAGGTCCGCAGCGCCGACGCGATCGCGCTCGCCGCCGAGGCCGGCCACCCCGACCGCGTGATCCTCTACGCCTCGACGTCGAAGATCACGTTCGCCGGCGCCGGTGTCGCCTTCCTCGGGTCGTCCCCCGCGAACGTCGCCTGGTACAAGAAGCACCTGTCCGCCCAGTCCATCGGCCCGGACAAGGTCAACCAGCTCCGCCACGCGCTGTTCTTCGGCGACGCGGACGGCGTGCGCGCCCACATGCGCAAGCACCGCGACATCATCGCCCCCAAGTTCGACGCCGTCACGAGCATCCTCTCCGAGCGTCTCGGCGACGCCGGCGTCGCGTCGTGGACCGAGCCGAAGGGTGGCTACTTCGTCAGCCTCGACGTCGTCCCGGGCACCGCCTCGCGCGTCGTCGAGCTCGCGAAGGCAGCCGGCATCGCGCTCACGCCCGCCGGCGCCCCGTTCCCCTACGGCAACGACCCCGAGGACAAGGTCCTCCGCCTCGCGCCGACCCTCCCCCCGATCGAGGAGGTTCGCGTCGCCATGGACGGCGTCGCGACCTGCGTCCTCCTCGCCGCCGCGGAGGCCGCCGCGCAGTAGAGGTCTCCGACCCCCGCGAGATAGAGCCTCCGGCCGCGAGGTAGATCCCCACGGGTTCTACCTCACGACCGGAGGCTCTACTTCGCGCAGCCACACTCCGCTCTGCTCCTGACGAATCGCACTGGTCGTCGGGCGCCCGCGCGGCGCAGGATGGAAGACGTGCACGACCGATGAGTTCTGCCGGCCCCGACGGTCGGTGCGTGGGTGGCCCGGGGAGCCGGGCGGCTCGTCGGCAGCGACGAACGACCATCCCGCGGAGGGGACATGACCGACACTGCACGCGGCGACCTCGCCGTCGAGGCGCGCGGCCTCGTCAAGCACTTCACGACCGGGAAGTCCGTGACCAAGGCGGTCGACGGCATCGACCTGCTCATCCCCGAGGGCACCGTGTTCGGCGTGCTCGGGCCGAACGGCGCGGGCAAGACGACGGCCGTCCGCATGCTCGCGACGCTCCTGCGGCCCGACGCGGGGACGGCGCGCGTGCTGGGCCACGACGTGGTGCACGACGCCGACAAGGTGCGTTCCGTCGTCGGGCTCACCGGGCAGTACGCGTCCGTGGACGAGGACCTCACGGGCACGGAGAACCTCGTGATGCTCGCGCGGCTGTACGGGTTCCTCGGCGGCACGGCGCGTGGGCGCTCGGCCGAGCTCCTGGAGGCGTTCGGCCTCGGCGACGCGGGCGACCGCCAGGTGAAGACGTACTCGGGCGGCATGCGGCGCCGCATCGACCTCGCCGCCAGCCTCGTCATGAGCCCCCGCGTGATCTTCCTGGACGAGCCGACGACGGGCCTCGACCCGCGCAGCCGCAACCAGGTGTGGGACATCGTGCGCGTGCTCGTCGCCGACGGCGCGACGGTCCTGCTGACGACGCAGTACCTGGAGGAGGCGGACCAGCTCGCCGACCGGATCGCCGTGATCGACCACGGCAAGGTCATCGCGGAGGGCACCGCGACGGAGCTCAAGCGGTCGGTGGGCGAGGGCGCGGTTCACCTGCGCCTCGCCGACGCGACGCAGCGGGGCCGGGCCGCGGAGGTCGTGGGCGCACTGCTCGGCACGGAGATCACGCTCGCGAACGACCCGTACGCGCTCACGGCACGCGTGCCCGACGACGGCGCGGCCGACGTCGCGCGCATCCTGCCCGCGCTCGGGGACGAGGGCATCGTGGTGCCCGAGTTCACGCTCGGCCAGCCGAGCCTCGACGAGGTGTTCCTCGCGCTGACCGGCCAGCCCATGGAGGACGACGAGACGATCGAGGAGGTGGCCTGATGGCCGTCGACCCCACCATCACCGCCGCGGAGCTGCGCGCGCCGGAGGCGAACGCGCTGCGGGCCGCCGTCGCACTCGAGCAGCGGCCGTCGCGCCCCTCGCCCGTGTCCGCGACCTTCACCTACACGTGGCGCGCGCTGCTCAAGATCAAGCACGTGCCGGAGCAGCTCTTCGACGTCACCGTCTCGCCGATCATCTTCACGCTCATGTTCACGTACCTGTTCGGCGGCGCGCTCGCCGGGGACGTGCAGAGCTATCTGCAGTTCCTCCTGCCGGGCATCCTCGTGCAGGCGGTGCTCTTCACGACGATCTACACCGGCTACACGATGAACACGGACATCAGCAAGGGCGTGTTCGACCGGTTCCGGTCGCTGCCGGTGTGGCGGCCCGCCCCGATCGTCGGAGCGCTGCTCGGCGACACCGTCCGCTACACCATCGCGTCGGTCGTGACGCTCGCCCTCGGCCTCGTCCTGGGCTTCCGTCCGCCGGGCGGCGTGGTGGGGGTGGTGCTCGGGATCGTGCTGCTGCTCGTGTTCGCGTTCGCGCTGAGCTGGGTGTTCACCGCGCTCGGGCTCGTGCTGCGCTCGCCGAACGCCGTCATGGGGACGTCGATGCTCGTGCTCATGCCGCTGACGTTCGCGTCGAACATCTTCGTCGACCCGTCCACGATGCCCGTGGTGCTCCAGCGGTTCGTCGAGGTCAACCCCGTCACGCACCTCGTGACCGCGGTCCGCGGCCTCATGGCGGGAGAGCCGGCGACGGAGGGGATCGTGTGGGTCCTCGTCGCGTCGGTCGTCCTGACGGCGGTCCTCGCCCCGATCACGATGCGGCTCTACCGCAACCGGAGCTGACCGGTCGTCGGTCAGCCGTCCTCGGCCGCCGGCGCGTCGTCCTCGCACTTCTTCGTCACGACCATGACCGGGCACGCCGAGTGGTGCAGGACCGCCTGGCTCGTGGAGCCGAGGAGGAGCCCCCGGAAGCCGCCGCGACCGCGGGATCCGACGACGATGAGGTCGGAGGCCGTCGAGAACTCCGTGAGCAGCTCCGCGCCCGTGCCGTCGAGCACGATGCGCTTGATCGTGAGCCCCGGGTGCTCCGCCTCGTGGCGGTCGATGATGACGTTCAGGCCCTCGGTGATGTCCGCGAGGACCTGCTCGTGGTCGATCGACGCGGGCAGCCACGCGAGGAGACCGGCGCCGGCTCCGACCGGGACACCCGCGACCGCGACGAGCTCCGCGTCCCAGGCCTGCGCCTGACGGATCGCGTGGCGCAGGGCGATCTCCGCCGAGGGCGACCCGTCGACGCCGACGACGATGCGTCGTAGCGGCTTCACGGCGGGCAGCTCCTGCGGCGCGCCCTCGGCGTCCTTCGCGTCGGAGCGGTACGGCACGACGACGGTCGGGCAGTGGGCGTGCGCGGGCAGCGCCGACGACACGGTGCCCAGCAGGCGCTCGGTGAATCCGCCCCTGCCGCGCGTGCCGACGACGACGAGCGAGTGCTCACGCGACATCTCGACGAGCACTCCCGCGGCGTCCCCCGTCGTCACCGTGGCCGTGGTCCGGACCCCGGCAGCCTCGGAGCGGGCGCGCGCCTCCTCGAGGACGGCACGCGCGCCCTCCTGGATGGCCGAGTCGTCGAGCGCCGCGTAGCCGCCGTCCAGCGAGGCTGCCGTGAACGACGGCAAGGAGTAGGTGCAGACGATGTGGAGCGGCCAGCCCACCTGGAGCGCGTACGCCGCGGCCCAGTCCAGGGCGTGCAGGCTCGGTGCCGAGCCGTCGACGCCGACGAGGACGGATTCCGTGCGGGTCATGAGCGACTCTCCTCTCGACGGCCCGGTGCCATCGGACGACCAACCTAGCCGAGACCAGCGCGCCCGTCCGTCTGCCACGAGTCACGAACACGTCAAGAATGCCACGAACCCCGCCTCCCCGCGACGATGCGCGAGGCGACGGGGTTCGTCAGGCCAGTGACCGCTGGGGCCCTGAGAGCGTGGGCGATCAGGCCACGCGGATGAAGGTGGGGTTCGACTGCCAGATCTGACGGAACTGGACGGTCTTCCCGGGGCGCGGGGCGTCGATCATCATGTTGTCGCCCGCGTAGATCGCGATGTGGCCCGGCGTCCAGATGAGGTCGCCCGGCTGCGCCTGGTCGCGCGACACCTTGGTGCCGACGGAGCCCTGAGCGCTCGACGTGCGCGGCAGGCTGATGCCGACCTGCGCGTAGACGTAGCTGGTGAAGCCCGAGCAGTCGAAGCCGTCGGGGGTGGTGCCGCCGTAGACGTAGGGGACGCCCACGTAGCGCGCGGCGATCGAGACGATGGTCGAGCCGTAGGCCGACGCGGGGACGTCGACGGACGCCTCCTGCTGGGCAGGGGCCTCGGACTGCGACTGACGCTCCTGCGAGCGGCTCGTCTGGGTGGTGCGCTCCGGCTCCGGCTCGGGCTCGGGCTCCGGCTCGGGAGCGGGCGTCACGGTGACAGGCGCGGCGGCCTGCTCGATCGTGAACGCCGCGTCGGCCGCGACGGTCACCGCGGGGGCGGCCTCGAGAGCCTGACGGGCCTGCGCCGTGAGGGCGCTGAGGTCGACGGCGTTGAGCTTGCCGGACTCGTTGTCGACGGGGGCGGCGGTCGCCGGGGCGGCGGCACCGATCATCGAGACGATGAGGCCCGAGGACGCGGCGACGACGGCGGTGCGGCGACCGACGGTCGACATCTGGTCCGACGCGGCCTGGGCGATAGAGCTGAGTGGCGTCACGGGACGCCGCGCCGCGCGGTGGCGGGCGCGAGTCGTGCTCACGGTCACTTTGTGCCTCTCCAAGACGCCTGCGAGGTCAGCTGTCGGGTTCGGGTGGAAGAGTCACCCGGCCCGGCGGACCGAGGTCCGTCGGGCTTCACCCCAAGGGCGCTGTCTCCAGCACCCGGAAGTGGGTCCCCCGTCCCTGTCATCGGGTCGTCGTTGGCCTCGTGCGGTGACAGGGTTAGGCGTTCCGCGCGAGGACTCCGTCGAATGGGTATTCCGATGGAGCAGCACCGACCGTACAGGACGCCTCGGCAAAAGTCACGTTCCCATTACGAATCGATGCGGACGATCGCATCGTCGCAGGTCACGGATCGTTTGCGGGTGAACGGACGACTAGCCGCGGGCGACGAACAGGTGGCGCGCGACGTCGTCGGGCAGGTCCAGCACGACCTCCGCGCCCTCCCCCTGCACCATCACGCCGGCGTCCCCGGCCCACCGCACGACGAGCGTCCGTCGGGGCAGCACCTCGGCCTCCGCGAGCCGCGCGAGCAGCTCGACGTCGACCTGGATCGGCTCGGCGATCCGCTGGAGCACGACGCGCACCTCCGCGCCGTCCCGCCCGTGCTCCGCGAGGAGCACCGGGAGCGAGACGACGCCGTCGAGGAAGTCGACCTCCTCGAACTGCTCCCCCAGCTCCGGCAGGCCCGGGATCGGGTTCCCGTACGGGTCGAAGTGCGGGTGGTCGAGCAGCCCGATGAGGCGCTCCTCGACGAGCTCGCTCATGACGTGCTCCCAGCGGCACGCCTCGGTGTGCACGTACTCCCAGTCGAGCTTGATCACGTCGGTGAGCAGCCGCTCCGCGAGCCGGTGCTTGCGCATGACGCGCGTCGCCTTGTCGTGGCCGACGGACGTGAGCTCCAGGTGGCGGTCGCCCGTGACGACCACGAGGCCGTCGCGCTCCATGCGCGCGACCGTCTGCGACACCGTGGGGCCCGAGTGCCCGAGGCGTTCCGCGATGCGCGCGCGCAGCGGGACGATGCCCTCTTCCACGAGCTCGTAGATCGTCTTCAGATACATCTCGGTGGTATCGATCAGATCGGTCACGTCACGCTCCCAGTCGCTCGTCGGCTCGGGGCGCCCGGTCGTCGTCGCCACGGGGCGCCTGCCCGCACCGGCGGGCCGCTGGGGACAGTCTATGGCGAGCCCGTGACCCGGCCCGGGGTCCGCGCGGGAGAACCCGTGGTGCCTGCCCCCACCGGACGCTCCGGCACCCGTCCGCGACGCGACGACCATCGTCGCGCGTCCGCGGACGCCGCCCCCGGCCGACGTGCCACGCGCGTAGGGTGACGGCGTGCCTGATCCCGCCACCGCCCCGATCACGATCCCCTCGGACCTGCTGCCGGCCGACGGCCGCTTCGGCTCCGGGCCGAGCAAGGTCCGCGCCGCGCAGGTCCGCGCGCTGTCCGACGCCGGCGCGTCCCTGCTCGGGACGTCCCACCGCCAGGCGCCGGTCCGCTCGGTCGTGCGCCGGACGCGCGAGGGGCTCGCCGAGCTCTTCGCGCTGCCCGAGGGCTACGAGGTCGTGCTCGGGAACGGCGGCTCCACGACGTTCTGGGACGTCGCCACGGCCTGCCTCGTGCGCTCCAAGGCGCAGCACGCCGCGTTCGGCGAGTTCGGCGCCAAGTTCGCCGCCGCGACGACGGCCGCGCCCTTCCTCGAGCCGTCGCAGGTGATCTCGGCCCCCGCCGGGTCCGTCGCGCTGCCCGAGCCCGCCGACGACGTCGACGTGCACGCGTGGCCGCACAACGAGACCTCGACCGGCGCCATGGCCCCGGTCCGCCGCGTCCCGGGCTCGCGCGAGCGCGGCGCGCTCACGCTCGTCGACGCCACGTCGGGCGCGGGCGCGCTCCCCGTCGACGTCGCAGAGACCGACGTCTACTACTTCGCGCCGCAGAAGGTCTTCGGGTCCGACGGCGGCCTGTGGCTCGCGCTGTGCTCGCCCGACGCGCTCGCGCGCGCGGAGGAGGTCGAGTCGAGCGGAACCCGGTGGGTGCCGGAGTCCCTCTCGCTGCGCACGGCGGCGGCCAACTCGCGCCTGGACCAGACGCTCAACACGCCCGCGATCGCGACGCTCGTCATGCTCGCCGAGCAGGTCGAGTGGATCCTCGGCAACGGCGGGCTCCCGTGGGCCGCGGGCCGGTCGGCCGAGTCCGCCGCCCACCTCTACGGCTGGGCGGAGGCCCGCGAGTGGGCGACGCCGTTCGTCGCCGACCCGGCGCAGCGGTCCACGGTCGTCGGCACGATCGACCTCGACGACGCGATCGACGCGACCGCCGTCGTGGCGGCACTCCGCGCGAACGGGATCCTCGACGTCTTCCCGTACCGCAAGCTGGGCCGCAACCAGCTCCGCGTGGCGATGTTCCCGGCGATCGAGCCCGACGACGTCCGCGCGCTCACCGCGTGCGTCGACCACGTCGTCGAGCACCTCGCCTGACACCGTCCGCCGTCGAGCACGCCCCCACCCCGCGTCGAGCACGACATGAGGGTCGTCATGAGCTCCATGACGACCCTCATGTCGTGCTCGGCGCCCGGGGCCGCGAGGCGCAAGGCACGGGCTCAGGCGGCGCGGGCCGCCTCCTCCGCGTCCTCGACGCCCAGGCGTCGGCGGGTCTCGGCGCGGGCCGACCGGTCCGCCGGGGTGCCCGCGTCGAGGTAGCGCACGACGAGGTGCGGGCGCTGGAGGACGCGATAGCGGACCTCGAGGTGCCAGTTGCGCACCGCCCAGACGGCGGCGCCCACGGCGACGAGCCCGGCGGTGATCGACCCGACGCCGATGGCCCAGCGCGGACCCCACGCCTCGGCGATCCAGCCGACGAGCGGCGACCCGACCGGCGTCGCGCCGAGGAACACGATCATGTAGAGCGACATGACGCGCCCGCGCATGACGGGGTCGACGGACATCTGGATCGTGGAGTTCGCGGCGGTCATCATCGTGAGCGACGCGAGGCCCACCGGGATGCAGGCGATCGCGTAGCTCGGGTAGGTCGGCATGACGGCCATGACGCCCGTCGCGACGGCGAACCCGAACGCGGACCCGATGACGAGCCGGACGCGCGGGCGCTCGCGCCGCGCGGCGAGCAGGGCACCGGTGAGCGACCCGATCGCGAGGATCGAGCCGAGGATCCCGTACTCCCCCGGGCCCTTGCCGAACTCGACCTTCGCCATCATCGCGGACGTGAGCTGGAAGTTGAGCCCGAACGTCGACACGACCCCGACGACGACCATGATGACGATGATGTCGGTGCGCCCCCGCACGTACCGGATGCCCTCGCGGATCTGGCCCTTCTCGCGCGGCGCGCTGGGCAGCACGTGGAGCTCGCGCGTGCGCATGTACAGGAGCGCGAGGATCGTCGCCCCGAACGTCACGCCGTTGATGATGAACAGCCAGCCCGAGCCGACGGCCGCGATGAGGAGCCCGGCGACGCCCGGCCCCACGAGGCGCGCGGCGTTGAAGGACGCGCTGTTGAGCCCGACGGCGTTGGACAGCTTGTCGGCGGGGACCATCTCGGCGACGAACGTCTGGCGCACGGGGTTGTCGAACGCGGTCACGACGCCGAGCAGGCCGGCGAACACGTAGACGTGCCAGAGCTCGACGTTCCCGGACAGCACGAGCGCACCCAGGGCGAGCGCGAGGACCCCCATCGCGCCCTGGGTGGCCATGAGGAGCCGGCGGCGCGGGAGCCGGTCGGCGAGCAGGCCCGCCCACGCGGACAGCGCGAGCACGGGGGCGAACTGGAGCGCCGTCACGACGCCGACCGCGATGCCCGAGTTGTCGGTGAGGTCGGTGAGGACGAGCCAGTCCTGCGCGACGCGCTGCATCCAGGTGCCGACGTTCGCGACGAGCGCGGCGCCGAACCAGACGCGGTAGTTGTGGTACTTCAGGGAGGAGAACGTCGCGCTCATCGGGCGGCGATCCGGGTCAACAGCTCACTGGCGCGGGCCAAGGTCTCTCTTTCGTCGGGCGTGAGGGAGGACAGCTGCTGCGTGAGCCACGCGTCCCGGCGGCGGCGGGTCTCCTTGACCTCGCGCACGCCGGCGTCGGTGAGCCGCACGACGACCTGACGACGGTCGCTCGGGTGCTCGCCCTTCTCGACGAGCCCCATCTCGACGAGGGCGTTGACGGCCCGGGTCATCGACGGCGGCCTGACGCGCTCGTGGTCGGCGAGCTCGCTCGGCGACATCGCGCCGTGCTTGTGCAGCACGGTGAGCACGCCGAACCGGCCCTCGGGCAGGTCGGCCTCGCCGCGCTGGGCGCGCAGGCGGCGCGAGATGCGCGTGAGCGCCACGCGGAGCTCACCGCCGAGGGTGGCGGGCCGGCACTGGTTCCGGGAGGGGGCAGTGGGGTCCGCGGCAGGCACGATAGTTACCTTAACTCATTACCTAGAGTAAAGAAAGAGGTGCACGTCACCCTGGGCCGGAGGGGCAGGGCCGGGTCCTGGTCAGGGCACGTAGGCGACGACGACACGCCCGTCGCCACGCACGACGACCGTCCCGGTCGCGTGAGGCACGAACACCGACTCGCCGCGCGCCAGCCGCGTCTCAACGGGGCCCTCCCCAGAGCCCTCGAGCGTCACCGCGCCGTCGAGGCACAGCACGACGCGCGGGCCGACGGCGGGCAGGGGCACCGGGGCGTCACCTGCGACCTGCCCCGCCCGGAGCGCGAACTCCGCGACCGGCGGGCGGTAGGTGACGAGGCCGGACCCGTCGTCGATCAGGCGCGGGCGCGCGGCAGGCCCGGGCGTGCACGTTGCGCACTCGAGCAGCGCGTCGACGTCGACGAGCTTGCTCGTGAGACCGGCGCGCAGGACGTTGTCGGAGCTCGCCATGACCTCGACCGCGCAGCCGGACAAGTAGGCGTGCACGTGCCCGGACGGCACGAACATCGACTCCCCCGGCGCGAGCGTGACCCGGTTGAGCATGAGGGAGACGACGGCGCCCGGGTCGCCCGGGTGCTGCTCGGCGAGCGCGAGCACCGTGGCGTCGGCGCGCCGCGAGGTGCGCCGCGGGCTGCCGGACCCCGTGACCGGGCCGCGCTCGGCCCGAGCCCGGACCGAGGCGACGGTCCGCACGAGGTCCGCCGCGACGTCGGGCTCGGACCGGGCATGGAGCGCGAGCGTGAACGCCTCACGGACGCCGGCCTCGGTCGGACGGGCGCGGAGCGCGGCACGCATGCGGGCGACGAGGTCGCCGTCGAGCCCGTCGAGGAGCTCGAGGATGCGCGCCGGCCGCCGGAAGCCGGACAGGCCCTCGAAGCGCGACACCGCCACGACCATCTCGGGCTTGTGCTGGTCGTCGTGAAAGCTGCGCAGCGGCGAGTCGCGCGCCACGCCCTCCCGGTTCTCGCGGTTGAACCCGGCGCGGGCCCGGTGCGGGTGCGGGTGGACCTGCAGCGACAGCGCACGCTCGGCGGCGAGCACCTTGAGGAGGAACGGCAGCCGAGGACCGTACTGGTCGAGCACGCGCTGGCCCAGCACCCCCACCGGGTCCGCGCGCACCAGGTCGGCGAGCGACGTGCCCGACGCCGTCGCCCCGCCCGGGCGAGGCGCCTCGCCCGGGTGCGCCGCGCCGTCGGGCACGACGCGCGACGGCGCGAGCGGGTGCGCGCCCATCCACAGCTCCGCCGCCGGACGACCGTCCGGTTCCACCCCCAGGAGGTCCTGGATCGCCGACGTCGAGCCCCAGTCGTACGGCTGGACGGTGTTCTCCAGCCGGTAGAACGCGCGCGGACGGGCGGCGGGGAGGGCGTCGACCGACGCCTCCTCCGACCGCTCGTCCGCCGCGCTCGTCATGGGCCGAGCCTAGAGGCCGAGGGCTTCCCGGATCGGGCCCAGGAGGAAGTACACGAGGAACATCGCCGACGCGACCCACATGAGCGGGTGGATCGCGCGGATCTTCCCGAGCGCGAGCTTGATGACGACGAACGCGAGGAAGCCCGCGCCGATGCCGTCCGCGATGGAGTACGTGAACGGCATGACGATGATCGTGAGGAACGCCGGGATCGCGATCTCCACGTTCTTCCAGGAGATGCCGGCGATCTGCGTCATCATGAGGAACCCGACGAAGACCAGCGCCGGTGCGGCAGCCTCGTAGGGGACGAGCGCGACGAGCGGCGACAGGAACGTCGCGAGCAGGAACGCGACGCCCGTGACGACCGAGGCGAGACCGGTGCGCGCGCCCTCGCCGGCGCCGGTGGTGGACTCGACGAAGCTCGTGTTCGACGACACGGAGCCCGCGCCGCCCGCGGCCGCGGCGAGCGAGTCGACGACGAGGATCGCGCGCGAGCGCGGCGGGACGCCCTCGGCGTCGTTCAGGCGCGCCTCGGCGCCGACGGCGACCATGGTGCCCATCGTGTCGAAGAAGTCCGCGAGCAGGAGCGAGAACACCAGCAGGATCACGGTGACGGTCGCGATGTTCTGGAACGAGCCCAGCAGCGAGAACTGGCCGAGGAGGCCGAAGTCCGGGACCTGCACGACGCCGTCGAACGTCGGCGCGTTGAGGTTGAAGCCGTTCGGGTTGGAGCCGTCAGGAGCCTTGGCTCCGATGTGCAGGGTGTTCTCCAGCACGACGGCGAGCGCGGTCGCCGTGAGGATCGCGACGAGCAGCGCGCCCTTGACCTTGCGGACCCACAGCACGATCGTCAGCACGAGGCCGACCACGAACACGAGTATCGGCCACGTGCCGAGGTTGCCGAGCGCGAGGAGCGTGCCGCTGCCCGCGGTGACGAAGCCCGCGTTGACGAGGCCGATGAGCGCGATGAAGAGGCCGATGCCCACGCTGATGGCCGTCTTCAGCTCGACCGGGACCGCACGGAAGACCGCCTCGCGGAACCCGGTGAGCACGAGGAGGAGGATGATGAGGCCCTCGATGACGACGAGGCCCATCGCGTCCGCCCAGGTCACCCCCGGCAGCGAGGCGATCGAGTACGCCACGACCGCGTTGAGGCCCAGCCCGGCCGCGAGGCCGAGGGGGAAGTTCGCGAAGACGCCCATGGCGATCGTCATGACGCCCGCGACGAGAGCGGTCGCCGCGGCGATCTTGCCGAAGTCGGGCGCGTCGCCGCCGCCGAGGAACTGGCCCGTGCCGTCCTGCACCGTCCCGATGATCAGCGGGTTCAGCACGATGATGTAGGCCATCGCGAAGAACGTGACGAGACCACCACGGATCTCGGTGCCGATCGTCGAGCCGCGCTCGGTGATCTTGAAGAAACGGTCGATGGCGCCGGAGGCAGGGGGCGGCGCCTGCTCGTCCTCGCGGACGGAGGTGGGGGTGGACATGGGGAGAATGCTGCCAGAACCCTGTGACCGCGCGGTAACACGCGGGACACGGTCCGGCATCGCCCCCGGGAGGTGTCCGCGCACGTCAGGCGGCGCCGACCGCGGCGAGGGCCGCCGCGGGTGTGCTCGACACCACGTCCGCGGCGTCGAGGTCGCTGCCCCCGGGACGCACGAACGCCGCGGGCCGGAGCGTGCCGGTGCCGTGCCCGAGGCTCTCTGCGGTCGCGAGGTCGGTCACGGTCCGGGGCGCCCCCGTCGCGAGCTGCACGGCGTGGAGCGCGTCGAGGATCGCGGCGGCACGCTCGCCGGCCGGGCCGGCAGGGACCCCGTGGACGAGGCGTGACGGGTGCAGGAGGTCGACGACGGCGTGGCCCGGCCGGTGCTCGTCGGGCACCCAGGCGACCGTGGCCCGGACTCCGTCGGCGGCGAGCCCGGCGGCGAGCCACTCCGCGGTGCCGGCGGGGACGCGGGCGCGCCCGACGACGAGGTCCCCCGGGCCGAGGTGCGGGGCCAGGTCGTCGAGCGCGTCGCGGAGCGCGACCACACGCGAGGTGCCATCGGGGTCGGGGTCGGGCCCCGCGCCGACGCACAGGACGTGCACGCGAGCACCGGCGACCGCCGTGCGGTCCGTCGTGGGACGGAGCCGGCCGCTCACACGAGCGAGCGCGAGGAGCCGCTGGAGCCGCGGCTCACCGGCGCGGACCGTTCCCGTGCGGAGCACGTCGAGGGCGCGGGGGTCCGTGTCGTGGAGCACGACCTCGTGGCCGGCCGCCGCGAGGCAGGCCGCGTGCAGGACGCCGCGGCGACCGCATCCCGAGACCGAGACCCGCACGACGCACCTCCCCGCGCCCGACCCTGCACCCCGCCGGCCTCAGTAGGCCCCGGAGCCGGAGAACACCGCGCGCGCCGTGCGCGCGAGGATGAGGAAGTCGCCGAACATCGTCCAGTTCTCGACGTAGTAGACGTCGAGGCGGACGCTCTCCTCCCACGACAGGTCCGACCGGCCGCCGACCTGCCACAGACCCGTGAGACCGGGCTTGACCAGGAGGCGACGCCGCACCTTCTTCTCGTACTTCTGGACCTCGCGCGGCAGCGGCGGCCGCGGCCCGACGAGGCTCATGTCGCCGCGCAGCACGTTGAACAGCTGCGGGAGCTCGTCGAGGGAGTAGCGGCGCAGCACACGGCCGACGCGCGTGACGCGCGGGTCGTCGCGCATCTTGAACAGCGGGCCCGCGCCGTCGTTCTGCTCCTCGAGGTGCTGGACCTCGCGGTCGGCGCCGACGCGCATCGACCGGAACTTGAACATGGGGAACGACCGCCCGTTGCGGCCGACGCGCTCCTGACGGAAGAGCACCGGGCCGCGGCTGGTGACCCGCACGGCGAGCGCGACGAGCACGAGCACCGGCAGCGCGGCGAGCGTGATGAGCGCGGCGCCGGTCCAGTCGATGACCGACTTCACGGCGAACTTGGGCCCCGTGAACCGGGGCGCGTCCACGTGCAGGAGCGAGACGCTCTCCGCGGGAGTGATGGTGATGCGCGGTCCGGCGACGTCCGCGAGCTCGGCCGTGAGCATGAGGTCCACGCCGTACGGCTCGAGCTCCCAGCCCAGCCGTCGGACGACCTCGGCGGTGATGGCGTCCGAGCCTGACACGGCGACGACGTCCGCACCGACCCGCGTGGCGACCTCGCCGGCGTGCCGCAGCTCGCCGAGGACCGGCACGCCCCGGATCTCCTCGTCCGACCCGAAGCCGCCGGACGGGACGCACACGCCGACGACGCGGTACCCCGACTCGTCGCGGCCGTTGAGGTCGCGGATGAGGCGCTCGGCCTGGTCGCGGTGGCCGATGGCGAGCACCGCCGAGCGCATGCGCCCGGTGGCCCGCTGGCGGTGGAGCCACTGGCGCCACGCGTACCGGCCGAGGAGCAGGCCGCCGAGGCCGATCGGGAACGCGAAGGCGAGGTAGCCGCGCGCCTCCGGGAAGCGGAGGAGGAACGCGAGCACGGCGAGCACGGCGAAGAGACGCCACGACGCGTCGAAGACCCGGTGGTACTCGGTGGGGCCGCTCCCCATGACCCGCGGGTCGCGCGACCGGCTCGCGACGAGCGAGAGGGACCAGGCGACACCGACGAGGAGGCTGAGCACGACGTACGGCACGCGCGCCTCGCGCACGGGCTCGTTGATGAACTGGTCCCAGCGCAGGAAGTACGCGACGAGCACGGCGACGATGATCACCGCCGTGTCGGTGAGCAGGAGCCGACGCCGGTAGGCGACCTCCCAGCCCTGCGCGGCGAACGCGGCGCGCGCGGCGCGGATCCGGGCCGCGGGAGTCGTGGCGAGAAGGGTGCGCAGGCTCCGCCTGGCGTCCTCGGTGACGCTGTGGGACATGCGTCCACCTCCGGTCGGTTCCACACCCTGCATGGCGACTCATCCTAGGGTTCAGAAACTGCGGGAACGAGAGTTGTCAGGGGGTTTCACCCGGGTGAGAAGACGTTCCGCACCGTCATCGTCGGAGCCGTCCCGAGTCGCAGGATCCTGCGGATCCCACGCTGCGCTAGCCGCTCGAAGAAATAGATTGGACGGGTGTCCAGATTCCACGTTCTGCCGAAGGTCCGGATACATCGGACGAAGGTCCCGAAGCGATGCGCGGCCCGGCGCCGGCCAGATCCACCTGGACAGGTGACCACATGTGCAGGCCGTAGCGCGGCGCATGCATCCTAGCGTGCCGTTGCGAGTGCTCCTGACGTGTGCTCACACCAGAAGGGGATGTGGCCCAGGTCACGGCTGTGACACCCGGGTACGGGTGAAAAACGGCGTCGTGGCTACGATGCCCCTGTGCCCTCGTTCGTCACGCTGCTGCTGCACCCCGACCGCCGACGCCCCGACCCGGCGCCCTGGCGGGTCGACCTGCGCGTCGTGATCCTCGCGGGAATGGCCCTGTGGACCGCCGCGCTCGTCGTCTGCGCGGTCCTCCTCGCGACCGGCACGCTCGGCCCGCGCGCGGTCACCACGTGCGGCGCCGGCCTCGTCCTCGGCCTCCTCGGGCTCGCGTGGGAGCGCCGGAACCGGAGCCGCTACCGCGCGTCGTCGGACGGCTGAGGGTCGTCCCAGGCCGTTCGCGCCAGCGCCCCCTGCGCCGCGCCCGGGTCACGGAGCACCTCCTCGAGCACGAACCTCGCGCCGTGGCGTCCCGCCGCGACCGCGAGCCCCGTGGCGAGCCCGGCCGGCCCGGTCGCGTGCACGACGGCGTCCGCTCCACCACCCCGCTCCACCCACCACGAGACCGCGACCCCGCCCACGCGGAGGTCGTCGTGGCGCTCCCAGGTGCGCGGCACCGGCCCGTCGAGGACCGCGTGCACCACCTCGGGGACGTCGGCACGACGACCGGCGGCGTCGGGGGCGGGGGCGTCGCGCGGGACGGTCGCGACGTCCAGGAGATCGGCGACCTCAGCGACGAGGCCCGGCGGCGCGGGGAGGACCGCGCGGACGGGCGACCACATCGGGTCGGGCGAGACGGCGACGTCGTCCGCGCCCACCACGAGCACCGCGCCGGCGCGCAGCGCGGGCACCCGGTCCGGCGGCGGGTCCAGGCGCTCGCCCCGGCCCGCGAGGACGCCGAGCGCACGCCAGAGCGTCAGCGCGGCCTGCGCGTCGACGTCCTGCCCGACGCCGGGCAGGACGTCCAGGAGCTCGACCCACTCGTCCGGCTCGAGCTCGGCGAGGTCCCGCACGCCGCCCAGCGCGACCAGCGCCTCGTCGTCGAGCCCTGCCACCTCCGGCGGCGCCGGGCGCAGGAACGGGACCCGCCCGGGGCCGGTCCCGAGCGCGAACGCCCCACCGAGCTCCTCGCGCAGCCACCACGCGGTGTACGAGCGTGCCGTCGCGCCCCGACCGCCCTCGGCCCGCACGGGGGCGAGCAGCGCCTCGCGCGCGGCAGGGTCCGCGGCGAGGCGCGCGAGGACGTCGGGCCACGCGACGTCGTCGACGGCGTCCAGGTCCGCGACCGCGACGACGTCGCCCACGTACGCCTCGGGGCCGAGGGTCGTCGCGAGGTACGCGAGGTACCCGCCCCAGTCGGACAGCCACCCCTCCGGCGCGTGCGGGTCCAGGTCTGGCTCGTCGTCGGCCGACGCGGGCGTGAGCACGTCGTGCACGCGCAGCACCCCGAGCCCGACGGCCGCACCCACCGCGCGCAGCACCGGCTCGCCCCAGCGGTCGACGACCGCGGGATCGACGAGGCCGAGCGTGCCGAGCGCGTCCGCGGCCCACGTCCCGGGCAGCGCGCAGCCGCGCACGGGTGCACGGTCGCCGTCGGCCGTCGGGACGGGCAGCTCGCCCCACCAGAACGGCAGCCCCGCCCGCGCCGCGTCCGGCACGTCCCGTACCGCCGCCGCGACCAGCGCGAGCAGCCGCTCGACGTCCGAGGAGGGGTCGTCGCCCGCCTCCGCCGCGTCCGACGCCGCGAGGACGCGTTCGCGGACGGCCCCGTCGGCGAGCACCGTCCGCAGGTCGGTCACGCGCACCCCGAGGCGTTCCAGCAGCGGGTGCGCCGCGCGCGGGTCGACGACGCGTAGCCCGAGGTCGGCCGCGTCGCGGGCGTCCAGCACCCCGCCGCCGGCGTCCGACTCCTCGCCCGGCCCGGCGTCCAGGAGGAGGAGGCCGCGGGCGCCGCGCACGACCTGCCCGCCGAGCAGCGGCACAGGGAGCGCGCCCAGCGCCTCGAGCACCGACCGGTCGGCGGCGTACGGCGCGAGAGCGTCGTACAGCGCCCGCCAGCGCGCCGGGTCGGCGACGAGCGGGAGGTCGTCCACCACGTCCGCGAGGTCCACGACCCGCGCCCCGAGAGACCGCGCGACCGCGCGGAGCGGACCCGAGACGTCCACCAGGTGCGCGACCCCGAGCTCGGCCCGCACGCGCGCGTCGCCCACGTCGCCCGCGAGGACGCGCGCCTCTGCCGGCGCGACCAAGGAGTGCCGGGCGGCATCGGCGTCCTCGTCGTCGGCCACCCAGGTCGGCTCCTCGGCGCCACGCGCCGGCGGCGCGTCGAGCGGGAGGAGCGGGGTCCGCGCGAGCTCCGCCTCGGCCGACGCCCGCACCTCGGCGTCGACCGCGCTCGCCGGCAGCCCGGTCGGGACGAGGGCCAGCACGTCGGCGCCGCGCGACCGCGCCAGCCCGCCGAGCAGCTCCGCGTACGCCCGCCCCGCCGCGCGCGCGACGTGCGCGGTGAGCGGCCCGGGCGGGACGTGCCGGCGCGCCGGGTCCAGCGGGAAGGTCGCCAGCAGGAGCGCGGGGAACGTGAGGTGCTCGTCGGTGGGAGTCGGTGCGTGCAGGACGTCGGTGCGCGCACCGACGTGGGGCAGCGCCCACGTGACCGTCCACCGCGTCGTCGCGCGTTCCTCGACCGGGCGGTCCGCGAGCAGCGCCGGGTCGATCGCCCCCTCCCGGCGCAGGACGGTCCACCGGTCGGCGACGTCGGCGACGCGGCGCTCCTGGACGCCGTCCCCGACCACGACGACCTCGGCGAGCGCAGGGAGCGCGAGCAGGAGCGGGTCCCCCACGTCGGCGAGCTCCGCGCGGACGGCGGCGAGCGCCTCGGCGTCACGCAGCTCGAGCTCGACGACCGTGTCGTAGCCCGACGGCACCTCGACGCGGGTCGGGAACGGGAGCCGCAGCACCGGGAGCCGGTCGCCGCGGCGCGCCACCTCGGCGGCGAGGTCAGGGCGGTCGGCGACCACGTCGTCGAGCGCGGCGCGCGTGCGCGCGAGCGACAGCTCGACGGCACGCTCCCCCGCGCCGACCCGCACTCGGTCGGAGACCGAGCGGACGGCGGCGAAGCCGACCCCGAACCGGCCGACCGTGGCCGTCCCGCCGTCGGCGTCCCGCGTGCCCCGCCCCGTCGCGGACGCGCGCAGCGCCACGAGCGACGCGACGCCCGGCGCGTCCAGCGGCTCGCCGGTGTTCGCCGCGCGCAGGACCCAGGTCCCGTCAGGAACCGACGGCGCGCGCAGGCTCAGGCGCAGCCGCCCCGGGACCCCGGCACGGGCCGCGGCGTCCGCGGCGTTCTGCGCGAGCTCGACGACGACCCGCCCCCGGTACGACCCGTGGGCGTGGTCCTCCTCGGTGTTCGCGTCCTCGCGCAGACGCGTCGGCGACGACCGCCACGCCTCCAGGACCGCACGGCGCAGCGCGGCCGTCCCGAAGACGTCGTCCGTCACTCCTGCGGCTCGTCCGCCGCGGGCTCGGAGGCCGGCCGAGCGTCCGGCTGCGCGTCGACCGAGACCTCGTCGAGCACGGGCCCGGGGTCCGCGTCCGCCGACGCGACCACCGCGGTCGCGGGCTGCGCCGTCGGGGCGACCGACTCGAGCAGCGAGACGATCTCGACGTGCAGCTCGTCGACGAGGGGGTCGGCGTCGGGCCAGTCGCTCCGCTGCGGCTCGACGTCGGTCTCCGAGTGCGCGCCGCAGCCGTGGTCGAGGCTCACGACCTTGCCGTCGTCGGGCGACCACTCGTTCGCGCACACGCCGAACACCTGGCCGAGGCTGCCCTGGAGGGTGACGAGGAAGCCGCACGACCCGCACTCGGCGGCCGACGCGACGGCGCCGCGCGCCGTCGGGCCGCGCGAGCCGCGGTACCAGCGCTCGGCGGCCTCGTCCCGGCCCTGCGGGGACAGGACGCGGGCGCGTGCGAGGGCGAGCTCGTCGATCGCGACGGCGTCCTCCTCCTCGTCGCCCGTGGGCACGTAGCCGGGCTCGAGGCGCGGGTCGTCGGCGCGGAACGGGAGCACGTCGCCCGGCCCGACGTCGCCCGGACGCAGGCGCTCGGACCACGGCAGCCACGACGGCGCGAGCAGGGCGCCGTCACCCGGCAGCAGCTCGACCTCGCACACCGTGGCCGTCCGACCGCGCGGCACGCGCGCGAGCGTGACGGTCCAGTGCCAGCCGCGGTAGCCGCGCATCGTGCACGCGAACCGGTGCGAGATGAGGCGGTCCGCCTCCGCGTACGTGCCGAGGTGCTCCCCGACGTCCTCGGGGCTCTCGGCGACCTCCTGGGCCGCGGCGCGCGCGAGCTCGACCGCGCCCGTGAGCACGGCGTCGCGCGCGGCACGCGCGGACACTCCCCGGGAACGCTCCTCTGCGGCAGCCACGGCGACCATGTCAGCCCTCGATCTCGTCGGCGACCACGCGCAGGACCTTGGCGACCATCGTCGCCTTGCCCTTCTCCGGGTAGCGGCCCTTGCCGAGCCCGTCACGGATCCGGTCGAGCTCCTTGATGAGGTCCTCCACGATGACCGCCATCTCGTCCGCCGAGCGACGCTTCGCCTTGACCACGGACGGGGCCGGGTCGAGGAGCTTGACCGCGAGCGCCTGCGGGCCGCGGCGGCCGTCCGCGACGCCGAAGTCGACGCGCGCACCCGGCTTGGGGGCGGGCGCGTCCGCGGGCAGCGCGGAGGCGTGCAGGAAGACCTCGCCGCCGTCGTCGTTGGCGATGAAGCCGAACCCGCGTTCGGTGTCGAACCACTTGACCTTGCCGGTGGGCACGTGAACCTCGTTCGTGCTCGTAGGAACCAGAACCCCCAGGCTACCGGCCGTGCGGCGGCAAAGCCGCATCCGTACCGCGGGGGACGACGCCGGCGTCCGCCCCCACCCGCAGCGCGACGGCGTCGAACCAGTCGGTGTAGTCGGCCACCGTGCGGTGGAGGTGGCCGAACAGCTCGAAGGAGACCGTGCCGAACAGCGTGGTCCAGGCCATGAGCGTGCGCACGACGGCCTCCGCCGGGGCGTCGGGCGTGACGAGGCCTCGCGCGCTCACGAACGCGAGGGCCGGGGCGACCAGCTCGGCCGCGTCACCTCCGGCGCGCGGGGCGCGTGCGGGGCCCGCGCCGCCGGCCCAGGAGTCGGCGACGATCCCGACGAGCGCGCGCACGACCCGGGTCGCGGGCTCGACGGTGTCCTGCGGCGCCGCGTACCCCGGGACGGGCGTGCCGTAGAGCAGCGCGAAGTCGCCGGGACGCTGGACGCACCACGACCGCAGCGCGCGGCACGCGGCGAGCCACCGGCCGGTCAGGTCGTCGCGCGCGACGGCGGCCTCCGCGGCCTCGACGGCCGCGCCGAGCTCGTCGTAGCACTCGACGAGGAGCGCGGTGAGCAGCGCGTCGCGGCTCGGGAAGTAGCGGTAGACGGCCGACGACACCATGCCGACGTCGCGCGCGACGGCGCGCAGGGAGAGCGCGGCGGGGCCGTCGGCCACGAGCCGCGCTCGGGCGGCGTCGAGGATGTCGCGCGTCAGGGTCTCGCGCGCCAGGGCGCGCGCCGTGCGAGGGGCCGTCATCCCGCCAGGGTGGCAGACGAGAGCGCCGCCCACAAACGAGAGCACCGATCTTGCACTGGAGCGGCACCCGTGCCATGCTCCTCGACGAAGCGAGAGCACTGCTCTCGGAAAGGAGACCACCATGTCCAGCACCCCGTCCTCCTCCGACCGGCACGTCGTCGTCGGCGCCGGTCCCGTCGGCCGGCACGTCGCGGCCGAGCTCGCGGCCCGCGGCTCGCACGTCACCGTCGTCACCCGCAGCGGCCGGGACACCGGCCTCGACGGCGTCACGCACCTCGCCCTCGACGCGTCCGACGCCGACGCCCTGACCCGGGTCGCGGAGGGCGCCGACGTGCTCTACAACTGCGCCAACCCCGGCGACTACACGCAGTGGGAGCGCGTGTGGCCGCCCCTCGCGACGGCGCTGCTCACCGCCGTCGAGCGCACCGGCGCGGTGTACGCGATCACGGGCAACCTCTACCCGTACGGTCCCGTCGACGGGCCGATGACCGAGGACCTGCCCGACGTCGCGACCGACCACAAGGGCGTCCTCCGCGCCCGGCTCTGGGCCGACGCGCTCGCCGCGCACCGCGCCGGTCGCGCGCGCGTCGTCGAGGTCCGCAGCTCCGACTTCGTCGGGCCCGGGGTCGGGAGCAACGGGCACGTCTCGCGCGTCGTGCCGGCCGCCCTGCGCGGGCGCGCCGTGACGATGATCGGGCGCACCGACCTGCCGCACTCGTTCACCGACGTCCGCGACGCCGCGCGCACGCTGGTCGCGGCGGCGGCCGACCCCGACGCGCACGGCCGCACGTGGCACACCCCGAGCAACCCGCCGCGCACGCAGCGCGAGGCACTCACGGACGTCCTCGCGAGCGTCGGGCGACCGCCCGTCCGGGTCCGCTCCCTGCGCGGCGCGGGCCTCACCGCCGCCGGCCTCTTCTCACCCCTCCTGCGCGAGCTGCGCGACCTCGCCTACCAGTGGGACCGCCCCTACGTGCTCGACGACACGGCAGCGCGCGACCGCTTCGGGATCGAGCCGACGCCCTGGGACGAGGTCTGCCGACGCACCGCCCGCGGCTGAGCACCCGGACCGTCCGCGGGCCGTGGCCGCGCGGCGCGTAACATCGAACGGATGGCCACCTCCCGGCCCGAGCGGGCTCCGACGTACAGCGAGTCGCTGCGCCAGCGCGACGACGCCGCCCTGGTCGCGCTGCTCGGACGGCGGCCCGACCTCGCGACGCCGTCGCCCTCGACCCTCCTCTCGCTCGCCGCGCGCGCGATGAACCGGACGAGCCTGGAACGCGCGCTCGCGGGGCTGGACGAGCTCACGCTCCACGTCCTGGAGTCGGTGCTGGTCCTCGACTCCGTGGGGACCTCCGCGACGGCGGCGGCGGTCGCCCGGGCGACGGGCGTCGACCGGGCCCGCGTCACCACCGCGCTCGCCCTCCTCGACGAGCTCGCGCTCGTCTGGACGCCCGGCACCCGGTCGGCCGGGTTCCGCCCGGCGCCAGGTGTCGCCGAGGTCCTCGGCCCCCACCCCGCCGGCCTCGGCCCCGTCGCGGCTCTCGCCGCCGGCGACGCGAGCGCGGCCGGGACGAGCGCGCCGCCCGGCGACCTGCCCGACGACGCCCCGCCGGGCGCCCGGGCGATCCTCGACGCCCTGGCCTGGGGGCCGCCCGTCGGGGTCGCGCCCCGCGCGGACGCGTCGGCCCGGCGCGCGACGGGCTGGCTCGTCGAGCACGGCTACCTGCGCGCCACGGACGAGCGGCACGTCGTGCTGCCGCGCGAGGTCGGGCTCGCCCTGCGCGGCGGTCGCACGCACCGCGACGTCCGGACCGCGCCGCCCGTCCCGGAGGTCCGCGAGCTCCCGACGACGACGGTCGACGCGGAGTCCGCGAGCGCCGGGCTGGAGGCCGTGCGGCTCGTCGCGCGGCTCGTGACGCACTGGACCGAGCACCCGCCGGGCGTGCTGCGCGCCGGCGGGCTCGGGGTGCGGGACCTGCGGCGGGCCGCGCTCGCCCTCGAGGTGGACGACCCGACGGCGGCCGCGGTCGTCGAGCTCGCGGCGGCGGCCGGGCTCGTGGCCGACGACGGCGACGACCCGCCCACGTTCGCCCCGACCCTCGCCGCGGAGGACTGGCTCGACGACGACCTGGGCGACCGCTGGGCGACGCTCGCCCGCGGCTGGTGGCGCTCGCGCCGCACCCCCTGGCTGGTGGGGAGCCGCGACGAGAAGGGCGCCCTGCGCGCCGCGCTCGACCCGGAGCTGTGGCGCCCGTGGGTGCCCCGGCTGCGCCGGTCGGTCCTGGACGTCCTCGACCTCGCCCCCGGGCGCCCGCTCGCCGCGGCCGACGTCGTCGCGGTGCTCCGCTGGCGCACGCCCCGGGCGGTGCCGCCGGAGCAGGCCGTGGCGGGGCTGCTGCGCGAGGCCGCGCTGCTCGGGGCGACCGGTGCGGGCGCGCTCGCTCCCCCGGGCCGGGTCCTCCTCGGGTCCGACGACGCGGCGTCGCCGACCGGGACCGTCCCGGCCGACCTCGGCGCCGCCTTCGAGGCGGTGCTCCCGGCCGAGGTCGACGACCTGCTGCTCCAGGGCGACCTCACGGGCATCGTGCCGGGGCGGCCGTCGCGCACGCTCGAGCGGCTCGTGGAGGTCGCGGCCGACGTCGAGTCCCGCGGCGCCGCGACGACGGTCCGGTTCACCCCGGACTCCGTCCTGCGCGCGCTCGACCGCGGCGCGACGGCCGACGAGCTCCTCGCCGAGCTCGCGGCGCACTCGCGCACGCCCGTGCCGCAGCCGCTCGAGTACCTGGTGCGGGACACGGCCCGCCGCCACGGCCGGGTCCGTGTGGGGACGGCGTCGTCGTACGTGCGCGCCGAGGACCCGGTCCTGCTGGCCGGGATCGCGGAGGACCCGGCACTGCGCGGGCTGGGCCTGGTGCTCCTCGCACCGACCGTGCTCGCGTCGGCCGCGCCCGCGGGAGAGCTCCAGGAGGCGCTGCGCGCCCGCGGCGTGCCGGCGGTCGTCGAGGGCCCGGACGGCCGCGTGCTCATCGCGGACCGGGCCGGGCGGCGGGGCGCACCCGACGCCGTCGCACCGTCCCGACGCGGCCGGGTCGCCCCCGCGGGGCGGCGCGCGGGCGGGCGCTCGCGGACCGGCGTCGTCCCCGGTTCCGGGGCGCGCGTCGACGAGCCCGGCGGCTCCCCCGAGCGCACGCAGCGGTTCGCGGACCTCGTCGCACGCCTGCGCGCGGCGGACGCGCGCTCGGCCGAGCGCGCGGGTGACGGAGCGGGCGGGCGGCCCGGTCGGACGGCCCACGCGGAGGGCGACGGGCCGCGCGCGGGCGAGCGGACGCCGTCGGGCACGAACGGACACCGCGACGGGTACGCCCCCGCGGAGGGAACATCCGACCCGGTGGCCGCGTTGGGTCTGCTGCGTGAGGCCATCGCGGACGGGGCGTTGGTCTGGCTCGAGGTGGTCGGGCCGACGGGCTCGCAGGACCGCCGCCGCGTGCGACCCCTCACGCTCGACGCCGGACGGCTGCGCGCGCAGGACCCGGCGCGCGACGCGGAGCTCACGGTCGCGGTGCACCGCATCGCGTCCGTCGCCCCCGACACCCCGCCGACGGAGAGCCCTGGTGGCGCGAGGTAGAGCCGTGGTCACGACCACGCCTCGACCTCGCGGTGCCACGGCTCTACCCCGCGAGACCACGGTTCTACCTCGGCAAGGAGACACATGACCGACGGACCACTCATCGTCCAGAGCGACAAGTCGCTGCTGCTCGAGGTCGACCACCCGCGCGCCGACGACGCGCGCCGCGCGATCGCGCCGTTCGCCGAGCTCGAGCGCGCCCCCGAGCACGTCCACACCTACCGGCTCACGCCGCTCGGGCTGTGGAACGCGCGCGCGGCCGGCCACGACGCGGAGCAGGTCGTCAACACGCTCATCGAGTACTCGCGCTACCCGGTGCCGCACGCGCTGCTCGTCGACGTCGCGGAGACGATGTCACGCTACGGGCGGCTCACGCTCGCGCAGCACCCGACGCACGGCCTCGTGCTCGAGGCGACCGACCGCGCCGTGCTCGCCGAGGTGCTCAAGTCCAAGCGCACCGCCGGGCTGGTGGGCGAGCGGATCGACGACACGACCGTCGTCGTGCACCCCTCCGAGCGCGGCCACCTCAAGCAGGTGCTCGTCAAGCTCGGCTGGCCCGCGGAGGACCTCGCGGGGTACGTCGACGGCGAGAAGCACGCCATCGCGCTCAGCCCGACGACGCCCCCGCGCGCCGAGGGCGAGGCGCCGAAGCCGTGGGAGATGCGCCCGTACCAGGCGCAGGCGGTGGACGGGTTCTGGCACGGCGGGAGCGGCGTCGTCGTGCTGCCGTGCGGCGCGGGCAAGACGATCGTCGGCGCGGGCGCGATGGCGAAGTCCGGGACGACGACGCTCATCCTCGTGACGAACACCGTGAGCGCGCGCCAGTGGCGCGACGAGCTCGTGCGGCGCACGACGCTCACCGAGGACGAGATCGGCGAGTACTCCGGCGCGCGCAAGGAGATCAAGCCCGTCACGATCGCGACCTACCAGGTGCTGACGACCAAGCGGAAGGGCGTGTACACGCACCTCGAGCTGCTCGACGCGCGCGACTGGGGCCTCGTGGTCTACGACGAGGTCCACCTGCTGCCCGCGCCGATCTTCCGCATGACGGCGGACCTCCAGGCGCGCCGCCGCCTCGGGCTCACCGCGACGCTCGTGCGCGAGGACGGCCGCGAGGACGAGGTGTTCTCGCTCATCGGCCCCAAGCGCTACGACGCGCCGTGGAAGGACATCGAGGCGCAGGGGTACATCGCGCCCGCCGACTGCGTCGAGGTGCGCCTCACGCTGCCGGAGTCCGACCGCATGACGTACGCCGTCGCGGAGCCGGAGGACAAGTACCGGCTCGCCGCGACCGCCACGGGCAAGAACCGGGTCGTGGAGCAGATCGTCGCGCAGCACCCGGACGACCAGGTGCTCGTGATCGGCCAGTACCTCGACCAGCTCGAGGAGCTGTCGCAGCACCTCGACGCGCCGCTCATCACGGGCGCGACGACGGTCCGCGAGCGCCAGCGCCTGTTCGACGCGTTCCGCTCGGGCGAGATCTCGCGGCTGGTCGTGTCGAAGGTCGCGAACTTCTCCATCGACCTCCCCGAGGCGTCCGTCGCGATCCAGGTCTCCGGGTCGTTCGGGTCGCGCCAGGAGGAGGCCCAGCGCCTCGGCCGCGTCATGCGCCCGAAGTCGGACGGCCGCACCGCGCACTTCTACGCCGTCGTCGCGCGCGACACGGTCGACCAGGACTTCGCGGCCCACCGCCAGCGGTTCCTGGCGGAGCAGGGGTACGCCTACCGCATCGTCGACGCGGAGGACCTGGGCGTCGTGCAGTGACGGGTGGGGGCCCCGCGACGCAGGAGCGCGGCACCCGCCCGGCACGGAACGACGCCCAGTCCGACCGAGAGCACGAGGACCTGGGCGTCGTGCAGTGACCGCCCCCGTTGAGTGCGTGAAATGTGTCGTCTCGAACCGATTCGGGGCGACATGTTTCATGCACTCACGGGTCTGTCCCACGATGTGAGAGCGCTCCCAGCAAGTTACTGACAAGACAGTCAGTCGTGCCCTAGGCTCCCCGCATCGGCGCGACGTCGCGCCGGCGTCGGTGCGTTGCGCCGGCCCCCTGTTCGAAGGAGAACACCCACCGTGACCTTCTCGACGACCATCCCCGGCGCGAGCAGAACGGCCCGTCGCGCCCGTGCCGCCGGCGCGGGCGTGGCGGCGCTCGCCGTGGCCGCGACGGGCGTGGCGCTCGGTGCGCCCGCGACGGCCGCCCCGGCCACCGACCCCGACCTCGGACCGAACGTCGTCTTCATCGACGACTCGTGGTCGGTGGACCAGATCAACACCTACCTCGCGTCGATCAACGACGAGGCGGAGTTCAGCCAGGACCGCCACGCCGTGTTCTTCGAGCCCGGCGTCTACGGCGACGCGTCCGGCGCGAACGACCCGGCGACGGCGACCGGCATCGTCAACGCCGAGGTCGGCTACTACACCGCGATCGCCGGCCTCGGCGCGCAGCCCGACGACGTGCTCATCAACGGCGCGCTGAGCGTGCAGCCGGTCGTGAGCTGCCCGAACAACCCGTGGAGCTGCCAGGACCCGGGCTCGCTGACGCGCTTCTGGCGCTCGCTGAGCAACGTCGCGATCAACCCGATCCAGCGCCCGGTCGACGAGGACGTGAACCGCCCGTTCCCGGCCGGGATCACGGACCCGCACCAGCTCCGGTTCGCCGTGTCGCAGGCCGCGCCGCTGCGCCGGGTCGACATCCAGGGCGACCTCACGGTGTTCGGCCGCTTCGGCGAGTACGCGAGCGGCGGCTACCTGGCCAACTCGCGCGTCTCCGGCCGCCTCGTGACCGGCTCGCAGCAGCAGTGGTACACGCGCAACTCCGAGGTCGGCACCTGGGACGGCGGCGTGTGGAACATGGTCTTCTCCGGCGTCGAGGGCGCCCCGGCCACGGACTTCGGGCCCCGGCCCGACGGCACCGCCGGCAACAAGACGACGCTCGACACGACCCCGCTGAGCCGGGAGGCGCCGTTCCTCTTCCGTGACGGCGAGGACCTCGCCGTGTTCGTGCCGAACGCGCGGACCGAGACGCGCGGCGTCGACTGGTCGACCGACGCGGACGCGGGCCAGAAGCTCTCCCTCGACACGTTCTTCGTCGCCCACGAGGGCGACTCGGCGGCGGAGATCAACGCGGCCCTCGCCACCGGAAAGAACCTCCTGCTCACCCCCGGCGTCTACCACCTCGACGAGGCGATCCAGGTCGAGAACCCCGACACGGTCGTGCTCGGCCTCGGCTACGCGTCCCTCGCGCCGACGTCGGGCACCGCGGCGCTGGAGATCGGCGACGTCGCGGGCGTGAAGGTCGCGGGCATCACGGTCGACGCCGGACCGGTGGAGTCGGACGTCCTCGTGCGCGTCGGTCCGGCGGACGCGCACGTGGCGGACGCCGCCGACCCGACGACGCTCACCGACGTGTTCGTCCGCGTCGGCGGCCCGTGGGTCGGCAAGGCGACGACGAGCATCGAGGTCAACAGCGACCACGTGCTGCTCGACCACATCTGGGCCTGGCGCGGGGACCACGGCAGCGGCATCGGGTGGGACCAGAACACGGGCGACCACGGCGTCGTCGTGAACGGCGACGACGTGACCGCCACGGGCCTGTTCGTCGAGCACTACCAGAAGAACCAGACGATCTGGAACGGCGAGCGCGGACGCACGGTCTTCTACCAGAGCGAGATCCCCTACGACGTGCCGAGCCAGGCCGCGTTCATGGACGGCGACCGCAAGGGGTACGCGTCGTACCGGGTGGGCGACCACGTGCAGCGTCACGACGCCGTCGGGCTGGGCGTGTACTCGTTCTTCAACCAGGGCGTCGACGTGCGCGTCGCGAGCGGCATCCAGACGCCGGTCCGCGCGGGCGTGACGTTCCGGTCCATGACGAGCGTCTTCCTCAACGGGTCGGGCGGCATCGACCACGTCGTCAACGAGACGGGCGCTCCCGCCGTCGGCTCGTTCGCCTCCCCGCAGGTCGTCGCCTACCCGACCGACCTCCCCGCGGAGGCGGACGTCACGGTCGAGGCCACGACGCGCTGCCTCGCGGGCAAGGCGTACGTCGCGGTCCGGGCGACCAACGGCGGCGACGCGCCGCTCGCGGTGACGCTCTCGACGCCGTTCGGGTCGCGCACCGTCGCGAGCGTCGCCCCGGGCGCGAACGCGTACCAGTCGTTCGCGGTGCGCGCCGCCTCGGTGGCGGCGGGCGACGCTGTCGTCAGCGCGGTCGCCGGAGGCGTCACGAGCGAGGTCAGCGCGCCCTACGCGGCGCTGACCTGCGGGTGACCGACCGCACCGGTCGAGCGTCACGAGGCCCGTCTCCCCGAGAGGGAGGCGGGCCTCCGCCGTCGTGCCCGCCGACGGCGGTACGCCCCACGGCGCCCCGGCCCCGATTGCGGGACCCCAGGGGCTGGGAAAGGATCGGCGCGTGAGCACGGCCCACCGTCCCTCGCTCCCCCGCGCCGCCGCGGACCGTGGCGCGCGCGCGTCGCTCGCCCTCGTCGCGGCGGCGCTCGTCGCCCTCGTGACCGGCCTCGCCCTGCTCCTCCCCGCCGCGACCGCTCACGCCGTGGCCCCGTTGGACGTCGCGGGCGAGATCACCGACCCCGACGGCGTGCTCGGCAACCAGACCGACGAGGTCCAGGACGCGCTCGACCGCCTCGCGCAGGACACCGACCTCCAGCTCTTCGTCGTGTACGTCGCGAGCTTCGACGGCATGGACGGCGTCGACTGGGCGAACGCCACGGCCAACACGTCCGGGCTCGGGGTGGACGACCTGCTCCTCGCCGTCGCCACCGAGGACCGGCGCTACGGGCTCTCCTACGACAACAACGTGTCCCTCACCGACGCCGAGCTGGACCGGATCTCCGCCGCGGTGGAGGACGAGCTGCGGGACGACGACTGGGCGGGCGCCGCGATCGCCGCGGCCGAGGTCGCGCGCGGCGCGAGCCAGGGCTCCGGCGGCGTCTCCTGGTTCTGGGTCCTGCTCGGGCTCGGCGTGCTCGTCCTCGTCGTCGTGCTGGTCGTGCGCGCGGTCGCCAGACGCCGCCGCACCGCCCCGGGCGGGGGTCCCGCGGAGGGTGGCCTCGCGGCCCTGCCCACCGACGAGCTCAACCGGCGCGCGAGCGCCGCCCTCGTCGCGATCGACGACGCCGTGAAGACGTCGGAGCAAGAGCTCGGCTTCGCGCAGGCCCAGTTCGGCCTCGAGGCGACGCAGCAGTTCTCCGCGGCGCTCGCCGAGGGCAAGCGGAAGGTCTCCGAGGCGTTCGCGCTCCGTCAGCAGCTCGACGACGACCGGCCCGAGACCGAGCCGCAGGCCCGGGACGCGATGGCCCGCATCGTCGCGCTGTGCGACGAGGTGGCCGAGTCCCTCGACGCCCAGTCCCGCACGTTCGACGAGCTGCGCGACCTCCAGGCACGCGCCCCGCAGGTGCTCGACGAGACCGCCCAGCGCGCGAGCGAGGTCCTCGCCCGCGTCGAGCCCGCACGCGCGACCCTCGAAGGTCTCGCCCGCACCTACCCGCCGACGTCGCTCGCGTCCGTCGCGCAGAACCCCGACCAGGCGCAGGCACTCGTCGCGAACGCCCGGGAGTCCGTCGCGCGGGGCCGGGAGGCGCTCGCCGGCAAGGACCGCGCGACGGCGGTCGCGCTCGCGCGGGCCGCGCAGAACGCCGTCGGGCAGGCGGTCACGCTGCTCGACGCCGTCGACCGGGCCGGCACGGACCTCGCCGAGTCGGGCCCGCGCCTCGACAGGGGGCTGGCCTCCATCACCTCCGACATCGCCGACGCCGGCCGGCTCGCACCCGCAGACCCCGCCGTGGCCCCGGCCCTCGCGGAGGCGCAGGCGGCCGCGACGGCGGCGAGCGCCGCGCGCGACGGCGGTGACCCGCTGGCGGCCCTGCGGCGCCTCACCGCGGCCGAGGCCGCTCTCGACGCGGCCCTCACGCCGTTCCGCGAGCGGGCCGAGCAGGCGGCGCGCGCCAACGCGCTCCTGCGCGACACGCTCGCTCGCGTCGACTCCCAGGTCCGCGCGACGAACGACTTC
Source organism: Cellulosimicrobium funkei (assembly GCF_001019615.1). Taxonomy (GTDB): domain Bacteria; phylum Actinomycetota; class Actinomycetes; order Actinomycetales; family Cellulomonadaceae; genus Cellulosimicrobium; species Cellulosimicrobium cellulans_E. The sequence goes on along the minus strand of NZ_JNBQ01000006.1, from coordinate 42,956 downwards.
ATCGAGACCCGGCGGGGCGCCGTCGGTCCCGAGGCGCGCACCCGGCTCTCGGAGGCGATCCGCCTGCTCGGCGAGGCCCGCGCCCTCCAGCCGACCGACCCCGTCGCCGCGCTCGACCGCGCGCAGCAGGCCGACGCGCAGGCGCAGTCCGCCGCGCAGCGCGCCCAGCAGGACGCGTCGAGCTGGCAGTCGTCGCAGGGCGGCGGGATGTTCGGCGGTGGCGGTGGTGGGGGGAGCAACGTCGGGGGCATGGTGCTCGGCGGCATCCTGCTCGACTCGATCCTGCGCGGAGGAGGGGGTGGGGGCCGCTCCGGCGGGTTCGGCGGCGGCAGCTTCGGGGGCGGGTTCGGCGGGGGCGGGTTCGGAGGCGGCCGGTCGGGCGGGCGCTCCGGCGGCCGGTCCTCGGGCGGTCGCTCGGGCCGCGGCGGCCGCTTCTGACGAGGACCCGGAGCACCCGCGACCAGACCAGCACGGACGGACGGACGGACGAGACCAGCACGCAGCACCCGACCAGTACGAGACGGCTCACCAGAGAGGGACGACCATGGCGGAGAAGCAGAGCATCTTCGGACGGATCGCGCAGCTCGCCCGCGCGAACATCAACGCACTCCTGGACAACGCGGAGGACCCGCAGAAGATGCTGGACCAGCTCGTGCGCGACTACACGAACAACATCGCCGACGCCGAGCAGGCCGTCGCGCAGACCATCGGCAACCTGCGCCTCGCGGAGCAGGACTACAACGAGGACGTCGCCGCCGTGCAGGAGTGGGGACAGAAGGCCGTCGCCGCGTCCGCGCAGGCCGACCGCTACCGGCAGCAGGGCGACACCGCCAACGCCGACAAGTTCGACAACCTCGCCAAGATCGCGCTCGGCAAGCAGATCTCCGCCGAGGGCGAGGTCCGCCAGGCCGAGCCGCTCATCGCGTCGCAGCGCGAGTCGGTCGAGAAGCTCAAGTCAGGCCTCGCGATGATGAAGGACAAGCTCGGCGAGCTGAGGTCCAAGCGCGACTCGCTCGTCGCCCGGCAGAAGAGCGCCCAGGCGCAGCAGACCGTCCAGGGCGCGATCAGCTCCATCAACGTGCTCGACCCGACGAGCGAGATCTCGCGCTACGAGGAGATCGTGCGGCGCGAGGAGGCGCAGGCGATCGGCCAGGCCGAGGTCGCGGCGTCGAGCATCGACTCCCAGTTCGCCGAGCTCGAGACGTCCGGCGAGGCCGTCGAGATCGAGGCGCGCCTCGCCGCCCTCAAGCAGGGCTCGTCCCCGGCTCCGCAGGTGTCGCCCACCCAGGTCACGCCCGCGATCGGGTCCGGAACCACCACCCAGGACGCTCCGACCTCCGACTGGTGAGCCTCGGTCAGGCCGGGACGCTCCGCCCGACGGTCGCGCGGACCTCGGCGGCGAAGGCCTCGGCGAGTCGGCGGCCGCCGTCGAGGATCTCGGGCGCGTGCTCGTCGAACCCGGCGAGGGCGGCGGCGGTGTCGACGTCGTCGAACGCGTCGCACCACGTCTCGAAGCCCGAGCGCGTCGCCTCGGGGTGGAACTGCACGCCGAGCGCCGAACCGAGGCGGAACGCCTGGTACGGGTACATGTTGGACGACCCGAGCCAGACGGCGCCGGAGGGAAGGTCGACGACGGCGTCGGCGTGCATGCTCGTCACGTACCGCACCGGCGCGTCGCCCGCGGCGAGCGCGGAGAGCACGGGGTCCGTCTCGGCGTCGGCGCGCCAGAAGACGCGGGTCGCGCCGGCCTCGCGCCCCGGAGGCGCGGAGACCTGGACGTGCCCACCGCCGGCGACGGCGAGGAGCTGGGCCCCGAGGCAGATGCCGAGCGTCGGGACGCCGGTCGTCGCGGCGGCGAGCAGGGTCTCGCGCAGCGCGGGCAGCCAGGGGGCGCGCTCGTCGTCGTGCGCGGACATGTGCCCGCCGAGGACGACGAGGCCGTCGCCGACCTCGTCCGCCGTGGGAATCGCGTCGCCGTCGTACGGGCGCACGACCCGCAGGTCGGCGGCGAGCTGGTCGGCGTAGGCGTCGAGCGCGACGTCCGGGGAGTTCTGGACGACCGTGATCCGGACGGTTCCGGTTGCGGCCGTGGCGTCGGTGTCGTACGTGGTCACGAGGTCCGACGGTACCCACTCCGGGGTACCCCGACGCAAACACCCACGTCGTGGACATGGCAGGCGACCGTCGCGCGGATAGGCTGACCAGCATGTCCGACCTCCAGACCTCCGACGGCCGAGCACCGACGACGCCGCGCCGCACCTACCTCGTCGTCGACGGCGAGAACATCGACGCGACGCTCGGCATGAACGTCCTCGGGCACCGTCCCGCGCCGGAGGAGCGGCCACGGTGGGACCGGATCGTGGAGTTCGCACGCCAGGCCTGGGGCCAGGACGTCACGCCGCTGTTCTTCCTCAACGCGTCGTCGGGCCAGATGCCGATGTCGTTCGTGCAGGCGCTGCTCGCGATGGGCTACCGGCCGATCCCGCTCGCCGGGTCGAGCAGCGAGAAGGTCGTGGACATCGGTATCCAGCGCATGCTGGACGCGATCGTCGACCAGCCGGGCGACGTGCTCCTCGCGAGCCACGACGGCGACTTCCTGCCGCAGGTCGAGACGCTGCTCGACGACCCCGACCGCCGCGTGGGCGTCCTCGCCTTCCGCGAGTTCGTCAACGTGCGGCTCACCGAGCTCACCGGGCGCGGGCTGGAGGTCTTCGACCTCGAGGACCACGCCGGCGCGTTCACGACCGTGCTGCCGCGCGTGCGCATCATCCCGCTCGACGAGTTCGACCCGCTGCGCTACCTCTGACCGACCTGCTGGGCTCCACCGTCAGGCGTGGAGCTCGCGGTACAGGGGCGTGGGGAACGAGGCCGTCACGCCGTCGCCTCCGAGGAGCGCCGCGATGCGCTCGGCCTCCGCGGCGACGGTGCGCTCGGCGTCCGACCCCACGTCCTCGAGCAGCCGGAACGCGGGCTCCCCGCCCGGGCGCACGGCCCAGGCGCCGACGATCCGGCCCTCCCACCAGACGGTCGCGCCGGCGTTGCCGATCGTGTCGAAGATCGCGGCCTTGTGCGGGCCGAGGTACCAGTCACGTGCGGCCCAGCCCATCGTCGTCGGGTCGAGCGACGGCAGGAGCGCGACGTGCCCCGCGAGCGGGACCTCGTCGGGCGGGGGCACGTCGGTCCCGCGCAGCATCACGCCGGCCTGCGGGGCCGGGTCCTCCGGCGTGCCGGTCTCGACCTCGACCTCGACGACGTCGAGCGCCGCGAGCGCGGCGCGCGTGTCCCGCTGGTTCCAGCCCGTCCACCACGTCAGGTCCTTGACCGTCGCCGGCCCGAACACCTCGAGCCAGGACCTGGCGAGCGCCGCGCGCGCGGCCGCCTCCTCCATCGCGGGGATGCCACCCGGGAACCAGTCCTCGACGGGCGACCAGACGTGCCGGTTGGACGACCACGACCCGCGCGGCTCGCCGCGCACGACCGCGCCCTCCGCGGAGAGCAGCGACATGAGCTGGGACGTCATGGTGCGGCGTACGTCCCACGTCTTGGCGGTGGTGGGCAGGAACGCGGTGCGCAGGAGCGGCGCGGCCTTCGACAGGCTCGCGCCGTCCATCGGCCCGTGCTCCGCGAGCGCGGCGTGGACCTGGGCCTCGACGGCGGCGAGGAAGGTCGCCGCGTCGTCGACGGGCGGGTCCGTGGGCAGCGTCGCGAGCTCCTTGAGCAGCCGGGCGCGCAGCCGCCGGGCCACCGCGAGCGCCGCGGCCGCGTGCACGACGGGCACCGTCTCGCGCCGCACGACGAACATCGTGCGCCGCATGGCGAGCACCTTGACCAGGGTGCGACGCCGGAACACGGCGTCCCGGACGTCGTCGAGCACGAGGCCGGGGACCCGCGCGAGGACGGAGAGGTAGACGCTCGGGGCGTCGGTGGCGTGCAGGGCGAGAAGCCGGTCGACGACGTCCTCGGGGGTGCGGGCCGCCGGGCGTCCGGGCAGGTCCGTCGCGAGCGCGAGCTGTTGCGCGACGAGCCGTCGTCGCCTCTGGTCCACCGTGATCCGCACGCCCGCCATCCTGCCCGACGCCGCCCACGCGCACCGCGCCGGAGGCCCCGCACGAGCGGGCCGCGGGTGGAGCCCGTTCCCAGGCGACTCCCAGACCGCGGGAGGACACTGGGGGCATGAGCACCACGCCTGAGGCACGCCTCGTCGTCGTCGACGACGAGCCGAACATCCGCGAGCTGCTGGCCACGTCCCTGCGCTTCGCCGGGTTCGAGGTCCACGCCGCCGCGGACGGGCAGAGCGCCCTGCGGCTCGTGCGCGACGTCGAGCCCGACCTCGTCGTGCTCGACGTCATGCTGCCGGACATGGACGGGTTCACCGTCACGCGCCGCCTGCGGGAGAAGGGGCAGCACACGCCCGTCGTCTTCCTCACCGCGAAGGACGACACGCGCGACAAGATCACCGGGCTCACCGTGGGCGGCGACGACTACGTGACGAAGCCGTTCAGCCTGGAGGAGGTCGTCGCCCGCATCCGCGCGGTGCTGCGCCGCACGCACGCCGAGCCCGTCGAGGACGCGGTGCTGCGCTTCGCCGACCTCGAGATGGACGAGGACTCGCACGAGGTCCGTCGCGCGGGCGTCGACGTCGACCTGTCCCCCACGGAGTTCAAGCTCCTGCGCTACCTCATGCTCAACGCGGGCCGCGTGCTGTCGAAGGCGCAGATCCTCGACCACGTGTGGCAGTACGACTGGGGCGGCGACGCGAACATCGTCGAGTCCTACATCTCCTACCTGCGCCGCAAGATCGACAACCTCACGGTGCCCGGTCCCGACGGCGAGCCCGTCGCGCTCCCGCCGCTCATCCACACCAAGCGGGGCGTGGGCTACCTGCTGCGCCAGCCGCCGACGACGTCATGACGTCCGGCCCCGACCGCACGACGACGGGGTCCCGACCGGTCCCACCGCCCCCTCCCCCGCCCCCCGGCTCGGGCACGACGCCCGCCGACCCCGCGCCGTCGGGCACGGGCGACGCCCCCGGGTCGGGAGCCCCCGCCTCACCGGGCGACGGCGGCCCGACGGCGGAGCGCCCCTTCGGCCGTCCCGTCCCCACCGAGGGGTGGGGCTGGTTCGCGCGCGTGCCGCTGCGCGCCCGCCTCGTCGCCATCACGGTGCTCCTGCTCGCCGCGGGGCTCGGTCTGGCATCGGTCGTCACGACGACGGTCGTGTCGAGCCACCTGGTCCGCCAGGTCGACCAGCAGCTCGAGCGGTCCGCGGGGTGGGTCGCACGCGCCACGCTCAACGACCGCACCGGCGCGAGCTCACAGCTTCCGAGCGACTACTACGTCCTCGTCCGGCCGAACGACGGCACCGAGATCCCCTTGCGGTGGCCGGCCACCGCGAACCTCTACGGAGTCCCCGCGATCCCTGCCATGTCGGACCCCGAGGTGGAGGCCAGCCTCGGCGAGCCCTTCACCGTGAGCTCCGAGGGCGGCACCGACCCTGCCCAGTGGCGCGTGGTCCCGTTCTTCTACGGCTCCGAGCTGACGAGCCAGCGGGACGGCACCGCGTTCGTCGCCCTCCCGCTCACCGGCATCCACGAGACGGTCAAGGTGCTGGGTCGCGCGCTCGCGCTCTCGGCGCTGGGGATCGCGCTCGTCGGCGGCGCCGTGGCCTACCTCGCGGTGCACCGCGCGCTGCGCCCGCTGCGCGAGATCGAGGAGACGGCGGCGGACATCGCGGCAGGTGACCTGTCGCGGCGCGTGCGTCCCGCCCCGCCGACGACGGAGGTGGGCTCGCTGGCCGCGTCGCTCAATGCGATGCTCTCGCAGATCGAGGAGGCCTTCGCGGTCCAGGAGGCGTCGGAGGAACGGATGCGGCGGTTCGTGTCCGACGCGAGCCACGAGCTGCGCACCCCGCTCGCGACGATCCGCGGCTACGGCGAGCTGTACCGGATGGGTGCGCTCGACACGCCCGACAAGGTCGACGACACGATGGGGCGCATCGAGGACTCGGCGACCCGCATGGGGACGCTCGTCAACGACCTGCTGGCGCTCGCCCGCCTCGACGAGGGCCGGCCGCTGCGGCACGAGCCCGTGGACCTCGTCTCGCTCGCGCGCGACTCCGCGCAGGACCTGCACGCGCTCGACCCGACCCGGGACGTCCGGCTGGTAGGCCTGGGCACCGGTGCGAAGGCGCCCGCGGCGCTGCGCGTCGTCGGCGACGAGGACCGGCTGCGGCAGGTGCTCGCGAACCTCGTCGGCAACGTCGCGCGCCACACGCCCGCGGGGACGCCGGTCGAGATCGCGCTGGGCGCCGTGCGTCCCGCGACGCCCACCGACGACGCGCAGGCCGGCTCCCCCGGCACGGTCGCCGTGCTCGAGGTGCGCGACCACGGACCGGGCGTCCCGAGCGACCAGCGCGGCCGCGTGTTCGAGCGGTTCTACCGCGCGGACTCCTCGCGCAACCGGGCGTCGGGCGGCTCGGGCCTCGGCCTGGCGATCGTCGCCGCGATCGCCGGCGCGCACCGGGGTCGGGTGTCGGTGCACGAGACGACGGGTGGCGGGCTCACCGTCCGCGTGGACCTCCCGCTCGCCTCCTGACGGGCGCGCACCCCGCCCCACCTGCGGGTCTGCCGCGGCGCGCCTGACGCGCCGCGCGGAGGCGGCTTCCAGGTTCCCGAGGCACCTCCGAGTGCGGCTACGATGGCGGGTCGTCCCGCGAGACCTAGGCTGGTGGAGAGGCCGCGCGGCGACGCGGGGGCCTCCGCACCAGGCACCACGCCCGGTGACGACCACCTCCGTCATCTCCTCGTGTCCGTCGAAGTGTCCGTCGAAGAAGGCGAAAGTTCATGGGCGTCAACAGCGCCGACGCACCGCAGTGGTTCCTCTCCTCGTTCGTCCGCAGCGCCCGTGGCGCCGGGGCGACCGCCCCGGACGACGAGGTCCGCGCCGTCGGGCAGGGGCTGCTCGACCGCTGGGACCAGCCGGACCGCCACTTCCACAACCTGCGCCACCTCGCCGACGTGCTCGGGCGGGTCGACGAGCTCTCCCAGGAGACGCACGACCCCGACCTGGTACGCCTCGCCGCCTGGTACCACGGCGCGATCTTCGACGCGAAGAGCCGTGCGACGTACGCGAACAAGGGCGGCGAGGACGAGTCGGCGAGCGCCGCGCTCGCGAGCGCCGAGCTCACGAGCCTGGGGGTCCCCGAGCAGGCGGTCCGCCGCGTCGCGTACCTCGTGAACGCGCTCGTGCGGCACGCGCCGGACGCGTCGGACTTCGACTGCGCGGTGCTGTGCGACGCCGACCTCGCGATGCTCGCCGCGGAGCCGCAGCGCTACAAGGAGTACCTCAAGGACGTGCGCGACGAGTACGCGCACATCCCGAAGCCCGACTACGTGCGGGCCCGCATCGCGATCCTCACCAAGCTGCTCGACCGCCGGTCGCTCTTCTCGAGCCCGCTCGGCGCCGCGTGGGAGGAGCCCGCGCGGCAGAACCTCGACGCGGAGCTCCAGCGGCTGCGCAAGGAGCAGCTCAAGCTGGCAGAGGCGTCGGCGCCGTCCACAGGCCCCGCTTCCTGATCCGTCGTCCACAGGGACGTCGCCGCGCCTGCGGCTCCCGGTGTCCCGTGGCTAGCGTCGTCGTCGCACCGGCGCCCGCCGCGTGCGGGACGGCCCGCGGGCCGACGAGACGACGGAGGACGACATGAGCCGGTACGAGGTCGACAGCGCACGGGTCGCCCAGGCGAGCGCGGCGGTGAACGGCTCGGTCACGGCGATCCGGGCGGAGGTCGGGGCCATGATGCGCCATCTCACCGACCTTCAGGCGTCGTGGCGCGGTGGCGCGGCGACGTCCTTCACGGGCGTGATGGCGCAGTGGCAGACCACGCAGAACCAGGTCGAGCTCGCGCTCGACGACATCACGGCGGCGCTCGGTGCGGCCGCCCAGACCTACGCCGACGCCGAGTCCCAGGCCGCGCGGCTGTTCACCACGCGGTAGGCACCCGGGCGCGTCGGTGCTGGGCGCGTCATGGGTCGAGGTGCACGACGGCGAGCCGGTCGCCGGCACGCACGTGGTCGCCCGGGCGCACGTGGACGTCGACGACGACGCCGTCGGACGGTGCCAGGACCGGCAGCTCGAGCTTCATCGCCTCGAGCACGACCACGGGGGTTCCCTCCGCGACGCGCCGCCCCGGCAGCGCCTCCACGCGCCACACCACCCCGCCCAGCGGCGCGCGCAGCACGACGCGCGCCGGGTCGTCGAGGTCGGCGGAGGCGCGCTCGGTGTCGCGTGCACCGGCCGGCGCCGGGCCCGGTCCGCCACGCGCGGTCGCGCGGGCGGCGGACCCGACGAGCTCGCCCGCCTGTGCCCAGGCCGCGGCCTCGCGTGCGAACGCCGCGCGGCGCGCCGCCCCGACCGCGGCGATGTCGTCGGCCTCGCGCGCGAGGAGCGCGGCGTGCTCCCGGCCGGAGAAGACGCCGTCCTCGACCGGGACCTCCAGGACTCCCGCACGGGCCGCCGCGCGACGCTCGCCGAGCTCGTCCGCGTCGACCGGCTCCCACACGATCCGGTCGAAGTGTCGGAACAGCCACGGGACGCCCGGGCGGAACGGCGGGTGCTGCGCATGGGCCGACCAGACGGGGACGGTCCGGCCCACGAGCTGGTAGCCCCCGGGGCTCGCCATCCCGTACACGCACAGGAACGCGCCCCCGAGGCCGACGGCGTCGGACGGGGTCCAGGTGCGCGCCGGGGTGTACTTGGTGGTGAGCAGGCGGTGTCGCGGGTCGACCGGCACGGCGAGCGGCGCGCCCAGGTACACGTCCCCGAGCCCGAGCACGAGGTACTCGGCGTCGAGGACGGTCCGTCGCACGTCCTCGACGCTCGCCAGTCCGTTGGCCCGCCGGACGAAGTCGACGTTGGACGGCAGCCACGGCGCGTCCGACCGGACCCCGGCCGCGTACCGCTCGACGGCGTCCCGGATCGCGGGGTCGTCCCAGCTCAGCGGCAGCCGGAGCACGCGGCTCGGCACCTCGATCTCGTCGCTCGGCGGCAGGTCCTCCTCCAGCTCGCGCAGCAGCCCGACGAGCCGTGGCACGGGCAGGGTCTCGGGATCGACGTGCAGGTGGAGCGTGCGGACGCCCGGTGTCACGTCGAGCACGCCCCGCGGGGCCGCGGCCTCGAGACCGCTCGCCAGGGCGTGGACGCGCAGACGGTCGTGCAGGTCGAGCCCCGCTCCGCCGCCGTACTCGACGAGGAGCGCGTCGTCGGCGCCGCGGAGGTAGCGGACCGCAGGTCGCCGGTCGGCGCGCGGCGTCAGTTCGCCCGAGGGTCGGACGTCGTCGCCGACGAAGGCCCCGACGTCCCGGCCCCGGACGGCACGCACCGCCGTCGGGACGCGCGCCGCCGCCCGGGCTGTGTCGTCGCGACGCAGCCTCTCGGCGCCGTCGTCGTGGACGGTCACGAACCGCACGACGTCGCCCGGCCGCATCTGCCCGAGCTTCCACCGGGAGCCGGCGACGACGGTGAGCGCGCACACGAATCCGCCGAGGCTCGGCCCGTCCGGGCCGAGCAGGATCGGCGTGTCCCCGCTGATGTTCAGCGCACCCACCGAGTACGGGTTGTCGAGCACGTTGGACGGGTGCAGCCCCGCGTCGCCGCCGTCGGGCCGCACCCACGTGAGCGGCGGCCCGGCGAGCCGCACGCCCGTCCGGTCCGCGTGCGGGAGCACCCGCCACCAGGACGTCCGCAGCCGACCGAGCGCGGCGGCGGTGAGCGCCGCGGACTGCGGTCCCGTCGTCACCGCGAGCTCCCACGAGTGCCCCATCCGGGGGCGGGCGTCGGGCGGCACCGAGCCCGTCGCACCGAGCCCGGGAGACACCGGCGCGCCCGGCCGACCGGCTGTCCCGGGACCGGTGGTCCGAGGATGCAGCGCGTCGCCCGCGACGAGCGCGCGCCCGGCCGGGCCGCCGACGGCGCCGAGGACGAAGGTCCCCGCCGACCCGAGATACTCCGGGGCGTCCAAGCCGCCCGCGACGAGCACGTACGTCCGCAGCCCGACGGCGTGCGGCGCGCCCACGGCGAGCACGCCGCCCGCGGGGACGACGACGGGCTCCCACTGCCGCACGGGCTCGCCGTCGACCGTCACGGGCGCCGGCGCCCCCGTGACGCACACCGTCGCCTCGTGCGAGAACCGCAGGGTCGGGCCGGTGAGGGTGCACTCGAGCCCCGCCGCGCCCTCGGGGTTGCCGAGCGCGCGGTTGCCGGTGCGGAACGACAGGTCGTCCATCGGGCCCGAGGGCGGGATGCCCACACCCCAGTAGCCGGTGCGTCCCGGCCAGTCCTGCACCGTGGTCAGCACGCCGGGGTCGAGCACGTCGACCCAGGGCTCCGGGTCGTGCACGGTCGCGAGCGTGGTGGTGGTCGCCGACCCCTCGGCGACGGCGGGGTCGGCGAGCGCCGCGCGCAGCAGCGAGACGTTCGTGGGGAGGCCGTCCACGCGCACGTCCCCGAGCGCGGCGTGCAGCCCCGCGACCGCGCGCGTGTGCGACGCCGCGTGCACGACGACCTTCGCGAGCAGCGGGTCCGCGGCGGGACCGAGCTCGTCGCCCGCGCTCGCGCCGGTCTCGACGCGGACGTCCGTCCCCGCGCCCGAACGCGGAAGGTCGAGCCGCGCGAGCGTGCCTGCGGCGGGTCGCCCGTGGCGCACGTCCTCGGCATAGACGCGCGCCTGCGCCGCCACCCCCCGGACCGCGGGGCCCGACGGCGGCACGTCGTCGAGCACGGTCGTGTCGCCGAGGGCGAGACGCAGCATCCAGGCCACCAGGTCGACGCCGGTGACCTCCTCGGTCACGGTGTGCTCGACCTGGATCCGCGGGTTCACCTCGAGGAACGTGACCTCGCCGGAGCCGACGTCGAGCAGCGCCTCCAGCGTCGCGGCCGAGCGGAGCCCGACCCGCGCCGCGAGGCGACGGGCGCCGTCGTGCAGGGTCGCGCGCACGCCAGGATCGAGGCCGGGCGCGGGCGCGACCTCGACGACCTTCTGGTGGCGGCGCTGGAGCGAGCAGTCGCGGTCGCCGAGCGAGACGACCCGGCCCGCCCCGTCACCGAACAGCTGCACCTCGAGATGGCGTGCCCGGTCGACGTGGCGCTCGACGAACAACCGCCCGGACGATCCCGGCCGCGACGACTCCCGCCGCCACGCCCCCGCGAGCGCCGCCGCGTCGCGGCACACGTGCACGCCGGTCCCGCCCCCGCCACCGGCGTCCTTGAGCACGAGCGGGAAGCCGATCTCGTCCGCCCACCCGAGCGCGTCCTCGAGGCCGCCCAGCACGGGCGACCCCGGCAGCACCCGCAGGCCGCACTCCCGCGCGAGCGCGCGGGCTCGGGCCTTGTCGCCGAGGGCGCGGAGCTGCTCCGGGGTCGGGCCCGCGAACGCGACCCCGGCCGCCTCGACCGCCGCGGCGAACTCCGCGTCCTCCGCGCGGAAGCCGTAGCCCGGGTGCAGCACGTCCGCCCCCGAGGCGAGCGCCGCGTCGAGGAGCCGGCGACCGTCGTCGTACGAGTCGGCGACCGGTGCCGGACCGATCCGCACCGCCTCGTCCGCGAGCCGGACGTGCCGCGCCCCACGGTCCGCGTCGGAGTGCACGGCGACCGTGCGCAGCCCGAGCTGCCGCGCGCTGCGCAGCACACGACAGGCGATCTCGCCGCGGTTCGCGACGAGCAGCGTGGCGGCCATCGCCCTCCCCGGGCCGGTACGGGCGCGAGGCCACGCCTCGCCGTCGGACAGAACGGCCCCAGCCTAGAGCCCACCGCGCCGCGCCGAGCCCTCCCACCTCGGCTCCCCGGTCCGCGTGATGGCGTCCGCGGCGCGGATGGCCTGCCCGGCCGGACTTGCGGATGCTGGCTCGGCACGAGCACGACCAGGCCGACCCGGCGGGTCGGGCAGGCGACGTGGCCGCGTCCCGCGACCCGGACGCACACAAGCCGCCTGCTGGACGCGACGGCACCGCGTGGTGGGGCGAAAGGCGACTCGGCACCGCGGGCAGTCGCCCAGGCGAGCCACGACCAGGGCGAGACGACGCCGGGCGGGGTGGGTGGTGGTGCCGCGTCGTGGCGGGCCTGGCGGGAGCCGCGAGGAACGAGCGGCGGATGGTAGACGCGGCACCACCACCCACCCCGACCACCCAGGCCAACCACACGCCGTCGAGCACAAGAACCACGGCTCTACCTCACGCAACCACGGCTTTACCTCGGCGAACCGGCGCCGAGCGTCAGACGGCGAGGGCCATGCGGGAGAGCGCGCGCGCCGCGCGTTCCATGACGACCGCGAGCGACTCGCCGACGTGCAGGTGGAGCGCGGTGCGGGCCTCGGGGAGGCGGTCCGCGAGCGCGAGCTCGAGGATCTCGATGTGCTCGTCGATGGTGATGCGGATGCGCTCGGACTCGACGAAGTCGTACATGCGCACGGCGCGCACCTTCTCGTTGACCTCGACGAGCGCCTCGGTCAGGCGCTCGTTGCCCGCGGCGCGGGACAGCACGGTGTGGAAGCGCTCGTCGAGGAGCACGAAGCTCGGGTCGGGCTCCGGCGGCGCGGCGCGGAGCTCGACCCACCGGCCGAGCTCGTCGCGCAGCGCGTCGGTGTCGTAGTGCAGCTCGGTGTTCTCGATGATGCGCTCGACGCCGCGCAGCTCGAGGGTCACGCGCAGCTCGTACAGGTCGCGCAGCTCGGCGAGGCTGGGCACGACGACGGCGTACCCGAAGTCGGTGCGCTGGATGAGCCCGTCGGACAAAAGGCGGGACAGCGCCTCGCGCACGGGCGTGCGCGACACCTCGAACCGTCGGCTCAGCTTGGGCTCGGTGAGCCGCTCGCGCGGGTCGACCCGGCCGTTGAGGATCTCGGCGCGCAGCCGCGTGTAGACGGCGTCGCGCAGCGAGGTCGCGGCGGGTTCCGGCGCGGTCACGATGTCCATGCGGGGTCTCCTGGTCGTCCGGCCCGTGCGTCGTGGTCCTGCCCTGCCATCATCCCGCACCGTGACCCGGCGGCGGTGCCGGGCACGGCCCGAGGGTCGACGCCGCGTCGGCTACACGGCCATCGCCGCACGGACGCGCTCCTCGGCCGCCTCGCCGCCCGACCCCCGGCTCGTCACGCGCCCGGACTGGAGGACGACGTAGTCGCGCGCGGCGCCGAGCGCGAACCCGACGTGCTGCTCGACCAGCAGCACCGAGAGCCCGCCCGCGTCGGTGAGCGCGAGGATCGCGTCCTCGATCTCGGTGACGACGGACGGCTGGATGCCCTCGGTCGGCTCGTCGAGCACGAGCACACGCGGGCCGGTGATGAGGGCGCGCGCGATGGCGAGCTGCTGGCGCTGGCCGCCGGACAGGAGCCCGGCGCGCCGCCCGAGGAGCCCGCGCAGCGCCGGGAACAGGTCGAGCGCTTCATCGAGGCGCCGCGGCCCCTCGCGCGACGTGTCGGCGACGAGCTGGAGGTTCTCGCGCGCCGTGAGGTCGCCGAACGACTGCTGCCCCTGCGGCACGTACGCGAGGCCGCGCCGCACGCGCTGGTGCGTGGGCAGCCGGGTGACGTCCTCGCCGTCGAGCACGACGCTGCCCGACCGGGCCTTGAGCAGCCCGAGCGCGGTCCGCAGGAGCGTCGTCTTGCCGGCTCCGTTGTGCCCCAGCACGGCGGCGACGCCGCCCGCGGGCACCGTGAGGTCGACGCCGTGCAGCACCATGGTCCGGCCGTAGCCCGCGTGCAGTCCCGTGAGCTCGAGCATCACGCCTCCTTCTCGTCGGTCGTCGTGGCCGACGTGGGCGCCGTGCCCCGTCGCCGGGCACCGCGGGTCGCGCCTGCGCTGCCGAGGTAGACCTCCTGCACGCGCGGGTCGGCCTGGACCTCGGCGTACGTGCCTTCGGCGAGCACCTGGCCCAGGTGCAGCACGGTCACGGAGCTCGCGAAGGCCCGGAGGAACTCCATGTCGTGCTCGACGACGACGACCGTCCGCTGGGCGCCGATGCGCTGGAGCAGCTCGCCGGTCTGCTCGCGCTCGGACTGGCTCATGCCCGCGACGGGCTCGTCGAGCAGCAGCAGCCGGGCGTCCTGGACGAGCAGCATCCCGATCTCGAGCCACTGCTTCTGCCCGTGCGCGAGGATCCCGGCCTGGACGTCGCGCAGGTGCGCGAGCCCGACGGTCTCGAGCGCCTGCTCGACGGACTCGGGCGTCGACGTACGACGTCGCAGGAGCGTGAGCGGCCCGCGCCCCGCACCCGCGGCGATGTCGAGATTCTGGAGCACGCTGAGCTCCTCGAACACGCTCGCCGTCTGGAACGTGCGCCCGACGCCGGCCCGCGCGACGCGGTGCGTCTTCTTGCCGAGCAGGTCGACGCCGCCGAACTGCACGGAACCCGACGCCTTGGCGAGACCCGTGATCGCGTCCACGATCGTCGTCTTGCCCGCGCCGTTGGGCCCGATGAGGAACCGCAGGTCGCCCGCCGTGACGGTGAGGTCGACGCCCTGGACGGCGACGAACCCGTCGAACTCGACCCGCAGGCCGCGCACCTCGAGGTAGTCGTGCCGGAAGCGCGAGTCGTCGACGCCGAGGACGGACTGCGCGGCCTCGAGGTCGAGCCCGTCGCCCGCGACGCCGGTCTCGAGCACGGTCTCTCCGGTGCCCGACGCCGGTCCGGTGGGTTGCGTGGTCATGCGGTCCTCCCGGTGGTCGCGGGGTCGTGGTCGACGGCGGTCGCGTCCTCGTCGTCCGGCGCGCCCGAGGCGCCGTCGTCGGCCGGGCCGGGGGCGCCGCCGTCGGGCACCGCGCCGCCGCGGGAGCGGCGCCACCGCGTGAAGAGCTCGGCGAGGCCGCCGGGCAGGAACGCGACGACGAGGATGAAGAGCGCGCCCTGGGCGTAGATCCACCCGGACGGGAAGGTCTCGGACAGGCTCGTCTGCGCCCAGCTCACGGCGATCGACCCGAGCACCGGGCCGAGGAGCGTCGCCCGGCCGCCGATCGCGACGCCGATGAGGAACCCGATCGACGGGACGACGCCCACGTCGGCGGGCGAGATGATCCCGACGATCGGGACGAACAGCGCGCCGCCCACCGCGGCCATGAACGCCGCGACGGCGTACGCGACGACCTTGACCTTCGCGGGGTCGTAGCCGAGGAACCGGACGCGGTTCTCCTGGTCGCGCACCGCGACGAGCAGCTCGCCGAAGCGCGACACCATGAGCTGGCGCGCGATCGCGACCATGACGAGCAGGGCGCCGGCGGCGATGAAGAAGACCATGCGCTTGTTCACCGGGTCGGCGAGGTCGTAGCCGAAGAACGACCGGAACCCGTTGAGGCCGTTGGTGCCGCCCGTCGTCGCCTGCTGACCGACGAGCAGGATCGCGAACGCCGCCGCGAGCGCCTGCGACAGGATCGCGAAGTACGCGCCCCGCACGCGCCGCGTGAAGACAGCGAACCCGAGCAGCGCCGCGAGACCGGCAGGTATGACCGCGATGGCGAGGATCGTCACGACCGGCGACCGGAACGGCTCCCACCAGCCCGGCACCTCGCCCGAGCCGTAGAGCATCATGAAGTCCGGCACCCCGCCCGGCCCGGCGTCGGCAAGCTTGAGGTGCATCGCCATGATGTAGGCGCCGAGGCCGAAGAACACGCCCTGCCCGAGCGTGAGCATCCCGCCCCGCCCCCAGGCGAGGCCGATGCCGACCGCGACCATCGCGAGGCACAGGAACTTGCCGAGCAGACCGAGGCGGAACGTGGAGAGCGTCGCGGGCGCGACGGCGAACAGCAGGACCGCCGCGACGGCGAACCCGACGATCACGCGGGCGCGCGAGGAGCGGTACAGGGCGGAGAGCCGGGACGTGCCCCCGGTCGTGACGGCGCTCATGCGAGGCTCCTCGTCCGGACCGACACGAGGCCCTGGGGTCGCACCTGGAGGAAGACGACGATGACGACGAACACGAGCACCTTGGCGATGCTCGCCGTCGTGGAGTACTCGAAGGTCGCCTGGAGCAGCCCGAGCGCGAACGCCGCGATGACCGTGCCCTTGATCTGGCCGATGCCGCCCGCCACGACCACGAGGAACGCGTCGACGATGTAGCTCGTGCCGAGCGTCGGGCCGACCGACCCGAGGAGCGTGAGCGCGACGCCCGCGATCCCGGCGAGGCCGGACCCGATGAAGAACGTCAGGCGGTCCGTGGTCCGCGTGGAGACGCCGCTCGCCTCGGCGAGGTCGCGGTTCTGCACGACGGCGCGGATCCGCCGCCCGAGCGGCGTCACCTTGAGCACGACGGCCAGCGCGACGACCGCGACGAGCGCCAGCGCGAGGATGAACACGCGCGTCTTGGGGACGGCGAGCCCGAACAGGTCGACGGCGCCGCTCAGCCAGGCCGGGGCGCGCACGTCGACGTTCGGGGCGCCGAACACGTCGCGCGCGACCTGCTGGAGGACGAGCGCGACGCCCCACGTGACGAGGAGCGTGTCGAGCGGCCGCTTGTACATGCGGTGGATGAGCGTCGCCTCGAGCAGCAGGCCGAGCAGCCCGCCGACGAGGAACCCGAGCGGCAGCGACACGAGCAGCGAGACGCCGGCGTTCCCGACGACCCCCTGCACGACGAACGCCGTGTAGGCGCCCGCCATCATGAACTCGCCGTGCGCCATGTTGATGACGCCCATCTGGCCGAACGTGAGCGCCAGCCCGAGGGCGGCGAGGAGCAGGACCGAGCCGAGGCTCAGCCCCGCGAAGAGCTGCGAGAACAGCACATCCATGGGCGTCGTGCCTTCCGGTGGGTGCGTAGCAGGACGGGTGACGTGACCGCCGAGGTGGGGGCCGGGGGTGTGCGTGCCGGGTCGTGGCGGGACTGGCGGAAGCCCGCGAGGAACGAGCGGGCGGATGGTAGACCCGGCACGCACACCCCCGGTCCCCGCCGGACTCAGCGGGTCGGGAGCGACGAAGTCGTCAGGAGAGGCCCTCGGCCCAGTCGTAGCCCTCGAGGTACGGGTCGGGCTCGATCGGCTCGCCCGAGCTCCACTCGGTGTAGATGAGGCCGTCGGGGCCGATCTTGCCGATCAGGGCGGTCTTGGCGATGTGGTGGTTGTCGCCGTTCACGGTGACGGAGCCCTCCGGCGCGTCGAAGGTGACGCCGTCGGCGGCCTCCTGGACGTCGGCGACGTCGAACGACTCGGCCTTCTCGACCATGCCCTTCCAGAGGTAGAGCGACGTGTACGCCGCCTCCATCGGGTCGGACGTCACGCGGTCGGCGCCGTACTTCGCCTGGAACGCCTCGACGAACGTGGTGTTCTCCGGGCTGTCGAGGGTCTGGTAGTAGTTCCAGGCCGTGAGCTGGCCCTCGACGTTCTCGACACCGACGCCGCCGACCTCCTCCTCGGCGATCGACACCGACACGACGGGCATCGTGTCCGGGCCGAGTCCGGCGTTCTTGTACTCCTTGAAGAACGCGACGTTGGAGTCGCCGTTGAGCGTGTTGAAGACGGCGTCCGCCCCGGCGGACTTCACCTTGTTGACGATCGTCGAGAAGTCGGTGTGGCCGAGGGGCGCGTACTCCTCGCCGAGGACCTCGATGCCGTTCGCCTCCGCGTAGGCGTTGATGATCTTGTTCGCCGTGCGCGGGAAGACGTAGTCGGAGCCGACGAGGAAGATCGACTCGATCCCCTGCTCCTTGAGGTAGTCGAGCGCGGGGACGATCTGCTGGTTGGTCGTGGCGCCGGTGTAGAAGATGTTCGGCGACGACTCGAGGCCCTCGTACTGGACCGGGTAGAAGAGCAGCGAGTCCTGCGCCTCGAAGACCGGGAGCATCGCCTTGCGCGAGGCGGACGTCCAGCCGCCGAACACCGCGGCGACGCAGTCGCTCGTGATGAGCTTCTCCGCCTTCTCGGCGAAGACCGTGGGCTCGGACTGGCCGTCCTCCTGGACGATCTCGAGCTGCTTGCCGAGCACGCCGCCGTCGGCGTTGATCTCCTCGGCGGCGAGGGCGAGCGAGTCGGCGACGGTCTGCTCGGAGATCGCCATGGTGCCGGAGAGCGAGTTGAGGAAGCCGATCTTGACGGTGTCGCCGGAGGTGTCGACGCAGCTCTCGGCGGCGCTGGTCGCGGCGCCCGCACCGTCGCCGGTCTCCGTCTTCGCGCCGCACGCGGTGAGCGTGAGCGCGAGGACGACGAGAGCGGCGGCCGGGGCGAGACGGGTCGTGGCGCGTGAAGGTGTCACGAGAGTCCTTTCAGCGAGGTTCGCACAGCGGAGGTCTCCGCAGGTTTCTCAGCAGGGGGCCGGCGGCCGCCGAGCAGGCGGTCGCTCGCCGCAGGCACATCGGGTACAGGTCTGTATACGTACCTGTGCCCGGGGTGGTGCCCACTGATGTCGACGCTAGTGACGCCGTGTTTCGGCCGATCTGCCCGTCCTGTTAACGGCGCGTGTCACACGGTCACGATCCGGTCACGCGCCCGAGTCCTGCCGAGAGATAACCCCGGTAGCGCGAGGTAGAGCCCTGGTCCGCCGAGGTAGAGCCCTGGTCGTGGAGCGTTCTCGAACCTCGTCTCTACCTCGCGGGACCGGAGCTCTACCTCGCGACTACGGTCGTCCCGTGCTGCTCCGACCTGCCGAGCCCGACGACGCCGCGCGTCTCGCGCTCGTGCACCACTCCGTGTGGCGCGCGACCTACGCCGGCCTCGTGCCCGACACCTTCTGGAATACGGCCACGCTCGAGGAGCGCACCTCGTCGTGGGAGCGCTGGCTCGCCCCGGAGGCGCCGCCCGGCCGCGGCGAGGTCGTCGTCGCGGAGGTGGACGACGCGGTGGTCGGGTTCGGCATCGGCGGCCCGTCGCGGGACGTGGGCGGCCACGCGCCCGTGCGGGACTTCGAGCTGTACTCGCTGTACGTGCTGCCCGAGCACCACGGCAAGGGTGCGGGACAGGCCTTGCTCGACGCCGCCGTCCCGCCCGGGCCGGCGCAGGTCTGGGTGGCCGAGGACAACCCCCGCGCACGACGCTTCTACGCGCGCAACGGGTTCGAACCCGACGGCCCTCGGCACGCCGACGCCCGCTTCGGCGGGATCGTCGAGATCCGGTTGGTCCGGTAGCGCAGGGCCGAGGCCCTGCGACGCACCGGGGGTGCCTGGGCGGCGCGGTAGAACCCTGCTCGTGGGCAGCTCTCCGACCAGGGCTCTACCTCGGCTGACCAGGGCTCTACCTCGCGCGACCAGGGCTCTACCTCGCGCGACCAGGGCTCTACCTCGGCAGGGGTGACCGTCAGGCGGCCGGGGCGGTCGCCGTGCGGCGGCGGGCGGTGGCGCGCAGACCGGCCGTGAGGAGCCCGGCCGTGAGCGCGACGACGAGGGCCACGCCCACGAGGCCCGCGACGCCGACGAAGATCCCGCCGACCTCGCCGTAGTCGGCGAGCGGCATCCCCGCGAACGCGTGGTCGCGCGCCGCGTCGGCGAAGCCGACCGACTCGGCCGTCGCCTCGAGGCCGTCAGGCGTCGCTGCGGCGAACGACGACACGACGACCGCGGCGAGCAGCGCGCCCGACCCGAGCGCGAGCACCGCACGCCGCACCGCGCCGACCGGGGCCGCCGCGAGCGACGTCGCACCCGGCGAGACCGCCGCACCGGGCGAGGCCACGGCGTCGGGCACGAGGGCGCCGTTCGCCGCGGAGCGAGCCGGGCCCTCGATCGCCGCGACGCCTGGCGCGACGGCGAGCACGAGACCCACGACGCCCGCGGTGATGAGCGCCTCGCCGAGGCCGACGAGCACGTGCACGGAGAGCATCTGACCCACGAGCTCGCCCACCGGGACCGGGACCGTCCCGCCGACGGCGAAGAGCCCCGCGAACACCGCAGCCGAGGCGGGCACGCTCACGAGGGCTCCCACCCCCGCGGCACCGGCGGCGCCCCGGCCCCGCGTCAGGCGCAGCACCCCGCGCGTCGCCGCCCAGCCGACGAGCGTCCCGACCACTGCCATGAGCAGCACGTTCGTGCCCAGCGCGGTGAGCCCGCCGTCGGCGAAGACGAGTGCCTGGACGAGCAGCACGAGCGTCACGGACAGCACGCCGAGCCACGGACCGACGAGCGCGGCCGCGAGCGCCCCGCCCATGAGGTGGCCGCTCGTCCCGGACGCGACGGGGTAGTTGAGCATCTGGACGGCGAAGACGAACCCGGTCGTCGCGGCCGTGAGCGCGACGCGGCGCGGGGTGAGGTCCTCGCGGGCCCGGTACGCGGCGTAGCCGACGGCGGCGAGGGACACGACGGCGGTCGTCGCCGAGGTGGGGTCGTCGAGGAAGTGGTCGGGGACGTGCATGTCAGGCTCCTGTCGTCAGCAGTGTGGTGCGGGGTTCCGGAAGGTCGGTGTCCGACGGCGCGGCGTGGGAGTGCAGCGGGTCGTCGGGCAGGTCACCAGCGATGCCACGGGCGGCACGCACCGCCGTCGTCCAGGCCGCCACGACGGCGTCGATCCCGGCGTCGTGGGTGCTCGGGCCGAGGTGGCGGCCGATCGCGCCGGGGCCGTCGAGGTCGAGCCGCAGCGGTGCGGGCGTGGTGCTCACGGGCCGGTCCGCCGCGAGCGCGACGAGCGGGGCCGGCGGGCGCGTCCCGAGGCACAGCACCGAGTCGACGACGCGCGCGTCGCCGAGGATCCCGGGCAGGGCGCGGTCGTCGTCGAGGTCGAGGTCCTCGACGAAGAGCTCGCGCACGTGCTCCGGTCGAGCGGGGTCGCTCCGCCATGCAGTTCCCGACCCGTGCGGTGCAGCGGACTCACCGGTCCCGCCGACCCCGCGGGACGTCGAGGCGGCACCAGGTGCCGACAGGTCGACGCGCGTGCGCGACCGCAGCCGGCCGCCGACCTCGCCCGAGCGGCCCAGGACCAGCGTCTCGCGCAGCAGCGCGACGCCCCGCTCACGCCGCGCTCCGCCGTCCGCGAGCGACACGCGCGTGGTGCGCTCGACGTCGGCCCCGTCCGCCACGACGAACGGCAGCGCGTCCCACACGAGGAGCCCGCCGGCGTCGACCCGCACGTCCACGTCCCACGAGGCCGACCGGCCCCGCCCGGCGTACGCGACGGTCCCCGACACCTCGACGAGCTCGAGCTCGACGCCCTCGCCGACGTGCACCTCGACCCGCACGCGGTCGCCCCCGAGGAGCAGGGCGCGCGTCGCGACGAGCGCGACCCGGGCCACGCCCGGCCCCGTGGACAGGACGCGCGGGCTGAGCGCGCCGGGGCGCAGGTCGCAGCGCACCCTGTGCGCGTCCCGGTACGCCCCCACCCGCGTCACGTCGTTCACGAGCGTCTCGCCGCGGACCCTCAGTCGCGCCCGACGGCGGCCACCGGCTCCGTGGCCGCGTCGCCGTGCTCGTCGGCGTGGGGGTGGTCGTGCCCGTGGGTGTGCGACGCGTCGCCCTCCTCGTGCGTGTGGAGGAAGCCGTTGCCGTCCTCGTCGGCGTGGAAGTGCGGCGCCATCGGACCCGGGTCCTGCGGCACGTGCGCGCCCGCGCGGTGCGCCGCGAGCAGCGTCTGCACCCACGTGGTGAGCGCGTCGATCGACTCGCGGTCGAGGCGCGAGAGGGCGAGCACCGGGGCGCCGTCGCGCGCGGCCGTCGCGTCGAGGACCATCCGCGGCACGTCGACGCCCACGTAGGGCGCGAGGTCCGTCTTGTTGACGACGAGCAGGTCGGCCCGGGCGATGCCCGGCCCGCCCTTGCGCGCCACGTCGCCGCCGCCCGCGACGTCGAGCACGAAGATCTGCGCGTCGACGAGCGCGGGCGAGAACGTGGCGGTGAGGTTGTCGCCGCCCGACTCGACGAGCACGACGTCGAGCGGCGCGAAGTCCTCCTCGAGGTCCTCGACCGCGAGCAGGTTGGCAGTCACGTCGTCGCGGATCGCGGTGTGCGGGCACGCGCCGGTCTCGACCGCGCGGATGCGCTCGGGGTCGAGCACGCCCGCGGAGCGCAGGAACCGCGCGTCCTCGTCGGTGTAGATGTCGTTCGTGATGACGCCGAGCTGGAGCACGCCGGACAACTCGCGGCACAGGAGCGCGATGAGCGAGCTCTTGCCCGTGCCGACGGGGCCGGCGACGCCGAGTCGCAGGGAGCGGGTGGAGCGGTTGTCGGGAGTGTTCTCAGGCAGGTTGTCAGGCACTGAACAGCCTCTCGGTGGTGCGGGCGTGAATCTCGGCCCACTGCTCGACGAGCGGTGCGCCGTGCGCGGGGATCGCGCGGGGGTCGGTCAGGTGGGCGACGTCGTGAGCGAGCGCGTCGATCGCGGGCTGGGCCGCGACGACCCAGCCCGTCGCGACGACGGGATCGACGGGCTCGAGCTTGAGCGTCGCCGCGGCGACGGTCTGCACGTCCTCGTACCCGACGAGGCGCGCGACCTGCAGCGCGGACAGCCCCGCGCACGCGGCGGTCACGCCGAGCACCACCGGTCGCGGGGGCTGCGGCGCCCTGCGGCCCGCCGCACCCCGACCCCCCGCGCCGTGTCCCGCGCCCGACGGAGCCGGCGCGGCCGACGTGGCGCCCTCGTGCGGGTCGGACATCCCGTCGGCGCGGCGCGCGTCGGCGACGAGCACCGCGGCCTCGTCCAGCGCAGCGACCGCGGGATGCCCGGCCCACAGCCGGCGCAGGAGCCGCAGATAGCCGCGGCCGAGCCGCTGCGACGTCTCGCGGAGCGCGGGCGACGGCGTCCGCGCCGCCCAGGCGAGCCAGGTGTCGGCGAGGTCGCGCGCCGCGGACGCCACGCCGTCGGGCACCCTGGCGGACGGTGCGCGATCCGCGGGGGCGGATCCGGCGCCGTCGGGCCCGGGACCGGCCGCGAGCGCCACGTGCCGTGCGACGACCGCCGTGGCCGCCTCGACGCGCGTGACCGTGGCGAGGCGGGCACGCACGTAGTCGGGCACGCGCGGAGCGGGCATGCCCGCCCGCAGCGCGGGCTCGAGGCCCGCCGACTGCGTGTGCCCGCCGGTGGGCAGGCGCGCGTCCGCGAGCAGCGCGAGCATGAGCTCCGCGCGCCCCTCCACGTCGACCTCCCGCATCTCGCTCATGGCTCAGAACAGCGAGTAGAGCTGCGCGAGGGGCAGCCGGTCGGCGGGCGCGGGGACGACGAGCTCGCCGTCGACCTCGATCGCGAAGGACTCCGGGTCGATCTCGATCTGCGGCAGGTAGTCGTTGTTCTTCATCTGCGCCTTGCCGACGCCGCGCGTGGCCGCGACCGGGAGGAGCTGTCGGGCGAGCCCGAGCCGCTCCTCGAGGCCGTCGTCGAGCGCGGCGGGCGAGACGAACGACATCGAGACGTCGGCCCCGATCGCGTCGGCGAGCGCCGGACGCATGAGCACGGGCTGCGGCGACGGGATGGACGCGTTCGGGTCGCCGAGCGCGCCCCACACGAGCGCGCCGCCCTTCATGACGACGCTCGGCCGGACGCCGAAGAGCTTGGGCTCCCACAGCACGAGGTCGGCGACCTTGCCCGGCTCGACCGATCCCACGTACGCGTCGATCCCGTGCGCGACGGCCGGGTTGATCGTGTACTTGGCGACGTACCGGCGAGCGCGCAGGTTGTCCGCCGGCAGCTCCGGCCCGCGCGCCCCACCCGGGTGCGCGCCGCGCCGCGCCTTCATGACGTGCGCGACCTGCCACGTGCGCGTGACGACCTCGCCGATACGGCCCATGGCCTGCGCGTCGGACGACGTGATGGACATGGCGCCGAGGTCGTGGAGCACGTCCTCGGCGGCGATCGTCGTGCCGCGGATGCGCGACTCGGCGAACGCGAGGTCCTCGGCGACCTGCGGGTTGAGGTGGTGGCACACCATGAGCATGTCGAGGTGCTCGGCGACGGTATTGACGGTGTGCGGGAGGGTCGGGTTGGTCGAGCCGGGGATGACGTTCGGGTGGCTCGCGACGGTGAGGATGTCGGGCGCGTGCCCGCCGCCCGCGCCCTCGGCGTGGAACGCGTGGATCGAGCGGCCGCCGATCGCACGCAGCGTCGACTCGACGAACCCGGCCTCGTTGAGCGAGTCCGAGTGCAGCGCGACCTGCAGCCCCCAGTCGTCGGCGGCGCGCAGCGCGGCGTCGATCGCGGCCGGCGTCGACCCCCAGTCCTCGTGGACCTTGTAGCCGCCCGCGCCCGCCATGGCCTGCTCGCGCAGCCCTTCCGCGCTCACGGTGTTGCCCTTGGCGAGCAGCAGGACGTTCACGGGGAGGCGGTCGAGCGAGCGGTGGATCGCCTCGAGGTGCCAGGCCCCGGGCGTGACGGTCGTGGCCTTGGTGCCCTCGCTCGGCCCGGTGCCGCCGCCCGCGACGGTCGTGATGCCGGTGGCGAGCGCCTCGACCACCTGGGACGGCGAGATGAGGTGCACGTGCGAGTCGATGCCGCCCGCGGTGAGGATCTTGCCCTCGCCGCTCACGACGTCCGTGCTCGGCCCGATGTGCAGGTCCGCGTGCACCCCGTCCGCGACGTCGGGGTTGCCCGCGCGCCCGAGCGCGACGATCCGCCCGTCCCGGATCCCGACGTCCGCCTTGACGATCCCCCACCAGTCGAGGACGACGGCGTTGGTGATCACCGTGTCGAGCGCGCCCTCGGCGCGGGTCGTGGACCCCTGCGCCATCGACTCGCGGATCGACTTGCCGCCGCCGAAGACGACCTCCTCGCCCCCGAACGTGCGGTCCTCCTCGACCTCGATCCAGAGGTCGGTGTCGCCGAGGCGCACCTGGTCGCCCGTCGTCGGGCCGTAGAGCGCGACGTAGCGCTCGCGCGAGATCGCGACCATGCGTCAGTCCTCCTCGGGGGTGGTCGTGCCCGACGGCGACAGGTCGCCCGGAGCCGTCGTCCCGCCCGGGCCCCCGGGCACCTGGGGCGACGTGGGCACGCGGTCCAGCGCGCCGCCGTCGGGCTTGCCGCGCTGGAGCCCGGGGACGCGGCGTCGGCCCCGGAGGGCGACGGCCTCGACCTCCGCCGACGCGCCGGGCTCGAAGCGACGCGACGTGCCGGACGGGACGTCGAGCCGGAACCCGTGCGCGGCGTCCCGGTCGAACGAGAGCGCGGCGTTGGCGTCGGGAAGGTGCAGGTGGGAGCCGATCTGGACCGGGCGGTCCCCGGTGTTCGTCACGACCAGCGTCACGCGCTCGTCGTCGGTGCGGTCGCCGTTGAGGACGACGGGCACGTCCTCGGTGCCGCGCTTGAGCCGGATCGCGCCGGGTCCGCTCGTGCTGATGCCTGCCATGGGTCGCCTCGCTCTCGCTGGGATGCCGTCCGTGCCGCAGGGTCCGGGCCGGGTCAGGCGATCGGCTGGTGGATGGTGACGAGCTTGCGTCCGTCGGGGAACGTCGCCTCGACCTGGACGTCGGGCAGCATCTCCGCGACGCCGTCCATCACCTCGTCGCGCCCGAGCACCTCGCGTCCGGAGACCATGAGCTCCTCGACGCCCGCCCCCTCGCGGGCGCGCTCGATCACCCACGTGGTGAGCAGGGCGACGGTCTCGGGGTAGTTGAGCAGCACGCCGCGCTCGCGCCGGTCGCGCGCGACCATGCCCGCGACGGCGAGCAGCAGCTTCTCGGTGTCCGCGGGTGTCAGGTGCATGGCGGAGATCCTGCCGGGCGTTCGTTTCCGGCGTGTATACACCGCGTTATACGTCCGTGTACCGGGAGGCTCCCGGCACGACGAAGGCCGCCGACCGGGAGAACCCGGCCGACGGCCTTCGATGTCCTGCGACCTCCCGGACCAGTCCGGGAGAGGGTCAGGCGTGGATCAGAAGTCCATGCCGCCCATGCCACCGTCGCCACCGGGGACGGCCGGAGCCTTCTCCGGCTTGTCGGCGACGACGGCCTCGGTCGTGAGGAAGAGCGCCGCGATGGAGGCGGCGTTCTGGAGCGCGGAACGCGTGACCTTGACCGGGTCGTTCACGCCGGCGGCGAGGAGGTCCTCGTAGACACCGGTCGCGGCGTTGAGGCCCTGGCCGGACGGGAGGTTGCGCACCTTCTCCGCGACGACGCCACCCTCGAGGCCCGCGTTGACGGCGATCTGCTTGAGCGGGGCGTCGATCGCGGCGCGCACGATCTGCGCGCCGGTCGCCTCGTCACCCTCGAGCTCGAGCTTCTCGAACGCCACGGCACCGGCCTGGATGAGCGCGACGCCACCACCGGCGACGATGCCCTCCTCGACGGCCGCCTTCGCGTTGCGCACGGCGTCCTCGA
Source organism: Cellulosimicrobium funkei (assembly GCF_001019615.1). GTDB lineage: Bacteria > Actinomycetota > Actinomycetes > Actinomycetales > Cellulomonadaceae > Cellulosimicrobium > Cellulosimicrobium cellulans_E. The sequence continues at coordinate 16,775 of NZ_JNBQ01000006.1, read as the reverse complement.
TGCGGTGCTTGCGCTCCTTGAGCTCGACCTCCGTCGCGGCACCCGCCTTGATGACGGCCACGCCGCCGGCGAGCTTCGCGAGGCGCTCCTGGAGCTTCTCGCGGTCGTAGTCGGAGTCCGACTTCTCGATCTCGCCACGGATCTGGTTGACGCGACCCTGGATCAGGTCGGCGTCGCCCGCACCCTCGACGATCGTGGTCTCGTCCTTGGTGACGACGACCTTGCGCGCCTGGCCGAGCAGGTCCAGCGTCGCGTTCTCGAGCTTGAGGCCCACCGTCTCGGTGATGACCTGGCCGCCGGTGAGGATCGCGATGTCCTGGAGCATGGCCTTGCGGCGGTCGCCGAAGCCCGGAGCCTTGACGGCGACGGACTTGAACGTGCCACGGATCTTGTTGAGCACCAGGGTCGCGAGCGCCTCGCCCTCGACGTCCTCGGCGATGATGAGGAGCGAGCGGCCGGCCTTCATGACCTGGTCGAGGACCGGGAGCAGGTCCTTCACGTTCGAGATCTTGGACTCGACGATGAGGACGTACGGGTCCTCGAGCACGGCCTCCTGGCGCTCGGGGTCCGTCTCGAAGTAGCGCGCGAGGAAGCCCTTGTCGAAGCGCATGCCCTCGGTGAGCTCGAGCTCGAGGCCGAACGTGTTCGACTCCTCGACCGTGATGACGCCCTCCTTGCCCACCTTGTCGAGGGCCTCGGCGATGAGCTCGCCGATCGCGGGGTCGCCGGCGGAGATGGCGGCCGTGGCGGCGATCTCCTCCTTGGTCTCGATCTCCTTGGCGGCGTTGAGCAGCTGCTCGGTCACCGCGTCGACGGCCTTCTCGATGCCGCGCTTGACGGCGATCGGGTTGGCGCCGGCCGCGACGACGCGCAGGCCCTCGCGCACGAGCGCCTGGGCGAGCACGGTCGCGGTGGTGGTGCCGTCACCCGCGACGTCGTCGGTCTTCTTGGCGACCTCCTTGACGAGCTCCGCACCGATCTTCTCGTACGGGTCCTCGAGCTCGATCTCCTTGGCGATGGAGACGCCGTCGTTCGTGATGGTCGGCGCGCCCCACTTCTTGTCGAGCACGACGTTGCGGCCCTTGGGGCCGAGGGTGACCTTGACGGTGTCGGCGAGGGCGTTGAGCCCGCGCTCCATGCTCCGACGAGCCTCCTCGTCGAAGGCGATGATCTTGGCCATGGGGAATGATCCTCCGCTGGTGGCGTATGGCGGTCGGCCGGCGCCCGCGACGGACGGCCCGCGACGGGCGGCGTTCATGTCACGCCGCCGGGGCGGGCCTCACCTGTCGACCTGGTGTGGTGCGCCGCACCCGCGGTGAGCGGCTGCCTGCGCTGGTCACTTCTGTCACTCTCATGACGAGAGTGCTAACGCCATTATTGGCACTCGCAGGGGGCGAGTGCAAGACAGCCCGCCACGGCCCTCCCCCGTATCGCGACGGGCGAAACCCGGCGTACCTCGCGATCGCCCTAGGATGCGCGGTGTGATCCGCGCAACACCGTCGTGGCGCCTCGCCGCAGCCCTGGCCGGCTGCGTGCTGGTCCCGGCCCTCGGCACCGCCGGTCCCCTGCTCGCCGGGCTCGAGGCCGCGGCCGACGTCTACGCCGCGACGGGCGACACGGCGCGCCACCGACGCGACGCTCGGCGCCGCACGGCTGCGCATGGCCGTCGAGCGGTCGTTCGGATCGCAGGGCTACCCGCGCCACGTCACCGGCGGCGCGCGCGACGCGTCGACCGCGTTCGTCCTGCCCCCGTTCCAGCCCGAGCCGCTCGCGGGAGCGGACGTCGCGTGGCGCGCGTCCGTCACCGAGATGCTGCGCCCCGCCGGTGGGCTCGCTCCCGGGGCGGGCTGGCGTGAGGACGGCATCTCCTGGACGCCGCAGACGACGCTCTACGCGCTCACCGCCGCGTCGCCGTCCGAGCCCGAGGACGTCGCGGACGCCGAGGAGTGGCTGCGGTGGGTCGACGACCACCGCACCGCGTCGGGCGCGATCCCGGAGAAGGTCCTCGCGGACGGGTCGCCCGCCGTCGCACCGCTGTCGTGGAGCTCCGCGCTCGTCGTGCTCGCGCTCGTCGAGCTCGACACGACCACCGCCGCCCCGGCGAGGTAGAGGCGTGGTCAGGCGAGGTAGAGGCGTGGTCGCCTGGGGTCGAGGCGTGGTCCCGGACCGCGAGCGCTACCTGGCACCCACTCCCGACGTCGGCGCCAGATCGGGCTCCGCGCGGACGTCGAACTCCCGGCGCAGCACGCGCCGCGCCGCGTACCAGCCGCCGAGCCCGTGCACGCCCGGCCCCGGCGGCGTGGAGGCCGAGCACAGGTACACGCCCTCGAGCCCGACGGCGTACGGGTCGAGCCGGGGCGTCGGGCGCGCGACCATCTGCCACATGCTCACCGCGCCGCCCGCGATGTCGCCGCCCACGTAGCTCTCGTCGTGCGTCGCCATCTCCGCGGCAGGCACGCAGCGGGACGCGACGACGAGGTCCCGGACCCCCGGGGCGAACCGTTCGAGCTGACCGAGGACGTCCTCGGTCACGTCGCGCGTCGAGCCGGCGGGCACGTGCGCATACGTCCACAGCGGGCGCAGCCCGCCCGTCCCACGGCCGGGGTCGACGACGGTCGGGTCGCTGACCAGGACCACCGGGCGCGGGGCGTGGCGCCCGGCCGCGACGTCGGCCTCGGCGCGCGCCATCTCGGCGCGCGTGCCGCCGAGGTGCACCGTGCCGGCATGCCCCACCTCCGCGTCCGCCCACGGGACCGGCCCGGAGAGCACGAGGTCGACCTTCGCGGCCGCGTCGCCGTGCCGGAACCTCCGGAGGGCCCACTCGGTGCGCGGCGTCAGGCGGTCGGCGAACACGTCCGCGACGACGCGCGGCGCCGTGTCGAACACGTAGGCCCGAGCCCGCGGCAGGTCGGCCCGCGTCCCGACGCGGTGGCCCGTGACGACCTCCCCGCCGTGAGCACGCAGGTCGTCCAGGAGTGCTGCGACGATCGCGCCCGAACCGCCCCGTGGCAGCGGCCACCCACCCGGCGCGTGACCGAGCGAGGCCAGCAGGAGCGCCGTCCCGGCGGCGGCCAGCGACGGCAGGCGGGCGATCGCGTGCGCCGCGACGCCCGTGAGCAGCGCCCCGGCCTCGTCCGTGCGGAACCGCCGCGTCCACGCCGCGCTCCCCTGCTCGAGGACCGCCGCGCCGAACCGTGCCGCCGCCCCTGCGCCGCTCGGCGTCAGCACGCGCCCCGGCACCGACCGCTTGTCACCCAGGGCGACCGCGACGACGTCGCGCCAGCCCTCGGCGAGCGGGCCGAGCAGCGCGCGCCAGGCGGCACCGTCGACGCCGAGACGCTCCACCGTGCGGTCGAGGTCGTGGTAGGCGATGCCCGCGCGGCCGCCGTCGAGCGGCTGCGCGTACGACACCTCGGGCACGAGCAGCTCCACGCCACGCGCGCCCAGGTCGAACTCCTCGAAGAACGGGGACGCCCACGCCATCGGGTGCACGGCCGAGCACACGTCGTGGACGATCCCGTCCGCGAGTCCGAGATCGAGCGTGCGCGAGCCGCCACCGATGGTCGGCTGCGCCTCGAGGACGCGCACGGCGAGGCCGGCGCGTGCGAGGGTCACGGCGGCGGCCAGCCCGTTGGGGCCCGAACCGACGACGACGGCGTCGAGGTTCTCCGTCACGCGACCCTCGGGTGCCGCGTCAGAGCGGCCGCACCTGCTCGGCCTGCGGACCCTTGGTGCCCTGGCCGAGCTCGAACTCGACCTCCTGGCCCTCGTCGAGCGTGCGGTAGCCGTCGGTCTGGATCGCGCTGAAGTGCACGAAGAGGTCCTGTCCGCCGGCCGCGGGCGTGATGAACCCGTAACCCTTCTCGGAGTTGAACCACTTCACGGTGCCCTGAGCCATTGACGTTCTCCTCGTGCATCGTCGCCCGCGAGGCGACCCCCGCCCCGTGGTAGCCCGAGCCTAGCCCGGGAGCGGCGTGCACGGAAGGTCGACGAGACCCGTTTCCTCCTGCGGAGCGCGCGTGAACCACCAGGTCAGCGCGACGGCCCGACCAGGGGCACAAGGTCCCGGGTGGGGAGCGTCAGCCGACCGGCGCGAGCGCGGACTTCACGACGACGACGACGTCGCCCTCGCGCAGCGACGGGACTTCTTCGACGTTCTCGGCCGGGATACCCAGGGCCGCCGCCACGGCTGCCGCAGTGTCGTTGCGGTTCGGGACGTACCAGACGGTGTTGGCCTCCTGCCCGGAGCCGCCGTCCGGGTAGGACGCGAACTGGACGTTGGTGAAGCCCTGGGCCTCCAGAGCATCCTTGCCGACGCGGGACTCACCCTCCGGGCCACCGTCGTTCAGCACGCGGACGTACGCGCTCGGGTCGGCAGCGGCCATGAGCGTCGCGAGGTCCGGCGCGGCGGGCGTCTCCTCGACGGGCGGCTCCTCCGTGGCCGGGGGCTCCTCCTCCGCCGGAGGCTCCTCGGTCTCCTCGGCGGGCGGCGCCTCGGTCTCCTCGGCCGCGGGCTCGGTGGACTGCGCCTGCGGCGGGTTCTCGGTCGCGCCGTTGTCCGACAGCAGCGCGACGCCCCCGTACGCGAGGCCGGCGAAGACGACGGCGACCAGCAGGAACGGCCACGTCTTGCTCCACCCGCTGCGCGGCGTGCGGTGCACCCCCACGGGCGCGCCCTGCTGCGCGGGCGCGTCGAACTCGTCGGGCGCGTAGGGGTAGCGGCTCTTCGTCACGGCGACAGGGTAGCCCGGTCGGGCCCGTTGGCTAAACGCCCGGTTCGCGCGAACTTCACGGGCGAGGGGTGCACCTCAGGTCACAGACCCTCGAGCCGGCGGGCCGTCCGGGCCCGCTGCCTGGTGGAACGCATCCGGCGCAGCCGCTTGACGAGCATCGGGTCGTGCGCGAGCGCCGCCGGTGAGTCGATGAGCGCGTTGAGCACCTGGTAGTAGCGCGTCGCGGTCATGTCGAAGAGCTCGCGCACCGCCTGCTCCTTGGCGCCCGAGTACTTCCACCACTGCCGCTCGAACGCCAGGATCTCCTGGTCCCGCTCGCTCAGGCCCGACGCCGGGCCCTCCTGGGCGGTCGGGTCGCCGACGCCGTCGGGTCCGTCGAGCACGTACGCCGCCTCGCTCATCGTTCCCTCCCTGCACTCTCTCGTCACGGGACCTGCGCACCCCGGTGCGCCCGGCCGCCTCTCAGCGTACGCACGAACCACACGAGTGTCATTCATCCTCGCCGGAGTCGCCGGAGGCGTCCCCGGGGGCCTATAGGCTCGTGGCCGTGGAGAGCGCACCCGCCCAGCCCGTCGACGTCGACCCGGGCAACACCCCGGCAGTCACCGATCCGGCGACGGCCCCCCGCCCCCCGCTCGCGAGCATCATGGCGCCCGACTGGGCCGAGGCGCTCGCGCCCGTCGAGCCGCAGCTCCACGCGCTCGGGGACTTCCTGCGCACCGAGGTCGCGGCCGGACGCGAGTACCTCCCCGCGCCGTCGGCGATCCTCAACGCCTTCTCGCGGCCGCTCGCGGACGTCCGCGTGCTCGTCGTCGGGCAGGACCCGTACCCGACGCCGGGCCACCCGATGGGGCTGTCGTTCTCCGTGCAGCCGCACGTGCGCCCGGTGCCGCGCTCGCTCCAGAACATCTTCGCGGAGCTCGCGGAGGACGTCGGCGCCCCCACGCCCGCGAACGGCGACCTCACCGCGTGGAGCGACCAGGGCGTCATGCTCCTCAACAGGGTGCTCACCGTCCGCCCCGGCGAGCCCGGCTCGCACCGCGGCCAGGGGTGGGAGGCCGTCACGGAAGCCGCGATCCGGGCGCTCGTCGCGCGCGACGCCCCGCTGGTCGCGATCCTCTGGGGTCGGGACGCGGCCACCCTGCGCCCGATGCTGAGCGACACCCCCGTCGTGGCGAGCGCCCACCCGAGCCCGCTCTCCGCACGCCGCGGGTTCTTCGGCTCCCGCCCGTTCTCCCGCGTCAACGAGCTCCTCGTCGCCCAGGGCGCCGCCCCCGTCGACTGGACCCTCCCGACCGCGTAGCCCGCCCCCGCCGAGGTAGACCCGTGGTCCGGCGAGGTAGAGCCCTGGTCGGTCGAGGTAGGGCCGTGGTTCTCGTGCCCGACGGCGCGGGGTCGCCCTGAGAGGTCGGGGTGGTGGTGGTGCCACCACTCACCCCGCCCGAATTCGTCTCACCGTGGTCTGGGCTCGCCCCCGGCGAACCCCGCGCGGCGGGGCTCGTCCTACGCCGCCAGACGTCCGAGCGCTCGCTGGACCCGCTGCGACCCGCCCGGTCGGCCCTTCGGGTCATCTGGGCAGCGGCCGAACCCTCACGCGTGGTGACCTGATCGCGATCGGTGACCGGCCGCCGTCAGGCATGACCTCGGCTCTACCTCGACCAACCAGGCCTCTACCTCGCGGAACCACGGCTCTACCTCGGCGGACCACGGCCCTACCTCGACCGACCAGGGTTCTGCCTCGGTGGGGCACGGGACCGACGGGAGCAGAATGGGCGGGTGACGACGCAGAACCCGACGACCACTCCCCTGGCCGGTGACGCCTCTGACGCACACCGACCCGACGACGCCCCGCCCCGCTGGTCGAGCTACGTCGCGATCGGCGACTCGTTCAGCGAGGGCCTGTGGGACCCCTACCCCGGCGAGGCGGACCACCAGCGCGGCTGGGCCGACGTCCTCGCGCAGCACCTCGCCGCCCGCCGCGTCGCGGCGGGCGAGGAGCCGCTGCGCTACGCGAACCTTGCGATCCGCGGGCGCAAGCTGCGCTCGATCCTCACCGAGCAGGTCCCGGCGGCGCTGGCGCTGAAGCCGGACCTCGTGAGCGTCATCGGCGGCGGCAACGACATCCTGCGGCCGAACGCCGACGTCGACCGCCTCGCGCGCAACCTCGAGCACGCGGTCTCACGCCTGCGCGGCGCGGGGATCGACGTGCTCATGGCCACCGGCTTCGACGCCTCGCAGTCGCCGCTCGTCGGCCTCACGCGCCCGCGCGTCGGCGTGTACAACGCGCACATCTGGTCGATCGCGCGCCGCCAGGGCGCGTACGTGCTCGACCTGTGGGGCATGCGCGCGCTCCAGGACTGGCGCGTGTGGTCGGAGGACCGCATCCACCTGACGCCCGAGGGGCACCGGCGGGTCGCGCAGGCCGCGCTCGTCGGGCTGGGCCAGGCGCCCGACGACGCGGCGTGGGACGACCCGCTCGCTCCCCTGCCGCCGCTCCCGGCGCTGGACCGGGCGCGGCAGAACGCGCAGTGGGTGCGCACGCACGTCGTGCCGTGGGCGCAGCGCCGGATCCGGGGGACGTCGTCGGGCGACGGTCGGCTCCCCAAGGCGCCCGAGCTGTTGCCGGTCCCGCTCGCGCAGGACTGACGCCCCCGTCCACCGGGCACGACGACGCCCCCGGCTCCGCGAACCGGGGGCGTCGTGGTGGAGCCGCCTGTCGGGTTCGAACCGACGACCTTTCGCTTACAAGGCGAGTGCTCTACCAGCTGAGCTAAGGCGGCGTGCCCGGGCTGCCGGGCGAGCGAACAGACTACCTGCTCGCCCGGCGAGCCCCGGACCGCGGCCGGCGCCGCGCGCGGCGCCGACCTGCGGGTCAGCCCTGCGCGGCCGTGACGGCGTCCGAGAGCGCGTTCGGGTCGCTCCAGTTGCCGTCCCAGCGCTCGCCGTCGATCGTGATCGTCGGCGTGCCGAAGCCGCCCGACTGCGGGTTCACGAGGGCCTCGTCCTGCGTGACGAGGCTCGTCGCGGTGGCGGCCCAGTCGCCGTAGGTCTCGACGGCGGTCCCGTCGGCGATGCCCGCGGCGACGTCGGCCGGGACGCCGGCCTGCTCGGCCAGGTCCGCGATCTGCTCGTCGGTGAGGGTCGAGACGTTCTCCTCGGGCTGGTTCTGGAACATGATCGCGTTGAACGCGTTCATCTGCTCCGGTGCGCGGTCCGCGATCCACGCGGCGGCGGCCGCCGAGCGGGTCGAGAACTGCTGCGCGTTCGCCATGCGGTCGAGGATCGAGACGGGGTGCAGGACGACGGTGATGTCGCCCGACTCGCGGAGCTGGTCGAGCGTCGCGCCGTTCGTCTCCTCGAACTGCCCGCAGATGGGGCACATGTAGTCGAGGTAGACGCCGACCTCGACCGCGCCCTCGTTCTCCGTCCCGGCCGCGCCGTCGGCACCCATCGGGATGCCGCCGTCGTCGCGCGACGTGGACGGGCTCGTCACGTCGGCGAGGTTCCCGGCCGCGACGGCGTCGATCGTCTTGTTCTGGTCCTTCATGGCCGGGATCCACACGGCGAGGAACACGCCGACGAGCACGAGGACGCCCGCGACGAGCGCTCCGATCGTGATGAGGCGGTTCCGCTTGTCGCGCTTGGCCTGCGCCTCGCGCAGCGCGAGGGCCTCGGCGCGCGCGGCCTCGCGGCGCTGGGCCTTGGTCTGGGCTTCGTTGCTGGGCATGGTCGTCCTCCGAGGGAGTTCCGAGAGCTGGGATGTGTCGGGGTGCGCGCCGACAGGGGTCGCGCGGGCCGTGCGTCCGACGGCGTCGTCAGAGCAGGGCGAGCCGCGGCGGCCCGCGCCGCGTGCGCACCACCGCGTCGGCGAGGTGGTGCAGTGCAGCGGGGACGGGGTCGGGCACCGGGCGGACGACCCGCCGGGCGCCCGCGACGATCGCGCGCACCGGGTGGAGCGCGCCCCGCACGACCACCCGCAGCGTCCGCGCCGCCCCGGCCACGACGGCGCGGGAGCGCTCGTGCGCGCGCCGTGCCCACGCCGACACGCCCCACGCGACGGCCGCGACCACGACGTGCGCGACGACGACGGGCAGCGCGAGCACGCCGACCACGGTGACCATGGCGGCCGGGTCGCCGCCGAGCGCGGTGCCGGACGGGCAGTCCGGGGTCTCGTGGACGAGCGCGAGGTGCATCCCGGCGACGCCCCACGCGCCCGGCACCGTGACGCACTGGTGCACGACGGCGTACCCGCGGTCGGCGAGCTGCGTCACCAGGGCGGCGAGGAGCGTGAGGAGCAGGAGGGCGGGGCCGAGCAGCCGGCCGGTCACGGGCACGACGGACGTGCGCGTCACGCCGCGCGACCACGCGCGCGGCACCGTCGTCCGGAGCACGGCGCCCATCCTACGCATGCGTGCTGGTAGCGGGCTGGGAACGCCCGGGTTCGGGTCCACGAGGGGCCCCCGGTGCCGGCACTCCCGCTCAGCGCAACGACGGCGGCCCGGGGAAGGGCCACCACGTCACCTCGGGGTCGCCGGCGAGGAGGACGACGCACAGGACCGTGAGGGCGAGGCCGACGCCGGCGAGCACGAGGGTCCCGGTGCGGCCCGGGGCGAGCCGCGCGAGCGCGGTGCGCGTCCCGTAGCGCGTGAGGTGGGTCAGCGGCCCGGCCCACGCGAGCACGACGGCCGCGAGCGACGCGAGTCCCAGGATCACGGTCGTGACGACCGGGGAGTTCCCGCCGTCCGCGCCCTCGACGACGACCCAGCGGTCGGACTCCAGGAGCCACCACCCGGCCACGACGACGAGCACCCCCGCGCACGCCGCGACGAGCAGCGACGGGAGCGCCCCGACGACGGCGCGCACGACGTACCAGGGCGACGCCGCGACCGACCGCACGGTGTCGCGGGGCGACACGCCGCGCCGCTCGCGTCGCGCGTGCAGCGACTCCGTCGTCACCCCGACGACGCGCGCGAGGACGACGAGCACGGAGAGCACCACGAACGCGACGCCCGGGTGGAGCATGCCGAGCAGGACGAGCGGGGCCGCGAGGAGGAGCAGCGCGGTGCGGCGCGCGGCGGGCACGGGCCGTGCGTAGAGCGGCTCGCCGTCCTCCCCCACGGGCGGCGCGCCGAGGTCGTCCATGAGGTCGTGCCCGGCGGGGACGGCCATGGTGCGGCCGTCGTTGACCTGGGACTGCGAGGTGGGGAGGGGTGGCGGGACGACCTGCGCCTGGCCGGTCCACCCCTGCGCGCCGGTGCCGCCGCCCGGCACGACGGCGACGGGGGGCACGACCCGCGTGGGGCCGGTCGGCGGGCCGACGACCTGCGTCGCGGGCGCGACGTCGCCCGTGTCGGCGGCGTGCCGCAGCGCGGCGACGACCTCGGTCGGGCCGAACCGCTGCGCGGGGTCCGCGTGCAGCGCCCCGGCGAGCACGCGGGCGGTGACCGGCCCGAGGCCTGCGAGGTCGGGCCGCCCGCTGCGGGCGCGGGCCAGGACGACGTCGGTCGGCCGCACCCCGAACGGGGCACGGCCCGTCGCGGCGTAGGCGAGGAGCGCGGCCCAGCCCCACCAGTCGCTCCCGACGCTCGGGGCGGCGCCCTCCAGCAGCTCGGGCGCGAGGTAGCCGGGCGTGCCCATGACGAGGCCGGTGGACGTGACGCGCGCGTCCTCGAGGCCCTGCGCGATCCCGAAGTCGATGAGCACGGGGCCCCGCGAGGAGACCATGACGTTGCTCGGCTTGAGGTCGCGGTGCACGACCCCCGCCGCGTGCACGGACTCGAGCGCGGCCGCGAGCTGGTCGGCCAGCTCGTAGAGGTCCCACGCGTCGAGCGGGCCGCCCTCGGCGACCTCGTCCTCGAGGGTCGGACCGTCGACGAGCTCGGTGACGATGAACGCGTCGGGGCCGTCGAGCTCGACGTCGAGGATCTGCGCGACGGCGGGGTGGCGCAGGCGCTGGAGGGCGAGCGCCTCGCGCCGCAGCCGCTCGCGACCCTGGGCCGCGGCGTCGAGGTCGACGTGCGCGTGCAGGAGCTTGATCGCGACGAGGTTCCCGCCGCCGTCGTGCGCGCTGTGGACGGTGCCCATGGCCCCCGAGCCGAGGCGCGCGCCGATGAGGTAGCCCCCGACCTCGCTGCCGGGCGCGGGGCCGCGCGCCGACCCGCCGGGGGCGGACCGCGCGTCGACGCGCTGCGTGGGCTCCTCCATGGTGACAAGGTAGCCGCAGCGGGCGGGACACCGCCTTCCGGACCGGCCCGACGGGCCCGGGGGGCGACTCGGCCCGGGACGGGCGACCCGTCCCGCGCGCCGGGCGGGCCCACTACCCTGGGTCTCCCAGGCGCGATCCATCGAAGCTCAAGGAGTAGTCCATTGACAGGCAAAGAGGGATTCGATCTCGTCGTGGTGGCCAACCGGCTGCCCGTGGACTTCACGGTCGGACCCGGTGGCGACGTCGAGTGGAACCGCTCGCCCGGCGGCCTCGTCACGGCGCTCGAGCCCGTCATGCAGGCGTCCGACGGCGCGTGGGTCGGCTGGTCCGGCGCCCCGGACCTCGCGAGCGAGCCGTTCGACGCGGACGACATGCGGCTCGTGCCCGTCACCCTCTCCGCCGACGAGATCGAGCGCTACTACGAGGGCTTCTCCAACGACACGCTCTGGCCGCTCTACCACGACGTCATCTCGCCGCCCACGTACCACCGCACCTGGTGGGAGGCGTACCGGCGCGTCAACCAGCGCTTCGCCGACGCCGCGGTCGCGCAGGTCTCGCCGGGCGGCGTCGTGTGGGTGCACGACTACCAGCTCCAGCTCGTGCCGCAGATGATCCGCGCCCAGCGCCCGGACGTGCGGATCGGGTTCTTCAACCACATCCCGTTCCCGCCCCTGGAGCTGTTCCAGCAGCTCCCCTGGCGCCGACAGGTGCTCGACGGGCTCCTGGGCGCGGACCTCGTGGGCTTCCAGCGCGCGGGCGACGCCGCGAACTTCATCCGCGCCGTGCGCCGCCTGCGCGCGCACACGACGCGCGGCCCCATCATCACGGTCCCCGGCGAGGACGGTCGCGACCGCCACGTGCGCGCCGCGGCGTTCCCCATCTCGATCGACTCGCGCCGCTTCGACGAGCTCGCCCGCACGCCCGAGGTGCAGCAGCGCTCGCGCGAGATCCGCGCCGACCTGGGCGACCCGGACATCATGATGCTCGGCGTGGACCGCCTGGACTACACCAAGGGCATCCGGCACCGCATCAAGGCGTACGGCGAGCTCCTCCAGGACGGGCGCCTCGACGTCGAGCACGCGACGCTCGTCCAGGTCGCGAGCCCGAGCCGCGAGAACGTCGACGCCTACCAGGAGCTGCGCGAGCACGTCGAGGGCGCCGTCGGGCGCATCAACGGGGAGTACGCCGAGATCGGGCACGCCGCGATCCACTACCTGCACCACTCCTACCCCCCGGAGGAGATGGCCGCGCTGTACCTCGCGGCGGACGTCATGCTCGTCACCGCGCTGCGCGACGGCATGAACCTCGTCGCGAAGGAGTACGTCGCGGCGCGCTCCGACGACCGGGGCGTCCTCGTGCTCTCGGAGTTCACGGGGGCGGCCGACGAGCTCTCGTCCGGCGCGCTCCTCGTCAACCCGCACGACATCGACGGGATGAAGGACATCATCGTGGCGGCCGCGCACATGGACCACCGCGAGCAGCGCAAGCGCATGCGCCGCCTGCGCCGCAAGGTCCTCAGCGACGACGTCGCGAAGTGGTCGGAGTCGTTCCTCGGCGTCCTCACGGCCATGCCGTCGCGCGTGCCGCACCGCCGACAGGACGACGCCGGCCACGACGGGGCGCAGGCCGACCTCGCCGTGGAGGCCGGCGCGTGACCCGGCCCGACGGCGGACCCGAGCTGCCACCGTCCCTGCCCCGGCCCGTCGCCGAGGCCGTCCGCGCGTTCGCGGCGGACGGCAGCGACTCCCCGCACGCCCGGCTCGTCGCGCTCGACTTCGACGGGACGCTCGCGCCGCTCGTCGACGACCCGCACGCGGCGCGCATGGCGCCCGCGGCACGGGCCGCGGTGGACCGCCTCGGCGCGGTGCTCGCGGGGACGACGACGCGCCTGGCCCTGGTCTCGGGACGCCACCTCGCGGACCTCGCCGAGCGCAGCGAGCCGCCCGTCGGGACCTTCCTCGTGGGCAGCCACGGCGCCGAGACCGGCGTCGTCACGCCGTCGGGCCTCGAGGCCGTCCCGCTCGAGCTGACCGCGGACCAGGCCGACGCCCTCGCGACGCTGCGTGCGGGGCTCGCGGACGCCGTGGCGGGCCGCGAGGGCGCGTGGGTCCAGGACAAGCCGAGCGCCGCCGTCCTGCACACGCGGCTCGCGTCCCCGGCGGACACGCGGGCGGCCGAGGACGTCGCGGACGCCGTGGCCGAGCGGCTCGGGCTGCACGCGATGCACGGCAAGGACGTGGTGGAGGTCGCCGTCGTCGAGACGTCCAAGGGCGAGGCGGTCGACCGGCTGCGGGACGTCGTCGGGCACGACGCGGGGCTCCCGGACTCGCGGACGCGCGTGCTGTACGCCGGTGACGACACCACGGACGAGACCGCGTTCGCCGTGCTCGGCCCGGGCGACCTGGGGGTCAAGGTCGGGGACGGCGAGACCCGGGCGACCGTGCGCGTGCCCGACGCCGACGGGCTGGCCGCGGCGCTCGACCTGCTCGCCGACCTGCTGGGACGCGCGGAGGCCTGAGGGGCCGTCACGGGCCGCCACGAAACCGCTACCCGATCGTGACCGGCGCTGTGACGAAGCACTCAGAAGCCGGAGTAGTATCGGGTCCACGATGACGTCGGGTCCCCTGCTCGAACCAGAGGGGGTCCGACTTCTTCTGTGTCGTCGAAGACACGCTCGTCCGCCATCGCGAACAGCTACGTCGACGTGGCACGTCACTGCACAACGGATCGTCCGGCACGTACCTGCCGGTGGAGGGATGTACCAGTCATGGCTACGGTCACCTACGACCACGCAACCCGGCTCTACCCCGGGACCGAGCGTCCCGCTGTGGACCAGCTCAACCTGCACATCGAGGACGGCGAGTTCCTCGTCCTCGTCGGCCCCTCGGGCTGTGGCAAGTCGACCTCGCTCCGCATGCTCGCGGGCCTCGAGGACGTCAACGGCGGACACATCTACATCGGCGACCGCGACGTCACGGACGTCCAGCCGAAGGACCGCGACATCGCGATGGTCTTCCAGAACTACGCGCTGTACCCGCACATGTCCGTCGCGGACAACATGGGCTTCGCGCTGAAGATCGCCGGCACGCCGAAGGCGGAGATCCGCCAGCGCGTCGAGGAGGCCGCGAAGATCCTCGACCTCACCGAGTACCTCGACCGCAAGCCGAAGGCGCTCTCCGGTGGTCAGCGTCAGCGTGTCGCCATGGGCCGCGCGATCGTGCGCCAGCCGCAGGTGTTCCTCATGGACGAGCCGCTGTCGAACCTCGACGCGAAGCTCCGCGTCCAGACCCGTACGCAGATCGCGTCGCTCCAGCGCCGCCTCGGCGTCACGACGGTCTACGTCACGCACGACCAGACCGAGGCCCTCACCATGGGCGACCGCATCGCGGTCCTCAAGGACGGTCTGCTCCAGCAGGTCGGCACGCCGCGCGAGATGTACGACACCCCGGCCAACGTCTTCGTCGCCGGCTTCATCGGCTCGCCGGCCATGAACATCGGCACGTTCGTGGTCAAGAACGGCGTCGCCGAGGTCGGCCCGGCCCGCATCACGCTCGAGCGCGAGACGGCCGCGAAGCTCACCGAGGCGGACAACGGCAAGGTCACCATCGGCTTCCGCCCCGAGTCGCTCGACGTCGTGTCGCAGGCGAACGAGGCCGCGTTCCCGGTCGAGGTGAACATCGTCGAGGAGCTCGGCTCCGACGCGTTCGTCTACGGCACCCTCAAGGGCGACCTGGCCGCGCAGGCCGACGTCCACTCGGGCGCCGGCGACAACCAGGTGATCGTCCGCGTCGACCCGCGCAACGTCCCGGCCAAGGGCGAGCGCATCTACGTGACGATCCGCCCGGGTCACTCGCACGTCTTCGGCGCGGCGTCGGGCCAGCGCATCAGCAGCTGACACCGTCACGCGTACCGCCGCAGGGCGGGTCCTCCCGGTCGGGAGGACCCGCCCTGCGGCGTTTCCGTGCTGAGCGTCCGCGTGCCGTGCCGTGCCGTGCCGTGCCCGTGCCGCGGCCGGTCGGCTCGCCCTTGACAGGGTCATGGCCGGCCACAAGACTACTTTTGCACACGTGACATCAGAAGTCGCATGTTCGTCAGCCAAATCGACAACGCTGTCAATTGGAGCCTCATGCAGATCCCCCACCTTTCGCCTCGCGCACGGCGCCTCGGCGCGGCACTGACGGGCGGCGCGCTCGTCGCGTGCACGCTCGCCGCTGCCCCGGCCGTCGCGACCCCGTCCGCCGAGACCAGCCCCCCGACCGCCCTCGCCGCGGCCGAGACGTGCGGCCCGGAAGACGGGCTTCCCGACTCCAAGATCTCCATCCAGCTCTACACGCACGTCGGCGAGCTCGGGGGCTCGGGGACCCCGTCCGCCGAGACGATCGACCGCGTGCTCGGGGAGGTGGCCAACGCGGGGTTCACCAACGTGGAGCCGTACAACCAGCCCTACTCGATGCCCGTCGAGGAGTACCAGGCGATCCTCGACAAGCACGGCCTCGCGGTGTCGTCCAGCCACGGCAGCACGGACTGGGGCTCGTGGCCCCAGACCGTCGCGTACGCCGTCGCGCTGGGTCAGGACTACATCGGGACCGGCGGGATGGCCGGTGGCTACGGCACCTACGCCGAGGCGGTCGCGACCGCGGCCTACGTCAACCAGCTCGGCCAGTACGCGCACGAGAACGGCGCGAACAAGATCGTGCTGCACAACCACCAGAGCGAGTTCACCACGCGGTACCCCGACCCGGTGACGGGCGAGATGGTCAGCGCCTGGGAGGTCATCGAGGAGAACACCGACCCGCGCTACGTCACGTTCGAGCTCGACGTCGGCTGGGCGGCCGACGCCGGCCTCGACGTGCCCGCGTGGATCGAGGAGCACGGGGACCGCATCGAGCTGCTGCACATCAAGGACGCCGTGAACGTGAACGCGCCGGGCGACATGCGGCAGGTCGCCCTCGGCCGGGGCGACCTGGACCTCCCGGCGATCATCGCCGCGGCCGAGCCGTACGTGCAGTACTACACCTACGAGTGGGACTGGGCGCCGTCGTTCGAGACCTCGGCAGAGTCCTACCGCTACCTCCGCTGCTTCGAGTCCGAGGACGGGGGCGGGAACGAGGGCGACGAGTCGCTCGCCCTGGGCCGCCCGGTGACGGCTTCCAGCATCGACGAGGCCGGTCACGAGCCCGAGATGGCGGTCGACGGCAACGCCGGCACCCGCTGGAGCAGCGCGTGGAACGACCCGGAGTGGATCGCGGTGGACCTCGGAGCGAACTACGACCTCAGCAAGGTCGTGATCGACTGGGAGACCGCGTACGGGTCGGGGTACGAGGTCCAGACCTCGCCGGACGGCGAGACCTGGACCACGGTGCACACCGTGGCCGACGGTGACGGCGGGTACGACGAGCTGGACGTCGCGGGCACGGGCCGCCACGTGCGCCTCTACCTCACCGAGCGCGCGACGCAGTGGGGCTTCTCGCTCTACGAGCTCGAGGTCTACGGCACCCCGAGCGGGCAGCTCGACCTCGACGTCACGGTGCAGGCGCGGTGCCTCGCCGGCCAGGCGTACCTCGCGGTCCGCGCTGCGAACGGCGAGGACTCGCCGGTCGACGTGACCCTCGCGACCGCGTACGGCACCCGCGAGTTCGCGGACGTCGCGCCGGGCTCGAACGCGTACCAGTCGTTCGCGGTGCGCGCGACCTCGGTCGCGAGCGGCTCGGTGTCCGTCAGCGGTACCGCGACGGTCGACGGCGAGGAGGTCACCTCGACGGTCGACGTCGAGCACGACGCGCTCGACTGCGCCTGACGGCTCCCGGGTGCGTGGGCCGTCGGCCCGCACCCGGGGG
>NZ_JNBQ01000005.1 GCF_001019615.1 Cellulosimicrobium funkei | reverse complement strand
GGTCGCGGGACTCGGGGTCGCCGGCGCGCTCGGGGCGTTCTCGCCTGACCCGGGACCTACGCCCACCTCGCAGTCCTCGCCCTCGCCGAGCGGGTCACCGACGCCCTCCCCGACCTCGGAGGCGACCAGCGCGCCGACCGACCCGAGCGCAGACCCGACGTCGCCGACGAACATCCCGCCCGCACCTACCGACAGCAGCACTGCCGGGACCGGTGACACGACCGGGACCGGCGGCGGGTCGCCCACCGACGGCACGACGCCGGTCGGCTCGACGCCGGGCACGACGACCCCGGGTGGGTCCACCGACCCCGGCGCCGGCACACCGACGCCCACCGACCCGGGGACCGGGACGCCCGGGCCGACGGACCCGGGAACACCCGAGCCCGCGCCCGCGGCGCTCGAGCTGTCGCTCGCCCCGGTCTCGCTCGCGGCACGGGTCCCGGCGGATCTCGTCATCACCGCGTCGAACTCCGGCGGGCGAGCGGCGGAGGAGGTCTTCGTCGACCTCACCCTCCCGGCCGGTGTCTCGACCCCCGGCTCGTCGCTCGTCGCGCGCGGCACCGTCGTCGGCGGCCCCCTGTCGACAGCCTCCCTCCCGTGCGGCAGCGCGGTGCCGCAGTCGGACGGGACGAGCCTGGTCACGTGCTCGGTGGGCGTCCTCGCGCCGCGGGCGACCCAGGACCTCTCGGTGCAGGTGCGTGCCGACTCGGGCGGTGAGTACGCCTTCGCCGCGTCGCTGCGCGCCAAGGGCGTCGAGCCGTCACGCCGGTCGTTCCCGCCGACGAAGGTCTCGTACTGGGGCGCAGAGCTGCGGGTCACCGCCGATCCCACGCTCGCGTTCGACAACCCTGGGGACGCGACGCTGCGACTCTCCCTGCGCAACAGCGGCGACGAGCCTGCCGTGGAACCGCGCGTGACCGTCGACCTCCCGGACGGACTGAGCCTCGTCGGCGGCGGCCCGAGGGGATGGAGCTGCGAGGGAGGCGACGGGGCCGTGACGTGCGCCTCGCCGTCGGGCACGACGCTCGCCCCGCACGCGACGGTCGACGTCCCGGTGCTTCTCCTCGCGGACCTCGAGACCGTCCCGGACGACCTTCCCGACCTCCAGGTTCAGGCGACGGCGGGTGGCGCCCGCTCGGGCACCGCGTCCGTCGACCCGGCCGTGGACGACTACTGGGGAGGCGCCGCCGACGGTCTGCGCGGGGACGACGGGGAGCCCCGCGGCGTCGTGCCGCAGTGCACCGCGACCGAGAAGGGCGACGTCGCGTCTCTCGTCGCGACGTACACCAACACCACGGCGTACGACGACCTCGACGTGACGGTCGAGGCGGCGGGGTCGAGCGCGACGAGGACCGTCGGTGCCGGGCAGGTCGCGAAGATCCAGGTCGACGACGGCGTGCGCTACCCCGCCGGGCGTGCCGCCGTCGTGCTCTCGACGAACGTCGCGGGCGAGAGGTTCGAGCACCGCCTCGACGCGGGCCCGTTCGACGCGCTCGACTGCTGGACGCCGCCGCCGTGGCTGACCGCTGCCGACGTGCACGTCGCGGCGGACAACGACGGCGGCACGGTCCGCTGGACGGCGAGCGTCGTGAACGGCACGGGCGAGAAGCTCGACGTGCGCCTGCTCGCGCCCGACAACGGCACCTGGTCCGGGGTCGCGGACTCGGCGGCGATCACGCCCCTGGCCGACCGCGCGACGGGCGACCTCGTCCTCGACACCGGGCTGACCCATACGGTGCGGGGGAACGCGGTCCTGCGCCAGTACCGCTGGCACCAGGACGACGACGGCGACGGCAAGGGCTACCAGAGCCTGCTGCCCGTCCTCCTCGAGGCGCAGCGGATCGCGCCCGACGTCCCGGGGCCGTCGCTCGGCCAGTGCCGGTTCGACCCGGAGACGGACACGTCGGGGGCCGCGGCGTCGCTGGTCTACGACAACTCGGCGTCGACCCTGCCGGTGGTCTTCTCGGTCGACGGGCGCCCTGGGCTCTCGAAGACGGTCCCGGCGGGAGGGACGGCGGAGGTCGAGCTGCCCCGCGCCGGCGCGCAGGCGGCCACGTACGCGGTCCGGTCCGACGGCCGGGAGATCGGTCCTCGTACGGTCCGCGCCGTCGACTGCTTCCGGTGGTCGGTGACGGGCAGCGCCACGACGCGCTGGTCCGCGGAGTCCGGGTCCTTCGTCGTCGAGGGGACGTTCCGCAACACGCACGCCGTGACCCTGATGAGCGTCGTCCTGGACGCCGGTCGCCACGGCTCCACCGACGCCGTGAAGGTCGCGCCCGGTGCGGAGGCGTCGTTCGCGCTCGACACCGGTTCGCGTGACGTCGCGGCAGGTTCGGTCACGTTCCGTACCTCTCGCGTCGACGCCCCGGGCACGGAGCAGCACGAGGTCCGCGCGTCCTACGACGCGGCGCGCCACGCGCCGTCCGCGTCGCGTGCGCCGTCCGTCGGGGAGTGCGTGTTCGACGCCGAGACGGACACGTCGTCGGCGCCGGTGACGGTGCACTACGACAACTCGGCGTCCACGGTGCCGGTGGAGCTCTCGGTCGCCGGTCGCGACGATCTCACCGCGACGCTGGAGGCCGGCGAGGTGCGCGACGTCGTCGTGCCCGGAGGCGTGGGCGCGACGGGTGCGGCGTTCGAGGTCCGCGCCGACGGCTTGACCATCGCCCGGCACGACGTCGCCGGTGTCGACTGCTTCGAGTGGAACGTCTCGGGCAGCGCGACGGCGCGCTGGTCCGCGGAGACCCGGTCGGTCGTCGTGCAGGGCGAGCTCCGCAACGGCCACGCGACCACGGCGCTGCGCGTGACCATGGACGGCGACGAGCTCGGCGTGACGAAGGCCGTGGACGTCGCTCCGGGCGAGACGGTGACGGTCTCGCTCGACGCGGGCTCGAGCGACGTCGCGGCCGGCGAGGTCGTCTTCCACGCGACGCGGCTCGACGGGTCCGGGCGGTCGCACCCCGTGACCGCCTCGTACGACGCGGCCCGGCACGCGCCCGCCGTGGGCTCGCCGGTCGTCGGGAAGTGCGTGCTCGACCCGAAGACCGAGCTGTCCTCCGCGACGGTCTCGCTGCGCTACGACAACACGCGCTCGACCGTCCCGGTCGTCTTCTCGGTCGAGGGGCGGAAGGACCTGACCCGGACCGTCGACGGCAGCGCGGCCGTGACCGTCGACGTGCCTGGAGGCGTGGGCCGGGAGCCCCTGCGGCTCGCGGTGCTCGCCGACGGCGCGCCGCTCGCGAGCCATGATGTCGCGGCCGTCGACTGCTTCGACTGGAAGAAGGTCGCGCACGCGGCCGACGCGGAGACGTCCTGGGTGGTGGCCCCTGGGACCGGCGTCGGCACGTCCGTGGTGACCGGCACGTTCCGCAACCCGTACGCCGCGACGACGCTCCGTGTCGGGATGTCGACGCCGCACGGTGACGCCGCCCCGGTCGAGGTCGCGCCGGGTGCCGAGGCGACCTTCACCGTGGACGCACAGGCGCTGTCCGTCCCCGCCGGGACGGCGACGTTCTCGGTCGAGCGCGCGGCGCCGTCGGGCCCGGGCGGGGAGACGGTCGAGGCCCGGTACCGCGCCCTCGCGTACAGCCCCGAGTGGGCCCGGTCCGCGACGGTCGACGCGCGCTGGCAGGACGGCTCGGTCAAGCTCGTCGGCACGCTGACCAACGACTCGCCCGAGACGATCGACGTGGTCATGTCGGCCGCGGGCTACGGGGACTCGGGGCCCGCGCAGCAGGTCGCGCCCGGTGCCACCGCGACGTTCACCGTGGACACGCGCGCGCTGGACGTGGATCCCGGCTCCGTCACGTTCCGCCAGTCGCGCACCGTGCTCGGCACGGCCTTCACGGACGCACGCCTCACGGAGAGGTACCAGGGCGACCGTTACGAGCCGGACTGGTCGGCCGTCCCGACCGTGTCCGCGCAGTGCTCCGCCGGGACGGGTGGGGTCGTGCTCACCGTCGGTCTGCGCAACGACTCGGCCGAGGCGATGCACGTCGTCGCGCGCACGCCGTTCGGCGACCGCGACCTGGGCGACGTCGCCCCTGGAGCGAGCGTGCGAGGAGACGTCGCGGTGGGTGCGCTCGCCGTCAAGGCCGGGAAGGTCGAGCTCGAGCTGTCGCGCACGGTGCTCGGGGTGTCGTTCACCGAGACGCTGTCGGAGCACTTCGACGCGGTCGACTGCACGGTCGAGGCGCCGACGGCGAGCCTCGTCCTCGGCGACCCGTACTACGACGCGGCCCGCGGCCACTCGTACCGCGCGGTGTCGGTCCTGCTCGACAACTCCGGCTCGAACGTCCCGGTGACGTTCCGCGTCACAGGCCAGGCCAAGGGCGAGTGGACCGTCGCGGCCGGCGAGCGACGGACCGAGAGCCTGGGCGAGGCGCCCTGGTCCGGGGCGACCTACGTCGTCCACGCGGGCAGGTCGACCGAACAGCTCAGGGTCGACGACTTCACCGCGGCGCCCGCGTGCTACGCCGAGTGGGAGGCAGGCGTCTGGTACGACCACGACGCCGAGGTCTCCTACAGCGGCTGGAACTACACGGCGCGCAACGGCAGCGTCCTCGTGCGGCCGGACCGCGATCCGCTCGGGTTGTTCTGGCAGCGCGGGTCGCGCTGCGGCGAGGGCTGACGCCCCGCCGTCTGCCGGGGTGAGGGGCGGACGAGCGGGGCTACGGCAGCACGTCCGCCAGGGCGTCGTCCACGGGGCGGTCGCCGCCCACGAGGTCGAGCACGAGGCCGGCCGACCGCGGTTCGTGGAGGACGGCGGCGAGGACGAGCGCGACGTCGTCGCGCGTCACGTCTGACCTCTCGCCCACGGCGGCCCCGGGCTTGCGTCGCTTGCCGCGCGGCTTGTCGCCGTCCCCGACGGGTGCGAGCGCGACGAGGCCGACGCCGGGGTCGTCGGTGAGGTGGCCCGGGCGCACGATCGTCCAGGCGAGGTCTTCCCGCGCGCGCAGGTCGTCCTCGGCCGCGGCCTTGGCGCGCAGGTAGGCCCAGAACACGTCGTCGACGTCGTCGGGCCGCTCGTCGGCGCGCGCCGCCTCGACGCCGCGGGAGGAGAGGAGGACGTAGCGCCCGACGCCCGCGCGCTCCGCGGCGTCGGCGAGCAGCGCCGCGCCCGCCCGGTCGACCGTGTCCTTGCGCGGTGCTCCGCTCCCGGGTCCGGCGCCGGCCGCGAACACGACGGCGTCGACGCCCTCCAGCTCGAACGACACCGCGACGGCGTCGTCCTTCTCGAGGTCGATGAGCGCGACGTGCGCGCCGAGCTCGGTGAGGTCCGTGATCTGCGCGGCGGACCGCACGAAGGCGACGACGTCGTCTCCCCGCTCGACCAGGGTCCGGGCCAGGCGACGGCCGACCTGGCCGTGACCTCCCGCGATGACTGTGCGCATGGGCCGAACGTATCGCCGTGCGGGCGTCCGCGCCCGGCGAGCGTCGTCACCTCGGTCGCCCGGCCGGCGTGACGACAGGCGGGGTTGCGCTGCCGGGCGCGCGGTCCCCCACGTACCCCCACGTCGACCGCGGCCCGGCAGCGCTGGTCCTCAGGCGGCGTCCCCCGTGCCGCCGAGGACGACGGGGGTCTGCGGGTCGAACCGGTAGCCGAGCCCGCGGACCGTGGTGATGACGTGCTCCAGCCCGAGTTTCTCGCGCAGGCGGCGCACGTGGACGTCGATGGTGCGGCTGCCCGCGGCGACCTCGTGGTCGGCCCACACGGTCTCGAGCAGCTCGGCCCGGGTCACGACGCGGTGCGCCGTGCGGGCGAGGTAGGAGAGGAGCTCGAGCTCCCGGAACGTCAGACGCGCGGACCGGCCCTCGACCGTGACGGTACGGCCCGCGGGGTCGATGACGACGCGCGGCACGGGCGACAGCGTCGCGAGCCGCTCGCGGAACGCCGCGATGTCCTGCACGGGCGACGACGTCGCGGTCGTGGGCTCGGCGAGGGCGAGGGCCGTGTACGTCTCGGCGCTCGGCAGCCAGTCGCGGGCGAGCTCGCCCAGGGCCTCGGCGAGCTCGACGAGCTGCGCCTGCGGCTGCTCGCCCGGCGCGGCGTCCACGCCGACGTAGAGCACGAAGCCGGGGTTCCGGCGGGGGGCGGCGTCCGGCGCGGCCGGGCGGGCCGGCGCGACCGTGGCGTGCGGCGCGGCGGGGCGCTGCGGTGCGAGGGCTCGGGGTGCGGCGGCGCGCGTCGAGGTGCGGCGGGCGGGGCGGGTAGCGGTGAGCGTCATGGGTGGCTCCGGGTGCGTCGGGCCGACGGCGTCGCCGGGGAACCGGCGGGTCGGCAGGGGTCGAGGGCTGAACCGAGGTGCGGGAGAGGGTTCAGGCCTGACAACAGACGCACATGACCGCGCCCGGGAGCGCGCCGGACGGCGCGCTGGCGGGACGGGTCGAGGTGCTCACGGGAGCGAGCATGGCAGCGCACCGCGCAGTACGCCAAGGGGAGCGCGGGAACTTCTCAGCATGCGGACTTCCGGAGTCTCGCGTTCCGGGCTCGGGTTCGGACGACGGGCGGCGCGCCCGGGGTCGGTCGAGCGTGTCCGCGCAGGGAGGAGGGGTCAGACGACGCCGTAGAGGCGGTCCCCGGCGTCACCGAGGCCGGGGACGATGTACGCCTTCTCGTTGAGACGCTCGTCGACCGCGGCGACCACGAGCTGGACGTCCACGCGGTCGCCGACCGCGTTCTCCAGCACCTGGATGCCCTCGGGGGCCGCGAGCAGGCAGACCGCCGTGACGTCGCGCGCCCCGCGCGCGAACACGTAGTCGATCGCGGCGACGAGCGTGCCGCCCGTGGCGAGCATCGGGTCCAGGAGGAACACGTGCCGACCCGTGAGGTCGTCGGGGAGGCGGTTCGCGTACGTGACGGCCTCGAGCGTCTCCTCGTCGCGCTGCATCCCCAGGAACCCGACCTCCGCCGTCGGCAGCAGGCGCGTCATGCCCTCGAGCATCCCCAGGCCCGCGCGCAGGATGGGGACGACGAGCGGGCGGGGCTCCGCGAGGCGCACGCCGACCGTCGTCGTCACCGGCGTCTCGATCTCGTGCGGCTCGACCCGCACGTCGCGCGTGGCCTCGTAGGCGAGCAGCGTGACCAGCTCGTCGACGAGGAGCCGGAACGTCGGGGACGCCGTCTCCTTGTTCCGCAGGACGGTCAGCTTGTGGGCCACGAGCGGGTGGTCGGCGACGTGCAGGCGCATGGCGACAACGGTATCCGACCGCAGGCCCTCCCGTACCGCCCGGTAACCCGCCGCCGTCCGCGAGTTGTCAGCGCCACACCGGTCTATAGCCTGGTGAGGCGCTGACAGCTCCCCGCACCACCGAGCGGTCAGCACCTCGTCGCGGTATGGCGCGACGTGCCGCTGACACCTCGGAGGTCCCGTGCCCGACGACGTCGCTCACCCCGGCGACCCCGCCCACCCGGGCGGGGGGCCGGCGTCGGGCACCGTGGGGCCTGCGTCCGGCACCGGGCGACCCGCGTCGGGCACCGGGAGGGCTGCGCCGGGCGCGATGGCGGCCGGCGCCGCCCCGGAGCCGCGGGGGCTCGACCTGCCGTGGGCGGACGGGACGTTCCCGCCGGACACGGTCGCGGCACGCCGCCAGGTCTGGGACGCGCTCATGGGCCTCGCGCTGCACGAGGCGACCCACGCGCTCGCGAGCGACGACGTGCCGGTGGGTGCGCTCGTCGTCGGGCCGGACGGACGCCTGCTGGGCGTGGGGCGCAACCGGCGCGAGGAGACCGGCGACCCGACCGCGCACGCCGAGGTGCTCGCCCTGCGCCAGGCCGCCGCGACGCTGGGGGAGTGGCGGCTCGAGGGCTGCACGCTCGTCGTCACGCTCGAGCCGTGCGCCATGTGCGCCGGGGCGCTCGTCCTCGCGCGCGTCGAGCGGCTCGTGCTCGGCGCGTGGGACCCCAAGGCCGGCGCGACCGGCTCGGTGTGGGACCTCGTGCGCGACCAGCGCGCCAACCACGCCGTCGAGGTGGTCGGCGGCGTCCGCGAGGACGAGTGCGCCCACCTCCTGCGCGCTTTCTTCGCCGCCCAGCGCTGACGGTCACCCCCGCACCCCGCCGAGCACGACATGAGGGTCGTTATCCAGCGGATAGCGACTCCCAGGTCGTGCTCGACGCGGGCTCGTGTCGTGCTCGGTGTCAGCGGGGGAGGGCCGCGGCGAGCGTCGTCAGGGTCTCGGTGGTGCCGGCGTCGACCTTGAGCGTCGCGAGCGGGTCGCCGCGCGTCCAGCCGCGGTTGACGATGACGACCGGCTTGCCGGCCTTCGCCGCGTGCCGCACGAACCGCAGCCCGCTCATCACCGTCAGCGACGAGCCCGCCACGAGCAGCGCGTCGCCCTCGTCGACCATCGCGTACGCCCGGTCGACCCGCTCGCGCGGCACGTTCTCGCCGAAGTACACGATCTCCGGCTTCAGCACCCCGCCGCAGAACTCGCACGGTGCCGGGCGGAAGTGCGACGTCTGCTCGATCACGGCGTCCGCGTCCGGGGCGATCTCGACGTCCGCGACGTCGCCGATGCTCTCGATAAACCCCGGGTTCAGCGCCGTCAGCCGGTCCGCGAGGTGCTCGCGCGAGATGACGCGCCCGCACTGCAGACAGATCACGCGGTCGTACCGGCCGTGCAGGTCGATGACGTTCCGGCTGCCCGCGTCCTCGTGCAGCAGGTCCACGTTCTGCGTGATCAGCCCCACGAGCACCCCGGCGTCCTCCAGCCGCGCCAGCGCGCGGTGGCCCGCGTTCGGCTGCGTGCGGTGCACGTGCTGCCAGCCCACGTGGTTGCGCGCCCAGTAGTGGCGGCGGAACGCCTCGTCCTGCACGAACTGCTGGTACGTCATCGGGTTGCGCGGCGGCGAGTCCGGGCCGCGGTAGTCCGGGATGCCCGAGTCCGTGGACAGGCCCGCGCCCGTCAGCGCCGTGACCCGCAGCCCGCGCAGGAGCTGCACGGCGTCCTCCGCCGTCCCCAGCGGCGGCGCCGGCTCCGTGCCCGACGGCGGCGGCTGGCTCGGACGCCACGCGAGTCGCGAGGTCAGGGTCGGGACGGCCGACGGCGGCAGGTCCGCGGAGGACGTGGCCACGTGCGCGGGGGACGCGGTCGAGGGTTCGGTGGAGTCGCTCGGGTACGGCGCGGTCGGGTCGGTGGGCACGTCTCCCACGGTACGACGGCGCGAGGTAGAGCCGCGGTTGTGCGAGGTAGAGCCGTGGTTCTTGTGCTCGACGGCGTGTGGTTGGCCTGGGTGGTCGGGGTGGGTGGTGGTGCCGCGTCTACCATCCGCCGCTCGTTCCTCGCGGCTCCCGCCAGGCCCGCCACGACGCGGCACCACCACCCACCCCTCCCGACGTCGTCTCACCCTGGTCCGCCCTCACCCGGGTGACCGCTCGTGGTGTGTCTTGTCCGCGTCGAGCGCGCGACCAGGGTTCTCTCTCGGCGGGGATGGCTCTGCCCGACAGCCTGTGGTGGCCGCCGGGCAGGGCGTTCGGGTCTGGACGCGTCAGGACTCGGTGGTGCTGTCCTCGGTCGTGGTGCCGCCCTGAGTGCCCCGGCCGCCAGCGGGGCGGCCGCCCATGCCGCTGCCGGTCCACTCGCCCGCGACGGCGGTCACCGTGCCCGCGGGGGTGGTCACCGTGTAGGTCTCGCCGGTCGTCACGTCGCCCGAGGAGAAGACGACGTTCGCGGTGTCCTTGGTGACCGCGTACTCCGTGAGGACGGTGCCGTCGGCGGCCGTGACGGTGACGGTGTCGCCGGCGCTCGCGGACACGTCCGCCGCGAGC
Organism: Cellulosimicrobium funkei; assembly: GCF_001019615.1. Lineage (GTDB taxonomy): Bacteria > Actinomycetota > Actinomycetes > Actinomycetales > Cellulomonadaceae > Cellulosimicrobium > Cellulosimicrobium cellulans_E. The sequence goes on along the minus strand of NZ_JNBQ01000005.1, from coordinate 174,146 downwards.
CAGCCCTGCTCCGAGTCGGTCGACGGCACGACGACCATGCCCGCGCTGCCCGCCGCGAGGAGAGACCCGCCGCTGATCGTGAACGTGCCGTTGACGTCCAGCGCGCCGTTGCCGTCGTTCGTCGGTCCCTGGACGACGATCTCGCCGCCCGTGACGGTGAGCGAGCCGTTCGAGTCGATGCCGTCGCCGCCGGCGTCGACGGCGAGGGTGCCGCCGGAGATCGTCAGCGTCGAGCCGTCGTCGGTGTCCATGCCGCCGCCCATGCCGCCGCCGGGGCCGCCCTGGGGCATCTCCGTGCCGTCAGGGAGCTCGCCGCCCTGCGGGGGCTCCGGCATCTGGCCGTCGGCCGGCATCTCCGGCGGGGTGCCGCCGGCCGCGGCGCCGTCCGGAGGCTCGGGCATCGTGCCGTCCGCGGACGCACCGGGCGCGGTCCCGTCGGGCACCGAGCCGGCCGCGGCGTCGCCGCCCGTCGAGCCGTCACCACTCGCCGTGCCGTCGGTGCCGGTCGCCGCCTCCTCGGTCGTCGATCCCACGGTCGCGTTGAGGCCGTCGTCGGTCGCCGTGACGTCGAGGTCGCCGCCGGAGATGGTGATGGCCGCGCCTTCGATGCCCTCGACGGACGTCGTGACGGTGAGGTCGCCGCCCGAGACGGTGACGTTGCCGTCCGCGTGCACGCCGTCGTCGCCGGACGACAGCTCGACGGTCCCGCCCGAGACGGAGACGGCGCCGTCGGAGTGCAGCGCGTCGTCGGCGGCATCCACGGTGACGGTCGCGTCGTCGCCGACCACGACGCCGACGTCGCCCTTGAGGCCCTTCGCGGAGGCGTCCTCGGTGACGGTCGCGCCGGCACCGCCCGCGGCGGTCACGGACAGCGCCCCGCCGGAGACGATCACGTCGGTGACGGCCTGCACACCGTCGTCGCCCGACGCGACGGTGACCGTCCCGCCGCGCACGTCGACGAACCCGAGGGTCTCGTCGCCGTCCTCGGTGGACTTCAGCCCGTCCTTCGCGGCGGTGACGTCGAGGGTGCCGCCCGTGACGACGAGGTAGTCCTTGCCGCGGATCCCGTCGTCGCCCGCGTCGACCGTGACGTCGCCGCCCGCGACGACGAGGCCGTCCTTCGAGACGATGCCGTCGTTCGCGTGCGACGTCACGCTGAGCGCTCCGGAGCCGCCGATCACGAGGTCGGCCGTCGAGAACAGCGCGCCGTCGGGCTCGCCGTCGGCGTCCTGGGCGGAGTACGTCTCGGCGTCGGTGAGGCTGTTGGTGGAGCCGTCGGCGAGGACCACGGCGACCTTCTCCGCGTCCTGCACGTTCACGGCGGCGTTCGTCGTCGAGGTGATGTCCGCGCCGTCGAGGACGAGCTGGACCAGCCCGTCCTCCGCGGTGTCCACGACGACCTGCCCCTCCAGCGTGCCGCTCAGCACGTACGTGCCGGGGGCCGTGATCGTGACGGTCGATCCGTCGACGGTCACGCCGTCGCCGTCCGCCGTCGCGGTGTCGCCGTCGAGCGCGACGGTCACCGCGGAGGACTCGTCGTACGCGAGGTCGGCGTCGTCCACCGTCACCTCGGCGTTGTCCGCGCGGGCCTCGTCCGGGGTCAGCCCGGCGACGGCGTCGGAGACGACGCTCGCGGTGGTCGCCGCGTTCGTGTCGGTCGAGGCGGTGTCGGTGGTCGCGCTGCTGCCCAGCACGGAGCAGCTCGCGAGGACGGCGGCCGCCGCGGCGGCGGTGAGAGTGGTCAGGGGTCGGCGGATGCGCATCAGAGGCTCCTGTCGTCGTGCCCGGGAGTGCGGGCGGGAGGGGTCGGGGTCCCGACGGGCGCAGCCGCGCCGGGGGAGGGGGAGAAGTGGCGGCGGATCACGCGCCGCCACGGGCCGTCGGGCAGGTCGGGGCGCAGGAGCGCCAGGCCGGTGCCGTACTTGGAGATCCGCTCGGGCCGGTGGCCGTGCCGCCACAGCAGGCGGTCGAGGTCCGACGGCGTCGAGCCGCCCTTGGTCTCGACGACCACCAGGTGCGGGACGGACCAGGTGAGCGGCGCGTGCGCGCCCGGCTGCTCGAGCTGCCACGCGAGGCCGGTGTCGACGGTGACGCGCGCTGCGCCGTCGGCCCGGGGGAGCAGGAGCGTCGTGCGGCGGTACCGCGACACGAGGCCCGGGGCGAGCGCGTGCTCCGGGACGCCGTCGATGCCCTCGGCCGCGAGGGTCCGGCCGACGAACGTGCGGCCCGCGCCGAGCGCCGTCGGGCACTCGTCGTGCGCGACGCGCTGCTTGAGCGTCGTGCCGCGCGCGGCGCGGGTCTTGACCTCGAGGAAGCTCGTGCCCGAGTCCAGGTAGGTGCGCGTGCGGACCTTGAACCGCCGACGGCGGCGCGTCGCCGTGAGGCGGAACGACGCGAGGTCGGGGGTGTCGAAGTACACCGACTCGTACGCCGAGCTGCGCGCGCCGTCGATCTCGAGGACGCGGGCGGCGGTCGTGCGGGTGAGAGCGTCGAGCACCGTCACCGCGTCGTCGACCGGCAGGACGTACTTGCGGTCGACCCGGGTGAGCAGCGCGGCAGCGTCCACGAGCTCGTCCAGGCCGATGCCGTCGAGCGGGTAGAGGACGGCGCGGACGCGGTCGTCGGCCGTCACGGTCCGGGGGCTCATGCGCGCACCCCGGTCCGCTCGGGAAGGGCAGCTTGTGCGGTCGCCTGGGTGAGGGGCGCGGAGGGTGCGGCCTCGCGCGGGGCCGGGAGCGCGGCGTCGGGCACGGGGAGGGGTGCGGCGGGCACCGAGACGTCGGCTGAGGCGGGCCCGAGAGTGGCGGCCGGGGCGGGTCTCGGCGTCGCACGACGGCGGGCGCGGGGCTCGGTGTAGCGGACGTCCACCCAGGTGGTGTCGTTGACGAGGTCGAGGCGCTGGACGCTCACCCCGCGGACCTCGGCGCCGAGGAGCTCCTCCAGGTAGCGGGTGAGCTCGGCGCGGTCGGTGAGGGCGCGGTCGACGACGACGCTCTGGCTCTGCGCCCGGCGCAGGAGGCGTGGGTGGTCGACGACGGCCATCACCCCGACGACGAGCGCCATGCCCGCGAGGGACAGCCAGCCGGTCGTGGCGCCGAGGCCGCCGAGGAGGCCGAGCGCGAGGGCGGCGAAGTAGTAGGCGACCTCCGTCTGCGACAGCTCGGTCGAGCGGAGCCGGATGATCGACAGGACGCCGAAGAGCCCGAGGCCCAGCCCGGCGCCGACGCTGCTCGTCGCGAGCGTCGCCGCGACCGCGAGCACCCCCACGTTCACGCCGAGGTACGCGACCACGAGGTCGCGCCGGCGGTGCCGGGGGAAGTAGAGGCCGAACGCGAGGACGGTGACCGCGACGAGGTCGACGAGGTACAGGACGGGCTGGGACACGAGGCCTCCGGGTGCCGGGGCGCTGGGCGCCGTGGTCGAGGACGTTCCCATTCCGCCGGGGGAGTCTGTGCGGTCGCTGTGGAGGGCACAGGGTGCGTGTATGAGTCGCGTTCAGTCGGTCGTCGGCCCGTGTTCACCTGGTTCCCCGGGGCGGGTGGGCCGTGACGGGAGTCACCGCCGCGCGCCCAGGCGGTGATGTTAGCCTCACCTAAGTCACCGACGAGAGGTTGTCATGTCGACCACCACCGCGCCCGCCCCGCGGCGCGCCCGCCCCCAGACGGTCCTCGAGGTCCTCGAGACCGCGTGGCTCTCCCCGCACCTCGTGCGGGTCGTGGCAGGAGGCGACGGGTTCGCCGCGTTCACCACGAACGAGCACAGCGACAAGTACGTCAAGATCATCTTCGCCAAGCCCGAGCTCGGGCTCGAGCCGCCCTACGACCTCGCGGCGCTGCGCGAGACGCTCACGCCCGAGGACCTGCCGGTCACCCGCACGTACACCGTGCGGTGGGTCGACGAGGCGGCGCAGCGGCTCGCGATCGACTTCGTCGTGCACGGCGACGAGGGCCTGGCCGGGCCGTGGGCCGCACGCGCCAAGCCGGGCGAGCGCATCGTCCTCTCCGGCCCCGGGGGCGGGTACGCGCCCGACCCGGCCGCCGACTGGCACCTGCTCGCGGGCGACGACTCCGCGCTCCCCGCGATCGCCGCCGCGCTCGAGGCCATGCCGCGCGACGCCGTCGGGCACGCCGTGCTGGAGGTCGGCACCGAGGCGGACCGCCTCCCGCTCGAGGCGCCCGCCGGCGTCGAGGTCACCTGGGTGCTGCGCGGCGACGCGCCCGCCGGGACGACGACGCTTCTGCCCGACGCCGTCGCCGACCTCGCGTGGCGCGAGGGTCGCGTGCACGTCTTCGCGCACGGCGAGCGCGAGGCCATGAAGGCCCTGCGCCGCGTGTTCGCGGAGCGCGGCGTCCCCCGCGCCGACCTGTCGCTCTCCGGCTACTGGGCCTACGGCCGCGCCGAGGACCGCTTCCAGGCGGAGAAGCGCGAGCCCGTCGGCCAGATCTTCGAGGACTGAGGAGTCCCATGCACCGCACCGCACGCACCGTCCGCACCCGCCGCACCCTCGTGGGCGCGGTCGCCGTCGCGACGCTCGCACTCACCGCCGCCTGCTCTGGCACCGACTCGGGCGGCGACGCCGACCAGGGCGACCCGTCGCCGTCGGACGCCGAGAGCGCCGAGGCGTTCCCCGTCACCATCCCCACCGCGTTCGGGGACGTCGAGATCCCCGAGGAGCCGGAGCGCGTCGTCGCCCTCGGCTGGGGCGACGCCGAGACGGCGCTCGCGCTCGGCGTCCAGCCCGTCGGGGCGAGCGACTGGCTCGCGTTCGGCGGCGACGGCGTCGGCCCCTGGCTCGACGGCGCGTACGACGAGTCGCCCGCGATCATCGGCACGCTCGAGCCGTCGTACGAGCAGATCGCCGTGCTCGACCCCGACGTCATCCTCGACGTGAAGTCGTCCGGCGACCCCGAGCGGTACGAGCGGCTGTCCGAGATCGCCCCGACCGTCGCCATCCCCGAGGGTGGGGAGGCCTACCTGACGCCCATGGAGGACCAGGTCGGCATGATCGCCGCGGCCCTCGGGCGCAGCGAGGCGGGCGACGAGCTGCTCGCCGAGGTCGACGACGCGTTCGCCGCCGCGCGCGACGAGCACCCCGAGTTCGCGGGCAAGACCGCCGTCATCGGGTCGTACTGGGCCGAGGGCTTCGGCGCCTACGTCTCGACGTCCAGCCGCGGCGAGTTCATGCAGGGCCTCGGGTTCGAGACCAAGCCCGAGATCGACGAGGCCGCCGGCGAGGAGTTCTCCGCGAACCTCGGCACCGAGAACGTCGACCTGCTCGACGCGGACCTCACGGTGATCCAGCCCATCGGCTTCACCGCCGCCGACGTCGAGGCGCTCCCGATCTTCCAGACCGTGCCGTCCGTCGCCGACGGCCGCTACGTCGTGTTCGACGACAAGGACCTCTCCAACGCCTTCTCGCTCGGCACGCCCACGGCCGTGATCTACGCGATCGACAACGTCACGCCGCTGTTCGCGGACGCGCTCGGCGGGTCGTGACGACAGGCCTCCGGGCGTCGGACCGGCCGGTCTGACCGGCCGATTCGGTGTCCGGGGGTCTGACCAGGTATCCTTCCTGGGCCGGGTTTCCCGGCGAAGGTAGCGTGTCCGAGCGGCCTAAGGAGCACGCCTCGAAAGCGTGTGTGGGTGAAAGTCCACCGTGGGTTCAAATCCCACCGCTACCGCCACCCGAAGGGCCCCACCCGCAGAATCCTGCGGCTGTGGGGCCCTTCGTCATACCCGGGCCCCCGTTTCACTCAGTTTTGCCCGGCAGGTCGTCGGTCGCGGCTTGCTGGACGAGCTGGTCGAGGACGACCCGCAGGTCCGGGGCGACGTGAGTGCGCTTCACGTAGTGCCGGACGGTCGTGCCCTCGTCAGCGTGGCCGAGCAGCGCCGTCGCGTTGCCGATCGTCGTCGAGTTCGCGACCTGCGTCGCCACGGTCCGGCGGAAGTCGTGCGGGGTGACCGTGGTGCCGATAGAGGCCTGTGCCTCGCGGAGCTGGTCGCGCACCCGGCTGGGGGAGCGCGGCGTCGCCCGTGTGGACGGGAACACCAGGGCGTCCGGCCCGCCGTCAAGGCACGGCTCCGCCGCGCTGACCTTCGTGCCGGGCGGGGCCCGCGCTCCGCTCGCTGCGCTCGCTATGCGCACGCCACCCGGCACGACGGTCGTCCGGACGCCGCCTGTAGTCTCTCGGCGTGACGCTGCGCGATGACGTGGTCCAGATGATGCGCGATCGCGCCGCGGCGCGGGTCTGGCTGACCACTTTGGCGAGCCCCACGTCAGACTTCGACGAGCTAGCGATCGCGGCAGGTCTGGCGCCACTCGGTAGGGCCTGGGTGTCGGTAGATCGTGGGCGCGCCGAGCACTTTCTTGCAGGGCTGCTCCGGGTCGACTTGGCTTACAAGAGCGAGGTGATGCCCGAGCACCGGGCGGAATGGCTTGCTAGCGAGTTCGTTCGAGCCTTCGGCCGGTACGACGTTCGCTTCGCGACCAACAGTTCAGATCTTCCCGACCGGTTCCCGTTCGGCTGGACGCCTGCGACTGGTCTTGCCTTCGATGCGGGGCTTGCGGTCATCGGCAGGCATGGGGCTGCGATCTACTGGGTGGGCGATGAGGACTAGCTCCGCCACTTCGTGCGCAGGGGTGTCGACGGCTGCGTGACCTTCGATGCCGCCGTGCGGAGTACCGCGCGCACCGGCTCGCGGACTGAATCCGTGGTCCGGTTCGCAAGAGGGGCCGTCCGGCCCCGAACCGACAGCCGAGCATCCGGCCGACTCCGGCCCGCGTCAAGGGCGCCTGCGGCGTCGCTGCGCGATGGCCTGCGGCCACCCTTGACCCGGACCTCCGCCAGCCTCCTGTGCTCCGCTGTCGGTTCGGCGCCTCCGAGTGTCCCCACCGCGGTGCGCTGCCCGAGCCCACCGGTATGCCTCCGCTTTGGCCGTCGCACGTGTGCTCCCGAGCGCAACCCGTACGAAAAGCGCTCGCGCGACGGTGCAGGTCAGGGGTGTTTCTGGGAGCGTCGTCCGAGGGCATGAATGTCGACCATCCAAGCTCACCGCTACCGCCACCTGGAGGGCCCACCCGCGAGAATTCGCGGGCGTGGGGCCCTTCGTCATTCGAGGTCAGCAGAGACTCACCTGTCTTGCGCCCGGATCGTCGCTCCCGCCGCCGAGATCAGTTGGTCGATGACGACCCGCAGGTCCAACGTAGGTGCGCTTCAGGTAATGCCCGACGGTCGTACCCGGATCAGCGCGACGTGTGCGTCGCTGCCAGCCCGAACCGCGCGAAGCGAACGTCGCCGGGCGCACCATGCGCGCCCGAGCAGAGCAACTCCAGCCACAACGGCCCCTTGCGTCGCCCCAGCAAGGAGGATGACGACGAGCTCGAGAGCGGGGAGGAGCGGGTGCGTCGCAGGAAGGTCGATGAGGGCGAGCATCACCAGCGTCGTCCCGAGCGAGGCCCAGGGGAACATCAAGCCGTAGTACCAAGCGAGCCCAGCAAGATCACCGTCGAGCCCGCCGCCGGTCAGCGCCAGGGCGAGCAGCGCAGAGAGGGCTGAGGCAGCCGCGACGAGCCATCGCGCTCGACGAGTCATGGCGGGCTCCTTGGTAGAGGTGAGGTGATGGTACCGATTCGCCGTCGTGCGAGGCGCCGTCTCGGGGAGGGTGCCTAGCGAGGATCCTCATTCGCCCCTGAATCGACGCCGAACACCGGGCAGGTTCTGCTCCGGGGACGCCAGCCGTGTCGCCGCATCATGTGATCCGCCTCTGCTTCCATGCAGGCTCTCCATCCGCAGGTTGGATGAGAGCCATCGCTGCAGCGAGGAAGTGTCCAGGCGAGCTGCTTGAGCGCGCGGTCCGACTCGGGCTGGACGCGACTTCCTGAGGCACCGCGGGACGGTGATCAGGCTCCTCCGGCGAAGAGGTGGTGGAGGTGCTGGTCGATCGCTGCCAGCGCGGCCTGCGGCTGGATCACCTCGAGCTCGAGCAACGGAGTGAACCCGGTCAGCGCCAGAAGGAGATCCGTCTCGATGTCCGGGTCGCGGTCCGGTGCGATCTGGCCCTGGGCGATCGCCGCTCGGACAAGCTGCGCGACCAGGGCGCGGCCGTCACGTAGCCCGAGGCTCGCCTGCTCGTGCAGCGCCGGGTCGTGCAGCGCCTCGAGGACATAGGCGGCGCTCATGCGGCTCGACGCCCGCGCGTCGGGACCCAGGGGGAGCATCTCGACGAGGACCAGCCTGAGCACGTCCCGCGGGTGCGGAGGCTGCTCGAGCGCGGCCAGCCCCCGTGCGACCCGGTCGGCGGTCTGCTCGGCTGCAAACTCCATCGCGAAGGTCAACAGCTCGGTGCGTGAGGCGAAGTAGTGCTGCACGTGCCCGACCGAGACCCCGGCCTCGCTCGCGACCGTCCGCATGGTGGCCTTCGTCCAGCCCTGCTGGTCGACGACGCGCCACAGCGCACGCGCGATCGCCGCGCGACGCTCCTGGTGGTCCACCAGCTTCGGCACTCAGGCCCTCCCTCGTTGACGATACCCGTGACACAATACAGCCGTATGGTCAACGACGGAACGGAGGAGCGATGACCGACCCCCACCCACCCCCGGCGTTCTTCAATTCCTCCGCGGTCGCCATCGACGACGAGATGGCGATCGCCCTGCTGGCCGACATGCACATCCGCAGAGCGATCGAACGCGGCGAGTTCGACGACCTTCCCGGCAGCGGCAAGCCGCTCCCCATGCCGGACCGCTACGACCCCGACTGGTGGCTGAAGAACCTCGTCAAGCGCGAGCGGCTCGTGATCCTGCCGCCGTCCATCGAGCTACGCAGAGAAGACGCCGCGCTCGACGAGCGCCTCGACGAGATCTGGGTCGAGGAAGACGTGCGGCACGAGGTCGAGGAGTTCAACCGGCGCGTGCTGCGCGGCCGCTACCAGCCGCCCGCGGGCCCGCCCCTGGTCACCATGCCGCGGGACGTCGACGAGACGGTCGCCGCATGGGCACGCCGCCGGGCCGCACGCGCCGCGGAGGCGGAGGCGCGGGCGTGTGCGGACGCGCCTGCCGAGGGTCGACGTCGCCGTCGGCGCTTGCTGGGGCGGCACCGCTAGCCGCACGTTCCCCTCAAAGCCCGACCTCGGCTGCCGCGGCTCGCAGCGCGTCGGCGGACCGGTGCAGCGCGGTGAGCTCCGCGTCGGACAGGGGTGTCGGCAGCAGGGCCCCGGCGCCGTCGTGGCTGACCATGGTCGGGACGGAGAGGCACACGTCGTCGATGCCGCGGTACGCGCTCACGAGCGAGGAGACAGGCATGATGCGGTGCTCGTCGTTGGTGATCGCCTCGACGATCCGGGAGGCGGCGAGGCCGATCGCATAGGCGGTCGCGCCCTTGCCCGCGATGATGTCGTAGGCGGAATGGACGACGTCGTGCGCGATGGCGTCGCGGACTTCCTGGGTCAGCGGCTCCCGCCCGTCGAACGGGTCGAGCTCCAGGAGCGGCACGCCGCCGATCGTCGCGGACGACCACAGCGGCACGGCGGTGTCGCCGTGCTCGCCGGCGACGTACGCGTGCACGTTCTGCACGGCCACGCCGACGTGGTCCGCGATGAGGTACCGGAACCGAGAGGAGTCCAGCACCGCGCCGGATCCGAGCACCTGCGCGCGCGGCAGCCCGGAGTACTTCAGGGCTGCGTAGGTGACGACGTCCACCGGGTTCGTGACCATGAGGTACACGGCCTGGGGCGCGACCTCGACGAGCTGGGGCATGAGCGTGCGTGCCAGCCCGACGGTCCGGGCTGCGAGGTCGATGCGCGTCTGGCCGGGCTGCTGCTTGGCTCCCGCGGTGACGACGACGACGTCCGCTCCCGCGCACACCGCGACGTCGTCGGAGCCTTCCACGCGCGCCATGGGCATGAACTGGATGCCGTGCGCGAGGTCGAGGGCCTGTGCGCGGACCTTGGCCGTGTCGACGTCGTACAGGGCCACCTCCCGCGCCGCACCGCGGATCAGGACGGCGTAGGCCAGGGTGGCCCCGACCGAGCCAGCCCCGACCACCGCGACCTTTGCGGTCGTGCCTGCCTGGATCCCGCCTGTCCCGGTTCTCGTCTCGCCGGTCTGGATGTCGCTCCGCTCCTGCCTCACCGCAGTCACTCCCTCGTCGCGTGCGTCGCATGAGAAGTACGGGCCGCTTCCAGGCTAGGACGTCTCGGCGGACGGTGACGCGGGAGCGTGTGTTCGGCCGTTGGCCGGGCAGAGGGTCGCCGACTCCTGGACGGGTGTCCACCGGCCCCGAGTGGGCCGTCCAGCGCAGGAATCTCCGTGCGGGCGAATTTCGTTCGGACCCTGGCGTAAACACCTTCGTCCAGGTACGTTGCAGGAGACCGAACAAATCCCGGGATCCCCAGCCCGGGCCGAAGAGCAACGAGGCCTTCATGAACGATCGATCGACACCCAGCGCGGCCTCCTCGGGCCGCTCGCTCGCCAAGACCTCGCCCGCACCGACCGCCCGCTCGCGCGTCGTCGCCGCCACCGCCGTCGCCGGGGCGCTCGCCCTGACCGCGGCGACCTTCGCGTCGCCCGCCGTGGCGGCGCCGCAGCCCACGGCCAAGCCGGCGGCGTCCGTCGCCGGACCGTCGGACATCAACGGGTTCCGCAGCGTCGGCTACGTGATGGCCGACTCGCGCGTGACCCGCGACTTCCACGTGGTCGACCTCCTTCGCACCGGCGCGATCGAGGACCTCACGCACATCAACTACGCGTTCGGGAACGTCACCACCGACCTCGTGTGCGACATCGCCGACGTCCCGGGCGAGGGCGACCCGCTCAACGACTTCGTCGCGCAGGTCGCGGCCAAGGACTCCGTCGACGGCAAGGCCGACAAGCCCGGCCAGAAGCTCGCGGGCAACTTCAACCAGCTCAAGAAGCTCAAGGCCGTCAGCCCCGACACCAAGATCCTCATCTCGCTCGGCGGATGGACCTGGTCCGACAACTTCTCCGAGGCGGCGTCCACGGCCGAGGGCCGCACGGCGCTCGTCGACTCGTGCCTCGACCTGTACATCGACGGGAACCTGCCGGTCGTCGACGGCAAGGGCGGCCCGGGTGCAGCGGCCGGCATCTTCGACGGCATCGACATCGACTGGGAGTGGCCGGTCACCGGTGGCGAGACGGCGAACGCCCGCCCCGAGGACAAGGAGAACTTCCTGCTCCTCATGGAGGAGTTCCGCACCGAGCTCGACGCGCGCGGCGCGGCGAACGGCGAGGACTACCTCCTGACGGCGTTCGCGCCGGCGGGTGGCTGGAACGCCGGCCAGGGCGGCTGGCTCGACCCGCGCCTGTTCGCGGTCGTGGACTTCCTCAACGTCCAGGGCTACGACTTCCACGGCGGCTGGGTGCCGAACCAGACGGGCCACCAGGGCAACCTGCACCCGGACGGCACGCAGAACTGGGGACTCGGGCTCGACGGCGCGCTCGGCATGTACGTCAACGCGGGGGCGGACCCGTCACAGGTCAACGCCGGCCTCGCCGCCTACGGGCACGGCTGGTACGGCGTCGAGGACGGCACGCAGGGCTGGCAGCCCGCCGCCGGGTACGTCGGCACCAAGACGTACGCCGAGCTGCGCTCGTTCGGCGGGAAGAAGTTCTTCGACCCGGAGATCGGCGCGAGCTGGCTGTACAACGGCGACCAGTGGTGGAGCTACGACGACCCGGCGTCGGTCACGGCCAAGGCCGAGTTCGTCGCGACGCAGGGCTACGGTGGCGCGATGTGGTGGGACCTCTCGGGCGACTACCGCAACGAGCTGGGTGACGCGCTGGGCTCGACGCTCCGCGCGGCGACCCCCGGCCCGGGCGTGGCCGACGAGTGCGCCGTGCCCTGGTACGGCACCGGCGTCTACACCGGTGGCGAGGTCGTCTCGCACGAGGGGTCGGAGTACAAGGCCCAGTGGTGGACCCGCAACCAGGAGCCCGGCGCGAGCAGCGCCTGGAAGAAGATCGGCCCGTGCGGCACGGCGCCCGAGGTCGCGGTCGCGGACTGTGCTCCCGCCTGGTCGCGCGAGGCCGTCTACACCGGCGGTCAGACCGTGTCCCGCGCGGGTGTGAACTACACGGCCCAGTGGTGGACCAAGGGTGAGCTGCCCGGGTCCGTGACGTGGGGCTCGTGGGACCCGGTGGGCCTCTGCGCGTGATCTGACGGGTCGCCCGGGCGCGCGCATCGCCCTGACGACCACCGCACGACGACGGCGGGCCCGGTCTCAAGACCGGGCCCGCCGTCGTCGTGGGAGGGATGTGCAGACCAGCGCTCTCTCCGCGCAGAGTCCGCCTCTGTCAGCGCTGCGCGCGGACGTCGCGGCGCAGGTAGTTCCAGGCGAGCACGCAGCAGACGATGCCGTTGATCAGGCCCACCACGACGTCGGCCGGGCCGTGGGCGCCGCGGTAGAGGCGCGAGAGGCCCACCGCGAGCGGCACAAGGCAGCACAGGACCGTGACGACGACGCGCAGGACGGGGTGGGTGATGCGCTGCGCGAGCAGCGCGAGGGTCAGGTAGAAGGCCGCGGACGCGCCGGTGTGACCCGACGGGAAGCTCGACGTGGGCGGCGCCTCGTCGAGCCGCGAGACGTCCGGGCGCTCGCGCCCCACGACGATCGACGACGTGAGGAAGATCAGGGCCTGGAGCGCGACGGCGAGCGCGGGCACGACGGCGAACCACCACTGCCGGGTGCGCCACCAGACGAGCAGGATCGTGAGCACGGTCCCGCCGATGATGAACTCGGTCGTCGCGATGAGGGAGAACACGTCGGTCACGCTGTCCCAGAAGGGCGTGCGCCGCTCCTCCAGCCAGCGGTTCACCCCGACCTCGCCGGGCAGGTCGCCCAGCGGACCCGTCACGAGGAACCCGGTCGCGACGATGAGCACCCACAGGACCGCGCCGGGGAGGAACGCCCGGAGCCCGACGTCGCGCAGCACCTCCTTCGCGGTGGGTCGGGTCGTGTCGAGCTCGTAGCGGTGCACGAAGGGATGCATCAGACCTCGTTCCCGGGAGCGGAGCCGGAAGAGCGGGCGGTCCGGGCGGACGTCCACCCGTGGTAGCCGACGGCGGACGCCCCCGCGACGGCGCCGCCGAAGAGGATCCCGCCGACGACGTCGGACGGGTAGTGCGCGCCGAGCAGCACGCGGTCGGCCGCGGTGACGAGCGCGAGCACGGTCGAGCCGCTCACCACGGCGACGCGGCCGCGGCGCCCGAGCAGGGGCCACACCAGGACCGTGAGGCTCACCCCGACGGCGGCGGCGTTCATCGCGTGCCCGGACGGGAAGCTGGACCCGGGCACGACGGTCACCGCGTCCTCGACGACGGGCCGCGCGCGGTCGACGAGCTCCTTGGCCCCGAGGCCGAGCGCCCACGCGCCCCAGATGGTTCCCGCAGCCCAGGCCGCGCGCGACCCGAGGCCGCGGCGTCGCCAGGCCCAGAGGCACACGCCCATCGCTGCGAGGTTCATCCACCGAGCGGCGAGCACCTCCTGGCCCACGAGCAGCGTGCGTTCGAACGCGGGCCGCTCGCCGGTGAACCGGGTCGCCGCAGCGACGGCAGCCCGGTCGGCGTCGACGACGAGCCCCGACTCCGCGCGCACGAGCCACGCGAGCACGAGGACGGGGACGGACGCCGCGACCCCGTACGCCGCGGCCCGACCCAGGGCGCGCCCGAGCGAGCGGCGTGGGGCAGGCTCGGCGGGCACCCCCGGACAGTAGCGGGGGGCGCGGAACCACGCCCGTGGAGACGGGGTCAGGTGAGGGGCGTCACGGCCGGAGTGCCGCGACCGCCTCGATCTCGACGAGCGCGCCGGGTCGGCCGATCCCGACCCGCAGGACCGTCACGGCGGCCGGGTGCGGGCCCCAGACCTCGCCGACGGCGGCGAAGCCCTCCATGAGGTCGGCCTCGGGGTCGAGGTAGACGGCGAGCCGCGCGACGTCCTCCGGCCCGGCGCCGGCCTCGGCCAGCACGGCGAGGACGTTGCGCAGCGCCTGCGCCGTCTGGGCCGCGATGCCGCCCTCGACGATCGCGCCGTCCGCGTCGGTGCCGTTCTGGCCGCCGACGTAGAGCGTGCGACCGGTCTCGACGATCGTGCCCTGGGAGAACGCCGGGTTGCGGTGCAGCCCGGCAGGGTTGAGGTGCGTGACGCTCGGCGTGGTCATGGTCGTCCCCTCCTGCGTTCTGGTCCTGAGACGGCCGACGCTACGCCGCGCCACCCACACGCTCCGGGCGGGCGCGCACCGGTTCTGCGCCCCGGACCGGGCTCGCGGCTCACCCGCCGACGGGGCGGCGACCCGGCCCCGACGGGCCGTCCCGCCGTCGGCTGTGTAGGAAGGAGGGGTGAAGCAGTCAGCAGGGCTCGTGCTCTACCGGTTCCGTGACGACGTCGTCGAGGTGCTCCTCGGGCACATGGGCGGTCCGCTGTGGGCGCGCAAGGACGCGGGCGGCTGGACGATCCCCAAGGGCGAGGTGGAGCCGGGCGAGGACGGCCACGCCGCGGCGCTGCGCGAGTTCGCGGAGGAGCTCGGCGTCCCGGCCCCCGCGGCGGAGGCGCCTGACCTGGACCTCGGCACCGTGCGCCAGCGCGCCGGCAAGATCGTCGCGGCGTGGGCGCGCGAGGCGGACCTCGACGTCACGGCGATCTCCAGCAACACGTTCGCGCTCGAGTGGCCGCCGCGCTCGGGGCGGATGCAGGAGTTCCCCGAGCTCGACCGGGCCGGCTGGTTCCCGCTCGCTCGAGCCCGCGGGCTCGTCGTCGCGGGCCAGGTCCCGCTGCTCGACCGCCTCGAGGAACGGCTCGCGCTGCGGGCACCGGGTTCGGCACGGCCGGGCGCCACGCCGGACGTCTGAGGAGCGCCCCGACCCCCCGGGGCGTACCGCGCGGGGGAGGGGCGTACTGTCAGGCGATGGACTCCGCATGAGTGTCATCGAGAAGTGGGTCGGCGTGACGTGCCCGGACTGCGGCGCGCCTGCGCGCGCCCGCGTCCTGCACATCATCGCGTGGGGTGCGATCCCGGGTTCCGCGGTCCCGCACCACGTCAGCATCGTGTGCGAGCACCTGTGCCGGGTCACCGGCATCGCCGCGAGGGAGACCGTGTGCCTCTGCCCGCACTGCCGGGCTTTCATGGGGTGACGTCCGTGCGCGGGAGACCGCGCAGCTTCGCGACGGCCGACGTCGAGACACTGGACCGGCTGCAGCCGGTCCAGCGCCTCAACGGGCTCACGTCTGAGCCCCGGCAAGGGGCCCGAAGCCTCTTCTCAACGACGAGACCGTCACCACGACGATCCTTGCACGGCCCGCCGCCCCACACCGCGCTGGGCTCCGGTGCCCGCCGGCGGGCCTGACCGTCAGCCGAGCAGGTACGGCGCCGCGGCGAACCCGGCGGCAAGGCCGACGAGCGCGACGGCGACGGCGGACAGGTGCGAGTGGCGCGCGCGGCTCGCGGTGCGGCGGGCTGCCTCGGTCACGGTGGTCATGACGGTCCTCTCGTCGGGGGCGGTTCCAGGGAGAGAGACCGCGCCCGACGCGATCCATGACGCGGTTTCGGCCGACCTCGGCGCGATCTGCGTCACACCGCGGCGACCGAAGCGCGCCAACCCTGGTGCAGCATCGTGCACCAGGGTCGGATCGTTCGCGCGGGCAAGCGCGTGCGGCGGGGTCGCGCTGCGCCCGACGAGGGCGTCAGGCGCGCAGGATCAGCGCGTCTCCCTGCCCGCCGCCGCCGCACAGCGCCGCTGCACCGATGCCGCCGCCACGGCGCCTCAGTGCGAGCGCGAGGTGCAGCGCGAGGCGGGCGCCCGAGGCGCCGACGGGGTGGCCGAGCGCGATCGCGCCGCCGTCGGTGTTCACGACGTCCGCGTCGATGCCGAGGTCCGCGACCGACTGCAGCGCGACCGCGGCGAACGCCTCGTTGATCTCCACGAGGTCGAGGTCCGCGGCGGCGATCCCCTCGCGCTTCACGGCGGCCTCGATGGCCCGCGCAGGCTGGGAGTGCAGCGAGTTGTCGGGTCCCGCGACCTGGCCCGCCGCACCGATCTCGGCGAGCCACTGCAGGCCGTTGCGCTTCGCGAAGGCACGGCTCGCGACGACGACCGCCGCCGCGCCGTCGGACAGCGGCGAGCTCGACCCGGCGGTGATGGTCCCGTCCTTCACGAAGGCGGGGCGCAGGCGCTCGAGCGCCTCGAGCGTCGTGTCGGCGCGCACACCCTCGTCGTGCTCGACGACGACCGGCTCGCCCCGTCGCTGCGGCACCTCGACCGGCGCGATCTCCTCGGCGAGGCGGCCGGCGTCGCGCGCGGCGGCGGCGCGCTGGTGCGAGCGCAGCGCGAACGCGTCCTGCTCGGGGCGGCCGATGCCGCGCGTCGCGCAGCCGCGGTCGGTGAGCTCGCCCATGACCTCGCCGCTGAACGGGTCGTTCAGGCCGTCGTGCGTGAGCGAGTCCGCCATCGTCACGTCGCCGAACGCGAACCCGGCGCGCGACCCGACCACCAGGTGCGGCGCGTTCGTCATGGACTCCTGCCCGCCCGCGACGACGACGCTCGCCTCGCCGGTGCGGATCAGCCGGGCCGCGTCGATGATCGCGGTGAGCCCCGAGAGGCACAGCTTGTTGATCGTCACGGTGGGGACGTCCCAGCCGAGGCCCGCGAGGATCGCGGCCTGGCGTGCGGGGCCCTGCTTGGCGCCCGCCTGCACGACCTGCCCGACGATCACCGTGTCGACCTGCTCGGGCGCGACGCCCGACGCCGCGAGGGCGCCGCGGATCGCGTGCGCGCCGAGCTCGGCGGCCGAGAGCGAGGCCAGCGCCCCGCGGAAGCGCGCGAACGGGGTGCGCGCGCCGTGCAGGAGGACCGGAGTGACCTCGTCCTCGGGGGTGACGGCGGCGTCGGGCAGGGGGGTGGCGTCGGTGCTCATGGGGTCCGTCCGGGGAGAAGGGCAGGAGAGAAGGGGAAGCCCCGGCGCCGCGAGGAGGGGCGAGCGGCGCCGGGGAGCGGGGGGAGGGCGTGCGCCCTCGGGACCGTCAGACGAACGCGGAGACGCCCGTGATGTCGCGCCCGACGATGAGCGCCTGGACGGACTCGGTGCCCTCGTACGTGTGCAGGGCCTCGACGTCCGCGAAGTGCCGCGCGACGCGGTTCTGGAGCAGGATCCCGTTGCCGCCGAGCAGGTCGCGCGCGCTCGCGGCGACCTCGCGCGCCCCGCGGGTGCACGTGTACTTGGCGAGCGACGCCTGCGGCCCGGTGAGCGTCCCGGCCTCGTCGAGCCGCGTCATCTGCGCGACCAGGAGCTGGAGCTGCGTGATCGTCGAGAGCATCTTGGTGAGGCGCTCCTGCACCATCTGGTTCGCGGCGAGCGGGCGGCCGAACTGGACGCGCTGCTTCGCGTACGCGACCGCGGCCTCGTAGCAGGCCACCGCGTGCCCGACGGCGGCCCACGCCACCCCGAGGCGCGTCGCGAAGAGCACGCGCGAGGTGTCCTTGAACGACCGCGCGCCGGGCAGCGCGTTCTCGGCCGGGACGAACACGTCGTCGAGCACGACGTGCGCCTGCCAGATCGCGCGCAGCGACACCTTGCCGGTGATGGTCGTGCCCGTGTAGCCCGGGGTGTCCTGCGGCACGACGAACCCGTGCACCTGGTTGTCACCGCCGTCACCCACGAGCCGCGCCCACACGACCGTGATGTGTCCCGACGACCCGTTGCCGATCCACTTCTTCTCGCCGTTGAGCACGTAGCCCTCGACGCCGTCGCGCGTCTCCTTGCGCGCCGTGGTCTCGAGCGAGACGGAGTCCGAGCCGTGGGTGGGCTCGGTGAGCGCGAACGCGCCGAGGATCTCCCCGCGCGCCATGGGCTCGGCGTACTTCGCCCGCTGCTCGTCGGAGCCGAGCATCTGGATGCTGCGCAGCGCGAGACCGCCCTGGACGCCGCAGATCGTCGCGACGGAGCCGTCGCCGCGCGACATCTCCATCGCGGCGAGGCCCGCGCCGAGCAGGCTCACGCGCGGGCGGCCCTCGACGTCGACGCCGTCACGCAGCAGGTCGAGCTCGCCCATGCGCTTGACGAGGTCGAAGGGGACCTCGGCGCGCTCCCAGTAGTCGTCGATGACCGGGAGCACCTCGTCCTGGACGAACTGCCGGACGCGCTGCTGGTGGGCGCGGTCCTCCTCGGTCGCGTCGGCGAACGCGCCGGCGTAGTCGAGGTCGAGCGGGGTCGCGAGGTCGTAGGTGGGCTCGGTGACTCCGGGCATGATCGGGGTGGTGGGCATCGGTGCTCCCCTGGGAGGGCGGCTGCGGTCGGTCGTGCGCGACCGGCTCCGGCGCGGGGTTCCCGGGTGCGGGCCCGGCGTCGGCGGCGGTCTCTCCCATAGTGCAGCGATACCGGGTATCAGTCAATCTGAGACGGCGTATCGCGCCGCTCGGCGACGCCGTGCGGCCCCCGTCCTACCGTCGAGAGATGGACCTCGACCTGTTCGTGACGATGCACGTGCGCGACCACGACCCCGCCCGCGACTGGTACGTGCGCCTGCTCGGGGCGGAGCCGGCGTTCGTCGCGACGCCCACCGAGTCCGTGTGGGAGCTCGCCGAGCGCCGGTGGCTCGTCGTCGAGCAGGTGCCCGAGCACGCCGGCCACGGCGTGGTCACGGTGTTCCGCGACGACGTCGACGTCTTCCTCGCGGCGGCGTCGGACCGGGGGGTCGAGCCGGACCGCCGGGAGACGTACGACGGCGGGGTCGTGAAGACCGTGTTCCGCGACCCCGACGGCAACGAGATCGGGCTCAGCGGCGCGCTCCCGTCGTCGTAGGGTGCGCGCGTGACGACGACGGCCGGCCGGGTGACCTGGGACGACGACGCCTCCGCGGGCGCGTGGATCGCGCCGCGCCTCGGGGAGTTCGGCCCGCGCGTCGACGGTACGGTCCCGCGCGGGTACGCGGCGTACGCGTGCGTCCCGCACCCGGGCTGGGACGACGACGTCACGCTCGCGGCGCGGACCGACGCCCTGGCCGCGGCGCTCGCACCCTTCACCGGCGACCAGCCGGTGCACCTCGCCCTGTGGACGGGCCACGCGTTCCTCTACGACCACGGCACGGACCCGCGTGCGAGCTCGGGGGTCGCGCCGCTCGTCGGGTGGCCCGAGGACGAGCCGCGGCCGACCCCCGAGGAGATCGAGCGCGCGGTCGCCGAGGCGTGGGAGCACCTCGCGCCGACGCTCGTCGAGCGCCCGGCCGCCCCGATGCTCCTGCTCCCGCACCGCGAGTACCACCTGTGGACGGGGACGCTCGCCGACGCCGGCGCGTTCCGCGACCACGAGCAGCCGCCGAACCTGTGGTGGCCCGAGGACCGCTCGTGGTTCGTCGGGACGGAGATCGACGCCGCCGCGACCTACGTGGGCGGGAGCGAGGTGCTCGTCGAGGCGCTGTGCGCGGACCCGACGCTGCGCGCGAGCCGGGTGGCGCCGTCGGACCCGATGCTGTTCGAGGACTGACCTGCGACCCCTGTCCGGGCCGCGGACCCGCGGGTCAGGCGGGTGCGCCCGCCGCCTCGGCCTCGGCCGTCGCGCGGCGGTTGACGCGCCACCACACGAAGAACCCGACGAGCGTGAAGGCGCCGTAGAACACGTACATGAACGCGGACGCGTAGAAGCCGGCCGAGATCAGCAGCGGCACGCCCACGACGTCCACCGCGACCCAGATCAGCCAGAACTCGACCCAGCCCTTCGCCATGCCGTACGTCGCGAGCAGCGAGCCCATGAAGATCCACGCGTCGGCCCAGACGGGTTCGTACGACTCGAGCGCGCGGAACACGGGGGTGAGCAGCGCCGTCCCGCCGACGAGCGCGACGACGAGGAACGCACGCTGGCGCCACGACGCCCAGCGCGGCACGACGGCGACACCGTGGCTGTCCGCGTCGGCGTCGCCGAGCCGGGCCTGGGTCTTGCGCCACTGCACCCAGCCGTAGACCGACACGACGACGAACATCACCTGGCGGCCCGCCTGGCCCAGCAGGTTGACGGGGTTGGGCGTCGCGAAGACCGCGCCGAGGAACACCGTGAGCAGCAGCAGGTTGCCGACGATGCCCACCGGCCACGCCCACACCTTGCGCCGCATGCCGCCCAGCGCCGACGCCAGGCCGAACCCGTTGCCCACGATCTCGCGCCACAGCAGGTGCTGGTCGCCGATCGTCAGCTGCGCGTCGAACAGCGCGTGGATCAGGTCCATCGGATGTCCTCGTCCTCCCGGGCACGTCGGCTCCGGGGTGAGGGCGGGCGGCGGGGCCGGGCCACGAGGGCCCGACGGCGTCGCTCACCACGGCGGGGCCGTGCCTCGTCGCGCGGGCTCGTCAGAGCCCGGCCGAGGACGGCCGCGCCGCACGTGCTTCCTCCCATCCGGACTGTCACCGTCGGTCCTGGAGTTCCACCAGGTCAACCGCGCGTGGGCGCGGGTCGCGGACTGTCACCGCCGGCTCGGAATTGCACCGACCCCGGAGCACGTTCGTGCGTACTGCGTTCTGCAACCGCCGATGCTACTCGGGCATTCCCCGCGCGCGACGTGGTCGCGCGGCCGTCCCACGGGCTGGGACGGGTGGCGTACAGGCTCAGGCGAGCGCGTCGCGGACCGCTCGGGCGACGTCGTCCGCGACGCCCTGCGCGTCCGCCCCCGCGTCGACCACGGTGACGACGACGCGGCGGCCGGGCAGGCCGTCCCCGGGGTCGCGGCGCTGGGTGGTGGCTGCGTCGGGCGCGGCGTACCGGCCGACGGCGGCGCGGCGCAGGTCCGCGAACGCCTCCTCGAGCTGGGGACGCAGGTCCTGGTCGGGGGAGCGCAGCCACCGGCGCAGGAGCGCGTTGTGCACGGCGACGACCGACGCGGCGAACGCGATGGACGCGGTGGAGCGGCGCTCGTCCGGCGGGAGCGCGTCGCGCAGGTACGCGGTGAAGGCGCGTTCGTAGCGGTGGGTCGTGACGAGCTCGCGGTCGCGCAGCGCCGGCACCTGCTGGAGGAGCTGCCAGCGGGCCAGGGACGTCTCGCGCTGCCCCACGTGGTGGTCGAACACGAGCCGCGCCGCGCGGCAGACCTCGACGTACGGGTCGACGGCGGGGTCCGGCGTGAGCCGACCCTCGGCGTCGGGCACGGGTCGCGTCGCGGCGAGCATGACGACGACCTCGTCGAGCAGGAGCTCGTGGTCCGCGAAGACCACGTCCTCCTTGGACCCGTAGCGACGGAAGAAGGTGGCGCGGCTGACCTGGGCGGCGTCGGCGATCTCCTCGACGGTCGTCTGCTCGTAGCCCTTGCGGGTGAAGAGCTCGATCGCTGCGTCGACGGCCTGGGCATGGGTGCGGCTGCGGACGTCGGTCATGCACCGGACGGTACACCGGTACCCGCCGCTCGCCCGGTCCGGGTGGTGGTCGTGCGGCCCGGCCAGGTGCGAGGCTGGGAGCATGCCCGACCAGCCCCGCGTGCACACGATCCACGTCGCCAAGGCCCGGCGGCTGCCGACCCGCGTCGTCGAGCAGGTGGAGGCCGAGGAGGGCAAGGGCCTCGTCGGCGACCGGTACCACGGCTCCAAGCACCGGCACGTGACGATCCAGACGCTCACCGACCTCGCGGACGCGTCCGCGGACCTCGGGCAGGAGATCGACCCCGGACTCACGCGTCGCAACGTCACCTTCACCCACGGCGACCTGCCGACGAAGCCGGGCACGTTCCTGCGGATCGGGGACGTCGAGCTCCAGGTGCTCCGGATCGCCGCGCCGTGCCGGCTGCTCGACGACTGGATCGCGCCCGGGGCGATGCGCGCGATGCACGCCCGGGGCGGGGTGGTGTGCCGCCTGCTGTCCTCGGGCACGATCCGCGCGGGCGACGCCGTCGTGTGGGACGACCCGACCGACGCTCAGGGCACGAGCCGGTAGAACCGGAAGAACGAGAAGTCGTCCACGGGCAGCACCTCGACGTCCGCGAACCCGGCCTCGCGCGCGTAACGGCGCAGCGTCGCGGGGCGCATGACGGTCCCGGTCCCGACGGACGGCGGCGACGACAGCCCGTCGGGCAGGCACACGAAGAGGCTGTACCCGTACATGACCCGGTCGACGTCGTCGGCGGGCGCGGTGAACTCCTCGCCGACGGCCTCGTCCATGACCACGACGACGCCGTCGGGCCGGACCGCGCGGCGCACGGCGTCGAGCACCGCGGCGGGTCGCGGCATGTCGTGCACGCACTCGAACGCGAAGGCCGCGTCGAACGGCAGCCCGGCGGGCTCGACGAGGCCGAGCTCGGCCGCGTCCGCGAGGTGGAACGTCACGCGGTCCGCGAGCCCTGCCTCCTCGGCCGCGGCGCGGGCCGCCGCGACCGACGGCCCGTCCACGTCGACGCCGTGGAGCACCGCGTCCGGGTAGGCGCGTGCGAGGGCGAGCGTCGACCACCCGAACCCGCACCCGACGTCGACCACCCGGGCCCCCGGCCGGCTCAGCACGTCGTGGACCGCGGGGACCTGCGCGAGCGTCGGCGCGAGCCGGCGCTCGAACCACGGCCGGTTGACCTCCGCCTGGGCCTCGCGCGCGTCGTCGCCGAGCTGGTCCCAGGAGACGCCGCCCCCCGTGCGGTAGGCGTCGAGCAGGTGCGGGAGCTGCGGGCCGATCGCGCCGACGAAGCGTGCGAGCGGGGCCACGTACGCGAGCGAGGCCGTGTCGGTGAGCACCTCCGCGTGCGCGGCAGGCAGGGCGTAGAGGCGCTCCCGGGCTGCCGCGCCCGGGTCGGCGGCGAGAGCGGGACCGGCGCCCGGGTCCTCGGCGGCGAGGATCCCGCTGGCCGCCTGCTGCTCCAGCCACTCGCGCGCGTAGCGCTCGTGGGTGCCGGTGCGCTCGGCGAGCCCGGTCGAGGTGAGAGGCCCGGCGTCGACGAGCGCGCGGTACCACCCGAGCCGGTCGCCGACGTGGACCGCGAGGACGTCGATCGCGCCGAGCGTCGCGGCGAACAGGCGCTCGGCGAACGCGTCGGCGTCCGACGTCGTGCCCGACGGCGCCGGGTCGTTCCCCGCGCGGTCGTCCCCCGGGCCTGAGGGACCGTTCTCGGCTGTGGCGACCATGCGCGGCCTCCGGCTGGACGTTGGCCGGGCGCGTGCCGTGGGCAGCGGCGCCCGTGGTTCGACGGTAGACCTCCGGAGCGTCCGCGTCGATGGGTGGAGCGGCTGAAACGTGGGCCGTCCACAGTCGCTCGTCCGTCCACAATCCCGGTGCCCCGCCCGGCGCCGGATGGCACCATGGCGGCCATGCTCGTGACCCTCGCCGCGACGGCGTCCCCAGGGACGCTCGACGACGCCACCGACCTCGGGTTCCTCCTGCACAAGCACCCGGACCGCGCCCAGGTGTTCGACCTGCCCGTGGGCCGCGCGCACGTGTTCTACCCCGAGGCGACGGCGGAGCGGTGCGAGGTCGCGCTGCTGCTCGAGGTCGACCCGGTGGGGATCGTGCGGAACAAGCGCTTCGGCGGAGGGGACGCCTTCGCGCTCGCGCAGTACGTCAACGACCGCCCGTACGCGGCGTCGTCGATGGTCGCCGTCGCGCTGGGCAAGGTGTTCGCGACGGCGATGGCGGGCCGGTGCGACGCCCGGCCGGACCTCCCCGACGTCGCGCTCCCGCTCGACGTGCACGTCCCGTCGCTGCCCTGCCGGGGAGGCGTCGACCTGGCGCGCCGGCTCTTCGAGCCGCTGGACTGGCACGTGACCGCGACCGCGGAGCCGCTCGACCCGACCGTCCCCGCGTGGGGCGCCTCGCGGTACGTCGACCTGCGCCTGCGCGGCTCGCGCCGGCTCGCCGACGCGCTCGCCCAGCTCTACGTGCTGCTGCCCGTGCTCGACGACGCGAAGCACTACTGGGTCTCGACGGACGAGGTGGACAAGCTCGTGCGCGCGGGCGGGGGCTGGCTCGCCGACCACCCCGAGCGCGAGCAGATCCTGCGCCGCTACCTCGCGCACCAGCGCCGCTACGTCGAGGACGCGACGGCGCGCCTCGCCGCGCTCGACGGCGCCGCGCCCGCGGAGGAGCAGGTCGTGCCCGACGGCGGGGTCTCGCCCGACGGCGCGGCGTCACCCGAGGCGGACGCGCCGGAGCCGCCGCTCGCCCGGCAGCGCGCGGACGCGGTGCTCGGGGTGCTGCACGAGGTCGGCGCGCGGACGGTCGTCGACCTCGGCTGCGGGGAGGGCGCGCTCCTGCGCCGCCTCGCCGCAGACCGGACGTTCACGCGCGTCCTCGGCACCGACGTCTCGGCGCGCGAGCTCGAGCGTGCGGCCGCGCGGCTGCGCCTGCACGACGCGAGCGACGCCGAGCGCGAGCGCGTGCGCTTGCTCCAGTCGTCCCTCACGTACACCGACGACCGGGTCACGGGGTTCGACGCCGCGGTGCTCATGGAGGTCGTCGAGCACGTCGACCCGTCGCGCCTCGACGCCCTGGCGCAGGCGGTGCTGGTGCACGCGCGACCACGCGTCGTCGTCGTCACGACGCCCAACGCGGAGTACAACGTGCACTACCCGAACCTCTTGGACGGGCCGGGCGGGAGCCGGGTGCGGCACTCCGACCACCGGTTCGAGTGGACGCGCGCCGAGCTGCGCGCGTGGGCGGACGCCGCCGCGCGCCGGTACGGGTACGCGGTCGAGCACCGCGACGTCGGTCCGCTCGCGCCGGACGTCGGGGCGCCCACCCAGATGGTGGTCCTCACCCTGGACGGGGCCGCGCCGCTCGGCGGGACGGCCGCGGCAGGGTCCGGCACGCACGACGGAGGGGAGGCGCGATGAGCGAGCACGTGACCGAGCAGGCCACCGAGCCGACGACCGAGCGTGCGACGGCGACGCGCGACCTGCGCGTCCCCGCGTCGAGCCTCGTGGTGCTCGTCGGGGTCTCCGGATCCGGGAAGTCGACGTTCGCGCGCGAGCGCTTCGGCCCGTACGAGACGGTGTCGTCGGACGTGTGCCGCGGCCTCGTGTCGAACGACGAGAACGACCAGGCGGCCACCCAGGCCGCGTTCGAGGTCCTGGAGACCATCGTGTCCAAGCGCCTCGAGGCGAACCTGCTCACCGTCGTCGACGCGACGAACGTGCAGCGCGAGGCCCGCAAGTCCCTCGTCGCCCTCGCGCGCGCCCACGACGTGCTGCCCGTGGCGATCGTCCTCGACGTGCCCGAGAAGGTCGCGGTCGAGCGCAACGCGGCGCGCGCGGACCGCGGGTTCGGCGCGCACGTCGTGACGCGTCAGCGCGCG
This sequence comes from Cellulosimicrobium funkei, assembly GCF_001019615.1. Taxonomy (GTDB): domain Bacteria; phylum Actinomycetota; class Actinomycetes; order Actinomycetales; family Cellulomonadaceae; genus Cellulosimicrobium; species Cellulosimicrobium cellulans_E. The sequence continues at coordinate 148,900 of NZ_JNBQ01000005.1, read as the reverse complement.
GCGCTGCGGTCGTCGCTCAAGAGCCTGTCGCGCGAGGGGTTCCGCACCGTGCACGTCCTGCGCGGGGAGGACGAGGTCGCGGCGGCGCGCATCGTGCGCACGCCGCTGCTCACCGACCGCCGCGCCGAGCACGGCCCGTTCGACGCGATCGGCGACGTGCACGGCTGCCTCGACGAGCTCGTGGCGCTCCTCGGCGAGCTCGGGTACGCCGTCGTGCGCGACGACGCAGGCCGGCCCGTCGACGCCGCCCACCCCGAGGGCCGTCGCGCGATCTTCCTCGGCGACCTCGTGGACCGCGGCCCCGACTCGCCGGGCGTGCTGCGGCTCGCGATGGGCATGGTCCGCGCGGGGCACGCCCTCGCGGTGCCGGGCAACCACGAGCACAAGCTCGTGCGCGCGCTCGGCGGACGCGACGTCAAGGTCTCCCACGGCCTCGAGACGACGCTCGCCCAGCTCGCCGAGGAGCCCGAGGAGTTCCGGCGCGAGGTCGCGGAGTTCTGCCGCGACCTCGTGTCCCACCTCGTGCTCGACGACGGCCGCCTCGTCGTCGCGCACGCCGGGCTCAAGGAGTCCTACCAGGGCCGGGCGTCGGGCCGGGTGCGCAGCTTCGCGCTCTACGGCGACACCACGGGCGAGACCGACGAGTTCGGGCTGCCCGTGCGCTACCCGTGGGCGGACGACTACCGCGGCCGCGCCACGGTCCTGTACGGGCACACGCCGACGCCCGAGGCCGAGTGGGTCAACAACACGATGTGCCTCGACACGGGCTGCGTGTTCGGCGGGAAGCTCTCCGCGCTGCGCTACCCGGAGAAGGAGGTCGTGCAGGTGGCGGCCGCGCGCGAGTACTACGCGCCCGCGCGCCCGTTCCTGCCCGACGGGTCGGACGGCTCGGGCTCGCCCGCGCGCGAGCCCGACCTGCTCTCCGTGGCCGACGTGCTCGGGCGCCGCGTCGTCGAGACCTCGACGCACGGGCGCGTGACCGTCGGCGAGGAGCAGGCGGCGGGCGCTCTCGAGGTCATGAGCCGGTTCGCCGTCGACCCGCGCCTGCTGCTGTACCTGCCGCCGACCATGAGCCCGGTCGCGACCTCGATGCTGCCCGGCCTGCTCGAGCACCCCGACGGCGCGTTCGCCGCGTACGCGCGCGACGGCGTCGACCGGGTCGTGTGCGAGGAGAAGCACATGGGCTCGCGCGCGGTCCTGCTCGTCGCGCGCGACTCGGGGCCGGACGGCTCACGCGTCGTCGCCGAGCGGTTCGGCATCGAGGCGCCCGGCGCCGTGCACACGCGCACGGGGCGGTCGTTCCTCGACGAGCCGACGACGGCGCTGCTGCTCGGGCGGGTCGCCGCGGCCCTCGAGGAGGCCGGGACGTGGGACGCGCTCGGCGCCGACTGGGTGCTGCTCGACGCCGAGGTGCTCCCGTGGTCGCTCAAGGCCGACCAGCTCCTGCGCGACCAGTACGCGAGCGTCGGGGCGGCCGCTCGGGCCGTCATGCCGTCCGCGCTCGCGGCCCTGGCCGCCGCGGAGGCGCGGGGAGTGGACGTGGGCGAGCTCCGCCGTCGGACCGCGCGGCGCGCGACCGACGCGGAGCTGTTCGTCGAGTCCTACCGACGCTACCGGTGGGACACGGGGGTCACCGTGGACGGCGAGGACGTCCAGGGCGGGGCCGACCCGCTGCGCGGCGTGCAGGTCGCGCCGTTCCAGGTGCTCGCGAGCGGGACGTCCGTGCGACCGAGGTCTGCGGAGGCAACCGGGACGACGTACGCCGAGCGCGACCACCTGTGGCACCTCGACGTCGCGGACGGCCTCGTCGCCGCCGACCCGGCCCTGTTCCGCACGACGCGGCGCGTCGTCGTCGACCTCGCGGACGACGCGTCGCGCGCGGAGGGGACGGCGTGGTGGGAGGAGCTCACGGCGGCCGGGGGAGAGGGCATGGTGGTCAAGCCGCTGGCCAACCTCGTGCGTCGCCGCGGCGCGGCCGGGAAGGGCGGTGGGCTCGTCCAACCGGGCCTCAAGGTCCGGGGCCGGGAGTACCTGCGCATCATCTACGGCCCCGAGTACACCGATGAGCGCCACCTCGAACGGCTGCGCGAGCGGTCGCTCGGACGCAAGCGCTCGCTCGCGCTGCGCGAGTACGCGCTCGGCCTCGAGGCGCTCGACCGGGTCGCGCGCGGGGAGCCGACGTGGCGCGTCCACGAGCCGGTGTTCGCGGTGCTCGCGCTGGAGTCGGAACCGGTCGACCCGCGGCTCTGACCGCCCGCACCGTCCCCCGTCGCGAGCGGGGTCTCGTCACGCGGCTTAGGTTCGCCTATCCTGAGCCGCGTGATCGCGGACGAGACGTCGAACGGCACCCCGGAGCCGCTGCTCGCGGTACGGGGCGTGAGCGTCCGGTACCACGAGCACGACCCTGCGGGACCCGGCGCGGACCCCGCGCCGCGCGCGGCCGGGCGCCCGACGCCGGACAGCGTCACGTTCGACGTGCGCCCCGGCGAGGCGGTGCTGCTGCTCGGCCCGTCGGGCTGCGGCAAGTCGACCCTCGCGCTCGCGACGAACGGGCTCGTCCCGCACGTCGTCGGGGCGGACCTGGAGGGAGCGGTCCGCGTGCGCGGGCGGTCGACGGCCGAGACGACGCCGCCCGAGCTCTCGCGCGACGTCGCGATGGTCTTCCAGGACCCCGACGCCCAGGTCGTCACGGGCACGCTGCTCGACGAGGTGTGCTTCGGCCCCGAGAACCTGCGCCTCCCGGTGGACGACGTGCTCGCCCGCGCCGAGGACGCGCTGCGCCGCGTCGGCCTGTGGGATCGTCGCGACGACGACCCCGCCGTGCTCTCGGGCGGTGGCCGTCAGCGGCTCGCGATCGCGTGCGCGCTCGCCCTCGGGTCCCCGCTCCTCGTGCTCGACGAGCCGACGGCCAACCTCGACCCGCAGGGCACCGAGGAGGTCTACGCGGTGCTGCGCGACGTCGTGGCGCGCGGCGACCGCGCGGTGCTCCTCGTCGAGCACGACCTCGACGCCGCGGTGTCGCTCGTCGACCGGGTCGTCGTGCTCGACGGCGCCGGGAGGCTCGCGCACGACGGCGCCGTGCGCGACGTGCTGGGCGAGCGGGCCGAGGAGCTCGCGGCGCTGGGCGTCTGGCTCCCCACCGCGACGCTCGCCGCGCTGGCTCTGCGCGCCGCGGGCGTGCACCTCGACCCCGTGCCGCTCACTCCCGACGAGCTCGGGACGGCCCTGGCGACCGTGACGCACCTGCCCGACGCGTCCCCGCGCCGTCGCGAACCCGGACCGGCTGCGCCCGAGCCGGTGCTCGTCGTCGACCGCGTGACGCTGCGGCGCGGCGACCGCCGCGGGCGCGGAGCGACGTCCGTGCTGCGCGACGTGTCGCTCGCGGTCGCGCCCGGCGAGCTCGTCGCCGTCGTCGGCGCCAACGGCGCGGGCAAGACGACGCTCGCGCAGCTCGCCGCGGGCGTGCTGCGGCCGCGCCGCGGGACGTTCGACGGCCGTGTGACCGTCGCGGGCCTCGACCCGACGCGTGCCGACCCGCGCGAGCTCTCCCGGCACGTCGGGTTCGTCTTCCAGAACCCCGAGCACCAGCTCGTCACGTCCCGCGTCGACGACGAGCTCGCGCTCGGACTGCGCGTGCGCGGCGTGCCCGAGGACGAGGTCGCGGCGCGCGTCGAGGACGTGCTGCGCCGGTTCGGTCTCGCCGACCTGCGCGCCCGGCACCCGTTCCTCCTGTCCGGCGGGCAGAAGCGGCGGCTCTCGGTGGGGACCGCGATCGTGTGCCGCCCCGAGGTCCTCGTGCTCGACGAGCCGACGTACGGGCAGGACCGCGAGCGCGCCGCCGAGCTGCTCGACCTGCTCACCGACCTGCACCGCGACGGGACGGCGGTCGTCGTCGTGAGCCACGACATGCAGCTCGTCGCGGAGCACGCGACGCGCGTCGTGGCGCTCGCGGACGGGAGCGTCGTCGCCGACGGCTCCCCGGGCGACGTCCTCGCGGACGAGGACGTGCTGCGCCTCGCCGGCCTGCGCACGCCACCGCTCGCGCGCGCGACCCGGCACCTGGCCGACCCCGCGTGGCGGCGCGTCGCGCGCCTCGCGGACCTGCCGGTCGCCCCCGTCCCCGCGGGGGTCGGGGCATGAGCGCGGGCACGCTCGACGCCCGGCCCCGCCCAGCCCGCGCGACACCGGACGACGCGCGCCTCGGCCGGTTCGCCGGACCGGCGTGGGACCTGCGCACCTACGACCCGCTCGTCACGGCGTTCGGCCCGCTGCCCGTGGTCGTGTGGGTGTTCACGACCCGCGACCTGCTGACGCCCGCGCTCGTCGGGCTCGTTGCGCTCCTCGTCATCCTCGTCATGGTCCGGCCGCCGCGGCGCGTCGTCGCGGTCCTGCTGCTCGGCCTGCCCGCGCTCGTCGCCGTCATGACGGTGTCGTTCGGCGTGCTCACCGACCCGCGCGACGTCGACGGCACGACCCTGCTCGCGACCGTGGGCCCGTTCCACCTGTGGTCCGGCGCGCTGGAGACCGGGCTCGCGACGAGCCTGCGCACGTGCGCGCTCCTGCTGCTCGTGCTCGTCGGCGGGCTGTCGACGACCGGGCAGGACGTCGTCCGCGCCCTGGTCCAGCAGCTCCGCGTGCCGTACCGCGTGGGATACGCGGCGCTCGCCGCGCTGCGGTTCGTCCCGCGGTTCGGGCACGAGCTCGAGGTGATCCGCGCGGCGCACCGCGTGCGCGGCGTCGACCACGGGCGCGGGCCCGTCGCGGCGGGACGGCGCCATCTCGGCTACGCCGTCCCGCTCCTCGCGGGCGGCATCCGCCACGGCGAGCGCGTCTCGCTCGCGATGGAGGCGCGCGGGTTCGGCGCGCACGCGACCCGCACCGAGCGGGTTCTCGTGCCGTTCCGCGTGCGCGACGTCGTCTTCCTCCTCGCGACGTGGGGCGTCGCGGCGGGCATCGCGCTCGTCGTGGTGCCCGCGCTGACCGGCTGACCGCGGCTTGCCGCCCGACCCCTCGCGCCCTGGCTCGACCGCTTCCATCCACCCCGCCCAGACCCTCGACGCCCCGGAGCCCACGATGCCCAGCACCACCCGCCGTCAGTCCCTCACGACGCGCTACCTCATGACGTGCGCGGCCATCGGCGCGGCGACGGGCGTGCTGCTCGTCCCCGCGAACTTCGTCGCCGCGGCGCTGGCCTCGACCGTCCCCGTCCTCTACTCCGCCATGCTCGGCCTGTGGATCGTCGGGCCCGTGCTCGCGCTCGCCCTCGTGCGCCGCCCCGGCGCCGCGGTGCTCACGATGCTCGTCGCGGGCGTCATCAGCTCCGCGTCGCCGCTCGGGGCGTCGTCGATCCTCACGTGCCTCATGGTGGGTGCTGCGCTGGAGGTCGCGTTCCTCGTCACGCTCTACCGCGTGTGGGCGCCGTGGCTGTTCTACGTCGCGACGTTCGTCTTCTCCGCGCTGTACACGTGGTCGGCGTTCGTCGCCTTCGACGCCGCGTCCATGGCGTCGGTCGTGCAGGTGCTCATCGTGGCCCTCATGATGGCGAGCTCGCTCGTGGGGACGTGGGCGGGGCTGCTGCTCGCCCGCCGCCTCGAGCGCGCGGGCGTCGCGCGGGGGCTCGCGCCGACCCGTCGCGTGGCGGCCGCCGACGCCGGGGCCGCGGGCGAGGGTTCGCCCGCGGCGGCCGGTCAGGGCTGAGCGGGGATCCTCAGCCGCCGAGGAACGCGTTCATCGCGAGCACCGAGAACAGCACCGCGCCGGCCACGACGGCCACCGCGACGAGCCAGCCGTTCGCCCGCTCGACGGGCGGGACGGCGGGGCGCGGCGCGGGGCGGACCGCGCGTCGTCGGGCACCCCGGCCACGGCGCGCGGTGAAGCGCAGGCCGCGCGCGGCCGCGCGGGCCGACGGCTGCTCGGAGGACCGGTCGGGGAGGGCCTCGGGGAGCTTCTCGGGGAACGCCGCGTCCCGGGCGGGGGTGGGGGTCGTCACGGTGCGCCTCCGGAGGTCTCCGGCGCCGCTGCCCGACGCCGTGCCGCCAGTCTTCCCGCCGAGCCGCCTCGGGCGCGTCGGCCGTCCGGTGGATCCTGCGGTCCACCGGGGTGCGACCTCCGGATGACGAGCAGCGCCACCCCGTGGCCCGTGCGGGCGACGGCGCCCCGGGAGTCAGCGGGGCGCGTTCTCCTGGTAGCGGGGTCGGCCGCCGCGTGCGGCGCGCTGGAGGTAGCGGACCTCGCGGAGCGCGACGGCCGCGGCGACGAGGAGCGGGAACCAGGCCCAGACGCGCCCACGGAGCACGAGGACGAGGCAGACGAGCGCGACGGCGATCCCGCCGAAGACGGTCGCGACGCTCGCCCAGCGCACGCCCGTGCGCACCTCGTCGGCCCGCTGCCACCAGCGCCGCAGCCGTTCGCCGATGCCGGGCCGCGGGGCCGGGCCCGGGGCGGTGCTCACGGGCGGCCCTCGCGGGCGAGCGCGACGCCCTCGATGCTGCGCACGGCCATGCGCAGCGCGTCGGCGCGCGACACCTCGCCCTCGTCATGCATCGCCCACGCGTTGAAGAGCATCCACCACAGGGTGCGGACGAGCCACGAGACGCTGAGCTGGTCGTCGAACACGCCGTCCGCCTGGCCGCGGCGCAGGAGCTCGCGCACCGGCTCCTCCGCGGCGTCGGACTCCGCCCAGAACTCGGGCTCGCCGCCCGCCAGCTCGTTGAACAGCACCATGTACCAGGGGCCGAGGTCGAAGTACTCGAACGCCAGGCGGCGCAGCGCCGCCGCGGGGCTGCCGTCGTCGAGGCGCGCCGCGGCGATCGCGGCACGCGTGCGCTCGACCGCCTCGGCGCCGATCGCGTCGACGAGGTCGGCGCGCTCGGGGAAGTAGCGGTGGAGCGTCGTGCGCCCGACCTGCGCGGCCTGGGCGACGTCGCCGAGCGACGCGGACTTGTCGGTGCTGAGCACGGTGACCGCGGCGTCGAGGATCGCACGCCGGGTACGGGCGCGGGCGCCGCTCTCCGGCGGCGACCCGTCGCCCGGCTCGCTGGGAGGCGGCGCCGTGGTGGCGTCTCGCGCGCTGGTTCGTGCCGTCACGCGCCCACGATAGCCCTCCTCGCCGTGGTACACCTCTTGCCACTAGTGGAACAGTCATGTTCCACGAGTGGCCAAACCTGCTCCGTTCTCGGAAATCCACCCGCGCGTCAACCACAGTTGACACGAGAGAGGATGTCAACCATGGTTGACGCCATGTCCACGACCGACGCGTCCGACCCGCCGACCACGCCGCCCGCCACGGCAGACGCTCCGAAGGGCCCGTTCCTCCCGCGGCTCAAGGTGCTCTGGGAGTTCGTCCGACCGCACCGCCGCACGCTCCTGCTCGGGCTCGTCCTGGGGCTGGGCACCACGGCCGCGGCGCTCGCGACCCCGATGGTCACCAAGTGGGTCCTCGACACCCTCGGGACGGGGGAGTCGCTGACCCCGGCCGTCCTCACGCTCGTCGGGCTGCTCGTCGTGGGCCTCGTGCTCGGGCTGTGGCAGTGGATCCTGCTCGGCACGCTCGCCGAGCGCGTCGTGCTCGACGCGCGGTCGTCGATGGTCCGCCGCTACTTCCGCGCCCGGATCGGCGCGCTCACCGGCCGCCCGACGGGCGAGCTCGTCACGCGCGTCACCTCCGACACCGTGCTGCTGCGCGAGGCGGCGTCGTCGAGCATCGTCAACCTCGTCAACTTCGCGGTGTCGCTCGTCGGGACGATCATCCTCATGGGCGTGCTCGACATCGTGCTGCTCGGCACGACGCTCGGCGCGATCGTCGTCATCGCGGTGCTCGTCGGCGGGCTCATGCCGCGGATCGCCAAGGCGCAGGAGAAGGCGCAGGAGTCGCTCGGCAGCTTTGGCGGGACGCTCGAGGGCGGCCTCCGCGCGATCCGCACCATCAAGGCCAGCCGCGCCGAGGGCCGCCAGATCGAGCGCGTGCTCGACGACGCGCAGGCCTCCGCGCGGCACAGCGTCCGGGCCGTGCGCACCGAGGCCGTCGCGTGGACCATCGCGGGCGGCGGGATCCAGCTCGCGATCATCGTCATCCTCGCGCTCGGCGCGTGGCGCGTCGACGAAGGGCTGCTCGCCGTGTCGAGCCTCGTCGCGTTCCTCCTCTACGCGTTCCAGATCGTCGAGCCCGTCACCGGGCTGACCATGAACGTCACCCAGCTCCAGGCCGGCATCGCCGCCGCGGGCCGGATCAGCGAGGTCCAGGCGATCGAGCCGGAGGAGGACGACGACGCGGCACAGCCGGTCCGGGCAGGCTCGGCGACGCTCGACCCGGCCCGGTCGGAGACGGGCCGGCCGGCGGAGGCGGGTGCGGCGTCGGGCACCGACGGGACCGCGGCCGGGACGCCGCGACTCTCCCTGCGCGGCGTCACGGCGCGCTACCTGCCGGGCGGCGAGCCCGTGGTCCGCGACCTCGACCTCGACGTGCCCCACCGCGGGCAGGTCGCGATCGTCGGGCCGTCCGGAGCGGGCAAGACCACGACGTTCTCGCTGCTCCTGCGGTTCCTCCTGCCCGAGTCGGGGCAGATCCTGCTCGACGGCGTGCCGTACGACGACCTCACGTTCGACGACGTCCGGCGCCGGTTCGCCTACGTCGAGCAGGAGACGCCCGTCGTCCCGGGGACGATCCGCGAGAACCTGCACCTCTCCGACCCGGGTGCGACCGACGAGGCCATGTGGGCGGCGCTCGCGAAGGTCCGGCTCGAGGCCAAGGTGCGCTCGCTCGCCGACGGGCTCGACACGTCGCTCGTCGGTACCACCGTCTCGGGCGGCGAGAGGCAGCGCGTCGCTCTTGCGCGTGCCGTCCTGCACGCGCCCGACGTCCTGCTCCTCGACGAGGCGACGGCCCAGGTCGACGGGCTCACCGAGGCAGCCGTGCACGCCGTCATCGAGGACCTCGCGCGCGACCGCGCGGTCGTGACCATCGCGCACCGGCTGTCCACCGTGATCGACGCCGACCTCATCCTCGTCATGGAGGACGGCCGCGTCCGCGCCCGCGGCACGCACGCCGAGCTCCTCGCGACCGACGAGCTCTACCGCGAGCTCGTCGCCGCCCTGCGCATCGCGACCGAGGAGGCCGCCACGTCGAGGTAGTGGGCGCGATGAGTTCGGGACCCGCGTCCGGTCGGAGGTGGCGACAGGAGTGACGACGGCGGTCGCGGCTCGCGCCGGCCGCGGAGGGTGAGGGTGGCATGGGGAACGTGACGTGCGACGTGGCGGTGTCGGTGGACGGGTTCTCGTCCCGGCCCGACCAGACGCTGGAGCACCCGTTCGGCGAGGGCGTGGACCTGCACCGGTGGATGACCGAGACGGCCGACGAGAACGCCGCCGAGATGGAGGCGATCGTCGCCGCGGGGGCGTTCGTCATGGGGAGGAACATGTTCACGCCCGGGCGAGGGGAGTGGGACCTCGGCTGGCGCGGCTGGTGGGGACCCGAGCCGCCGTACCACGGGCCCGTGTTCGTCCTCACGCACCACCCGCGCGAGCCGCTCGTCATGGAGGGCGGGACGACGTTCTTCTTCGTCACCGACGGCATCGAGTCCGCCGTCGCGCAGGCGCGGGAGGCGGCAGGCGACCGGGACGTCTCCATCGCGGGCGGCGCCGCGACCATCAACCAGGCGCTCGCGGCGGGTCTGCTCGACGAGCTCCGGCTGCACGTCGTGCCGCAGGCCCTCGGTCACGGGGACCGCGTGCTCGACGGCGTCCCGCCCCTCGCGTTCGAGACGGTCGCCGTGCGCGCGGCGTCGCTCGTCACGCACGTGACGTACCGGGTGCTGGGGCCGCTCGGCTGACGGGTCGGTCGCGGGCGGGGCGTCAGCCGAGCACGGCGAGAAGGAGCGGCGCCGCGACGACGAGCACGACGACGGCCCCGACGACGAGGACCCGGCGCCACGGCGCGGTGTCCTGCGACGCGCGGCGCGCGCGGGTGCGGTCGGTCCACTCCGCGCCGTCGTAGAAGCGCTCGCTGCCCGATCCCGGCGCGTCCGCGTACCATCCCGCCGCTGCCTTGCGCACGTCGCCTCCTCGCGTCGCGTCCCGTGAGCCCCTTCGTACGGAACATGTGTCACGGGACCCTCACCTCTTACACGCAGCGGGGCGCTCGCAGGTTCCCTCTGCACGATCGGAGGTCCCGCGACCGATACGTCGAGCCGCCGGCACACTGTGCGCGTGGAGGACGGTCATGAGGCGCGGCACAGCCGTGGATACGACCCCGTGGCGACCTGGGGCCTCGTCGTCAGCCTCGTGCTGGGCGCGGTCGCGGCGGCGCTGTCGGTGGCCGGCTACCTGGTCGACCTGCCGATGTGGCTCGTCGGAGTCTCTCTGGGCGCTGCTGTCCTGGGCGGGCTCGCGGCGGCGGTCTTCGCAGCCCGGCAGGCCCGGCTCGAGCACCGGTCCGCCGGGCGCATCCTCTGGGAGACGGCGACCGCACCTGTCCGCTTCGTGTTCGACGTCCTCTTCTAGGCCCTACAGCCCATCGACCTGCGTGGCACCCTCCGTGGCGATCTGCTCGAAGACGCGCTGGTCGGCGGCGAACTGCGTTCCCGGGATGGGCCAGTGGACGACGATCTCCGTGACGCCGACCTCCGCGTAGCCGCGCGCCGTCTCGACGAACGCGTCGACCGACTCCAGCGCGGGGTCGGGCGTGAAGCCGGTGAGCAGGATCCGCTCGACCGATCCGGGGTCCCGCCCGGCGTCGGCGCACGCCCCCTCGAGCCGCTCGACCTGGTCGCGGACCGCCGCCCGCGACTCCGCCGGGGTCGCGTCGTCGCCGAGGCGCCCGTCGCCCGTCGTCACCCACGCCTGGCCGTAGCGCGCGGCGAGCCGCAGCCCACGCGGACCCGTCGCGGCGATCGCGAACGGCACGCGCGGGGACTGGACCGGGCCCGGAATGGTCCGCGCCTCGTGCGCGCGGTAGTGGCCCTCGTCGTGCGTCACCGCGGGCTCGGTGAGCAGCCGGTCCAGCAGGACCGTGAAGTCGCGCAGCCGGTCGGCGCGCTCCCGCGCGGACCACGCCTCGCCGCCGAGGACCGTCGCGTCGAAACCCGTCGTCCCCGCCCCGAGGCCGACGGTGACCCGTCCGCCGGACAGGTCGTCGAGCGTCATGACGTCCTTCGCGAACGTCACGGGCTCGCGGAAGTTCGGCGACGACACGAGCGTGCCCAGCCGCACGCGCTCCGTCACGCCCGCCGCGGCGGCGAGCGTCGGGACGGCGCCGAACCACGGCCCGTCACGGAACGTGCGCCACGACAGGTGGTCGTACGTGTAGGCGGCATGGAACCCGAGGTCGTCGGCGGCCCGCCACACGTCCCGGCCCTCGCGCCACGGGTAGATCGGCAGGATCACGGTGCTCACGCGCATGGTCGCCAGCCTAGGGTGGGGGAGTGATCCAGCACACCGTCGCCTTCCGCCTCGTCCACCCCTCCGGCAGCGCCGAGGAGGCCGAGTTCCTCGGCACCGCGCGTCGCACGCTCACCGCGATCCCGGGGGTGCGGGACTTCACGGTCTCGCGCCAGGTGAGCGCCAAGAGCCCGCTGACGTTCCAGTTCTCCATGGTATTCGACGACGACGCCGCGTACGCCGCGTACGACGCCCACCCGGACCACCGCGGCTTCGTCGCCGACCGCTGGGTCCCCGAGGTCGCGGAGTTCCAGGAGCTCGACCTCGTCTCCTTGACGGACTGACGGCACCACCTCGGCATCCCCGCCGAAGTAGAACGTCCGGTCTCGAGGTAGGGCACGCGGGTTTCTACCTCGCGACCGGACGTTCTATCTCGCGGATCGGGGTTTCCCGCGGGCGGAGGCAAGCGGGCCCGTGTGGCAGGGTGACGGCATGACCCAGATCGACCTGCGCATCTTCACCGAGCCCCAGCAGGGCGCGTCCTACGACGACCTCCTCGCTGTCGCGAAGGCGACCGAGGACCTCGGTTTCGACGCCTTCTTCCGCTCCGACCACTACCTCGTCATGGGCGACGGCGACGGCCTGCCCGGCCCGACCGACGCGTGGACGACGCTCGCGGGCCTGGCCCGCGAGACGAGCCGCATCCGGCTCGGCACGCTCGTGTCGTCGGCGACGTTCCGGCACCCGGGCGTGCTGGCGATCCAGGTCGCGCAGGTCGACCAGATGTCGGGCGGTCGTGTGGAGCTCGGGCTCGGCGCCGGCTGGTTCGCGCGCGAGCACGAGGCGTACGGCATCCCGTTCCCGGAGAAGCGGTTCGGGATCCTCGAGGAGCAGCTCGCGGTGATCACGGGACTGTGGGAGACGCCCGTCGGCGAGACGTTCTCGTTCAGCGGCGAGCACTACACGCTCACGGACTCCCCGGCCCTGCCCAAGCCGGCGCAGGAGCGGGTCCCCGTGATCGTCGGCGGCCACGGGCCGCGGCGCACGCCGGCGCTCGCGGCCCGGTACGCGAGCGAGTTCAACGCCGCGTTCCCCGACCCGGGCGTGCTGCCGGAGCGGTTCGAGAACGTGCGCGCCGCGTGCCTCGACGCCGACCGCGACCCCGACTCGCTCGTGTACTCGGCCGCGTTCGTCGTCGCGGTCGGCAAGGACGAGGCGGAGTTCCGCCGTCGGGCCGACGCGATCGGTCGCGAGCCCGACGAGGTGCGCCGCAACGGCCTGGCGGGCACGGTGAGCGAGGTCGCGGACAAGGTCGCCGCCGCGGCCGAGCAGGGCGCGACGCGCTTCTACCTCCAGGTGCTCGACCTGCACGACCTCGACCACCTCGACCTCATCGCGTCCGAGGTCGTGCCGCAGCTGCCCTGACGGCTCAGTCCGACGCCCGAACCCGCGTCGCGACGAGCGGATCGTCGCGACGCGGGCGGGCCGGTCTGGCGGGCACGGTGCCGACCGTCAGCCGACCGTCAGCCGACCGTCAGCCGACCGTCAACCGACCGTTAGCCGACGGAAGACGGTCCGTAGACGGTCACCTGGACGTTCCCGCCGACGAAGAGGTCCACGCGGGCGCACGCGGCGCTCTCGTCCGGGACGCTCGTCGTCGGGAACGGGCCGTCGACCGAGGTGAGGGCCTCGTCGGCGATCGCCCGGGCCTCGCCGAGGGAGACGCACCCGTCCGTGATCCCGCTCTTCAGCGCGGACACGATCGCGGCGACCACCGGGTCCTCGAGGATCCCGTCGGAGCTGCCTGAGGCGCCGACGACGACCGCGCGCCCGCCGACGTCGACGGTCGCGAACGCGCACACCGGCGTCCCGTCGGCACCCTCGGGCAGCGCGTCGTGCTCGCCGACGGACCAGTCGTCCAGGCCGAGCCGGTCGAGCTCGTCCTCGGCCCAGGCGACACCCTCGGCGACGGTGCGGCACGTGCTCGCCCCGCCGTCGACCCGGTCGGTCACGCTCTGCTGCAGCTCGACCACGGCGGGGTCCACCGCCGAGCGGCCCTCGAGCCGCTCGACGCCGTCGGGCACCTGGTCGGCCGGGGCGACGTACGTCTGGCCGTCCCAGGCGAAGGCCACGGCGTCCTCGATCGGCGGCAGGCCCTGCTCCGCGAGGAGCGTGGTGCAGTCCGCGTACGGGTCGCCGGTGAGCCACGGTCCGGCCGCGTCGACGTCCAGGCCTTCGGCGACGTCGGGGCTCCAGGCGGTCACGCAGGTGACGCCCTCACCCGACGAGCCGCGGAACGCCTGGATCGCTGCGTACGCGACGCCCCCGCCCGCGAGCACCGTCGCCAGGCCGAGCGCGACCGCGCCACGGCGTCCGAGCCGTCGCCGACGCGACGGCGGAGCGGCGGGGGCCGCGTTCGTGGGGTCGAGCGTGGTGGTCATGAGGATCTCCTCCCGCAGGGCGGCGAACGCCGCCTCGTCCACGGCACCGAGACCCGCACGGCGGGCCGGGTCCACGCTGCGCAGCTGCATCATCGGGTCCGTCATCGTGCCTCCTCGGTTCCGGGGCGGGGCCGTCCCCACCCGGTGACCACGTGTCCGGTCGGGTCGTCCCGTTTCCTCTGCGGTGCTGACGCCGGTGCGCCGGGTGCGCCGGGCGCCACGAGCCCGTCGAGCTGCTCGGCCAGCCGCCGGCGCGCCCGGTGCAGGCGCACCCGGACCGCGGCCCGCGAGATGCCGAGCACCAGGGCGATCTCGTCGCGCGCGAGCTCCTCCCACGCGACCAGGCGCAGCAGCTCCTGGTCGTCGGGGCCGAGCCGCGCGAGCGCACGCTCGACGTCGCTCACCTCGCCGGTCGGAGGCGGGACCGCTTCCGCGACCTCGGCGCGGAGCCTGTCGGCGAGGGCGAGACGGCGCCGCGCGCCCCGGTGGAGGTTGGCCAGGACACGGCGTGCGACGCCGAACATCCACGGTCGCGCGTCGTCCCCGACGGGGACGTCGTCGAGGCGTCGCCAGGCGACGAGGAACGCCTCGGCGACGACGTCAGCGGCGTCGGACGGGTCGGCCACGCGTCGCACCGCGTAGGCGAGCAGGGGACGGTGCGTGGCCTCGAACAGGGCCGTGAACCGAGCCGCGCGGTCCTCGTCCGGCGGTGGGGCCGACGGGGTCCGCTCGGGCGGGCGGTCAGGGGCGGGCATCCGGGGTCCTCTCGACCGGGTGACGTGGACGACCGTCTCATGTCCGGTGCTCGCCGGTGCGTTACACCCTCCCGGTGCGGTGGCGGTGACCGTCCCTCGGTGCGCGACGGCGCGATCCTTGTGGACGGCCGGCTCGCCCTCCGGGGCGTCCACCCGTCGGACGTGCGGCGCGTCGGCGCCGTGAATTCTCCGTTTCCGCCCGTGAACGGCGCGTTTCCGGGTCGTGCGAGCCACCGCTCGGGTGAGCGCTCACCGCGTGGGGCGGGACGGCGTCGGGCGGGGACGGGAGCGGCGCCGCGCCAACGATCCGGGCCGCGAGGACGGTGCAGCGCCGGGTCCCGACCGTTCCGTTCACATTCGCCGTCGTGCGCCGACATCGTGGCGGTCACCGCTCGCGCGACCCGTGACACGGCCGCCTCGTACCGCTACCTTCGGCGCAGACGACGAGGTGGCCCGCTCCCGGCGGGCCACCTCGACCCGTCTCCGGGTCTCTCCGCACGAGGGCACCGGCAGGGGGCTCGACAGCACCGCCGCGCACGCACTCACGACGCCGACGACGTCGCCGCACCCGGGCTCAGGAAGCCGGCGGGCATCCGCTCGCCGACCTCACGTCCGATTCCCGACCCGCGAGGTCCCCGCACGGGACCTGTCGAGAGCCGAGGACCCGCGATGGCCGTCTCCGAGTTCGACCGCCTGGTCGTCACCCCGCGCCGCACGCAGCACGTGCGGCCCGCCCCGTTCGGCCCGCGGGCCGACGCCGACCGTCCGACCGGCCCGCCGCGCGACGAGAACTCCGCCGCGCGCTCGCCGTCGCTCGTCATGATCATGCTGCTCGCGACGCTCGGCGTCGTCGCGTACGCGGTGTTCCTGCTCAACCCCGCGAACCGCGGCGACGCGCTGCCGTACGTCATGGTCATCACGGCCGAGACGGTGCTCGTCGCCCAGGCGCTGCTGGCGATGTGGACCGTGCTGTCGAGCGGGCACGACCCGCGCGGGTTCTCGTTCCACCACGCCAAGGACCGCCTGTTCGACGTCCCCGAGATCATCCGGGACGGCGCCGAGGACGACCCGACGCGCTGGAACCTCTATCTCCACGACCGCCCCGTCGCCGTCGACGTCCTCATCACCACCTACGGCGAGGACCTCGACACCATCGCGCGCACGGTCCGCGCCGCCGTCGCGCTGCGCGGCACGCACCGCACGTGGGTGCTCGACGACGGACGGTCCGACGACGTGCGCGACCTCGCCGCCCAGCTCGGCGCACGCTACGTGCGGCGCCTGTCGAGCAACGGCGCGAAGGCCGGCAACGTCAACCACGCGCTCGCCATCGCCAAGGGCGACTTCTTCGTCATCCTCGACGCCGACTTCGTCGCGAGGCCGGAGCTCCTCGTGGAGACCGTGCCGTTCTTCGTCAAGGACGACGTCGCGTTCGTCCAGACGCCCCAGACGTACGGGAACCTCGACAACCTCATCTCGCGCGGCGCCGGGTACATGCAGGCCGTCTTCTACCGGTTCGTGCAGCCCGGCCGGAACCGCTTCAACGCCGCGTTCTGCGTCGGCACCAACGTCATCTTCCGCCGTGCCGCGATCGACGACATCGGCGGCATGCACACCGACTCCAAGTCCGAGGACGTGTGGACGTCGCTCATGCTCCACGAGCGCGGGTGGCGCACGATCTACATCCCCACGACGCTCGCCGTCGGCGACACCCCCGAGACCGTCGAGGCGTACACCAAGCAGCAGCTGCGCTGGGCGACCGGCGGGTTCGAGATCCTGCTCCAGCACAACCCGCTCAGCCCGCGCCGCTCCCTCACACTCGACCAGCGGCTCCAGTACACCGTCACCGCGACGCACTACCTCGCGGGCATCGCGCCGCTCGTGCTGCTGCTCGTGCCGCCGCTCCAGATCTACCTCGACCTCACGCCCATGAACCTCACCATCTCGTGGGGCACGTGGCTGCTCTACTACGCCGGGTTCTACGTCCTCCAGATCGCCATCGCGTTCTTCACGCTCGGGTCGTTCCGGTGGGAGGTGCTCATGCTCGCGTCCGTGTCGTTCCCGATCTACACCAAGGCTCTGTGGAACGCGCTGACGGGCAAGGAGCAGGCGTGGCACGTGACCGGGAGCAAGGGAAAGGTCTCCTCGCCGTTCAACTACATGATCCCGCAGGTGCTGTTCTTCGCGTTCCTGCTCGTGACGTCGGTGGTCGGGGTCTGGAAGGAGTGGGGCGACCCGATGCCGAGCCTCGCGCTCGCGTGGAACGTCACCAACACGCTGATCCTCGGGGCCTTCGTCGTGACGGCCCTCCGGGAGTCGCAGTCTGCCCGGCGCGCGGCGCGCTCGGTCCGGCGGCGAGGAGGGGCGGCCGCGGCCGTCGTCGACGAGGCGCTGTCGGAGCGCCTCGGCGTCGAGGTGACGGTCGGCGTCGGGACGCGGGCCGGGAGGCGGCGGGCGCGCCGTGGTGGGGTTACGTCCGGACCTGTCGGAGGCGTCGCATGACCTGGTCGAACCGGTTCCGCCTCGTGGGCGGGCTGCTCGTGGTGGTGCTCGTGTGCGCCGCGCTCACGCTCGTGATGAACCGGCGCCTCGGGCAGGCGACGAGCACGACGGCCACCATCCGGGCGGAGGTGCTCGACGTCGGCAGCGACTACGCGGGCACCGTCACCGCGGCCGAGGTGGCCGAGGGGGACGAGGTCGCCGCGGGCGACCCGTTGTTCACCGTGAGCAGCCTGACGCTCCAGCACGACATCGCGCTCGGGCTCGTCAGCGCGGACACGTCCGCGTACCAGGTGGCGCCCGACGGGACGATCACGCTCGTCGCGCCCTACGACGCCGTCGTCACCCACGTCGCGGCCCGCGAGGGCGGGTTCGTCCAGGCGGGAGAGGTCGTCGCGTCGCTCGAGCGGGAGGGGTCGCTGTTCGTCGACGCCCGCCTGACGCTCGACCCGAGCGACTTCGCACGCGTCCGCCAGGGCGCGGAGGTCACGGTGGTCCTCCCGAACCAGGCGGAGGTCGCGGGCGAGGTCGCGTCGGTCGCGGTGCAGAACGCCGCCAACCAGGCGGAGGCCACGATCGAGGTGACGAGCGACGCGCTCGTGCGCGGGGCCGAGCACGGCCTCGTCGCGTCGGGCACGCCGGTCACGGCGAGCATCGAGCTGCACGACGACGGCCCGCTCGCCGGGGTCGACGAGTCGTTCGGCGAGTTCCTGCGGAAGGTGGGGCTGTGACGCCCCGCCGAGGTCGACCCGAGCGTCGCGAGGTCGACCTCCCGAGGGTCGATCTGGGACGCTCGGGCCGATCTCGGGGCCGGGTGGTCGCGGCGGTGCTCGCGTCGGTAGCTCTTGCCGCGGGGTGCGGGCTGTTCGAGCCGGACACCTCACCGGGGGCGACGGGCCCGCCCGGGGCGGGTGTCGCCGTCGGGCATCCCGCCGCGGACCTGACCGGAACCGTGCCCGACGTCGACCCGTCGATCCTGCCGCAGGAGTCGCTCGCCCCGATGCCCGCCGCGCGGCTTGCCGACGGGCTCGTCCCCCCGACGAACCGATGGTTCTCCGGACTCGTGTTCGGCGCCGAGCCCTTGCCGGTGTTCCCCGTGCCGCTCGCGTTCGGCGCGACCGACGGCGGCTTCGCGTTCGGCCTGCCCGACGTCCAGGTCACCGAGCAGTCGATCCTCGGGCCGTTCGTGCCGCAGGTCGGTGTGGACGTCGGGGCGTCGTCGGTCGTGGTCACCGCCTACGACACCGCGTCCGTCACGCTCGACCTGCTCGACGGCGCAGGCTCCGTCCTGGGGGCGGTGACCCTCGTCGAGGGGTCGCCCGTGCTGCGGTACACCGCGGCGACGGACCAGACGGCGGAGCTCACGGTCGCCTTCGCCGAGACGGGCGGGCTCGTGAGCGCCGAGGCCGGCGGGCGCGAGTTCGTGCTCGTCGGGTCGGGCGACGCGCTGTCGGGAGGCGGCCGGTCGCTCGACCTGGCGGAGGGAGACTCCGTCGCCTGGTTCCCCGTGCCCGACGACGCCCCGGACGGCGCGGTCGCGACGCTCGCCGAGGCGGCCGCGCACCCCGTGACGGGCACGACGCTCGCCTACGGCGTGGCGGACGACGCCGTCACCACGGCGATCACGTACGAGACGGGAGACGACCCTTCCGGCGCGGCGACCGTCGTCGTGCGGCTGCCGCACCAGCGCGAGAGCGAGGGCGCGACGTGCGGCCTCGGCACCTACGCGACCGTGCGCGGGACGGTCGACGTGTGCACGGCGAGCACGCTCGCGTGGACGAGCCCCGCCGTCGAACCCGCCGGGACGCTCGACGTGACCGCGCTGGGCGAGGACGAGAAGACCGAGCTCGCCGAGCAGGTGCGCGCCGACGCCTCTGCGCTCGAGCCGCGCCCGTCGGACACGTACTTCGGGGGCAAGGCCCTCGCGCGCGACGCGAACCTGCTCGCGCTCGCCGAGCAGCTCGGTCTCGACGACGTCGCGGCGCCGCTGCGCGACGACCTCGCCGCCGCGCTGCGCGAGTGGGCCGAGCCCTCCGGCTGCGCGGAGCGCGACGCGCGCTGCTTCGTCGACGACCCCGAGGTGCGCAGCGTCGTCGGGAGGACGCCGTCGTTCGGGTCGGACGAGCTCAACGACCACCACTTCCACTACGGGTACTTCCTCTACGCCGCGGGCGTGGTGGCGGCCGACGACCCGGCGCTCGCGGCCGACCTCGCTCCCGTGCTCGACCTGCTCGCGGCGGACGTCGCGTCCGGTGCGGGCGGCGAGGACTTCCCGGCGCTGCGGGTGTTCGACGCCTACGCCGGCCACTCGTGGGCGTCGGGGTACGCGCCCTTCGCGGACGGGAACAACCAGGAGTCCGCGTCCGAGGCGGTGTCGGCGTGGAACGGGCTGGCGCTGTGGGCGCGCGCGTCGGGGGACGCGACGCTCGAGGCGCAGGCGCGCTGGCTGCTGTCCGCCGAGGCGGCGTCGGCGCGCGCGTACTGGACGGACTTCGACCGCGAAGACCCGGCGATCGAGGGGTTCGGGCACACCGTGACGTCGCTCGTGTGGGGCGGCAAGCGCGACTGGGCCACGTGGTTCAGCGCCGAACCGAGCGCGATGCTCGGCATCCTCGTGCTGCCGATGCAGCCCGTCGCCGGGTACCTCGCGGGCGACCCGGAGCGCATCCGGGCCAACCTCGACGAGGCGCTCGCGGGCCCGCGCGAGGACCCGGCGTCGTGGGACGTGATGTTCGGCGACCAGCTCCTCATGTACGCGGCCCTCGCCGGCCCGGACGACGCTGCGGCCGCCCTGAAGTTCGCACGCAGCCTGCCCGCCGAGCGCATCGACGACGGCAACACCCGCAGCTACCTCCTCGCGTGGCTCCTGGTGCACGCGGCCGCGTAGCACCGCCGACCGCCGAACCCGTGGTTGTCGCCGGGCTCGGCGACCTGGCGTGCGACAAGCCCGGGTTCGGCGGGCACTACCCTGCTCCGGGGGTCTTCACACGAACTTCACGGACGGGAGAGACATGAGCGCCATCGGGTGGCGGTTGCACGGGAACGGGAAGACGGTCGCGCCGGGGGACGTCGTCGACCCGGACGAGCGGCTGACCTGGCCGCGGACCATCGGGATCGGCATGCAGCACGTCGTCGCCATGTTCGGCGCGACGTTCCTCGTGCCGCTGCTCACCGGGTTCTCGCCCGCGACGACGCTGTTCTTCTCCGCGATCGGCACCGTCGGGTTCCTGCTCATCACGCGCAACCGGCTGCCGAGCTACCTCGGGTCGAGCTTCGCGTTCATCGCCCCGATCGGCGCCGCGACGGCGTCCCAGGGCCAGTCCGTGGCCGTCGGCGGGATCCTCGTCACCGGTCTCGTGCTCGCCGCGGTCGGCCTGCTCGTGCACGTCGCGGGCGCGCGGTGGATCGACATCGTCATGCCGCCGATCGTCACGGGCACGATCGTCGCGCTCATCGGCCTCAACCTCGCCCCGGCCGCGTGGGACAACTTCAAGAAGGCGCCGGTCACGGCGCTCGTCACGCTCGGGTCGATCATCCTGGTGAGCGTCCTGTTCAAGGGCATCCTCGGACGTCTGTCGATCCTCGTGGGCGTCATCGTCGGGTACGTCGCGGCGCTGCTCCAGGGCGAGGTGGTGTTCGACGCGGTGCGCAAGGCCGCCTGGATCGGGTTCCCCGAGTTCGTCACGCCCACGTTCGACGTCGCTGTGCTCGGCCTGTTCGTCCCGGTCGTGCTCGTGCTCATCGCGGAGAACGTGGGGCACGTGAAGTCGGTCGCGGCGATGACGGGCAAGAACCTCGACGACCTCACCGGCCGCGCGCTCTTCGCGGACGGCCTCGCGACCACGCTCGCGGGCGTCGGCGGCGGGTCGGGAACCACGACGTACGCCGAGAACATCGGCGTCATGGCCGCGACGCGCGTGTACTCGACGGCGGCGTACTGGGTCGCGGCGGCGACCGCGCTGGTCCTCTCGCTCTCGCCGAAGTTCGGCGCGCTCATCGCGACCATCCCTGCCGGCGTCCTGGGCGGCGCGGCGACGATGCTCTACGGCATGATCGGCATCCTCGGCGCGCGCATCTGGGTGCAGAACAAGGTCGACTTCTCCAACCCGGTCAACCTGACGACCGCCGCCGTGCCGCTCGTCGTCGGCATCGCCAACTTCACCTGGGTCGTCGGCGACCTGACGTTCGCGGGCATCGCGCTCGGCACGGCCGCCGCGCTCGTGATCTACCACCTCATGCGGACCATCGCGCGGTGGCGCGGCACCACCCAGGAGCCTGCCAGCCCGGCGTCGGCCCCTGGCGGCGACGAGCCGATCGTCCACGACGCGGTCGAGGACGCCCGCTGACCCAGCCCCGCCTAGGCCGAACCCGGGGATGTCGCAGGACTCGTCGCTTTGATGAGCGACAACCCCGGGTTCGACGTCGGTGGCTGAGGCGACGACGTCGTTCACAGGCCCAGCATTCAGGTGTCTCGTCCACAGACCGTCGACGGCGTCTCGCCACCGGCACAGGGTTTCGGTGTGATGCGGGCATGCCGATACCCGCACCCGTCAGAGGCATCGACGCGATCGACGCCGTCGCGGCCGAGCAGGAGTGGCTCGTCTCCGCTCGACAGTGCCGCGAGGCCGGCGTCGACCATGGCGTGATCCGGCTCCTGCTCCGGCGTGGAGCATGGCGGCGCGTCACACGCGGGGTGTACGACGTCGACCCGTTTCCCGGGGAGCGCGGCTCGTACGACCGACGACGTCGGCGCGCGGCGTGGTCGGGTCTGCTCGCGTACGGCCCGGATGCGGTCGCCGTCGGGCCGAGCGCGCTCGCGCTGCTCGGGGTCTCGGGCCTCCCGGTCGACGTGGCGCCGCAGGTGGCGTTGCCGGCCGCGAGGTCGCTCGAGTCGCGGGACGGGATCTGGCTGCGCATGTTCGACGACGGGATGACCGTGACCCGAGCGGGACGCGCCGTCGTCGCGTCGCCGTGGTGGGCGCTGGCGCAGGCCGTCCCGGAGCTCGACCGCGAGCACGCCGTGTCCGTCCTCGACTCCGCGGTGCACCGGGGAGTGGTCACGGTCGACGAGGTGGCGCACGCCCACGACCTGGCGCGCGGTCGACGCGGCGTCGCGCGTACGCATTCCTGGTGGGGGCTCGCGGACGGGCGGTCGGAGTCACCGCTCGAGACGCGTGTCCGTCTCGACTGTCACGACGGTGGGGTCGGTCCCGACGCGCTCCAGGTGCCGCTCGTCGACGCGTCGGGGGTCGTGCGGCGCGGTGACCTCGGGTGGCGGACGCGCGACGGCCGCTGGCTGGTGGCCGAGGCCGACGGCGCCGAGTTCCACGGCTCGCTCCAGGCGGCGTACGCCGACCGGGCTCGGCACGACGAGCTGGTCGGGGGTGGCGTCGCGGGCACGCTGCGATTCACGTTCGACGACGTACGCGTCGCCGGCCGGTGCGCGCGCACGGTCCGTCGGGCGCTGCACGCCCTAGGATGACGGCCCCGGTGACGCCGAACCCGGGGTTGTCGTCGCGGAGGGCGTCGAACCCGGCGATAACCCCGGGTTCGGCATCGGGGGTCGGGTCAGAGGCGGAGGCCCAGGAGCAGGCCCTCGTCGACGTCGAGGCGGGTGAAGCCGAGGTGCTCGTAGAAGCCGATCGCGGAGACGTTGTCCTCTGCAACGCCGAGGTGGACGCCCTTGACCCCGGCGGCGCGCAGGGCGTCGAACAGCGCGTCCATCAGCCGGCGGCCGTTGCCGCCGCCCTGCGCGACGGGCAGCAGGTCGACGTGGAGGTGCGCCGGGTAGTCGGGGAGCACCGAGGGGTCGGTGCGGTGCGGGCGGTGGATCTGACGGACGAGCGCCTCGTCGCGGGAGCCCTCCGGGAAGCTGCCCAGCGGGTACCGCTCGCGCAGCGGCGGCCACCACTCCCGCTCGGACCGCGCCTCGAACGCGGCGGTGTCGCGCGCGCCCAGCACGTAGCCCGCGGCCACGCCGTCGACCTCGACGACGAACGCGAGCGACGGCTCGAGGGCGAGGTACGCCCCGAGGTAGACCTCGCCGAGCAACCGCGGGTCGGTGTACAGGGAGGTCGCGTCCGCGCCGGACGCGCCGGTCCGCAGGCAGATCTCGTAGAGGCGGTCGACCTCGTCGGGGTCGGTGGTCCGGGCGGGCCGGAGGGGCAGGGTGCTCATGGGTACCGTTCGGCGGTCGTCAGGCTCGGCGGGGCGCCGGGCGAGGGACGTGCTCAGCCCTCCGCGGGCGGCACGGGCAGCGGCTGGGGGGTGATCTCCTCGATCGCGACGCACCCGGCGCGGCTCTCGAGCGGCACGTCGCTGGACAGGCCGACGAGCTCGGGGTCCACGACGTCCTCGAAGTCGGCCCCCACGTAGAGGTCGACGGTGGAGGCTTCGCGCGTGTCGAGCACCAGGCCCGGGTTGTCGTAGTGCGCCGCGAGCGTGTACGCCTGCGCGAGCCCCGTGACGCCGAAGTGGATCTGCGTCTGCGCCACGACGTCCGAGCTGCCGTCGCCGTCCAGGTCCGGCGCGTTACCGGTGGTGAGCACCGTGAAGCCCCGGGACGTGAGCAGTTCCTGGTTCAGCCGCCCGAGGGGGGCGTCCTTGCCGGACGCGTTGTAGACGTTGACCTGGACGTCGGCCGCCGCCGCCGGGAGCGTGCCCTCGGGCAGGCAGGGGACCTTGACGTCCGCGAGGTCGTCGACCGCCTCGGGCGACGACAGCGGCCGGTCGAACGGGGCGTCGATCGCCCCCGTGTAGACGGCCAGCGCACCCAGCCCGACGACGGCGAGCGCGGCGATGAGGAGCCCGAACACGACGGCCTGGCGCTCGTGCATGCGTCGGCGACGCTCGGCGCGTGCGGTGTCGGGGCGGGTGGTCACGCCAGAAACCTACCGGACCCCGCGCTCATCGCACGGTCAGGACGCGGGCGTGCAGGATGGCGCGCTGCTGGAGCGCGGCGCGGACCGCGCGGTGCAGTCCGTCCTCGAGGTAGAGGACCCCCTCGTACTCGACGACGTGCGCGAAGAGGTCGCCGAAGAACGTCGAGTCCTCGGCGAGGAGCGCGTCGAGGTCGAGCGTGCGCTTGGTCGTGACGAGCTCGTCGAGGCGCACCTGACGAGGGGGCACCTCGGCCCAGTCCCGCGCGGTCACCCGGCCGTGGTCCGGGTAGGGGCGCCCGTCGCCGACGGCCTTGAAGATCATGCGGCACATCCTAGAGGCCGGACCCCGCTCCTCGCCCGGGTCGGCGCGGTGCCGGTCACGCAGTCGTCACGATCTCCCCACGTGGAGCACCCGGGTCCTCCGCGTCAGGCGGCGTCGGGCGGCCCGTCCGGTCGGGCCCTGAGCAGTCGCCGCCGGCCGAGCCGGCGTCCGAGGTGGAGCTGGACGAACAGGGTCACGACCCCGGCGGCGAGCAGCCCGGCGACGTTCACGAGGAGCTGGACGCCCGCGCCGAGCGCCTCGTCCCACGCCCCGACGGCGAGCGTCAGGCCGATGGCCCCGACAGCGGGCACGGTCGTGATGGAGATGAAGACGCCGACGAGAGCAGCCGACTTGGAGGTGGTGAGGGAGAGCACACCCGCGACGCCCGCGAGGAGCGCGATGACGAACGACCAGGCGTCGGGCGACACGATGAACTCGGTCTGCGGTCCGGTCGTCGCCTGCTCGTAGGTGATGAGACCGGCCGCGTAGGCGAGGCTCCACACGGCCCAGGCGACCGCGGCGCAGCCCGCGAACCCGCCGAGGAGCGTCGCCAGTGCCGACCCCGCGATCCCGCGCCGTCGCCGCACGACCGCGTAGCAGATGGCCGCGATGGGGGCGAACTCCGGCCCGACCACCATGGCCCCGATGATGAGGATGGGCTGGTCCAGCAGCCGCCCGATCCCGGCGATGAGCGTCGCGAGGAGGAGGAACACGAAGAACGTGGCGGAGGGGCGGGAGTCCTCGCGCGACGTGTCCGCGAGCTGCGCCCACAGGACCCCGTCGGCGGGGTGGCCCGGCGCCGCCTCCTCGGCCGCGACCGCGGCGTCCGCCACGACCGTCACCGGCTCCGTGACGACGATGCTCCCGTCGGCCGGGACGCCCGCGTGCCGGAGGGTCCGCATGACGTTGTTCGCGTTCTCCCGCGCCATCTCGAACCACAGGACGTCGCCCCGGCCGTCGAGCGCCGCGCCGGGCACGACGGCCAGGTCGCACACGGTCGGGTCGGCGTCGAGGACGGGACGCAGACGTTCGACGAGGTCGTGCCCCGCGGTGACCCGCACACTCAGCATGGCGCCATCGTGCCAGCCGGGCGCCGCCCGTCGGGGACGCGTCCCGTCAAGGTTCCGGCAGAGGGCGTCAAGGTTCCGTCAGAGCCCCGTCCGGAGCCCTCCCGCCGGGCGTAGAACGGCAGTGCGCCCGGGTTCCGGACGCCGGCACCACGCCCCGCCGCGGGCGCTCGCCGACCCTCGTCGAGAAGGCGTTCCCACCATGGCCGACCTGGCCTTCCTCCTCCTCACCGTCGCGTTCTTCGCGACGGTCGCGCTCGTCGCGCGTCGTCACGGCTCCTCCGGAGGTGCCCGGTGATGGTCCTCGACTGGATCGCGCTCGGTGCCGTCGTCGCCGTGCTGGGCTACCTCTTCGTCGCGCTGCTCCGCAGCGACCGGGCCCGGTGAGCGCCGTGCCGACGACGGTCGACGCGGCGGTCGTGTGGGCGGCCGTCGGTCAGGTCGCGCTCCTCGTCGCGGCGCTCGCGGCGGTGCACGCGCCGCTCGGCGCGTACATGGCGCGCGTGTACACCTCGTCGCGCCACCTGCGGGTGGAGCGCGCCGGCTACCGGCTCGCGCGCGTGGACCCCGACGCGGAGCAGCGCTGGAGCACCTACCTCTTCTCGCTGCTGGGCTTCTCGCTCGCCTCGGTCCTCCTCCTCTACGCCCTGGGCCGCCTCCAGGACCACCTGCCGATGAACCTCGGGTTCACGGGGCTGGACCCCGCGGGTGCCTGGAACACGGCGGTCTCGTTCGTGACGAACACGAACTGGCAGTGGTACTCGGGCGAGGCCGCGGCGGGCCACCTCCTCCAGATGGCAGGGCTGGCCGTGCAGAACTTCGTCTCGGCCGCCGTCGGGATGTCGGTCGCGATCGCGCTCGTGCGCGGGTTCGCGCGCTCCGGGACCGACGCGCGGATCGGGAACTTCTGGACCGACCTCACGCGGTCCGTGGTCCGGATCCTGCTCCCGATCGCGTTCGTCGCGGCGGTCGTGCTCGTGGCGAACGGCGTGATCCAGAACCTCGGCCCGCACACCGCGGTCGAGACGCTCGCCGGCGGGACGCAGCACGTCCTCGGCGGTCCCGTCGCCTCCCAGGAGGCCATCAAGGAGCTCGGGACCAACGGCGGCGGGTTCTTCAACGCGAACTCGGCGCACCCCCTGGAGAACCCGAACCCGTTCACGAACGTCTTCGAGATCTTCCTCATCCTGCTGATCCCGTTCACCCTCCCGCGCACGTTCGGCCTCCTGGTCGGCGACCGCCGTCAGGGCTGGGCCGTCCTCGGCGCGATGGCCGGGCTGTTCGCCGTCGCGCTCGCGCTGACCACGTGGGCGGAGCTCGCCGGGCCGGGTGCCGCGCCCCAGGCCGCGGGCGCCGCGCTGGAGGGCAAGGAGACCCGGTTCGGTCTCGCCGCGAGCGCCCTGTTCGCGACCGCGACGACCGGCACGTCGACCGGCGCGGTCAACGCGATGCACGACTCGCTCACCGCGCCCGGCGGAGGAGTGGTGCTCTTCTCGATGCTGCTCGGCGAGATCGCCCCCGGCGGCGTGGGCGCGGGGCTCTACGGGATGCTCGTGGTCGCCGTCGTCGCGGTGTTCGTCGCGGGACTCATGGTGGGCCGCACGCCCGAGTACCTGGGGAAGAAGATCGGGCGCCAGGAGATCACGCTCGTCGCGCTGTACGTCCTGACGACCCCGGCGGTCGTGCTCGCCGGCACGGCGCTGTCCGTGGTCCTGCCCGATGGGCTCGCCGGGCAGCAGGAGGGTGGCCCGCACGGGCTCACCGAGGTGCTGTACGCGTTCGCGTCGGCCGGGAACAACAACGGCTCCGCGTTCGCCGGGCTGTCGGCCGGGACGCCGTACTACAACACGCTGCTCGGGCTCGCGATGCTCGTCGGCCGCTTCGTCCCCATCGCGCTCGTCCTCGCCCTCGCGGGGCGCCTCGCCTCCCAGCGGTCGGTCCCGCCGTCCGCCGGCACGCTGCCGACCCACCAGCCGCTGTTCGTCGGCCTGCTCGGCACGGTCGCGCTCGTCGTCGTCGGCCTCACGTTCGTCCCCGTCCTGTCCCTCGGTCCTGTCGTGGAGTCCCTGTCATGAGCACGCCGCTCGCTTCCGTCCCTCAGCTGCCCGGCACCCCGGCGTCCCCCGCGGGTGCGCCCGACGGCGGCCCGCACGGCGACCGTCCCGGCGGCGGGCGTCGTGCCCCGCGGGCGCTGTCTCTCGCACAGGTGGGCGCGGCGCTGCCCGCCGCGGTGCGCAAGCTCGACCCGCGGGTGCTGTACCGGTCGCCGGTGCTGTTCGTCGTGGAGCTCGGCGCGGCCGCGACGACGGTGCTCGCCGCGCTGGACCCGGACCTGTTCTCGGTCCTCGTCGCGGCGTGGCTGTGGGCGACGGTCCTGTTCGCGACGCTCGCCGAGTCCGTCGCGGAGTCGCGGGGCAAGGCGCAGGCGTCGAGCCTGCGCGCGACGCAGCGCAGCACGACGGCGCGCCGCGTGGACGCGCCGGCGGACACGCTCGCGGCCGGGTCGAGCCTGCACCTGCTGCCGACGGTCGACGTGCCGTCGTCGAGCCTGCGGGTGGGCGACGTCGTCGTGGTCGTCGCGGGGGAGACGATCCCGGGCGACGGCGACGTGATCGAGGGCGTCGCGTCGGTCGACGAGTCGGCGATCACGGGCGAGTCCGCCCCGGTGATCCGTGAGTCGGGCGGCGACCGCTCGGCCGTGACGGGCGGGACGGTCGTCCTGTCCGACCGCATCGTCGTGCGGATCACGGCGCCGGCCGGCCAGACGTTCGTCGACCGGATGATCGCGCTCGTCGAGGGCAGCGAGCGCCAGCGCACCCCGAACGAGATCGCGCTCAACGTGCTGCTCACGTCGCTGACGACCGTGTTCGTCCTCGCCGTCGCGACGCTCCAGCCGTTCGCCGTGTACTCGGGGGCGCGGCAGTCGCTCGTGGTGCTCGTCGCCCTCCTCGTGTGCCTCATCCCGACGACGATCGGCGCGCTGCTGTCCGCGATCGGCATCGCGGGCATGGACCGCCTGGTCCGGCGCAACGTGCTCGCGATGTCCGGGCGCGCGGTCGAGGCGGCGGGCGACGTCGACGTGCTGCTGCTCGACAAGACCGGCACGATCACGCACGGCAACCGGTTCGCGACCGAGGTGCTGCCCGTCGGCCGTGTGGGCGCGGGCGAGCTCGCCGACGCGGCGCGCCTGGCCTCCCTGTCCGACGAGACGCCGGAGGGGCGCAGCATCGTCGACCTCGTGACGTCGACGGACGGGCGTCCGGCGGCGGACCTGGTGCGCGAGACCGACGGCGCGGAGTTCATCCCGTTCACGGCGCAGACCCGGATGTCCGGCGTGGACCTGCCGCTGCCCGACGGCGGCGTGCGGCGCGTGCGCAAGGGCGCGGGCTCCGCGGTCCAGCGCTGGGTGCACTCCACGGGCGGGAGCGTGACGGGCCCGGAGACGGACGAGCTCGCGGCGCACGTCGAGACGGTCAGCGGGCAGGGCGGCACGCCGCTGGTGGTCGCCGAGCAGGTGGGCGACGGCCCGGCGCGGGTGCTCGGCGTCGTCCGGCTCAAGGACGTCGTCAAGGACGGGCTGCGCGAGCGGTTCGACCAGCTCCGCGCGATGGGCATCCGCAGCGTCATGGTCACGGGCGACAACGCGATCACCGCGCGGGCCATCGCGGCCGAGGCGGGCGTGGACGACGTGCTCGCCGAGGCCACGCCCGAGGACAAGCTCGCGCTCATCCGGCGCGAGCAGGAGGGCGGGCGCCTCGTCGCGATGGCCGGCGACGGCACGAACGACGCGCCCGCGCTCGCCCAGTCCGACGTCGGCGTCGCGATGAACACGGGGACGACGGCCGCGAAGGAGGCGGGCAACATGGTCGACCTCGACTCGAACCCCACGAAGCTCCTGGAGATCGTCGAGATCGGCAAGCAGCTCCTCATCACGCGCGGCGCGCTGACCACGTTCTCCGTCGCGAACGACGTCGCCAAGTACTTCGCGATCCTGCCCGCGATGTTCCTGGGCGCGTTCCCCGCGCTCGAGGTGCTCAACGTCATGCGCCTGTCGAGCCCCCAGTCCGCGATCCTCTCCGCGGTGATCTTCAACGCGCTGATCATCGTGGTGCTCGTCCCGCTGGCGCTGCGCGGGGTGCGGTACCGCCCGGCATCCGCGTCGGCGCTGCTCCGGCGCAACCTCCTGGTCTACGGGCTCGGCGGCCTCGTGGCGCCGTTCGTCGGGATCAAGCTCGTCGACCTCCTCGTCTCCCTCCTCCCGGGCTTCTGAGCCCGGTGCCGAAAGGAACTCCCGTGCCCACCTCCTCGCAGGTCCCGTCCGGCGCCCGTCCGTCGACCGCCGGCGGCGCCGTCTCCTTCGTCCGCCAGTCGTGGGCGGGGCTGCGCGTCCTGCTCCTCATGACCGTCCTGCTCGGCGGGCTGTACCCGCTCGCGGTGACGGGGGTCGGCCAGGCCGCCTTCGGGTGGCAGGCGAACGGCTCGCTCGTCCGCGCGGACGGGACGCGGGCCTCGTCGGTCGACGACACGGGGGCCGACGGCGCCCCGGTCGTCGGGTCCGCCCTCGTCGGCCAGGCGTTCGGCGAGCCGGGGACGGCGCCCGAGTGGTTCCACGGCCGCCCGTCCGCGGCCGGGGACGGCTACGACACCCTCGCGTCCGCGGGGTCGAACCTGGGGCCGAACAACCCCGACCTGGTCGCCGCGATCGAGGCGCGCCGGGCGGCCGTCGCCGCGGAGGACGGCGTCGACCCGGCGAGCGTCCCGCCGGACGCCGTGACGGCGTCGGCCTCGGGCCTCGACCCGCACGTGTCGCCCGCCTACGCGGACCAGCAGGTCGAGCGCGTCGCCGCGGCGCGCGGGCTCGACCCCGCGGCGGTGCGCGCGCTGGTCGACGACGCCGCGGCCGGGCGCGTGGCCGGCGTGCTGGGCGACCCGCGCGTGAACGTGCTCGCGCTCAACCTCGCGCTCGAGAGCCTCGCGCCCACCGGCTCGGACGCGTCCTGACGTGCGGCGTGATGGACTGCGCACATGAGTGCCGACACGCCTGACGGGCGGCGCCGGGGGAGGCTGACGGTCTACCTCGGCGCCGCGCCGGGCGTCGGCAAGACCTTCGCCATGCTCGACGAGGCGGTGCGCCGCCAGGCCCGCGGGACCGACGTCGTGGTGGGCCTCGTCGAGACGCACGGGCGCCCGGCCACGGCGGCGAAGATCGGCGACCTCGAGGTGGTGCCGCGCCGCGCCGTCGGGCACCGGGGCGTCGAGCTCACCGAGCTCGACGTCGACGCCGTGGTCGCGCGCGGCCCGGACGTCGCGCTCGTGGACGAGCTCGCGCACACGAACGCGCCCGGCTCGCGCCACGCCAAGCGGTGGCAGGACGTGCACGACCTCCTCGACGCCGGGATCGACGTCGTGACGACGGTGAACGTGCAGCACCTGGAGTCGCTCACCGAGGACGTCGAGGCGATCACGGGCGTCCGCCAGCGCGAGACCGTCCCCGACCACGTGGTGCGCGAGGCCGACCAGATCCAGCTCGTCGACCTCTCTCCCCAGGCGCTGCGCCGACGGCTCGCGCACGGCAACGTCTACCGGGCCGAGCAGATCGACGCGTCCCTCTCCGCCTACTTCCGCGAGGGCAACCTCACGGCGCTGCGCGAGCTCGCGCTCCTGTGGCTCGCGGACCGGGTCGACGACGCCCTCACGCGCTACCGCGCCGACCACGCGATCTCGGGGACCTGGCCCGCGCGCGAGCGCGTCGTCGTCGCCGTCACCGGTGGGCCGGAGAGCGCGACGCTGCTGCGGCGCGGCGCCCGCATCGCCGAGCGGGCGGCCGGGTCGGAGCTGCTCGCCGTGCACGTGCTCGCGACCGACGGGTTGCCCACGGCGTCGCCCGCGGCGATCGCGGCCGACCGCGCGCTCGTCGAGTCGCTCGGCGGCACCTTCCACACGGTCGTCGGGGAGGACGTCG
Organism: Cellulosimicrobium funkei; assembly: GCF_001019615.1. Classification (GTDB taxonomy): domain Bacteria; phylum Actinomycetota; class Actinomycetes; order Actinomycetales; family Cellulomonadaceae; genus Cellulosimicrobium; species Cellulosimicrobium cellulans_E. The sequence goes on along the minus strand of NZ_JNBQ01000005.1, from coordinate 117,603 downwards.
CGTCGGCGGTCGTCGACTTCGCGCACGGCGCCAACGCGACGATGGTCGTCGTCGGCGTCTCACGGCGCTCGCGATGGCGCGAGGCGTTCCTCGGCTCGACGAGCGCGGAGATCGCCCGGCTCTCGGGCTCGCTCGACGTGCACCTCGTCACCCACGAGCGCGCGCGGTCCGGGAGGGTCGCCCGTCGGGGCTGGAGCCCGTTGTCCGCCCGACGGCGCGTCGCGGGTTTCGTCCTCGCCGTCGCCGGCCCGATGGGTCTCACCGCCCTGCTCGACGCCGGCCGGGAGGCGGTCGGTCTCCCGACGCAGGTCATGCTCTTCCTCGCGCTGTCGGTCGGCGTCGCGCTCGTCGGGGGCATGTGGCCCGCGCTGGCGTGCGCCGTCGTGTCCTTCCTGTGCCTCAACTGGTTCTTCACGCCGCCCACGGGCCTGCTCACCGTCGCCGACCCGGAGAACCTGCTCGCACTCCTCGTGTTCGTCCTCGTCGCGGCCGCCGTCGCGTCGGTCGTCGACCTCTCCGCGCGGCGCACCGTGCAGGCGTACCGGGCGCGCGCCGAGGCGTCGACGCTCGCCGCCCTCTCCCGGTCCGTCCTGTCCGGCGAGGACACGGCCGAGGCCGTCGTCGCGCGCCTCGCCCAGACCTTCCAGCTCCGCCGCGTCGCGCTGGAGGAGCGGGCGCGCACGGACGGGCGGGCCCAGGCGTGGTCGACCGTCGCGGTCGCGGACCGCGCCGTCGACACCGGGATCCCGGGCACCGCGAGCACGGACACCACGAGCCCGGTCGGTCGCGCCCGGCGCGGCCACGGACACGGTGAGGAGACCCGGACCGTGGTGAGCGTCGACGACGACCTCCGGCTCGTGCTCGACGGCCGTCCGCTGCCCGCGGGCGACCGCCAGGTGCTCGAGGCGTTCGGCGCGCAGGCCGGCATCGTGCTCGAGTACCGGCGGCTGCGCGAGGAGGCCGCGCACGCGGCCGTCCTCGCCGAGGCGGACGCGACCCGCACCGCCCTGCTCGCGGCCGTCTCCCACGACCTGCGCACCCCGCTCGCGGCGATCCGCGCGGCCGTCGACGGGCTGCGCTCGCCCGGCGCGGTCCTGGAGCCCCAGGACCGGACGGCACTCGTCGAGACCGCCGCGTCGGAGACCGAGCGGCTGGAGCAGCTCATCGACAACCTGCTCGACCTCTCGCGCCTCCAGACGGGGTCCGTCGCCCCGGTCCTGCGGGACGTGTCGCTCGAGGAGATCGTCCCGGTCGCCGTCGAGCCGCACGGCCCGCGCGTCGCGCTCGACGTGCCCGAGGACCTGCCCCTCGTGCGCACCGACCCCGGCCTCCTCGAGCGCGTCGTCGCGAACGTCGTCGCCAACGCCGTGCGGTTCGCGCCCCCGGCGGAGCCCGTCCGCGTCCGGGCGTCCGCCTCGGGCGGCATCGTCGAGGTGCGGGTCGTCGACCTCGGGCCGGGCGTGCCCGACGACGCCAAGGAGCGGATGTTCGAGTCCTTCCAGCGGCTCGGGGACGCCGGCGGGCACGGCGTGGGGCTGGGGCTCGCCGTCGCGCGGGGGTTCTCCCGCGCCGTCGGCGCGACCCTCGTCCCCGAGGACACCCCGGGCGGAGGCCTCACCATGGTCCTGACCGTCCCCGTCGCGCCGCCGCGCGAGCCGGTGGCACGCACCGAGCGGGAGGAGCGCGCGTGAGCGACGACCCGGCGACCCACCACGTCCTCGTCGTCGACGACGACCCCGGCCTGCTGCGCGCGATCGCCATCACGCTGCGCACCCACGGCTGGAAGGTCAGCACCGCCACGTCGGGCGGGGCCGGCATCGACCTCGTCGCGACCGACACCCCCGACGTCATCCTGCTCGACCTCGGCCTGCCGGACCTCAGCGGGTTCGACGTCATCCGGGCCGTGCGGGCCTGGAGCACGGTGCCGATCGTCGTGCTCTCCGCGCGCCACCTCGGTGACGACAAGGTGGACGCGCTCGACGCCGGCGCCGACGACTACGTCACCAAGCCGTTCGCGATGCCCGAGCTCATGGCGCGGCTGCGTGCCGCCGTCCGGCGCTCGGCCGGCTCCGCGCGCGACGGGTCCGCGGTCGTCGAGGCGGGCGACCTGCACATCGACCTCGCCCGACGCCGCCTCCTGCGGCGCGGCGCCGAGGTGCGGCTGAGCCCCACGGAGTGGGCGCTCCTCGAGATCCTCGTCGCGCAGCGGGGCCGCGTCGTCGAGCGCGAGCACCTGCTGCGCGAGGTGTGGGGGCCGACCGCCACGCGCGACACCCACTACCTGCGGGTCTACCTCGCGCAGCTCCGCCGCAAGCTCGAGGACGACCCCGCGGCGCCCCGCCACCTCATCACGAGCCCCGGCATCGGCTACCGGTTCGAGGAGTGACCCGACGCGTCGTCCACGACGCGCGCGAGCTCGCGCACGACGGCGCCCGGCAGCGCGGGCGGGAACAGCAGCGCGCGCTGGAGCTCGCCCGCGCGCCAGCCGTCGCACGCGAGCGCCGCGAGCACGAGCGACGACGGCGCGCCCTCCTCGCGCCACGCGCGCAGCACGAGCGCGTGCACCGCGTGCTGCCCCTCGGGGACGTCGTCGCGCGCGACCCCGCCCAGCGCGTACAGGCGCAGGAGCGCCGCGGCCTTGCGCGAGTCGTCGAGCGCGGCGACCGACGCCGCGACCGCCGCGCGCGACGGGTCGAGGCGCAGCGGCGAGAGGTCGTCGAACCCGGACTGCAGGACCTCGAGCGCGACGTCGTCGACGAGCGTCTCCGCGTCGCCGAACATCGAGCGCAGCGTCGACTCGCTGCGCTCGCAGCGGCGGGCGACCGCGGCGAGCGTGACGTTCTCGACCCCCTCCTCGAGCGCGACCCGCAGCACGGCGTCCACGAGCGGGCGCTCGTCGTCGCGGAACGGGTCCTCGTCGAGGTCCACGTCGCGGAAGACGACGGCGCTCGCCGGCGGCCGCACGTCCGCGTACCGGGAGAGGTCGCCGATCAGGTCCTCCCACTCGGCCTCGGTGAGGTCGTACGCGTCCTGGTAGAGACCGAGCCACGTCCCCTCGAGCGCGAGCGCCGCGACCCACGTGCGCGGGTCGGGGACGCCCGCGGCGCCGTCCGGCCCTCGGCTCGGCTCCTGGGTGGGGATCGCGGCGACCCACTCGTGCAGGGTGGCCCTGGCCGAGCGCGTCGCGTCGCTCCGGTCGGGCGTGGACATGACCGTCACCTCCGTGGTCGGAAAAGGTGGATCGAGCCTAGCCGGAGGCCGCGACGGTCTCGCGTCAGGGACGCGGGACGTCGCGGCGGCGGAAGCCGACCAGACCCAGCGTGACGAGCGCCACGGCGAGGAGCGTGAGCCAGACGAACGGCCACGCCTCGACGTCGGCCCCCGGGAGCTGGGGGACGTGCCAGAACGGCGAGACGCCGCTGGCCCAGGACGGGAGGTCGAGCAGGGCACCGAACATCGTCACGACGAACGAGTAGGCGAGGAGCGCCCAGGCGAGCGCCGCGAGCCCCGGACGCCAGCCGAAGGCCGCGACCGCGACGCCCGCGACGACCGCGATCGCCGGGAGGTACGCGAACGACGCGGCGAGGTAGTCCCCGAACCCGAAGGCGTCCTCCCCGACGCTCAGCGCGCCGAGCCACAGCCCGACGGCGCTCATGGCGAGCAGCACCGACGTCCCGACCAGGGTCACGACGAGCTGGGCCCCGAGCCAGCGGACGCGCCCGACCCCGGTCGCGAGCACGGGCTCGAGCCGCCCCGCCGTCTCCTCGCCGCGGGCCCGCTGGGCCGACGCGACCGCGAAGCCACCCGCGCCGAGCCCGAGGAAGAGGGCCATGATCGCGACGAACCCGCCCACGAGGTCGGTGGCGTCGCCGAGCATCTGCGCGATCTCGGGGTTGTCGGCGACCATGTCGCCCACGGAGTCGACGAACGTCCCGCACGCGAGCGCGGTGACGCCGACCCCGACGCCCCACGCGACCACGGACGCGCGCTGCTGGCGCCACGCGAGGGCGAGCGGGCTCGCGAGCCACCCGACGGCGTCGGGCCGGCCCGCGCGCGGAGGGACCAGGCCCGCGCCGAGGTCGCGACGCGCGGCGAGCGCCGCGCCCAGGGCGAGGAGCAGCGCGACGAGCGCGACCGAGAGGCCGAGGGGCCACCAGCGCAGGTCGACGAACGCGCGGATCTGCTGCGCCCAGCCGATGGGGGAGAGCCACGAGACCCAGCTCCCGTGCTCCTCCTGGACGTCGCCGACGGCGCGCAGCAGGAACGCGACGCCGAGCACGGCGAGCGCGAGGCCGCTCGCGGCGCGCGCGTGCTCGGTGACCTGGCTCGTCACGACCGCGACGGCGCCGAACACGAGCCCCGTGACCCCGACGGCCGCGCCGAGCGCGAACGAGTCGACGGCGTCGAGCCCGGTCGCGACGAGGACCGCTCCCGTCGCGAGCGCGATCGCCGCGTTGGCGACGAGCGCCGCGACGAACGCCGCCGTCGCGGGGGCGTGTCGCCCGACGACGCCGGCCCGGACGAGCTCCGCCCGCCCGGTCTCCTCCTCGGCGCGCGTGTGCCGCACGACGAGGGAGATGCTCATGATCGCGACGGCGACCATCACGGTGAGCGCCATCTCGTTCGCGATCATCGCGCCGAGCGTGTAGTCCTCGATCCCGTACTGCGGTCCGGACAGCATGATGCCCGCGGGGCTGGACACGAGCGCGGCGCGCGCCTGGCGGTCGGCCGCCGTGGGGTAGAGCGTGTCGAGCGCGACGGCCGCGTACCCGAACAGGAGCGCGATCGACGCCGTCCACACGGGGATGCGGACGCGGTCGCGGCGCAGCACGAAGCGCAGCAGCGTGGTCCAGCCCGTGGCCGCGCGGCCGCGCCGGTGCGGCTCGGGCGCGACGGCGGCGCGCCGCCTGCTCGGTGGTGCCGCCGTGCGAGCGGACCCGGGGGCGCTCACAGCGCGCCCGCCCCGTCGAGCACGGCGAGCTCGTCGCCGTAGTGGCGCAGGAACAGCTCCTCGAGCGACGGGGGGTTGACCGTCACGGAGCGCAGGCCGAGGTCGGTGAGCGCGCGCAGCACGGCCTCGACGTGGTCGTTGTCCACGTCGAACCGCGCCCGCGTGCCGTCCGCGCCCGGCTCGACGACGAGGTCGTGCACGCCGTCGAGCGCGTCGAGCGCCGAGGGGTCGCGCTCGGTCACGGCGGTGACCGACGACCGCGTGAGGTGCCGCAGCTCGGTGAGCGTCCCCGACTGGACCGTGCGGCCCGCGCGGATGATCGTCACGGTGTCGCAGAGCTTCTCGACCTCGGCCAGGATGTGGCTCGAGAGCAGGACGGAGCGGCCTTCGGCCGTCACCTCGCGCACGCACTGCGTGAACACGGACTCCATGAGGGGGTCGAGGCCCGACGTCGGCTCGTCGAGGACGAGCAGCTCGACGTCGGACGCGAACGCCGCGACGAGCGCCACCTTCTGCCGGTTCCCCTTGGAGTAGGTGCGCGCCTTCTTCGACGGGTCGAGCTCGAAGCGGTCGAGCAGCAGCTTCTTGCGCTGCGGGTCGACGCTCCCGCGCAGGCGGGTGAGCAGGTCGATCGCCTCGCCGCCGGTGAGGTTGGGCCACAGGTTGACGTCGCCGGGCACGTACGCGAGGCGCCGGTGCAGGTCGACGGCGTCGTGCCAGGGGTCGCCGCCGAGCAGCCGGGCGCTGCCGGAGTCGGGCCGCAGCAGCCCGAGCAGCACCCGGATGGTGGTCGACTTGCCCGCGCCGTTCGGTCCGAGGAACCCGGCGACCTCGCCCGCGCGGACGGTGAGGTCGAGGCCGTCGAGCGCCTGCACGTGGCCGAAGGCCTTGCGCAGGTCGTGCACCTCGACGGCGGGGGTCGTGCTCGTCATCGCGTCTCCTCCTGGTGGGTGGTGTGCTGCACGTAGGCGTCGAGCAGCGTGGGCTCGACGAAGAGTCCTTCGGTGAAGACCTCGAGCGCGGGGAGCATCACGCGCTCGACGTACTCGCGGAGGTCCGCCTCGGGGTCGCGCGGCTCGCTCCGCTCGCGCAGCGCGCCGTCGATCAGCAGCGAGCCGAGCGAGAGCGAGACGAGGTAGCGCGCGCGGGCGGCCTCGTCGCGGCTGGGGCGGATGACGCCGGCGGCGACGCCGGACTCCATGTACTCGAGCGTGACCTGCGTGAGGTGCTCGACGAACGACCGCGCGAGGTCCCCGCCCGCCTGGAGGCTGCGCAGCGTGTACTCGAACACGGGCGCGTAGTCCTCGATCCCGGCGAGCTGGGTGAACAGCGCCATCGGCCCGGCAGCCGGGTCCTGCGGCGAGATGGCGTCGGTCTTGGCGGCGCGCACGGCGTCGAACACGTAGTCGTCGCACGCGCGGCGCAGCCCCTCCTTGGAGCCGAAGTGGTGCACGACGAGCGCCGCGCTCACCCCGGCGTCGGTGGCGATGGTGCGCAGCGGGGCACCGAACCCGTCGCGCGCGAACCGCGAGATCGCGGCGTCGCGGATGCGGGCGCGGGTCGTCAGGTCGTCGGTGGTCGACGGCGCGGGGCGGGCGCGGCCGGTCGGTGAGGGTTTGTCTGAACGCACGTTCAACAGACTAAACACTTGTTCAATGCCTGTCCACCCACGAGGGAGCGCTCTGCCGCGGCGCACCCCTTGACGCCGCTGGCCGGGGCCGGTTGAGTGGAGGTCACGACGCGATGGGAGCGCTTCCATCCGTCGTCCCGCACCCCGTGTCGATCGAAGGAGATCCGCATGAGACGTCGTGCCGTCCTGTCCGCCGCCGCCGGGCTCGCGCTCGCGGCCCCGCTGCTCGTCGTCGGCGGGAGCGCCGGCGCCGCCCCGACCCCCGCCGCGCCCCGGGCGACGGCCGCCCCCGCGGCGGACGACGTCGTCGGGCCGGAGACCCGCCTCTACGTGGACCCCTTCTCCACGACTCTCCAGGCCGCCGCCACCCTCACGGGGCAGGCGCGCGCGGACGCCCAGCTCCTCGGGTCGTTCCCGTCGGCCTCGTGGTTCACCGGCGGCACGCCCGACGAGGTGCGCGACGACGTCGCGTCCGTCGTGCAGGCGGCCGCGACGGACGGCGCGGTGCCCACCGTCGTCGTCTACAACCTGCCGTTCCGCGACTGCGCGCAGTACTCCGCGGGCGGCGCCGCGGACACGGCCGCCTACACGGCGTGGGTGGACGCCCTCGCCGAGGGGATCGGCGACGACCCGGCGATCGTGATCCTCGAGCCGGACGGGCTCGGGATCATCCCCTGGTACACCGACATCAACGGGAACGCGGAGTGGTGCCGCCCCGCCGAGCTCGACCCGGAGACCGCCGCGGCGGACCGGTTCGTCCAGCTCAACCACGCCGTCGACACGCTCACGGCGCTCCCGGCGACGTCCGTGTACCTCGACGGGACGCACAGCGGGTGGCTCGGGGTCGGCGACATCACCGACCGCCTGATCAAGGCGGGCGTCGAGCGTGCCGACGGCGTGTTCGTCAACGCGTCCAACTACGTCGAGACCGAGCGCCTCGTGAAGTACGGGACGTGGATCAGCGACTGCGTCAACCTGTCGGTGAACAGCTGGTGGGAGCCCGCGTGGTGCGCGAGCCAGTACTACCCGGCGAACCCGGACGACTTCTCCACCTGGGGCCTCACCGACGCCGCGTACGCCCAGGCGTACGCGGACACGGGCGTCGTGCGCGACCCGGCGGTGCAGAAGCACGTCGTCATCGACACGAGCCGCAACGGCCAGGGCCCGTGGACCGCGCCGCCCGGCGCGTTCCCCGACCCGGAGGTGTGGTGCAACCCGCCCGACCGGGGCCTCGGCGAGCGGCCGACGACGGACACCGGCGACCCGTTCGTCGACGCCTACCTGTGGATCAAGGTGCCGGGGGAGTCCGACGGGAAGTGCTACCGGGGCACCGGCGGCCCGCTCGACCCCGCCCGCGGCATCGAGGACCCGGCCGCGGGGCAGTGGTTCGTCGAGCAGGCGGCCGAGCTCCTCGCGCTCGCCGTGCCCCCCCGTCGAGCGCCCGACCTGCGAGGTCGCGTACACCGTCCACGGGACGTGGCAGGGCAAGAAGGGCAGCGGCTTCATCGCCCAGGTCGAGCTCCGCAACACCGGCACGGCGCCGCTCGACGGGTGGGAGCTGCGCTGGACCCCCGACGGGGACCAGCGGCTCACCGACGTGTGGGGCGCGCGGGCCGGGCGCGACGGTGACGCGGTCACCGCGCACAGCCTGTCGTGGAACGCGACCGTACGGCCGGGCGCGACCACGACGTTCGGCTTCGTCGCGTCGGGCACCCCGGGTGCCGACCCGCAGCTCGTGACCCTCGGAGGGCGCCCGTGCCACGTCGTCTGACCCCTCGCCAGGGGATCCGGGCCGCCCAGGTCGCACAGATCACGGGCACTCGGGGCGAGAGACCCCTGCCGTTCCGGGCCAGACACCCGTAGGCTGGGGGTAGCCGTCGGCGGCACCGCCGGCGCCACGTCCCGGCGCGTCGGACCGTCGGGACGTCGAGAGGCCCGTCGCACTCGTGCGACGGGCCTTTTCGGTGCCGGTGCCTCGAGGCCGTGCGCCGGGCGACGACGAAGGGCCCGCCGCGAGTGCGGCGGGCCCTTCGGTCTGCGGAGGATGGGGGATTCGAACCCCCGAGGGCTGTTAACCCAACACGCTTTCCAAGCGTGCGCCATAGGCCACTAGGCGAATCCTCCTGGTGCGACGGCCGGACGCGCCCAGGGCGCACCGACAGCAGCGCAACGAGGATACCGGACCGCGGCGCCCGGGCCGAATCGCCCTCACCGGAGCGGGTTTCTGGTGGGGCGCCGACCTGGGCTAGGGTGGGTGCAGACCCCTCGTGCGGCATCATCTCGCCGAACTCCCCCAGGGCCGGAAGGCAGCAAGGGTAGGTGAGCTCTGGTGGGTGTGCGGGGGGTCCTTCATGTCTCCGGGCGCCCTGTCTCCGGACGGGCGCCGGCCCACCGCCGCGGAGCCGGCCGGTGTGGCGCAGATCTCTTCCTGCTCGAGCGAGACGGGCACCCCCGTGGCGCCTGACGCCCGATATATCCCGGTTCAGTCGCCCGAGTTCCCGACATGCGACCAGTTTGGCGTCCACATGATGGACGATCCGGCTCGGGGATTGGCGCGCGGGGCGTCGCCGTGCTCATGATGTCGGCATGACCCGGAACCACGTCGCCACCACGACCCCGCGCGCAGCGTCCTGCGCCGGCACGTCGTGCTGTCGTGGCGTGCACACCGGGCGAATGTGCGGCTGCTGACGCCGTCGTGACCCGCAGGGAGACCTGCGCCGCACCTGCCGCGTCGTCCTGACGACGCCGCCCCCGCTCGCCGCGTGGCTGATGGCCCGCCGGAAGCACCCTGAACCCCACCCCTCGCAGGACCGTCCCTGCACCCCGGCCCGCCGGTCGCCACCCGTGACCGACGCCGCCGCCACCGGAAGGAACTCCCATGTCGTTCTCGACCACCCGCAAGCGTCTGACCTGGACCGCGATCGCCGCGACGGCCGCCCTCACCCTGACCGCCTGCGGCGGCGGCGACGACACCGCGGGCGGTGCCGCGAGCGGTGACGCGGCGGACCCGATCCGCGTCGGCGTCGTCGGCGCGTCCGACGACAAGTGGGCCGTGTTCCAGGAGCAGGCCGAGGCCGAGGGCATCGAGATCGAGCTCGTCGACCTCCAGGACTACACGCAGGCGAACCCGGCGCTGTCCCAGGGCGAGCTCGACGTGAACCAGTTCCAGCACCTGCAGTTCCTCGCGGGCTACAACGTGGACGCGGGCGACGACCTCCAGCCGATCGGCGCGACCGCCGTCTACCCGCTCGGGCTGTACTCGTCCAAGCACACGTCGCTCGAGGAGATCCCCGACGGCGGCCAGGTCGCCGTGCCGAACGACCCGACCAACCTCGCGCGTGCGCTCCTCGTGCTCCAGGAGGCCGGCCTGGTCGAGCTGAAGGACGGCGGGAGCTCCATCTCCACCGAGGCCGACGTGCTGCCCAGCTCCAAGGTGACGGTCACGCCCGTCGACGCCGCGCAGACCCCGATCCAGCTCCAGTCCGTCGACGCGTCGATCATCAACAACGACTTCGTCGAGGATGCGGGCCTCAAGCCCGAGGACGCCCTGTTCCAGGACGACCCCGACTCCGACGCCGCCAAGCCCTACATCAACGTGTGGGTCGCGCGGGCAGAGGACAAGGACGACGAGACGCTGCTCAAGCTCGCCGAGATCTCCCACTCGCCGGAGGTCGTCGAGGCGGAGAAGAAGGCCTCGGGCGGTACCGCCGTCATCAAGGAGAACTCGCCCGCCGAGCTCCAGGAGATCCTCGCCGGCATCGAGGACGACATCCGCAACTCCTGATGCCGTCGCCGCGAGGGCGGGCGCGCACGTCGCGTCCGCCCTCGCGCGCCGTCGTGCCCGGGGGAGGACGATGGCAGGCGAGCGGCACACCCCGACAGGCGGCCCTGACGACATGCCTGGTGATCCCAGGTGACCCAGGCGGCCCCGGCCCGGAGGCCCGGCCTCCGACGAGAGGAACCCGACGTGACCGACGTCCCCCGCGACGAGGGCGGTGACGAGCAGCCCGCGATCGAGCTGCGCCACGTGAGCAAGACGTTCGGCGAGGGTGACGGTGCCGTGCACGCCGTCGACGACGTCTCGCTGAGCATCCGCCGCGGCGAGATCTTCGGCGTCATCGGCTACTCGGGCGCCGGCAAGTCGACGCTCGTGCGGCTCGTCAACGCGCTCGAGAGCGTGACGAGCGGCGAGGTCGTCGTCGACGGCCAGGTGATCACCGGGCTGCCCGAGCGCCGCGTGCGCGAGGTGCGCTCGCGCATCGGCATGGTCTTCCAGCAGTTCAACCTGCTGTCGTCGCGGACGGTCGCGGGGAACGTCGCGTACCCGCTCAAGGTGGCGGGCTGGCCGCGCGAGAAGCGCGCCGCGCGCGTCGCGGAGCTCCTCGCGTTCGTCGGCCTCGCTGACAAGGCGAAGGCGTACCCGCGCCAGCTCTCGGGCGGGCAGAAGCAGCGCGTGGGCATCGCCCGCGCGCTCGCCGCGCAGCCGACGATCCTCCTGGCCGACGAGGCGACGTCCGCGCTCGACCCCGAGACGACGCGCGAGGTGCTCGCGCTCCTGCGGCGCGTCAACGCCGAGCTCGGCATCACGATCGTCGTCATCACGCACGAGATGGAGGTCGTGCGCTCGACGTGCCACCGCGTCGCCGTGATGGAGCACGGCAAGGTGGTGGAGACGGGCGACGTGTACGACGTCTTCTCCGCGCCCGGCGCGGACGCCGCCCAGCGGTTCGTCGGGACGGCGCTGCACGACCGCCCGTCGCGCGACACCCTCGCGCGGCTGCGCGAGCGGCACCCCGGCCGGCTGGTCACGGTCGGCGTGCGGGAGGGCGCGCACACCGGGTCGGACCTGTTCCGCCTGCTGCGCGAGCACGACGTCGACGGGTCCGTCGTCTACGGCGGGATCTCCGAGGTGGGGGAGCGGCCGTTCGGGTCGCTCACCGTCGAGCTCGACGCGCCCGAGGACCGCATCGCGCCGTTCCTCGTCGCGCTCGCCGAGCGCGCCGACGTCGTGGACCTGGGGACCGCGGCCCAGCCGCTCGACGATCCGCGGGTGGCGCGGCTCGACGCCGACCCGGGCGGCGATGACGCCACCGCCGACGGCCCCGCCGCAGGGCGAGGCGACTCGCTCGGTGCACCCGGGGTCTCCTTCCGCCACGGCATCCCCGGAGGTCTGTGATGAACCGCGACTGGTCCACCCTGTGGCCCATCCTCTGGGAGGCCTTCGGGCAGACCCTCCAGATGGTGTCCATCGCGCTGCTCACGGGCGGTGTCGCGGGCCTGGCGCTCGGCATCGCGCTCTACGTCACGCGGCGGGGGAACCTGCTCGACAACCGGTGGGTGTTCGGCGTGCTCAACGTGCTCGTCAACATCGTGCGGCCCATCCCGTTCATCATCTTCGTCACGCTGCTCGGGCCGGTGACGCTCCAGGTGGTCGGGACGACGCTCGGCACGGAGGCGTTCATCTTCCCGCTGTCGGTGATGACGGCGTTCGGCACGAGCCGCATCGTCGAGCAGAACCTCGTGGGCATCGACCCGGGCGTGATCGAGGCGGCGCGCGCCATGGGCGCGTCGTCGTGGCGCATCATCACGACCGTGCTCGTCCCCGAGGCGCTCGCCCCGCTCATCCTGGGCTACACGTTCCTCTTCATCGCGGTGCTCGACATGTCCGCGGTCGCAGGCCTCATCGGCGGTGGCGGCCTGGGTGACTTCGCGATCCGGTACGGGTACCAGCGCTACAACTGGGGCGTCGTGATCGTGACGGTGCTCGTCATCATCGCGATCGTGCAGGTCGCGCAGCTCCTCGGCAACTGGCTCGCCCGCAAGGCGCTGCACCGCTGAGGACCGGCCTCGTGCGTGTGGGTCGCGGCGTCTAGAGTGACCGGGGTGAGCACCGCCCTGTACCGCCGCTACCGGCCCGAGACCTTCGCCGAGGTGATCGGTCAGGACCACGTGACCGCGCCGCTCATGCAGGCGCTGCGCAGCGGTCGGGTGAACCACGCCTACCTGTTCTCCGGCCCGCGCGGGTGCGGCAAGACGACGAGCGCGCGCATCCTCGCGCGCACGCTCAACTGCGAGCGCAACACCCCCGAGACGCCGCTCGACACCCCGTGCGGGCAGTGCCCGTCGTGCGTCGAGCTCGCGCGCGGGGGTCCGGGCAGCCTCGACGTCGTCGAGATCGACGCGGCGTCGCACAACGGCGTCGACGACGCGCGCGAGCTGCGCGAGCGCGCCGCGTTCGCGCCGGCCCGCGACCGGTACAAGATCTTCATCCTCGACGAGGCGCACATGGTGACGCCCCAGGGCTTCAACGCGCTGCTCAAGCTCGTCGAGGAGCCCCCGGAGCACGTGAAGTTCGTCTTCGCGACGACGGAGCCGGACAAGGTCATCGGGACCATCCGCTCCCGTACGCACCACTACCCGTTCCGCCTCGTGCCGCCGGACGTCCTCGGCCCGTACCTCGAGGAGCTGTGCGCCGCCGAGCGCGTCACCATCGGCAGCGGGGTCGTACCGCTCGTCACGCGCGCCGGGGGCGGCTCGGTGCGCGACTCCCTCTCGGTCATGGACCAGCTCATCGCGGGCGCGGAGGACGGCGCCGTGGAGTACGAGCGCGCCGTCGCGCTCCTGGGCTTCACGCACGCGACGCTGCTCGACGACGTCGTGGACGCGCTCGCCGCGCGCGACGGCGCGAGCATCTTCCGGGTCGTCGACCACGTCATCGCGACGGGGCACGAGCCCCGGCGCTTCGTCGAGGACGTCCTCGAGCGCCTGCGCGACCTCATCGTCATCGCGGTCTCCGGCGACGAGGCGCAGGCCGTGCTGCGCGACCAGCCCGCCGACCAGCTCGCGCGCATGCGAGCCCAGGCGCAGAACCTGGGTGTGGCCGAGCTCTCGCGCGCGGCCGACCTCGTCAACGCGGCCCTGACGGAGATGACCGGCGCCACCTCGCCGCGGCTCCACCTCGAGCTCCTCATGGCGCGACTCCTCCTGCCCGGCGCCGACGACGGCGCTGCCGGGTTCGCGGCGCGCCTCGACCGGCTCGAGCGCGGGGGGCTGGGCGCGGTCGCCCTCGCACCGGCAGCCGTCGCACCGGGGTCCGAGGCGTCGCCCGCCCCGGGTGCTCCGGTGAACGACGGCGCGGGGCGGGCGCCGGCCACGACCTCACCGTCGTCCGGGCTCACCGGTGCTGCCGCTGTGCGCGCCGCGCTGCGCCCCAACCGGTCCACCGCGTCCGCCCCCGCCGCACAGCCGCCGGGTGTCGCCGCCGCACCGGCCGACGCGCGGCCCTCCGCCGAGGCGGCCGAGCCCAGCCCCACCGAGGCTGCTCCGACAGAGGTCGTCGAGGACGAGCGGGCCTCGGCGCCAGCGTCCGCCACCCCGTCGGCACCTGACCATGGGACCTCGTCCGCTCCGGGCGAGGGCGCTGTCCCGTCGAGCATCACCGGGCCCGCGCGCGAGGACTCCACGGCGCCTGCCGCGCCCGTGCCGCCCTCTCCCGCGACCGCCACGGTCGAGCAGGTCGAGCCGACCGGTCCTGCCACGCAGGCCGGCCCGACCCCGCAGGACGGCGCGGTGTCGCCGACGCGCGAGGAGGCTGCGCCTCCCGGGCGTGCCGACGCCGCCCCCGCGCAGCCGGAGGCAGGCCGCCCGGCACAGCCTGCGGGGAGCGCTCCGTCCGGCGACGCGAGCCCGGCGCTCACGACCGAGGAGCTGCGGCGGCGCTGGCCGGAGGTCCTCGAGAACCTGCGCGCCAGCCCCGTGACCTGGTCCCTCGTCAGCGCGAACGCGCAGGTGGCAGAGCTGGGACCAGACGTCCTCTACCTCGCGTTCCCGTCGCCGGGGCTCGCGCGGACCTTCTCCTCCGCGCGGCACACGAGCGCGGTCCAGGACGTCGTCTACCAGACGCTCGGGCTCCAGGTGCGGGTCGAGCCGCGCCTCGACGAGGGCGGTGCGGGCGGCGGCGGTCGGGCCCCGGCCCCTGCCGCCCCGGCGCCCGGGTCCTCCGCTCCGGCTCCCGTCGCAGCCGGCCCGGGCGCATCGCGTCCTGAGCCGGGTCCGGGGGAGCGCGGCCAGGACGTTCCCCTGGCGTCGGTCAGCGCACCGGGCCGTGTCGTGGCGTCGGGCGCGGGCACGGCCCCGACCGCGCTCGCGTCGGGAGCGGCCGCACCGCGCGGCGCCGTCGCGTTGCAGGAGCGACCCGTCGCGACGGAGACCACCGTGGGCGACGACGGTGGCGTGCCGGTCGTCGACGACGCGGACGAGGCCTGGCTCGCCGGAGCCTCGGCACCCGAGCCCGTACCCGCGCCCCGTGTCGACGCGGCGGACGAGGCGTGGCTCGCGGGGGCGCCCGCCGAGCCGCCGGCCGACCTCGACGACGGCCCCGAGCCGGAGCCCGTCCTCGAGAGCGCCCCCGCGCGCACGACGTCCGCAGCGCAGGCACCGGACTCCCCGGCACCGGCCACGCCTGGGACCCCGCCGCGCCAGGAGCCTTCTGCCCGTGCGGGGGTCCCCGTCGCGACGGTGGACGCGTCGGGCGCCCCGTTGCGCGGCGTCTCCGCGGCGCGCGCGGCGATCGCCGCGGCCACGACGGCGCGCGTCTCCCGGCCGACCGAGGCGCCCGCCCGACGGGACGCGTCGTCCACGGTCGACCCGATGGACGACCTCCCGTCCGCGGACGACCCCGACATCGTCTCGACGGGCCTCGTCGGGACGGCGCTCGTCGTGAGCCTGCTCGACGGCAAGATCATCGAGGAGATCCAGGACCAGGTCTGACGCCGCCGCCCGAAACAGGGTGCCGGGTGCCGGACACGAAGAGGGCATGAGCCCACCTCCCGTGGCGGACCGCGCCGAGCGGTTCCGCGCCCTCTACCAGGACACGTACGCCGACGTGCTGCGGTTCGTGCGCCGGCGTACCGACGAGGACCGCGCCGAGGACGTCGTGCACGAGGCGTTCGTCGTCGCGTGGCGACGGATGCCAGACCTGCCGCCGTCCCGTGACGCGCAGCGGGCCTGGCTGTTCGGGGTCGCGCGCGGCTGCCTCCTCAACGACCGGCGAGCGAGCACGCGACGCGGCGCGCTCGGCGTCCGGCTCGCCGCCCAGCCCGAGCCCCTGCTCCCGTCCCCGGACGAGCTGACGGCGGCGCGGTCCGAGCTCGCCACGGCGTGGCACCGGCTCGCGACCGACCACCAGGAGGTGCTGTCGTTGCTGCTCTGGGAGGACCTGACGTCCGCGGACGCCGGGCGGGTCCTCGGCATCTCCGCGGTCGCGTACCGGCTGCGCCTGTACCGCGCACGTGCGGCGCTCCGGCGCCTGCTGTCCGCGGACGAGGGGCCGGGCGTGGACGGTCCTGGGCGCCGGCCCGCCGTCCCGCTCGCTCGATCCTTCGACGTCCCCGCCCAGGAGGTGCTCCGATGACCCACGACGACCTGACCACCCTCCGGGGGCTCGACCGCGCCCCCGCGTCAGGCCTCTCCGCCGCCGAGGCCGCGCGCGCGGCGCAGGGCCTCGACCGCATCCTCGCCGGCGAGGAGCCGGACGGGGCGGGCGCCCGCGCGGTCGGGCACCTGGCCGCGCAGGCACGGCGCCGCGCCGTGCGCCGGGTCGGTGTCCCGGTCGGTGTCGCCGCGGTGGCCGCGGCGGCGTTCGCGCTCCCGTTCGTCGGCCCGGCGCCGCACGCGCTCGCGTCGTGGACACCCGAGCCCGTCCCTCTCTCCGCGCAGGACCTCGCGGTCCTGGACGAGGCGTGCCGTGCGCGCATCGGCCCGGAGCGGAGCGTGACGGCCGACGACGTGGTGCTCGCCGAGCGACGCGGCTCCTGGGTGGCGGTGATGTACCTGTACGACGACGACGCACGAGCGCAGACCCTGGAGTCGTCGTGCGTCGGGTACCTGCCGCCCGGCGCGGACGAGGCGGAGGACGTGTCCGGGGGGACCGCGAGCGCGGGCGACCTCGTCCCGTCGTCCCGCGGTGTCACGGAGGGGTCGATGTCCCAGTGGGGCGGCAGGCCGTACCCCTGGAGCCGCGAGCGGCCGGTGCTGTCGATGACGAACGGGCAGGCCGGTGCCGACGTCGCGGCGGTGACGCTGCGGCTCGCCGACGGCACGGCCGTCGAGACCACGATCGAGGACGGCGTCTTCGTCGCCTGGTGGCCGGGCGAGATCTTCGACCCGACGACGGTCGGCGGGCCCAGCGGACGGGGCGGCCCGGAGCCCGCGATCACGTACGAGGTGACGTACACGGACGGGTCCACGCGCACGGTGGCGCCCGAGCTCCCGGAGTGACCCTCGTCCGAGCACGGTCCCGGCCCCGCCATGACGGCGCCGGGCCGGGACCGACCCGGCCACGACGGCGGCGGGCCGGGCCCGGCGTGTGGGCCGTGCCCCGTAGGCTGGGGGCGTGTACGAAGGCGCTGTCCAGGACCTGATCGACGAGCTCGGCCGACTTCCCGGCGTCGGGCCCAAGAGTGCGCAGCGCATCGCGTTCCACCTGCTCGCCGCGGACGCCGCGGACGTGCGCCGGCTCGCCGACGCGCTCACCGAGGTGAAGGCGCGCGTGCGCTTCTGCGAGACGTGCGGCAACGTCGCGGAGTCCGAGCAGTGCCGCATCTGCGCGGACCCGCGCCGCTCGCCCGAGGTGATCTGCGTCGTGGAGGAGCCCAAGGACGTCGTCGCGATCGAGCGCACGCGCGAGTTCCGCGGGCGGTACCACGTGCTCGGCGGCGCCATCAACCCGATCGAGAACGTGGGTCCGGGCGACCTGCGGATCGCCGAGCTCATGGCCCGGCTCGCCGACGGGCAGGTCACCGAGGTGATCCTCGCGACCGACCCCAACGTCGAGGGCGAGGCCACGGCCACGTACCTCGCGCGCATGCTGGGCCCGATGGGCCTGCGCGTGACCCGCCTCGCGTCCGGGCTGCCGGTCGGGGGAGACTTGGAGTACGCGGACGAGGTGACGCTCGGCCGGGCTTTCGAGGGCCGACGTCTCGTCGGCGGCTGACGAGAGGTGACGAGCATGGGGGAGATCGAGAACGACCCCGACCTGCGGGAGATCGCCGAGGGCATGGCCGCGCAGGCGCGCGCGTTCCTCACGACGGCGACCCAGGTCGCGTCGGGGGCCGCACCCGGGGCCGTGCTGCCCCTGCTGCTGCTCGCGCTGTCCGACGCGCTCGCCGCGGGCGCACGGCTCGGGGCGATGGGCGACGTCGTCCCGGTCGAGCGCTTCGAGCCCGACGCCGGCCGCGACACCGACGTGGACCCGCTGCGGACCGCGCTCTCCCAGCTCTTCGACGGGTTCGACGACTACGCCGAGATCACCGACCCGCTCGTGGGCGCCGAGGTCGGGGCCGCGTCCCTCTCGGGCGACCTCGCGTGCGTCGCCGAGTGCCTCGCGAAGGGCCTCCAGCACTACGACGGCGGCCGCGAGCTCGAGGGCCTGTGGTGGTGGCAGTTCTCCTACGTCTCGCTCTGGGGGGGAGCGTGCCGCGAGCGCGCTGCGCGTGCTCCAGCTCGCGCTCGCGCACCTGCGCCTGGACGTCGAGGACGACGTCGCGGCCGAGGCGGAGTACGACGCCCTCCAGTCCTGAGGCGCGCCCCGCGGGCCGTGCGCCGCGATCAGGCCGGTGCGGCGGTCGAGCCGTAGTGCGCCGCGAGCGCGGGGTAGTAGCTGTCCCACACCACCGTCGCGGGGTCGCGCCCGGCGCGCGCCGCGGCCAGGCGGTCGAGGTAGTACTCCCAGCCCGGTCCGATCGACCCGGCGTCCTCGTCCGGGCCCAGCGCCTGACGGAACACGAGGGCGGTGGCGCCGCCGTCGTCGGCCAGGTCGACCTCCAGGTGCCACGACGTCTCGCCGACGGCGGTCTCGACCACGAGCCGGTGCGGTGGGTCGCAGCGCAGGACGCGGCACTCGTCGCCGTCCGTCGCGCCTTCGGCGGTCATGACGAAGCGGACGCTCCCCGTGGTCGGGTCCCCGTCCCACGTGCCGATCCAGGGCTCGAGGCCCGCCGGCTCGGTGAGGCTCGCCCAGACGTCCGCGACGGGTGCGGCGAAGGTCCGGCGCAGCACGATCCACCGGCCGTCGTCCTCGCGCACGACGGAACCGGTCGGCTCGACCTCAGGGCTCTCGGACGTCTCGGTCATCACAGCAGCGTAGGCAGGTCCGCGTCCCCGGGGAAGGCCGGTGCGCTCCTCGCGACGTCGTCCGCCGACGCCGGGCCGAGCATCCTCGGCTCGTCGCCCGCCAGGACGAGCCGCGCGCTCGCCCGGAACCGTCGGACGGCGTCGACCCACGCCCGGGCGGGCCGCAGGCCGCACGCGCGCAGCGCCGCCGCGTGGTCCACGACCAGGACGGTCGCCGCGCCCAGCGCCACGACGCCCCACGCGGCGCCGACGACGGCGCGGACCGGTCGCGGGGTGCCGGCGAACCCCTGCCGGAGGCGGTCGACCTGGAAGCGGAGGTGATGGACCTCGTCGGAGGCGATCCGCCGGCCGACGCCGCGGAGCACCGGGTCGGGCGCCGCGCTCGCCAGGGCCGTGAAGTAGCCCATCGCGACGGACTCGGCCACGAGGAACAGCGCGATCTCGGTCCGCAGGCCGAGCAGGCGTCGGAGCGCGGTGAACGCCGCGTCCGACCAGTGGGCGTCGAGCGTCGGTGCCCCGAGGTGCTCGAGCCCGCGCCGGAACAGCGCCGAGTGGCGCTGCTCCTCGACGACGAGGCGCTCGAGAGCGTCCACGTACACCGGGTCCCCCGCACGCCGCGCCTTGGCGAGCAGCCGGGCGCCGTCGCCGTCCTCGCCGAGCTCGAAGCGCTGGAAGGACCGGACGAACGCGGACCGGACGTCCGGCGGGAGCGTGCACGGGGCGTCCCAGTCGATCGTGGCCTCCGTCGCGAGCTGGGTGGCGCGGTTCGAGACGTAGTGGTCGACCCAGACGGTGAACGCCGGGGGCGAGCCCTCTCCGGTGGCCGGGGCGGTGGCGGTACGTGCGTCGTCGCTCGTCATGGCCGGAAACGTAGACCCGTGCCGTGGCCCGCGGGACGACCTGCGCGGAACCTCCTGAACGCTCCACCGGATACGCACAGCCGGGACGCAGGACCGTCGCGACCGGGGCGCTGTGGTACCACTAGGGGGTGCTGCCCGCCTTCTCCCTCCCGGTCTCCGGCGGGCTCGAGATCGACGGCCTGACCGTCCTCCTGCTCGTGCTCGCCGCCCTGACGGCGGGGTGGATCGACGCCGTCGTCGGCGGGGGCGGCCTCGTCCAGCTCCCCGCGCTGCTCCTCGTGCCCGGCATCAGCCCGGTCCAGGCGCTCGCGACGAACAAGCTCGCGAGCATCATGGGCACGTCCGTGAGCGCCGCGACGTACTACCGGCGGGTCGGGCCCGACCTCCGGACGGCGGGCCCGATGGCGCTCGCGGCGCTGGTCGGCGCGATCGGCGGCGCAGCCCTCGCGTCGCGCATCCCCGCCGAGCTGTTCAAGCCGATCATCCTCGTGGTGCTCGTCGGGGTCGCGGCCTACACGATCGCGAAGCCGAAGCTGGGGCACACGACGAACCTGCGCTGGGAGGGCAACGGGCACCGCTGGGCCGCGGCCGGGATCGGCCTCGTCATCGGCACGTACGACGGCCTGCTCGGCCCGGGTACGGGGACGTTCTTCGTCATCGCGCTCGTGAGCATCCTCGGGTACGCGTTCCTGCCCGCGTCGGCGCTCGCGAAGATCGCGAACTTCGCGACGAACGCGGGGGCGCTGATCTTCTTCGTCCCGTACGGTGCGGTGCTCTGGGGCCTCGGCCTGCTCATGGGAGCGGCGAACCTGCTCGGCGCCTACGTCGGCGCGCGCATGGCGGTCGCCAAGGGGAGCGCGTTCGTCCGGGTCGTGTTCGTCGTCGTGGTGGGGGCGCTCATCCTCAAGCTCGGGTACGACGTCGTCGCCGACCTGACGGCCTGACCGCGGCATCCGAGGCCGACGATCCCGGCCTGGTGTCAGGTGGTGTCAAGAATGTTGTCGCCAGGGCTTGCGGTGACACCACGAATGGTGCCATGATGGCGTCATGGACCTCACCCCGTATGTCGACGACCTCCAGAACCGCCTCGCCGCCGCCGCGGACGCCGCCGGGGACGACGGCCGTCGGCTCGCCGAGCGGCTGACCGCGCCGCTCGACGCCGCCGTACGGCTCGTCCTGCTCGACGCGCTCTCGGACGCGGCGGGCGAGATCTCCGCGGAGCTCGCGCCCGGGTCGGTCGACGTGCGACTGCGGGGCGGCGCCCCGGAGTTCGTCGTCGCCGCCCCGGCCCCCGCGGCCCCGCCCACGGCTCCCGGTGAGCCGGCCTACGGCGTCGCTCCGGCGTCCGCGGCGACGCCCGCCGCGCCGCCCGCCGTCGGGCCGGCCGACGTCGAGTCCGGCGCCACGACCCGCACGACCCTGCGCCTGCCCGACCACCTCAAGACGCAGGCCGAGACCGCCGCCGCCCGCGACGGCGTCTCCGTCAACACGTGGCTCGTGCGCGCGGTCGCCGCCGCGCTCGAGCAGTCCACCGGACGCCCGGCCGCGCAGGCCCGTCCGCAGCCGCGCGGCTCCGCCCGCGTCACCGGCTGGGTGCGCTGACCGCTCCCGGTCCGCGCGCTCGCCCCTCCCACCACCCGCTGACACCACACCGACACCACCGTTGGAGCTCCGTCATGCCCACTTTCCCTGCACCGCACCCCGTCCCGGTCGTCGTGGACGTGCCCTTCGCCAACCTGCACGTCGTCGCCGGCGACCGTGACGACGTCGTCGTGACCGTCCTCCCCACGGACCCCTCGAAGTCCGGCAGCGTCCGCGCGGCCCAGGACGTCCGGGTCGACCGCGACGGGGACGCCGTCACGATCCTGTACCCCGGGTCGTGGAAGCAGTTCGTCCTGCCGTTCGCGGCCGGGACCGCCGACATCACCGTCGAGCTCCCGGCCGGCTCCGACCTGCGCGGCAAGGCGGGCACCCTCTACACCGAGGGCTCCCTCGGTGCCGTCGACATGACGCTCTCCGTCGCCGACGTCCGGCTCGAGGACGTCGAGCGGCTGGACCTCAAGGCCTCGGCCGGCTCGGTCGTCGTCGGCCGGGTCGCCGGCACCGCCGACGTCAAGGTCAGCGCGGGCTCCGTGCGGATCGGCGAGATCGCCGGCGAGGGCACGATCAAGGCCAGCAACGGCACGACGACGGTCGGCGCCGTCACGGGCAGCCTCGCCGTGCAGGGCGCGCACGGCGAGATCGCCGTGTCCCGGGTGGTCGGCACCCTCACCGCGAAGTCCGCGCACGGCGGCATCCGGGTCGACCGCCTGGAGTCCGGCAGCGTCACCCTCAGCACGTCGTTCGGCTCGATCGACGTGGGCGTGCCGGAGGGCACGGCCGCGTTCCTCGACGCGAGCTCCGAGCACGGCAGCGTGCGCAACCACCTCACGCCCACGGAAGGCCCCGTCGAGGACGAGGCCACCGCGGAGATCCACGCCAGCACCGGCTTCGGCGACGTCGTCGTCCGCCGGCCCTGACCCCACCTGAGAGAGACGGAGACCTGGACATGTCTGTCGACCAGTCCCTCGCGCCCGCCGTGCGGGTACGAGGCATCGAGAAGTCGTTCGGCGACCTGCGCGTGCTGCGCGGGGTCGACCTGGACGTGACCCCCGGGAGCATCTTCGCGCTGCTGGGGTCCAACGGGGCGGGCAAGACGACGCTCGTGCGGATCCTGTCGACGCTGCTCACGCCGGACGCCGGGACCGTGAGCGTCCACGGGCACGACGTCGTCGACCGGCCCGGGCAGGTCCGGGAGTCGATCTCCCTCACCGGGCAGTTCGCCGCGGTCGACGAGGTCCTCACGGGCCGGGAGAACCTCGTGCTCGTCGCGCGCCTGCGCCACCTGAAGGATCCCGGCCACGTCGCGGACGACCTGCTCGCCCGCTTCTCCCTGACCGACGCGGGCTCGCGCCGGGCGGGGACGTACTCCGGCGGCATGCGCCGCCGCCTCGACATCGCGATGAGCCTGATCGGCGACCCGCCGGTCATCTTCCTCGACGAGCCCACGACCGGCCTGGACCCGCAGGCGCGCATCGAGGTCTGGGCCACGGTGCGCGAGCTCGCCCAGGGTGGCACGACCGTCCTGCTCACGACGCAGTACCTCGACGAGGCAGAGCAGCTCGCGGACCGGATCGCGATCCTGCACCACGGCACCATCATCCAGAACGGCACCCTGGCCGAGCTCAAGGCGCTCCTGCCGCCCGCGCAGGTCGAGTACGTCGAGAAGCAGCCGTCCCTGGAGGACGTGTTCCTCTCCCTCGTCGGCGAGACCGGCGAGGACCCCACGACCCCGACGACCGCCGAGGGCACCCAGCCCGCCGGAGAGGAGCTCCGATGACCACGCACGTCCTGGCCGACACCCGTGTCCTGACCGGCCGCTCGCTGCGCCACATCCTGCGCAGCCCGGACACGATCATCACGACCGCCGTCACCCCGATCGCGCTCATGCTGCTGTTCGTCTACGTCCTCGGCGGCGCGATCGACACCGGCGCCGCCGGGTCGTACATCGACTACATGCTGCCCGGCATCCTGCTCATCACCGTCGCCTCGGGCGTCGCGTACACGTCCTACCGGCTGTTCCTCGACCTCCAGGGCGGCATCTTCGAGCGCTTCCAGTCGATGCCCGTCGCGCGGTCCAGCGTCCTGTGGGCGCACGTGCTGACGTCGCTCGTCGCGAACCTCGTCTCGGTGACGATCGTCGTCGGCGTCGCGCTCCTCATGGGGTTCCGCACCGGGGCGTCGGTGGGCGCCTGGCTCGCCGTGCTCGGCATCCTCGTCCTGTTCACGCTCGCCCTGACGTGGCTCGCGGTGGTCGCCGGCCTCTCCGCCAAGACGGTCGACGGCGCGTCGGCGTTCAGCTACCCGCTGATCTTCCTGCCGTTCATCAGCTCCGCGTTCGTCCCCACGGACACCATGCCGGCGCCGGTCGCGTGGTTCGCGGAGAACCAGCCGGTCACCGCGATCGTCGACACGCTGCGCGCGCTGTTCGGCGGGCAGCCCGTCGGCTCCGACATCTGGGTCGCGCTCGCGTGGCTCGTCGGGATCCTCGCCGTCGCGTACGCGTGGGCCGTCGCGATCTACCGGCGCAAGATGCGCTGACCGGGGGACGCGAACGGTCCCGGCACGGTGGAGGCGTGCCGTCCGAGCCAGGGGCGTGGCGCGGACGGCGTCCCGTGCCGGGACCGTCTGCCGGTGAGGGGCCGTGGTACGGCCCCTCACCTGTCTGTGCGGCGACCGCTACGCGGAGCGCTCGGGCCGGCCGGCCGGGATGACGTCCGGTCCGCCGGTCGCCTGGTCGGCCTCCGTCACCGCACCGATGTCGTCGCCGTGCACCGGCGCGCCCGGCAGGTCGACGTGCGGGGAGTCGGGCGGGGGCGGGGTGACGCTGCCCTCGAGCAGGTCGGGGCGGTCGGCGACGGTCGTGATGCCGCTCGAGACCTTGTAGCCCTTCCTGCGCATGGCGCGCGCCCGCTCGCCGGCCGACCGCAGGCGCGGGTTCACGTACTCGTCGATCCCGAAGTTGATGAGCGACAGGGCCATGCCGAGCAGCGCGATGCACAGGCCGGCGGGGACGTACCACCACCAGTAGTCGGGGAACGCGCCGTTCTGCTGGGCCCAGAAGAGGATCGTGCCCCAGTTGAGGTTCGTGATGGGGATGACCCCGATGAAGGCGAGCGTCGTCAGGCCGAGGACCGCGGCGGTCACCGTGCCGACGAAGCTCGACGCGATGATCGCGGTGAGGTTCGGCAGCATCTCGACGGCGATGATGCGGTGGATCGGCTCGCCGTTCGCCCGTGCCGCCTGGATGAAGTCCCGGTTCCGGAGCGACAGCGTCTGCGCCCGCAGGACGCGCGCGCCCCACGCCCAGCCCGTGATCGCGAGCACCGTGGAGACGAGCAGGAGGCTCGGGTTCTCCTGCTGGGACGCCACGATGATCATGAGCGGCAGGCCCGGGAGCACGAGGAAGACGTTCGTGAGCGCCGAGAGCGACTCGCTGCGCCAGCCCGCGATGTACCCCGCGGTCACGCCGATGATCACCGCGACGAGCGTCGCGATGATGCCGGAGACGAACCCGACGACCAGCACGCCCCGCGTGCCGTAGATGATCTGGCTGAGGACGTCCTCGCCCATGTGCGTCGTGCCGAGCAGGTGCTGCGCGGACGGCGGCTGCTTGAGCGCGGTGAAGTCCTTCTCGAGCGGGCCGTAGGGCGCGAGGAGGTCGCCGAAGATCGCGACGAGCGTGAACACGCCGAGGATGATCAGGCCGGTGAGCGACTTGCCGTTGCGGAACATCGCGAACGACGCCCCGGCACGGCTCGCGAGGCCGCGTCCGGAGGAGCCGCCCGGGGCGGCCGGCGGGGTCGCGGGCGCGGTGGCCTCGCTCGTCGCGGTCGTGGTGGTGGACGTCATGGCTCAGGCCTCCGTCTGACGCGTGCGCGGGTCGAGGGCGGCGTAGGCGACGTCCGCCAGGATGTTCGCGACGAGGACCGAGAGCGTGATGACGAGGAAGAGTCCCTGCATCAGCGGGTAGTCCTTCGCGTTGGTGGCGTCGAGCAGCAGCTTGCCCACCCCGGGGTAGGAGAAGACGAGCTCCATGACGAGCGTGCCGCCGACGATGAAGCCGAGGGACAGGGCGAAGCTCGAGAGCTGCGGCAGCACCGCGTTGCGCGACGCGTAGCGCGTGAGCACCTTGCGGGGCGGGAGGCCCTTGGCCTGGGCCACCGTCACGTAGTCCTCGTCGAGGACGGTGATCATCATGTTCCGCATCCCGAGCACCCAGCCACCGAGCGACGCGACGACGATGGTCAGGGCGGGCAGCGTGCCGTGCTGGATCACGTCCCAGGCGAACTCCCACGACCACTCGGGCGACGCGCCCTTGCTGTACGCGTGGGACGCCGGGAACCAGCCGAGCATGCTCGAGAAGACCGCGATGGCGATGAGGCCCATCCAGAAGTACGGGACGGTCGAGAAGAACGTCGAGATGGGCACGATCGCGTCGGCCTTGCTCCCGCGGCGCCAGCCGATGATCGCGCCGAGGCCGCTGCCGAGGAAGAAGCTGAGGATCGTCGCGATACCGACGAGCCCGAGCGTCCACGGCAGGGCGGCGGCGATCACGTCACCCACGGGGGCGAGCCCCTTGGAGAACGAGCGACCGAGGTCGCCGCTGAGCATGAGGCCCCAGTAGTCGATGTACTGCTGGAAGAGCGACCGGCCGTCGTCGAGCCCGAAGAGGGTGCGCAGCGACTCGGCCGCCTCGGGGCTGATCTTCCCCTGGTTCTTCGCGAGGTACGCGGAGACCGGGTCGCCCTTCATCATGCGGGGCAGGAAGAAGTTGATCGTGATCGCCGCCCAGGCGGTGAACAGGTAGAAGGCGGTGCGGCGGGCGAAGAATCGCAACGGGATCAGCTCCTCGACGATGCGGGGCCGGTGCCGGAGAAGTGGACCTCCGGGTTGGGCGAGGCATCGCGTAGCGCGCGGGTGTAGGGGTGCTGGGGCTCGAGGATCACGTCGTCGGCCGGCCCGTGCTCCACGACCTTGCCGTGGTGCAGGACCATGATCTCGTCGCTGAAGTGGCGCGCGGTCGCCAGGTCGTGCGTGATGTAGAGGACCCCGAGGTTCGCCTCGCGCTGGAGCTCGGCGAGGAGGTTGAGGACGCCGAGGCGGATCGACACGTCGAGCATCGAGACCGGCTCGTCCGCGATGAGCAGCGACGGGCGCGACGCGAGGGCGCGCGCGATCGCGACGCGCTGGCGCTGCCCGCCGGACAGCTCGTGCGGGCGGCGGTCCACGACGCCGCCGTCCAGGTGGACGCGGTCGAGGAGGCGGTGCACCTCGGCGTCGACGTCGTCCTTCGGGACCACGTGGTCGAGGCGCAGCGGGCGCTCGAGGTGGTGGCGGATCGTGTGGTACGGGTTGAGCGACGCGAACGGGTCCTGGAAGACCATGCGGACCTGCTGCCGGTAGCGGCGCAGCGCCCGTCCCCGGCGGGGGATGGGGGCGCCGTCGAGCAGGATCTCGCCGGACGTGGCGCGCTCGAGCTGCGTGAGGATCTTCGCGATCGTCGACTTGCCGCTGCCGCTCTGCCCGACGAGCGCGATGGTGCGCCCCGAGGTGAGCGTGAAGCTGACGTCGTCGAGCGCGAGCAGGTCGCCGGAGCCCCGGACCTTGTACTTCTTGCTGACGTGCGAGAACTCGAGGGTGGTCATCAGACCTGGCCTCCTGCGCTGGTCGTGGCAGTGCTCGCGGCCGCGGCCGCGGGCTCCGACCGGCCGCGCACGAACCCGCCCCGCTCCCCGGTGAGGCTCGGGAACGAGCCGAGGAGCGTGCGCGTGTACTCGTGCTGGGCGTGGTGGTAGATGTTCGCCGCGGTGTCGAGCTCGACGATCCGGCCCTGGCGCATGACCGCGATCCGGTCCGAGATCTCGAGGAGCAGCGGGAGGTCGTGCGTGATGAAGATGACCGAGAAGCCGAACTGCTTCCGCAGGTCGGAGATCTGCTGGAGGATCTCGCGCTGCACGAGGACGTCGAGCGCCGTCGTCGGCTCGTCCATGATCATGAGCTGGGGCTTGAGCGCCAGGGCCATCGCGATCATGACGCGCTGGCGCATGCCGCCGGAGAGCTCGTGCGGGTAGGAGCGCAGCCGGTCGCGTCCGACGCCGACGAGGTCGAGGAGCTGGGCGCTCTCCTCGGTCCGCTCGGCCTTGCTCATGCGGGGGCGGTGCGTCTCGAACACGTCGCCGAGCTGCTTGCCGACGGTGGCGACCGGGTTGAGCGCGTTCATCGCCCCCTGGAACACCATCGACGCCTTGTCCCACCGGAAGCGGCGCATCGCGTCGTCGTCCAGCGCGTTGAGGTCGACGTCCTCGCCCGACTCGTCGTGGAAGATCGCCGATCCCGAGGGGATGACGGCCGGCGGCTTGAGGAGCCGCTGGATGCCGTACGCGAGCGACGTCTTGCCGCAGCCGGACTCGCCGGCGAGGCCGAGGATCTCCCCGCGGTGCAGCGTGAGGGAGACGTCGCTGACGGCCTCGACGGGCGGGTCCACGTCGTAGACCACGCTGAAGTGCGAGACGGTCAGCAGGGGTTCGGTGTTCACGGGTCCTACCTGTTTCTGTGCTGGGGCCGGGCCGCACCGAGGCTCGCGCGGCGCGCGCCGCGCGAGCCTCGGTGACCTCACTCGGCCGGCTTGAGCTGGGTGAGGATCAGCACCGCGGTCGGCTGCGTCGGGTCCGCGTTGATGTACGGGTCGTCGTCGCTCGGCCAGCCGACGTAGTTGCGCGTGTTGAACTCCGTGATGAACGGGCGTGTGCCGATCGGCATGACCGGGACCTGCTCCACGAAGATCTTCTGCGCCTCGGCGATGGCCGTCGCGCGGTCCTCGTCCGTCGTCGCCGCGAGGTACGCGTCGAGGGCGGCCGTGGCCTCCGGGCTGTCGAAGCGGCCGAAGTTGTAGTCGGCGGCCTCGCCGATCGGCTTGAGCCAGCGGGCGTCCATCGTGTCGCTGTAGATGTCGTACGGCGTCGCGCCGGTCTCGGTCCAGTGCAGGATCGCGTCGAAGTCGCCCGTGCCCTTGGCGGCCCACCACGAGTCCGAGTCGGGCGTGTCGACCGTGGCCTCGACGCCGATCGCCTTGACCGACTCCGCGATGAGGCTGATGCCGGTGACGTAGTCGTTCCAGCCCTGCGGGACGCTGAGCTGGAAGGTGACGGGCTCGCCGTCGGGGTCGATCAGGGCGTCACCCTCGAACGTGTACCCGGCGTCGGTGAGGACCTTCTTGGCGCCGTCGACGTCGACCTCGTACTCCTCGCCCGCGAACTCGTCCGAGATGAACGGGTCGCCGGCCGGGGTCGGCAGTCCCGTGACGGAGGTGAGCAGGGGGACGCCGCCCTCGCGGGCGATCTGCTGGTGCTGCTCGCGGTCGATGACCATGTTGACGGCCTGGCGGAACGCGACGTCGTCGAACGGCTTCTTGGTCGTGTTGACGAACATCGCGTCGATGCCGAGACCGGCGGGGGCCCAGTACACGTTGTGCTCCGGGTCCTTGTCGACGAACGCCGACTGCACGTTCGGGAGGAACGCCTGCGCCCAGTCCGCGTCGCCGTTGGCGAGCGCGGTCGTCAGGGCGCTGTTGTCGTTGTAGGAGACGTAGTACAGCGTCGGGACCGCGAGCTCGCCGCCCCAGTAGTCGTCGCGCGCGTCGAGCTGGACGCTCTCCGTGCTGAAGCTCGTCAGCGTGTACGGGCCGGTGCCGACGGGGTCGGGGTTCGTCTCCGTCGTCGGGTCGGCGACGCCCTCCCACACGTGCTTCGGGACGACGAACCGGTGCAGCACCTTGTCCTGCTTGGCGAACATCGGCGTGCCGAACGTGACGGTGACCTTGTCGCCGTCCACGGCGACGTCCTTGATGTCGAGCGCCGCGGTGTTGAGCTCGGGCGTGTCGACCAGGATCTGGTACGAGTACGCGATGTCGTCGGCCGTGAGGTCCTTGCCGTCGCTCCACTTCACGCCCTCGCGGGTCGTGAGCGTGACCGAGGTGTAGTCCTCCGACCACGTGATCTCGGACGCGAGCCAGGGGCGGACCTCGTCCGACGGGTTGACGACGTTGACGATGCCGACGGGCTCGTAGATGGCGTTGACGTAGCCGAGCTTGAGCGCGGACGAGTCGCCGATCCACGGGTTGTTCGACTCGGTCGCGATCGCGCCGTCCGGCTTGGCGATGGTGAGGGCGGCGCCCGCGCCGGAGCCGGTCGTCTCGTCGTCGTTGTTGCCGCCCGTCGACGAGCAGCCGGTCAGCACGAGTGCTGTCGCGATGCCGAGGGCGATCGCGGAGGCCTTCAACCTCATGAATCTCTCTCCTTCGAGGGAACATCGTCCCCGGCGCGGTGCCGGGGCGGTGGAGCGTACGGGTGAAACGGAAGGGTGGCGTGGGGCGCTGGGTCACCCCGCGTGGACCGCGGTCCGGGCTACTCCTGTTCGGTGGTGCTCTCCTGCACCCGGACCGCGGTGTCCAGGCGGAGGTCGTGGACGGAACGCCCCGCCCGGAGCCGGTAGGTACCGGCCGGGAGGTGCCAGCGTCCGCTGTCGGTGTCCCACACCTCGAGCTGACGGCGGGGGACGGTCACGGTGACGTCGGCGGAGGCCCCCGCGGCGACGTCGACGACGGCGAACCCGCCGAGCCAGCGGACCGGGCGGTCGCGCTCGGCGACCGGGGCCGACGCGGGCGCGACCGGGGGCTCGACGTAGACCTGGACGACCTCGCGGCCGTCGCGGGACCCGGTGTTGGTGACGCGGACCGTGAGGATCACGTCTCCGTCGGGCGTGCGGGCGGGCAGGTGCTCGGGCTCGTCGGACGCGTCGTACGACCACGTCGTCCAGCCCAGCCCGTGCCCGAAGGGTGCGGCGGGGACGGCGCCCGAGCGCTCCCACGCGCGGTAGCCGACGTGGACGCCGTCGGCGTACTCGACGACGCCCTGGTCGGGGACCGCGTGCGGGACGGGGACGTCGGCCTCGGCGGCCGGGAGGGTCCACGGGAGGCGGCCCGCCGCCTCGACGTCGCCCGCGAGCACGTCCGCGATCGAGTGCCCGGCCTCCTGCCCGGGGAACCAGACCCACAGCACCGTGCGCGCGCGGTCGAGCCAGGGGAGCAGCACGGGGGCGCCCGCGTTCACGACGACGACCGCGTCCGGGTCGACGTCGAGGACGCGCTCGACGAGCTCGTCCTGACGGCCGGGCAGCGCGAGCGACGTGCGGTCCCAGCCCTCGGACTCGACCTCCTCGTTCGTCCCGACCACGACGACGGTCAGGTCGGCGGCGCGGGCGGCCTCGACCGCCTCGGCGATCTCCTGCTCGGCGCTCGGCGCGGGGACGCGGTGGCGCAGCTCCGCGCGGACGAGGTTGCCGTAGCCCTGGGCGCGCGTGACGAGGAGCGAGGCACTGACCCGCACGCGTCGCGGCGCGTCGACGTGCACGGTCGCGGGGACGCCCGCCGGGTTGTTGATCGACGAGTCGAGGATGACCTCGACGCCGGAGCGGCGGTCGTCCTTCGCGACGACGACGCCGTCGATCTCGATCGTGTGGCCCGGGACCGTGCCCACCTCGAGCACGTGGTCGCCGGGCTCGTCGAGGAGGACGTCGACGTCGAGCACGACGGTGTCGACCTCGGCGGGCAGGTCGCGCAGGAACCCGTCCCAGCGGGGCAGGACGGACTTGCGGAGCGTCGCGCCCTCGGCGTCGAGCCACGTCACCGCGACGGCGGCGCCGTCGGCGCTGCGTCCCTCCACGTCGAGGCGGGGGGCGAACCGGCGCGCGTCACCGCCGCGGGCCACCGTGAGCGTGGCGTCGGGCCAGCGCGCGGCCAGGCCCTCGGCGGGGGTGACGACGTGCGCGGGGTTGACGGTCGAGCTGCCGCCGCCGAGCACGTGCGGGCGCACGGCGTTGGGGCCGACGAGCGCGATCGACCGCGGCGCGGGCCGGTCCCAGACGGGGTTCTCGGCGTCGGAGCGAAGGACGACGGTGCCCGCGGCGGCGGTGCGGCGGACCAGGGCGCGCAGGTCGCCGTCGTGCGTGACCGGGCGCGCGGGCTCGTCGAGCGCGCCGACGCGACGCGCGAGCAGGAGGATGCGCGCGACCTTGTCGTCGATCTCGCGCTCGGGGACGCGGCCGTCCTCGACCGCGCGGACGAGGGCGTCCTCCCACGGGCCGCCCGGGCCGGGCATGACGACGTCGAGCCCGCCGTTCGCGGAGAGCTCGGTCGTGTGCGTCGCGACCCAGTCCGAGACCACGGCGCCGTCGAACCCGAGCTCGTCCTTGAGGACGTCGGTGAGCAGGTGCCGGTGCCCCGTCATGGGGCCGGACTCCACGCCGTCGTCCACCTGGTTGTACGCCGCCATGACGGACCACGCGCCCGCCGCGACCGCGTCCTCGAACGGTGCGAGGTAGACCTCGCGCAGCACGTGGGGGTCGACGTGCGACACGTACGACGTGCGCTGGGTCTCGGAGTCGTTGGCGACGTAGTGCTTGACGCACGCGGCGACGCCCTGGTCCTGGAGCCCGCGCACGACGCCGGTGCCGATCTGGGCGGTGAGGTACGGGTCCTCGGAGTAGCACTCGAAGTGTCGTCCCCCGACGGGCGTGCGCTGGATGTTGACCTGAGGGGCGAGGACGACGTCGACGCCGTGCGTGCGCGCCTCGCGGGCGAACGCCTGACCGGTCTCGTGCGCGGTGGCCCGGTCCCACGTCGCGCCGATCGCGCTGGGGGAGGGGAAGAGGATCGAGGTCTCGCCCTCGACCTCGCTCGTGCCGCGAACGCCGACGGGCCCGTCGGACATGACGACGGGGCGCAGCCCGAGCTCGTCCAGGGCGTGCAGGCGCCACATGGACCGGCCGGTGAGGAGGCGGACCTTCTCGCGGAGGGGCAGCTCCTGCGCGCGGGTGCGCAGGGTGTCGAGCTCCGCGGGGTCGCGCTCTCCCGCGAGGGACTGCGATGTCACGTACGTGCTCCTCGTCGTCGAGTCGTCTGTCGAGCGGAGAACTTACCGTGCAGTCAGTAAGTTGGCAAGAATCTGCGTTTCCGCAGGTCAGATCGATATCTCACCGTGACCTTCGGTGCGAGCGTGGCTCGGAGGTGGCGTCGCGTGCGTAGGATCACCCCGGACGGCGACGGACCGAGGACGTGCTCGGTGCACGGAACGCCGACGTCGGCGCCGACGGTGGCGCACCGGGCACCACGACGAGGAAGTGACGAGGCGATGACCACGAGCAGGCGGCGCCCCCGCGTGCGGGAGGAGACCCTCCGGCGCCGCGAGGAGATCCTCAAGGCCGCCATGGCGACCTTCGGGAGCAAGGGCTACCACAACGGCCCCCTGGCGGAGATCGCGGAGCAGGTCGACATGACCCACGCCGGGATCCTGCACCACTTCGGGTCCAAGGACCATCTCCTCCTCGAGGTGCTGCGCTACCGCGACGAGAGCGACGTCGCCGGCCTCGACGGGCAGCACATCCCGGGCGGCATCGACATGTTCCGCCACCTGGTCCGCACGGCGTTCCTCAACGCGCAGCGCGCCGGGATCGTGCAGACGTACGCCGTGCTCTCCGCGGAGTCCGTGACCGACGACCACCCCGCGCGCGCCTTCTTCGAGGGCCGGTACCGCACGCTGCGGAGCGAGGCCGTCGAGGCGTTCGAGGCGCTGTGCGCGGAGCGGGGCGTCGCCGTCCCCGCGAGCGTCCGGCACGCGTCGGCGTCGATCCTCGCGGTCATGGACGGGCTCCAGGTCCAGTGGCTCCTCGACCCCACGCAGGTGGACCTCGGCGAGGCGAGCCAGTTCGCGATCGAGGCGATCGTCGCCGCGGTGCTCGACCCGCGACCGTCCCCGCTCGGCCTCGACGGCACGGGTGGCGGCGAGCAGCCCGTGGCGCTCGACGGCGTCGTGCCGGCCGAGGCGGCCGGGCAGCCCGTGGGGGCCTGACCCCGGGCCCGGCGCTCCGTCGCCCGCGGACCTTCGGTCCCGCGTGGTCACGACCACGGGCCCTGTCCGTGGCGTCCGGCGACGGCGAGGATCGAGGTCGTGCAGACCCTCGCCCAGGCGTTGACCACCCAGTCGGAGGCGGCCCGGAAGAAGGTCGGCTCGGCGAGACGCCCGGCGCGCTACCTCGTCGCCGCGATGCTCGCCGGCGCGTACATCGGCGTCGGCGTCGTGCTCATGGTCGCGACGGCCGGGCCCTTCCTCGCGGCCGGGTCGCCGGGGGAGCGGCTGGTCGCCGGGGGCGTGTTCGCCGCGGCGCTGACCCTCGTCGTGTTCGCCGGGGCCGAGCTCGCGACCTCGGCCATGATGATCCTCGCCCAGGGCGTCGCGACGCGCGCCGTCCGGGTGCGCGACGCCGTCCTCACCCTCGGCCTGTGCCTCGTCGGCAACCTCGCCGGCTCGATGCTCTTCGCGTTCGCCGTGACGAAGGCCGGGGTGCTGCACTCCAACGCGGCCGCGGGGGAGATGGTCGCGTCCATGCTGCGCGCGAAGGCCCACGAGACCGGCGGCGAGCTCTTCTTCCGCGGCGTCCTGTGCAACCTCCTCGTGTGCGCCGCGATCTGGGCCTGCGGTCGCCTGCGTTCCGAGGCGGGCAAGGCGATCGTCCTGTTCTGGGCGATCCTCGCGTTCATCGCCTCCGGGTTCGAGCACGTGGTCGCCAACATGACGACCTTCTCGCTCGGCCTCCTCGGCGGCCTGGGCCCGACGACGTGGGCCGACTTCGCCCGCAACCTCACCTGGGTGGGCCTCGGCAACCTCGTCGGCGGGGCCGTCGTCGTGGGGCTGGCGTACGTCGTCGTCGCGGGCCCCGCTCTTCCCGCTGGCTCGACGAGCCGCCCGCAGAGAATGAGGCGGCCGCAGTTCGAGGAAGGCCTTGGGGAAATCCCAAGTCGCCGGTAGGCTGCTCGGATGGACGCCACCACGATCGGAACCCGTGTCCGCGCCCTCCTCGACGAACAGGACACCACGCAGCGCGCTCTTGCCGCAGCCGTCGGGATGCCCGAGGACGCGCTCTCACGCGCGGTCCGTGGGGCGCGTGGGTTCGCCGCCATCGAGGTCGCCCGCATCGCCGACGAGCTCGGCGTCGACGTGCACTGGCTCATCACCGGTGAGGACGATCCCCGGCGCCTGAAGATCGCGGCGCGACACACCTACGACCACGACAGCGCTACGTACGACAACGGAACCCGCGCGAAGGACGAGCGCGTGCTGGACGGCATCCGTCTTGCGTATCACCAGGCGTTCGACGAGAAGCGGCCCGAGCCCACCAGCCTTCCCACCGACGTCGCCAGCATCCGGGAGCGACTCGGTGACAACTGGCCTCGCCACTTCGCGCAGCGGATGGAGGACCGCCTCGGGGTAGACGTCGTGCGCGTGGACGACCTGGGCACCGCCTACTCGTTCCTCGTCTTCGGGCAGCGCGCCGTCGTCGCGCTGCCCGACCGCGAGCCATGGGGACGGGCGAACTTCTCCCTCGCGCACGAGCTTGCCCACCTGGTCGCTGGGGACCACGACATCGACGACTCGGAGTCCGACCGATCGGCCGAGCAGAGGGCGAACGCCTTCGCAGCCGAGCTGCTGATGCCAGAGCACCGCCTTCGGGCGACCGATTGGGCGACGATCGACGCGCCCGGTGTCGGGGACCTGCTGTGGGAGCTCGGTGTCACGACCGGCGCGCTGGCTGCGCGTCTCGACTCCTTGACGATCCGAGTGCCCGAGAGGGTCGCGTCGTGGCTGCAGATGGCCACGCCGCAGTTCTTGCGCCACAAGGCGTTCCCGGCGTCTCGGTGGACCGAGGTGACGGACCGCGAGCGCGCCTCGCGAGCGCGACGATTCCCCACGACCCTGACGCAGCACCTCGAGGACGGGGTGGCCTCGGGCAGGGTGAACCCCCGCACCCTGGCCTGGGTGGCGGGTGTCGACGTCGAGGACCTGGAGGTCCGGCCACCTGAGCAACCGCACGTCCCCACCGAGGATCTCGCCGCCGCGCTCGGGCTCGCCCTCGCGTGACCGTCCTCGTCTTTCCCGACACGAC
The DNA here is from genome assembly GCF_001019615.1 of Cellulosimicrobium funkei. Classification (GTDB taxonomy): domain Bacteria; phylum Actinomycetota; class Actinomycetes; order Actinomycetales; family Cellulomonadaceae; genus Cellulosimicrobium; species Cellulosimicrobium cellulans_E. The sequence continues at coordinate 82,433 of NZ_JNBQ01000005.1, read as the reverse complement.
GGTCGTACGGAACTTCGCCATCCTGCACCGGATGGACCTGCTCGGACTCCTCGTGGGAGAGCGGGGTGCGTGGTGCGGGACCGTCGCGAGCGAGTGCTCGGACCAGGCGAAGAACGAGTCGCTGAGCGACATGGCGCTGGCGCCCGACATCTTCGGGGCGCCGTGGTACCCGGAGGCAGCGGAGCAGGTCGAGATCCGGCTCCTGCGCGACCGGCTGGCCAGCCCTGAAGACGGACGCCACCAGCATCTGGGCGAGGCGGAGACGGTCGTGCTCGCGTCCCGCCGCGCTGCGGGGTCGTTCTTCGTCACCGACGATCGCAGCGCCAGCCGAGTCGCTGTCGAGCACGGACTGACCGTGGTCACGACGGCGGACCTGATCCGCCTGGCAGTCCGGACCGGCAAGGTCGCCGCCGACGTGGCATGGGGATACGTGCAGACGCTCGTGGCCCAGGACCGTTGGGTCCCGTGGGAGGCGCGCGCATCGCGCGGGTCCTTCGACGGCTGGCTGGCCGGCTGAGCCGCGAGCGGACGTCACCCGGTCCGTCACCTCGAGCGTATGCACTCTCGGACCGCATGGCGGGACGGGCTTGGCCGGAGCGCGGGACGCGTGCGTATCATCGATCGACCCACAAGCACCCGGCGGGCCGTTGAGAGAGACGGAGGCCGGCGACAGATGGAGCAGCACGTGGCACTTGTCGTGCAGAAGTACGGCGGTTCGTCGGTCTCGGACGCCGAGAGCATCAAGCGCGTGGCCAAGCGCATCGCGCAGACCAAGCGGGCCGGTCACGACGTCGTCGTCGTGGTCTCGGCGATGGGCGACACGACGGACGAGCTCATCGACCTCGCGCAGCAGGTCACCCCCCTCCCGCCGCAGCGCGAGATGGACATCCTCCTCACCGCGGGCGAGCGCATCTCGATGTCGCTGCTCGCGATGGCGATCAACAGCCTGGGCGTCAAGGCGAAGTCGTTCACGGGCCAGCAGGCCGGCGTCATCACCGACGCCGTGCACGGCAAGGCGCGCATCGTCGACGTCGTCCCGCACCGCATCCGGGAGACGATCGAGCGGGGCCAGGTCGCGATCGTCGCGGGCTTCCAGGGCGTCACGCAGTCGACGAACGACGTGACGACGCTCGGCCGCGGCGGGTCGGACACGACGGCCGTCGCGCTCGCGGCGGGCCTCGACGCCGACGTGTGCGAGATCTACACCGACGTGGACGGCATCTTCACGGCCGACCCGCGCATCGTCCCGAGCGCGCGCAAGATCGACCGCATCACGTACGAGGAGATGCTCGAGATGGCGGCGAGCGGGGCCAAGGTCCTCGCGCTGCGCTGCGTCGAGTACGGCCGCCGGTACGGCGTGCCGATCCACGTCCGCTCGTCGTTCAGCGGCAAGGAGGGCACGTTCGTCAGCGCGGACGCCTATTCCGCGTCCCGTCCCGCCGACGCCGCCCCCCGCTCCGCAGACCTTCCCGAGGAGACCGTCATGGAAGACCCGATCATCTCCGGCGTCGCGCACGACCGCAGCGAGGCCAAGATCACCGTCGTCGGGGTGCCCGACGTGCCCGGGACGGCCGCGCGCATCTTCGAGGTCGTCGCGGGCTCGGGCGTGAACATCGACATGATCGTGCAGAACGTCTCGGCCGCCCGGACGGGCCTGACCGACATCTCGTTCTCGCTGCCCGAGGGCGACGGCCCGGCCGCGATGTCGGCGCTGTCCGCGCTCCAGGGCGAGATCGGGTTCGACTCGCTCCAGTTCGACGACCAGATCGGCAAGCTCTCGCTCGTCGGGGCGGGCATGAAGTCGCACCCGGGCGTCTCCGCCAAGCTCTTCGGCGCGCTGCGCGACGCCGGCATCAACATCGAGATGATCTCCACCTCGGAGATCCGCATCTCCGTCGTGACCCGCGAGGACTCGCTCGACGACGCGGTGCGCGCCGTGCACACCGCGTTCGAGCTCGACGCCGCCGACGGCGAGGCCGTCGTCTACGCCGGCACCGGCCGCTGAGAGGACGAGGAACCATGAGCAGCGAGAACCGTCAGGGCCTGCACGTCGCCGTCGTCGGCGCGACCGGCCAGGTGGGCGCCGTCATGCGCCGCCTCCTCGACGAGCGCGACCTCCCCGTCGCGAGCATCCGCTACTTCGCGTCGGCGCGCTCGGCCGGGTCGACGCTCCCGTGGCGCGGGACCGACGTCGTCGTGGAGGACGTCGCCGCGACCTCGACCGACGACCTGCGCGGGATCGACGTCGCCCTGTTCTCCGCGGGCGGCGCGACCTCCAAGGCGCAGGCGGAGCGCTTCGCCGAGGCGGGCGCCGTCGTCATCGACAACTCGTCCGCGTGGCGCATGGACCCCGACGTCCCCCTCGTCGTGTCCGAGGTCAACCCGGGTGCGCTGCGCGAGGCGCGCAAGGGCATCATCGCCAACCCGAACTGCACGACCATGGCCGCGATGCCGGTGCTCAAGCCGCTCGCGGACGAGGCCGGGCTCGAGCGCCTCATCGTCGCGACGTACCAGGCCGTGTCCGGCGCCGGTCTCGCCGGCGCGGAGGAGCTGCGCGCGCAGGCCGTCGCGGGCGCGGCGGCCGAGGGAACGGGTGCCGGGCTCGTCGGGCTCGTGCACGACGGCGGCGCGGTCGCCTTCCCGGAGCCCGCGGTCTTCCCGCGCAACGTCGCGTTCAACGTCGTCCCGCTCGCCGGGTCGATCGTCGACGACGGGCAGGAGGAGACGGACGAGGAGAAGAAGCTGCGCAACGAGTCGCGCAAGATCCTCGGCCTGCCCGAGCTCGCGGTCGCCGGGACCTGCGTGCGCGTCCCGGTGTTCACCGGCCACTCGCTCGCGATCCACGCCGAGTTCGGCGCCGCGATCACGCCCGACCGCGCGCGCGAGATCCTCGCGTCCGCGCCGGGCGTGGTGCTCGCGGACGTCCCGAACCCGCTCGAGGCGGCCGGCCAGGACCCGTCGTTCGTCGGCCGCATCCGGACCGACCAGTCCGTCCCCGGCGGGCGTGGCCTCGTGCTGTTCGTGTCGAACGACAACCTCCGCAAGGGCGCCGCGCTCAACGCGGTGCAGCTCGCCGAGCTCGTCGCGCAGGACCTCGACGCCGTCCGCGCGGCGTTCACCCCGGCCCTCGCGAAGTAGAGCCCCGGTCACCCGAGGTAGAGCCCTGGTACCGCGAGGTAGAGCCCTGGTCATCGACCAGGGCTCTACCTCGCGGGAGAAGGTCCGGGGCTCAGCCCTCGACCATGCGAGCCATGTTCTCGCCGTCGGCGAGGCCGACGATGTTGCCGGCCGGGTCGGTGAACCAGGCGCCGTCGCCGCCCTCCATGAATCCGCGCACGATGCCCTTCTCGTCCTGGTCGAACCCCTCGTAGCGCTCGAACGTCACGCCCTTCGCGGTGAGCTCGTCGACGACCTGGTCCACGTCGTCGACGGTGAGGTGCATGACCGTGAAGGCGGCCGGCCGATGGTCCTCCTTCGGGTAGACGAACACGTCCGAGCCGCCGCCCAGGTGGAGCACCAGACCGCCCCCGTCATCGAGTGCCGTGACGGGGAGCCCGAGGGTGCTCCCGTAGAAATCGCGCGCCGCGTCGAGGTCGTCCGCCGAGAAGCTGGAGAACCCGCGCCGAATGGTGACCATCGTCGTCTCACTCCTTCGTGACCGCCGGCGGCCGGAGGGCGTGACCCGCCGCGGACGCCGGATCCTCCCAGGGTCCCACCAGCAGGCCGCCGTGGGTACCGCAGGGAGCGGGTGAACGGTCCGCGGTCAGGACGTCGTGCGGGTCCCGAGCGTCGGGGCGAGCAGCCACAGCGCGGCCGCGGCGAGCACGTGCCAGACGGCGTGCCCCTGGAGCGTGACGCCGAGCGGCCCGCCAGCGTCGCACAGCGGCCACCCGGGACGCGACAGCGTCCCGACCCCGCCGCCCACGGCGAGGAGGGCGAGCGCGGCGACCGTGTGCCGTCGGACCGCGGGGCGACGCCACGCGCGCAGGGCGCTCGCGCCCACGGCGACGGTGGCGGCGACCACCTGCGCGGCGGTCGAGGCGGTGGGCGACGCCGCGGCGAGCGGCACGCCCAGCAGCGTCGGGGCGAGCCACCACCACGTCCGCAGCCGGCGCCCGGTCAGGTCCGCGACCGCGTCCGCGGCGACGAGCGCGAGCGCGCCGAGCAGCGGCGGGTCGTGCACGACCGGGTTCCACGACGGTGACGGTCCGTGCTGGACCATCGAGCCCGCGCCGACCAGGGCGACCAGGATCCCGAAGGCGACGCGCAAGCTCCCGGCCGCAGCGCCGTCGGGCTGGGGTGGTCCCGACGGCGTCCCCCGGCGAGCCCGGAGCGCCGCCACCACGATCGCCGCGCCCGCGACGACGAACGCGAGGCTCGTCCCTGTGCTCAGCGGCTCGGCCCAGGGCGTCCCGCCCGCAAGCTCGCATGCTGCGTCCACACCGCCTCCCGCGAGGTAGAGCCGTGGTCACTCCCAGGGTGCCTCCTCGCATGACCAGGCCTCTACCTCGCGAGACCAGGGCTCTCCCTCGACGTACCAGGGCTCTACCTTGCGAAGAGGTTGCGGCATCGTCCGCATCTGTGGTTCATTAGTGGAGTAATGAACCACAGAACACGCGAGGCGGGAGAGGATGGGGCCCATGTTCGACGGACCGGAACCCATTTACCTCCAGATCGCGCAGATGATCCGGGCACAGGTGCTCGCGGGCGAGCTCGCGGAGGAGGAGCAGGTCATGTCGACGACGCAGTTCGCGACGACGTTCCGCATCAACCCGGCGACGGCCGCCAAGGCGTTCGCCGGCCTGGTCGACGAGGGCGTCCTCTACAAGCGCCGCGGGCTCGGCATGTTCGTCGCCCCGGGAGCGCGCCAGCAGCTCCTCGCCGACCACCGTGCCCGGTTCTTCGACGAGGTCCTCGCGCCCGCGCTCGCGCAGGCCGACCTCCTCGACATCCCGACGGCCGAGATCGTGGACTACGTCCTCGGCCGGCCGCGACCCGCCGGCTCGTCCGGCGACCCTCGTACCGGCCCGACCACCGACCCCGCCCAGAGGTGAGACCCGTGACCGCCCGGCCCACCCGCCGCACCCCCGACCAGAAGCCGTCCACCCCAACCGCGACCACGGCCCCGGAACCCTTCGCCGCCGAGGTGCGCGACGTCGTCGTGCGCTACCCGCGCAGCGACGACGTCCCCGCGCTGGACGGCGCGACGCTCACCGTCCGCCCCGGCGTCATCACCGGCCTCCTCGGGCGGAACGGCGCCGGGAAGACGACGCTCGCCGCCCTGCTCGCGGCGTTCCGCCGGCCCACCGCCGGGACGGTGCGCGTCGGTCCCGCGGGCGAGCTGGAGGACCCGTTCGAGAACGTGTGGGCGACCATGCACACGCAGCTCGTCCGCGAGAGCGGCGACGTGTGGGAGACCGACAAGGCCCGGGACACGCTCGAGTACTACGCGGACCTGCGCCCGCACTGGGACGCCGACCTCGCCGCCCGCCTGCTCGACGAGCTCGAGGTGGACGTCCGCAAGAAGCCGACCGAGATGTCGCGCGGCAAGCGGTCCGCGCTCGGCGCGGTCGTCGGCCTCGCGTCGCGCGCGCCCCTGACGATCTTCGACGAGGTCTACCTCGGCATGGACGCCCCGAGCCGCTACGCGTTCTACGACGCGCTCGTGGCGGACTACGCCGAGCACCCGCGCACGATCCTGCTGTCGAGCCACCTCATCACCGAGGTGGAGCGCGTGTTCGAGGACGTCGTCATCATCGACCGCGGTCGTGTCCTGCTCGCCGAGAACGCCGACGACGTCCGGGCCCGGGGCGTGAGCCTCACCGGCCCGGCCGAGGTGGTCGAGCGGCACGCGGCCGGTCGCGAGGTGCTCGCCCGGCAACGGCTCGGCGGCACGGCGCAGGTGACGCTCTTCGGCACGTTCACCGACGACGAGCGCGCCACCGCCGTGGAGGCCGGGCTCGAGGTCGGCGCGGTGCCCGTGCAGGACCTGTTCGTCCACCTGACGCGCAACGGGCGCCCGGGTTCCGAGGCCGGGACGGAGACGACGCGATGACCGCCACGACCCAGCGCAGCACCGAGCGACGTGCCCTCGAGTCCGCCGCCCACCGGCGCGGCGTCAACGCCGTCGCCTGGTACTTCATCGGCGGCACCTGGTACGTCGGGGTCTGGTTCTGGGCCATCGCGCTCGCCGTCGGAGCGCTCATCCTCTGGATCATGGAGCGCAACGACGACGTGAGCATCGAGGCGGTCGGAGGAGTCGCCGGCTCGGCGAAGTTCTTCCTCTTCGTGATGGGGATCATCCTGCCCCTCATGACGATCGCCGTGCACGTGGCGTCGGGCGGCACGCGCCGCTCGTACACGCACGGGCTGTGGATCGGTGCGGCCGTGTCGGGCATGACGTTCGGCGTCGCGACGGCGCTCGTGAAGTGGGGCGAGTGGGCGCTGTTCCGGCGCTCCGGGTGGTCGACGGAGCCGGAGCTCGCGCAGCTCTACGTCGACGGCTCGCAGGTGGGCCTGGCGATGCTCGTCGAGGGGCTCTTCTGCGTCGTCTACTACCTCGCCGGCATGGTCATCGCTGCCGGCTTCTACGGGTTCGGGTTCCTGCGCGGCGTGCTCCTCGTGCTCGCGTCGCTCGTCCCCGTGGTGGTCAGCGAGATCTTCCTGCGGTCCGGGTTCTTCGGCCACGCGCTCGCGCGCGTCGTCGGTCTCGACGGCACCCCCGTCGCGCTCGCCGTCCTCGGCGGGGCGCTCGGGGTCGTGCTCGCCGCCCTGCTCCTGCGCGTCGTCCTGCGGGGCGTCGCGATCCAACCGGTCGAGTTCGCCGCCAGCGCGAGCGCCTGACCGGCCCGCAGCACCCCAACCGAAGCCCTCCCGGGCGGCGCGCCGCGCCGTCCGTGGGTGGCGCACACCCTCCAGGAGGCCACCATGAGCACCGCTCCACCGCCCACCGGCGCCGCGACCGTCGCGCCGCCCGCCCCGACCGGCGCCTCGTCGGCCGGCACGTCACCGGTCGTCGAGGTCCGGAACCTGCGCAAGACCTACCCGGGGCCCCGTGGCTCCGACGCCCGCAAGGTCGCCGTCGAGGACGTGAGCCTCTCCGTCGCGCCGGGCGAGATCTTCGGCATCCTCGGCCCGAACGGTGCCGGCAAGACGACGACGGTCGAGTGCCTCGCCGGCCTGCGCGAGGCCGACGGCGGTGCGATCCGCGTCCTCGGGGTCGACCCGCAGACCGACCCGGCCGCGGTGCGCGACGCCGTCGGCGTCCAGCTCCAGGAGGCCGCGCTCCACGAGAAGATCACGGTCGAGGAGGCGTTGCGGCTCTTCGCGTCGTTCTACGAGGCGCCGTCGGACGTCGAGGAGCTGCTCGACCTCCTCGACCTCGCCGAGCACCGGCGCGTCGCGTTCGGCAAGCTCTCGGGCGGGCAGAAGCAGCGCCTGTCGATCGCCCTCGCGCTCGTCGGCGACCCGCGCGTCGCGATCCTCGACGAGCTGACCACCGGCCTCGACCCGGCTGCCCGCCGGGCGACCTGGGAGCTCGTCGAGCGCGTGCGGGACCGGGGCGTGACGATCCTGCTCGTCACGCACTTCATGGAGGAGGCGGAGCGCCTGTGCGACCGGCTCGTCATCATCGACGGCGGCCGCGTCGTCGCGCAGGGCACGCCCGCGGAGCTCATCGACTCGGTCGACACGTCGCGCACGGTGCGCCTGCGCGTGCCCCCGGCCGACCACGACCTGACGCTGCACACGCTCGCCGGTCTCGCCGACGTCGAGCACGTCGAGGTGGACGGGCGCGAGATCGAGGTGACCGGGACGCGCCGGGTGCTGCTCGCCGTCGTGCTCGCGCTCGCCGAGCAGGAGGTGGTGCCCGACGACGTCCGGACCGTCTCGCGGACGCTCGAGGACGTGTTCGTCGCCGTGACCGGCCGGACCTACGACCACGCCGCGGACTCCGCGGCCCCGCACGAGGGAGACGCACGATGACCGCCGCGACCACGACCCTGCCCCGCGTCCCGACCGCCCGTGCGGGGTGGCGAGGCTTCGGGACGCTCCTGCGGACCGAGGCCCGCCTGTTCCTGCGCGACGGCACGGCCGTGTTCTTCGCGCTCGTGTTCCCGACGGTCCTCCTCGTCGGCGTCGGGTTCGCGATCCCGGGCATGCGGGAGCCGATCACGGGGGCGGGCGCGCCCTGGGACGGGCTGACGGCGATCGCGACCTACGTGCCGATCGTCCTCGCCGCCGCGGTCGCGACGCCCGCGCTGACGACGATGCCCGTGACCTTCGCGACCGCCCGCGAGAAGGGGCTGCTCCGCCGGCTGTCGACGACGCCGATGCGCCCGCAGGGCGTCGTCGTCGCCCACCTGCTCATCAACCTCGGCGCGATCGCCGTGTCCGCGGTGCTCGCGCTCGTCGTGGGTCAGGTCGTGTTCGGCCTCGCCGCGCCGGTCAGCCCGCCGACGGTCGTGCTGGCCTTCGTGCTCACCGTCCTGTCCATGCTCTCGCTCGGCATGGTCGTCGCGGCGGTCGCGGCCAAGGGGAGCACCGCGTCGGCGATCGGGAACCTCGTCTACTTCCCGATGCTCTTCCTCTCGGGCATGTGGACCCCGGGCCCGATCATGCCCGACGTCGTGCGGGACATCGGGCAGTTCTCCCCGCTCGGGGCCGCCGCCCAGGCGATGTCGGCGGGCTGGTTCGAGACGGAGGTCCCCACGCTCCAGCTCGTCGTGATGGTCGCGTGGACCGCCGTGCTCCTCCCGCTCGCGGTGAAGCTCTTCCGCTGGAGCTGAGCCTCAGATCGCCCGCGAGCCCAGCTCGCGGGCGATCTGGGCGAAGGCACGGACCTCGGCCGTCTCCCGGTCGCGCGACCAGACGAGCACCCACTCGGTGTCGGGGACGTCGACGATCGGCACGTAGACGACGCCTGGGTGCGTGTAGTACCGCCGGACGTGCGCGTTGAGCGGGGTGACCGCCTCGCCCGAGGCGACGACGGTGAGCACCTCGTGGAACGTGCGCGCGACGGGCCCCCGCAGCACGGGGCGCCCGGCGGGCGTGCGGCGGGGCACCATCGCCTCCTCCCAGTACGAGGGGACGCCGGCGCCGAGGTCGAGCACGATGTGGTCCCCGAGGGCCTCGACCGAGACGCCGTCCTCGCCCGCGAGCGGGTGAGCCGCCGCGACCGCGAGGACACGGCCTTCCGTGAGCACGCGCGGCCCCACGACGACGTCGGGCTCGCGCACGGGCGTCCACGTCACCTGCAGGTCGGCCACGCCCTCGCGCAGCGACCCGAACGGGTCCGAGAAGTGGAACTCACGGCGCTCGACCGAGCACCCCGGGTGCCGGGCGGTGAACTCGTCGACCACGGGCTGGAGCTCGTGGCCGACGATGCCCATCGCGGCGACGCGCAGGAGCCCGGCGGGGCGCTCACCGGTACGGCTGGCCGCGGCGATGCCCGACTGGATGAGCTCGTACCCCTGGCGCAGGTCGTCACGCAGGCGGGCGCCCACCGGCGTGAGCTCGACGCGGCGGCTCGTCCGCTCGAAGAGGGTGGTCCCCATACGGCGCTCCTGCCGGCTGATCGCCTGGCTGACGCGCGCGGGGGAGACGTGGAGCCGCTCCGCGGTCCGGCCGAAGTGCAGCTCGTCCGCGAGCGTCAGGAAGATCTCGATGTCCCTCAGGTCCACGCAGCCACCTCTGCCTCCGTCTCCGCGCACCGTTCACACCGGGTGAACGATCGCCCCAGCATGCGTCATTGATCACGTATCGGCGGAATCCGAGGCTGGAGCCATGAGACGACTCACCTACTTCGTGGCCCTGTCCATCGACGGCTTCCTGTCCGGTCCCGACGACGAGGTCGACTTCTACCCGTCCTCCGACGCCTACAGCGCGCGCATGATCGACGCGTTCCCCGACGTCCTGCCCACGCACGGACGCCGCCAGCTCGGGGTCGACGAGCAGCCCAACCGGACGTTCGACACGATCGTCATGGGTCGGCGGACGTACGAGCCCGCGCTCGACCTCGGGATCACGAGCCCGTACGCGCACCTGCGCCAGTACGTCGTCTCGTCGTCGCAGCCCGAGCTCGACCCGGCGGTGACGATCGTGCGGGACGACCCGGTCGCGCTCGTGCGCGCGCTCAAGGCCGAGGACTCCTCGCTCGACATCTACCTCGCGGGCGGCGGCGTCCTCGCGGGCGCGCTCCTCGACGAGATCGACCGCCTCGTCGTCAAGCTCTACCCCGTGGTCGCGGGCGCCGGGCGGAACGCGTTCGGCGCGGCCGCGTTCCGGCCCAGGACCTACGACCTCACCGACGTCGCCACGTTCGACGGCGGCAACGCCGTCCTCACCTACGACCGTGCCTGAGCGCGTCCCCGCAGGTGTGCTCCGACGCCGCGCGTCGATCCTCACGGCGCGCGCGGTCGTGACCGTCCGGCTCCTGCGGCCGCACTGCCGCCGGCGCGCGCGCCGTCGGCACCGAGCGGGCGAGGTCGCCGCCGCCCCGGTCGGCGGGCTCGACGACCTGGGCGCGCGGCCCCGGCGCGGACCTGCGCCCACCGCGGGCGTGGGCGCGCCCACGCACCTAGCCTGACGCGCATGAGGCCGTTCCTGCTGCTCGCGTCGCGGGCGGAGGACCCCGCCGCGGACGGCGAGCACGCCGCCGTGCTCCGGTACTCCGGGCTGGGCACGGACGCGCTGCACCGCGTCCGGATGGAGGCGGGGCCGCTGCCGGCGATCGACCTCGACGCGTACTCCGGGGTGATCGTCGGCGGCAGCCCGTTCGACTCGTCGCTGCCCGAGGCGGACAAGTCCCCGGTGCAGCGGCGCGTCGAGCAGGAGCTCGCTCCGCTCCTCGACGAGATCGTCGAGCGCGACGTCCCGTTCCTCGGCGCGTGCTACGGCGTCGGGACGCTCGGGCTGCACGAGGGGGCGGTCCTCGACGACACCTACGCCGAGCCCATCTCGCCCGTGACGATCCGGCTCACCGCCGAGGGCCGGGCCGACCCGCTGCTCGCCGACCTCCCCGACGCGTTCGAGGCGTACGTCGGCCACAAGGAGGCCGTGCGGGAGCTGCCGGCGCACGCGGTGCTGCTCGCGACGTCGGACGCGTGCCCGGTCCAGATGTTCCGGGTCAAGGAGAACCTCTACGCGACGCAGTTCCACCCGGAGCTGGACCTGGAGGGGATCCTCACGCGCATCGGCGTCTACCGCGACTACGGGTACTTCGCGCCCGAGACCGCGGGCGACGTCGAGGCGACGGTCCGCCGCGGCGACGTCCGGGAGCCGCACCGCATCCTCGCGGCGTTCGTCCGCCGCTACGCGCGCGACTGACGAGCAGGCGGTCGTCGCTGCTCGGCGTGGGTCGGGTCAGCGGGCGACGGGCTCCGGCTGCGGCGCGGGAGAGTCGGCCGGCGTCCCTGCAGCCGTCGTCCCGGCCTCGAGCGCGACGGCCCGGCGGTGCGCCCGGACGGACCACGCGACGGCCGCGGCCCACACGACGGCGACCAGCCCGAGCACGACACCCTGGACGGCGCCGCTCGCGTCGACCCAGTCGGAACGCAGCAGGGTGCGGACGTTGGTGAGGACGATGACGCCACCGACCGCCGAGCCGAGGATCCGCGGCGGCAGGAGCCGCACGAGCCACGCCGCGATCGGCGCCGCGACCATACCGCCGAGCAGCAGCGCGCCCACCCACAGCAGGTCGATGCCCTGCGAGCCCAGCGAGACGAGGAACCCGAGCGACGCGGCGATCGCGACGAGGAACTCGCTCGTGTCGATCGAGCCGATGACCTTGCGCGGCTCGATCCGCCCCGACGCGAGCAGCGCCGGCGTCCCCACGGGGCCCCAGCCGCCGCCGCCCGTGGCGTCGACGAAGCCCGCGACGAGGCCGAGCGGAGCGAGGAACCGCTTGCGCAGCGGCAGACCCTGGCGCCCCTTCGGCAGCCCGACGAACGTGAAGCGGGACAGCACGTACACGCCGAGCCCCAGGAGCAGCAGCGACATCACCGGGGCGGCGACCTCGGTCGACAGGTTCGACAGGAACGTCGCGCCCGCGAACGCGCCGATCGCGCCGGGGACGCCGATCCGCACGACGACCTTCCAGTCCACGTTCCCGAACCGCCAGTGCGCCGCCCCCGACGCCAACGTCGTCCCGATCTCCGCCAGGTGGATCGTCGCCGACGCCGCCGCGGGGTTCGTCCCGATCGCGAGCAGGAGCGTCGTCGACGTCACGCCGTACGCCATGCCGAGGCTGCCGTCGACGAGCTGCGCACCGAGCCCGACGAGGGCCAGCAGGATGAGGGTCCGCACCGCGTCTCCTTGCTCGGGTGGCCGGGGCGGCCCCGACGTGTCCTGACAAGGTTGACCGAACGAGTCCAGTATGTGAAGCGCCGCCCACATCGTGGGCCAGTGTTAACGGGCTCGTCGGTCGCACGGCCGTCCCGGCCGAGGCGGCACGTCGAACCGCACCGCCCGACCGCGGGCTCAGCGGGTCAGGGGTTCTCCCAGGCGTCGGCGCGGGCGGCGAGGGCATGGACGTCGTCGGGGAGGTCGCGACGGACGACGTCGTCGATCGTGACGCGGTCGAGCACGTCGCGGACGCTCGCGCGGAGCGCGACCCAGACCTCCAGGAGCGCGGCCGCGGAGCCCTCGTACTCGAGGCTCGGAGGGCGCTCGTCGCGCACGGTGACGAGCGGTCCGTCGACGGCGCGGAAGACGTCGGCCAGGGTCACCTCGGACGCGGGGCGGGCCAGGCGGTGGCCGCCGGAGCGACCGCGGACGCTCGCGACGATGCCGGCCCGCCGCAGGTCGCCGAGGATGCGCTCGAGGAAGCTCACGGGCAGGCCCTGGCCCGCCGCGAGGTCCTCCGCCCGCACGGGGTCGCCGTGGGGTGACGCCGCGAGCTCGGCGCACGCCCGCACGGCATAGTCAGCCTTCGCCGAGACACGCATGAGGACATTGTGCCGTGCGCGGGGTGGCCGACCGCCGTGCCGGGCCCGGGCCGGAGCGATCTCACCCGCGCGGGCCCTGCTCTCCCGTTCGGGTTCCCCTCTACGCTGTGACCCGTGGACGTGCGCGAACGCAACAACGTGCGTGTCGCGGGGCCGTCGGGCGCACCGACGATGGTGCTCGTGCACGGCTTCGGTTGCGACCAGTCGATGTGGCGCTTCGTCGCGCCCGTCTTCGCGGCGGACCACCGGGTCGTGCTCTTCGACCACTCGGGGTGCGGCGCGTCCCACCCGGCGTCGTGGGACCCCGCGCGGCACGGGGAGCTCGCGGGGTACGTCGCGGACCTGGTCGAGATCGTGGAGGACGTCGCGGACGAGCCCGTGATCCTCGTCGGCCACTCGGTGAGCGCGGTGATCGCGCTCCTCGCCGCGGCGGACCGGCCGGACCTCGTCGACCGCCTGGTGCTCGTCGGGCCGAGCCCCCGGTACATCGACGACGAGGGGTACCGCGGCGGGTTCTCCGCGGAGGAGATCGACGAGCTCCTCGAGACGATGGACGCGAACTACCTGGGCTGGACGCAGGCGATGGCGCCGGTGATCGTCGGGAACCCCGACCGGCCGGCGCTGGGGGACGAGCTCGCGGAGGTCTTCCGGCGGAACGACCCGGCGATCGCCCGGCAGTTCGCGCGCGTGACGTTCCTCGGCGACAACCGGGCGGACCTGGCGCGCGTGCGGACCCCCAGCCTCGTCGTGCAGAGCCGCGAGGACGCCATCGCGCCGCAGGCGGTAGGTCGGTACGTGCACGAGCACCTGCCGGGGAGCGAGCTCGTCGTGATCGACTCGGTCGGGCACTGTCCCAACCTCTCGCACCCGGCGCTCCTCGTCGCGGCGATGCGGGACTGGCTCGGGGGCCCCTGATGGTGATGTCGCGCGGCGAGCGCTGGGTGCTCGCGCCCGTCGCGCTCCTGCTCCTCGACGCGGAGGGGCGGGTGCTCGACGCGAACGACGAGTTCCTGCGGCTGCTGGACGTGCCGGACGTGGAGGCGGTCGCCGGGCGGCGGCTCGCGGACCTGCTCACGGTGGGTGGCCGCATCTACTGGGAGACGCACCTGGGTCCGCGCCTGCACATCGAGGGCCGGGTCGACGAGGTCGCGGTCGAGCTGCGCACGCCGCGGGGGCGCGAGCCGGTGCTGCTCACGGCGATCGGGCGCGAGGTCCGGGGTGAGCGCCTCGTCGAGGTCGCGATGCTGGGGGCGCGCGAGCGGTCCCGGTTCGAGCACGAGCTGGTGGGGGCGCGGCGCGCGGCGGAGGAGGCGGAGCGCCGCGTCCGGCTGCTGCACGGCATCGCGGCGGACCTCGCGAGCGTCGCCGGTCTCGACGGCGTCGCGTGGGTCCTGCTCCGGGCGGCGGTGACGATGCTCGGGGCGGGCGACGCGGCCCTGTGGACGCCCCAGGAGGGCGGGCCGCTCCGACGCTGGGGCGGTGCGGCGGGGGTGACCGCCCCGACGATCGACGAGCTGGCCGAGGCGGGCGTGCGCTCGGACGGGACCGTCGTCGTCCCGCTGCGCACGGCCGGGGCGCTGCTCGGCGTCCTCGCGCTGGAGCCGCGTCGGGCGGCGGGCTCGGAACCGGTCGACCTCGGCACGGCCGCCGCGGCCGGCCAGCTCGCGGCGCTCGCGCTGGCCCGGGCGACGACCCACGAGCAGAGCGTGTCGGTCGCGAGCGAGCTCCAGGGCGCGATGCTGTCGGACGGGATCGTCGCCGACCCGCACGTGGAGATCGCCGCGTGCTACCGCCCAGGGGTCCACGACCTCCAGGTCGGCGGCGACTGGTACGACACGTTCCGCGTCGCCCCGGACGTCGTCGCGCTCTCGGTCGGGGACGTGGTGGGGCGCGGGCTCAAGGCCGCGACCGCGATGGGGCAGCTGCGGACGGCGGTCCGCGCGGCGTCGGACACGGGCCTGCCGCCGGAGGAGGTCGTGGAGCGGCTCGACCGCTTCGTCGACCGGACGGGGACCGGCTTCATGGCGAGCCTCGTGTACGGGGAGCTCGAGCTGCTCGAGGGGGTGATGCGCTACACGTGCGCCGGTCACCTGCCGCCGCTGCTCGTGCGCGGGGACGGGTCGGCGGGCTACCTGTGGGAGGCGCGGTCCACACCGTTGGGCGTCCGGGGCACGACGCCGCGCGTCGCCGACACCGTCACGCTCGCCCCGGGCGACCTGCTTCTCCTCTTCACCGACGGCGTCGTCGAGCGCCGCGACCGGCCGCTCGCGCTCGCGCTCGACGAGCTCGCGGAGCTCGTCACGAACGCGCTCGGGGCCGGGCTGCGCGGCGCGGAGCTGCTGGAGGCGGTCGTCGCGCGGGCGCCGGAGGACGACGACGCGTGCCTGCTCGCGGTGCGCTGGCTCGGCCCGGCGGCGTCGGGCGCGTCCGCGACGGAGACGCAGCGCGTGGCGTCAGCGGACGAAGAAGGGGCCGGCTGAGGGATCGGCGAGCCGGCCGAGCGCGTGGCCGAGGCGCTCGACGGTGGAGCGCGCGAGGTCGTCGGGCAGGTCGTCCGGGGCGAACCACGCGACCGCGAGCGACTCGTCGTCCGCGACGTGCGCCGCCGCCGCGGCGGCGGGGGACACGGGTCGGCACAGGAACGCGAGGTCGAGGTACTGCGACCGGTCGCCGTTGGGGTACTCGACCGGTTCGGTGACGGTCACCGCGACCAGCGTGTCCACGACGACGTCGACCCCCGTCTCCTCGCGCACCTCCCGTGCGAGCCCGACCGCGGGGTCCTCGCCGGGCTCGAGGATCCCGCTGATCACGGCCCACTGCCCGGTGTCGGCGCGCTGTCCGAGCAGCAGGCGGCCGTCGTCGTCCACCACGACGGCCGACACCCCCGGCATCCACAGCAGGTCGGTCCCGATGCGGGAGCGGAGCGCGGCGACGAACTCGGGGATCGGCATGCCCCGAGCCTAGGTCGCCCGACCGGCACGTGAGACGCGCCGTCCGGCCCTCGGAGCCCCTGTGCTACGGTCACCTCGTGACTTCTCAGTGGTATTGGCGCTTTACGCAGGCTCCCGGTGGGGCCGTGCGGGCGTTCGCCTGACCACAGATCACCACCCGGAGCCAGCACAGGGCCTTGGACGCGGACCGCGTCCGGGCCCTTCGTCGTGAGACGGGCCGCTCCGGGACCACGGGCGGCAGCAGGCCGGTGAAGCGCCGCTGGGCACCGCTGAGCACTCCGATCTCACGGCGGCCCCGACCACCGCCGCACAGACCAGGAGCCTCCCGTGACCAGCACGACCACCCCGCCCGAAGCCACGGCGTCCACCCCGACGTCCACCGCGTCGACCGACCGCGTGACGAGTACCGTCGACCCCGTGGACAGCCCCGAGCTCCAGGCCCGCACGAGCGACCTGCGGGTCCGCGCGCTCGACGCGCTCCCCGCCCCGCGCACGATGCTCACCGACCTCCCGCTCGGTGCCACGCGCAGCGACCTCGTGACGACGTCGCGCCGCGAGGTCCGCGACGTCCTCGCGGGCGACGACGACCGCCTCCTCGTCATCGTCGGCCCCTGCTCCGTGCACGACCCCGAGGCCGCGCTCGAGTACGCGGGGCGCCTGGCCGCCGTCGCGCACGAGCTCGCGGACGACCTCATGATCGTCATGCGCGTGTACTTCGAGAAGCCGCGCACCACGGTCGGCTGGAAGGGCCTCATCAACGACCCGCACCTGGACGGCTCGCACGACGTGCACCACGGCCTGCGCCTCGCGCGCGAGGTGCTGCTCGGCGTGCTGGACGCCGGCGTCCCCGCCGCGTGCGAGTTCCTCGAGCCGACGAGCCCCCAGTACATCGCCGACGCGGTGTCCTGGGGCGCGATCGGCGCGCGCAACGCCGAGTCGCAGGTGCACCGCCAGCTCGCCTCGGGCCTGTCCATGCCCGTCGGGTTCAAGAACGCGACCGACGGCGACGTGCAGATCGCGGTCGACGGCTGCATCACCGCGGCGAGCGAGCACACGTTCTTCGGCATGGACTCGCTCGGCCGGGCCGCCGCCGTGGAGACGGCGGGCAACCCCGACTGCCACGTCATCCTGCGCGGTGGCCGCTCGGGCCCCAACTACGGGGCCGACGACGTCGCGGCGGCGCTCGCGGTCGCGCGCACCTCGGGCCAGGGCGGGGTCACGGAGCACGGGCTGGTCGTGGACGCCTCGCACGGCAACTCGGGCAAGAGCCACGTGCGCCAGGCAGAGGTCGTGCGCGAGGTCTCCGCGCGCCTCGCCGAGGGCGAGCAGGGGATCACGGGCCTCATGATGGAGAGCTTCCTCGTGGCGGGCGCGCAGAAGCCCGCGCCGAGCGGCCTCGTGTACGGGCAGTCGGTCACCGACGCGTGCATCGACTGGGGCACGACGGCCGACCTCCTGCGCGAGCTCGCCGCCGCGGTCCGCACCCGGCGCGCGCTCTGACCGGTGCCCCGGGACGGGAACCCATCCGTCCGCGCGCCGGCGCCGAACCCAGGGTGTCCCGGACGGACCGGGACGGCGCTGGCGACGGGAGGTCGGGTGCCGAGAGCCGTGGTCGACGCGCCGCAGCGCGTGGGGGAGGCGCCCGTGCTGCACACTGACCGGGTGCCACCTCCCGTGACGACGAACCCGGCGGTCGACGCTGCGCTGTCAGCGTGCGCCGGCGGTGACCCGGCGGCGTTCGCGCCCGTCTACGACGCGCTCGCGCCGGTCGCCTACGGCACGTGCCTGGGCGTCCTGCGGGACCCGGACCACGCGGCGGAGGTCGTGCAGGAGGTGATGGTGGAGGTGTGGCAGACGGCGGCGCGCTACGACGCGACCCGCGGCTCGGCGCGCACGTGGGTCGCCACGCTCGCGCGGCGGCGCGCGGTGGACCGCGTGCGGGCCGAGCAGGCGCGCCGCGACCGCGACCAGCGCGACGTGGACGCGTCGACGGCCGCGGCACCGCGGGACGTGGTGATGGAGGACGTCGAGCGACGTCTCGAGGGCGCGGCCGTGCGGCGGTGCCTGGACTCGCTCACGGCGACGCAGCGGGAGGCGGTCGTGCAGGCGTACTACGGCGGGCTCACCTATCGGGAGGTCGCGGAGCGGCTCGACGCCGCGCTGCCGACCGTGAAGTCCCGCATCCGGGACGGGCTCCTGCGGCTCCGCGACTGCCTGGGGGTGGGTCGTGGCTGACCCGACCACGCCCCGCGGTGACGGCGCGGACGACCGTCCGGACGTCCGCGACCTGCTCCCCGCCTACGCGCTCGACGCGGTGGACGACGTCGAGCGGCGCGCCGTCGAGCGCCTGCTCGCGGCCGACCCCGACGCGCGGCGCGAGCTCGACGAGTACCGCGACGTCGTGGCGGCGTTCGCGGTCGAGAGCGCCCCGCCGCCCGCCCTGCGCGACGCCGTCCTGGCCCGGGTGGCCGCGTCCGCGGCCACGGTCCCGCCCGCCGGGGAGAGCACCGACGGTGTGGTCGTCGACCTCGCGGCCGCGCGCCGCGCCCGCCGACGGCGCTGGACCGGGCTCGCGGCGGCGGTGGCCGCGGTGGTCGCGGTGGCCGTCCCGACGACGGTCGCGGTCCGTGCGACGCAGGAGCAGTCGCGCCTGGAGGCGCGTGCGGACGCGATCGAGCGCATGCTCGCCGACCCCGACGCGACGATCCTGCACGGCGACGTCGAGGGGGGCGGCCAGGCGTCCGTGCTCGCCGCCGGCGACGACATGTACTTCCGCGCGTCCGACCTTCCCGACGCGGGCGACGACCGCGACTACCAGCTCTGGGTGGTCGAGGCCGATGGTGCCGTCGTCTCGGCGGGCGTCCTCGACGTCCAGGACGGCAGCACGTCCCGGCTCGTCCAGGGCGAGCCGGGCGTCGGCATGGCCGTGACGGTCGAGCCGGCGGGCGGCTCGGAGCAGCCCACGGCGGACCCGGTGGTCGCGCTCGTCGGGTGAGCGCCGCGACCCGGAGGGGTCGGGACGCGCGCGAGAAAACTCGTGCCGATCCCGACCCATCCACCCGGGGCGGCGCTCCGAACCCTCGGCATGACGCCCCGCACCGGCGGGGCGACGACCCGAGGAGAGACCGATGAACGTTCGCACCCGCACGTCGTACGCCGTCGCCGGCATCGCCACGCTCGCCGTGCTCGGCCTGTCCGCGTGCAGCTCGGACTCGGACACCGGGGCCGACTCGACGACGGCCGACTCCCAGGCCGAGGACACCATGACGGACGACTCGACGTCCGACGACATGACCGACGACTCGACCGAGGGCTCGGACGACATGGCGGCCGACCCCGCCGCGAACCTCGTGGGCCCCGGCTGTGCCGCCTACGCGGAGCAGGTGCCCGACGGCGCCGGGTCGATCACCGGGATGTCGACGGACCCCGTCGCCGTGGCGGCGTCGAACAACCCGCTGCTCACGACGCTCACCGCGGCCGTCTCGGGCGAGCTCAACCCGGACGTCAACCTCGTCGACACGCTCAACGGCGGCGAGTTCACCGTGTTCGCCCCCGTCGACGACGCGTTCGCGAAGATCGACGCCGCGACGCTCGACTCGCTGAAGACGGACTCCGACACGCTGACGAAGATCCTCACGTACCACGTGGTGCCCGGCCAGCTCACGCCCGACCAGGTCGTCGGCGAGCACGAGACCGTCGAGGGCGGCACGGTCGAGGTGACCGGCTCGGG
Organism: Cellulosimicrobium funkei; assembly: GCF_001019615.1. Lineage (GTDB taxonomy): Bacteria > Actinomycetota > Actinomycetes > Actinomycetales > Cellulomonadaceae > Cellulosimicrobium > Cellulosimicrobium cellulans_E. The sequence goes on along the minus strand of NZ_JNBQ01000005.1, from coordinate 62,808 downwards.
CGACGAGCTCATGGTCAACGACGCGGCCGTCGTGTGCGGTGGCGTGATGACGCAGAACGCGACCGTGTACCTCGTCGACTCGGTGCTCATGCCGACCATGTGACCCTCCCGGCGCGTCCAGAAGCGGGCGCGCGGTGGACCCGCGCGAGCGGGTCCCGACGGCCCCGACCGGACGGTCGGGGCCGTCGTCGTGCGCCCGGCGACGGCCCCTCGGCGCGCGGCGGACCCATCCGCGAGGGCCGCCGGTCCGAACCCCGGGCATGGAGACGCTCATCGTCATCGGCCTGCTCGGGGGACTCATCACGGGGGTCTCGCCGTGCATCCTGCCCATGCTGCCCGTCATCTTCTTCGCGGGCGGTGTGCAGGGCGCGCGCACGGGGGAGCCGCCGTCGGGCACCTCGGAGCCCGGGACGGGCGGCGTCTCCCCGAGGCTGTTCGCGGGCGTCCCCGACGCGGTCCGCGTCGGCGGCCGCCCGGCGGCAGGGCTGCGTGGCCGGGGCGGCCCGGGCGGCGCGCAGGAGGCCGCCGGGACGCGGGAGGTCACGGCGCGGCCGACACGCGGCGGGACGCTCGCCCTCGACCTGTCGACGGGGGACGCCGCGGAGCCCGCCACCCCGGTCGACGGCGGACCCGGGCGCCGTGCGTCCCGGCGGGCCGCGCGCCGCTCGTGGCGCCCCTACCTCGTCATCGCGGGCCTGGTCCTCAGCTTCAGCGTCTTCACGCTCCTCGGCTCCCTCCTGCTGACCGCGCTCGGGCTCCCGCAGGACCTGCTGCGCTGGGCGGGCATCGTGCTCCTCGTCGCGATCGGCGTGGGGATGATCGTGCCGCGCGTCGAGGAGGTCCTGGAGCGGCCGTTCCGGCGGATCGCGGCGCTCGGGGCACGACGCGGCGCCGCCCGACAGGACCGCGGGGCGTTCGTGCTCGGCCTCGGCCTCGGCGTGCTGTACGTGCCGTGCGCCGGGCCCGTCCTCGCGGCGATCACCGTGGCGGGGGCGACGGGGAACATCGGCCCGGGGACCGTCGCGCTGACGGTGTCGTTCGCGGTCGGGGCGGCGGTCCCGCTCCTCGTCTTCGCGCTCGCCGGGCGACGTGTCGCGGAGCGGGTCCGCGGGTTCCAGCGACACACGCGCGGCATCCGCGTCACGGGCGGCGTCGTGATGATCGCGCTCGCGGGTGCGCTCGCGCTCAACCTTCCCGCCGCGCTCCAGCGCGCCCTGCCCGACTACACGGGCGCGCTCCAGCAGCGGGTCGACGAGAACGACGCCGTGCGCGAGGCGCTCGACCTCGGCGGGCTCGTCACCGACGAGAACCGTGAGCTGTCGAACTGCTCGAACGGCGCGCCCGTGCTCGAGGACTGCGGCACCGCCCCGGAGCTGCGTGGCATCGACACGTGGCTCAACACCCCGGGCGGCGAGGCGCTGACGCTCGAGGGGCTGCGCGGCAAGGTCGTGCTGGTCGACTTCTGGACCTACTCCTGCATCAACTGCCAGCGCGCGATCCCGCACGTCAACGCCTGGTACGACCGGTACCGCGACGTCGGCGCGGGGTTCGAGGTCGTCGGGGTCCACACGCCCGAGTTCGCGTTCGAGCGCGAGACGCGCAACGTCGTCGCGGGCGCGCAGGACCTCGGCGTCACCTACCCCGTGGCCCAGGACAACGCGTACGCGACCTGGACCGCCTACCGGAACCGCTACTGGCCCGCGCAGTACCTCGTCGACGCCGACGGGACCGTGCGTCACATCCGCTTCGGGGAGGGCGGGTACGAGGACACCGAGCGCCTGGTTCGCGAGCTCCTCGAGGACGCGAACCCGGGCGTCGAGCTGCCCGCGCCCACCGCCGTCGGCGACACCACGCCGCAGGACGAGACGACGCCGGAGACCTACTTCTCGATCAAGCGCGTCGTCAACTACGCGGGCGAGCCGCGCTACGCCGCGGGGCAGCAGGACTTCACGCTCGCCGACGACCAGCGGCAGGACACGTTCTCGCTCGGCGGCACGTGGGACGTCGACTTCCAGGGCGCGACCGCCGTGTCCGACGACGCGCGCGTGCGCCTCGCGTACCGCTCGACCGACGTGTTCACGGTGCTCGGCGGCGAGGGCACCGTCACGGCGCGCGTCACGAAGGACGGGCGGACCACGACCCGCGAGATCGACGTCTCCGGCAGCCCGACGCTCTACCCCGTCCTGGAGGGCGACGGCCCGACGGAAGGACTCGTCGAGCTCGACGTCCCGCCCGGCGTCCAGGTGTTCACCGCGACGTTCGGGTGAGTTCCGAGGGCCGTGCCGCGATCGCCCGAACAGCCGTGTCGGCGGTGCCCGCTGCCGGTGTACATTTCCGCCAGCCGCCGCGCGAGGACCTGGTCGAGGACGACCCAGGGGCACGCGGGGACCTCGCCGAGGAACGGCGAGCGGGATGATCGGGGGAGACGTGAGACGAACGACGCGCGGGACGACGGCCGCGCTGCTGAGCGTGGTGCTGGCCCTCACGGGCCTGACCGCCGGTGCGACGACGGCGAGCGCCGTACCGGTACCGAGCACCGGGGCCTCCGAGGCTGGTGCACCCGTCGTCCTCGACGGTGACGGTGTCCCACGGACCGTGCTGCGGTCGGCGCTCCCGCGGTCGGCATCCGGATACGCCTTCGAGGGCCCGCAGGTCGTCGGAGGCTGCGCCTCCGGTCTCCTCTGCACGGTCCTGGGCGAGTCGCGTGTCGCGTGGGACTTCACGGACGCCGTCGCATCGGGCGTGCCCGCGGGCGCGACCGTCGCTCGGGCGACCCTGACGACGTCCGGCGTGCAGGGCGCGCAGTGCCGGACGAGCCCGGTCACGGCGCACGTGGTGGGCGCGGTGGTCCGGTCGAGCACATGGGCGAACCACGCCTCGACGTGGGGACCCGCCGTGGCGTCGGCGACCTCGTCCGCACGATGCGACCGTTGGGGCGTGGTGTCCTGGGACGTCACCGCACCCGTCGCCGCGGCCGCTGCGTCGGGCGACCCGGTGGCGCTCGGTCTCTCCGGCGCGCGGTCCGGCATCGCGGTGCTCGGGGACGCGACGACGCTGACGCTCGAGCTCGCGCCTCCGGCGGGAGCGTCGGCGACCGCGCTCGGGACCTCCGACCCGGTGAGCGCGTGCGTGACGGGAGAGGCGCGACCGGCCGTGAGGTCGGACACGCCTGACCTCACGGCGGAGCTCTCGGGCGAGGCGAACCATCTCCTGCTCGCCCGGTTCTCGGTCCAGGACCTCTCCTCGGGAGCGGAACTGTGGACCGCGCAGACCGACGGCGCGATGATCGCGGGTTCCGTCGCCCACATGCGTGTGCCCTCGGGTCTGCTGCACCACGGCGGCGCGTACGCGTGGGAGGTCCGGGCAGCGACGGCGGACGGCGGCCCGTGGAGCGAGCCGAGCCGGTGCGAGCTCGTCGTCGATCTCGTGAGGCCGGAGCTCGCGCCGGTGATCACGCCCGTCGAGGGCGAGCCCGCGGTCTACCGGGAAGACACGACGACCGGAGGCGTCGGCGTGCGCGGCGCCTTCGTCCTGTCCTCCGACGAGCCGGACGTCGTGGCGATCCGCTACTCCTTCGGCAGCGACGGGATGCTCAGCTCGGCGGCCCCCGGCGATCGGGTCGAGTTCACGCCGACCACCAGCGGGAGCCAGCGCATCTACGCCCAGGCGGTCGACTCCGCCGGGCTGACCGGTCCGGTGCGGCTCTACCGCTTCGCTGTGACGGCGGCCGTCCCCGCGCGGTGGTCGTTCTCCGAGAGGGCGGGCCGCGAGACCTGGGACGCCACGGGCACCCGGGCGATCACGCTCGCGGACGAGACGATGTGGGGCGACGGGGTGTACGCGGACTTCGGGTTCGATCCGGACGACGGCGCGCTCGTCGTCGCGGACGACGCGTCGGCGGCGTGGTCGTCGGGGCCGGCCGTGGCGACGGCGGGCGCGTTCTCCGTCGCAGCGACGGTTCGTGCCGACGAGACCGGGGCCACGCGCGTCGCGGTGAGCCAGGACGGTGATCGGACGAGCGCGTTCGCGCTCGGCATGCGCCGCGACCCCGCGTGCGGGACGGCGTCGGGCACGTGCTGGGCGTTCTGGACCGCGGATGCCGACGCGGACAGCTCGGCGGCTGCCGTGGCGTTCTCCGGCGTCGAGGTCGAGCCGGGGTCGTGGGTCCACCTGACCGGCGTCCGCGACGCCGGAGCCGGCGTGCTCCGTCTCTACGTCTGCGAGATCGGGTCGCCGGACGACCCGAAGGATGGGGGGAACGTGCTTGCTGGCAGTGCGACCACGACCAGCCCCGGCTGGGCCTCGCACGGCGCGCTCCAGATCGGTCGTGCGAAGGAGGGCGACGCCTGGGCCGACCACTGGCGGGGGACCGTTGACCGGCTGTCGGTCGTCGACGGGGTGCTCTCGGAGAGCCAGATCTACCGGGAGTGCCAGAGCTGATGCTCTCGGGGTCCTTCGGCAGGCCGCCGACGGACCCCGCAGCCCGCGAGCTCGTCACCCCGTCCGGGCAGGTGCCCAGGACCCGATCGTCGCCGTCCCGCCGCCGAGCAGGTCGAGACCGTCCCCGACGCCGGGGATCCCCGCGAGCCCGACGACGGACTCGGGGTCGCCCGGGTGCGGGGCCACGAGCAGCGTCGTGACGAGCGGCGGGTCGTCGGCCGTCGACCCGCCGCGCCACGAGAGCGCGGCCCAGGCGGTGGCGCCGGGTGCGAGCGTGAGCGGGGCGAGGCCGTCGTCGTCCGGCTCGACGAGCACGTCCGTCTCCGAGCCGTCGTCGGCGACGAAGCGGATCGCGGGCGCGCCGGCCAGGACGCACTCCGCGGTGCCGTCGTTGCGGGCCGTGACGGTGAGGAAGCGGCGCCCCGCCGCGGCGTCGAACCCCAGCGCCCCGAGCGCGAGGTCGCCGGGCGCGCACGCGCCCGCAGGGTGCGTCCCGGCCGTCGGGGCGACCCCCGCGACGAACCCGGAGCGCGTCGCGGACGCGCCGCCGTCGGTCGCGCCGTGGACCTGGTACGCGAGCACGGGGCCCGGGTAGGCCGCGCCGTCGAGGACGCGCGCGACCACGGCCGCGTCGCCCGAGGTGACCACCGTGAGCAGGGGGTCCTGCGGGAACGTGTCGCGGACGGCGTCGTGCACGACCTGCGTCACGCCGGGCTCCGCCGCGACGTCGGCCAGGAGCGTGAGCAGGGCGTCGTCGGGGACGGTCAGCCCGTCGCCGTCGTAGGTGCCGAGACCGGAGCCGTCGACGCCGAGGCTCGTCAGCCCGCGGCCCTCGGCGCGCACGAGCCCGGCGACGGGGACGAGGTCGTCGGCCGAGCGGACGTCGATCGAGGCGGCGCCCGGGGCGAGGTACACGCGCCGCACGGAGTCGTGGGCGACGAGGCGCACGGCGTCGGCGACCGCGTCGGCCCCGAGGAGGTCGGGGCGCGGCTCCCCGGTGGCCGGGTCGACGCCGGGGACGGTGGCCGCTCCCGGGCCGTGCTCGACGGCGAGCGTCCCGCCGCCCGGGCCCGTGCCCTCGACCCGGAGCGACCACGCGCCGCCCCCGGGCACGGCCGCGACGATCGCGCTCGCGTCCCTGGCGGTGCGCTGCGCGACCTCGGGGTCCGGGAGCGGGGTCACGAGCGTGATCTCGGCCGACGTGCCCACCCGCCCGTTCGTCTGCACGTCCTCGACGCCCGGCAGGGCGAGGAGGAGCGCGATCATGTCCTCCGTCCCCTGTTCCGGATCGCCCGCCCTGGGCGACGTCGCCGTCGACCCGTCCGGTGGCGACGACGGGAGCGCGGCCGGGCCGTCGGTCACGGCGGTGTCGAGGACCGCGGGCGCGAGGAGCGAGGCGACGACCGCGAGGCCCACGCCGGCGACCGACGCGATGACGGCGACCGCGCCCCGCGGGACCCGGCGTGCGCTCGCGGGTCGAGGTCCGTGGGTGCCGTCCGCCGTCGGTACGGTGCGCTCGTCGTCCACGGCCGAGACGCTACCCACAGGGACACCCCGGCGTGACCGCGCGGACGCGGTCTGCGCGGGCTCGCCGCCGAGTCTTCACACCCAGACCGTGACGGCCCGGACGATCGGTGGTCGGTCGTGCCGCAGGAGCCCTTCCGAATCGGTCTTTCAGCACATCGGGGGACCTGCCGGGCGCCGCTCCATAGCAGGACTCCTGGTTACCGGCAACATCTGGCATGATCCGGCCATGACAGTGAGGACGGCAGCGGAGCTGGCGGCGGTCGACGACCCCGCCTGGCCGACGCTCTCCCGCATGCTCGGGCGCGGTGGCGTGGAGGTCGTGCCGGCCCCGGCGTGGTCGCTCGAGGTCCTCTTCCGGCTCCAGGTCACCGTCCGCTCGACGCTGGGCGCGCTCGCGCTGCACACCGGCGGGGTGCTCGTCGACGGCGGGTGGCTGCGGATCATCGGTGGGGGCGGGGCCGGGCTGCCCGACCTCGCGACCGTCAACGGGCTCGGCGAGCCGGGTGACGACAGCGTCGCGCCGTCGGTCCTGGTCGTCGCGTACGACGTGCTCGGCGGCACGTTCGCGATCAACGGCGGCGGCCTCCCGGGCCAGCTCGGCAACGTCAACTACTTCGCGCCCGACTCGCTCACGTGGGTCGACCTGGGCTTCGGCCAGGCCGCGTTCCTCGAGTGGGCGGTGAGCGGCGGGACGACGGAGTTCTACGCCTCCGTCCGGTGGCCCGGCTGGTACGACGAGATCGGGGCGGTCCGCCTCGACGAGGGGCTGAGCCTCTACCCGCCGCTGTGGTCGGAGGAGGGGCGCGACGTCGCGCGGTCGTCGCGCACCCCCGTCCCGCTCGGCGAGCTGGTCGACTGGCACTTCGAGATGGCCGAGCGCATGACGCCGGTCGACGACTACGTGCGCGACGCCGACGAGCACCTCGACGGCTACGGCGGCTGGCCGGCCGAGGGCTACCGGCCGTAGCGGGTCAGGGCCACCACGGGCCGGCGTCGTCGAGGAGCCCCGGCGGCACCGTGCCCAGCTTGTCGGGGTTCCGCACGATGTCGAGCGCCGCGATGCGGCCGTCGGCGAACGTGAAAGCCAGGACCGTGAGCACCCCCGAGCCGTCGACGAGCGCGAGCCCGGGGCTGCCGTTGACGTCGACGGCCCCCGCGCCGCGCGGCCGGTTGCGGAGGTAGGAGAGCAGGACCTCCCCGACGGTCTGCGCGCCCTGGACCGGGTGCCGCAGCGCGCGGACCTTGCCGCCGCCGTCGCCCCGGAGCATCACGTCGGGGTCGAGCAGCCCGAGCAGCGTCGGCAGGTCGTCGCCCGCGCACGCCGCGACGAACGCCTCGACGACGCGCTCCTGCTCGGCGCGCGACGTCCGACCGCGTGGGCGTCCGGCCTCGACGTCCTTGCGGGCGCGCGATGCGAGCTGGCGCACCGCCGCGGGGGAGCGCCCGACGACGTCGCCCACCTCCTCGAACGGCAGCCCGAAGACGTCGTGCAGCACGAACGCGACGCGCTGCGCGGGGGAGAGGCGCTCGAGCACGACGAGCAGCGCCATGCTCACCTCCTCGTCGAGCGTGGCGCGGTCGGCGGGATCGGCGGCGTCCCGCGCGGTCGCGGCGGACGACGCGACCGGGGACCGCGCACCGGGCGCGGTGACGACGGGCTCGGGAAGCCACGTCCCGACGTAGCGCTCGCGCCGCACGCGCGCGCTGCCGAGCACGTCGAGCGCGAGGCGGCCGACCGTCGTCGTGAGCCACGCCGCGAGGTTGCGGATCGACGCGGGGTCCTGGGTGCGCAGACGCAGCCACGCGTCCTGCACGCAGTCCTCGGCGTCCGACCACGACCCCGTGGTCGCGTAGGCGAGGCGCAGGAGGCGCGGGCGCTCGGCCTCGAAGCAGTGCGCGAGGTCGTCGGTGCTCATCGCGCGGTCGCCGCGGTGCGCTGTGCCGCGAGCCAGTCGCCGAACGTCGTCGTGCCGCGCGCGTCGGGGTGCGGGTCGGTGAGGCCGCCCGCGCGCAGCGCGCGCCCGAGACGCCCGGGCAGCGGCACCCGTACGGGGAGCGCCCGGGAGCCGGTGGCCGCACGCCAGGCGCGCGCCACGTCCCGCAGGTCGAGCACCTCGGGCCCGGCGACGGTCGAGGTCGAGCGGAGCGGCTCGCGCTCCGCGGCGTCGGTGACGGCCGAGCCCGCGTCCCGCGCCGCGACGGGCTGGACCGGGACGCGCAGCAGCGGGACGACACCGCGCCGCGCGGCGCCCGCGAGCGTCCCGGCGACGAACTCGTGGAACTGCGTCACCGCGACGACCGTCCACGGGACGTCGCCGGCCGCGACCGCCCGCTCCTGCTCGACCTTCACGCCGTAGTAGGCCATCGGCACATCGTGGCATCCCACGATCGAGATGAGCACGTGGTGCCGCACCCCGGCGTCGCGCTCGGCCGCCAGGAGCCGCCGCGTCCCCTCGACGAGCGTCGCCCGCGCGGCCGCCGTGGACGACGCCGCGTTGCTCGCGTCCACCACGACGTCCACCCCGGCGAGCGCGGCGGCCAGGCCGACGCCCGTCGTGAGGTCGACCGGGTAGTGCTCCGCGTGCCGGCTCAGCGCGCGCACCTCGTGCCCCCGCGCGGTCAGCTCCGCGACGACGTGCCGGCCGATCGTCCCTGTCCCACCTGTCACTGCGATCCTCATGCCCGTACGACGCCGCAGCGCCCCGGGATGTGACACGCTCACCCGCGACCGACACTTGTATACAAGTGCGCAGTCCGTGTGGCACGATGGCCGGGTGACGACGACGCCCGACCTGCGCGCCGCCGTCGGGCAGGCCGCGACGGCCCCCGGCGACGCGGGCCTCGCGCGCCGTCAGTCCGGCGCCCGCGCGGTCTACGACCTCCTCCGCGGCCGCATCATCGACGGCTCGCTCGCGCCCGACGCCCGCCTCACCGAGCCCGTGCTGTCCGCCGAGCTCGGCGTCTCCCGGACCCCGGTGCGCGAGGCGCTGCGCCTGCTCCAGGCGGAGGCGCTCGTCGTCGAGCTGCCGACGGGGGGAGTGCGCGTCGCGCCGCTCGACCTCGCGGACGCACGTCGCGTCTACGACGTACGCGCCCGCCTCGAAGGGCTGCTCGCCCGGGACGCGTGCGAGCGCGCCACGCCCGACGACGTCGCGCGCCTCGTCCGGCTCGTGACCCTCATGGACGCCGTGCGCGACCACGAGGACGAGGTGCTGCGCGTCGGCGCACAGTTCCACGGCGAGATCGAGGCGCTCGCCGACAACCGCTGGGGGTCGGCGCTCCTGCGCCAGATCCGCGGCCACGTCGACCGGTACCGCGCGCTCGCCGCACGCCGCCGCGTCGGCACCACCGACCACGTCGACGAGCACCGCGCCGTCGCGGACGCGATCGCGAGCCGCGACCCCGCCGCGGCCGAGGCCGCGATGCGTGCCCACATCGAGCGCAGCGCGGCCCTCGCCGAGCAGTCCCTGCGCGGCGTGGGGTCGGCGACCGACGACCTCCCCTGACCACCGCCCACCGCACGACGGAGACACCGATGCCGTACACCCACCACCTGCGCGTCTACCCCAGCGCGGAGCCGCTCGACCGCACCGACCAGCTCGCGTGGAAGCTCGCCGAGCTCGCGACGGACCCGGTCGAGGTCACGCCCGAGGTCGTCGACATGGTGATCAACCGCGTGATCGACAACGCGGCCGTCGCTGCGGCCAGCCTCACGCGCGGCCCCGCGGTCGCGGCGCGCGGGCAGGCGCTCGCGCACCCGTACACGCCGGGCGCGACGGTGTTCGGCTGCGGCCTCGACACCCGCACGAGCCCCGAGTGGGCGGCGTGGGCGAACGGCGTCGCGGTCCGCGAGCTCGACTTCCACGACACGTTCCTCGCCGCCGAGTACTCCCACCCGGGCGACAACATCCCGCCGATCCTCGCCGTCGCGCAGCACGCCGGGTCCGACGGCGCCGCGGTCGTGCGGGCGATCGCGACCGGCTACGAGATCCAGGTCGACCTCGTGCGCGCGATCAGTCTGCACCGGCACAAGATCGACCACGTCGCGCACCTCGGGCCGTCGGCCGCCGCGGGCATCGGGACGCTCCTCGGCCTCGACACCGAGACGGTGTTCCAGGCGATCGGCCAGGCCCTGCACACGACGACGGCCACGCGCCAGTCCCGCAAGGGCCAGATCTCCACGTGGAAGGCGCACGCCCCGGCGTTCGCGGGCAAGGTCGCGGTCGAGGCCGTCGACCGGGCGATGCGCGGCCAGACGTCGCCCGAGCCGATCTACGAGGGTGAGGACGGCGTCGTCGCGTGGCTGCTCGACGGCCCGGACGCGGCGTACGACGTCGTGCTCCCCGCACCGGGCGAGCCCAAGACCGCGATCCTCGACACGTACACCAAGGAGCACTCCGCGGAGTACCAGTCGCAGGCGCTCATCGACCTCGCCCGCGCGCTGCACGACGAGCACCCGTGGCTCGCCGACCCCGAGAACGTCACGTCGATCGTCATCCACACGAGCCACCACACCCACTACGTCATCGGCTCCGGCGCGAACGACCCGCAGAAGTACGACCCGACGGCGTCGCGCGAGACGCTCGACCACTCGATCCCCTACATCTTCGCGGTCGCGCTGCAGGACGGCGGCTGGCACCACGTCGACTCGTACACGCCCGAGCGCGCCGGCCGCCCCGACACCGTCGCGCTGTGGGCCAAGGTCGCGACCGCCGAGGACCCCGAGTGGACGCGCCGCTACCACTCGACCGACCCGGCCGAGAAGGCGTTCGGCGGGCGCGTGGAGATCGAGCTGGCCGACGGCGGCCGCCTCGTCCGCGAGATCGCCGTCGCCGACGCGCACCCGCTCGGGGCGCGGCCGTTCGGCCGCGAGCAGTACGTGAAGAAGTTCCGCACGCTCGCGGCCGGCGTTCTCGAGGACGCCGAGATCGAGCGCTTCCTCGACCTCGCACAGCGGCTCCCGTCGCTCACGGCGGACGAGGTGCGCGAGCTGACGATCGTCGGGCGCCCCGGGCTCCTCGACTCCGTCCCGACCCCGACCGGCCTGTTTGAGCTGGGGCGTGACGACGCCGGCGAGGCGCCGGCCGAGTTCGAGGGCGAGGGCTTCACCATGCACGAGGCGGACGAGCCTGCGACCGAGGGAGAGGCCCGCTGATGCTGTACAGCCAGGTGAAGCCGTCGGACAAGCGGCGCGCGTTCCGCGCGGCGCTCGACGCCGCGGCGACCACGGGAGATCCGCTGCGGCTCCCGGGCGCGTTCAACCCGCTGTCCGCACGCCTGATCCAGGACAAGGGCTTCGAGGGCGTGTACGTGTCGGGGGCCGTGCTGTCGGCCGACCTCGGCCTGCCCGACATCGGTCTCACGACGCTCACCGAGGTCGCGGCGCGCTCGCAGCAGATCGCGCGCGTCACGGACCTGCCCGCGCTCGTCGACGCCGACACCGGCTTCGGCGAGCCGATGAACGTCGCGCGCACCGTCCAGGCGCTCGAGGACGCGGGCGTCGCGGGCGCGCACGTCGAGGACCAGGTCAACCCCAAGCGGTGCGGCCACCTCGACGGCAAAGAGGTCGTCGGGCTCGACGAGGCGGCCAAGCGCGTCCGTGCGGCCGCCGACGCGCGGCGCGACCCCGGCTTCCTGATCATGGCGCGCACCGACGTCCGCGGCACCATCCCCGGTGACGCCGGGCTGCGGGCCGCGATCGACCGCGCGAAGGCGCTCGTCGACGCGGGTGCCGACGCGATCTTCCCCGAGGCCATGAAGGACCTCTCGGAGTTCGAGGCCGTCGCGTCGGCCGTGGACGTGCCCGTGCTCGCCAACATGACCGAGTTCGGCAAGTCCGAGCTCTTCACCCGCCGCCAGCTCGGCGACGCCGGCGTGCGGCTGATCATCTACCCCGTCACGCTCCTGCGGGTCGCGATGGGCGCCACCGAGCGCGCGCTCGACGAGATCGCCGCGACCGGCACCCAGGCGGGGCAGGTCGAGGGCATGCAGACGCGCGCCCGCCTCTACGAGCTGCTCGACTACGCCGCCTACAACACGTTCGACGAGGGCATCTTCACCTACCGGCCCTGACGACCCCGCCGGTGCCGCACGCCCGTGGGCCGCGGCACCGGCATCTCCCCGCGACCCGTGCAGCACGAAGGAGTGACCGCATGACCACCTCCCCGACCACCGCCGAGGGACCCGAGATCCGCAAGGGGCTCGCGGGCGTCGTCGTCGACGTCACCGCGATCTCCAAGGTCAATCCCGACACGAACTCGCTCCTCTACCGCGGCTACCCGGTGCAGGACCTCGCCGCGCGCCGGAGCTTCGAGGAGGTCGCGTACCTCCTGTGGCACGGCGAGCTCCCCACGCCCGAGCAGCTCGCCGAGCAGACCGCCGTCGAGCGCGCGCACCGCGCCCTGCCCGGGAACGTGCGCAACGCGATCCTCGAGCTCCCGACGACGTGCCACCCGATGGACGTCGTCCGCACCGCGATCTCGCAGCTCGGCGCGCACGACCCGGACGCCGAGGACTCGTCGCCCGAGGCCGAGCAGGCCAAGGCGGTCCGCCTGTGGGCCGTGCTGCCCGCCGCCGTGGCCCTCGACCAGCGCCGTCGACGGGGCCAGCAGATCGTCGAGCCGCGCGACGACCTGTCCTACGCCGAGAACTTCCTGTGGATGACGTTCGGCGAGGTCCCCGAGACCGCCGTCGTGCGCGCGTTCGAGGTCTCGATGGTGCTGTACGCCGAGCACTCGTTCAACGCCTCGACCTTCACCGCGCGCGTCATCACGTCGACGCTGTCGGACCTGCACTCCGCCGTGACCGGCGCCGTCGGCGCGCTCAAGGGCCCGCTCCACGGCGGTGCGAACGAGGCCGTCATGGCGACGTTCGCCGAGATCGGGACCGCCGACCGTGCCGAGGCCTGGCTCGACGACGCGCTCGCGCACAAGCGCAAGATCATGGGATTCGGTCACCGCGTCTACAAGCACGGCGACTCGCGCGTCCCGACCATGCGCGCGACGCTCGACGACCTCGTCGCGCACTACGGCCGCCAGGACCTCCTCGACCTCTACGTCGCGCTCGAGGCCGCGATGACCGAGCGCAAGAACATCCTCCCCAACCTCGACTACCCGGCGGGTCCCGCGTACCACCTCATGGGCTTCGACACGCAGATCTTCACCCCGCTGTTCGTCGCGTCGCGCGTGGTCGGCTGGACCGCGCACGTCATGGAGCAGCGCGCCGCCAACGCCCTCATCCGCCCGCTCAGCCAGTACGTCGGCCCCGCCCAGCGCGACCTCCCCTGACACCGGGCCAGAACCCTGGTCGCGCGAGATAGAGCCGTGGTCGGCCGACCACGGCTCTACCTCGGCGGGTCAGACGGCTCTCGCGTTCAGCCGACGAACGACTCCAGCTCGGCGCGGTCGACGGCGTCGCGGTGGATGAGGGCCTTGACGTCCTCCATGCGGTCCCAGACGTTGACGGCCATGCCGGCCTCGACGCGGCCGTCCTTGACCCAGAACGCGACGAGCTCGCGGTCGGGGACGGAGCCGGAGACCACGACCTCGTCGTAGGCGTCAGGCCCGGCGACGAACCCGAGGTACTCCATGCCGACGTCGTACTGGTCGGAGAAGAAGTAGGGCAGCTCGGGGTAGGGGTCGGTCGCGCCGAGCATCGCACGCGCGGCGTGCGGTCCCTGGTTGAGCGCGGTCGCCCAGTGCTCGACGCGCACCGACCGCCCGTAGCGTGCGGTCGGCACGCTCGCGATGTCGCCGGCGACGAAGACGTCGGGGTCGGTGGTCTGGAGCGTGGCGGAGGCGACGACGCCACCCGTCGCGGAGTCGAGGGCGAGGCCCGCGTCCCGGGCGAGCGCGACGTTCGGGACCGCGCCGACGGCGACGAGCACGAGGTCGGTGTCGACGTGCGTCCCGTCGGCGATGTCGACGCCGGTCGCTCGGCGACCCTCGCCCGAGATGCCCGTGACCTGGGCACGGCGGTGGAGGTGGACGCCGTGGTCGGTGTGGACCTGCCCGTACAGCTCGCCCATCTCCGGGCCCAGAACCCGTTCGAGGGGGTGCGTGCCGAGCCCGATCACCGTGACGTCGAGGCCGAACGAGCGGGCGGAGGCCGCGACCTCGAGCCCGATCCAGCCGTCGCCGACGATCGCGAGCCGCCCCGCGCCGCCGTCGTGGGCAGCGCGCAGCGCGGTGGCGAGCGCGTCGCTGTCGTCGAGCGTGCGCAGCTCGTGGACACCGTCCAGGTCGAGGCCGGGCAGCGGGATCCGGCGCGGGTCCGAGCCGGTCGCGAGGAGCAGCTTCTCGTACGGCAGCGTCCGGCCGTCGGAGAGAGCGACGCTGCGACCGGCGAGGTCGACGGCGCTCGCCTCCGTCTCGGTGAGGAGCTCGACGTCGTGCTCGGCGTACCAGTCCGCGGAGAGGGGGAACACCGACTCGCGCTCCGCCTCGCCGCGCAGGTAGTCCTTGGACAGCGGCGGCCGCTCGTACGGTCGGTGCGGCTCGCGCGCGACGACGGTCAGGCCACCGTCGTAGCCCTCGTCGCGCAGCGTCTCGACCGCCTTCGCCGCGGCGAGCCCTCCTCCGACGACGACGTGACGACCAGCGCTCATGGCGACCTCCGCGGTGACTCGGGCGCCCGGGACTCGGGCGGACTGCCTCAGTCTCGCGCGATCTCGTGCGCCGTGCGAGGTGCGGCGGCGGGTGCCGGCAGGCCCCCTGGGCACGGCGGACGCCAGATCGCGACGCCGCGCCGCGGTGGCGTTCATGCGTTTCGCGTGACGACCCCGCGCGGTGTCCACGGGCAGGCTGTCCAGGACAGCACCCGCCGTGCGGCGGGACCCGCGGAGGAGGTGCCGTGAGCATCGTCGTCGGCGCGATCGTGACCGTCCTCGCCGTCGCGGTGGCCGTCGCGACGATGCTGCTCGTCCGGCGGCGCGCACCCGCCGGGAGCCGGTTCAGCGACGGCGACCGGGCGTCCGGGGTCTTCGGCGTGGTCGCCACCGGCTTCTCGGTGCTCCTGGGCTTCATCGTCTTCCTCGCGTTCGAGTCGTACGACGAGGCGCGGAGCGGCGCCGAGTCGGAGGCGCGGATCGTCGTGCAGCAGCTCGAGACCGCACAGTTCCTCGCCCCCGACGACGCGGCGCGGCTCTCCGGCGAGCTCGTCTGCTACGCCCGGTACGTCGTCGCGAACGAGTGGGAGCAGATGGCGGACGGCGAGCTCGGCGAGGCGGTGAACCCGTGGGGAGTCGCGCTCTACCGGACGATCCGCGACGTCGTCCCCGCGTCGGACACCCAGCAGTCCGCCTACGACCGGTGGATGGACCAGACCGCGGCGCGCGAGGACGCCCGCCAGTCCCGCGTGCACGGTGCGGAGGGTCTGATCCCCCTCCCGCTGTGGCTGGTGCTCTTCGTCGTCTCCGGGACCGTCTTCGTCTTCCTGCTGTTCTTCGCCGACTCGGCGGAGCGTGCCGCGACGCAGGGTCTCCTCATGGGCAGCGTCGCGCTCGTCATCACGCTCCTGCTGTGCCTGCTCGCGTTCTTCGACCACCCGCACGGGCACCAGGTCGGCAAGCTGCGACCGACGGCGATGGAGCGCGCCCTCGTCCTCCTGGTGGGGGAGGCGGAGGCCGCGGGGGTGGAGATCGACCCGCCGTGCGACGACGCGGGGACGGCTTCCTAGCCCGCGGGACTGCCTGCACTCGCCTCCTGACATGACGAAGGCCCGGAATCATGGAGATTCCGGGCCTTCTGCCTGGTCGGGGTGACAGGATTTGAACCTGCGACCTCTTCGTCCCGAACGAAGCGCGCTACCAAGCTGCGCCACACCCCGGTTGCTCGTCCGCGAGATGGTCGACGAGGAGACCTCGTCTTCCGCGCGGGAAGCCTGCCCAGAATAGCCGACGAAGTGCCGTGCCACGAAACTCGATCCCCGTGACCCCCGCGACACCGTCGAGCAGGCGCGTCCGGACGCGGGCGCGCGGCCCGCTCAGCGTGCCGTCAGGGTGAGCAGCGTCGCCTCGGGTCGGCAGGCGAACCGCACCTGCGCGTACGGCGAGGTGCCAGCCCCGGCGGAGACGTGCAGCCACGTCGAGTCCTCGCCGCCGGGTGCGTCGGGTCGTGCGCCGGGCCAGCCGTGCAGTCCCTTGGCCCGCTGGCGGTCGATGTCGCAGTTCGTCACGAGCGCGCCGAACCCGGGCACGCAGAGCTGCCCGCCGTGGGTGTGGCCGGCGAGGACCAGGTCCGCGGCGTCGTCGTGCATGGAGTCCAGGACGCGCCGGTACGGCGCGTGGGTCACCCCGACGCGGAGCACCGGGCCGTCGCTCGACGGCGCCCCGGAGCCTGCGCGGGGGTCGTGCGGTGCGGAGGGAGCCGGGAAGACGTCCCGGTCGAGGTGGGGGTCGTCCACGCCGACGAGGTCGAGGCGGACGCCGCCGACCTCGAGGACGTCGCGGCGGTTCGTGAGGTCGACCCACCCCGCGTCTCGCATCGCCGTCGCCAGCTCGCCGGCCGGGAGCAGCCGGGCCTCGCGGGCGAACGGCACGCGCGCGTCCGGCAGGAGGTAGCGCGCGGGGTTCTTGGGGACGGGTGCGTAGTAGTCGTTCGACCCCATGACGAAGGCGCCGGGCGTCGACAAGAGCGGCTCGAGCGCGTGCAGCAGCGGGTCGAGGGAGTCGACGTGCGCGAGGTTGTCGCCCGTGTCGACGACGAGGTCCGGCTCGAGCTCGGCGAGCGAGCGCACCCACTCGATCTTGCGACGCTGGCTGGGGACCAGGTGGAGGTCCGAGACGTGGAGCACGCGCAGCTCGGGCGTGCCGGCGGGCAGCACGGGCACGGTCACCCGGCGGAGCGTGAAGAGCTTCGTCTCGACGTGCGCGTACGCGACGCCCGCCGCGCCGACAGCGGCGAGCGCGCCGAGCCCGCGCAGGGCCCGGCGCCGGCCGACGGCGCTCAGCCGTTCCCTCCGCCGCCGAGGGTGTCGAACCACTCACCGAGGTCGACGTCGTCGCGGCCGGCCCCGTTCCCGCGGTCACCGCGGTCGCCACGCCCTCCGCCGGCGTCGGCGTCGGGCTCGTCGCCGCCGCCCTGGTCACCGCCGCCCTGGTCGCCGCCACCGCCCTGGTCACCGTCGCCGTCGTCCGGGTTGGAGGGCGCAGAGGGCGGCGGGGCCGGGGCGTTCACGCGCTTCCAGTCCGGGTCGGCGAAGCCCGGGGCGGGCTTGCCGGCGAGGATCTGGTTCATGTAGTCGCGCCAGGTCGGGGCGGCCAGGCTCGAGCCGTACCAGAAGGACCGTGACTTGCCGTTGATCGTGAACCAGCGGCCCGTGTCGAGCATGTTCATCGGGATGTCGCTCTCGGCGTTGCCGATCCACACCGCGGTGACGACCTGCGGCGTGTACCCGATGAACCACGTGTGCGTGTTGTTGTTCGCCGTGCCGGTCTTGCCGGCGGCGGGACGCCCGTCGGCAAGACCGTTGCCGCGCCCGGAGCCCTGCGTGAGGACCTGCTGCAGCGCGTACGTGACCGTGTTCGCGATCGTGGGGTCGATGGCGTTGGGCTGGCAGTCCGCGGACGGCACGGGCAGCTCCTTGCCGTCGGAGTCGAGGACCTTGGTGATCGCGACCGGCGAGCAGTAGGTGCCGCCGCTCGCGAACGTCGCGTACGCAGCGGCCATCTGGAGCGGGGACGAGTTCTGCGTACCCAGGATCATCGACGCCTGCACGTCCACGACCCCTTCGTCCTTCAGCATCGACGGTTGGAAGCCGGCGGCCTTGGCAGTGTTCGCGATGCCGCACAGGTCGAGCTGGCTCGCCATCGTCGTGTACGCGGTGTTGACCGAGTTGTACGTCGCCTTGAGGACCGACATGGACCCGCTGCCGGGGCCGTCGGAGTTGGCCGGCGTCCACTGGTCGGTGCCGAGCCGCTTGCAGCTCGCGTGGAAGTCGCGGTTGATGGTCCAGGTGCGCTTGGTGGCGCTCACCGTCTCGTAGAGCGAGTGCCCCTGGTTGAGCCATTCGGCGAGCACGAACGGCTTCCACGTCGATCCCGGGGAGAACCCGTTCGACGATCCGTGAGCCTGGTCGACGCTGTAGTTCACCGCCGTCGTGTTCGGCGCCGGGTCCTGCGTGTTGTCGAACGCGCGGTTCTGCGCCATGGCGAGGATCTTGCCGGTCCCCGGCTCCACGGTGACGATCGCGTCCTCGATCTTGCTCGGGTCGTCCGCCGGCACCGCCGCCGACGCGTGCTGCTGCGCGGCCTTCTGCATCGCGGGGTCGAGCGTCGTGTAGATGTCGAGACCGCCGCGGTAGAGCCGCGCCTGGCGCTCCTCCTTGGTCTCGCCGAACACCGGGTCGGACATGATGATCTTCGTGACGTAGTCGCAGAAGAACGCGGCGCCGTCCTGCGCGGCCTGGCAGCCGGCCTCGAGCGGCTGGATGGCCAGGGTGTCGGCGATCGGCTGGGCGCGGCCCGAGTCGTACTCCTCCCGCGTGATGTACCCCTGCTGGTACATCTGGTTGAGCACGATGTCGCGCCGCTTCTGGGCGTTCTCCGGCTGCGTCGTCGGGTCGTACGTGGACGGGGCCTTCGTGATCCCCGCGATCGTCGCGGCCTCGACGAAGTTCAGGTCGATCGCGCTCTTGTTGAAGTAGTGTCGCGCCGCCGTCTCCACGCCGTAGACCGAGCGGCCGAACTGCGCGATGTTGAGGTAGCCCTGGAGGATCTCCTCCTTGGTCATCTTCTTCTCGAGCGCGATGGCGAGCTTGGCCTCGCGCGCCTTGCGCCCGAGCGACTTCTCGTTGGCCTCGTAGAGCGCCATGGTGTCGTCCTCGCGGACCGCCTGCTCGATGAGCACGTTCTTCACGTACTGCTGCGTGAGCGTCGAGGCACCCTGGGTGTCTCCACCGGTGATGTTGTTCACGACCGCACGGGGGAGGCCTTCGACGTCGACGCCGCCGTGGTCCCAGAAGCGCTTGTCCTCGATCGCGATGACGGCGTTCTTCATCGCGTCGGAGACCTGGTCCAGCGGCACCACGATGCGGTTCTCGGTGTAGAACGTCGCGAGGCGCGTCGTGCCGTCGTTCGCGTAGATGCGCGACTGCTCGGACAGCGGGCCGGGCTCGAGGTCCGCCGGCAGCTCGTCGAAGACCTCGACCGCGGTGTCGGTCGCCGTGTTCGCACCGGCGGCGAGCGGGACGAGCAGCCCGGCGGCGAGCACGCCGCCCACACCGGAGACCAGCACGAACGCCAGGAAGAGGGCGACGAGCTGGTACGCGTTGATCTGCCGGCCGCGAGGACGCACAGGGGAAGCCATGGTGACAACCCTACGGGAGCGACCCGGGGAGGGCCCCGGGATCCCGGGGCTCGCGGGTGTGCGGGTTGTGTAAGCATCCCGCGCCGGTGCGCGCGGGTGGCGCCCGCGGCGGCCGACTACGCTCGCCCCATGGCAACCACGTGGGAGTACGCGACCATCCCCCTCATCATCCACAACACCAAGGCCGTCCTCGACCAGTGGGGCTCCGACGGCTGGGAGCTCGTCCAGGTCGTCACGGGCCCCGACGGCAACGGCCTCGTGGCCTACCTCAAGCGCCCGACCGGTGAGAAGTAGTGGCGGGCTTTCCCGCCGGGACGATCGCCGCGCGCCTGACGGAGCTCGGTCTCGCCCTCCCCCCGGTGGCGGCGCCCGTCGCCGCCTACGTGCCCGCGGTGCGCTCGGGCCGGTACGTCCACACGTCGGGCCAGCTCCCGTTCGTGGACGGCGCGCTGCCCGCGACGGGCAAGGTGGGTGACGGCGAGGGCCTCGTCGCGCCCGCGGACGCCGCGGCACTGGCCCGCCAGTGCGCGCTCAACGCGCTCGCCGCCGTGCACGACGTCGTGGGGAACCTCGACCAGGTCGCCCGCGTCGTGAAGGTCGTCGGGTTCGTCGCGAGCGACCCGTCGTTCACCGGTCAGCCCGGGGTGGTCAACGGTGCGAGCAACCTCCTCGGGGAGGTCTTCGGCGAGGCGGGCGTCCATGCCCGCAGCGCCGTCGGCGTCGCGGTCCTGCCGCTCGACGCCCCGGTCGAGGTCGAGATCGTCGTGGAGCTCGCGGAGTAACGCGCCTCCGGCACGAGAACGGGGTCGGCGGCCAGGTCCTCGTGGACCGGGTCGCCGACCCCGTTCTCGTCGGTGACGGTCGGTCAGCGCGCGCGGCGCTCCAGGCGGTCCATGTCCAGCAGGACGACGGCCCGGCCCTCGCGGCGCACCCAGCCGCGCGTCGCGAAGTCGGCGAGCGCCTTGTTCACGGTCTCGCGCGACGCGCCGACGAGCTGCGCGAGCTCCTCCTGCGTGAGGTCGTGCGCGACGCGGACGCCCTCGTCCGTCTCCTCGCCGAAGCGGGTCGAGAGGTCGAGCAGCGCCTTGGCGACCCGGCCGGGGACGTCCGAGAAGACGAGGTCGGCGAGCGTCTCGTTGGTGCGGCGCAGGCGCCGCGCGAGGGCGTTGAGCAGGTGCTTGGCGACGCTCGGGTGCTTCTCGATCCACTCGACGAGCTGGTCGTGGCCGAGCTCGTAGATCACGGAGTCGGCGACGGAGCTCGCGGTCGCGGTGCGGGGGCCCGGGTCGAAGAGCGAGAGCTCGCCGAACATCTCGCCGGGGCCGAGGATCGACAGGAGGTTCTCGCGGCCGTCGTTGGAGCGGCGCCCCAGCTTGATCTTGCCGCTCGCGATCACGTAGAGGCGGTCGCCCGGCTCGCCCTCGCGGAACAGCACGTCTCCGCGCGAGAGCTCGATCTGCTGCATCGACTCGAAGAGGGTGCGCGTCTCGTCCGCGTCCATCGTCGCGAACAGGGGGGCGGAGAGCACAACGTCGTCGTCCACGCGGGGTGTCCTATCGTCTCGTCCTCGGAAATGTTCCAGGACAAGTCTGCCCTACCGCTGCAACTCGGGTGTCGGGGGCGGCGGCTACGGTGGGTCCGTGACCACCACGGAGCAGGCCCGCACGGGGGCGCCGAAGCCCGAGTCGCACCTCGCCCTGGTCCGGCGCGCGCGCCGCACCAACCGCGAGCTCGCCGTCACCTATCCGGACGCCCACTGCGAGCTGGACTTCACGACGCCGCTCGAGCTGCTGATCGCGACGGTCCTGTCCGCGCAGACGACGGACAAGCGCGTGAACCTGACGACTCCCGCGCTCTTCGCGCGCTACCCGGACGCCGCGGCGTACGCGGGGGCCGACCGGGAGGAGCTCGAGGAGCTGCTGCGGCCCACCGGCTTCTTCCGCGCGAAGGCGCAGTCGGTCATCGGCATCGGCCAAGCCCTCGTGGAGAGGTTCGGCGGCGACGTGCCCGCGCGACTGGAAGACCTGGTGACCCTGCCCGGGGTCGGCCGCAAGACGGCGAACGTCGTGCTCGGCAACGCGTTCGGCGTGCCGGGGCTCACCGTGGACACCCACTTCGGCCGCCTCGTGCGCCGCCTGGCGTGGACCACCGAGGAGGACCCGGTCAAGGTCGAGCAGGTGGTCGGCGGGCTCGTCGAGAAGTCCGAGTGGACGATGCTCTCGCACCGGCTGATCTTCCACGGCCGCCGGGTGTGCTTCGCGCGGAAGCCCGCGTGCGGCGCGTGCACGATCGCCCGGTGGTGCCCGTCCTTCGGGATCGGCGAGGTCGACCCGGTCAAGGCGGCGAAGCTCGTCAAGACGAGCTGAGGGTCAGCGCTCGCGCTCGGCCCGGGAGGTCGTCGGGAGCCAGTCCAGCAGCAGCTCCGTGACGGCGTCGGGCGCCTCCTCGGGGAGGAAGTGGCCGGCGCCGTCCACGACCTCGAAGCGGAAGTCCCGGGCCAGCGCGGCACCGTCGGCGTCGGCGAGGTCGCGACGCACGAGACCGTCCTCCTCGGCGTGGACCTGGAGCGCGGGGACGTCGACCGGGCGGCGGAGCGCGGCGAGGAAGCGTCGGCCGTCGGGGCGGGGCGTCGACCGCACGGCCCAGCGCAGCGACTCCATCGCGGTGTGCGCCGCGAAGGGGATGCGCATGACGGTGCGGTAGGTCTCGACGACGTCGGGCGCGAAGGGCGTCGCCGCGCCGGTCGCGAGCACGTCGCCCACGAGGTCGCCGCGGACGAGGGCGCGCTCGGGCAGGGTCGGGACCTGGTAGAACGCGAGCTGCCGCAGCGCGGCGGGCGTGAGCAGGCGCCGCGCGGAGGTGTGCATCCGTGCGGGGTGCGGGGCGGAGAACGCGGCGACGCCGGCCGTGACGGCGGGCTGGAGCGCGGCCATCGCCCACGCGAGGCTGCCGCCCGTGCCGTGTCCCACGACGACGGCGCGCCCGGACCCGAGGGAGCGCACGACCCCGGCGATGTCGCGCGTGCGGGTCGGGGCGTCGTAGCCGATCGGCGGCTTGTCGGAGGCGCCGACGCCCCGGATGTCCATCGCGGCGACGCGGTAGCCCGCGGCGGCGAGCGGCTCGATCTGGTGGCGCCAGGCCCACCAGAACTGCGGGAACGAGTGCAGCAGGACGACGAGGGGCGGTCCCGGGTCGCGCACGCCGCGGTCCTCGGGACCCGCGAGCGCGACGTGGAACCGCGCGCCGTTGGCCGGGACGAACTCGTGGCGCCACGGCCCGTCGGGCAGGGCGGACGTGAAGTCGGAGGGGTCGGGCGTCACCCGGACGAACCTACCGGGGTCCCGGGGCCGTTGTCGGCCGAGGAGCCCGCGGCGTCGGACACGGTGGCATCGGTGCCCTCGGCGGGACGGCGGTCCTTGGGCGGGTCGAACCGGTACCCGACGTTGCGCACGGTCCCGATGAGCTGCTCGTGCTCGGGGCCCAGCTTGGCGCGCAGGCGCCGGACGTGGACGTCGACCGTGCGCGTGCCGCCGTAGTAGTCGTAGCCCCAGACCTCCTGGAGGAGCTGGGCGCGCGTGAAGACGCGACCCGGGTGCTGGACCAGGTACTTGAGGAGCTCGAACTCCTTGTACGTGAGGTCGATGGGGCGGCCGCGCAGCCGGGCCGTGTAGCCGCTCGCGTCGATCGCGAGCTCGCCGGCCGCGATCTCCTGCGGCCCGTCCTCGGCGGGACCGCGCGCGGACCGCTCGATGACGAGACGCAGCCGCGCCTCGACCTCCGCGGGGCCCGCCCCCTCGAGGAGGAGGTCGTCCGCGCCCCACTCCGCCGTGACGACGGTCAGCCCGCCCTCGGTGAGGACGAGCACGAGCGGGACGGTGAGTCCGGTGGCGTGCAGGAGGCGGCACGTGGTGCGAGCCGCGACGAGGTCGCGGCGCGCGTCCAGCAGCACGACGTCGGAGTCCGGTGCGTCCACGAGCGCCGAGGGCTCCATGGGCAGGACCCGGATGCGGTGCGAGAGCAGGCCGAGCGCGGGCAGCACCTCGACGGAACCGCCTGTCGCGGGGGTGAGGATGAGCAGGTCCGCCATCCGGCACCTCCTTCCGGGTCGCGGGGCGCGGGGGCGCCCCCGGGCGTCGACGCGTGGCGACCGGGCCGGGACGTACCTCTGCGGGGCTCGCCACGTGATCGGCCACGTTCTCGGTCCGTGGATGGTTACCGTATCGCGTGCTGGCCGTGCAGACGGCGAACGTCTCACGGGCGCGCGTGCCGGGGCCGGTAGGCGGTCGGGCGGGAGACTCTGCGACACTCTGAGGCGTGCTGCACGACCCGACGCCCTCCCGCGACCCCCGAACGGGGCGCTGACCGCGTGGACCTCTCGACCCGGGCCGTCGTCACGGCGTGCCTCGCCGCGGGCATCGCCGTCGCCGCGTTCTTCGGCCCGCTCCCGCTCGCCGCGGCGTCGGGGGCCCTGGCGCTGATCGTCGCGATCGGGTGGCCGCGCCTGCTCGACATCCCGGTCCACGGCGGCACGCGCGTCGTCATCGCGATCGCCGGTCTCGGCGCCGTCGGCGCCACCGCCGCCACGCACGGCGAGCCCGCGCTGCGCCACCTGCCCGTGGTGCTCGCCCTCGCCGTCGTGCTCGCCTTCGTGGCCGAGCTCCTGCGGCGCGACGGGCGGCCGCGCCTGGTCGAGTCGCTCATCGGGACGGTGAGCGGGATCGTCGTCGCGACGTCGTGCGCGGGCTGGATCGCGACGGGTCGCACCGACGCCGGCGAGTCCCTCGTCGTGACGTGCGCCGTGGCGCTGGCCGTGGCCTCGGCGGTCTCCGCGCTGCCGCTCGGCGGGTGGACCAACGCGGCGCTCACGCTCGGCCTCGCGGTCGCCGCGGGCGGGGCCGTCGGGTACGTCATGCCCGACCTCGACCTGCTGAGCGGTGTCTGGTCCGGCGTCGTCGCGGGCCTGCTCGTCGCCTCGCTCCACGCGCTGTTCGACCAGCTCCCGGAGCTGCGGGGGCGCCTCGGCGCGTTCTCCGCCACGGCCCTCCCGGTCGCGGTCGGCGGGACGCTGATCTTCGTCGTCGGGCGGGTGATCGTGGGATGACTCCCTCCGCGCTGCCCGTCGTCCTCCTCGGGGTCACCCTGCTCGCGACGCTCGCGCTCGGCGTGTGGTGGCAGCGGCGTCAGGGGGTCGTACGGACGGCGCGCTCGACGTCGCCCCGAGCCACGGCGAACCCGGGCGCTGCGCCCTTCGACTGGCCCGCCCACGGCGTCGCGCTCGGAGCCCGTCGCACGTTCGTCCAGTTCTCCGCGGAGCTGTGCGCTCCGTGCCGGGCGACGGCGCGCGTCCTCGGCGAGGTCAGTGCGGCGCACGACGACGTGACGCATCGTGAGATGGACGTCGACGACCACCTCGACCTGGTGCGAGCATTCGGCATACTGCGCACGCCGACCGTCCTCGTGCTCGACGCGGAGGGCCGGGAGGTCGCCCGCGCGAGCGGGGGGATGAACCAGGCCCAGGCGCTCGCGGCGCTCGCCGTCGCGGACCCGGGCTCGGTCCCCACGGGCGTGCGCGACGCCTGACCGCGCCGTCCCCGACGGCCAGAACCCGAGGGAGACCGCATGAGCGACCAGGCCGGCCGTGGGGGCACCGCGACCGAACCCCCGGCGGCGCCCGCCGGCATCGACCCGCGCGGCCCGCGCGCGGGGGCCGGGATCACGGCGGTCCTGCTCGCGGTCGTCATCTTGCTCTGGACGTCGCCCGCGGCGCTCGCGCTGCTCGCCGTCGTCGCGGCGAGCTTCCTGCTCGGTGCGGTCCGGGGCGCACAGGGCACGTGGCAGGCGTGGGTCTACCGCGTGCTGATCCTCCCGCGCATCGGCCCGACGGCGGAGCGCGAGGACCCCCGGCCGCCGCGGTTCGCGCAGGCGGTCGGCCTCGTCATCACCGGCGCGGGAGTCGTGCTGGGACTGCTGGGCGTCGACGGCGCAGTGCCCGTCGCGGCGGCGCTCGCGCTCGTGGCGGCCGTCCTCAACGCGGCGTTCGGCCTGTGCCTGGGCTGCGAGCTGTACCTGCTGCTGCGCCGGGTCGCGCCCGCGCGCTGACGCCCCCCCGGACGGGCGCCGGCTGCCGCCGGACGGGCGCGGGCGGGTGCCCGGGTCAGTAGACGAGAGCCTGCGCGCCCTCGCGCAGCGCCTCCTCGACGAACACCGCCGCGCCCGCGATGCGCACGCCGGGCAGCACGTCGTCGGCCGTGATGCCGCGCCGGGCGGCGCACTGCGTGCACACGGTGAGGGTGCCGGCGGCGAGCACGGCGTCGAGCAGGTCGGGCAGCGGGGCCGCGTGCTCGAGCTCCAGCTCGGCGGCGCGCCCCGGGAGCCCGAACCACGCGGCCTCCCCGGTGAGCCACACGCTCACCTCGACGCCCGCGGCGACCGCCGCGGCGGCGACGGTGAACGCCTGGTTCGCGGCCTCGGGGCGGTCGAGCCCCGACGTGGCCTTGACGACGAGCGAGCGCTGACGGGGGGCCGAGGGAAGCGGCGCGGTGTCGGTCACGCGGCCGAGCGTAGCCCTCCGCCGCGAGCCGCTCCCGGGCCGCGACGTGGCGCGGCCGCCCGGCCGGTAGGATCGGGCGCATGAGTCCGCACACTCTCGAGCTGATCTTCCTCGGCCTGCTCCTCGCGGCGACGGTCACCATCACGTGGTTCGCGGGGTACGTCGTCTACAAGCTCTTCAAGGGCCAGCGCTGACGCCGCCGCGCGGGACCGTGTCCCGCGCGTGCCCGTCGCCCCGCCCGACTCCGAGAGGTGGTCGCTGATGCCGTTCGAGTTCCCCGAGGGACTCGCGCCCGAGGTCTACCCGCTCGCCTGGCTCGTCGGGAGCTGGCGCGGCGAGGGGGTCGTCAAGTACCCGGGCATCGAGGAGACGCCGTTCGTCCACGACGTCGTGTTCGACCACGACGGCGGCCCCTACCTGCGCTACGAGTCGACGCTGCGCGTGCTCGAGGCCGAGGTCCCCGAGACCGTCCCGGACGAGGGGGCCTGGCCCGAGCGTGACGGTGCGACGCTGGACGCCGCGGCCGCCGACGCTCCCGTGTGGTCCACCGAGACGGGCTACTGGCGCGTCTCGACGGACCGGCCCGACGGGCTCGAGGACGACCGTCACCCGCTCGAGGTGCTGATCGCCGACCCCGCAGGCCGCGTGTCCGTGTACCTCGGCGCGGTCGGCAACGGTCGGGTCGACCTGGCGAGCGACCTCATCGCCCGCACGTCCACCGCGTCGGAGGTGACCGCCTCGAAGCGCCTCTACGGGTTCGTGGAGGGCCAGCTCCTGTGGGTGTGGGAATTGGCGGCCTTCGGCGAACCGTTGCAGTCGTACGCGTCCGCGAAGCTGACCCGGCGCCCGTCGGCCTGACCGGCGGCCCCGGGGACACGCCGGCAGGCCCGGACGTGCCGACGAAGGAGGACCACCCGTGACCACCGGCTACACCAGCCCGCTCCTGTCGCGCCACGGCGCGGTGCCCGCGACCGGCCCCGACGAGGGCGTCGCCTGGCACTACGGCGACCCGACGGGAGAGCAGCGCGCCCTGCGCACCGGCGGCGCCGTCGTGGACCAGTCGCACCTGGGCGTCGTCACGGTCACGGGCCCGGACCGGCTGAGCTGGCTGCACTCCATCACGTCGCAGGACCTGACGAACCTCGCCCCGCGCACGTCGACGGAGCTGCTCGTGCTCTCGCCGCAGGGCCACGTCGAGCACGCGGCCTCTGTCGTCGACGACGGGGCGACGACGTGGCTCGTCACCGAGCGCTCGCACGCGGTCGACCTCGCCGCGTGGCTCGACCGCATGAAGTTCATGCTCCGCGTCGAGATCGCCGACGCGACCGACGACTGGGCGGCGCTCGGCGAGCCCGTCGACGCCGAGGGCGCCGAGGGCGAGCCCGTCACCTGGCGCGACCCGTGGCCGCGCGTCACGGGCGGCGGCACGCGCTACGGACCGCCTGAGGCCGAGCACCCCGGCATGGAGCGGCCGTGGCGGCTCGTGCTGGTGCCGCGGGCCGAGCTGCCCGACGCCGTCGCGGCGCGCGAGGCGGCCGGCTGGCGTCTCGTCGGCACGTGGGCGAGCGAGGCCGCGCGCGTCGAGGCGTGGCGGCCGCGCCTCGCCACGGAGATCGACCACCGGTCGATCCCGCACGAGACCGACTGGCTGCGCACCTCCGTCCACCTCCACAAGGGCTGCTACCGCGGCCAGGAGACGATCGCGCGCGTGCACAACCTCGGTCGCCCCCCGCGCCGGGTCGTCATGCTGCACCTCGACGGCTCCGGTCACCTGCTGCCCGCGCCGGGCGCCGAGGTCACGCTCGACGGTCGCGCCGTCGGCACGGTGACGTCGGTCGCGCGCCACCACGAGCTCGGCCCGATCGCGCTCGCGGTCCTCAAGCGCAGCGTCCCCGAGGACGCCGAGCTCCTCGTCGACTGCGACGGCGGAGCGATCTCCGCGGCGCAGGAGGTCGTGGTGCCGGGCGAGGGGGTCTCCGTCGACCGCCCCGCCCCGCGCGGCCCCGTCGGCCGGGGGATCACGCCTCGCGGCGAGGGCGCGCCCACGAGCATGCTGTGAGCCGCGGGCCGGCGTCGCGCGAGGACCCCGGTCCCGGCGCGGTCGACGTCGCCCGGACCGCGTGGCGCCGGCTCCTCCTGCGGGCGCGGATCCGGCAGGGCGCGTCGCGCGTCCGCGTCGCGCTCTGGCCCATCCTCCAGGCGTCGGCCGCCGCGGGCCTCGCGTTCGGCATCGCCCGGTACGGGCTGGGCCACACGGCGCCGTTCTTCGCGCCGGTCTCCGCGTGGATCTGCCTCGGCTTCAGCCAGGACCGCCAGCTCCGGCGCGTGCTCGAGCTCGCGGTCGGGGTCGCGATCGGCGTCGGGCTCGGCGACCTCGTGGTCCACGCGATCGGGTCGGGCTGGTGGCAGGTCGCCGTCGTGCTCGCCGTCTCCGCGCTCGCGGCGCGGTTCATCGACCGTGGCGCGATGCTCACCACGCAGGCCGGTGTCCAGGCGATCGTGATCGTGGGTCTTCCGGCCGCGCAGGCGGGCGGACCCCTGGGTCGGTGGACCGACGCGCTCGTGGGTGGCGCCGTCGCGCTCGCGGTCGCCGCCCTCACGCCGGGCGACCCGCGGCGTCGGCCCCGGCTGCTGGGGTCCGAGGCGACGACGGAGCTCGCCGGCGTGCTCGACGTCCTCGCGCGAGGTCTGCGCACGCGCGACCGCGCCGACCTCGACGCGGCGCTCGTCAAGGGCCGGGCCTCGGAGGGCGCGCTCGAGGAGTGGCAGTCGTCCGCGTCGTCGGCGCGCGAGCTCGCGCGCGTGAGCGCGGCGGGGCTGCGGCACCGGGACGAGCTCGGCGGGCTCGAGCGCCAGGCGGTCCTCGTGGACCGCGCGATGCGCAGCGTGCGCGTGCTCGCGCGGCGCGCGATGCCGGTCGCGAGCGGCCCGGACGAGCGGGAGCTCGGCGGCGTCGCGGACCTCGTCGCGCGGTTCGGCGCGGGCGTGCACGTGCTCGCGGAGGCGGTCGGCGCCGGGCGCGACCCGGCGGTGGCGCGCGAGGTCCTCCTGGAGGTCGCCCACGGTGCGGACCCGCACGCCCTCGGCGACGGCGACTGGCAGGTGCAGTCGCTCGTCATGCTCGTGCGGTCGCCGATCGTGGACCTCCTCGAGGCGGCCGGGGCCTCGCCGGAGCAGGCGCGCGACGCCCTCCCCGAGCTCTGAGCGGGCGATCCTGGCCTGCCGGGCGAACCGGACGATCTTCACCCTGCACAGCGGCGCCCCGGGCCGGTACCGTCGGGGCATGGAGGTCCCCGTCAGCGCCCTGCGCGCCGAGCTCAAGTCATGGATCGAGCGGGCCAGGGAGGGCGAGGAGGTCGTCATCACCGAGCGCGGCGTCCCCGTCGCCCGGCTGACCGGCGTCGCGACGGCCGACCTCGTCACCGAGCTCGTGCGCGACGGCGTCCTGGTCCCCGCGGCGGGCGAGCGACCCGTCCACGCGGTGCCCGGCGGGGACGCCGACGCGCGGCCCGCGAGCCCGGACGGCGCGCGACCCGCCGACGGTGCCCGGTCGGCCCGTGGCGGCGGCGTGGCGGCGCTCGTGCGCCGGATCCGGCGCTGAGGCCCCGATGGCCCTGGTCTACTTCGACGCGAGCGCGCTGGTGAAGCTCTGCGTCCCCGAGGCGGGCTCCGCCCTGGCGAGCCGCCTGTGGAACCGCGCGGACGTCGTCGTGACGAGCCGGCTCGCCGACGTCGAGGTGCGGGCAGCCCTCGCCGCCGGCGCCCGCGGCGGCGTGCTCGACGGCCCGGGGCACGCGCGCGCCCTCGGCACGTGGGACGTGCTGCGCCCGGCGCTGCACGTGGTGGAGGTCTCCGGCGACGTCGCCGACCGCGCGTCGGAGCTCGTCGCAGCGGGTGCGCTGCGCAGCAACGACGCGGTGCACGTGGCGAGCGCCCTGGCCGTCGCGCACGACGACACGCTCGTGGCGGCCTGGGACCCGCACGTGGTGACCGCCGCGCGGTCGGTCGGGCTGCGGGTGGTGCCGTGGCCGCTCGGCAGACCGTAGGCTCGTGCCCGTGGGAATCATCGGGTCGCTCCAGTGGATCGTCTTCTTCGTGCTCATGCTCGTCGTGTTCGTGACGGAGCTCGTCGCGCTCGTCGACGCGATCCGACGCCCCGCGAGCGCGTTCACGGCCGAGGGCAAGCTGACCAAGCCGATCTGGCTCGCGATCCTCGGCGTCGCGGCAGCCCTCGGGTTCGTCTCGCTGCCGCCGATGAGCATCGGGGGCTTCTTCGGGATCATCGGCGTGGTCGCGGCGATCGTCTACCTCGTGGACGTGCGTCCCCGGCTCCTGCCGTACGGGAACGGCCGCGGCAACGGGTCGTCCGGCCGCCCCGGCGGCTGGTGACCCGCCGGTGACCGCGCACGTCCAGGGCGGGATCGAGCGCGCCGCCGTCCCGCTCGCCGAGGTCGTCCGGGGAGACCTCGTGGAGTCGGTCCACGCCGGGCACCTCGTCCTGCTGGGCGACGGGGGTGAGCCGGTCCTCGAGCGTGGCGACGCCGACGCCGTGATCTGGCCGCGGTCGAGCGTCAAGCCGTTCCAGGCGGTCGCGATGCTGCGGCACGGTCTCGCCCTCCCGCCCCGGCTCCTTGCGCTGGCCGCCGCGAGCCACAACGGCGAGCCGGAGCACCTCGCCGGCGTCCGGGAGATCCTCGAGGGCGTCGGGCTCGACGAGTCGGCGCTGCGGAACACGCCCGACATGCCGCTCCACCCGCCCGCCGCGTTCGCGTGGCAGCTCGAGGGCCACGGGCCGTCCTCACTCACGCAGAACTGCTCGGGCAAGCACGCGGCGATGCTCGCGACGTGCGTCGCCGCCGGCTGGGACACCGCCACCTACCTGGACGTCGACCACCCCCTCCAGGTCGCGGTCCGCGAGACCGTCGCCGAGGCGACCGGCGTGCCGGTCGAGCACGTGACCGTCGACGGCTGCGGCGCGCCGCTCTTCTCGACGACCGTGCGCGGCCTCGCGCGAGCGTTCGGACACCTCGCGGCCGCCCCGGAGCGCGACCCCCTCTCCCCGGCGGCGCAGGTCGCGCGCGCGATGTCGACGTTCCCGGAGATGGTCGGCGGGACGGGCCGGGACGCGACGCTCGCGATGCGCGCGGTGCCCGGCCTGGTCGCCAAGGACGGCGCGGACGGCGTCTACGGCGCCGGCCTGCCCGACGGCAGCGCCCTCGCCTTCAAGGTGCTCGACGGCGCGTCGCGCCCGCGACCGGCGGTGCTCGCCGCTGCGCTCCGGCGGCTGGGAGCGCAGGACGTGACCGGGGCCGACGACGCGGCGCTCGCCATGCTCGGCGACGTGCCCGTGCTCGGCGCGGGCCGGCCCGTGGGCGCCGTGCGGCCGGTCCTCGACGGCGCGACAGCGGTCCCGAGCGGCGACGCGGAGCGCCGCTCGTGAGGGCCGTCGTGCAGCGCGTCTCGCACGCGAGCGTGAGCGTCGTGGCCGAGGACGGGACGACGGAGGTGGTCGGGGCGATCGACCGCCCGGGTCTGCTCGCGCTCGTCGGTGTGACGCACGACGACGGCGACCCGCAGGTCGAGACGATCGCGCGCAAGATCGCCGAGCTCCGGATCCTCGCGGGGGAGCGGTCGGTGCAGGACGAGGGCGCACCGGTGCTGGTCGTCAGCCAGTTCACGCTCTACGCCGACACGAAGAAGGGCCGCCGCCCGTCGTGGAACGGCGCGGCGCCCGGGTCCGTCGCCGAGCCCCTCGTCGAGGCGGTCGTCGAGCGACTCCGGGAGCGCGGGATCGAGGTCGCGACCGGACGGTTCGGCGCGCACATGGCCGTCGAGCTCGTCAACGACGGCCCGGTCACGCTCCTCCTCGAGGCCTGACCGCCTCCGCGCAGAGCACCCACTCCGGGTGGGCCGAGGTAGAGCCGTGGTCACCCTGCCCGACGGCGTGTGGCTGGGTTGGGTGGGCGGGGTGGGTGGTGGTGCCGCGTCTACCATCCGCCGCTCGTTCCTCGCGGCTCCCGCCAGGCCCGCCACGACGCGGCACCACCACCCACCCCGCCCTGCGTCGTCTCGCCCTGGTCGTGGATCACCCCGGCGACCGCCCGCGGGCGTGGGTCGCGCCATCGTCGCGTCCCGTTCTGGTCGGCGCGACGTCATGCCGAACAGCCTGTGTGGGCTGGTCCCGGGTGCTTTGACGAGTCGGGTCGCCTGTTCGGCCTGCACGGACCGGGCCGGTCGGCCTGTCGGCTGGCCATGGTGGGCCGACGGCTGAGCGGTGGGGGTGGGCTCGGATGCGAAGGGGCGTCAGAGCGGCGCTCCTCGAACCCACGGCCGAGGGACCAGGGTGACGGCGCCGCAGCCCCGAGCACCGAGCCCACCCCCACCGCGGACCCGCCCCGCGGGCCTGAGACCTGAGCTGCACAGCGGACCCGACCTGGCGGGCCTGAGACCTGAGCTGCACAGCGGACCCGACCCCGGGTCCGAGACCGACCACCGTTCTACCTCGGCGGACCGGGCGGGATGTGACCCCTGGAGGTCAGCGGAGCCAGCCGCGGCGCTTGATGTAGGCGAGGGGGATGACGGCTGCCACCAGGGTGAGCAGGACCGTCACGGTGAAGCCGGAGGGGCGGTCGAGCTCCGGCATGTGCGTGAAGTTCATGCCGTAGAACGAGGCGATGAGCGTCGGCGGCAGGAACACGGCGGTGATGATCGTGAAGACCTTGACGATCTGGGCCTGCTTGACGTCGAGCGAGGTCATGATCGCCTGCTGGAGGTAGCGCACCTTGTCGTGCTCGAACCCGGCGTGCTGCTTCACCCCGTCGATGTCCGCGACCAGGGTCTCGACGAGCCCGGCGAGCACGGGGTCGGAGTCCGCGATCTCGCTGCGCAGGTGCCGTGCGGCGCGGGCGAGCGAGAGCTGGGACTCCTGGGCGCGCGAGACGATCTCTTCCGCACGGTTCATGCGGGTGATGGTGTCCTGCATGTCGCTCACCCCGATCTCCCGGCCCCGGGCGTCGACGCCGCGGGTGGCCTCGTCGATCTCGTCGGACATGTCCTCGAGCAGGTCGCTCGCGTACGCCACGACGCGGTCCGCCGCCTCGTTGAGCGCGTACAGCAGCGCGTACGCGATGCCGTAGGAGGAGCCGATGAGCCACGGGGTGCGCCGCATGCGGGCGATCGCCTTGTCGAAGACGCCGTAGTGCCGCTGCGGCTGGGCCGTCACGACGACGTCGGGGGAGAGGGCGAGCACGATCCGCTCGTAGGCGACCCGGTCGCCGTCACGCCGCGTGGCGGTCACGGGGAGGTACACATGGGCGTCCGTCTCCCAGACCCGGCCGCCGGCAGCGGCGAAGTCGACGCCGTGCTCGGCGGCGCGGGCGGTCGCGTCGGGGTCGCCCACGCCGACCTGGACCCAGCGGGAGCGCAGGACGCGCGGGTCGAACCGGGGTGCGCCGGTGCCGTGCGCGCGGGCGTGGAGGTCCAGCCCGCCGCG
Source organism: Cellulosimicrobium funkei (assembly GCF_001019615.1). GTDB lineage: Bacteria > Actinomycetota > Actinomycetes > Actinomycetales > Cellulomonadaceae > Cellulosimicrobium > Cellulosimicrobium cellulans_E. The sequence goes on along the minus strand of NZ_JNBQ01000005.1, from coordinate 29,495 downwards.
CGCGGGCGCGGGGACCACGCGGTCGACGCCGGGTGCAGGGACGAGGCTCGTGGGCTCGGGCAGCGTCGTCGTCATCAGACACCTCCGGCGGTGACGTGCGCGAGCAGCAGCGCGACGCAGATGAACAGGTACAGGCCGACGGTGAAGGAGATCGACTGGCGTTCCAGGCTCGGTCGGCGGGCGCGGTGTCGACGAGGTCGAACGGCGCGCGCGTCCCGCAGGGGCACGCGTGCGGGGCGGGTCCGGGTCTCGGTGGCAGGCGAGCGCTGGGTCATGGTGGTCGTCCTTCTCCTGCGGGCCGACGACCACGGGCGGGCGCCACGGGGTGGGTGGCGGGCGCGGTGGGTCGGCGGGTGCGTCAGCGGGTGGTCCGGCGGCGCGCACGACGGCGCGCGCGGTGCGCACTGGCGACCTCCCCGCGCGGGACGACGGCCGGTCGCGGGAGTCCTGGAGGAGTTCGCCGACTCAGGCGACGGGCTGCGGGCCACGGAGGGTGAGCGCGCAGTGCACGGTTCTATGACTGCTGCCGTCCGGCATGGGGCTCACCTCGCTCTCGTGGCGGCGGCGCCATGAGCGCCGCACCCGGGTCGGGGCGCACGAGAGCCGTGGCCACGACGGGGATCGAGGCCAGGCTAGCCCTCCCGCCCAGGCGGGGCAAGCGGCGTCGGCCCAGGTGGCGATCGTGTGACGGCCGGGAAACGATGAGGTGATCCCTTGTTTACGGAGGGTTGTTAACATTTCATCCGGTCGACGGGCGAAGAAGCCCCCGGACGGAGGGTCCCGACATGTCAGAACTGCACGACTACCTGGTTCCCGAGCCGCATCGTCGCGCGGACGCGCGGTCCGCGCGCCGTCTCGAGCGGCTCTCCTCCCGCGCGCAGGAGGTCGACCGCGCGCTCGCGGCCGTGAGCGAGGGCAAGGGCGGCCTCGTGTGGACGGCCGAGCACGGCATGGGGGCGAGCGCGACGCTCGAGCTCGTGTGCGAGGCCGTCGCGTCGCACACGTTCGCGCACCCGACGCTCACTCTGCGGTGTCGCCCGCCCGCGGGTGCGCCCGCACCGGGCTCCGCGGTCGTGTCGCTCGTGTCGCAGGTGTCGCAGCTCGCGGGCGGGGTCGTCCCGGAGCGCCTCACGCGCGTCCTCGAACCCGTCGACCCCGGCTTCGGGTACCTCCCCGAGGTCGCGGCGGTCGCGCTCGCCGAGCTCCTCGTGGAGTCGTTCGACGGCGCGACGGTCGTGCTCGTGGCCGACGACCTGCACCTCCAGGACGAGCTCAGCAGGTCGGTCCTCGCGAGCCTCGTCGCGCAGCGCCACGCGCCGGTCGTGCTCCTCGGGACGGCGACCGCGGGCGCGCTCGACCCGTCCTCCGGACCGTTCGAGCTCCGCACAGTGCCGCCCCTCGCGCCGGCCGACGCCCTGCACCTGCTGCTCGTCGAGCGCCGGCTCGCGGTCGCGCCGCACGTCGCGGCCCGCCTCGCGGGGCTCCTCGGCGGCAACGCCGCGGCGCTGACGCAGACGGCGGCGCTGCTCACGCCGGAGCAGCTCTCCGGGGGGTCGATCCTCCCGGACCCGTTGCCGGCCGTCCCCGCCGTGCGCTCCCTCTTCGCCGACCGCCTCGCCGCCCTCAGCGAGGGGGAGCGGCACGCGCTCCTGGTCGCGGCCGTCGCCGTCGTGGACCGGACCGAGCTGCTGCTGTCCGCGACCGGCCTCGCGATGGAGGGGGTCCTGGACGGCCCGCTCGCCGAGCACCTCGCGCTCGTGGGCGGCCGCTTCGCGTTCGTCGACCCGCGCATGCGGTCCCTGGTCCACGCGGACGCGCGGCTCGCCGAGCGCACGGCGGCGCACGTCGCGCTCGCCGAGGCGCACCGCCGGGCGGGCGAGGAGGACGTCGCGGTGTGGCACTCGGCGCTCGCGACGCTCGTGGGCGACCCGGCGCTCGTCCCGGGGCTCCTGCGGATCGCGCGTCGGCACCTGGACCGCGGGGACGTCGTCTGGGCCCACGAGGTGGCGCGCGAGGCCGCGAGCCAGGCCGCGACCGAGCACCGCGCCGAGGCGTTCGCGATCGCGGGCGTCGCCGCGCTGCGGTCGGGCCACGTGCAGGACGCGGCGGACTGGTTGCGCAAGGCGTCGCGCAGCGGTGACGACGCGCTGCGCGCGCGGACGCTCGGGCCGCTCGTCGCCGCGCTGACGCTCGCGGAGGGTCAGGTGCCCGACGACGTGCTCTCGCCCTACCTGCGCGGCGGGCAGCCCGACGACCTGGCACCGGACGCCGTGGCGGGGGTCGTGTCGGGCGTGCTCAACGCGGCGCGGCTGCACGCCGAGCGGGGTGACGGCGTGAGCACGTCCCAGCTCCTCGACACGGCGACGTTCCTCGCGTCCTGGTGCGACGACGACGAGACGGCCGCCGGGCTGGCGCTCGCGCGGTCGTGGGCCGCGGTGTTCGGCGTGGGCGAGCGCGCGGCCGTCCCCGACGTGGAGCTAGGGCCGGACCACGAGGCGTCGGTCCAGGTCGGCCGGGCCCTCGCCCTCGCGGCCGACGACCGGCTCGAGGACGCGGCGCAGACGCTCGCGAGCGTCGTCGCGTCGCTCGCGCCGGTCCGCGACGGTGGTCGCTGGTTCGACGGCCCGGACACCGCGCTGACCCCGCTCGCCGAGGCGCACGTGCGCCTCGCGCAGACGCTCGTGCACATCTGGCGCGGCACGCTCACGCGTGCCGCCGACGAGCTCGCCGAGGCGGCGTTCCGCCTGCCGCTCGGGCTGCCGTTCGCCGGTCTCGGGGTCGCGGCCGCGCGTCGCCTCGACATGATGACCCGGGGCGTCGTCGGCCCGGTCGCGACGGCGCTCGAGGAGACGTGCGCGAGCCCGACGTCCCGCCCGGTGCGGCTCGGGCTCCTCGTGGACCGGGCGATGGGCGCGGCGTTCGCGCACCACGTGACCCAGGCCGCCACGCTGCTGGAGCTCGCGGCGGAGCGCGAGCGTCCCGACAGCGCACGCATGCTCCCGCTGCCGGGTCTGGACGACGTCGAGGCGTGGGTCGTCGCGGGCCGCCACGACGCGGCGCAGCGCGCGCTGGCCCGACGGAAGGTGGACGCGAAGGAGCTGCCGCCGTCGCTGCGCTCGGCGACGCTCGTCCGGGCCGACGTGTCCCTCGCCGCGCCCGAGGACCTCACCGTGCCGCTCGAGCGGGCGACGCGGGTGAACCGGACCACGGCCTCGCCGTACGAGCACGCGCGGACCGACCTCTGCGCCGCGCGCGCCCTCGTGCGCGCGGGGGAGCTGCAGCGCGCGCACGGCCTCTTCCTGTCCGCGATCGAGCTGTTCGACGACGCCGGCGCGGACGCCTGGACGACGATCGCGCGGGACGAGCACGCGGACGTCGTCCGGCTGCTCGGCGGGCCGGTGACGGACGATGCCACGTCCGGCGCCCCGGCGTCCGCGGGCCCGCTCGGCGCCGCGCCCGCCACCGGGCTCGGCACGGCGCTGGGCGGGGCGCCGTCCGGGTCGTGGGCCGCCGCGGCGCGTGCGGCGGGACTGCACGCGCCGCTGCCCGGAGTTCTCGGCGGGTCCCGGCCAGGGGCCGATCCGGCGGTCGCGGCCCGTCCCACGCCCCCGGACGCGTGCCGGCTCGCGGTGCGGGAGAGCGACGTGTCGGACGAGGCGCTGGCCGAGCTCCGGGGACGGTGGTCCGACGAGCTCACCGAGCGCGAGCTCGACGTCGCGCTGCTCGTCGTCCAGGGTGCGTCGAACCGGGAGGCCGCGGACCAGCTGTACCTCTCGGTGCGCACGGTGGAGGTTCACCTCGGCCGGGTGTTCCGGAAGCTCGGGGTGCGCTCGCGCGTCGAGCTCACCGTGCTCGCGCACCGCGTGGGGCGCTGAGGGGAATCCACGACCCGCGTCGCCACGGTACGTACCGATGCGCCCGGGCCAGGGATGGTTCGAGAGGTTTCGTCCGCTTGTGCACACTTCTGTCCTACGGGGGAACCCTTACGTGGCGGGTAAGTTCGCACCATGAACAATGTGGGAAGCGCGGATAACGCCGCGGTCCCCGCGTCATTACGTTCGAGAGGACCCGAGGGCGACGGCGACTCCGGAGGACGGCGACGTAGCCCACCGCACCAGCAACGAGGCAGGACCCATGGACGTGTCCCTCTTCACCAGACCACCCCGCGCCGGGCGCCGACGCGGCGCACGCCTCGCGGCGCTCGCGACCGCTGCGGCGCTCGTGGGCGGGCTCCTCGCGGGAGCCGCGCCCGCACAGGCCGCCGAGGTCGCACCCGCCGCCGTCTCCCACCCGGGCGACAGCGACGTGAACGGCTACCGCAACGTCGGCTACTTCACGCAGTGGGGCGTGTACGGCCGCAACTTCCAGCTCAAGAAGGTCCAGGACTCCGGCGCTGCCCAGGACCTCACGCACATCAACTACTCCTTCGGCAACATCCATTACCAGAACCTCACGTGCTTCATCGCGAACAAGGCGCAGGGCACGGGGCCGAACGGCTCGGACGGCGCCGGAGACGCATGGGCGGACTTCGGCATGGGCTACACCGCGGCGAACTCCGTGGCCGGCGTCGCCGACACGTGGGACCAGCCGCTCGCCGGCTCGTTCAACCAGCTCAAGCAGCTCAAGGCGAAGAACCCGCAGCTGCGCGCCCTCATCTCCATCGGCGGCTGGACCTGGTCCAAGAACTTCTCGAAGGCCGCCGCGACGCAGGCGTCGCGCGAGAAGTTCGTGTCGTCGTGCATCGACATCTACATCAAGGGCAACCTCCCCGTGATCGACGGCCGCGGCGGGGCCGGCGCTGCCGCCGGCGTGTTCGACGGCATCGACATCGACTGGGAGTGGCCCGGCTCGAACAACGGCGAGGTGGGCAACTACGTCGACACCGTCAACGACCGCGCGAACTTCAAGCTGCTGCTCGCCGAGTTTCGCAAGCAGCTCGACGCGTACGGCGCGCACACGGGCAAGCACTACCTGCTCTCGGCGTTCCTCCCGGCCAACCCCGACGACATCGCGGCGGGCGGTTGGAACGACCCGGCGATCTTCGAGTACCTCGACTACGGCAACGTCCAGGGCTACGACCTGCACGGCGCGTGGGACCCCGCGCTCGCCGGTCCCCAGGCCAACCTGTACGACGACCCCGCCGACCCGCGTGCCGCCAACCGTCGGTTCAGCGCCGACAAGGCGGTGCAGGAGTACCTGCGCGGCGGCGTCGACCCGAGCCAGCTCGGCCTCGGCATGGCCATGTACGGCCGCGGCTGGAAGGGCGTGACGTCCTCGGCCCCGTGGTCGGCGGCGACGGGAGCGGCCCCCGGCACCTGGGAGGCGGGCAACGAGGACTACGACAAGCTCCGCACGCGGGGCCAGGACTACTACGACCCGGCCACGGTCTCGGCCTGGCGCTACGACGGTGACCAATGGTGGGGCTACGACAACGCGCGGTCCGTCGCCGCCAAGGCGGAGTACATCGACCGCCTGAACCTCGGCGGCGGCATGTGGTGGGACCTCTCCGGCAACCACGACGGCACGCTGCTCGGGGCCTTCACGGACAAGGTCCGTGCGCTCCCGGCCGGTCCGGTCGACGGCACGGACGGCCCGACCGACCCGACCGACCCCACCGACCCGACCGACCCGACGGACCCGACGGACCCGACGGACCCGACGGACCCGACCGACCCCACGGACTGCCTGGCGGCATGGTCGTCGAGCGCGGTGTACACGGGCGGCGCGACGGTGTCGTTCGAGGGGAAGAACTACCGCGCGAAGTGGTGGACCCAGGGTGACCGCCCGAGCGCGGGCGGCCCGTGGGAGGCGACCGGCACGTGCGGCGCGACCGACCCCACGGACCCGACCGACCCCACGGACCCGACCGACCCCACGGACCCGGGCACGTGCACCGCACCCGCGTGGTCGTCGAGCGCGGTCTACACCGGTGGCGCGACGGTCTCCTACCAGGGCCAGAGCTACCGCGCGAAGTGGTGGACGCAGAACAACGTCCCGGGCGCGGAGCAGTACGGCCCCTGGGCGTCGCTGGGCGCCTGCTGACGCTCGGCCCTCGTCGGCCCTCGTCGGCCCTTGACGGCGCCGGTCGCCACGTGCGACCGGCGCCGCCGAGCGGGACCCGTCCACGAGGTGGTCGACGGCGGTCGCGGTGACGAGTCCTGTGCACCCGCCCGTGCACCCTCCCCTCGCCGCGTCGCCGACGCACCGTCGTGGACCCGCCGTCGTGACGGGTCCCGCCCGGCACCCCTCAGCACCCCTCAGCACCCGTCGGTCGCCCTCCCCGGGCGACCGTGCCCGACGCGACGCCGTCCGGCGTCGTGCGCAGCAACCCAGCAGATCGAGGTACCCCCATGCGGTTGTCCCTGACCCCCCCGGGCGCGCGCCCCCCGCGCTCCCGGACGCCGGCCACAGGTCGTCGCGGCCGTCACGACGCTCGCCGTGCTGGCCACCGGCCTCGCGGGCGCCGCGGCCGCGCAGGCCGCGACCCCCGTGGCCGCCGCCGCGACCACGGCGTGCGCGGACCCCTGGTCCGCCGCCCCGGCCTACGTGGGCGGCGCGACCGTCTCGTACGGCGGCCAGAACTACCGGGCGAAGTGGTGGACGCAGAACAACGTCCCGGGCAAGGAGCAGTACGGGCCGTGGGAGTCGCTCGGAGCGTGCGGCGACACCTCGACCGGGGAGCCCACGACCGACCCGACGACCGACCCGACGACCGACCCCACGACCGACCCCACGACCGACCCGACGACGGACCCCACGACCGACCCGACGACGGACCCCACGACCGACCCGACGACGGACCCCACGACCGACCCGGCCGCGAACCCGGACGAGAAGTGCCGTCCTGACGGCATGGCGCAGACGCCCGGCGTCCGGACGCCCTACTGCGACGTGTACGACGAGAGCGGGCGCGAGAAGCTGCCGAACGGCCTGGACCGCCGCGTCATCGGCTATTTCTCGAGCTGGCGGACCGGCGCGAACGGCCAGCCGCGCTACCTCGCGAGCGACATCCCGTGGGACAAGCTCTCCCACATCAACTACGCGTTCGCGCACATCGACGGGAACGACAAGGTCTCGGTGAACGCCGGCGCGGCGGGCAACGCGGCGACGGACATGACGTGGCCGGGCGTCGCGGGCGCGGAGATGGACCCGACGCTCGACTACACGGGCCACTTCAACCTGCTGGCGAAGTACAAGAAGGCCCACCCGGGCGTCAAGGTCATCCCCGCCGTGGGCGGCTGGGCCGAGACGGGCGGCTACTTCGACGCGAGCGGCAAGCGTGTCGCGTCCGGCGGCTTCTACACGATGACGGAGTCGCAGGCCCGGATCGACACCTTCGCCGACTCGGTCGTCGACTTCGTCCGCCAGTACGGGTTCGACGGCATCGACATCGACTACGAGTACCCGACGTCCAACAACCAGGCCGGCAACCCGGACGACTTCCAGATCTCCGACAAGCGCCGCGGGCAGCTCTTCCAGGGCTACGTGAACCTCATGAAGACGCTTCGTGAGAAGCTCGACGCGGCGGGCGCGCACGACGGCGAGTACTACATGCTCACGACCGCGACGCCGTCGTCAGGCTGGCTCCTGCGCGGCATGGAGGTCTACCAGGTCACGCAGTACACGGACTACGTCAACATGATGACGTACGACCTGCACGGCGCCTGGAACGAGTACGTGGGTGGCAACGGCGCCCTGTTCGACGACGGCAAGGACCCCGAGCTCGCGGCCGGCGGCGTCTACAGCGCCTACAAGGGCATCGGCTACCTCAACGGCGACTGGGCCGCGCACTACTTCCGGGGCGCCATGCAGGCCGGCCGCATCAACCTGGGCGTGCCGTTCTACACGCGCGGCTTCCAGAACGTGCAGGGCGGCACCTACGGCATGGGTGGCACCGCGAAGGCGCCGGCCGGGTTCCTCTGCCCGGCGGGCACCAACAACAAGTGCGGCTACGGCGCGGAGGGCATCGACAACCTCTGGTACGACAGCGACCCGCAGGGCAACGCGGTCCCGGCCGGCGTCAACCCGATGTGGCACGTGCTCAACCTCGAGAAGGGCGTGACGGGCGACTACGTCTCCGCGTACGGGGTCACGGACACGATCCAGGGCACGTACGAGCGCCACTTCGACCCGGTCACCAAGAACGAGTGGTGGTGGAACGCGCAGACGAAGACGTTCCTCTCCGGTGACTCGACCGAGGCGATCGCCGCCAAGGCGGACTACGTCGCGGACACCGGGCTCGGTGGCCTGATGATCTGGGAGCTCGCGGGCGACTTCGGCTACGACCAGGCGAAGGGTCAGTACGAGATCGGCAGCACGCTGGTCGACCTCATGCACAGCAGGCTCTCGGCCACGACGCCCTACGGCGCGTCGAAGGCGAACGCCGACCGGAAGATGCCGACGCAGGCGCTCGACGTCGACATCCGGTACACGGAGTTCGCGCTCGGCGACAACAACTACCCGATCTCGCCCAAGGTCGTCTTCACCAACGACGGTGCGAAGGACATCCCGGCCGGTGCGACGATCTCGTTCCAGTACGGCACGACCGACCCGGGTGAGATGAGCGACTGGAGCGGCTTCAAGACCACCGTCACCGCGAAGGGCCACACGGGCGACAACGTCGGCGGCCTCGACGGCGACTTCCACACCGTGCAGTTCACGGTCCCGACGGGGGGCATCCCGGCCGGCGGCTCGATCACGAACCAGCTCAAGTGGTCGATGCCGGCCGCCCAGTTCTCCAACGTGATCGTCACGGTCGACGGCGTGGACTACGCCACGACGTACGACCACCCGCGCGGCGTGACCGTCGTCGACCTCCCGGGCTCCGGGGGCGGCGAGGGACCGGGCGGGCCGGGCACCGGCACCGGTACGTGCACCGCACCGGCCTGGGTCGCGGGCACGGTCTACACGGGTGGTGCGGTCGTGAGCCACGGCGGCCACGTGTGGACGGCGCGCTACTGGACCCAGAACGACACCCCCGGCGCCTCGGCGTGGGGGCCGTGGGCCGACGGCGGCGCGTGCTGACGCACCACCGACGTCCCTGACGAGATTCCGCCTCGGTGGCTCGCGGGTACGGGGAATCCCGTACCCGCGAGCCGCCATCGTGTGGGTCTCACGCATCTCCACCGACGTTCGCGCTCGCTAGCGTGACAAGACCGACGAGGTCTCCGCAGCTCCCCCCAGTGGGCTGCGGGGACCTCCGACCGTGAAAGGCGACCATCGTGCACGTGCATCATCGAACGACCCGTTTCTCCCGCTCCCTGGCGGTCGTCGCGCTCGGCGGCGTGCTCCTGGCCGGGTGCTCGGGGGCCTCCGAGCCCGATGCGACGGCCGACGGAGGCTCGGGCCCGGCCACCGCCGAGGACCACGGCGCGCACGGCGCCCACGCCGACGAGGGCAAGGTCCCGGTCGGCCCCCTCCAGCTCCCGGCCGCCGAGTACTGGTCCGTGCTCCAGCCCGCCGACGGCCTCACGCAGGTCCGCGCGGGCGGGTGCCCCGAGGACGCGGTCTGCCCCAGCTTCGAGATCCTCACCGGCGCGGCCCTCGACGGCGTCGACCCCGCCGCGGCGCACGTGCCCGACGGCGCCACCTGCCCCGGAGGCGACGAGCTCGCCGCGCGTGCGGTCGGGGAGGCGACCGAGTCGGACGTGGAGGTCGCCGGCACACCCGCCACCTTGGCGCGCTGGACGCTCTCGTGCGTCGACGCGTCGGGCGCCGAGGTGCGCACCGTCGAGCAGCTCCAGTGGTACGTCCCGGACGCCCCCGGCGGTGCGGTGCTCGTCGTCGACCGCTGGGCCTTCGAGGGCCTGGAGTCGCGCCTGGCGGCCGGCGGCTGGGCGGCGGCCTGACCGATCGGTCCCCGTCCGGGGCGCCCCTGTCGGGACCCGACGGGCGAAGGCCTCGCACCCTTGCGGGTGCGAGGCCTTTGCCGTGCGTGCGGTGTCCGGTCAGCCCTTGCGGGTCCGGCGCGTCAGCAGGACGATCGCGACGCCGACCACGGCCAGCCCGGCGGCGATCGCGGCGTACAGGCCGACCGTCGCGCCGGTCTCCGCGAGCGTCGGGTTCTGGCTCCCGGCGACGGGGTTGTCGACCGGCGTCACGCCGGGGAGGCAGTTGCTCGTGTCCTGCGGGTACGTCACGGGGACCGTCACCTCGGGGTTCACGGCGAACGTCACGTCCACCGTGCCCGTGGCCCAGCCGTGGGTCGCGGTGTTGATCCACATGTTGTTCACGAGCTCCCAGCCCTCGTCGGCCGGCAGGTCGACGAAGCGCTCGGGATACGCGCCGGGCCACAGGACCCGTCCGCTGAGAGGCAGGTCGGCCATGACCTCGTCCTCGCCGTCCGGGTTGTGCCACGTCAGCGTCGCCGTCGTGTTCGGGGTGCCGGTGACCGAGACGCCGTAGTCGAGGTAGGAGACGCCCTCGACGCAGACGGGCGTGAGCACGTCGACCTTGATCGTGGGCTCGGGCGTCCCGGGCGGGTTCGTCGCGCACTCCGGGGTCGACGGCGGGTAGGCCACGACGGTCTCGGCCGTCGGGTTGACCTCGAAGACCACCGTCACACCCGCGCGGACCCAGTCGAACTCGTCACCGACGACCCACTCGCCGTCCACGAGGCTCCATCCGGGCCAGTCGACGGGGTTGCCCGCGCCGTCGACCTCGGCACCCGGCCAGAGCACCCGGCCTGACAGCGGCAGGCCGGACTGGACCACGTCGTCCCCGTCGGGGTTGACCCACGTGATCGTCAGCGGGTTCGCCTCGTCGTTCTCGTAGTTCTCGGGGAGCTCGAAGACGTAGTCGAGGTAGGGGACGTCGCCGTCGCACACCGGCGAGGCCACGGTGATCTCCGGGACGTACGTCTCGGGGTCGTCGGTGGCCGCGCTCGAGGAGGTCGCGACGGCGGGGACGGTCAGGAGCGCGGCGACGGCCGAGAGCGCTCCGACGAGCACCGCCCGTCCCGTGCTGCGCGGACCCTTCGAGGTACGCATGGCTTCTTCACCCGTCTCGGTTCAAGGATTGAGGAGTTCCGGTACGCAGAGAGCCCCGGAGTGCGGTCCGTGATGCACGGGGCGCCACGGGCCGGTGGCACGGGTCGAGCGACTGGCGCCAGAATAGCGAGGATCCGGGCCTGAACTGGACGGTCGTCCGGGTGAATTGTGGCCCGCCGGGGCCATCGTTATCCGGCCGTGATCTGGTGTCTCGCGGACCTCTCGGTGACGGTTCTGCCGGGCTCAGCCGCACGCCGCGACGGGCACGACCGCGAGCCCGGGCTCCGCGACGGTCGGCGTGGTCCACAGGTCGATCGTGCCGTCCGGGCCCCCGGTCCCCGGGCCCTCGGCCGGGGCCGTCACGGTGAAGGTCACGGTGGCGCTCTGCCCGGGGGCGAGCTCCACCGGGAACGAGGCCGCGCGCCGCCCGGCCACGTCGGCGACGAGCGCGCCGCTCGGCTCCTCGCCCACCCGGACCGTGCCGACGACCCCGTCGCGCGGCGGGTAGAGCACGACGATCGTGCGGACGTTCCCGGGTGCGACGCCCGAGATCCCGCCGCCCGTGACGTACCACGGCAGGCTCGTCGCGGCGTCGGCGGGCGCGGTGGACGCGAGCACGGCGCGGAACGTGTCGACCCGCCCGCCGTCCGTGCAGACGCTGCCGGAGAGCCGGACGTCCGTCGCCAGGTAGTAGCTCATCTTGCCGCCCGTGGCGTCGTTGAGGAACACGCCGACCGAGCTCACCGCGCGGTCGGCGGTGTCGACGTCTCCCGCGACGACCGTCCCCGCAAGCCGCTCCTGCTCTGCCGGGTGCGCGGACCACAGGAGCACGCGGTGCTCGGCGGCGCCCCGGGCGAGGGCGTCGCGCGCGACCCCGGGGTCCGCGGTGCCGCCGAGGAACGTCTCGAGGACGGTCGAGGCGACGGAGGCGAAGAAGGCGTCCGTCTGCTCCCCGGGCTCGAGCTGGGCGTAGGCGTCCGAGAGGAGGACCTGGACGACGTTGCCCGCGTCGAGCGCGACCGATCCCTCCCCGAACGGCACGTCGATCCCCCCCGGTGGCCTCCAGCAGGTAGGACAGCGCGACGGGGTCGATCGCGGCCACGCCGTCGAGGGTCTCGCCCTGGGACTGCTCCCACATGGTCGCGGTGAGCTCCGCGGTCGTCGGGAAGTCCGGCGTGAGCGGGGTGTCCTGCACGTACCGGCCCACGCGGTCGGTGAAGAGCTGCTCGACCCCCGGGTCCAGCGGCAGGACGGGCTCGGCGAACGGCGGGACGTCGGCCGTCGAGGCCTGACGCTCGAGCGAGACGGCGCCGTCGTCGACGGTGAGGACGGCGAGAGCTCCCGGGATGCCGCCGCCCGCGCGCAGCTCCGCGTTGTTCAACGAGACCACGAGGTACCGCCGCGGTCCGTCGGCGCCGAGCATGGCCGGACCGAGCGAGGTGAGGCGGTCGGCGGTCTGCACGACGGGACGCAGGTCGTCCGCGCGGGCGACGAGCGTCGCGTACGGCTCGGCGATCTCCCGGTGGAGCGCGGTGGGGTCGACGGCCGCGAGGCGCGCGTCGATGTCGTCGAACGCGTCCGCGGCGCGCGCGACCGCCGGCGCGGCGTCGACGAGCGGTGCGAGGTCGACGCCGCCGTCCGTGATCGTCACGCTGTCGCCCTCGATCGCGCCGAGCGCCTGCGTGAGCGACGGCAGGACGACGGCCGCGAGGTCGTCCACGGTCGCGGCGGCGGCGGAGAACGCCCGGAGGTCCTGCCCGTACACGGGGAGGTGCGCGGCGAGGGACCACAGCGGGCCGTCGGTGCTCGCGCGCGCCGTCGCGGTGAACGGCTGGACCCGCTCCAGGGCGGCGTCCGCGGTGTCGACGTCCCCGACACGCAGCGCCTCCTCGGCCGCGGGGACCTCGTCGAGGGCGCGGGTCAACGCCTCGCGCGCGGCGAGGGCGTCGCGAGCGAGCAGCGCGACGCACGCCACGAGCAGCACGGCCAGCAGGATCAGGCCCCAGCCCACCCAGCGGGTCCAGTGCCGGCCGCGGCCGCGCGGCGAGGGCGTCGCGGGCGCCCCAACCTGCTCCGACGTCGTCATGCCCCACAGCGTAGGTGCTGGGCGGTGGCAGGATCGGTGCCGTCGCGGGTGAGGTTCGGGTGAAGGACGCGCCGTGCAAGGAACGGTCCGCCCGGGACACAGAGCGGTTGACAGCCCGCCCCGCCGACGAGGAGCCGCCGTGACGACCGACGAGGGCAACGACGAGACCGACGAGGTCGCCGCCCACGACGAGGCCTGGTTCGCCGCGCTCTTCGCCGCGCACGCGACGCCGCTCTACCGCTACTTCCGCCGCCGGCTGCCGAGCGCCGCCGGTTCCGTGGGGCCCGACGCCGACGACCTCACGGCCGAGGTCCTCGCGACGGCCTGGCGGCGCCGCGAGGACGTGCCCGACGGCGCCGAGCTCCCGTGGCTGTACCGCACCGCGGGCTTCGTCCTCGCCAACCACCGGCGCAAGGCGCGGGCGGTACCGGTCGCGGAGGTGCCGGACCGTGGTGACGAGGACGCGGACGTCGAGCACGTCGTCGTGCAGGACGACGAGGTCCGGCGCGCGCTGGGCGCGCTGTCGGTCCGCGACCGGCGCATCCTCCTCCTGCACGCGTGGGAGGGCCTGGGCGGCGACGACCTGGCGGCGGTCCTCGGCACGTCGCGCGGGGGCGCCGACGCCGCGCTCTCGCGGGCCCGGGCCCGGCTGCGCGCCGCGTGGGCGGAGCAGTCGGCCCTCGCGCAAGAGTCGGGCGCCTGAGCACACATCACGGGTAGACCCGACCGGCCGCGGACTCCGCGGCACGGCCCCGCAGTACCTGGAGGGCGACATGACCAGCCACACCCCCGACCAGCCCGACGACGCCGACCTCGAGCGCCTCCGCGCCGCCGACCCGGCGGCCGGCGCCGCGCCGGACACCGGCGCCCTGGAGGCCGCGGTCCGCGACCGCGTCCCCGAGGCGTTCGCCGGCGGGGCGACGGCCGGTGCGCCTGACAGCGACCCGATCTCCGGGCCCGCGGGTGCGACGGCGACGCTCGTCGACGAGCTCGCCGAGCGCCGCGCCCGCCGCCTGCGCCGACGGGCCCCGCTCCAGGTCGCCGCGGCCGTGGCCGGCGTGCTCGTCGTCGGGGCGGGCGGCTACGCGCTCGGTGCGGGGGCGGTCGGGGCCTCGTCGGCGGGGGACTCGGCCGTCGAGTCCACCGCGCTCGCGCCCATCCAGCTCGGTGCGGCCGACGCGCCCGCCGCGGGAGACGCGGCAGGCGGGGCGGTCGCCCCGGAGAGTCTCGCCGCCGGGTCGCGCGCGACGGCGGACATGGCGTACCCCGGGCTCTGGGGCGGGCGCACGGTGTTCCACCAGGACGGGCTCTCCACGCAGGGCGCCGGCGCCGACGCGTGGGCGTACGACGCCGCGGGCGTGTACTCGCAGGAGACGGCGCGCCGCGTCGCGGACGTGCTCGGGGTCCCGGGCGAGGTGCGCGAGGACTACGGGTCGTACGTCGTGGGGTCGACCGACTGGACGGGGCCGACGGTCTCGCTCCAGGCCGACGGGCTCGCGAGCGTGAGCTTCAACGACCCGACGAAGGACCCGTGGGGCTGCGTCGTCGTGTCGCCGATGCCGGCCGAGGGCGACGAGGGCTCGGGGAGCTCCGACGCCGAGCCGGGGGCGTGCGAGGAGTCCGACCACGGCGCGCCCCCGAGCGGCGCGGACGCCGTCGACGCGCTCCGCGACGTGCTCGGGTCCCTCGGCCTGGACCCCGCCGCGTACGAGGTCGTGGCGGACGAGCAGCCGGCCGACCAGGGCGCGCCGCGGGCGACGACCGTGACCGCGTACGAGGTGGTCGAGGGGCAGCGCACCGGGACGCAGTGGAGCGCCACGTACTCCGGTGCCGGCCTCGCGTCGCTGTACGGTGGCCTCGCTCCGCGCGTCGCGATCGGCTCCTACGACGTCGTGAGCCCCGCCGAGGCGGTGGACCGCCTGGGCGACCCGCGGTTCGGCGGGGGCGGGATGATCGCCCTGGCGCGGGAGGGAGCCGCTACCGAGCTCGTGCCGGAGACCGCGCCCGCCGAGCCGGAGGCGCCGACCGTGCCGCCGACGGTCGGCGAGGGCGCCCGGTTCGCGTGGCCGGTCACGGACGTGACGATCACGGACGCGCGCCTCGGCCTCGCGGTGCAGTACCAGCCCGACGGCGCGGCGGTGCTCCTGCCCGCGTACGAGCTGTCCGACGCCGACGGGAACGTGTGGTCGGTCGTGGCCGTCGTCGACCACCAGCTCGACTTCGCGCCCGCCGGCTGACCGGGTCCACCGAAGCGGCCGGGCGGTCGCCGTCCGCGCGATGGCGACCGACCGGTTGTGTTTGTCGTACGCTTTTGCACGCTGCAAGCGTTCTGCCTCGCGAAAGTGGCCACGCTTTTGATTGACCATCGACAAAAGTGTGACTAGGGTCGCAGCAGACCGGGCGCCCACCGGGTCGGAGAGCGTTCACACGCCCTCGTCCGGGCGTGCGGTCCGACGATGGCAGGGAGGCCATCGTCGTCGTGCTCGGCGGCGCTCCGGCGCCCGCCGACGGGAACGGGAGCAACGATGCACCACTTCGCTTCTGACGGCTCGTCAGACCGCCCGGCACCGGACGCGCGCACGGGGCTCTGGCTCGTCGGCGCCCGCGGCTCCGTCGCGACCACCGCGACCCTCGGCCTCGCCGCCATCGCGGACGGGCGTGCCGCGCCGACGGGGTGCGTCACGGTCTCCGAGCCCTTCGCGTCGGCCCCGCTCCCGGCGTTCGGCGACCTCGTCGTGGGTGGCCACGACATCTCCGACGTCTCGATGGTCAAGCACGCCGAGCAGCTCGTCGAGGCCGGGATGATCGCCCCGCGCCTGCTGACCGCCGCGCACGCCGCGCTGGAGCGGGCCGACGCCGAGGTCCGGCCCGGCTACACCGCCCACCCCGCCGAGGGGTCGCCGCGCGAGTCCCAGCAGGCCGCGGCGGAGCGTCTGGCCGCGGACATCGTCGACTTCCGCGAGCGGCACGGGCTCGCGCGCGTCGTCGTCGTCGACCTCGTGTCGACCGAGCCCCTGCCCGAGCCTGGCCCCGAGCTCTCCGAGCGGGAGCTCCTGCGCGCCGCGCTCGCGGACCCGGAGCGCGCCGTGCTCCCGCCGAGCTCCGTGACCGCGTACGCCGCCCTGCTCGCGGGCGCGCCCTTCGCGGAGTTCACGCCGTCGGCGAGCATGCACCTGCCGGTGCTCCTCGAGCTCGCCGCCGAGCGCGGCGTCCCCGTCGCGGGCCAGGACGGCAAGACCGGCCAGACGTGGCTGCGCACGATCCTCGCGCCCGCCTTCGCGGCGCGCGGCCTGCGCGTCCTGTCCTGGGCCGGGGCCAACCTGCTCGGCGGCGGCGACGGCGCGACCCTCGCCGACCCGGAGGCCGTGCAGAGCAAGCTCGCGTCCAAGTCCCGCGGCCTCCAGGACCTCACGGGCAGCCAGGTCACCCCGCTGCACATCGACAACGTGCCGGACCTCGGCGACATCAAGGTCGCGTGGGACCACGTGCACGTCGAGGGCTTCCTCGGCTCCCGCCTCACGCTCCAGACCACGTGGTCGGCCTACGACTCGATGCTCGCGGCGCCGCTCGTGCTCGACCTCGCGCGCCTGCTCGCGCTCGCCGACGCCGCCGGGTACGGGGGCCCGGTCCCCGAGCTCGGGTTCTTCTTCAAGGACCCGTGGGGGAGCGACGTGCACGACTTCGCGGCGCAGACCGTGGCGCTCGCGGACTGGGTCCGCGAGGCGGCGGCCCGCGTCGGTGCCGCACCGGCCGACCGGCCGTGACCGGCTCCCTCCACGACCACCTGGACCTCGTCCGCGCACCGGCGGTCCTCTCGGTGGTCGGTGACACGCTCGCGGGCGCGGCTGCGGCCGGTCACGCGTTCACCCCGCGGCGCGCGCTGCTCCCGCTCGCGTCCGCGTGCCTGTACGCGGGCGGCATGGCGCTCAACGACTACGCCGACCGCGACCTCGACGCGGTCGAGCGGCCCGAGCGGCCGATCCCGTCCGGTCGCATCTCCGAGGGCCGCGCGCTCCGGGTGGCGGTGGGGCTCACGGCCGCGGGCGTCGGCCTTGCCGCCGCGGGCGGGGGAGCGCGGGCGCTCGCCGTCGCCGTGCCGCTCGCCGCGAGCGTCTGGACGTACGACACGGTCGCCAAGGAGCACGCCGTCGGCCCCGTCGTCATGGCCGCGTGCCGCGGGCTCGACGTCCTGCTGGGCGCGGGCGTCGGGCACCTGCGCGCCGCGCTGCCCGCCGCGGCGGGGATGGCGGTGCACACCGCGGGCGTGACGTTCGTGTCGCGCGGCGAGGTGCACGGCACGACGTCGTCCCTCGCCGCCGGCGTGGCGGCCGCCACCGCGGTGGGCGGGGCGGTCGTCGGCGTCGGGGCGCTGCGCCGTGGCCGTGGCGCCGGCCCGGGCCGCGCGACCCGCGTGGCGTCGGCGGTCGCCGGGGTCGTCGCGGCCGGTGCGTACCTCGCGACAGCGCTGCCTCGTCAGGTGGACGCCGCGATCACGCCGTCCGCGGGCAACGCCTTCGCGGCGACGAAGGCCGGGATCCGCGCGATGCTGCCGCTCCAGGCCGCGTGGGCGGCGCGCGGCGGGAGCCTCGCGTCGGTGGGCGTGCTCGCGGGCGTCGAGGTCGCGGGCCGGCTCCTGCGCCGGGCCGGCCGCGGGCGCGCCGAGATGAGCGAGACGTGAGCGCGCACGAGACCCGGCAGGGGATGCCCTTCACGCTCGGGTACGGCACCAACGGCTTCACGGACCACCCGCTCGACGTCGCGCTCGACGTGCTGGAGCACGAGGGCTACGGCGCCGTCGCGCTCACGCTCGGCTTCCCGCACCTCGACCCGTTCGCGGACGGCTGGCGCCCGGAGGTCGACGCGCTGCGCGCGCGCCTCGCCACGCTGCGCGGCGGCGCGGGGATGCAGGTCGTCGTCGAGACGGGCACGCGGTTCCTGCTCGACCCGTACCGCAAGCACCGGCCCACGCTCGTGGACGCCGAGGCCGACGCCCGGCTGCGCTTCCTGCGCCGCGCGGTCGAGGTCGCGGCCGCGCTCGACGCCGAGTGCGTGTCCTTCTTCTCCGGCGTCCTGCCCGACGGCGCGTCCCCGGCCGAGGGCTGGGCGCTCCTGCGCGACCGCCTGCCCGGCCTCGTCGAGCACGCCCGCGACCACGGCGTGCGCCTCTCGCTCGAGCCGGAGCCGGGGATGCTCGTCGAGACCGTCGGCGACGCCCTGCGGCTGCGCGACGAGCTCGGCGGCGACGCGGGCGACCTGGCGGACCTGGGCGTGACCGTCGACGTGGGGCACTGCCTCGTCGTGGAGCCCGACGGCGTCGTGGGCGCGCTGCGCGCCGCCGCGCCGTACCTGGCGAACGTGCAGCTCGACGACATGCCGCGCACGCACCACGAGCACCGCCCGTTCGGCGAGGGCGAGATCGACCTGCCGCTCGTGCTCGCGACCCTCGCCGACGTCGGGTACACCGGCGTCGCCGCGGTCGAGCTGCCCCGCCACTCGTACGACGCCCCCGGCCTCGCGCACCGCAGCATGACAGCGCTGGAGCAGGCCTGGGACCGACGCTCCGTGGCGCCCGCGTCCGAACAGGAACCACCCGTCTCCGACCACCCCCAGGAGGTGCCATGACCGAGCCAGCCCCCGCCGCCCCCGCGGCCCAGGACGGCGCGACCACCGAGGGCGAGCGCTGGCTCGCCGAGGCGCGCGCCGCCGTCGAGCAGGACCCCGCGGCCGTGTCCCGCGCGTTCGCGCTCGCCGGTCGCAAGGTCGGCCGCACACCGGTCCGTCCCGAGACCGACCCCGCCGGGATCGTCCACGGTACCGTCGACGACGGCGCGCGCGCCGCGCTCGTGGTCGCCCTCGCCGAGGCCGTCGGACGCCGCGGGTCGGACGCCGACGCCGCGCTCGCCGCGCGTCTCGCCGACCTGTACCAGCACGGCGACACCGCCGAGCGGCGCGGCGTCCTGCGCGGGCTCGACGCGCTCACCGAGCGCGGGGCGCTCGCGGGCGACTCCGCGGCCTCGGTCGTCGCCGTCGGGCGCGACCTCGCCGCCGACGCGCTGCGCACCAACGACCAGAGCCTCGTCGCCGCGGCGGTCGGGCCGTTCGCGGCCGCGCACCTCGACCAGCACGCGTGGCGGCACGCGGTGCTCAAGCTCGTGTTCATGGGCGTGAGCCTCGACGCCGTCGCCGGCCTCGACGACCGCGCGGACGACGAGGTCGCGCGCATGGCACGCGACTTCGCCGCGGAGCGCCGCGCCGCGGGCCGCGTCGTGCCCGACGACGTCGCCCGTCTCGCCCCTGACGTCACCACCGGGAGGACCGCCTGATGCGCATCTTCGACCCCCACATCCACATGACCAGCCGCACGACGGACGACTACGAGGCGCTGTACGCGGCGGGAGTGCGGGCGCTCGTGGAGCCGGCGTTCTGGCTCGGCCAGCCGCGCACGAGCGTGGGGTCGTTCCTCGACTACTTCGACGCGCTCCTGGGCTGGGAGCGGTTCCGGGCCGCGCAGTTCGGCATCCGCCACCACGCGACGATCGCCCTCAACCCCAAGGAGGCGAACGACGCGCGCTGCCGCGAGGTGCTCGACGAGATCCCGCGCTACCTGCTCAAGGACGGCGTCGTGGCCGTCGGCGAGGTCGGGTACGACTCGATGACGCCCGAGGAGGACGAGGTGTTCTCCCGCCAGCTCCAGATGGCGCGCGACGTCGAGCTGCCGGTCCTCGTGCACACCCCGCACCGCGACAAGCTCGCGGGCACGCGCCGCACGCTCGACGTCGTGCGCGAGTCCGGGGTGCCGTCCGAGCACGTGCTCGTCGACCACCTCAACGAGACGAACGTGGCGCTCGTGCTCGACGCCGGCGCGTGGGCCGGGTTCTCGATCTACCCGGACACCAAGATGGACGAGGACCGCATGGTCGCGATCCTCCAGGAGCACGGCACCGACCGGATGATCGTCAACTCCGCGGCGGACTGGGGGCGGTCCGACCCGCTCAAGACGCTCAAGACCGGCCGCGCGATGCTCGCCGCCGGGTTCACCGAGGACGACGTCGACAAGGTGCTGTGGCGCAACCCCGTCGAGTTCTACGGGCAGTCCGGCAACCTCGTGCTCGACCCGGTGCCGGGCTTCGTCGAGGGCGACCTCCCGACGCCCGGCGTCGAGTTCGAGGGCTCGTCCGTGCTGCGCGGCGTGCGGGCGTAGGGCGGCACCACCGTGCTGTTGTCGTACTGCACCAACGTCCACCCCGCCGAGGACCTCGACGGGGTCGTCGAGCAGCTCGTGACCTACGCAGGCCCGGTCCGCGCGGCCGCTGGGCTCGACGTCCTCGGGGTCGGGCTCTGGATGCCCGCGACGCTCGCGCACCGGCTCGCCGCGTCGCCGGCCGACCGGGCGTGGCTGCGCGCCGTCCTCGACGAGCAAGGTCTTCAGGTCCACACGCTCAACGCGTTCCCGTACGGCGGGTTCCACGCGGACGTCGTCAAGCTCGACGTCTACACGCCCACGTGGGCGCAGCCCGAGCGGCTCGCGTACACGCTCGAGTGCGCCGAGGTCCTGGCCGACCTCCTGCCCGACGGCGCGGCGGGCTCGATCTCGACCCTCCCGCTCGCGTGGCGCGAGCTGTGGTCCGCGGCCGACGACGACGCGGCGACCCGCGCGTTCGTCGCCCTGGGCGCGGGGTTGCGCGACCTGCGCCAGCGAACAGGGAAGGTAGTGCGCGTCGCGGTCGAGCCGGAGCCCGGCTGCGTGCTGGACACGGTGGACGACGTCGTGGCCTGGCTCGCGGCGCGCACCGAGGGCGGCGGGATCGCGGCGGGCGCCGGGGAGGAGCGGATCGACCCCGAGCACGTCGGGGTGTGCCTCGACACGTGCCACCTCGCGGTGTCCTTCGCGGACCGGCGCGCGGGGACGGCCGCCACGGTGCGCCGCATCACGGACGCCGGGCTGCGCGTGGTCAAGGTGCAGGCGTCGGCGGCGTTGCACGTCGACGACCCGTCCGACCCGGCCGCGCGCGCGGCCGTCGGCGCGTTCGCCGAGAAGCGCTACATCCACCAGGTGCGCGAGCTCACGGCGGCGGGCGACGTCCTCGCCGCCGACGACCTGCCCGACGCCCTGGGCGAGGCGTCCGCGCCTGACGCGGGGGACGCCGTCGGGCACGCGCTGCCGGGGGAGGGGCCGTGGCGCGTGCACTTCCACGTGCCGCTGCACCACGAGCCCGCCGCCCCGCTCGCCGCGACGACCGACGTCCTGCGCGACGCCGTCGACGCCGTGCGGGCGGCCCCGCACGGCGACGAGGCGCACCTCGACGTCGAGACGTACACGTGGTCGGTGCTCCCGGAGGGTGCGGCGACCGACTCGCTCGTCGCCGGCATCGCGGCCGAGCTCCGCTGGGCCACCACCCACCTCACCGCCGACACCGACCTCACCACCAGGAGGACCGCATGAAGCCCGTGCTGCTGCTCGACGTCGTCGGGCTCACCTCGACCGCGCTCGCGCACATGCCGCGACTGCGCCAGCTCGCCGCGAGCGGCTGGCAGTCCGAGCTCGCGACGGTCCTGCCCGCGGTGACGTGCAGCGTCCAGGCCACGATGACGACGGGGCTCAGCCCGTCGCAGCACGGGATCGTCGGGAACGGCTGGTACTTCCGCGAGCTCGGCGACGTGTACCTGTGGCGGCAGCACGCCCGGCTCGTCGAGGGCGAGAAGCTGTGGGAGGCCGCGCGTCGGGCGCGCCGCGAGTACTCGTCGGCGAACGTCTGCTGGTGGTACGCGATGGGCATGTCGACGGACGTCACCGTCACGCCGCGCCCGATCTACCACGCCGACGGCCGCAAGTCCCCCGACGCGTACGTGCGCCCTCCGGCGCTGCACGACGACCTCGTGGGCCGGTTCGGCGAGTTCCCCCTGTTCACGTACTGGGGCCCGACGGCGGACATCTCGTCCTCGCGGTGGATCGTCGACGCGACGCGGCACGTGCTGCGCACGCACGCCCCGGACCTCACGATGGCGTACGTCCCGCACCTCGACTACGACCTCCAGCGGTTCGGACCGACGTCGCCGCAGGCCGACGCCGCCGCGGCCGAGCTCGACGCGACCCTCGCCCCGCTGCTCGACGACGCCGCGAACCAGGGCGTGACCGTCCTCGTGGTCTCCGAGTACGGCATCGCGGACGCCGACCGGCCGGTGCACCTCAACCGCATCCTGCGCCGCGAGGGCCTGCTCGAGGTCTACGTGCAGGACGGCAAGGAGCAGCTCGACCCGTGGACGTCGCGCGCGTTCGCGGTCGCGGACCACCAGGTCGCGCACGTCTACCTGGGCGACCAGCACGACCCCGCGCTCCAGCGGCGCGTCACCGACCTGCTGCGGGGGATCCCCGGGGTCGACGAGGTGCTCGACCGCGAGGCGCAGGCTCGGTACGGCCTCGACCACGAGCGCTCCGGCGACCTCGTCGTCGTCGCTGAGCCGGGGGCCTGGTTCACGTACTACTTCTGGCTCGACGACGCGCGGGCGCCGGAGTACGCGCGCGGCGTCGACATCCACCGCAAGCCCGGCTACGACCCCGCCGAGCTGTTCTTCGACCCGGCGGACAAGCTCGCCAAGGCGAAGGCCGGCCTCAACCTCGTCAAGAAGAAGGTCGGCCTGCGGTACGCCATGAGCACCGTCCCGCTCGACGCGTCGTACGTGAAGGGCTCCCACGGCCGCCTGCCCGACTCCTCGGCCGACACCCCGCTCGTGCTGTGCTCCGACGGCGAGGTCCCGGCGTCGGTCGCAGGGGTCGTGGAGAGCGGGAGCGGGCAGGTCCCGGCGGCGGCGATCAAGGGCCTGGTGCTCGAGCTCCAAGGCCTCGGCGTCCGCGTCTGACCCGCAGCCCGTGAGCCTGCCGTCCCCCGGCCACGACGCCGAGCCCGGGACCTCTCCTCCGCGACGGCCGCCGCTGAGGAGCGGTCCCGGGCTCGGCGCGGCCGTCAGTCCTCGTCGTCGTCCGGGAGGGCGACGAGGAGGTCGAGGTGCAGGCCGAGCACCGTGCCGTCGGCCGCGACGGTGCGCACGAGCGGGTAGAAGCCGTCGCCCCAGCCGGAGTGCGAGAGCACGACGTTCTCGCCCTCCTGGGCACCCGGGAGCAGGATGTTCGCCGACCCCTCGCGCAGGTGGTCGGGTGAGTCGGTGAGCGCGAACCAGCTCGTGTCCGTGCCGTCGTCGAACACCTCGTCGTACCAGTCGCCGTCGGGCATGAGCCGCGCGACGGCGTCCGCGTCCGCGAACGCGACCGTCCCGGCGTCCACGGGCACGCCGTAGGCGGCCCCGGCCTCGGGAGGCCCGTCGGCGCCCTCGGGGACGACCGGCTCGACGGCCGCCACCTCGCCCTCGGCGAGCACGACGCTCAGGTACGCCTCGCGCAGGTGGGAGCCGTCCTGCTCGTCGGAGACGTCGGCGACGGTGACGCGCACGGGGTACCGGCCCGGCTCGACCTGCACGACGAGACCCTCGCCGAGCAGCGTGAACGGGTCGGACGCCTCGAGCCGGCCGCTGGGCAGGACGAGCTCGCCCAGGTCGTGCACGGCGAGGCGCAGGCCGGGGCCTCCGGCGGGCCCCGTCCCCGCGGCGGGGCCGGTGCGCAGGGCGAAGAACGTGTCAGGGGTGGGGAAGTCGCTCACGCCGCGAGCGTAGCCGCCGGAGCCGACGTGCCGCCCGGGGAGACGCCGCTGTGCCCGCGGCGCGGAGCCGGGCATCATGGCCCGATGCCGCTGACCACCGACGACGACCCTCGCCACCTGGACCGCGACTGGATCTGGCGCATGCTCTCGACCGAGGTCTACTGGCACCGCTGGCGGGAACGCGCGGACGTGGAGCGGCAGATCGACGGCGCCTGGCGGGTCGTCGGCGTCTACGACGGAGCGACCGGTCGCCAGCTCGGGTTCGCGCGAGCCGTGTCGGACGGCGTGAACGACGCCTACCTCGCGGACGTGGTGGTCGACCCGGCGTCGCGCGGTCGCGGTGTCGGCACGCTCCTGGTGCGCACGATGATCGACGACGGCCCCGGGGCGCGGTTCCGTTGGACGTTGTTCACCGACGACGCCCACGGGCTCTACGCGAAGTTCGGCTTCCAGACGCCCGACCGCACGGCGATGGTGCGCCCCGGCACGCGGCATCTCGCGCCCTGACGCGGCGAGGGCCGCCACCCGGTCTCGGATGGCGGCCCTCGCCGCGTGCGTGCGACTGCTGCTGACGGCCGCTGACGACTACGAGCAGCTCAGCGCCTCGTAGTCGGCGTCGTAGGTCGTCGTGACCTCCTCGCCGTCGACCTCGGCGGTGAGGGTCGCGGTCACGGACCCGGCGTCGAACGACGCCGCGCGCGACGAGAACGACTGGTAGGCGTTCTTGCCGTCCTTGACGTTCGGGAACGTCTTCTCGCCGTACGGCGTGGTCACCACGACGTCGGCCGTCGCGCCCGACTCGTTGAGCACGCGGACCGCGACGTGCGCCTTGCCGCCGAGGCAGCGCGCCTCGGCGGTGACCGTCGCGTCGACGACGGCGGACGTCGTGACGTCCACGGTCTGCCAGCGCTTGGTCGGCGTCGCGTTGTGCAGGTGCAGCAGCAGGAGCTTGCCGCTGCCCGCC
Source organism: Cellulosimicrobium funkei (assembly GCF_001019615.1). Classification (GTDB taxonomy): domain Bacteria; phylum Actinomycetota; class Actinomycetes; order Actinomycetales; family Cellulomonadaceae; genus Cellulosimicrobium; species Cellulosimicrobium cellulans_E. The sequence continues at coordinate 4,805 of NZ_JNBQ01000005.1, read as the reverse complement.
TCGGCCGCGGCCTCCGAGCGGTGCACCGGGATCGACGTGTCGTCGGCCCCGACGAACAGGAGCTGGTCGCCGCCGTCGAACCAGTAGGCCGGGTCGTACGGGTCGCCCGTGAACTTCTGCGTGGCGTCGACGAGCTGGTCGGCGGCCTGCGAGTACGGCGAGTACGTGAGGACCTGGAAGGTCGGCACGTCGCCCTCCTCGATGCCGAGCGACCCGATGCCGACGGGGAGGACGACGACGTTGTTGTCGAACACCGAGGTGTCGACGTTCCCCCACACGGAGTTGATCGGCTGGAGGTCGACGTTGTCGCCGGCCTCGTACGCCGTCCCGTCCGGAGCGGTCCAGTCCTTGAGGGTGAACGTCGCCGCGAGGGTCAGGTCCGTCTCGCTGTTGTACTTGATCGCCGCGACCTCGAAGTCCGCGGTGCCGTCGGAGTCGACGTCCACCTCGACCGCCGGGATCGAGACCGAGCCGAGGCTCGCCCACTCGCCGTCGACCGCGACGCCGATGCCGATGACGCCGTCGGCGGGGTCGCCGCCGTCCGCCGCGACCTGCGGCGCCGTCGACGTGAAGCCGACCGCGCGCACGTCGGCCGCCGCGATGGCCGACGCCGAGGCGCCGACCGCCGCGTCCGCCTCGAGGCGCGGACTCGTCGTCTTGAGCTCGAACGGCGCGACGAGCGAGTACCAGCCGCCCGAGGCCACGCCCCGGCCGTCGAGGTCGAGGTCGGCGGTGGTCGCCGAGCCCGGGAAGGCGACGGCGTTGCCGGAGAGGTCGCTCACGAGCTTGGGCGACGCCTGGACCGGGACGCGCAGCGCGGTGCCGCCGTCGGTCGGGGTGAGGACGACGCGACCGCTGACCGAGGACACGTAGTCGCGCGGCACGCCGAGGCCGGAGTCGTCCGACGACGTCGGGTCGAGCTCCTTGGCGAGCGTCGCCGGGTCCGCGGTGAGCGTCACGGTGACGACCGTGCGCTGACCCGCGGGGACGGTGACCGACGCCGGGGTGACGGACACGGTCGCGCCGCCCGCGGTGCTCGACTGCGCGAAGCTCGTCGCGTACGTCTTCGGGGCGTCGCCCGTGTTCTGCACGGTCACGGTCTTGCGCACGGTCACGGTGTCCTTGCCGACCGGCACGACGCCGAACGCCACGGACACCTGGTCGGAGTCCTGCGACGCGTAGGCGAGCGTCGTGTTCCCGACCGCGTCGACGGCGTCGACGCGCCCGGATCCCACGCGCTCGGGGCCGTAGGCGGTGCCCGTGCCCGACGGCCCGGTGAAGACGTCGTGCGTCGCGGTGTTCATGACCGACGCCTTGACCTCGGCCGGCGCCCAGCCCGGGTGGGCCTCCTTGACGAGCGCCGCGATGCCCGCGACGTGCGGGGTGGCCATGGAGGTGCCGGACTTGATGCTCGCCCCGTCCAGGTGACCCGACGCGACGGACGCGATCCCCGTGCCGGGGGCCGCGACGTCGGGCTTGGCGATGCCGAGCGAGCCGTGCACGCCGCGCGACGACCCGCTGTTGAGCGTGTCGCCGATCTCCGGGATCGAGACGAACGACGACAGCGCGAACGACGGGCCGATGGTCATCGTGACCTCGCCGGCCTCGATCGCCGGGCGCAGCGCGTCGTGGCTCGCGGCCGTGAGCTGGGCGCCGGGGATGCCCGCGTTGCCCGCGATGCCGGCGACGAACGACGGGAGCTCGGAGGACAGCAGCACGCCGACCGCGCCCGCGGCCTGCGCGTTGTTGAACCGCGCGGCGCTGCCGCACGCGCGCGTCGCGTCGTTGTCGTCCCAGTAGAGGAACGCGATCTTGCCCGCGACGGCCGCCGCCTGCTCGGGCGTGAACGCCTGGCACCCGGAGAAGTCGTCCGCGACGAACGCGACCGGGGCGGTCACGTCCGCGCCGCCCGCGTAGTCCTGGGAGTTCTGGGCGGGGTACTCGCCCGCGAGCGACTCTGGCGCGTCGACGCGCACCGCGTCGAACGTCTGGGTGTCGCCGACGGAGTTCGCGACCGTGAGGGCGGTGCGCGCGTTGCCGGGCGAGCCGCCGACGTCGGTCACGTCGCCCGCGTTGCCCGACGCGATGACGGACAGCGTGCCCAGGCGCGAGAGCTGGTCGATGAAGAGGTTCTCCGGGTCGTCCGCGGGCGAGCCGTCCGAGCCCAGGGAGAGGTTGACGATGTCGAGGCGGTCGGACAGGTCGCCGTCGCCGTTCGGGTCGGCCGCCCACTCGAGCGCGTCGACGACGACGCCCGTCGAGCCGCCGAGGTCGCCGAACACCTTGAGCGCGTACAGGCCCGCCTCGGGCGCCGAGCCCGGGCCGACCTGCCAGTCGGAGATGTCGGTCAGCGTGGAGTAGTCGCCGTCGAACGTCTCGCCGTCCGCGGTGACGCCGTACGCCGCCGTCGTGCCGGCCACGTGCGAGCCGTGGCCCGAGCCGACCGAGTCGAGCGAGTCGATCGGGTTCTCGTCGGGCGTCGGCACGAGCGTCGTGCCGGGGACGGTGCCGCTCGCGTCGTAGTCGTAGCCCGCGAAGTCGTGCCCGCCGAGGAACTTCAGCTCGTCGAACGTCCCGTCGGGGACCGGGCCGGTGCCGCGGTCGCCGTAGGCCTCGTCGAACGCCTCCTGGGTGCCGGGGCCGCCGAACGCCTTGTGCGTGTAGTCGATGCCCGTGTCGATGATGCCGATGCGCACGCCCTCGCCGGTGAGGCCGGTGCTCTGCCACGTCTCGAGCGCCCGCGTGAACACGTCCGTGCCCTTGTTCGCGGGCTTCTTGGGGACGATCCGGTAGACCGTGACGACCGAGGCGTCGCGCGCGAGGTCGCGCACCCGGGCCGCGTCGCCCGTGACGACGACGCCCGCGACGAGCGTGCTGGTCACCGACACCTGCTGCGGGTCGCGTGCGCCGGCGCTACGGGCGGTCGCCTGCTGCGGGACGACGTCGTCCGCGAGCGCTGCGACCTCCTGCGCGTTGGCCTCGACCTCGTCCGGCGACGCGCCCTGCGCCGTGAGGTCGACCGCCGACGGCGCGTCGAGCTCGACGAACGCCGTCACCGTGCCGCGCGCGGTGGCGAGCGACGGGGCGACCTTGTCGGTCGGGGCCAGGGACGAGCCCGACTGCACCCCGAGGGAGTCCCCGGGGTCGGGCGGCGGGTCCGCGACAGCAGGTGCGGCGGCCGCGGCGACGACGGCGAGGCTCGCGGCGGCAGCGGTCAGCGACACGGGTAGAGAACGGTGCTTCATCGACACTCATCTCCCCGGCAGGGCCGGTTCGGCGAAGGGTTCGTGGATGGGTCCTTCCCAGCGGTCTCGCCCGGGTGGGACGGAGGCCACCCGAGCACGGTAACGAACGAGCGCCCGACCTGCCCAGCGGCGGGTGCGGAGGCCGGCGACGAGCCGGAGACAACGGGCACCGCACGCTCTACGATGCGGGCGGGGTCACAGGACGTGGCCGTCCTGTGGGAGTCCCCTTCCCGCGGCAGGTCCACGGGGTGCGAACCCGGGGGCGTGGCCCACGCAGAAGGAGAAACCATGACCAGATCCTCGCTCCGCGTCCTGTCCGCCGCGCTCGTCGCCGGACTCGCCCTCAGCGCCGCCGCGGCAGCGCCGGCCCTCGCGTCGGAGCCCGACCTGCGGGTCGTGACCTGGGACCGCGGCGCCGACCCCGCCGCCGACGCTCAGGTCTCGACCGGCGAGAGCTGCGCGGTCGAGGCGCAGCCGCTCCTTCCGGGCCAGGATCCCGACACGCTCCCGCCCGCGCCCGAGGTGTGCTTCGGCTCGCTCGAGGAGGCGCTCGAGTTCGTCTCGGGCGGCGACGTCGCCTCGTCGCGGCTCGCCGACGCGACGCCGGCGGAGGTCGAGGGTGTGGTCTCGGAGCTCAACGCGTCGGCGTCGTCGGCCCCGGCCGGGCAGCGCCTCGCCGGGACGGAGCGCGCCACCACCGCTGCCGCCAGCTCGCTCGTCCTGGGCGTGCTGTGGCGCGACGCGAACTACAAGGGCGCGTCCAAGGTGCTCTACGGGTCGGGCACCAACGGGTGCTACACCGGCTCGACCTACGGCTTCCCGAACCTCGCGAACCTGCTCATGAACAACGTCGTCACCTCCGCGACGACCTACGCAGGCTGCTGGGTGACCCTCTACGACTCCTACAGCTACGCGGGTGCCAAGAAGAACTGCACGCCGCACTGCGCGACGCTGGGCACGTTCGACAACAAGGCGTCCTCGGTCGTCTACCGCCCCGTGGGCCAGCTCGGCTGAGACGTCACGCGGCACCGCCGGGCACGTCGCTGGACCAGCGGCGGGCGCGACCGGCGCCGAGCCGGGCCGGGCTCACCTCGCGCACGGTGACACGGCGACCCAGCAGGTGCCCGACGGCGTCGCCCGCAGTCCGCGCGGCCCGCGCCCCGGCGTCGCCCGGGACGTCGGGGACGACGTCGAGCACGACGCTCCCGTCGGCGGACTGGTGGAGCTGCCACGCGGCCATGCCGTGGGCCTGGAGGTGCTGGGCGGCGTCGACGGACGGCACCCACGCGCCGTCGGGCCGCAGGTAGCGCACGGGAGACCGGCCCTCGAGGTCGTGCAGCTCGACCCGCTCCCCGCGCCGCACGATCCGCGCGCGGTCGCCGGTGCGGTAGCGCAGGAGCGGCAGGTACGGGTTCTCGTCGACCGTGACGACGACCTCGCCGAGGCCGCCGTCGGGGACCGGGGCCCCGTCGTCGTCGAGGACCTCGACCCAGACGCGCCGCCCCGCGACGACCACGAACGGCCCCGCGTCGGTGCGGGCCGCGACCGCGCCCGTCTCGC
>NZ_JNBQ01000004.1 GCF_001019615.1 Cellulosimicrobium funkei | reverse complement strand
GCGTGCGCGGATGACGTCCACAAGATCGCCCTTGCGCATCTTGGACGTGCCCTTGACCCCGAGCTGCGAGGCGAGAGCCTGCAGCTCCGGGAGGCGCAGCGTGGAGAGCGCGCCGGTCCGGGCGTTCCCGCCGGCAGCGGCCGAACCGGTCGCGCTGCTCGTGGCGGTGTCGATGGTGTCTGTCACGAAGGACCCTTCCCCCTCGTTTGCGCCCGCCGCTCAGAGGGCGGGCCGCGGGTGGTCGACGCCCGGCCGTGACGGCCGGTGCGTAGGTGTCGCCACGCGTCAGTGGTACGACGACGTCATCTGACGCGGGGCTGGATTGCCTTCTCTCGGACTGCTCGGTCGCGGCACACCCGGTGGGCGAGAGCGCGCTCCGCGTGCGGATGTGCTGGTGTGCGAGAGCGTGACCGAAGGCTGGCAATCATCCTAGCACCGGCACGCCCGAGGTCAGAGCCGTTCGCCCACGACGCCACGCGTGTCGACGTCGAGGCGGTGCACCGCCCAGTCGGCGGTCCCCCCGACGAGGGAGTCCGCGACGCGAGCGACCTCCTCCAGCCCGTCCGGCGTCGAGAGCACCAGCACGGTCGGTCCCGCCCCCGAGACGGTCGCGGCGAGACCGCGTGCCCGCAGCTCCTGGACGAGCTCGAACGACGACGGCATGACGTCGGCCCGGTAGGCCTGGTGCAGGCGGTCGTCCGTCGCGTCGAGCAGCAGGTCGGGCCGCCGGGTGAGCGCCTCGACGAGGAGGGCCGCACGCCCCGCGTTGAAGGCGGCGTCGGCGTGCGGCACGTGCGTCGGGAGCACCCCCCGCGCCCGGCTCGTCGCGAGCCGGGCCGAGGGCACGAGCACGGTGGCCCGGACGTCGGGGTGCACGTCCAGCCGCACGGCGCGGGGCCCGTCGCCCTGGCCCGCGTCCCACGCGACCGTGGCGCCGCCCAGGAGCGCGGGCGCCGCGTTGTCCGGGTGCCCCTCGATGGCGGTCGCGAGGCCGAGCGCCACGTCGTCGTCGAGGACCGACGGGTCGGCGACGAGCGCCCGCGCCGCCACGACGCCCGCGACGACGGCGGCCGCCGAGGAGCCGAGGCCCCGCCCGTGCGGGACACGGTTGACGCACGTCAGGTGCAACCCCGTCTGCGGCGCGCCGGCCACGTCGAGCGCGGCCCGCAGCGCCCGCACCACGAGGTGCGTCTCGTCCGCCGGCACCTCGCCGGCGCCCTCGCCCTCGACGTCGACCACGACCTCGTCGGTCGCGAGCGCGCGCACCTCGAGCACGTCGTGGAGCGCGAGCGCCAGGCCCAGCGCGTCGAAGCCGGGGCCGAGGTTCGCGCTCGTCGCCGGGACGCGCACCCGCACGTGGTCCGCGCCGAGCTGCATCAGTCGAGCCCGAGGGCGTCGGCGATGGACACGACGTCGGCGCTCACGCGCGTCGGCGTCACCTCGCTGCCGTCGAGGGTGCGCAGCGCCCACTGCGGGTCCTTGAGCCCGTGGCCCGTGACCGTGACGACGATGCGCGCGCCCGCGGGCACGAGCCCGCGCTCGGCGCGCGACAGGATCCCGGCGACGCCGGCCGCCGACGCGGGCTCGACGAACACGCCGACCTCGCTCGACAGGACCCGGTGCGCCGCGAGGATCTGCTCGTCCGTGACGGCCTCGATGACGCCGCCCGAGTCGTCGCGCGCCGACTCGGCGAGCTCCCACGACGCGGGGTTGCCGATGCGGATCGCGGTCGCGATCGTCTCCGGCTCGGTGATCGGGTGGCCCGCGACGATCGGCGCGGCGCCCGCCGCCTGGAAGCCCCACATCTGCGGCACGCGCGTCGCGACGGCCGGGAGGTCCTCCCCCGCGTGCCCCGGGGCGCCCTGGCCGGCGTACTCCCGGAAGCCCTTCCAGTACGCGGTGATGTTCCCCGCGTTGCCGACGGGCAGCGCGTGGATGTCGGGCGCGTCGCCCAGCGCGTCGACGATCTCGAACGCGCCGGTCTTCTGGCCCTCGATGCGGTCGGGGTTCACGGAGTTGACGAGCTCGACCGGGTAGGAGTCGGCGAGCTTGCGCGCCGCGACGAGGCAGTCGTCGAAGTTCCCGTCGACCTGCAGCAGGCGCGCGCCGTGCGCGATCGCCTGGCTGAGCTTGCCCATCGCGATCTTGCCGTCCGGGACGAGGACCGCGCACGTCATGCCCGCACGCACCGCGTACGCCGCGGCCGACGCCGACGTGTTGCCCGTCGAGGCGCAGACGACCGCCTGCGCGCCGCGCCCCGCGGCGGCGGAGATCGCCGTCGTCATGCCGCGGTCCTTGAACGACCCCGTGGGGTTCATGCCCTCGACCTTGACGAACACCTGCGCGCCCGTGCGCGCGGAGAGCGCCGGGGCCTCGACGAGCGGCGTGCCGCCCTCACCGAGCGTGACGATCCGCTCGGTGACGTGCGCGGGCAGACGCTCCGCGTACTCGGCGATGATGCCTCTCCACTGGTGGGCCATCAGGCTCCCTCGACTCTCAGGACGGACGTGATCGTGCGGACGGGCTCGAGCCCGGCGACCGCCGCGACGGTCGCCGACAGCGCCGACTCCGGCGCCGCGTGCGTGGTGATGAGGAGCTCGGCGACCCCGGGCTCGGCGACGTCGGAGACGCCCGGCGCCGTCGGCTGACGGACCGCCTCGATGGAGACGCCGTGCTCGGCGAGGGCGTGCGCGACCTGGGCGAGGACGCCCGGGCGGTCGTCGACCTCGAGGCGGACCTGGTAGCGGGTCACGGCCGCGCTCGCGGGGAGGATCGCGAGCTCCGCGTAGGTGGACTCCTGCGGGCCCTTGCCCCCGAGCACGCGGTGCCGCGCGGCCGAGACGACGTCGCCCAGGACGGCCGACGCGGTCGGCGCGCCGCCGGCGCCCCGACCGTAGAACATGAGCTCGCCCGCGGACTCCGCCTCGACGAACACCGCGTTGAACGACCCACGGACGTTCGCGAGGGGGTGCGACGTGGGTACGAGCGCCGGGTGCACGCGCACGGACACGCCTGCGGGCGCGCCCGCCGCTGCGCCGACCGACGTGCCTGCCGAGGTCCCCTCGCGCAGCTCCGCGATGGCGAGGAGCTTGATGACGTGGCCGGTCTGCGCGGCCCACGCGACGTCCTCGGCCGTGACGGACATGATGCCCTCGCGCGCGACGTCGTCCAGCGAGACGCGCGTGTGGAACGCGAGGCTCGCGAGGATCGCGGCCTTGGCGGCGGCGTCGTACCCCTCGACGTCGGCCGTCGGGTCCGCCTCCGCGTAGCCGAGGTCCTGCGCCTCCTTGACGGCCTCCTCGAGGTCCATGCCCGTGGTGGCCATCTGGTCGAGGACGTAGTTGGTCGTCCCGTTGACGATGCCGAGCACGCGGCGCACGCGGTCGCCCGCGAGCGACTCGCGCACCGGGCGCACGATCGGGATGGCGCCCGCGACGGCGGCCTCGAAGTAGATGTCGACGCCCGCCGCGTCGGCGGCCTTGTAGAGCGTGGGCCCGTCCTCGGCGAGCAGCGCCTTGTTCGCCGTGACGACGGCGGCGCCGGCGTCGATCGCGCGCAGCAGGAGCGACCGGGCGGGCTCGGTGCCGCCCATGACCTCGACGACGATGTCCGCGCGCGCGACGAGGCCCTCGGCGTCCTCGGTCAGGAGCGAGCGGTCGACCGACGAGGCGCGCGGCGCGGCCGCGTTGCGCACCGCGATCCCGACGAGCTCGAGGCGGGCGCCCACGCGCGACGCGAGGTCGTCGGCCTGCTCCGTCAGCAGCCGCGCGACCTGGGTGCCGACGACGCCGCACCCCAGCAGGGCGACGCGCAGGGGCGGGTGGGACTCGGCGGCAGGGGGCACGACGGACCTTCCTCGGGTGGTCAGGACGGGTGCGGCGCCGTGCACGCGGCCCGGGTCGTGCCCGGGTGGCTCGGGAGCCGCAGGCACAGGATACGGCGCCCCGTGCGACCGCCCGGGGCGTGCCCACGGGTCGGATGCCGGCCCTCCCGGGCGCGACGCACGGTCAGCCCTCGTCGAGCGCCAGCAGGTCCTCGACGGTCTCGCGCCGCACGAGCACGCGGCTCTCGCCGTCGCGCACGGCGACCACGGGCGGACGCGTCAGCAGGTTGTAGTTCGACGCCATCGAGCGGCCGTAGGCACCCGTCGCCGGGACCGCCAGGAGGTCCCCCGCGCGCACGTCGCCGGGGAGCTGCACCTCGTGGACGACGATGTCGCCGCTCTCGCAGTGCTTGCCGACGACGCGCGCCAGCACCGGCTCGGCCTCGGACGCCCGGCCGACGACCTCGGCGTGGTACTGCGCCGCGTAGAGCGCGGGGCGGATGTTGTCGCTCATGCCGCCGTCGACGGACACGTACGTGCGCACGCGGCCGTCGTCGAGCGTCACCGGCTTGACCGTGCCCACGGTGTAGAGCGTGAGGCCGGCCGGCCCGACGATCGCCCGGCCGGGCTCGATCGAGAACCGCGGCAGCGGCGTCCCGAGGTCCGCGGCCACCGCGTCCACCGCGGCGGCGACGTCCTTCGCCACGCGCTCCGGGTCGAGCGCGACCTCCCCGGGGAGGTACGCGATCCCGTAGCCCCCGCCGATGTCGACCTCGTCGACGAGCACGCCCGTGCGCGCGGCGAGCTCGGCGCGCAGCTCCAGCACCGCGCGCGCCGCGACCTCGAAGCCCGAGGGGTCGAGGATCTGGGAGCCGATGTGCGAGTGGATCCCGAGCAGGTGCAGCTCGGGGCGGGCGACGACGTCGAGCAGCGCCGTCATCGCCGGGGAGTCGCCGGCCGCACTGCCGTCCGTGGGCCGCGGCGCCGCGATCGACAGCCCGAACTTCTGGTCCTCGTGCGCGGTCGAGATGTACTCGTGCCCGCCCGCGTGGACGCCCGTCGTCACGCGGACCATGACGGGCGCGACCACGCCGCGCTCGCCCGCGAGCCGCGCGACGCGCTCGACCTCGACGAGCGAGTCGACGATGATCCGGCCCACGCCCTCGTCGAGCGCCCGGCCGATCTCGGCGTCGGACTTGTTGTTGCCGTGCAGCCCGATCTCCGGGCCGGGGACGCCGGCGCGCAGCGCGACGGCGAGCTCTCCCCCGCTCGCGGTGTCGACGCGCAGGCCCTCCTCGCGCGCCCAGCGCGCGACGGCCACCGTCAGCAGGGCCTTGCCCGCGTAGTACACGTCGACGTCCGACCCGACGGCGCGGAACGCCGTCTCGAACGCCGTGCGGTACGCCCGGGCGCGCGCGCGGAAGTCCGCCTCGTCGAGCACGTACGCAGGCGTGCCGTGCTCGGCCGCGAGGTCGTGGACGCCGACGCCCGCGACCTCGACCACCCCGTCCTCACCGCGGCGCACGCCCCGCGACCACGGCTCGCCGGGGTACCCCGGCAGACCGGTGCTCACATGCGCTCCGGCGCGGAGACGCCGAGCAGGCCGAGGCCGTTGGCGAGCACCTGGCGCACCGCGTCGTTGAGCCACAGGCGCGTGCGGTGCGTGTCCGTGACCTCCTCGTCCGGGTAGGGCAGGACGCGCTGGGACTTCTGCTGGTACCACGTGTGGTAGTCGCCGGCGAGCGCCTCGAGGTAGCGCGCGACGCGGTGCGGCTCGCGCAGCTCCGCCGCCTGGGCCACGATGCGCGGGAACTCCGTCAGGCGACCGATGAGCGCGGCCTCGCTCGGGTGGTCGAGCAGCGCGGGCTCGAAGCCGTCGGCGCGCGCGACGCCGCGGTCGGCCGCGTTGCGGTCCACCGCCGCCGTGCGCGAGTGCGCGTACTGCACGTAGTAGACGGGGTTCTCGTTCGTGGCCCGCGCGAGCAGGTCGAGGTCGAGGTCGATGTTCTGGTCCGCCGACGAGCGCGCGAGCGAGTAGCGCGCGGCGTCGACGCCGACGGCGTCGACGAGGTCCTCGAGCGTCACGACGGTCCCGGCGCGCTTGGACATGCGCACGGGGTGCCCGTCCTTGACGAGGTTGACCATCTGCCCGATGAGGAGCTGGAGGTTCTTCCCGGGGGTGTCGCCGAACGCGGCGCACACCGCCATCATGCGGCCCACGTACCCGTGGTGGTCGGCGCCGAGCATGATGATGACCTCGTCGAAGCCACGCTCGCGCTTGTCGAGGTAGTACGCGATGTCGCCCGCGATGTACGCGGCGTCGCCGTCCGACTTGATGACGACGCGGTCCTTGTCGTCGCCGAAGTCGGTCGTGCGCAGCCACGTCGCGCCGTCCTGCTCGAACATGTGGCCCGACTCGCGCAGGCGCTCGACGGCACGCTCCACGGCACCCGACTCGTGCAGCGAGTCCTCGTGGAAGTACACGTCGAAGTCGACGCCGAAGTCGTGCAGCGACGCCTTGATCTCGCCGAACATGCGCTCGACGCCCCGCGCCCGGAAGACCTCCTGTGCCTCGGCGTCCGGGAGCGTGCGCGGGTCGGGGTCGCCGGCGGCGACCGCGTCCGCGATGACCGCGTCCGCGATCTCGCTGATGTACTCGCCGCCGTACCCGTCCTCGGGCGCCTCCAGGCCGCGGGCGCGCGCGAGCAGCGAGCGCGCGAAGCGGTCGATCTGCGCGCCGTGGTCGTTGAAGTAGTACTCGCGCGTCACGTCCGCGCCGCTCGCCTCGAGCACGCGCGCGAGCGAGTCGCCGACGGCGGCCCAGCGGACGCCGCCGATGTGGATGGGCCCGGTCGGGTTCGCGGAGACGAACTCGAGGTTGACCTTCGTGCCCGCCTCGGAGTCGCCGCGCCCGTACGCCGGGCCGGCCTCGACGATCGTGCGCGCGAGCTCGCCCGCGGCGGCCGCGTCGAGCGTGATGTTGAGGAAGCCCGGGCCCGCGACGTCCACGGCCTTGACGCCCGGGGTCGCGGCGAGCCGCGTCGCGAGGTCCTCGGCGAGGGCGCGCGGCGTCGTGCCCGCCTTCTTGGCGAGCTGGAGCGCGACGTTCGTGGCCCAGTCGCCGTGCTCGCGCTGGCGGGGTCGCTCCACGTGGACGCGCTCGGGGACCGCGGTGGGGTCCAGGGCGAGGGTGCCGTCGGCGACGGCGGCGGCCAGGGCAGCGCTCAGCGCTTCGGAGAGCTCGTCGGGGGTCACCGGGCGATTCTACCGAGGCGCGCGCACCCCCCGTCGCGGTGTTTCACGCGGTGCTCGCGGGCTCTCCGGCGCGCCGGCGGGCCGGAGATCGACCGGCGTGGCACCACCGGGCCCGCGCACCCCGGACGTGCTGGTAGTCTCGTGCATCGCGTCGGCGGACACCGTCGGCGCTCGCCCTCGTAGCTCAGTGGATAGAGCGTCTGCCTCCGGAGCAGAAGGTCGTAGGTTCGAATCCTATCGAGGGCACCCTGCTCCGCTCCGACGAGCCCGGCCCGCCTCCGGCGGCCGGGCTCGCGTCGTCTCCGGACCCCTCGACCTCGCCCGCGTCCCGCACCCGTCCCGCGCGCCCGCTACGGTGGGGCCATGACCGACGGCGGCTACGGGGACTTCGAGTTCGAGCGCCGGTTCCTCGTGCGCGACCTGCCCGAGGACCTGCGCGACGCCCCGGCGCTCATCGTGCAGAGCTACTACCTGGCGGACGAGGGCTACGCGCTGCGGCTGCGCGCCAAGGTGCCGACGGTGGACGCCACGATGGACGCGGAGACGGACCCGGTGCGCCTGCTCGACCGGTTCGCGCCCGCCGTCGACCTGTGCACGCTCACCGTGAAGGGGCCCATGGCGGGCGGCACGCGGTACGAGGCGGAGCGCGAGGTCGACGTCGCGGTCGGCGTGCAGATGATCCGGCGCGGCGGTGCGCGCGTCGTCAAGACCCGGTACTCGGTGTGGGTCGGGGCGGACGGCTGGGTCGTCGACGTCTTCGGCGGGGCGAACCACCCGCTCGTCGTCGCGGAGTGCGAGCGCACCGGACCCGTCACGGACCTCCAGATCCCCGCCTTCTGCGTCACGGAGCTCACCGACGACCCGCGCTTCTCCAACGACGCCCTGGCCAGCCGGCCCTACGGTTCGTGGCGCGACGAGTTCGAGGCCGAGCTCGCGGAGTCGGGACCGCGGTTCCTCCAGGACTTCGGCCGCAACGAGCGGCTCTCGGAGCCGTAGACCGTCAGGCCGTCAGCGCAGCGCGTCGGCCGCCGCGCAGACGGCGGCGACGTCGATCCGGACCGTCCGGCGGTCGACCGGCACCCACCCCGGCTCGTGCCCGAACAGCACGGCCCACGGGAGCGCGCCGGACGAGACGTGCTCGCGCGCGTGGTCGTGCGCGCGGGCGTCCGCGACCTCCCGCTCGACCGCGTCCTCCAGCGCGACGAGCTCGGCCCGCACGGCCTCGCCCTTCTCCGTGAGGTGGCGCGCCCGCCCGGGCTCGAGGTAGCCGTCGCGCCGCGCGCCACGCACGACGTCGCGCGCCGCAGCGCGCACCCGGGCACGCAGGCGGTCGTCGGCGGGGTCGAGCACGACGCGCGCCCCCGGACCGGCGTCGTCGCCGAACACCGCGGAGAGGGCGACTCGCTCGCGTTCGGAGCCGGGGACCGGGTCGAGGAGGACGAGAGCCGGGGGCGGCCCGGGCGCCGTCGGCTCCACCCGGACGAGGCCGGAGAGCGCGAGGCTCAGCACCTGCGCGGCGAGCGCGTGCTCGGGACGGCGCAGGACGACCGCGGCGAGGAGCAGGTCGGCCACGGTTCCGACGATACGGCGACGAGGGCCACGGCGGTGGGCGACGGGCCGCGCGTCAGGAGCTCTGGATCTCCTCGACGCCCTGGACGAACTCGAAGTGCCACGGCTCGTAGGCGCCGCTGCCGCCGCGCTTGGCCCAGGCGGGGTTGGCCCAGCCGTAGGTGGCACCGTTCTGGTTGATCCACGCATAGACCTCGCGCGAGCCGGTCTCGACCGAGCAGAGGTCGATCGCGAGGCCCCACCCGTGCATGGACCAACCGGGAGGTGCGGCGAACGCGCCGCGGGAGGACTTGAGCGAGACCTGCGTCGAGAGCGTGCGGTACGACGAGACGAGGCACAGGTCGCGACCGAACGTCGCCCGGAAGGCCTCGTTCATGGCCGACAGCGAGACGGCCGCGTCGGGCCGCAGGTGCTCTCCAGCCTGCCAGAGCTCGCACAGCGCGTGCTCGTCGAGCTTGCCGTTGGTGCCCGCGGGGCGGACCGTGGGATCGCAGCCGGGGAGCGGGTCGCGCGCGGCGGACCGGGATGCGGCCTCGCGCCGCACCTCGACGCGCGGTGCGGCGGCGACGCTCTGGGAGACCGCGGGCGCCGTCGACCCGGCGGTCGCGAGGTCGAGCGCGCTCGGGCCCAGCGGTCGCGTCTCGGGCTCGAAGGGGGACCCGGTGCCGAGGCCGTCGTCCGCGCCGGCGGAGAGGGGCATCGCGATCGTCGCGGCGGCGAGAGTCCCGAGGACGGCGATGCGCGGCATCCAGCGGTGCTGGCTGGAGACCTGCGCCTGGGGGCGACGACGACGGGAGCCTTGCTCCGCCTCGCGCCGTGCCCGTCGGGACTCGAGGGCGGGTGCGTCGGTCCGCTGCGACTCCACCCGCCACCTGCCTCTCACCCTTCGGGGTGGCTCTCGGGCCACCGACGACCGATCAATCACGGAACAGTAACGAAGCACTCCGACGATGCCAAGTCCCCTGCTCAGGACCGGTCTCGGCGCCCGGAACGCTCGTCAGTGACGACGCTGCATGGCGTCGCGCACCTCCCCGACGAGCTCCTCGAGGATGTCTTCGAGGAACACGACGCCGAGGGCGCCGCCGCCCTCGGGCGCGTCGACGCGTGCCAGGTGCGCGCCCGAGCGCTGCATCGCCCGGAGCGCGTCCTCGACCTCGTCGCCCGGGGCGGCGGTCGCGAGCGCCCGCACGCGCCAGGACGGGACCGGCGCCGAGCGCGTCGTCTCGTCCGCGTAGAGCACGTCCTTGACGTGGAGGTAGCCCACGAGCTCGCCCGAGGCGTCGGCGACGGCGAACCGCGAGAACCCGGTCTTGGCGACGAGGCGCTCGACCTCCTCGGGCGTGCAGCCCTCGGTCACCGTGACGAGGTCGGCGACCGGCACCATGACGTCCTGCGCGGTGCGCTCGGAGAACTCGATCGCCCCCGAGAGCAGGCCCTGCTCGTCCCGGAGCACGCCCTCCGCCTGGGAGTGCTCGACGATCGACTGGACCTCCTCCGCGGTGAACGCGGAGGCGACCTCGTCCTTGGGCTCGACCCCCGTCGCCCGGACGGCGTGGTTCGCGAGCCAGTTGAGCGCGACGATGACCGGGCGCAGGACGCGCCCGATCCACACGAGCGGCGGCCCGAACCACATGACCGCCGTCTCGGGACCGGCGACGGCGAGGTTCTTCGGGACCATCTCCCCCAGCACCACGTGCAGGTAGACGACGATCGCGAGCGCGACGACGAACGCGATCGGGTGGGCGAGGGACGTGCTCACGCCGAGCGCGTGCAGCGGGTCCTCGATGAGGTGCGCGAGCGCGGGCTCCGCGACGACGCCGAGGCCCGTGGAGCAGACCGTCACCCCGAGCTGGGCGCACGCGAGCATGAGGGACACGTTCTCCATCGCCCACAGGACGGTCTGCGCCCGGCGGTTCCCCTGCGCGGCGAGCGGCTCGATCGCCGAGCGGCGCGCGGAGATGACGGCGAACTCGGCACCGACGAAGAACGCGTTGCCCGCGAGCAGCAGGACGGCGACGAGGAGCGCGGTGGTCGAGCTCACGACTCCACCTCCACCGGGGTCGCCCGGACCGAGAGCCGCTCGACCCGCCGGCCCTCCATCGCCTCCACGCGCAGCACGACGCGGTCGCGCGCGTCGCCCGCGACGACCTCGTCGCCCGGCACGGGCACGCGCCCCAGCCGTGCCATGACGAGGCCGCCGAGCGTCTCGTACGCACCGTCCTCGGGCACACGGAGGCCGGTGACCTCGGTGAGCTCGTCGGGCCGCATGACGCCGGGGACCAGCCAGGAGCCGTCCGCGCGCCGGGCCGCGCCGGAGCGGCGGGGGTCGTGCTCGTCCGCCACGTCGCCCACGAGCTCCTCGACGACGTCCTCGAGCGTCACGACGCCCGAGGTGCCGCCGTACTCGTCCACCACGACCGCCATCTGGAGCCCGAACCCGCGCAGCTCGACGAGCAGCGGGCCCAGCCGCACCGTCTCGGGCACCCGGGGCGCCTCGACCATGAGCGCCGCCGCCGGGACCTCGTCGCGACGCTCGTACGGGACGGCGACCGCGCGGCGCAGGTGGACCAGGCCGACGACGTCGTCCCGGTCCTCGCCGATCACGGGGAACCGGGAGTGCCCGGTCCGCCGCGCGGCGTCGACGACGTCCGCAGCCGTGGCGTCACGGTCCACCACGACCATCCGCATGCGGTCCGTCATGACGTCGACGGCACTCAGCTCGTCGAGCTCGATCGAGTTGGTGAGGAGCGTCGCGACGGAGACGTCGAGCGTGCCCTCCTGGGCCGAGCGGCGCACGAGCGCCGCGAGCTCCGACGCCGAGCGCGCACCGGACAGCTCCTCGCGCGGCTCGACGCCCACCCGGCGCAGGATCGCGTTGGCAGAGCCGTTGAGGACGGCGATCACGGGCCGGAACAGCTTGGTGAACTGGCGCTGCACCGGCACGACCTGCCGGGCCGTCGCGTAGGGCGCGCTCAGGGCGAAGTTCTTGGGGATGAGCTCACCGAAGAGCATCGAGACGAAGTTCACGACGAGGAGGGCGAGGACGCCGGCGAGGACGGCGGACGCCGCCTGCCCGAGCGCCGTGGCGCCCAGTCCGGCGCCGAACAGCGAGAGCAGCGCCGGCTGCGCCGTGTAGCCGAGGAGGATCGTCGTGAGCGTGATGCCGACCTGCGCGGACGACAGCTCGGTCGACAGGTGCTTGAGACCGGCCCGGACGCTGCGGTCGCGGCGGTCGGCACGGGCCTCCCGGCCCGACGGCGGGGAGCCGCGTCTGTCGCCCTCCTGGTCGGGGTCGTCGCCCGCGGGGAGGACGGCGGGGTCGAGGGTGACCAGGGAGAACTCGCTGGCCACGAAGACGGCGGTGCCTGCGGTGAGGAGCACCCCGAGCGCGACCATGACCCAGTCGCCTACCACGAGGTGCTCCACCGATATCGAGAGGTGCTCTTCATCGTGCCGACGATGCTAGCGCCCGCTCCCGCCGGGCCGCCCGGCCGTGCGCCGCCCGGGTGCCGGGCGACGGCGAAATCCGGCCGACCTGGGCCGACGTGTGCCACGCTGTATCCCATGGCAGATCCGAGGGCAGCGAGCGCATCACCGACCGGCGCGGGCGCCGGTCCCGTCCCGGGCCGCGGGCCCGTGCCCACGACGGCACCGCTGGCCGGCGGCACGCCACAGCAGGCGGCGACGGTCCTCGTCGTCGAGGACGAGCCCGCGATCGCGACCGCGATCGCGCAGCGCCTGAGCGCGGAGGGCTGGCGCGTCGAGGTCGCGCGCGACGGGCTCTCGGGTGTCGACGCCGCGACGCGGCTGCGCCCGGACGTCATCGTGCTCGACGTCATGCTGCCCGGCATCGACGGCCTCGAGGTGACCCGGCGCATCCAGGCCGAGCAGCCCGTGCCGATCCTCATGCTCACCGCGCGCGACGACGAGACCGACATGCTCATCGGGCTCGGCGTGGGTGCCGACGACTACATGACGAAGCCCTTCTCGATGCGCGAGCTCGTCGCGCGCATCAAGGCGCTGCTGCGCCGGGTCGACCGCGCCACGCAGGCCGCGAGCGCCGCCCCGACCGACCCGCCCATGACGGTGGGCGACGTGACGATCGACAAGGCCCAGCGCCGCGTCTACCGCGCGGGCGAGGAGGTCCACCTCACGCCCACCGAGTTCGAGCTCCTCGTCATGCTGGCGAGCTCGCCCAAGACGGTGCTCACGCGCGAGCGGCTCCTCGCGGAGGTGTGGGACTGGGCCGACGCGAGCGGGACGCGCACCGTCGACTCGCACATCAAGGCGCTGCGCCGCAAGCTCGGGGCCGACCTCATCCGCACGGTGCACGGCGTCGGATACGCGTTCGAGCCGCCCGCAGGATGACCTCCCACCCCGCTGACCCGGCCGACCCGACGGACGGCGCGGGCCGGGGCCCGGGCGGCTCGACGAGCGCTCCGGCGCGGAACGGCGTGCACCGTGCGCACACGATCCGCCCGCACCTGCCCGACGTCCGGCCGCTCGACTCCTTCCGCTCGTTGAAGATCAAGCTCGGCGTGCTCGTGGCCGCGACGGTCACGCTCGCGGTCCTCATCACCTGGATCGGGCTCCAGAACCAGCTCGGGCCGTCGCGCACGTTCCCGCTCGCGATCGTCCTGTCGCTGCTGCTCACCCAGCTCCTCGCGCGCGGGATGACGTCGCCGCTGCGCGAGATGACGGCGGCGGCACGCGCCATGGCCGACGGCGACTACACGCGACGCGTCCGGGCGACGAGCCGCGACGAGGTGGGCCAGCTCGCCGTCGCGTTCAACGTCATGGCGGAGGACCTCGCGACGAGCGACCAGGTGCGCCGCGAGCTCATCGCGAACGTGTCGCACGAGCTGCGGACGCCCATCGCGGCGCTCCAGGCGCAGCTCGAGAACGTCGTCGACGGCGTCACGCAGCCGACGCCCGCGACCATGGAGATGGCCCTGGCGCAGACGGAGCGCCTCACGCGCCTCGTCTCCTACCTCCTGGACCTGTCGCGCATCGAGGCCGGCGCGGCGGCCCTCAACATCACCGAGATCGACGTGGGCGACTTCCTCGAGGAGAACGCCGAGGCCGTGTCGATGGTGGAGGCCGGGAAGCAGCTGCGGTACGTCGTCGACGTCACGCCGCCCGACCTGGTGCTCGAGGCGGACCGCGAGCGTCTGCACCAGGTCGTGACGAACCTCCTCCAGAACGCGATCCGGCACTCTCCCCAGGGGGGCGAGATCCGGCTCGAGGCGTACCCCGTGGACGACGACGTCGTGCTCGAGATCGTGGACGAGGGCCCGGGGATCGCGAAGGAGGACCGCGAGCGCATCTTCGAGCGCTTCGCGCGGGCCAGCGCGACGGGCACGCACACGACGACGGGCGGCTCGACGGGCGGGACGGGCATCGGCCTGGCGATCGTCCGGTGGGCGATCGACCTGCACGGCGGGCGGATCGAGGTCGCGGACTCCCGCAGCGGCGCGACGATGCGCGTCACCCTTCCGGCGCACGGCCACCCCGTCGAGCCCGACCTGCTCGGTGACCCGGGTGCCGAGGACCCGACCACGCGCTGAGCCCGTCCTCGACAGCGCGGTCACCGGCGAGCGACGCCGAGTGAGATCCATCACACCGCGCGACCCGGATACCTCGCGATGGCCTGGAATTCCGCGATCTTGCCGTCCGACGAGGTCCGCGTGGGGTCATGTTTGCCTGGCCCAGACGCGGCGTGAAGAACCCGCGAACAGGCCGCGCGCGAACGTCCCGCGCGGCCCCCTGGGCCGCCGTCGAGGGCCTAGGCTGGAGTGGTCCGGAATCCGGACGAGTCTGCGCCGACGTCGGGCGCCCACGCCTCGCGCGTGCCGCCACGCGTCTGCTCTCAGACTGTGACCGACAGCGACCTGTGTGTGAAAGTGGGCGATCCTCGCGTGTCCCCGAAGGCTGAGTCAGAGGCGATCAGCGACGCAAGCTCCGTGTTCGGAGCGAACGAGTGGCTGGTCGACGAGCTGTACGAGCAGTACCTCCTGGACAAGAACGCGGTGGACCCCGCGTGGTGGGACTTCTTCGAGGACTACCGTCCGGCGGAGCGTGCCGAGCAGGCCACGACGACGGCCGGCGCGCCGTCGAAGCCCGTGAACGGGTCCCCCGCGGCACCGGCGGCCCCCGCCACGCCGGCCGTCCCCGCCGCCGTGACGGACGGCTCCGCCGCCGCCGAGGCGGCGCAGCGCGTCAAGCCCCCCAAGCTCCCGGCCGACCCCGCGGTCAACGCCGCCGCCGAGGCGGTCCGGGCGACGCGCCCCGTCGCGACGGCCCAGCCCGCGACCGCGCCGTACGCGCAGGTCCCGGCCCTCAAGGTCGCCGGCGCCCCGACGGCCGAGGCGGAGACCGTCGCGGACGACGTGCAGAAGCTCCGCGGCCCCGCGGCGCGCGTCGTGACGAACATGGAGGCCAGCATCCAGGTGCCGACGGCGACGTCGGTGCGCGCGGTGCCGGCCAAGCTCATGGTCGACAACCGGATCGTCATCAACAACCACCTCGCGCGCGGCCGCGGCGGCAAGATCTCGTTCACGCACCTCATCGGGTTCGCGCTCGTCGAGGCGCTGGCGGACATGCCGGTCATGAACGCGAGCTACACGCAGCTCGACGGCAAGCCGGCGGTGAACCAGCCGGCGCACGTCAACTTCGGTCTCGCGATCGACCTCGCCAAGCCGGACGGCTCGCGCCAGCTCCTCGTGCCGAGCATCAAGAAGGCCGAGACGATGGACTTCGCCCAGTTCTGGGCGGCCTACGAGGACCTCGTGCGCCGGGCGCGCGGCGGCAAGCTCGGCGTCGACGACTTCGCCGGCACGACGATCTCGCTGACCAACCCCGGCGGCATCGGCACCGTGCACTCGGTCCCGCGCCTCATGGCCGGCCAGGGCACGATCATCGGCGTCGGCGCGATGGACTACCCCGCGGAGTTCGCGGGCGCGTCCACCGAGCGCCTCGCGCGCCTGGGCATCTCGAAGGTCCTGACGATCACGTCGACCTACGACCACCGCATCATCCAGGGCGCCCAGTCGGGCGAGTTCCTGCGCATCCTGTCGCAGAAGCTCCTCGGCGAGGACGGCTTCTACGACCGCGTCTTCGCGGCGCTGCGCATCCCCTACGAGCCGGTGCGCTGGGTCCGCGACAACACGACGGACGCGGAGATCGAGGCGGCCAAGCCCGCGAAGATCGCGGAGCTCATCCACTCCTACCGCTCGCGCGGCCACCTCATGGCGGACACCGACCCGCTCGCGTACCGCCAGCGCAAGCACGGCGACCTGGACATCCAGAACCACGGCATGACGCTGTGGGACCTCGACCGCACGTTCCCCACGGGCGGCTTCGGCGGCCGGACCCGGTCCTCCCTGCGCGACATCCTCGGTCTGCTGCGCGACTCCTACTGCCGCACCGTCGGCGTCGAGTACATGCACCTGGCCGACCGCACGCAGCGCAAGTGGCTCCAGGAGCGGCTCGAGTCGGGCTACGCCCGCACACCGCGCGAGGACCAGCTCCGCATCCTGCGCCGCCTGAACTCGGCCGAGGCGTTCGAGACGTTCCTGCAGACGAAGTTCGTCGGGCAGAAGCGCTTCTCGCTCGAGGGTGGCGAGGCACTCATCCCGCTGCTCGACGCGATCCTGTCGAAGGCCGCGGAGAACGGCCTCGACGAGGTCGGCATCGGCATGGCGCACCGCGGGCGGCTCAACGTGCTCGCCAACATCGCGGGCAAGAGCTACGCGCAGATCTTCGCGGAGTTCGAGGGCAACCTCGACCCGAAGAGCGTGCAGGGCTCGGGCGACGTGAAGTACCACCTCGGCACCGAGGGCGTCTTCACCGCCGAGACCGGTGCGACGACGAAGGTCTACCTCGCGGCGAACCCGTCGCACCTCGAGGCAGTCGACCCGGTGCTCGAGGGCATCGTGCGCGCCAAGCAGGACCGCATCGACCTGGGCGGCGACGGGTTCTCCGTCCTGCCGATCCTCATCCACGGCGACGCGGCCTTCGCGGGCCAGGGCGTCGTTCCCGAGGTGCTCAACCTCGCGCAGCTGCGCGGGTACCGCACGGGCGGCACCGTGCACGTCATCATCAACAACCAGGTCGGCTTCACCACGGGCCCGTCGTCGTCGCGCTCGACGACGTACGCGACGGACGTCGCCAAGGGCTACCAGGTCCCGATCTTCCACGTGAACGGGGACGACCCCGAGGCCTGCGTGCGCGTCGCGGAGCTCGCCTTCGCGTTCCGCGAGCAGTTCGACCGCGACGTGATCATCGACATGATCTGCTACCGCCGCCGCGGTCACAACGAGGGCGACGACCCCTCGATGACGCAGCCGCTCATGTACAACCTCATCGAGGCGAAGCGCTCGGTGCGCAAGCTCTACACCGAGAACCTCGTCGCGCGCGGTGACATCACGCTCGAGGAGGCCGAGCACGTCCTCCAGGACTACCAGGCCCAGCTCGAGCGCGTCTTCACGGAGACCAAGGAGGGCGGGTTCACGCCCGCCGCGGACCGCGAGCCGGTCGCCGGTCTCGAGCGCCCGGAGTCCCAGCTGGAGGACGCCGGCACGATGGTCGGCTGGAAGACGTCGATCGACCGCTCGGTCCTCGAGCGCGTCGGCCAGGTGCACGTCGCGCCGCCGGAGGGCTTCACCGTCCACCCGAAGCTCGCGCAGCTCCTCGAGAAGCGTCGGCAGATGTCCGTCGAGGGCGGCATCGACTGGGGCTTCGGCGAGCTCGCGGCGTTCGGCTCGCTCCTCGTCGAGGGCACGCCCGTGCGCCTCGCCGGGCAGGACTCGCGCCGCGGCACGTTCGTGCAGCGCCACGCCGTCCTCCACGACCGCGAGACGGGCGCCGAGTGGACGCCGCTGCTGTACCTGTCGGCGGACCAGGCCAAGTTCTGGGTCTACGACTCGTCGCTGTCGGAGTACGCCGCGCTCGGGTTCGAGTACGGCTACTCGGTCGAGCGTCCCGACGCGCTCGTGCTGTGGGAGGCGCAGTTCGGCGACTTCGTCAACGGCGCCCAGACGGTGATCGACGAGTTCATCTCGTCCGCCGAGCAGAAGTGGGGCCAGTACTCCTCGGTCGTCATGCTCCTCCCCCACGGCTACGAGGGTCAGGGGCCGGACCACTCGTCCGCGCGCATCGAGCGCTTCCTCCAGCTCGCCGCGGAGGACAACATGACGGTCGCGCAGCCGTCGACGCCCGCGTCGTACTTCCACCTGCTGCGCCAGCAGGCGTACGCCCGCCCGCGTCGTCCGCTCATCGTGTTCACGCCGAAGCAGCTCTTGCGTCTCAAGGCCGCCGCGTCGAGCGTCGAGGACTTCACGACCGGCACGTTCCAGCCCGTCATCGCGGACGCGACGGCCGACCCGGCGAAGGTCGACCGCGTGCTCCTCTGCACGGGCCGCGTCTACTACGACCTCCTCGCCGAGCGCACCAAGCGCGGCGACGAGGGCGTGGCGCTCGTCCGGCTCGAGCAGCTCTACCCGCTCGACGTCGACGGCATCCGTACCGAGCTCGCGAAGTACCCGGACGCCGAGGTCGTGTGGGTCCAGGACGAGCCGGAGAACCAGGGCGCCTGGTCGTTCGTGCACATCAACCTGCCGGAGGACCTGCCGCGCGTGAGCGTCGTCTCCCGCCCGGCGTCGGCGTCGACCGCCGCCGGTACGGCGAAGAAGCACCAGGCCCAGCAGGCCGTGCTGCTCGAGCAGGCGTTCGCCCGCTGACGTCGCCGGGCCCCGGCCCCGGACATGACGAAGGCCCCCTCTGCACGGAGGGGGCCTTCGTCGTCGGTGCGGTGCGGCACGGTCGCGTCCGGGGAGCCCGGGGGTCGTCGCCGCCACCGGGAGATCGACCCGAGCGTCGGAGATCGACCCTCAGGGGGTCGATCTGGCGACGTGCGGGTCGATCTCGCGGGTCACCAGCGGTCGTGGATCGTGGCGCGCAGGTGCTCGTCGTAGATCTCTCGGACGCCCGAGGTGAAGAGCGGGCCGAGGACGTCCGCGTCGCCCGCCGCGGCGTTCGAGCGGGCCTGCTCGACGTTGCGCGCGCCGGGGATGACGGTCGACACACCGGGCTGCTGCCAGACCCACGCGATCGCGACCTGGGCGGGCGTGAGGTCCTGCCCGACGACGTCGTGCACGAGCGTGGTGAACTCGGCCGCCGCCTGGACGCCGGTCTCGAAGTCGACGCCCGAGAACGTCTCGCCGACGTCGAACGCGCTCCCGTCGCGGTTGTAGGTGCGGTGGTCGTCGGCCGCGAAGGTCGTGTCCTTCGTGTACTTCCCCGACAGCAGGCCGGACGCGAGCGGCACGCGGGCGATGACGCCCACCCCGGCGGCGGAGGCCGCGGGCAGGACCGCGTCGAGGGGCTTGAGCCGGAACGCGTTGAGGATGATCTGCACGGTCGCGACACCGGGACGCGCGATGGCGGTGAGCGCCTCGTCGACCGTCTCGACGCTCACGCCGTAGCTCGCGATCGCGCCCTCGGCGACGAGGGTGTCGAGGCCGTCGTAGACCTCGTCGCGGGAGTAGACCGCCGTCGGGGGGCAGTGGAGCTGGACGAGGTCGAGGCGGTCCGTCCGGAGGTTGCGACGCGACCGGTCGGTCCACTCGCGGAACTTCGCGAGCGTGTAGTTGTCCGCGTCCTGGTCCTCGCGGCGACCCATCTTCGTCGCGACCGTGATCGCGTGGCCCGGGTTGTCGGCGAGGTAGCCGCCGATGATCTGCTCGCTGCGCCCGTCGCCGTAGACGTCCGCGGTGTCGAAGAACGTCACGCCGGCCTCCGCGGAGGCGTCGAGCACGGCGCGCGCGTCGTCCTCGCTCACGTCGCCCCAGTCGGCGCCGAGCTGCCAGGTTCCCAGTCCGACGACCGAGACAAGCCGTCCCGTGCGTCCGAGCACCTGTCGTTCCATCGTTCCTCCTCGTGCTGCGTCGGGTACGCCGGGAGACACACCCGGGCACCGAGTCTGACTGGCGAGAGCGCATCGCGCACCCTCGCACGCCGAGTACCGTATGTGAGCGTGAACACCCACGCCCCCTCGGGGACCCAGGTCCGCATCGCCCACGGCGAGCACGCAGCGACGATCACCGAGGTGGGAGCGGCCGTGCGCGAGTACACGGTCGGCGGCCGGCCCGTCTTCACGTCCTTCCCGGAGGACGAGGTCGCGCCCGCGTTCAACGGCGCGGTCCTGCTCCCCTGGCCCAACCGCCTGCGCGACGGCGCGTACGAGGTGGACGGCACGGCGTACCAGGTGCCCGTGTCGGAGCCCGACCGCGGCACCGCGCTGCACGGGCTCGCGTGCTGGCAGCGCTGGGTCGTCGTCGAGCACGCCGCGTCCGCCGCGACGCTCGAGCTGCACCTGCCGCCGTCGCCCGGCTACCCGTTCGACCTCGTCACGCGCGTGACCTACTCGCTCGACGACGCCGGGCTGCGCGTCCACGTGCGCACGACGAATGTCGGCGCCGCGACGGCGCCGTACGGCATCGGGTTCCACCCGTGGCTGTCCGCGGACGGCGCGAACCTCGACGAGTGCACGCTGCGCCTCGACGCCGCGACGCGCGTCACGACCGACGAGCGGCTCCTGCCCACGGGCACCGAGCCCGCCGCGGGGAGCTACGACCTGCGCGAGCCGCGCCTGCTCGCGGGCGTCGACCTGGACGACGCCTACGTCGACGTGCTGCGCGACGCCGACGGCCTGTCCTGGATGCGCCTCGCCGCTCCCGACGGCCGCACGTCGGCCGTCTGGATGGACGGCTCGATGGACACCTGGCAGGTCTGCACGGGCGACCACGTCGGGGACGTCGCGTTCCGCCGGTCCGGCGTCGCGGCGGAGCCCATGAGCTGCATCGCGGACGCGTTCCGCACCGGCGAGCGCCTCGTGCGGCTCGAGCCGGGCGCCTCGCACGAGGTCACCTGGGGCGCGACGCTGCTCTGACCAGCCCCCGTCGCGGGCGGTCCGTCCCCTATGTCCGGCTGGACACGCCGTCCCTACGAGCCCGTTTCGACCCGCGCCGCCCGCGTCGGGGAGAATGGCGCCCGTGGAAGACGCGGTGAGTCGAGAGGTACGGATCTGCGTCGTCGGCGACGAGCTGAGCGCCGGCGTCGGCGACGCGAAGGCCCTGGGGTGGGCGGGGCGCGTCGTCGCGCGCACGCGCTTCCCCCAGCCGGCGTACGTGTTCCCGCTCGCCATCCCCGGCGAGACGACGACGGCGCTCAGCCAGCGCTGGGAGGCGGAGACAGCGCGGCGGTTCGCCCCGGAGCCGGACGTGGACAACCGCCTCGTCATCGGCCTCGGCCGTCACGACCTCGACGCGGGGCTGTCGGTCGCCCGCTCGCGCCTCAACCTCGCGAACGTGCTCGACGTCGCGGAGTCGCACCGGCTGCCGACGTTCGTCGTGGGGCCCCCGCCGGGGCACGCGCAGGACGCGGAGCGGCTCGCCGAGCTCTCGCACGCCTTCTCGGACGTCGCGAACCGGCGCCGCGTGCCGTACGTGGACACGTTCAGCCCGCTCGTGACGCACGAGCAGTGGCTCGCGGACCTCGCGCAGAGCGGCAACGGCTTCCCCGGCCAGGCGGGCTACGGGCTCATGGCCTGGCTCGTGCTGCACACGGGCTGGCACGCCTGGCTGGGTCTGCCGGACGACACGGTCTGAACCACCCACGCACGACGACGGCCCGTCGTCCCGGGAGCGATCCCGGGACGGCGGGCCGTCGGCGCGCGGGTGTCAGCCGCGCGAGACCGTGAGGTCGCCCGAGACGGTGTTCGCCGAGACGTACGCGCCGCGGGCGCCGGGCTGGTCGACGTGGTCGACCGACGTCGTGCGCTGCGCGGTGGAGTCCAGGCGGACGCCGTCGAGCACGGCCTTGCCCGTGACGCTGCGGGCCTTGAGGTTGACCGGCGACCCGGCGCCGAGGCGCACGGCCACGTCGCCGGAGACTGTGCGCGCGTCGACGAGCGGGGTGCTCTCGCGCGCGACGACCTCGACGCCGCTCGTCACGGTGTTGACGGACACGCGGCCGAGCGTCCCGCCGAGCGTGACCGCACCGGACGCGGTGCTCACGTGGACGTCGCCGACGTGCTCGCCGACGTCCACGGCGCCGGTCGCCGTCTTGATCGACGCCGTGCCCGACACGCCCTGGACGCGGACGGCGCCCGTCGCGGTCGTCACGGACAGGTCCGCCTGCGTGCCGAGGACGCTCGCGGCGGCGCGCGCGGTCGTCACCTTGACCGGCACGTGCGCGGGGACGGTCAGCCGCACGACGGCGCGGTCCTTGTCTCGCAGGCCCTTGGCCCGCTCGACGAGGCCCTCGACGCCGGCGAAGTCGTAGCCGACGCGCAGCTCGCCGTCGTGCACGCTCACCTGGAGCGGGCGCTCGGACACCTCGCTGACGTCGAGGTGGGCCCCGGCCTCGCGCGCGGGGTCGGCGACGACGTCGACCGCGCCGTCGGTGAGCTGGACGACGACGCGCCGGACGTCGGCGACGTCGACGGTCTGGGGGGCGTTGATGACCCAGGACTCGGTGCTCATGCGCTTCTCCTCGTTCGGTTCTCTGGTTCGGGGGTGCGGTGCGTTCGTCGAGGGGTTCTCGTGATCGTCGGTCAGGGCAGGGTCGCTCGCACGGCCTTGCGCGCGCTGTCGAGCACGGTGCGCAGGGTGTCGACCGTGAGCTCCGAGACGACGCTCGCGGCGTCGGCGCGACGCAGGTCGGCGCGCACGTCCTCGCGGAAGCGCTGGAGCAGCGCCTCGGCCTCCATGCGCCACGCGTAGGACTCGCGGCGTCGCGGGTCCGGCCCGCCGTCGCGCGGGCGGGCGCGCGCCGTCTGCGCGGCGGCCGCGAGCTCGGCCCGCAGGCCCTTCAGCGAGCCCTGCACGTCGGCGCGCAGCGCCTCGGCGCGCTGGCGCACCGTCTCGGCGATGCCGTGCTCGAGCGCGGCGACGTCGGCCCGACGCGCCTCGATCTCCGCGCGCCCCGCGGGCGTCAGCTCGTAGGTCGTCTTGCGGCCGTCGGCGCTGCGGTGCACGAGGCCCTCGTCCTCGAGCCGCGCGAGCCGGGGGTAGATGGTCCCGGCGCTCGGCCGGTACGTGCCGCCGAAGCGCTCCGAGAGCTCGGTGATGAGCTCGTAGCCGTGCTTGGGCCCGGTGTCGAGGAGCGCGAGGAGGTAGAGCCGGAGCTCGCCGTGCGCGAAGACGGTGGCCATCAGCGGTCCACCGGCCCGCCCGACGACGCGGCTCCCGGGGCTCCCGGGCTCCCCCACGCGGGGGCGTCCGCGCCGGCCGGGGCGTCCTCGACCGGGCTCTCGTCCCACGGGGCCTCGTCGGGAGCCCCCCGGAGGACGGTCACGTCGCCGGAGACGGCGGAGACCCGGACCGGCGCACCCTTCCCGTACCGCGCGGGCTGGTGGAACGAGCGCGCGGTCCCGCGCTGCTCCGCGCCGTCCACGAGGAGGCGCCCGCTCACGCAGCGGATCGCGTAGTCCATCGCGTCGGGGTCCGGCAGGCGCACGAGCACGTCGGCGGAGACCGCGCTCACGACGATCTCGGACGGGGTCGTGCGCGTGTCGACGGTGACGGAGCCCGAGACCGACTCGAGGCGGAGCGAGTGCAGCGCGCCGGTCGCCGTGAGGCCGCCAGACACGGAGTCCATCCGGACCGGGCCGTCGTGCTCGCTCGCCGAGACCTCGCCCGAGACCGTGTCGACACGGAGCTCCCCGTGCGTGCGGCTCGTCATCACGGAACCGGAGACGGTCGCGAGCCGGGCGCCGTCGCGCACGCCCGCGACGAGGGCCTCCCCCTGCACGGTCGCGACCTTGACCTGCGTCGTCGCCGGCACGGCGACGTGCACGTCCGCCGCGTCCTTGCCGGTGTAGGTGCGGAAGCGCTCGAGGAAGCCCTTCCAGCCCGCGACGAACGGTCCGTAGCCGACCCGGAGCGTGGTCCCCTCGAGACGCACCTCCAGGGGGCGGCCGACCACCGAGTGGACCTCGACGCGCGTGTCGGTGCGCGTCGGGTCGTCGTGCGCGACCACGTCGATGCGACCGCCGATGACGGTCGCGTCGAGCGTCCGCACGTGCGCCAGGTCGATGGCCTGCGGACCCGTGACGGTCCAGCTCTCCTGCGTCATCCGTGGCTCCGTCCGTGGTCGCGTCCCGCGCGGCCGCGACGGCGACTCTCGTGGGCACTCGCGATATATCGCGTTCTGGCAGACACGATATATCGCGTGCTCGACCCTGGCAAGGGGTCGCGTGTGGGACGATGGGAGGCGGACTTGACCCGCCGGGACCGGCGGGACTCCCCCGATCGTCAGGAGAACACCATGAGCAAGCGCGGACGCAAGCGTCGCAGCCGCAAGGGCAACGCCGCGAACCACGGCAAGCGCCCCAACGCCTGAGACGGCGCGCCCCCACGGGGGACGACGAGAGGGCCCGTACCGACGACGTCGGTACGGGCCCTCTCTCGTTCTCCGTCCGTCGGGGCAGGTGCCCCGCGGACGGTGCTCAGCGGCTCTCGACGACCGTCGTCGTCGTGACCATGACGGTGAGCTGCGTGTGGATGCGCTCCCGCAGCCCCGCGGGCGCCTTCTCGTGGCACGAGCGGCGCACGAGCTGCTTGACGAGCTCCTCGACGCTCAGCTCGGCGAGGCACGGCGAGCAGTGCGCGACGTGCGCGCGCATGCGCAGCTCGTCGTCCGGCGTCATCTCCGAGTCGAGGTACTCGTAGAGGTGCGTGAGCGCGTGCTCGCACTCCGACTCGCCCGCCGTCGAGTGCGGGATGGGCGTCACCGACTCCTCGACCGGGCCGCGCCCCGGGATCCGGCTCTCTGACGTGCTCACGACTCACCTCCGGGGCTCTTCGCCCCCACCAGTCCTCGCCTCACGGCGTAGTCGGCCAGCAGCTCGCGCAGCTGGCGCCTGCCTCGGTGCAGGCGGGACATGACCGTGCCGATCGGTGTCCCCATGATCTCCGCGATCTCCTTGTACGGGAAGCCCTCGACGTCCGCGTAGTACACGACCATGCGCCGGTCCTCGGGCAGCTCCTGGAGCGCGCGCTTCACGTCCGAGTCCGGCAGGCGGTCGAGCGCCTCCGCCTCGGCCGAGCGCAGCCCCTGCGACGTGTGCGACGCCGCGCGCGCGATCTGCCAGTCCTCGACGTCGTCCGTCTGGGCCTGCTGCGGCTCGCGCTGCTTCTTGCGGTACGTGTTGATGAACGTGTTCGTGAGGATGCGGTAGAGCCACGCCTTGAGGTTCGTGCCCGGCCGGTACTGGTGGAACGCCGCGAACGCCTTCGCGAACGTCTCCTGCACCAGGTCCTCGGCGTCCGACGGGTTGCGCGTCATGCGCAGCGCCGCGGAGTACAGCTGGTCGAGGTACTGGAGCGCGTCCTGCTCGAACCGTGCGGCGCGCGCGGCGTCGCTCTCGGTCTGCGGCGCGCGGTTGGTGTCCTCGGCGTCCGTGTCCGTGGGCAGCGTCGTGCCCTCGACCGGCGTCGTTCCCGACGTCGTCGCGGGGCTGCCGGAGACGTCGCTGCCGGAGATTCGCTCTGTCATCAACAACGAGCCTAGTCCCCTGTTCGTCTGGGTGTCCGGTGACGTGACCGGCGCCGACCACGCGGCGGCGAACGCCGCGTCCGCCGTCGACGCCTCGGGGGTCGACGATGCGGCCCGGGCGGCGGGTGCGGGGGTCTCGAGCAGGACGGTCACGAGTGGTGCAACCCGAACGTGCTCGCGCGCATTCCCGCGGCCCGGAGCGCCCCGCGGCGCGCCGCGCGCGACGCACCCGGCGTCGCTAGCGTGGCGCCATGACGACCTCGCAGACCCCGTCCCGCTTCCTCACCCTGCTGCGCGAGCAGGTCGGGCACGAGCTCGACGCGCACCAGCAGTACATCGCGATCGCCGTGTGGTTCGACGCCCACGACCTGCCGCAGCTCGCCGCGCACTTCTACCGGCAGTCGGTGGAGGAGCGCAACCACGCGATGATGATCGTGCGGTACCACCTCGACCGGGACCTGCCCGTCGAGATCCCCGGCTCCGGCCCGGTCCGCAACGACTTCGCGGACGTCGTCGAGCCGCTGCGGCTCGCGCTCGACCAGGAGAAGCAGGTCACCGCGCAGATCGAGGCGATCTTCCGCGCCGCGCGCGAGGAGGGCGACGCCCTGGGCGAGCAGTTCCTCCTGTGGTTCCTCAAGGAGCAGGTGGAGGAGGTCGCCTCCGCGACCACCCTGCTCACCGTCGCGCAGCGCGCGGGCGACAACCTGTTCGACCTCGAGAACTTCGTCGCGCGGGAGACGATCGGCGACGCCGGCGAGTCGGCCGACGCCCCGGAGGCCGCGGGCGGCGCGCTCTGACGCGCACACGTGAGGAGTGCCTCACGGGCCGCAGGTGGCGCCGTCCCGGCGGTCGCGGCAGGCTGGGACCGACCGGTGCACGCCCGAGGCGGGCACCGGCGAGTCACCGGCGATGAGGAGAGAACCGATGCTGCTGCGTCACCTCGCGAGGCCCATGCTGGCCTCGTGGTTCGTCTACGACGGGCTCCAGGCCGCGCTCAAGCCCGCCGAGCACGTGCGAGCCGCGCGCTCGGGCGTCGAGCTCGTCGAGAAGAGCGCCGGCATCGAGGCCCCGCTCAGCGAGAAGCAGGTCGCGACGCTCGTGCGCGCCCACGGCGCCGCGACGGCCGTCGCCGGGCTGTTCCTCGCCGTCGGCAAGGCCCCCCGCACGGCCGCCCTGACCCTCGCCGCGCTCACGGTGCCCCTCGCGGTCGTCAACCAGCCCTTCACCTCGGGCGAGGCGACGCGCGCCGAGCGCACGCGCAAGTTCGTCGCGAACGTCGGCGCGATCGGTGCGGCGCTCATCGCGGGCGCGGACTACGAGGGCCGCCCGGGCGTGCAGTGGCGGCTCGAGAAGGCCCGGCACGACCTCGCGCTCGCCAAGCAGGCGAAGCAGGAGGCCGTGGTCGCGAGCGCGAAGGGGGCCGTGAAGGACGTCTCGACCTCGGCCCGGGGAGCGGCGAAGGAGGCGAGCCGCTCCACGAAGAACGCGGCGAAGCACGCGGCCAAGGAGGCGGGACGCTCGGCGCGACGCGCGACGAAGGCCGCCCAGCAGGCCGCGGAGCACGCCGCGACCCTCGCCGCGGGGGCCGTGCACGACGCCGAGGCCGCGGTCCGGGCGAAGGTCGCCTGACACGGTCGTGACGTGACCGCGCGGCGGGACGCTCCGCCGTCGGGCACCGTCCCTCCACTAGCCTGGAGGCCATGACGACCTCGCCCTCCGCCGCGCCCGTGCCCCCCGCCGTCGACGAGGGCTGGGCGGCGCCCACGGCGGGCGGGCCGCTCGACGCGACGGTCGAGGTCCCGGGCTCGAAGTCGCTGACGAACCGGCTGCTCGTGCTCGCCGCGCTCGCCGACGGGCCCGGGACCCTGCGCGGCGCCCTGCGCAGCCGCGACGCCGACCTCATGATCGCCGCCCTGCGCACGCTCGGCGTCGGCGTCGAGGAGGGCGCGTCGCCCAGCGAGCTGCGCGTGACCCCCGGTCCGCTGCGCGGACCCGTCGAGGTGGACTGCGGCCTGGCCGGCACCGTCATGCGCTTCCTCCCGCCGCTCGCGGCGCTCGCCGGCGGCACGGTCCGGTTCGACGGCGACGAGGGCGCGCGCGTGCGCCCCATGGGCCCGGTCCTCGCCGCGCTCAGCGCGCTGGACGTCCCGGTGGAGGGCGACGGCGACGGGCTGCCGACGACGCTCCCCTTCACGATCCGCGGCCGCGGCCGGGTGCGCGGCGGGTCGGTCGACGTCGACGCGTCGGCGTCGAGCCAGTTCGTCTCGGGGCTCCTCCTCGCCGCCGCGCGCTACGACCAGGGCCTCACGGTGCGGCACATCGGCCACACGCTGCCGAGCATGCCGCACATCGAGATGACGGTGGAGGTCCTGCGGGAGGTCGGCGTCGTCGTCGACGACTCCCGGCCCGCGATCTGGCGGGTCGAGCCCGGTCCGATCGCGGCGCGCGACGTGCAGGTCGAGCCCGACCTGTCGAACGCCGCCCCCTTCCTCGCCGCCGCGCTCGTCGCGGGGGGCACCGTGCGCGTCACGGGCTGGCCGACGGCGACGACCCAGCCGGGCGCGATGGTCCCCGAGCTGCTCGAGTCCATGGGCGCGACCGCGTCGCTGGACGGCGACGTGCTGTCCGTGACGGGCACGGGCGAGGTGCGCGGCGTCGACGTCGACCTGCACGCCGCCGGCGAGCTCGCGCCGACGATCGCCGCGCTGGCCGCCCTGGCCGACTCCCCCAGCCGCCTGCGCGGCATCGCCCACCTGCGCGGGCACGAGACCGACCGGCTCGCCGCGCTCGCGACGGAGATCACGCGCCTCGGCGGGCAGGCGGAGGAGACGCGTGACGGCCTCGTCATCACGCCGCGCCCCCTGCACGGTGCGCTGTTCCGCACGTACCACGACCACCGCATGGCGACGTCCGCCGCCGTCATCGGCCTGCGCGTCCCGGGGGTCGGCGTCGAGAACGTCGAGACGACCGCCAAGACGCTGCCCGGGTTCGCGGGGATGTGGGAGCGCATGCTCGGGGGCAGGTCCGGATCCGGCACGGGAGCGGCGGCCCGCTGATGGCGCGCCGCGTCCCGGACGAGTCCGACTTCCGCGCGCGCCCCGGCAAGCACGGCAGCCGCCCCCGCACCAAGCAGCGGCCCGAGCACGCGGACGCGGTGACGGGGTTCGTCACGGGCGTGGACCGGGGCCGGTACACGCTGCTGGTCGGTCACCACGGCGGTGCCGGCGAGCGGACCGCCGACGGCTCGAACGACGGGACCGGCGGCGACGAGCGCACGGTCCTCGCGATGAAGGCACGCGAGCTCGGCCGCACGCGCATCGTGTGCGGGGACCGCGTCGACCTCGTCGGGGACGTGTCCGGGGACGACGGGTCGCTCGCGCGGATCGTGCGCATCCAGGACCGGTCGTCGGTGCTGCGCCGCACGGCCGACGACACCGACCCCTACGAGCGGGTCATCGTCGCGAACGCCGACCAGCTCGTCGTCGTCACCGCGCTCGCGGAGCCCGAGCCGCGCACGCGCATGATCGACCGGTGCGTGGTCGCCGCGTACGACGCCGGCATGGACGTCCTGCTGTGCCTCACCAAGGCGGACCTCGCCGACCCGGAGCCGCTGCGCGCGCTGTACGAGCCGCTCGGGGTCTCCGTCGTCGTGACGCGCCGCGCGCCCGACGGGCTCGCGCCCGACGGCTGGGCGATCGAGCCGCTCGACGCGGTGCGTGACGCGCTCGCCGGGCGCACGTCCGTGTTCGTCGGGCACTCCGGCGTCGGCAAGTCGACGCTCGTCAACGCGCTCGTCCCGGACGCGCAGCGCGCGACCGGTCACGTCAACGACGTCACGGGCCGCGGCAGGCACACGTCCACGTCCGCCGTCGCGCTGCGCCTGCCCGGCGGCGGATGGGTCATCGACACCCCCGGCGTGCGGTCGTTCGGCCTCGCGCACGTCCAGGTCGACCACCTGCTGCGCGCGTTCGAGGACCTCGACGCCGTCGCCGCGGGCTGCCCGCGCGGGTGCACCCACCTCGACGACGCCCCGGACTGCGCGCTCGACGAGTGGGTCGAGGCGTCGCCCGACGACGAGGCGCGCGCCGCCCGCGCCGCGCGCCTCGAGTCGTTCCGCCGCGTGCTCGCCTCGCGCACCGGCGCGGCCTGAGCCCTGGCCCGCGCGGCGCCTCCCTCGCGCCGGGCGGGCACCGCTACGGTGTGAGCCATGACGCCCCCCTCGACGCGCGGCTACGACGACGACCTGCGCCTCGCCCACGTGATCGCCGACCAGGTCGACGCGCACACGATGTCGCGCTTCAAGGCGCTCGACCTGCACGTCGAGTCCAAGCCGGACTCGACGCCGGTGAGCGACGCCGACCGCACCGCCGAGGAGATCATCCGCGGCCAGCTCGGCCGGGCGCGTGGTCGCGACGCGATCGTCGGCGAGGAGTTCGGCGAGACCGGTCACGGCGCGCGGCGCTGGATCGTCGACCCGATCGACGGGACCAAGAACTTTGTGCGCGGCGTGCCCGTGTGGGCGACGCTCATCGCGCTCGCCGACGGCGACGAGGTCGTCGTCGGGCTCGTCTCGGCACCCGCGCTGGGTCGGCGCTGGTGGGCGGCGAAGGGCACCGGCGCGTGGACCGGCAAGTCGCTCGCCGCCGCGTCGCGGCTGCAGGTGTCGGGCGTCTCGGCGTGGTCCGACGCCTCGTTCGCCTACGCGTCGCTCGACGGCTGGGAGGAGCGCGGGAAGCTCGAGCCGTTCCTCGACCTCCTGCGCGGCGCGTGGCGCACGCGCGGCTACGGCGACTTCTGGTCGTACATGCTCGTCGCCGAGGGCGCCGCCGACGCGGCCGCCGAGCCCGAGCTCGAGCTCTACGACATGGCCGCGCTCGTGCCCATCGTCACCGAGGCCGGCGGCCGGTTCACGTCGCTCGACGGCGCCGACGGCCCGTGGGGCGGCAACGCCGTCGCGACGAACGGGCTGCTGCACGACGAGGTGCTCGGCCGCCTCGGCTGACGCGGACCGCCGTCGGGCACCGCCTGGCTCCCGACCGGCCGCCCCGCACCGCGGAGCCGTCAGCCGCGCGGCACGTCCTTGAGCTCGGACCAGTCGTACCAGAGCAGGTCGCGCTCGTTGACCCGGTCGATCGCGGCGTCGAGCGCCGCGTCGGCACCCGGGCCGTCGTCGTCGGCCGCGGCGAGCACCGCCGCGACGTCCTCGACGGCCTCGGGCTCGTCGACGTGCACGCACACGATCGCGACGTCGGGCACGGTCCGCAGGACCTCGACCGCGCTGGGCGCAGGTGCGTCCTCGTCGTCGGAGTCGTCGGCGCCCACGACCTGCACCGCGCCGTCGGGAACCTCGAGCGTCACGACGAGCCGCTGGCGCGGCGCGTCCGGGCGCGCCGCGACGAGCGCGAGCGAGTCGTCCGCCGCCTCGAGCGCGGCCGCGTACTCCAGGCCCTCCTCGTCCTCGTCGGGCAGCGCGCGCGTCAGCGCGGCGGTCACGGCGTGGGCGCCGCGCGGGGCGACGCTCCAGCGGGCGGCGTCGGCGGTCACGGTGACGGCGTCGAGCTCGTCGAGCGTCGCGGGGAGGTAGATGCGCATGGGTTCAGTGTGCCGCCTCCAGCGCGAGTCCGTGCGCCGCACCACGCCCGGGCTGCGCCGCCTCCCGCACCTGCACGGCGAGCCGCGCCAGGGCACGACGGGCAGGGCTCGCGGGCGCCGACTCCGCGAGCGTCCGACCCTCCCGGAGGCCGAGGTCGACGGCGGCGTCCTCGGGGACGACGTGCAGGTCGTCGACGCTCGCGTAGCGGGCCATCGCGTCGCGCACCGCTCGCTCGGGCCGGGGCCCGACGACGCTCGCGCGCACGCGGTTCACCACGACGACGCGCGCCGCGCCGACGCACGCGCCCGTCTCGGCGAGCTCGTCGAGCGCCCGGACCAGACGCTGGAGCCCGACGGGATCCCCCGCGCCGACGACGACCACCACGTCCGCGGCCGCGAGCGCGCTCCACGTCGCGTCGTTGCGCTGCGGGGCGCGGGTGTCGTACGTCAGGAGCTCGTCCCGCTCGATCCCGAAGCCGCAGTCGACGACCGTCCAGTCCGCGACGGACCGCCCGACCTCCCACACGGCGTCGAGCGACGCCCCGGGCACCTCCGGCCACCGGCCCGCCCGGGTCAGGCCCGTCAGCACCCGGACGCGTGGCAGGACCGTGGGCGCCAGCGCGACCAGCCCCGCGCCGTCGAGCGCGCCCTGACCCGCGCTGCGGGCGGCCGCCGCCAGTCCGGGTGACTCGTCGAGCAGGCCGAGCCGCTGGGCGACGCTCCCGCCGTAGGTGTCCGCGTCGACGAGCAGGACCTCCGCGTCGGGCGCCGAGGGGACGGTGGCCGGGACGTCCACGTCCGCGGAGCGCCGCTCCCGGCGCGCCGGACGAGCACGCCGCACGGGCGCCGGTCCCGCGAGCTCGGCGGCGAGGTTCGTCGCCACGG
This sequence comes from Cellulosimicrobium funkei, assembly GCF_001019615.1. Lineage (GTDB taxonomy): Bacteria > Actinomycetota > Actinomycetes > Actinomycetales > Cellulomonadaceae > Cellulosimicrobium > Cellulosimicrobium cellulans_E. The sequence continues at coordinate 184,111 of NZ_JNBQ01000004.1, read as the reverse complement.
TCGTACGACCGGGTGCGCCGGTCGGCCCCCACACGGCGACGGTCCGCCCGAGGCGGGGCTCCCGCCCCGGGTCGGCGGCGCCGGCGCCGGCGGCCCCCCGGGGGACACCGGGTGCGCCCGTGGCCGCCTCGCGCGGCGGCAGGACGGCCCGGACGACGTCGCACAGCGTGTCCGGCGCGGAGTCCAGGTCGACGACGGCATCGACCCCGTAGGCCCGCACCCGTCCCTCTTCCCACGTCCCGGCCGGGGCGAGCGCGACGATCCGCACGTCGTGGGCGTGCAGGTCCACGACCGCCTGCCGGTCCAGCGCGGGCAGGTCGCACGACACGACCGCGACTCGGCCCGCACCCGCCGCGGCCGCGGCGAGCAGCTCGACGACGTCCGCGCACCGCCGCGTGACCTGGAGCCCGGGAGCGGCGAGCGTCGTGACCACCTCGGCCTCGCGCGCGCCCCGGACCGCGCACAGGACGGTCGCGACCGTGGTCGCGCCGCTCATCCCGCAGCCCCGACCGGGACGAGCGCGATCGTCCCGTCCCCGGCCACCGCCGCGAGCACTGCCGGGAGGTCGTCGACGCCGACCAGGAGGTGGACCGTCGTCGGTCCGCCCACGACGAGCGTCCCCTCGCCCTCGTCGACCTGTGCGACGGTGACGCCCTCGACGAGCAGCTCGGGCTGCGGTGGCTCGTCCCCCGCGGCGGTGCCCGGCTCGGCACCGGCCGTCGGGGGAGCCTCGGGGACGTACCAGACGTCGACCGCCGCCCCGGCGACGATCCGCTCCGAGAGGCCCGTCGTCACGGGGACCGCGACGGCGCGCACCGCGAGGTCGGCGGCCGCACCGAGCGACGACGCGGGGACCAGCTCGCCCGCGGCGACGGTGCGCAGGACGACGGCCTCGTCCGGGAGCCCGTCGGCGGCGAGGAGGTAGCGGTCCGTCTGCGTCCCGAGCCGCACCTCGACCGCCCGCAGGTCCGCCGCGGCCACGGTCGTCCCGGGCGTCAGCGCCGCCCCGGCCGCGTAGACGGTGACGGTCCGGCTCGCGGTGCTCACGGCCCACGACCCGAGGGCCACGGACAGCGCGACCACCACGATCCCCACGAGGAGCCGCGGGTCCTTCCAGCCAGGTCGCCTCAGGCGCACGGCGGGCCGTGGTGCCGGCTCGACCCCCACGGGTCGTTCCCTCGTCGTCGTCATCGATCTCCCCCTTGGTCGTCCGGCACGTCAGCCGTGCCGCGGCTTCATGATCCCCGGTCTGCGCCACCCGTGGCGGTGCCTGTGGACGAGCGTCGAGGCGCGGCGCGCGCGTGCCAGACTGACGCCATGGCCCAGCGGTTCCTCACCCTCGCCGACGTCACGGACGAGCTCAACATCTCCGCGGCGCAGGCGTACGCGCTCGTCCGATCCGGCGAGCTCCCCGCGATCCAGGTGGGCGGCCGAGGGCAGTGGCGCGTCGAGGTCAGCGAGCTCGAGGCGTACATCCAGCGGATGTACGCGCAGACGCGCCAGCGCATCGAGGCCGGCGACTTCGACGCCTGAGCGGCCGCGGCGCCCTCGACCGCCGACCCGACGGCGCCGCGCCGACGCCGCGAACCCCGCGCGCTCCCCCTGCACGCTCCTCACCGCGGGACGAACCCCGTCTCCGACTCGCTGACGCACAGGACCGCGGACCAGGGCACGACCCGCGAGCCGTGCCCGTCGCCCGGGGCGACCTCCAGGTCGACGTGGTCCTTGCCGACCCGCGCGACCCACCCGGGAAAGACACCGGCGGGGGTCCGCACCTGGACGGGCCGACGGTCGCGCATGAGCGCGCGGAGGGCGTGGCCGAGGCCCAGCCGCGCCGACCTCGCCGAGGGCGCGGGCTGGGCATGGCGACCGAGGCCCTGGACGGCGGAGATCGCGCTGGTCGGCACGAGGTGCTGGCGCCGGGCCGCGCCCAGGAGCACCCACTCCTCCGCCGCCTCGCGCAGCTCTCCGGTGACGGCCGACCCGTCGCGCAGCTCGAGCGTGACCGTGCCGGGCGTGCCGCGCAGCCGCTCGACGAGCGTGATCGTCGCGTGCTCCGCACGGGTGAGGTCGGCGACGGCGGCGGCCCGGTCCTGCGACTCGGCGGCGGCGAGCTGCGCCGCGAGGTCGTCGAAGAGGGCGTCCCATCGCACCGGGACACCGTAGCGGTCCCCCGCGCCACCGGCCCGCGCCCTGTCCACATCACGAGAAGACCTCTGGACAGGGGTGGCCGGTCACGCTTAGATCGCTCTGTCGGTATCAAACGACATCAAACGACATCAAGAGCCGTCTTCTTCGGACGGCGACGCAGGGGGCACCGATGGACCGTCGTACCGCCGTACCCGCACGAGCCGGAGGCATCGCCGTCCTCCTCGCGCTCCTCCTCGTCATGGGCGGCGCCGTGACGGCGCTCGCGCTGCGCGCCGCGCACCTCGTGGGCACCCTCCCCGCTGCCCGCCCCGAGCCCTACGTCGAGCTTCTCGCCGTCGCGCTCGGGGCCGTGGCGGCCACGTGGGTGGCCGTCAGCGCCGTCCTCGGCCTGGGCTGCGTCGCCGCACGCGCCGTGGGCCGCTCGTGGGGAGCCGGCGAACGGCTCCTCCTGCGCGCGGCGCCCGCCGTCGTCCGCCGGGCCGCGCGGGTCGGCGTGGGGCTGACCGTGGGTGCAGGCCTCGTCCTCGCCGGAGGGACCGCTCAGGCCGCGACGACCCCGGACGCCGACCCCGGCGTCGTGGCGGTCGACCTGGGCTGGCAGACCTCGGCGCCCGCTCCCGCGCCGTCCGGGCCGGCGCAGCCCGCTCCCCTCCCGACGGACGCACCGGCACCTGCGCTGCCGCACGCTCCCTCGGGCCCGACGACGACCTCCGACCAGCCCGCGCCGACGATCACCGCCCCGACCCCGGGGCCCGGCGACCGCGCGTCCTCCGCACCGGCCGCGCAGTCGGTGCCGTCCGTCACCCCGGACGCTCCGAGCACGCCGTCGGCCCCGGCCTCGCCTTCGGCCCCGGCGCGGGCACAGGCACCCGGAACCGCGACGACGACGGGTCCGTCGGCTCCCGCACGGGCGCCGGAGGCCCGGAGCGCCGCGGCCGATCAGCGCGACGCCGCGCTCACGGTGGTGCGGGAGGTCGCCGCGGACGAGCCGCGCGAGGTCGTCGCCGTGCGCGGCGACTCGCTCTGGTCGATCGCCGCACGCCACCTGCCGGACGGCGCGTCGGACGCGCAGGTGGCCGACGCGGTGCAGCGCTGGTACGCCGCGAACGTCGGGGTCGTCGGCGACGACCCCGACCTCGTCCGCCCGGGCCAGGTGCTCGTCGCACCGGCCTCCTGACGACCGCCCGCCGCGAAGGAGCCCACGATGACCGCTCCCCTGCTGACCACCGCCGACGCCCAGGCCACGACCGGTCCCGCCGCGCCGCCCGACCGGCCCGCGCCGCCCGCCCGCTCCACGAGCGTGCCCGCCGAGCTGCCCGCTCGCCTGCTGCGCTGCGTGGGCGAGCGTGCCGTCCCGACGATGGACCTGACCGACGTCAGGACCGCGCGGGCACGGCAGCACGTCGTGCGGGGACGCCCTCTCGCGCCGCCGACGGCGCCGCTCCCGCTCCCCGACCCGACGGCCCTGTGCTGCGCGGTCGTGCGCGCCGCCGTCGAGGTCGTCCGCGGCGAGCGCACCGTGGGACAGCTCGCGCGGTGGGTGTCGCCGGAGATCTACGAGACGCTCGCCCGACGGTCGCGCCTCGTCGCCGACGGCCCTCGCGCCACGACGACCCGGCCCGTCACCGTGCGCCGCGCCCGCGTGCTGCGGATCGGCGACGGCGTCGCCGAGGGCACCGTCGTGGTCGAGGACGGTGCCCGCGTGCGGGCCGCCGCGGCGCGGCTCGAGGCGCGCCGCGGGACGTGGCGCGTCGTCGCGCTCGAGATCGGGTGACCGACCCTCGGCCGAGACGACGGCGGGGCGCGCCACCCTTGGTGGCACGCCCCGCCGTCGTCGGTCCCGTCACGGCGCACGCCGGACGGGTCGAGGATCACTCCTCGTTCTGGCCGTGGCAGACCTTGTACTTCTTGCCCGAGCCGCACGGGCACTGCGCGTTGCGCGGGGTGCCGGGGAACGTACGACCGTCGCTCTCCACAGCGCTCGCCTCGCCGTGCAGCGCGCGGCGCGAGCGCCGGCTCGCGTCGCCCGAGACGACGGCCTGACCGGTGCCGTCCTCGCTCGGCGCGCTGTACGACAGCGGGACCTGCCGGTCGGGGCCGTCGAGACCCTTGGCGATGAGCGTGCCGGGGCGGTCACCGCTCGGGCCGCCGAACGCGGCCGGGGCCGTGACCGGAGCAGATGCCGGCTCGACCGGCGCGTCCTCGACCGGGGCGTCGGCCGTCGCCGGGGCGTCCTCGACGGGAGCGTCCGTCACGGCGGCGTCCTGCGCCGGAGCGGCGGCCTGCTGGGCCGCCGCCGCGAGACCGGCTGCGGCTCCGGCCGAGGCCGCCCCCGCCGCCCCGCCGAGCGCCTGACCGGCCGCCGACTGCGCGGCCTGGGCCGCGTCCGCGACCGAGATCGCCGGCGCCTGGCCCGGCGCGGCGCCCGGCTCGGCGACCTTGACCTCGAGGTTGAAGAGGTAGCCGACCGTCTCCTCCTTGATGGCCTCGGTCATCGCCTGGAAGAGCTGGAAGCCCTCGCGCTGGTACTCGACGAGCGGGTCGCGCTGGGCCATCGCGCGCAGGCCGATGCCCTCCTTGAGGTAGTCCATCTCGTAGAGGTGCTCGCGCCACTTGCGGTCCAGGACCGAGAGCGTCACGCGCCGCTCGAGCTGGCGCATGTTCGTCGAGCCGAGCTGCTCCTCGCGGTTCTGGTAGGCGATGCGGGCGTCGGAGAGGATCTCCTCGAGCAGCATCTCGCTCGTCAGACGCGTCTCTCCGCCCGCCTGCTCGACGACCTCGTCGGGCTCGATCGAGATGGGGAAGACCGCCTTGAGCGCGGTCCACAGGGCGTCCAGGTCCCAGTGCTCCGGGTTGCCCTCGGCCGTCGCGCCCTCGACGTAGGCGGTGACGACGTCGGTGAGGAAGTGCTGCACCTGCTCCTGGAGGTCTTCGCCCTCGAGCACGCGGCGACGCTCGTCGTAGATGACGGTGCGCTGGCGGGACAGGACGTCGTCGTACTTGAGGACGTTCTTGCGGATCTCGAAGTTGCGCGACTCGACCTGGCCCTGCGCGCTCGCGATGCCGCGCGTGACCATCTTGGACTCGAGCGGCACGTCGTCGGGGAACCCGGCGCGGTTCATCATCGACTCGGCGAGGGTCGAGTTGAACAGGCGCATGAGGTCGTCCTGCATCGACAGGTAGAACCGGGACTCGCCCGGGTCGCCCTGACGACCGGAACGACCGCGCAGCTGGTTGTCGATGCGGCGCGACTCGTGGCGCTCGGTGCCGAGCACGTAGAGGCCACCAAGCTCGCGGACCTCGTCGTGCTCCGCCGCGACCGCGGCCTTCGCCTTCTCGAGCGCGTCGGGCCAGGCGGCCTCGTACTCCTCCGGGTTCTCCGCGGCGTCGAGGCCGCGCGCCGCGAGGTCCGCGACCGCCATGAACTCGGCGTTGCCGCCGAGCATGATGTCGGTACCGCGGCCGGCCATGTTCGTCGCGACCGTGACGGCGCCCTTGCGGCCCGCCAGCGCGACGATCGAGGCCTCGCGCTCGTGCTGCTTCGCGTTGAGGACCTCGTGCGGCACGCCCTGCTTCTTGAGCTTGGACGACAGCAGCTCGGACTTCTCGACGCTCGTCGTACCGACGAGCACCGGCTGACCCTGCGCGTGGCGCTCGACGATGTCCGCGACGACCGCGTCGAACTTGCCCTCCTCGTTCTTGTACACGAGGTCGGCCTGGTCGACGCGCTGCATCGGCCGGTTCGTCGGGATCGGCACCACGCCGAGCTTGTAGGTGCCCTGGAACTCGGCGGCCTCGGTGTCCGCGGTACCGGTCATGCCCGAGAGCTTGGAGTACAGGCGGAAGTAGTTCTGGAGCGTGATCGTGGCGAGCGTCTGGTTCTCCGCCTTGATCTGCACGCCCTCCTTGGCCTCGATGGCCTGGTGCATGCCCTCGTTGTACCGACGGCCGGGCAGGATGCGCCCGGTGTGCTCGTCGACGATCATGACCTCGCCGTTGAGCACGACGTAGTCCTTGTCGCGCTTGAAGAGCTCCTTCGCCTTGATGGCGTTGTTGAGGAACCCGATGAGCGGCGTGTTCAGCGACTCGTAGAGGTTGTCGATGCCGAGGTAGTCCTCGACCTTCTCGATGCCCGGCTCGAGCACGCCGACGGTGCGCTTCTTCTCGTCGACCTCGTAGTCGGCCCCCGGGTTCAGCCGCCGCACGACCTTGGCGAACTCGCCGAACCAGCGGTTCGTGTCGCCCGACGCGGGACCCGAGATGATGAGCGGCGTGCGCGCCTCGTCGATGAGGATCGAGTCGACCTCGTCGACGATCGCGAAGTGGTGGCCACGCTGCACGAGGTCGTCCGTGGACCACGCCATGTTGTCGCGCAGGTAGTCGAAGCCGAACTCGTTGTTCGTCCCGTACGTGATGTCCGCGGCGTACTCCTGGCGGCGCTGCGCGGGCGTCTGGCCGGACAGGATGACGCCGGTCGTCAGGCCGAGGAAGCGGTAGACGCGGCCCATGAGCTCGCTCTGGTACTTCGCCAGGTAGTCGTTGACCGTGACGACGTGCACGCCCTTGCCCTCGAGCGCGTTGAGGTAGGCGGCCGTGGTCGCGACGAGCGTCTTGCCCTCACCGGTCTTCATCTCGGCGATGTTGCCGAGGTGCAGCGCCGCGCCACCCATGAGCTGGACGTCGAAGTGGCGCTGGCCGAGGGTGCGGCGGGACGCCTCGCGCACCGCCGCGAACGCCTCGGGGAGCAGGTCGTCGAGGGTCTCGCCCGCCTCGAGGCGCGCCTTGAAGCGGTCGGTCTCCTCGCGCAGCTCCTCGTCGGTGAGATCCTCGAAGCCCGGCTCGAGCTTGTTGACCTGGTCGGCGATGCCGGACAGCTTCTTGAGGATCCGGCCCTCGCCGATGCGAAGGACCTTGTCGAGGATCGAAGGCACGCAGGACTCCCGTATCGATCGGTGCCCGGGCCGGCTGGTCCGGGAGCAGCGCCGACGCTCTCCCGCGCGGGCGCGCACGGCAGCGGACGTCGGCAACGTCACACAACATCGTAGGCGAGTCGGAGCGACGTCGGACCCGCCCGGGTTTCGCCGACGACGAACCTCGCCGGCGAGACCCCGCGCCAGGGTACGACGACGGGTCCCCGCACGGGCGGGCCGCCCACAGCGCGCTCCGGCCCGACCGACCCCTCAGCCCGTCGTCGCCACCTCGGCCGCGAGCGCGGGGGCCAGGTCTCCCGAGGGCGCCACGTCGACGTCCGGCACGCCGAGCCACCCACCGAGCACGCGGAGCTCCGCGGCGAGCCGGGCCGCCGTCTCCTCCCCCGCCGCCTGCTCGCGGTGCGCCGACAGCACCCGCAGCACGCCCGCCCGCCGGTCGGCCTTGAGGTCGACCCGGGCCGTGAGCTGCTCTCCCTCGAGGAACGGCAGGACGTAGTAGCCGTGCACCCGCTTCGGTGCCGGCACGTAGATCTCGATCCGGTAGTGCACGTCGAACAGCCGCTCGAGCCGCGTGCGCTCGAACACGAGCGGGTCGAACGGGTTGAGCAGCGTCGTCGCCGTCGCGCGACGCGGGAGCGCGGCGTCCGCGTGCAGGTACGTCGGCTCGTCCCAGCCGCGCACCGTCACCGGCCGCAGCGTGCCCGCCTCGACGAGCTCGTCGAACGCCGTGCGCACGGCGGGGCCCCGAAGGCGGAAGTAGTCCTTGAAGCAGCGCAGCGTCCCGACCCCGTGCGCGCGCGCACCGATCTCGAGGAGAGCCCGGACGGCGTCGGCGTCCGCGACGGGCGGTGCCGCGACGACCTCCGGCGGTAGCACGCGCTCCGTGAGGTCGTAGCAGCGCTCGAACGCGCCGTTGCGGCGCGCGGACGTGATCTCGCCCGTGAAGAACAGGAACTCGAGCGCGCGCTTGGCGACCGTCCAGTTCCAGCCCCACTGCGAGCGGTCCCGCGGGTGCGCCCGACCCTCCGCCTCCAGGATCTCGTGCACCTCGCTCGCCGTGATGGGGCCGCGCTCGGTGACGAGGCGACGCACGTCCTCCACCGCCTCCGAGTGGCTCATCTCGACCGCGCTGATCGTCCCCCACGCCTCCGTCCGGTACCGGCGGCGACGCCACTCGAGCAGCGGCCACGTGCTCGGCGGCACGTACGACGCGACGTGGGCCCACGTCTCCACGAGCCGGCGCGGCGCCCGGCCCGCCGCACGGTCCAGCAGCGCCGTGTCGTACGGGCCGAGACGCGCGTACAGCGGCATGAGGTGCGCTCGCGCGAGCACGTTCACCGAGTCGATCTGGAGCAGCCCGAGGCGGTCGATCACCCCCTGGACCTGCCGCATGGTCGACGCGCGCCCACCCGTTCCGTCGTACGGGCGGGGACGGTGCAGCCCCTGCGCCGCGAGCGCGACGCGGCGCGCCTGGGAGAGGGACAACGACTCGGACCTCGACGGCGTGGCGACCACCCTCCGAATCCTGCCCGACCCCACCCACACGCCCGCCCCGCGCCGGTTCCGGACAGCGCGACGCGCCCGGACCCGAGGAGGGTCCGGGCGCGTCGGTGCGGGTCAGGCGGTCTTCTCGACCGCGGCGTCGGCGCAGTCGCAGGACGTGTCGAGCGCGACGACCCCGTAGGTCCAGCCGCGACGCCGGTAGGCGACGGACGGACGAGAGGTCTCGACGTCGACGAAGAGGAAGAAGTCGTGGCCGACCATCTCCATCTCGTACAGCGCGTCGTCCACGGTCATGGGTTCCGCGGAGTGCAGCTTCTGCCGGATGACGACGGGCGAGTCGCCGAGGGTGGTCTCGACGGCCTCCCCGGGCTCGCTGGGCGCGGTCGGCGCCGGCGGCGGGGGCGCGGCGTGCGTGGCCGGGTCGTAGGGACGCACGTCGACGGGCGGCACGACGGTGTGGTTGCGGTGGTCCTTGCGACGGTCGCGGGCACGGCGCAGGCGCTCGGCGAGCTTGTCCATCGCGAGGTCGAGGGCGCCGAACCGGTCGTCGGCCGCTGCTTCGGCGCGGACGACAGGTCCCTTGGCGCGGACGGTCAGCTCGACGCGTTCGCGAACTCCGGAGAGCCTCGGGTTGTTCTCGTGGGTGACCTCGACGTCCACGCGCTGCGCCGTGGGCGCGAGCTGCTGGACCTTGGCGAGCTTGTCCTCCACGTGCCGGCGGAAGCGGTCTGCCACTTCCGTGTGCCTGCCGACGACGACGATCTCCATGTGAGCCTCCGCGAGGATCTTGTGCGGCGCCCGGCTCGGTGCGTCCGAGCGCCTCGTTCGGATTCGGTAGGAGCACCCGGGTCCGGGTGCGGTGGGCTACCACCTCCTTGCGGCGCGAGGCCGCGCGCTCGGTACGCTCGCGCGGCGCCGGACGTGCCCTGCACCTCCGTCGTCCGCGGCGACTGGCCCTCAGACTAACCCGCGCTCCGGGGTGTCGGCAGCACCAACGGGAGGTGAACCGGAGGACCTTCGGCCCGTCCGTCGGACAGTGCGTCACGGCGCCTCCGGCACGGCCTCGCGACGCCGCGGCGCAGGCGTCGCTGCGAGGACGAACGCTCCCAGCACGCGCAGGCCGGCGCGTGCGAGGGCGGCCTCGCTCGCGGCGAGGGTCGCTCCGGTGGTGAGGACGTCGTCGACGAGGAGGCACGGGAGCCGGTCGCGCACGGCCTCCTGCACCCGACGGCGCGTCACCGGCCCGGTCGCGACCCCGACGGCGCCGAGACGCGCGCCGCGCGCCCGGGAGCCCAGCCCGACCTGGTCGCGAGCACGCCCTCGCTGGACGAGCAGGGGCACGACGCGTGCCGGTGTCCCCGCGGCCCGGAGGCCCGTCGCGACACCACGCGCGAGCACGACGACGGGGTCCCGGCCGCGGGCCCGCCGCGCCGCGGCGGACGTCGGCGCGGGAACGACCAGGACCGCCCGGGGCGACGGTCCGGGGTCCGCTCGCGCGAGCGGCCTCGCGACGGGACCCGTACCGAGGAGCCCGGCCAGCGCGGTGCCCGCGCGACGCGCGACGACAGCCAGCGGACCGTCGAGGTCGGCCCGGCCGCGGTCCTTCCACGCGACGACCACACCCCGTACCGGTCCCGCGTAGTGCGCCGGCGCCCACACCGGCAGGGGCGCGACGCCGTCGAGCCGGTCGAGACGTGGGGCCGCCTGCTCGCGGCGCCGCAGCGGGGCGTCCAGGGGCGCGAGGCAGCCGGCGCACCAACGGACGTCGGGGCGGTCGCACCCCGGGCAGGCGACCGGCAGCACGAGGCGCGCGACGTCGTCGAGGGCGGGGAGGAGCACCGGACCAGCCTGCCCGCGCAGGGCTTCGGCGTGCGGACGCGGACGCGAGACCTGTGGACGACGGCGTCACGCGGACCAGGCTCCGCACCCGGCGGCCGGTCCTGTGGTCCACCCCGCGCGAGCGACGGACCGCCCTCGGGACAGCGCGACGTCGCCCGCGTGGTCAGCCCGGGAAGGTGGGCAGCCGCACCTCGGTCGCGACCCTGGTCCAGAGCGTCGAGGTGCCTGCGGCGTAGAGGCTGCTGTCGCTCGTCCCGACGAGCGTCGTCGAGACGCCCGTCGCCGACGCGAGCGACACCGCGTCCTCGACCGGCGACGAGGGCACCGTGGGCCCGCCGACGGGGACGCGCTGCACCACGGGCTCGGCCGTCCCCGCCGTCCTGCCGAGGACGCCCAGGAGCGCGCGGTCCACCCACGTGACCTGGGTGGCCGCCAGCACGGGCTGCCCCACCCGGACCGGCTCGGAGAGCTGGGTGGGGCGACCGGACTCGTCGCGGACGATGCCCGCGACGTGGATCTGCGCCCCGCTCCCCGCGTCGCTCACGACGGCGACCCGCGCGCCGTCCGGGGCGACCCGCACCGACATGACCGTGCGCCCGTCGAGCCAGGCCGCCGCGACGGGGGTCACGGCCTCGTCCGAGCCCGCCTCCCCGAGGTCGACGACCTGCAGCGAACCCGCCTGGACCTGCGGACCGCTCCACAGGTACTGGTAGCGGTCGATCGACGGGGCGAGGAGGTTCGACCCGGTGAGGAGCGTCGTCGGCCCGGCCTCCGCGGTGGGCGCCGTGACGATGCGGCTCCCCCCGTCGCGGACGACGAACGCGGCGTCGGTGGAGCGACCCCGGAACGCGAGGGCCGTGGGCTGGAGCCCCGTGAGCGGTGCGGCCGACGCGACCGGCTCGGTGGTGCGGCCCTGGAGCCTCATGATCTGGTCACCGGCCAGGACGACGGGGTCGTCGGGGGTCGTGGCGACGCCGATCGTCGGGACCTCGTCGGCGGAGAGCACGGACCCGCCGACGTCGACCGTGATCTCGACGCGTCCCCCGAGGGAGGCCTGGAGCTGGGCCAGCAGCAGGGCACGGTCCGCGGACGAGGCCGCGGTGACGGGGTCCGTGAGCGGCACGGAGATGGTCCCCTCCGCCGCCGGGACCGAGTCGATGCTCAGCGCGGTGCCCTCGGGAGCGACGGTCGCCACGGAGCCGGCGAGCCACTCCGACGGCCCGCGCAGGGTCTCCCGGACCGCGAGCGCCTGCCAGTTGCGGCTGGGGAACCAGCGCGCGTCGGGCACGAGGTACTCCCGGTCGAGCGTCGGGAAGTAGAGGTTGACCTGCTTGTACGTCTGCGCGAAGTTCGTCTCGGTGATCGTCAGGCCGTCGTCGACCGTGCCGATGCGCCACTGGTCGCGGTCGTCGCGCACGAGGCCGTAGGAGATCTCGATGGTCTGCCCGGGGACCTCCTCGGTGTAGACCCCGTGCTCGTCCACGGTGCCGACGAGCTCCGCGGTCGTGCGGACCGTCGTCGTCCCGCCCTCGAGCGTCGACTCGTCCACGACGAGCTCCGGCTCCCCCGCCACGATCGCCACCTGGGCGAGCGGGGACCACTCCTCCTGGACCTCCGGCGTGAGGAACTCCGAGGCGACGTCGAACGAGCTCCGGGCGCCCTGGGCCTGGGCCGCGAGGAAGCCCTGGACGATCTGGGACGGCGACGCGTCGGGGCGCGGGGCGGCGGCGCTGACGAACGGCTGGCCGGGATCCTCCGGGGTCGCCTGCCCCTCGGTGACCGGTCCGGACGTGGGGATCGAGGCGCACGCGCCGAGCGCGGCGACGAGCGCCGTCGCGAGCCCGGCGGTGAGCGCACGCACGGCCCGACGGCGCAGCGTCCCTGTCGTGCTCATCGCGCCTCCTGCACGTCGTCGGAGGTCAGCCGCTCCGGCTGCTCTCCGGGGTGGGGCTCTGTCCCGCGGCCCGGGTACGGGCCGGGGTCGCGCAGGAGGACGACGGGGATGCCGCCCGTGACGGACGGCAGGTCGGCGGGACCCGCCGTTCCCTCGACGTCCTCGACGACCGGCGTCGTGGCGCTCCACTCGGCGGGGAGCCCTCGGCCGACCGCCGCCTCCGACACGAGCGGCAGCGGCGACGACTGGAGCCGGATGCCCGCGCGCCGCGGGAGCGTGAGCCGGAAGCTCGCGCCGCGCGCCGGGCGGCCCCAGGCCTCGAGCCAGCCGCCGTGCAGGTGGGCGTCCTCGAGCGAGATCGCGAGGCCGAGGCCCGTGCCGCCGGTCGTGCGGGCGCGGGCGGGGTCCGCGCGCCAGAAGCGGTCGAACACGTGCTGGACCTCGTCCGCGGTCATCCCGACCCCGTGGTCGCGCACCGCGACCGCGACGGCGTGCCCGTCGCCCTCGACGGTGATCTCGACGGGCCGCTCCTCGGCGTGCTCGATCGCGTTCACGACGAGGTTGCGCACGATGCGCTCGACGCGCCGCGGGTCGACGTCCGCCGTCACGGGCTCGTCCCCGAGGTGGACCGACAGCCACACGCCCTTGCGCTCGGCGAGCGGGGCGGCGTGGTCGACCGCGGCGTTGACGACGTCGCGCAGGTCGCGGCGCTCCGCGTCGAGGACCGCGGCCCCCGCGTCGAACCGGCTGATCTCGAGCAGGTCCGCGAGCAGGTCCTCGAACCGGTCGAGCTGGGTCTGCAGCAGCTCGGTCGAGCGCTTCGAGACGGGGTCGAAGTCCTCGCGCGAGGAGTGCAGCACCTCGGACGCCATCCGGATCGTCGTGAGCGGTGTGCGCAGCTCGTGCGAGACGTCGGAGACGAACCGGCGCTGGAGCATCGACAGCTCCTCCATGCGCCCGATCTGGTCCTGGAGGCTTCGCGCCATCTCGTTGAACGAGTGCGCGAGCGAGGCCATCTCGTCGTGCCCCTTGACGGGGAGCCGTTCGTCGAGCCGGCCGTCGGCGAGCCGCTCCGCGACCGTCGCCGCCTGCCGCACGGGCAGCACGGCCTGGCGCGTGACGAGCGCGGTGATGCCGACGAGCAGCGCGAGCAGGACGAGCGCGCCGACGAGCAGGACGGACTGCAGGAAGCGCAGCGTCTCCTGGTCGGCCTCCAGGTCGTACAGGTAGTAGAGCTCGTACGTCCCGGCGACGGGCACCTCGACCGTCGAGCCGACGACGATGCCCGGCACGACCGGCGAGTCCGGGTCCGCCGGGTCGACCGGGATGGCGACGGACTGCAGGTACTGCTCGCCGTCGGCGGTGACCGTGGCCGCGCGCATCTCGGGCGTGACGAGGTCGACGAGCTGCGGGTTCGTCGACAGGTCGAGGAAACCGACGGTGCTCGACCCCCCCGCCTGCCACAGGAAGACGTCGCGCGACGACCCCGTGCTCTGGAGCATCGAGAAGAGGTCGAACAGCAGCGACTGCGCCTCCGTCGCGTTCGCGGCGGGCGAGGCGTCGAGCGTGCTGCGCGCCTGCTGCGTCGACTGCGCGCTCTCCAGGTCCACCTCGGCCGCGCGCCGCTCGTAGAGCCCGTCGCGCATCGCGTCGGTCAGGTAGGCGCCGAGCGCGCCGACCGTGAGGACGCCCACGACGAGCGCGGACGTCACGACGCGCAGCTGCATCGACGAGCGCCAGCGCCACACGACGCGGCGGACCGTGGCACGCGCGCGTCGGCGGACCCGGCGCCAGAGCCCCCGCCAGCGCCCGTCGGTGGAGCCGGCCGTCGCGCTCACGTGCGGGTCGCGCCCGCCTTGTACCCGACGCCGCGGACGGTCAGCACGATCTCCGGGTTCTCGGGGTCGTGCTCGATCTTCGAGCGCAGACGCTGGACGTGGACGTTGACGAGGCGCGTGTCCGCGGCGTGCCGGTAGCCCCACACCTTCTCGAGGAGGACCTCGCGCGTGAAGACCTGCCAGGGCTTGCGCGCGAGCGCGACGAGGAGGTCGAACTCGAGCGGCGTGAGCGCGACCTGCTCGCCCCCGCGGGACACGCGGTGACCCGTCACGTCGATCTCGACGTCGCCGATCGACAGGTGCTCCGGGGCCGGCTCCTCCGTGCGGCGCAGGCGCGCCCGGATGCGCGCGACGAGCTCCTTGGGCTTGAACGGCTTGGAGATGTAGTCGTCGGCGCCGGACTCCAGGCCGAGCACGACGTCGACCGTGTCGCTCTTCGCGGTGAGCATGATGACGGGCACGCCGGACTCGGCGCGGATGAGGCGGCACACCTCGGTGCCGTCCTTGCCCGGGAGCATGAGGTCGAGGAGCACCAGGTCCGGCTGGGTGCTGCGGAACGTCTCGAGCGCGAGGTCACCGTCCGCGCAGAACACGGGTTCGAAGCCCTCGGAGCGCAGGACGATCCCGATCATCTCGGCCAGGGCGGTGTCGTCGTCCACCACGAGCACACGAACCTTCATGCGGACATCTTGCCATCGACGCGCCTCACCTCGGCGCGGCCCGACGCCGCGGCGCGGGTGAACCCGCCGCGCCTCGCGCCGAGGTGGCGGGCCGGTCCCGCATGCGCACGAGGCGAGGTCGGCAGGCGCGTGGCCCCGGCCGTGCCACGCGGGACCACGCCTCTCCTCGGCACGACGCGCAGGGGCGCGTACTAGGGTGGCCTCGCCGCCGTTGCCGATCCTCGCCCGGCGGCCTGGAACGACGCCCGAGCCGACCGCGGGGGACCACGAGCACATGAGCACACCCGACACCTCCGGCACGCCGGACGGTGCCACGCCGGACCCGACGGCGGCACCCGGTCCGACGACGCCCGCGGGCCCGAGCGGTGACGCCGGAGGCTGGGGGGGCCCCCGCGTACGGCGCACCCGGCTACGGCGCGCCGGGCAGCACAGCCCCGCAGCCGCCGCCCCCGCCCCGGTACGGCCAGTACGCCCCCGGGTACGCACCCGGTCAGGTCCCGACGGCGGACCAGCCGCCCGCGCCCGACGCGCCCGGCGGGTGGGGGCAGCCGTCGTACGGGCAGCCGCAGTACGGTCAGTCCGCGCCGCAGGCTCCGGGCGGATACGGCCAGCAGGGCTACGGACAGGGGCAGCACGGGCAGGGTCAGTACGGCCAGGGTCAGTACGGCCAGGGTCAGTACGGACAGCCGCAGTACGGCGCCCCCGGCTACGGCCCGCCCGCCGGCTTCGCGGGCGCGCCCTACGTGCCGCCCGCCGCGAAGCCGGGCATCGTCCCGCTCCGCCCCCTGTCGCTCGGCGAGATCTTCGACGGTGCGTTCGGCGCGATCCGGCACAACCCCCGGGTCATGCTCGGCATGAGCGCGCTCGTCGTCGTGATCGCGACGATCATCGGGGCGCTCCTCGGTTGGGCGTTCTCCGGCTACTTCGCCGACTTCTTCCTCTCCCTGCCCAGCGAGTCCGGGCTCGGCGGGATGGAGAACGACTTCGCGATGCTCTACTCGAGCACGCTCGGGACCGGGCTCACGACGAGCCTCGCCACCCCGATCGTCAGCGGTCTGCTGACGGTGTCCATCGGGCAGTCCGTCATCGGGCGCAAGGCCACGATCGGAGAGGTCTGGTCGCAGGTCGGGCGCCGCGCCTGGTTCCTCATCGGCTTCTCGCTCCTGCTGGGCCTCGCGTGGGCGGTCGCCGTCGCGCTGGTCGTGCTCCTGGTCGCTCTCGGCTTCGCCGCCACGACCGGGCTCGGCGTGGTCCTGCTCGTCGTCGCCCTCCCGGGCCTCCTCGTGCTCGCCGTCTGGGTCGGCACCCGGACCGGGCTCGTCCCCCCGGCGCTCGCGCTCGAGGGCCAGCCGTTCTGGGCGACCGTCCGGCGGTCGTGGCGACTGACGCGCGGCAGCTTCTGGCGCCTCTTCGGCATCTACCTGCTGGCCTACGTCGCGATGTACGTCGTCGTGCAGATCGTCGTCTCGCCGTTCAGCATCGTGAGCACGTTCCTCCTCGCCGCGGGTCAGGCCTTCCTCGCGAACGCCCTGCTGGCACTCGGTGTCGCGGTCTCGACCATCGTCATGACGCTGTTCCTCGGGAGCGTCGTGGCGCTCCTCTACATCGACGTGCGCATGCGTCGCGAGGGCCTGGACGTCGAGCTCGCCACCGCGGCGAACGCGCAGCCGCCGGCATGACGCTGCGGTCGCTCGCGGCCGACGTGCCCGTGCAGCCGGACGCCGACGAGGCGCGCCGGTGGCTCGTCGAGGAGCTCGCGAAGCCCGAGTACCGCACGGAGCCGTCGCTCCTCCAGCGGTTCCTCGACTGGCTGCTCGGGCTCTTCGACGGCGCGCCCACGATCGACCTGGGCGGCCCGCTCACCGCGGTGCTCGTCGTCGTGGTCGTGCTCCTCGTGGCCGGCATCGCCTACTGGGTGGCGGGCCCGGTGCGCCTGTCGCGCCGGGCGACGTCGTCCGCCGTCGTGCACGACGACGACGCGCGGACCGCCGCCGAGATGCGCGCGGCGGCCGACGCCGCGGCGTCCCGGGCCGACTGGGCGACCGCCACGCTCGAGCGCTTCCGTGCCGTCGTCCGCTCGCTCGAGGAGCGGGCCGTCCTCGACGCGCGTCCCGGACGCACCGCGTGGGAGGCCGCCGAGGCCGCGGGCGAGCGCGTACCCGACGTCGCCGACGGCCTCGCCCGCGGCGCGCACCTCTTCGACGACGTCGCGTACGGCAAGGCCGCCGTCGGGCCCGAGGCGGACGCGTTCCTGCGGGCGCTCGACGAGCGCACCCTGGCGACACGCCCCGCGCTGCGGGCAGAGCTCGCGAGCTCCGCCCCGGCCTCGGGGGGGTGGCGACGCGTGAGCACCACGGCGTCCCCGCCCCACCCCACCGCGCCCCCGTCCGGTGACGGTCCTCGAACCGTCACGACGGCGCACGTGCCCGTCGTGGGCGACGGCACCACGGCGGGCTCGCGCGCCCGCAGCCGGTGGCGTCGCGCGCGCTGGCCGGTGGCCGTGGTCGTCGCCCTCCTCGCGCTCGCCGGCCTGTCGGCGATCGCACGGCCGACGACGTCGTCCACGCCCCTCGCGCCGGACAACCCCGGGCCCGCCGGCGCCAGGGCCGTCGCGGAGGTCCTGCGCGACCAGGGCGTCGAGGTCACCTACGTGACCACGGTCGCGGACGCGGTCGCGGCGTCCGCTGACGGCGGCACGCTGCTCGTCGCGCAGGGCGACTTCCTGCTCGACGAGCAGGTGGAGGCGCTCGTGCGCACGCCCACCGACCTCGTCCTCGTGGCCCCTCCCGACTTCCTGCTCTCGCCCGCGACGGACGGCGGCGCGGAGCTCGCCTACGACTGGGGCTCGGGGACGTCCGCGCGCTCCCCGCGCTGCGACGACCCGGCCGCGGAGGCCGCCGGCGCCCTGCGCTCGGACGGCGTCGGCTTCCTCGCGCTCGACCGGACGACCGTCCTGTGCTTCCCCTCCCCGGACGACCCGGCCATCGGCGCCTACCTCGTGCACGAGACCGACGAGCGGGCCGTGCGCGCCGTGGACACGACGGCCGTGCTGCGCAACGACTCGGTCACCGAGGACGGGAACGCGGCGCTCGCCCTGTGGATGCTCGGCGAGAACGACCGCCTCGTGTGGCTCGTGCCCGACCCGTTCGACACGTCCCTCGGCGGCGGCGAGGACGAGCAGACCCCCGCCCTGTCGCTGCCGCCCTGGTTCGGCGTCGTCGCGCTCCAGGTCCTCGTCGTCGTGCTCGTCGTCGCGCTGTGGCGGGGCCGGCGGCTCGGGCCGCTCGTCACCGAGGACCTCCCGGTCGTCGTGCGCGCCGCCGAGACGACGCGCGGCCGCGGCCGCCTCTACCGGCGCGCCGGTGCCCGCGGGCACGCCGCCGCCGGGCTCCGCGCGAGCGCCGCGGACCGGCTCGCGGGCCGGCTCGGCCTCCCGCGCTCCGCCGACGCACCTGCCCTCGTCGACGCCGTCGCCCGCGCGACGGGCCGACCGGGCGACCAGGTCGCCCAGCTCCTGTACGGACCACCACCCGCCGACGACGCGGCGCTGCTCGAGCTCGCGCGTCACCTTGACCGGATCGAGAGCGAGGTCTACCACTCGTGACGCACCACCCCGACGGCTCCGTGCCGCAGCCCGACCGCTACGCGCCGCCACCGCACCAGGGGCAGCCGTACACCCAGGACCCGAGCGTCGCCGACCGCGTGAGCGCGGCCGCCGGCGCCCCCGGGCACGAGCAGGGACCGCCCGCCCCCGGTGCCCCGGCGCCGGGCCACGCCGCCGCGCCCCCGGCCGGCCACGGCCAGCCGGGCGTGCCCGCGCCGGCGCCCGTGCACGACGCGCCGCCCGCGCCGTCTCCCGAGCTGCGCCAGGCCCTGGCCGCCGTCCGCACCGAGGTCGGCAAGGCCGTCGTCGGGCAGGACGGGGCCGTGACGAGCCTGCTCATCGCGCTGCTGTGCAAGGGCCACGTGCTGCTGGAGGGCGTGCCCGGCGTCGCCAAGACTCTCCTCGTGCGCACGCTCGCCGCGTCGCTCGACCTCGGCACCAAGCGCGTGCAGTTCACGCCCGACCTCATGCCCGGCGACGTCACCGGCTCGCTGGTGTACGACGCGCGGACCGCCGAGTTCTCGTTCCGCGAAGGCCCGGTCTTCACGAACCTCCTGCTCGCCGACGAGATCAACCGCACGCCCCCCAAGACCCAGGCGTCGCTCCTGGAGGCCATGGAGGAGCGGCAGGTCTCGGTCGACGGGACGCCGCGCCCGCTGCCCGACCCGTTCCTCGTCATCGCGACGCAGAACCCCGTCGAGTACGAGGGCACCTACCCGCTGCCCGAGGCCCAGCTCGACCGTTTCCTGCTCAAGGTCGTGCTGCCCCTGCCCGAGCGCGAGCAGGAGGTCGAGGTGCTCGCGCGCCACGCCGCCGGGTTCAACCCGCGCGACCTCGCGGGCGCGGGCGTGCGCCCCGTGGCCGGACGCGACGTGCTCGACCGGGCGCGCGCCGAGGTCGCGCGCGTCCAGGTCGCGCGCGAGGTCCTCGGCTATGCCGTCGACGTGTGCCGCGCGACGCGCCACTCCCCCTCGCTGTCGCTCGGCGTCTCCCCGCGCGGCGCCACCGCGCTCCTCGCGACCGCGCGTGCGTGGGCGTGGCTGTCCGGCCGCTCCTACGTGACGCCCGACGACGTCAAGGCCCTCGCGCACCCGACGCTGCGCCACCGCGTGCAGCTCCGGCCCGAGGCCGAGCTCGAGGGCGTGACCGCCGAGAGCGTGCTCGACACCGTGCTCGCGTCCGTCCCCGTCCCCCGCTGAGGCGTCGCACGTGGCCCTGACGTGGCGCGCCGTCGTGCTGACGGCGCTCGGGATCGTCCCCGTGCTGCTGTTCCCCGTGCCGGGGACGGTGCTCGTGTGGACGCTGCTGGTCGTCGCGCTGTGCGTGCTCGACGCGTCGCTCGCGGCGTCCCCGCGGCGCGTGGCCGTCGAGCGCCGCGTCCCGGGCTCCGTCCGGCTCACCGACACGACGACGTCGCGCCTCACCCTGACCAACCTCGCACCGCGGCGGCTGCGCGCGCTCGTCCGGGACGCGTGGCCGCCGTCGGCCGGGACCCAGGTCAACCGGCACCCGGTCGACCTGCCACCCGGCGAGGCCGCGCGCGTCACCACCGTCCTCGTGCCGACACGGCGCGGCGAGCGCGTCGCCGACCGGGTCACGATCCGCTCGTTCGGCCCGCTGCGCCTCGCCGCGCGCCAGGCCTCGATCACCGTGCCCGGCCGGTTGCGCGTGCTCCCCGAGTTCGCGTCCCGCCGCCACCTCCCGAGCCGGCTCGCGCGCCTGCGCGAGATGGACGGCCGGGCGGCGGTCCAGGTGCGCGGCGAGGGCACCGAGTTCGACTCGCTGCGCGAGTACGTCCTCGGGGACGACGTCCGCTCGATCGACTGGCGCGCGTCCGCCCGCGGTCGGGACATGGTCGTGCGCACGTGGCGTCCGGAGCGCGACCGGCGCGTGCTCGTCGTCGTCGACACGTCGCGCACGTCCGCGACCCGCGTCGGCGACGAGCCGCGCCTCGACGCGAGCATCGAGGCCGCGCTCCTGCTCGCCGCGCTCGCCGGGCGCGCCGGGGACCGCGTCGAGCTCATCGCGTACGACCGCACCGTGCGCTCGCGCGTCGCCGGCGCCGCCGGCCCGCGCCTCATGCCCGCCATGGCGGACGCGCTCGCCCCGCTCGAGCCCGCCCTGCTCGAGACCGACTGGCCGGGGCTCGTCGGCGCGGTCCACGAACGCCTGTCCCAGCGCGCGCTCGTCGTGCTCCTGTCCACCCTCGACGCCGCCGCCGTCGAGACCGGGCTGCTCCCCGTCGTCGGGCAGCTCACGGCCAAGCACCAGGTCGTGCTCGCCGCGGCCGGCGACCCCGAGGTCGTCGCCCTGCGCGACGACCGCACCGGCACCGCCGAGGTGTACGACGCCGCCGCCGCGGCACGCGGGGAGATCGAACGCGCCGCCGTGACGACCGTCCTGCGCCAGCGCGGCGTCGAGGTCGTCGACGCCCTCCCCGACGACCTCGCCCCCCGCCTCGCCGACACCTACCTCGCCCTCAAGGCCGCCGGCCGCCTCTGACGTCCGGGCCGATGCCCGGTCAGCCGACCGTGACGTAGAACCTCCGGTCACGAGATAGAGCTCCGCGCGTTCTACCTCGCGACCGGCGGTTCTACCTCGGCGGACGAGGACGCTGCCTCAGGGGCGAGGTAGGGTCGTGCGGGTATTTCCACCGAGCTCAGGAGAACCCCCGTGGCCTGGCAGCCGACCGATCCCCGACAGCGCGCACGGCGCAACCGTCGCGTCGCGATGATCGTCGTGGCGGCGCTCCTCGCGACCTTCCTCATCCCCGCGCTCGCGATCGTGCTGTCCTGACGCGCCGATGGCGGACGGGCGGTTCGGGCCGCGGCTGAGCCACGACGACCTCAACCGTGCGCTGCTCGCGCGCCAGCACCTCGACGCCCCGCGCGCGGCGTCGGTGCTGGACGAGGTGCGGCACCTCGTCGGGCTCCAGTCGCAGGTGCCGTCGTCGCCGTACCCCGCCCTGTGGTCGCGGCTCGCGGCGTTCGCGCCCGACGACCTGGGCTCGCTGCTCACCAGCCGTGACGTCGTGCGCGTGGGCGCGCTGCGCGGCACGGTGCACCTGGTCGCCGCGGACGACGCGCTGGCGCTCACCGCACTGGTGCGGCCGACGCTCGCCGCGTACCTGCGGGCGAAGAACCAGCACGGCGCGGCCCTCGCGGACGTGGACCTCGACGACCTCGAGGAGGTCGCGCGCGACCTGCTCGACGAGCCGCTGACCTCGGTCGAGCTCGGCAGGCGGCTCGCGGAGCGGTGGCCCGACGTCGACCCCAAGCACCTCGCGTACGGGGCGCGCTGCCTGCTGCCGCTGGTCCAGGTGCCGCCGCGCGGGCTCTGGGGAGCGAGCGGGCCGGGCACCACGACCACGTGGACGACGGTGCAGGCCTGGCTGGGCCGGTCCGACCCGGTCCTCGACGCGGTCGCGCACGACACGGACCCCGACGCCGTCCTCGCGACCCGCGTCGGGCTCGTGCGGCGCTACCTGGCGGCGTTCGGCCCGGCCTCCGTGGTCGACGCGCAGCGGTGGGCGGGGCTGACGCGGCTCAAGGCCGCGTTCGACGTGCTGCGTCCCGAGCTCGTGACGTTCACCGGCCCGGACGGCAAGGAGCTCTTCGACCTCCCCGACGCGCCTCGCCCGCCGGGCGACGCGCCCGTGCCGACGGTCCTCGCGGGCGACTTCGACAACCTCGTCCTCGCGCACGACGACCGGACGCGGGTGCTCGGCGACGTCCCGGTCAAGAGCGTCGTGAGCATCAACGGCCAGGTCGCGGCGACCGTGCTCGTCGACGG
Organism: Cellulosimicrobium funkei; assembly: GCF_001019615.1. Lineage (GTDB taxonomy): Bacteria > Actinomycetota > Actinomycetes > Actinomycetales > Cellulomonadaceae > Cellulosimicrobium > Cellulosimicrobium cellulans_E. Next base: position 161,879 of record NZ_JNBQ01000004.1, on the reverse strand, counting down.
ACGCGTGGCCGGGGCGTGGACGGCGCGCCCGACGGCCACGGCCAGCCCGCCCACCCCCGCCCGGCCGACGACCGAGGCGACGTCGCCCGACGCGCCTGCGGACGACGTCGTGCACGTCGAGGTGCGCCCGCTGCGCGGCCCCGCGGGTGACGTGACCCGGGACGGCACGGCTGCCGACGGAGCGGGCGACGCCGACGGCCGCCGCTCCCCCGCGGACCGGCTCCGCGAGCCCGGCGTGCGCGACGCGGTCGTCGCGCGAGCCGAGGACTGGGTCCGGTGCGCGTGGCCGGGCGCGCGGGCGCGCGTCGTCGTGCACGACTGAGCGGCTCCTACGAACCGAGCCCGAGTGCCGGGAAGACGTTCAGGCCGCGACCGGGACGACGTCGCCCGCGTGGTCGGCGGTGAGGTCGCCGGTCTCGCCGGCGGCCACGGCACGACGACCGAGCACGATCGTGTAGACCCAGAACCCGGCGAGCGCGATGGCGCCGATGACGATCTTGAGCCACCACGGCATGGCCGAGCCCGTGACGAAGCCCTCGATGACGCCGGAGATCGCGAGCGCGATGACGAGCCCGATCGCGACCGTGACGAGCGCGCGGCCCTCCTGGGCGAGGGCGCGCGAGCGCGGGAGCGGACCCGGGTCGACCCAGGCCCAGAAGATCCGCAGGCCTGCGGCACCGGCGACGAACACGGACATGAGCTCGAGCAGGCCGTGCGGCGCGATGAGCTGGAGGAAGAGCCCGAGCTCCCCGTGCGCGGCCATCATGCCACCGGTCGACCCGATGGCCACGGCGTTGGAGAACAGCACGTACGCGGGGAAGATCCCCGTGATGCCCAGCCCGATGCACTGTGCCGCGATCCAGGCGTTGTTGGTCCAGACGACGGTCGCGAAGTCGAGCCCGGGGTCGTAGTACGAGGCGAACGCCTCGTTCACGTAGTTCTCCTGGACGCTCGGCGGGCCCATCGACGCGAGGCCCTCGGGCGTCGTCGCGACCCAGGTCCCGGCGACGAGCGCGACCACGAGGCACGCGACCGTCACACCGACCGACCACCACCGGATCCGGTACAGGGCGGCAGGGAGGGACACCGTGAGGAACCGCACCACGTCGCGCCACGCGGGCTCGTGCGCCCCCGCGATGCGCGTCCGGGCCTTGCCGAGGAGCACGGACAGGCGCGAGATGAGCACGGGGTCCGGCGCGACGGACCGGACGGTCGACAGGTGGGTCGCGACGGCCTGGTACAACCGGACCAGCTCGTCCGCCTCGGCGCCGTCGAGCGTGCGCCGCGAGGTGAGGGTCTCCAGGCGGTCCCACTGCGCGCGGTGCACGTCGGTGAAGGCGTCGAGGTCCACGACCGATACCCTGCCACACGGGGCGTGCCGCCGGTGCGCCGACCGGCGCGCGGGCGCGGACCCGTGACGGAACGAGGGCGAGGAGCAGCGTGCGGGACGGCATCCTGATCGGCGAGGGCGTGGTCCTCGACGCGCGACCGGCGTCGTTCGTCACGCGTGGCCTCGCGCTCTTCCTCGACATGCTGACGCTCTTCGTCGCGCTGTTCGCGCTGCTCTTCGCGACGTCGGGCTCGCTCGAGCTGGTCGACCCGGACTTCGCCCCGGCCATCGGCATCGCGCTCGCCGTCCTCGTCATGGTCGTGATCCCCACGACCGTCGAGACGCTCTCGCGCGGCCGCTCGCTCGGCAAGCTGGCGCTGGGCATCCGGGTCGTGCGCGACGACGGCGGTCCGGTCCGCTTCCGGCACGCCTTCCTGCGCGCCCTGGTCGGCATCGGCGAGATCTGGCTGACGCTCGGCTCCGTCGCGCTCGTCGCGTCGCTGACGAACGACAAGGGCAAGCGCCTCGGCGACATGGCGGCGGGGACGTACGCGATCCGGGTGCGGGGCGGGCGGCCGACGCTCGCGCCGCTCGTCATGCCCCCGTACCTCGCCGCGTGGGCGTCCCACGCCGACATGCGCCGCCTGCCCGACGGCCTCGCGCTCGCGGCGCGACAGTTCCTGGCCCGCGCGGGCAAGCTGCACCCGGCGTCGCGGGCCCGACTGGGGCAGGAGCTCGCGGGGCAGGTCGAGCGGTACGTCGCGCCCGGCCCGCCGCCCGGCACGCACCCGGAGACGTTCCTCCTGGCGGTGCTCGCCGAGCGGCGCGACCGGGACTGGGCGACGGCGCAGCGCGCGCAGGCGCTCGCCGGGGAGCAGGCGGAGCTGCTGCACCGGCTCCCCTACTCGATCCCTGACCCCACGCGCTGACGCCGCGCCGCGCGCCGCACGGGACGCGCGTCCTCGAACCGGCCGACGACGCGGGAGATGCCCAGGAGCACGAGCGCGAAGGCGCCGAACCAGACCGGGCGGCTCGCCCACCAGTCGGCGCTGCCCGGTGCCGGGAGCTGCTGACCGAGCACCACGAGCACCGTCCCGACGACGACGATCATCGCCGTGAGGTGCCACAGGTAGACGGTCATCGACCGTCGGGCGAGGCCCGCGACGACCGTCCGGCCGCGCCCGTCCGCCCAGCGCACGAGCGGCCCTCGGGCGGCGAGCGCGAGCGCGACGAGCGCGACCGCGTGCAGGACGACCGGCGCCGTCGGCGGGCCGAGGTTCGACATCGCGTCTCCCGGCATGCCGATGAGCGAGACCGGGTAAGGCCCGACGACGACGAGCAGGGCCGCGAGCGCCGCCGCCGCGAGCCCGACCCCGACGAGCACGAGCGGCCGCGGGAGGACGGCGACGGGCACCACGCGCCCCCTTCGCACGACCCGGGTCCCCGAGCGCGCGTCGGCGTACAGGAGCCCGACTCGCGTAGGGGACGGCCCAGACGAGCACGACGTCGACGAGCGCGAGGCGCTCCAGCCCGGCGCCGAACCGGAGCGCCTCGACGGCGAGCGGCGCGGCGGCGAGCGCCCCCACGGTCCACCAGCCCGCGGCGTGCAGCGCGCGGCGCAGGAGCGGCGTGAGCACGACGAGGCCGAGGTACACCGCGAGGAACCACAGGAGCTGCGGTGCGAGCGTCGCGAGCGAGCGCACGGCGTCCCCGTGCAGTCCCGCGGCGAGCAGCACCCCGATCGCGACGACCCACGCCCCGACGAACACCCCGACGGGCCGCAGCAGCCGGGGCACGCGCCGCCCGGCGAGCCGTGCACCGGCCGCGAGGTCGGCGAGGACGCTCGGGCGGGCCACCACCCGACCGGCACCCGCCGGCCGGGACGAGCGACCGCCGTCGGGCCCGCGCCGCAGCCCGTACGCGGCCGAGGCGCCGGCAGCGAAGAACAGGAGCGCGAGCACCTGGAGCACCCAGGTGACGGTCCAGCCGGCGCCGTGCGCGAGGGCGTTGCCGATGCGCAGGTGCTCGCCGTCCCACGTCGCGTCCGCCATGAGCCAGTGCACCGTGAGGACGCTGAGCGTCGCGAGGGCCCGCACGGCGTCGACGAACACGTCGCGCCGCGGTCGGCGGGGGCCGTCCGGCGCGGTGCCAGGCGCCCGCGCGGTGCCCGACGACGGTCGGTCCCGGTGGGGCTGCGCCCCGCCCGGGGGCGACGGTCGGGCGGGTGCGGGTCGCGCGCGGGACGGCGCGCGGGTCGGGGACGGCGGCGGCGACAGGACGGCCACGGGATGCTCCAAGATCGGCGTGCCCGGGAGGGTCCCCGGTGCTCACCAGTCTCGAAACATCCTGTTCGTCCCGGTACGGGACGGTCCCCCGAGCCTCTCGCGGCGGACCACCCGGTCCGACGGGGGTTGTCCCCCGGCCCGCTCAGACCTTGAGGTAGCGCAGCACGGCGAGCACGCGGCGGTGGTCGCCCGCGTCCTGGGGCAGGCCGAGCTTGCCGAAGATCGACGTGACGTTCTTCTCGACCGCGCCGTAGGAGAGGAACAGCGCCTCCGCGATCGCGGAGTTCGAGCGCCCCTGCGCCATGAGCTCCAGGACCTCGGTCTCGCGCGGCGTGAGGCGTGCCAGCCCGTCGTCGGACCGCGAGGCGCCCATGAGCTGGCTCACGACCTCGGGGTCGAGCACGGTCTGCCCGGCCGCGATGCGCGTGAGCGCGTCGACGAACTCGCCGACGTCGGCGACGCGGTCCTTGAGCAGGTACCCGACGCCGCGCGCGCCCCCGGTGAGCAGCTCGCTCGCGAACCGCGTCTCGACGTACTGCGAGAACAGGAGCACGCCCAGGTCGGGGTACTCGGCGCGCAGCGCGAGGGCGGCGCGCAGGCCCTCGTCGGTGAACGTCGGGGGCATGCGGATGTCGACGACCGCGACGTCGGGCAGCGCGTCCTCGGCCGCGAGGCGGGCGACCCGCGCGACGAGCTCGTCGCCGTCAGCGACCGCCGCCACGACCTCGTGGCCACGGCGCGTGACGAGCGCGACGAGCCCGTCGCGCAGGATGGCGGAGTCCTCGGCGATGGCGAGCCGCATGGTGTCCTTCCGGTCGGGCGGGCCGTGCGACGGCCCCGGCGGGCGGGATGCCCCGGGGACATCGTGCCCGACGCCGTCCGCACGGACCGACAGGACACGGTCGTCCGTGCGCACGTCAGACCCGCACGGGGAGGAGGACCGTGACGACCGTCGGTCCGCCGACCGGGCTCGTGAGCTCGAACGTGCCGTCCACGGAGCGCACGCGCTCCGCGAGGCCCGCGAGGCCGGACCGCTGGCCGTCGGACCCGGGCTGCACGACGCGCGCGCCACCCTGGCCGTCGTCGCGCACCCGCAGGCGCAGCCGCGCGCCGCGACCGCCCCCCTGCCGCTCGACGAGCACGTACACGCCCGTCGCCCGCGCGTGCTTGACCGCGTTCGTCACGAGCTCGGCGACGCAGAAGTACGCGATCGACTCCACGGCCGGCGCGAGCCGACCGGACGCCTCGACGGCGGGGTCGACGTCGACCGTGACCGGGAGCGGCGAGCGCGCCGCGAGCGTCTCCAGGGCGACGGCGAGCCCGTTGTCGAGCGCCGGCGGGTGGATGCCGCGCGCGAGCTCGCGGAGCTCGACGAGCGCCTCCTTGGTCGACGAGTGCGCGAGGTCCACGAGCTCGAGCGCCTCGTCCGGGTCGCCGCCCGCGGCGAGCTGCTCCTTGGCCTCCCCGAGCTGCATCGCGACGGCGACCAGGCGGGCCTGCGTCCCGTCGTGCAGGTCGCGCTCGATGCGCCGCAGCTTCGCGTCGGCGTCCTCGACGGTGCGGCCGCGCGACTCCTCGAGGTCGGCGACGCGCAGGCTCGAGAGGGTCGGGCCGAGCAGCGCGACGGTGAGCGCGCGGAAGAGCTGCGCGAATCCCCGCGTGATCTGCGCCCAGAGCCAGAGGAAGAGCAGGCCGACGACCACGAGGCCGAGCTGCCGCACCGGGGTGTCGACGAACCAGTCCGCGCCGAACGACGCACCGCGGTGCCACGACCCGTCGCTCGCCTGCTGGAGCGGGAGCCAGCGCGACCAGATCCAGTGCGTCGTCCCGCCGAGCCCGACGGCGAGGAAGACGGTGCTCACCACGAAGGACACGATCGCGAGGGGGAACGTGACGAGGAGGAAGAGCACGGCCCGCCAGCCGGTCCCGTCGCCGATGCCGCTCCACAGCGTGCTCCAGAACCCGCGGCGCCGGACGTACGGCGCGGGGGCGGCGACGTCGATGCCGAGCGCCGAGCGCGCCAGGGAGCGGTACATCGAGCCCCAACCGCGCCCGCCGACCACGACCCAGCCGGCGACGACGAGGCCGATGACCGGAACCAGCATCGCCACGAGGAAGACCACCGCGAACAGCCCGTAGGTGAAGGCGAACGGGGCGAGCAGGAGCACGAGCCACAGGTACCCGTACGCGCGCCACGTCTGGCGGTGGAACGGCGCGCTCGCGAACGCGACCCGCTCACGGTGGTCGACGTACCGCGGGTCGGGCTGCGTGCCGGCGAACGTCGTCGCGTCCGTCACCGTCGCGGACGTCGCGGCGGCACCCGTCGCGGACGCGTCCGGAGTCGGCAGGAGGCCATGCGCGGGTCCCGCGGTCGGGGTGCCCGACGTCGGGTCGCCCGCGGGCACGACGCTCGGCTGGTCAGGGGTCACGGCAGTCATGCTGCCAGTCTGGGCGAGCCGCGGTCACGACGACAGGGTGGCCGCCGCCGCGCCGGGGTGGGGACAACCCCCGTGTCCCGGCGCGACGCGGGTCAGTGCAGGAGGTACTTGACGGCGATGACCACGCCCGCGAACGCGGCGGCGAGCAGGGTCTCCCCGACGAGGCGGCGGCCCCGGGCGCCCGCCCGGTAGGCGGCGAGGAAGCCGACGACGCCGAGGAGGAGCACGGTGAACCACACCGCGACCAGCGCCGCGTTCTCCACGTCGAGCCCGAACGCGGAGGCGAGCAGGTAGACCAGCATCCCGGGGACCGCACCGAGCAGCACCCCGACGTTGAGCCGGAGAGCCGTGAGGGTGCGGTCCCACAGGGAGTGCCCGCTGTCGTGGAAGCGCCCGCTGACCGCGTCCACGTAGCAGTGCGCGAGCCAGTACCCGACGGCGACGAGGCCCGTCGCGACGACCACCCGGTCGCCCGTCGGGGCGTGCACGCTCGACACCGCCATGACGAACCCTGCGACGATCGCGCCGTAGAGCAGGTCGTGGGGGGGCTCGCGCTCCCACCGGTCGCCGACCCGGTGCCACAGCGGCCGGACGCCCGGGGGCGGCCCCTCCGGCTCGCCGTCGACCGGCGGACCGGCCTGTCCCGCCGTGCCCCCGCCCGTCGAGGGCGAGGGCACGGCGGAGCGACGCTCGTCGGGCGACAGGTCCATGCGGCCTCCTCGTGGCGCGGGTGGTCGCCCGCGCTCAGTAGCGGTAGTGCTCGGGCTTGTACGGCCCCTCGACGGGGACGCCGAGGTAGTCGGCCTGTGACGGCGAGAGCTCGGTGAGCCGCACGCCGAGCGCGTCGAGGTGCAGGCGGGCCACCTTCTCGTCCAGCACCTTGGGCAGGCGGTAGACCTGGCGCGCGTACGACCGCTCGCGACCCTCGCGCTCGGCCCGCGTCGCGTCCTGGAACAGCTCGATCTGACCGATCACCTGGTTGGAGAACGAGTTGCTCATGACGAACGACGGGTGGCCGGTCGCGTTGCCGAGGTTGAGCAGGCGCCCCTCGGACAGCACGACGATCGAGCGCCCCGCCGGCTGACCGTCCGGCCCGGGCTCGGCGAACGTCCACTCGTGCACCTGCGCCTTGATCTCGGTGCGGGAGACGCCCGACACCTCGGCGAGACCCGCCATGTCGATCTCGTTGTCGAAGTGACCGATGTTGCCGACGACGGCCTTGTCCTTCATCGCGACGAGGTGCTCGGCGCGGATCACGTCCTTGTTGCCCGTGGTCGTGATGAAGAAGTCGGCCTCGCCGAGCACGTCCTCGATCCGGGCGACCTGGTAGCCGTCCATCGCGGCCTGGAGCGCGCAGATCGGGTCGACCTCGGACACGATGACGCGCGCGCCCTGCCCGCGGAACGCCTCGGCCGCGCCCTTGCCGACGTCGCCGTACCCCGCGACGAACGCGACCTTGCCGCCCATGAGGACGTCGGTCGCGCGGTTGATGCCGTCGGGCAGCGAGTGGCGGATGCCGTACTTGTTGTCGAACTTCGACTTGGTGACCGAGTCGTTGACGTTGATCGCCGGGAAGAGCAGCTCGCCGGCCTCGGCGAGCTGGTAGAGGCGGTGGACGCCCGTCGTCGTCTCCTCGGTGACACCCTGGAGCGCCTGGGCGATCGTCGTCCAGCGCAGGGGGTCCGCCTCGAGCGCGCGGCGCAGCACGGCGCGCACGACGTTCATCTCGTGCGTGTGGTCCGGCTCGCCCGGCAGCGTGTCCGGCGGGACGACGCCTGCTCGCTCGTACTGGAGGCCGAGGTGGACGAGCATCGTCGCGTCGCCGCCGTCGTCGAGGACGAGGTTCGGCGACTCGTCCCCGGGCCACACGAGGATCTGCTCCGTGCAGTCCCAGTACTCCTCGAGGCTCTCGCCCTTCCACGCGAAGACGGGCACGCCCTGCGGGTGCTCGGGCGTCCCGTGCGGCCCGACGACGACGGCGGCCGCGGCCTCGTCCTGCGTGGAGAAGATGTTGCAGCTCGCCCAACGCACCTGCGCCCCGAGCGCGACGAGCGTCTCGATGAGGACGGCGGTCTGCACGGTCATGTGGAGCGACCCGGCGATCCGTGCCCCGGCGAGCGGCTGCGACTCCCCGTACTCGGCGCGCAGCGCCATGAGTCCCGGCATCTCGTGCTCGGCGAGGCGGAGCTGGTGACGGCCCGCCTCGGCGAGGGACAGGTCGCGGACCTTGTAGCGGCCGGGGACCTCGTCGAAGCCGGGGGTGGCCCCCGGGGTGCCGGTCGTCGGGGCTGGCGCTGTGGTGGACATGGTTCTCCTGTGCGTTCTCGGTGCCGGAAGGGCCGGTGGTACCGGCCGGTCCGGTGGTCGGCCGGTGGCTGCGCTGGGGGCTCCCGTCCGCGCCGGACGGGACCGCGGCCCGCCCGGTCCCAGCCTACCGACGACGGTGCCGACCGGCCCCGGCGACGGGGACACCCGGCGCGGGTCACACCGTTCGTCCGGCGCGCGCGCCCGGGCGCGCGCGTAACACGAATGCTTGACCATCTCAAGATCACAAAGGGATAACGATCCGTGATCCTCCGTCCTCCGCGCGGTTCCAACGATGTTCGGTCAAGAAACGTCCTGGAATGGTCCCCGGAGGCAGCCTCCTGGGTAGAAGTTGAACCTCGAATCAGGCAGGGTGCTGGAGTACCGATTGACGTCGGACCAGCATGTGGCCCGCTGCGCGCCGAGCGCGGAGGTCGCCCCCGGGCGCCCGACCGCGACGCGATCAGGGGCCACGTGCCGCGCTCCCGAGACGCCGCCGCCGGACCCCCCTCTGGCGCCGTCCTCGCGCGGGGCGTGCCGGTCCCCCGCACGGAAGGTGGCGAGACCCGCCCGCATGACTGCCCCCAGCATCACCCCGCCAGACAGCACCACCGCAGTACCCGAGCAGACCGAGCCGAGCACGACAGCGGCCGACGTCGCCGTCTCCGTCCGCGACGTCTACAAGGTCTTCGGGCGCCGGCCCGTCGAGGCCATCCGGCGCCTCGAGCAGGGCGCGTCCCGCGACGACGTCAAGTCGCTCGGGACCGCCGCGGTCATCGACGCGTCCTTCGAGGTCCGCCGCGGCGAGATCTTCGTCGTCATGGGCCTCTCCGGCTCCGGCAAGTCCACGCTCATCCGGATGCTCAACGGCCTGTGGAAGCCGACGTCCGGCCACGTGGTGGTCGGCGGTACCGACCTCGCGGCCACCGACGCCAAGCAGCTGCGCGCCCTGCGCCGCAGCAGCGTGAGCATGGTCTTCCAGCACTTCGCGCTGCTCCCCCACCGCACCGTGCTCGACAACGCCGCCTATCCGCTCGAGATCCAGGGCGTCGGCAAGGCCGAGCGCCGCGAGAAGGCCCGCACCGCCCTCGACCTCGTCGGGCTCGGCGGCTGGGAGGACTCGCTCCCGTCGCAGCTCTCGGGCGGCATGCGCCAGCGCGTCGGCCTCGCCCGCGCGCTGGCCGCCGACACCGACGTCCTGCTCATGGACGAGGCGTTCAGCGCGCTCGACCCGCTCATCCGGCGCGAGATGCAGGAGCAGCTCCTCGACCTCCAGCAGCGCCTCGGCAAGACGATCGTGTTCATCACGCACGACCTCAACGAGGCCATGCACCTCGGCGACCGGATCGCCGTCATGCGCGACGGGCGGATCGTCCAGATCGGCACGGCCGAGCAGATCCTCTCCGACCCGGCCAACGACTACGTCGCCCAGTTCGTCGCCGACGTCGACCGCACGCGCGTCCTCACCGCGTCGTCCGTCATGGTGCGCCCCGCGGTCGTCGTCCCCGTGAGCGGCGGGCCGCGCCAGGCGAGCCGCGCCATGCGCGAGGCGCAGGTCTCGGCCGCGTACGTCGTCGACCGCCAGCGCGTGCTGCACGGCGTCGTGCGCGACGACGACGCCGTCGCCGCGCTCAAGGCCGGCAAGGAGTCCATCGGGGACCTCGTGCACGACGGCGTCGCGCCCGTCTCCCCGGACACGCCGCTCGCGGAGATCTTCGCCCCCGCGGCCGAGTCCTCGCTCCCCGTGCCCGTGACCGACGCCGAGGGCCGCCTCGTCGGCGTCGTCCCGCGCGTCACGCTGCTCGAGGCCATGGTCCCGCCGGACCAGCCGCGCACCGGCGAGATCGACCTCGGCGCGCCGGCCGGGCAGGACGGGACCGCGGCGGACGCCGCCGTGGACTCCGACCTGACGACCGAGGGAGGTGCCGCGTGAACGACACCCTCGTCCCCCGCATCCCGCTCGGCGAGTGGGTCGACACGTTCGTCGACTGGATGACGACGACGTTCCGGCCGCTCTTCCGCTTCGTCAAGGACGTGCTCGTGGGCATCTACGACGGGCTGGACACCATCCTGTCGAGCCCGCCGTTCTGGGTCGTCGCGCTCGCGCTCGCCGCCCTCGCGCTCCTCGCCAAGGGCTGGAAGCTCGCGCTCGGGTCGCTCGTCGGGTTCGTCGTCATCGCCGGCGTCGACCAGTGGGACAACGCGATGGACACCCTCGCGCTCGTCCTGCTCTCCGCGGTCCTGGCGCTCGTCGTCGCGATCCCGCTCGGCATCTGGGCCGCGCGGAACGACCGCGTCTCCACGGTCGTGCGCCCGGTCCTCGACTTCATGCAGACCATGCCGGCGTTCGTCTACCTCATCCCGACCGTCGTCATCTTCCTCACCGGCCCCGTCCCGGGCATCATCGCGACGATCATCTTCGCCATGGCGCCCGGCGTCCGGTTCACCGAGCTCGGCATCCGGCAGGTGGACAAGGAGGTCGTCGAGGCGGGCCAGGCGTTCGGCTCGACCCCGGGGCGCATCCTGCGCCAGATCCAGCTCCCGCTCGCGCTCCCGACCATCATGGCCGGCGTCAACCAGGTCATCATGCTGTCGCTCTCCATGGTCGTCATCGCGGGCATGGTCGGCGCCGGCGGCCTCGGCAACGACGTCGTCGCCGCGCTCCAGCGCGTCAACGTCGCGCTCGGCTTCGAGGCCGGTCTGGCAGTCGTCATCCTCGCGATGTTCCTCGACCGCGTGACCTCGGCCCTCGGCGACCGCGCGCCCGTCTCGCGCGCCCTCGCCGCCGCGCGCGTCTGAGCGCGTCCCGCACCGTGCCCGGCCGCAGCGCCGGGAAGCCGCCCGCCGTGCCCCCGCCGTCGGGCACACCGACCGGGTCCGCCCGGACCCAGGGAAGGACAGCATGACCCCCGCACGTACCCGCACCACCCGCCGCACCGTCCGCCGCACCGCCGCCGTCGCAGCGACCGCCGTCCTCGGCCTCGCCCTCACCGCCTGCGCCTCCGACTCCGGTTCCGGCGGCTCGGACGGCGGCTCCACCGGGGAGGACGAGACGTCGGTCTCCATCGGCATCCCCTCCGGCTGGGACGAGGGCATCGCCGTCTCCCACCTGTGGACGGCGATCCTCGAGGAGGAGGGCTACGACGTCTCCTCCCAGACCGCCGACGTGGGCGTCATCTACACCGGCCTCGCCGGCGGCGACTTCGACGTCACGCTCGACGTCTGGCTGCCCTACACGCACGCCTCGTACGAGAAGGAGTACGGCGACGAGGTCACCGACCTCGGCTACTGGTACGACGACGCCAAGCTCACCATCGCGGTGAACGAGGACTCGCCCGCGCAGTCGCTCGAGGACCTCGCCGGCATGGCCGACGAGTACGGCAACAAGCTCGTCGGGATCGAGGCCGGCGCCGGGCTCACCGAGATCACCCAGGACCAGGTCGTCCCGACCTACGGGCTCGAGGGCATGGACTACTCCATCTCCTCGACCCCCGCGATGCTCGCCGAGCTCAAGGGCGCGACCGACGCCGGCGAGAACATCGCCGTCACCCTGTGGCGCCCGCACTGGGCCTACGACGAGTTCCCCGTCCGCGACCTCGAGGACCCCGAGGGCGCGCTCGGCGAGGCCGAGAAGATCCACATGTGGGGCTCGTCCGACTTCGAGGAGCGCTACCCGACGCTGACCAAGCTTCTCGGCGCCTTCACGCTGGACGACGAGCAGCTCTTCTCGCTCGAGAACATGATGTTCAACTCCGACGAGTACGCCGACGAGGCGGAGGCCGTCCAGGCCTGGCTCGAGGCGAACCCGACGTTCGTCGACGACCTCAAGGAGTCCGCGGGCGTCTGACGCCCGGAACAGAGCACGAGCGCGGCGGCCGCCTCCCGTACGGGGGGCGGCCGCCGCCTCTCTATCATCGTGCGGTGACCTCTCCCCAGACCGAGCTCCGCACGCACCCTCCGCGGCACGCCGCGCCCCGTGCGTCCGGCGGCACGCCCGCAGCGCCCCGGACCGACGTCCAGGCGCTCCGCGCGATCGCGGTCGGGGCCGTCGTCCTCAACCACCTGTGGCCGAGCCGGCTCGCGGGCGGCTACGTCGGCGTGGACGTCTTCTTCGTCATCTCCGGCTTCCTCATCACGTCGCACCTGCTCAAGGAGCTGCTGTCGACAGGGCGCGTCCGGCTCGCGACGTTCTACGCGCGCCGCGTCCGCCGCCTCCTCCCGGCGGCGCTCCTCGTCCTGGCGGTCTCCGCCGTCGCCGTCTGGGCCTTCCTGCCGTACACGGCGTGGTCACGCAGCGCGCAGGAGATCGCGGCGTCCGCGTTCTACGTCGAGAACTGGGCGCTCGCCGCGCGCTCCGTGAACTACTCCGCGCTCAACGACGACGCCACGGTGGCCCAGCACTACTGGTCGTTGTCGGTCGAGGAGCAGTTCTACCTGCTGTGGCCGCTCCTGCTGCTCGGCCTCTACCTCCTCGCCGTCCGAGGGGCGCGGGGGGCCTCCCGGCCACGGCGCGTCGTCGCGACGGGGGTCCTCGTCGTCGGCGCGCTGTCGCTCGTGCTGAGCATCGTCATGACGGTGCGCTCCCCGAGCGAGGCGTACTTCGTCACCCCGGTCCGGTTCTGGGAGTTCGCGCTCGGTGGCCTCCTCGCGCTCGGTGCGACCCGGGTGCGGCTGAACGGCGCGGCGGCGAACGCGCTCGCCCTGGCCGGATTCGCGACGATCGCCGCCACCGCGCTCGTCTACGACCACGCCACGCCGTTCCCCGGCTGGCTCGCCGCGGTCCCCGCGCTCGGCACGGCCGCCGTGATCCTGGCGGGCACCGAGAGGCGTCCGCTGCTCCACGACCGGGTCACGGCGCTGCGCCCGGTCCAGGTCCTCGGCGACGTCTCCTACTCCGTCTACCTGTGGCACTGGCCCCTGATCGTCGTGGCTCCGTTCGCGCTGAGCCGGTCGCTCACGACCGTGGACAAGCTGGGCATCGCCGTCGCGTCCGTCGCGCTCGCGTGGGTCACCAAGGTCCTGGTCGAGGACAAGGGGCGGTCATGGCGCTGGGCGTCGGTCCGGCCGCGCCGGTCGTTCGTCCTCATGCTGGCGGGCATGGCGATCGTCGGCGCGCTCGCCCTGGGGCTGCACGCCGCCGCGGGACGCTCCGCGGCCGAGGCGGAGCGCGCCGCGCAGGAGGCGGCGGCCGCCGACGCCGCGTGCCACGGGCCGGCCGCGCTCGCCCCCGGCGCGCCGTGCGACGACCCGTTCGGCCCCGCCGTCAACCCCGTCCTCGGCGAGGAGAGCAAGTACTACGTCGTCGACCACGCAGAGTGTGGAGAGATCGGTACCCGGCTCGAGGTGGAGGGCGCCAAGACCACGCGCGAGTGCGACTTCAGCGACGGGGATCCCGCGGCGAAGCAGGTCTGGCTCGTCGGAGACTCGCACGCGCAGCAATGGCAGGCACCGTTGCTGCAGATCGCCAGCGAACAAGACTGGGACGTCACCATGAGCCTCCTGGGCGCGTGCCCGTCCGCCGACGTCGCATACGTCGGCTACCGGGGAAACCCGGCGACTCCCGAGAAGCTCCGACAGTGCGCGGCGTGGCGCGAGGCCGTCCAGGCCGAGGTCGCGCACGAGCGCCCGGACATGGTGTTCACGTCGAGCTTCGCGCGCGCGGAGCAGGTCGACGACGGCTCGGGGCGCTCGCAGCGCGACCAGTACGTCGAGGGTTTCCGGTCGTACTGGCAGCCGTGGCTCGAGGCCGGGACCGACGTGTACGTGCTCGGCGATCCGCCGATGAACGGCATGGTCCGCGACAAGGACTGCGCGATCCTCAATCCGGAGTCGCCGGTCGAGTGCGCGGTCGACCGGGCCGTCGCGCAGCCCGCGGACCCCATCCTCGAGGCCGCGAGCCGACCGGCGGACGGTCCAGGCAGCCTCGTCCCGGTCGACCTCACGGACCGCTTCTGCGACGCCGAGCGCTGCTACGCGGTGGTCGGCGGGCTGCCGGTGTACGCCGACCGCGACCACCTCAACAAGCAGTACGCGCTCGGGCTCGAGGACGAGATCGCCGGTGTCGTCGCGCGCGAGGGCTGAGGTCGAGACCGTCGGCCGAGCGGAGGCGGAGTCGCCGCACGGCCGACGGCCCCGTCGGTTCACCCGTTCTTCGACGCGCGGTAGCCGGCCGCGCGCGCGGCGGCCGCCGTCGTGAAGCACTCCTCCGGCTTGGTCGCCGCGTAGTAGCGGCCACCCGGGACGTGGTAGATCATGCTGTTCCGGTTGCCCTTGATCGGCGCCCAGGAGGGGCAGTTCCAGGTGCTCACCGGCGTCGTGCGCGACGGTCGCGGCGGGGCCTTCACCGCGGCGGTGGCGGCGCTCGTGCGGGACGCGGTGACCCAGGCCGCCCTCTTGCCCGTCACGGTCACGGTGATCTTCTTGCCCTGGTCCGCGGCGACGAGCTTGTAGGTCGACCGGGTCGCGCCGGGGATGGCGACCCCGTTGCGCTTCCACTGGTAGCCGAAGGTCGCTGCGGGCGACCAGGCACCCGGCCGCACGGTGAGGGTCTTGGTGACCTGCGCCGTGCCGGCGATCACGGGGACGACCGTGCGCACGAACGCCCGGACGACCCCAGCCGTCGCGGCGCTGGTCGCGCTCCGCGCCGTGTACCCCGTCGCACGACCGGTGACCGTCACCGTGATCCGCTTCCCGTGGTCGGCGACGGCGAGCGTGTACGAGGTCTTCGTCGCCCCCTTGATGGCGACCCCGTTGCGCTTCCACTGGTAGGAGAGCGTGGGCTTCGGCGTCCACGTGCCCGCGGTGACCTTGAGCACGGACCCGACCCTCGCGGTCCCGGAGATCTTGACCGCTCCGGGAGCCAGGACACCGTCCGCGACCTTCGCGGTCGCCTTGCTCGTCACCGCACGGGTCGTATACCCGGCGTTCGTCCCCGTCACGGTGACGATGACGGTCTTGCCTCGGTCGGCGACGCGCGGGGTGAACGTCGCACCGGTCGCACCCGTCACCTTGGCCCCACCGACGGACCACTGGTAGGCCAGACGCGTGCCCGCCGTCCACGACCCCGCACCCACCGTGAGCCGCGAGCCGACGCGCGCGGTCCCCGACACGACAGGCGTCGGCGCGATGAGCACACCGGCGACGACCTTCGCCGTCGCCGCGCTCGCGGCCTCGCGCGGCGCATAGCCCGGCGACGTCCCGGTGACGACCACGCTGAGCTGCTGACCGAGGTCGGCGGCCGAGGGCACGTAGGACACGCCCGTCGCCCCGGCGATCGCCGTCGTACCGCGACGCCACTGGTACGAGAACGTGGCCGACGGCGACCAGGTCCCGGGAGAGGCGACGAGCGTCGCGCCCACGCGGGCCGTACCGGTCACGACCGGCACCTGCGGGAGCAGCGTGCCCGCCGCGACGGTGACGGGCGCGCTCGACGACGTGCGCGTCGCATAGCCGGCCCTGGTCCCGGTCACCTCCACGACGAGCTCCCGACCCTCGTCCGCGGGCGAGGCGGTGTAGGCCGCGTCGAGCGCACCGTCGACGGGGACGCCGCCACGCAGCCAGCGGTAGGTCAGCGCGACGTCCTCGCCCCAGTCGACGACGGCGACCACCGTGCTCCCGACGGTGGCGGCACCCTCGACGACGGGGTCCGGTCCGGCGACGGTGCCCTCCACCACGGGGTCCGTCGCGGCGGTCACGCGGGTCACGGGCTCGGCACCGGAACCGGGGAGGGAGCCGACGAGCTCGGCGTGCACGCGCGCCCCGACGAGCGCCGGCGGCAGCGCGAGGTCGGAGCCGACGACCCCGTCGAGCAGCGTCCCGTCGGCGTACCAGGAGACCGCGAGCTCGACGCCCTCCGGCCCCCACGGGTCGGAGGACACGCTCAGCGTCCCCCCGACGCGCGCCTCGCCGACGATGACCGGGTCGGTCGCGGGCGCGATCACGACGTCCGCCACGTCGGGCGTGGTCGCGTCCGTCTCGTCAGGGGCGATCACCTCGCCCGTCCCGGGCTCGACGACGAGCGCCGCGGCCGGCTCGTGAGCCACCGCGGGGACCGCTGCCAGAGGGGCGAGGACGAGCGCGGCGACGAGGGCAGGGACGACCAGCCGGCGACGGGACGACGCGGCGTCGTGCGAGATGATGACCACGAGAGCTCCAGGCGGTGGCGGGTCCGGTCGGCCTGACCGGCGAGAGAACCGTAGTGGACGGCGGAGCGCTCACGGCCCCCGTAGCCTCGATCTGCGCGGAATTCACCCGCGCCCACGACATCGTTCCGGTCGCGGTGTCAGTGCTCCCGCGCGTACTGCTCCAGGACGTCGTCGAGCGGCCCGTCGGCGCGCAGCTCACCACCGCGCAGGTAGAGCCCGCGGGTGCAGAACCTCCGCAGGTCGTCGTTGTTGTGCGAGACGAGGAACAGGGTGCGCCCGGCGGAGAGCAGCTCGCCGATCCGCTGGTAGCACTTGTCGCGGAACGCCTTGTCCCCGACCGCCAGGACCTCGTCCACGAGCAGGATGGGGCCGTCGAGCTGCGAGACCACGGAGAACGCGAGACGGACCTGCATCCCCGAGGAGTAGTGCCGGTACGGCGAGTCGAGGAACTTGTGGATCTCGGCGAAGTCGACGATCTCGTCGAAGCGCTCGTCGATCTCCTTCTTCGACATCCCGTGCAGGCCCGCGGCGAGGTAGATGTTCTCCCGGCCCGTGAGGTCGGGGACGAACCCTCCCGTGATCTCGATGAGCGGGGACACGTCGGCCTTGACCGTCGCCCGGCCCTCGTCGGGGAGGAGGACGCCCGTCACGACCTTGAGGAGGGTCGACTTGCCCTGCCCGTTCCGACCGATCACGCCGATCGCCTCGCCCGGCGAGACGTCGAACGAGACGTTGCGCAGAGCCCAGAACGAGTCGCGGGCCGGTCCCTTGTCACGGCGCAGGATCATCTGCCGCAGGCCCGCGCTGCGGCGGCCGCGGTCGAACTGCACGCCGACGTCCTTCACCGAGATGATGGGGTCGGGCAGCCCGGAGAACGTGGTCGCTGCCATCACAGCTCCTTCAGCATGGAACGCTCGGTCCGCGCGAAGACGATCCAGCCGAGCACGAGGGTGAACACCGAGACCCCGCCGGCGATCGCGATCGCGTCCCAGTGCACGGCGTCGGGGAAGAACCCCGCCCGGAACGCCGTGATGATCCCGCTCATGGGGTTGAGCAGGTAGAGCGTCTTGAGGAGCTGCGGGATGTTCGCGTTGTAGACGTCCTGGATCCCGTACAGCACGGGCGACGCGTAGAAGAGCACGCGCATCGCGACCCGGATGAGCGGCTCGATGTCGCGCAGGAGCACCTGCAGCGGCGCCAGGAGGAGACCGACCCCGGCGAGCAGGACGAGCTGCATGAGGATCGCCACGGGGAAGAGCCAGATGTGGCCGTTGATCTCCGGCTGGAAGATGAGGAGGAACACCGCGAGCACCGGCATCGAGAACCCGAACTCCACGGTCTTCGACATCACCACGCGCAACGGCCAGACCTCACGGGGAAGCCGGGTCGACCGCACCAGGCGGGAGTCGTGCTGGAGCGAGTTCGCGCTGTCGCCCACGCAGTTCTGGAACCAGGTCCAGGGCAGCAGCGCGGCCAGCAGGAAGATGATGTAGGGCTCTTCCCCGACCGAGCGCGGGAAGATCTTGGTGAAGACGAACCAGTAGACGGCCGCCATGAGCAACGGGTCGAGGATCGACCAGAAGTACCCGAGCAGCGAGTCCGCGTACCGGACCTTGAGGTCACGCCGGACCAGGAGGCCCAGGACGGAACGGGCCTTCCACAGCGCCATCGGCCTGTTCACGGCCGCGACGACGCCTGTATCACTCACTTGTTCCTCCACGCGCTGGACGCCTCGCACCCGAGGCCGTCGCACACCCTACCGTCGCGGGAACCCGCGGACGGACGGTCAGTCGTCGCCATCGGTGATCCCGATCGTCGCGCGCCATGCCGAGGGGGCGACGAGCGCCGACGCCTGGTCGCGGTACGCCTTCTGCACCTCGGGCCAGCGCCGCTTGAGCTCGCGGTGCAGCGCGAGCGACTCCCGCCAGAGCGCGACGAAAGCCTTGCGGTCTCGCACGTACCAGTTCCCCGTGCGGTCCTCGCCGGCCAGGACGAGCACGCTGTCGTACCGCGGAAGCTCCCACCAGACCCCCTGGCCCCGCTCGAGCTGGGCGTCGGGGCGGCTCCGCTTCTCGGGGCGCACGGGGACGAGGAGCTGGCGTGCGACGGAGCGCAGCGTGAAGACCGCGAGCGCCGCACCTCGGGGACCGTGCTTGCGGGCGGTGGGCGGCACGTCCTTGCGGGCCGGCACGGGGGCCGGGGCGTCGACGGTGTAGCTCCTGGCCTCGCCGAACTCCTTGGCCAGCGCCCGCAGCTCGCCGAGCCGCGTCCCCATCGTCGCGTGGAGCTCGCCCGGGCCCTTCAGCACGTCGCGGAGGGCCGCGTTGCGGAGCGTCACGGCGTAGTACTGCATCGAGAGGAGGTGCTTGAGGTTGAGCCGGCTGCTGTCCGCGAGCAGCGCGCCGCCGTGCTCCTCGCCCGAGTGGATCAGCCCCGAGACCACGCGGTTGCGGGCGTGGAAGTACGCCTGCCAGTCGATCGCGTCGTCCTTGTCCTGCCACGTGATGTGCCACAGCGCGACGCCCGGGAGCGAGACCGTCGGGACGCCGGCCGCCTTGGCGCGCAGCCCGTACTCCGCGTCGTCCCACTTGATGAAGTACGGCATCGACAGCCCGATCTCACGGACGACCGCCGTCGGGATCAGGCACATCCACCAGCCGTTGTAGTCGGCGCGCGGCCTGCGGTGCAGCCAGCGCGTCGCGCGCAGCGACTCGTCCGAGAAGTCCACGAGACGGTGGTCGGGGTCCGCGGGGCCCCACATGAAGTTGGACTGCTGCACGATCTCGCTCACCGCGTGCAGGTTGGTGGGGCGGTACATGTCGAACATGTGTCCGCCGACGATGGTGGGCCGCGAGCAGGCGTCCGCGAAGCGCACGGCGCGGAAGATGCTCTCCGGCTCGACCGCGACGTCGTCGTCGAGGAGCATGACGTGCGTGGAGCCGAGCGCGACCGCCTCGAGCATGCCGCGCGAGAAGCCGCCCGAGCCGCCGAGGTTGGGCTGGTCCACGATCTTCAGGCGGTCCCCGAGGCCTTCGCGCGCCTCCTCGAAGCCCGGCTCCGCCGCGACCTTCTGGGTGCCCTGGTCCACGACCACGACGCGATCCAGCACCTGCCGCACGTCCTCGTCGGAACCGAGCGCGCGCAGCGTCCGCACGCAGTAGTCGGGCTTGTTGAAGGTGGTCACGGCCACCGTCACCGTGCCGTCCGCCGAGGGACCGTCGACCTCCCATCGTCCTGGACCGATCTCGACGTCCGTGGACGCCGTGATCTCGAACCAGCACCAGCCGCCGTCGGCCGAGCCCGCCGTGGCCACGTCCAGCCGGACGGTCTGCTCTCCGTCGAACCGGACGGCCTCGAGCCGCGTGGCGTGCCCGCGCGCGTCTGTCCGCACGAGGCGTACCTGCCCACGTCCCGCGAGCTCGATCTCCAGCGTCACGGTCTTCACCGCGGTGTTCGCCGCCCAGTGCATCAGGGGGAAGGCGTTGAAGTACGAGGCGAACGACACGTCGCTCCCGGCGACGAGACGAGCCGTGCGACGCGACACGACGTCGATCGACGACGTCGCTCCACGGGGGCTCTCGACGTACAGCGGGAGCTTGTCCAGGTCCGTGGGGTAGACGACGTGCTGGACGGTGATCACGGTGGGCGCCTCGCAGGATGGGTCGAAGATCCGGACGGCCGAAGACGTGCGCAGCGCCCGCTGGGGCGGCGCGTCGGCCCGATGGCACAGGCTACCGGCCCGACCGCTCGGGACGGGCGAAATCGGCCTGGTTCACAGAATGTGCAGATCGCGTTCACGAACGCGTCGGTGACGCGTCCGCCGGACGACGCTGGCGTAAACTCGGGTCGGCCTCGGGGCGGTCCACCCGCTCCCGCGGCACTCCTCGAGACCCCGATCCGAAGGGCCCCCATGCCGCGTCGTCCCGCCACGACGTCCCGCGAGCTGCGCGCGAGCCGCACCCGCCTTCGCCTCCCCGCACGCGTCCCGGACCATGTCTCCTCCCTGGACGTCCTCCTCAACGGTCACCGGGTGTGGTCGATCGACCTCGTCTCGGACGACGCGGTCCGCGAGCGTCTCGACCACCCGTGGCCCGCACCGATCACGCCGTTCCTCGACGGCACGGCGCGCATCGACGTCGCCGACTCGACGACCGGGGACGTCCTGTGGAGCACCTCCGTCCGGTTCGGCAGGAGCGAGCGGCCCGTCGAGGTCGTGGACGCCCTGGGACGCCACGTCGCGCTCAACAAGTGGGGGCGGCTGGGCAAGACGTTCGACGGTGCGGACGAGGGCTTGCAGCAGCGTCTGCTCGACCGCCTGGACGTGCTCGTCGATCTCCTGCACGCGCTCGGCCTGCGGCCCTTCGTGGTCGGCGGCACGCTGCTCGGCGCCGTCCGCTCGGGCCACATCCTGCCGCACGACGACGACGCCGACCTCGCCTACCTGTCGGAGCTGAGCCACCCCGCGGACCTCTCCCTGGAGAACGCCCGGATCGCGGCCGACCTCACGTCGCGGGGGTACGAGATCGTCCGGCACAGCAACGCGCACCTGCAGATCACGTTCCGCCGCGACGACGGTCTCGTCGACGGCTACATCGACATCTTCACGGCGTTCTTCACGCCGGACGGCCAGATCAACCAGCCGTTCCACGTGCGCGGGCCGATGCGCCAGGACTCGATGCTGCCGTTCTCGACCGTCACGCTCGAGGGTCGCTCGTACCCGGCACCGGCCGTCCCGGAGGACTGGCTCGTCGTCAACTACGACGAGAACTGGCGCACGCCGCTCCCGGGCTACAAGCTCCGGACCCCGCGCGCGACGGCCCGACGCTTCCGCAACTGGTTCGGCTCGTACAACTTCCAGCGCGACTTCTGGGAGGACCGCTACCTCTACGACCCGACGAGCGGGAGCGGCACGGACCTGCGCGGTGCGGACGCCCTGCTCGCCCGCACGGACGACGGCGACGTGGTGGTCGACCTGGGCTGCGGAGCCGGTGCGGCGGCACGGCACCTGGCCGCGCACGGTCGTCGGGTCGTCGGCGTCGACTACGCCGAGTCCGCGCTGCTGCGCGCCCGCGGCCTCACCGACGCCGCCGAGGCGGAGCGGGTCACGTGGCTGCGTCGCAACCTCATCGACTTCCGCGAGGCCGCGGACGTGATCGCCCTCCTCGCCGAGGAGGAGGGCCGTGTCCACGTGCTCGCCAACCACCTGCTGGAGCGTCTCGGGCACCACGGCAGGGCCACCGTCTGGCGTACCCTGCGCCAGTACGCACGAGCCGGGAGCGTCGTGGCGCTCGTCGTCGACACGGTGCCGGACCCCGAGGTGACGTTCCGCGACCCGACGACCTGGCACCTGACGCTCGAGGAGATCGAGCAGGAGCTCGCCCCTCTGGGGCTTTCCCTCGACGGGACGACGCCCCTGCGCGGGACCGCACGCGACGACGTCCGGCGACCCGTGCTCACCTACCTGACCACCGCAGCCCAGAGCTGAGACGAGGACGACATGAAGCAGAAGATCATCGCCGTCGGCGACCGCGTGGCGCCTTCCCTCATGGCACGCCTGCGGGGCAAGCCGCTGCCGAACCACGCGCAGGTGCTCGAGGAGCTGGCGCAGCTGCGCGAGGACGTGCGCGACCTGCGCGCGGAGATCGACGAGTGCCGCCGGGACAACGTCCGCATCGCCGAGCTGACCGACATCGTCGAGGCGCGGCTCGCCGCGCCTCGGTCGGTGGACTGACCGACCCGCGCCGCCCCGGCCCCCACCTCGACGGAACAGCGAGCACCCCCATGACCCAGACCCCCCACGTGGCAGCAGTCGTCGTGACGTTCAACCGTCTCGAGAAGCTCAAGAAAGGCATCGCCGCGATCCGCGCGTCGAGCGTCCCCCCGCAGACGATCCTGCTCGTCGACAACGACTCCACGGACGGCACGGGCGACTACCTGCGCACCATCGCGGACGACGAGGACATCCACGTCCTGTCGCTGCCGAAGAACGTCGGGGGGGCCGGCGGGTTCGCCGCCGGCCTGCGCCGCGCCCACGAGCTCGGGGCGGACTTCTTCTGGATCATGGACGACGACTGCTACCCGGAGCCGGACGCGCTCGAGCGGCTCCTCGACGAGCACCGTGCGGTCGAGGAGCACGTCCACGACCGCGTGCCCTTCGCCTGCTCCGTCGTCAAGTTCGTCGACGGTCAGCTGTGCGAGATGAACGAGGCCGTGACCACCTGGGACTGGCCCCGCTACCTGGTGCAGGGACTCAACGCGGTCAAGGTCCGCGAGTGCACGTTCGTCTCCGTCCTGCTGCCCCGGTGGACGGTCGAGGAGCACGGGCTGCCCCTGGCCGAGTACTTCATCTGGTACGACGACAAGGAGTACACGAAGCGCCTGTCGGGCCGCACGCGTCCCGGCATCCAGGTGCTCGACAGCTACGTCGTGCACGACATGGGCGACAACAAGGGCGTCAACTACGGCCAGATCACCGCGCAGAACGTCTGGAAGTTCAAGTACGGCGCCCGCAACCAGTCGTCGTACCGCTGGCACTACGAGGGCAAGCTCTCGTGGATCACCTACGTGAAGAACGTGGTCGGCAAGATGCGCCAGGGCGGGGTCTCCCGCAGCCTCCAGGTCCAGATGGTCCGGCAGCTCCTCGCCGGCATCCGCTTCAACCCGCAGCCCCAGTTCCCCCGGACGTCGCCGAAGGCGCCGAGCGCGAGCTGACGCCGAGCGGACGAAGGGCCGGTCTCCCGTGCGGAGCCCGGCCCTTCGCGCGTCCTGGGACGGTCCTCTCAGAGAAACTCGTTCGCCCGCTCGAGGTCCTCGGCGAAGTCCACCTCGACGGCGTACAGGTCGGAGACGTCGACGGGGACCACCTGGAGCCCGTCCTTCTCGATCGCGACCTCGATGCCCCGCTCGAAGTAGTCCTGGTCGCCGACCTCGGCGAGCCGCGCCACGAGCGCGGCCTTGTCGGCCGGGGCGACGAAGTTGATGCCGACCGCCTCACCGAGCGCTCCCTGGACGGTCTTCGAGAGCTCGTCGATCCGCCCGTCGGCGTCGACGGTGTACTTGACCTCCTCGTCACCGACCGCCGCCGTGTTGACGCTGACGAACGACTGCCCCGACTCGATGTACGGCTTGAGCCGCTCGAGGACGCGCGGGTCGAAGACGACGTCGCCGTTCATCCACAGGACCCCGCGGTCGCCGGTCACGCGCAGCGCCTTGAGCAGGCTCTTGGACGTGTTCGTCTGGTCGTAGATCTCGTTGTACGCGAACGTCACGTCGGGTGCCGCCTCGAGGATCTGCTCGAGCTTGAACCCGACGACGACGAGCACCTGGACGTCGCGGCCGAAGGCGCCGCGGACGTTGCCCAGCTGCTGGGCGAGGATCGTGCGCCCGTCCTTGAGCTCGGTCAGCGGCTTGGGGAACGGCCGCCCGAGGCGGGTCCCCATCCCGGCGGCCAGGATGACGACCTGGGGCGCGTTGCTCACGGTGTGTCCTTTCGTCTCTCGCTCCGGCTCGCCGACGAGCGGAGCACCGGACCGACTCTACCGACTGCGCCCCTCCTGTCCGGCCGCGTCACAGCTCGCGCGCGTCGTCCTCCAGCAGGACCGGGATGCCGTCGCGCACCGGGTACGCGAGCGGGCGGTCGGTATCCGTGGAGTGCAGCTCCGGCTCTCCGGACGGGCCGGTGCCGTCCACGAGGCGGGCGCCGGTCACGGGACAGCGCAGGGCCTCGCGCACCCAGGGGTCGATCTGCAGGCTCATGCTCGCTCCTCGTCGTCGTGGGTGCGCACGAGCGACAGGACGTCGTCGCGCACCTTCTCCATGATGTCCTCGTCGGCCGCCTCGACGTTGAGCCGCAGCAGCGGCTCGGTGTTCGACGCGCGGAGGTTGAACCACCACTGCGGGTGGGAGTCCCAGTGCGAGACGGTCAGCCCGTCGAGCTCGTCGACCTCGACCGGACCACCGCCCTGCTGCGTCACGTAGGCCTCGACGACGCGCGCACGGGCAGCGGGCACGTCGGCCACGGTCGAGTTGATCTCCCCCGAGGCGACGTACGGCTCGTACATCTCCCCCAGCGCCGACAGCGGGTGCGGCTGCGACCCGAGCGCGGCGAGCACGTGCATCGCCGCGAGCATCCCCGTGTCCGCGAAGAAGAAGTCGCGGAAGTAGTAGTGCGCGCTGTGCTCGCCGCCGAACACGGCGTCGTTCTCGGCCATCTGCGCCTTGATGAACGAGTGCCCGACGCGCGTGCGCACGGTCCGGGCCCCCGCGGCACCGAGGAAGTCGGGGACGGCGCGCGAGGTGATGAGGTTGTGGATCACGGTCGGCGTGCGCCCCGCCTCGACCTCCTTGGCGACCTCGCGCAGCCCGACGAGCGCCGTGATCGCCGACGGCGACACCGGGTCGCCGTGCTCGTCGACGACGAAGCAGCGGTCGGCGTCACCGTCGAACGCGAGCCCCAGGTCGGCGTCGTGCTCCACGACGGCGGCCTGGAGGTCGAGCAGGTTCTTCGGGTCGAGCGGGTTCGCCTCGTGGTTCGGGAACGTGCCGTCGAGCTCGAAGTACAGCGGCACGACGTCGAGCGGCAGCGCGGGCAGGCCCGCGCCGGTGCCCAGGACGGCCGGCACGGTGTGGCCCCCCATCCCGTTCCCGGCGTCGACCACGACCTTGAGCGGCCGGATCCCCGACAGGTCGACGAGCGAGCGCAGGAACATCGCGTAGTCGGCGAGCGTGTCGCGGTCCGTGACCGATCCCGGCTCGTCCGCGGCGGCCGGGAGGCCGTCGTCGAGATACCCCTCCGCGAGCCGGCGGACCTCCGCGAGCCCCGAGTCCTGACCCACCGGGCGCGCCCCCGCGCGGCACAGCTTGATCCCGTTGTAGACGGCCGGGTTGTGGCTCGCCGTGAACATGGCGCCCGGTACGCCCAGCGCGCCGGACGCGTGGTAGAGCCCGTCCGTGGAGCACAGGCCGATCCGCACGACGTCGACCCCGGCCTCCGTGAGTCCGGCGGCGAACGCGTCCACGAGCTCGGGCCCGGAGTCGCGCATGTCGTGCCCGACGACGACGCTCGCCCGGCCCGGCGCGTCGTCGGCACCGCCGCTCGCCTCGGGCAGGACCACCGTCCGGGCGAACGCGGCACCGATGGCCTTCGCCACCTGGGGGTTCAGCTGGTCCGGGACGGTGCCGCGGACGTCGTACGCCTTGATGAGGTGGGAGAGGTCGGTCGTCACGCGCCCCAGCCTATCGGCGCCCGCGTCCGTCGCCGCCGGTCGGCGGCGCGCCCGCTACTGCCCGCCGGCCGCGTACCGCGCCTCGGTGCGCGCCTTCGCGGGGCGCCACCACGCCTCGTTGTCGCGGTACCAGTCGACCGTGCGGGCGATCCCCTCGGCGAACGACGTGTAGCGCGGCGCCCAGCCGAGCTCGGTGCGCAGCCGCGTGGCGTCGATCGCGTAGCGCAGGTCGTGCCCGGCTCGGTCGGCGACGAGGTCGTAGTCGGCGCGGTCGCGCCCGAAGATCTCGAGCAGGTCACCCACGACGTCGAGGTTGGACCGCTCGCCGTCCGCCCCGACGAGGTACGTCTCGCCGACGACACCTCGCTCGACGATCGCCCACACGGCGTCGTTGTGGTCGTCCACGTGGATCCAGTCCCGGACGTTCTGGCCCGCGCCGTACACCTTGGGCCGACCACCGTCGAGGAGGTTGGTGATCTGCCGCGGGATGAACTTCTCCACGTGCTGGTACGGGCCGTAGTTGTTGGAGCAGTTGGAGATCGTCGCGCGCACGCCGAACGAGCGCACCCACGCGCGCACGAGCAGGTCGCTCGACGCCTTGGTCGACGAGTAGGGCGAGGACGGGTCGTACGGCGTGGACTCGGTGAAGCGGCCCGGGTCGTCGAGCTCGAGGTCCCCGTAGACCTCGTCGGTCGAGACGTGGTGCAGCCGGACCCCGTGGCGGCGCACGGCCTCGAGGAGGGTGAACGTCCCGACGACGTTGGTCCGGACGAACGGTGCCGGGTCGGCGAGCGAGTTGTCGTTGTGCGACTCGGCGGCGAAGTGCACCACGAGGTCCGTCGACGCGACGAGCCGGTCCACGACCGCGGCGTCGGCCACGTCGCCGACCTCCAGCGCCACCCTGTCGCGCACGGGGTCCAGCGACCGCTCGTCGCCCGCGTAGGTGAGGGCGTCGAGCACGACGACGTCGACGTCGGGCCGCGTCTCGACCGTGCGTCGCACGAAGTTCGCCCCGATGAAGCCGGCCCCGCCGGTCACGAGCACCCGCACCGACGACCTCCTCGACCCGTTCCCCTGCCGCCCGCGAGTCTAGCGACGGAGGTCCGCGCGCACCGGCGCGTCGCACGGCATTTCACCCTCCCCCGCCCCTCCTGCTCGTGAGAGCCTGCCGGGATGAAGGGGATCGTCCTGGCAGGTGGCGCGGGCACGCGCCTGCACCCGATCACGCTCGGGGTGAGCAAGCAGCTGCTGCCCGTCTACGACAAGCCGATGGTCTACTACCCGCTGTCGACGCTCCTGCTCGCCGGCATCCGCGACGTGCTGGTCATCACGACCCCGCACGACGCGGCGGCGTTCCACCGGCTGCTGGGGGACGGGTCGCAGCTCGGCGTCTCGATCTCCTACGCCGTGCAGGCCGAGCCGAACGGCCTCGCCCAGGCCTTCGTGCTCGGGGCCGACTTCCTCGACGGCGACTCGGCGGCGCTCGTCCTCGGCGACAACATCTTCTACGGGCCGGGTCTCGGGGACCGGCTCCAGCGCTTCGCGGGGATCGACGGCGGCGCCGTGTTCGCCTACCGCGTCGCCGACCCGACGGCGTACGGCGTGGTCGAGTTCGACGGGTCCGGGCGCGCGCTGAGCATCGAGGAGAAGCCGGCCCGGCCTCGGAGCAGCTACGCGGTCCCCGGCCTCTACTTCTACTCGGCGGACGTGGTCGACGTCGCGCGCTCGCTCCGGCCGTCGGCGCGCGGCGAGTACGAGATCACCGACGTCAACCTGCACTACCTGCGCGAGGGACGGCTCCAGGTCGAGGTCCTGCCGCGCGGGACGGCCTGGCTCGACACCGGGACGGTCGACTCGCTGCTCGACGCGAGCGACTTCGTCCGCACGATCGAGAACCGGCAGGGGCTGAAGATCGGAGCGCCGGAGGAGGTCGCGTGGCGACGCGGGTTCCTCTCGGACGAGGAGCTGCGCGAGCGGGCGACCGCGCTCGCGCCGTCGCGCTACGGCACCTACCTGCTGTCGCTGCTCGACACGTGAGCGCCGGCGTCCTCGAGCCCGGCGAGGACGCGCGGGGCGGCGGCACGCCACCGCGCGCGCCAGTCCCCGACCGGCTCCACCCCGAGGCGGCGCAGCGCGTCGTGGCCCAGGACGGACCACGCGGGACGAGGCGCAGGCCGGGCGAAGGCCGCGCTCGACGTCGGCCGGACGCTCCCCGGGTCGAGCCCCGCGGTCACGACCACCTCCCGTGCGACCTCCCACCACGACGCCTGGCCCTGGGCCGTCCCGTGGTAGGCGCCGCCGGGCGCTCCCGCGCCGACGAGACGCACCACGAGGTCGGCGAGGTCCACGGTCCACGTCGGCTGACCGACCTGGTCGTCGACGACGTCGACCGATCCGCGTTCGCGCACGAGGCGCGCGATCGTGCGGGGGAAGCACGCGCCGTGCGCGCCATAGAGCCACGCGGTGCGGACGACCAGGGCGCCGGGGTGCACGGACCGCACCGCCCACTCCCCGGACGCCTTGGAGCGCCCGTACGCGGAGCGCGGCGCGAGCGCGGCGTCCTCGGCGTAGGGCCTCGCGTCCGTGCCGCTCACCCCGCCGTCGAACACGTAGTCGGTCGAGACGTGGACGAGCCGGGACCCGTGCCGGGCCGCGGCCCGGGCCACGTGCTGCGCCCCCACCGCGTTCACGGCGAACGCTCGTGCCTCGTCGTCCTCCGCCGCGTCGACCGCGGTGTACGCGGCGGCGTTGACGACCACGTCCGCCCCCCGCACCGCGGCGTCGACCGCCGCGGCGTCGGTGACGTCCAGCCCCGCACGGTCGAGCGCTCGCACGTCCTCGCCGCGCGAGCGCAGCAGGGCGACGAGGTCCGTGCCGAGCATCCCTCCGGCACCCGTGACCGTCCATCGCACCGCGACCACCTCCGCACGCACCCTACCGAGGAGCAGCATGAACGCCCGTGAGCTGACCGTCCCCGGCGCGTGGGAGCTCACGCCGCGCCAGCACGCCGACGAGCGCGGGGTCTTCCTCGAGTGGTTCACGGCCTCGGCCCTGCGCGAGGCGACCGGACGCGACCTCGGCCTGGCGCAGGCGAACGCCTCCGTGTCGGCCGCCGGAGTGGTCCGCGGCGTGCACTACGCCGACGTCCCGCCCGGTCAGGCGAAGTACGTGACGTGCGTCGCGGGGTCCGTGCTCGACGTCGTCGTGGACCTGCGGGTCGGTTCCCCGGCGTTCGGACGCTGGGACGCGGTGACCCTCGACGCGCACGAGCGCCGCGCCGTCTTCCTCCCGGAAGGCGTGGGGCACGCGTTCATGGCGCTCGAGGACGGGTCGACCGTCGTCTACCTCTGCTCGAGCGGCTACGCGCCCGAGCGTGAGCACGGCGTGGACCCGACCGACCCGGACCTGGCGATCGACTGGCCGACGACCGGGCCGCACGGGCGCGCGCTCGTCCCGTCGTTCTCCGCGAAGGACGCCGCGGCCCCGTCGCTCCGGGCCGCGCTCGAGGCCGGTGCGCTCCCCCGCGCCGACGAGGTCGACGCGTTCGTGCGCACGCTCAGGGCCTGACGGGTCAGTCGCCCTCGGCGCGCAGCACGCGCAGGTGGCCGCGTCGTCCGACCTCGGTGACGTCCGGCGGCTCGGGCTCCGTCCGGACCTTGCCCGCCTCGCGCACCGCGTCCGCGAGCGCCGACAGGTCGTCGTCGCTCGGGCCGGTCTCGACGAACTGCGGCGAGAGGCGCACGACCTCCCAGCCGCGCGGCGCGGTGAGGCGCTCCGCGTGCTCGGCGCACAGGTCGTAGCTGTGCGGCTCGGCGAGGTGCGCGAGCGGGCCCAGGACCGCCGTGGAGTCGGCGTAGACGTAGGTGAGGGTCGCGACGGCGGCACGGACGCACGCCGTGCGCGAGCACTGCCTGACGGATCTCACGCGCTGACCTTACGCCCTCCGGGCGTGTCGTGGGGTCGGCACACGCCGTCCGGACCCCGTGGCGCCGCAGGTGGGCGCGCTGCGCCGGGCGTCGGCGGGCTACAGTCGTCGTGTGCGTGGCAACACTCCCTCTCCCGGCTCGCGGCCAGAGCCCGCCGGCACAGGGCGCCGAGCCCGCGACCGCTGGTCGCGGCGTGGCGCCGCAGCCCCGCCCCCGGTCTCGTTCGACGAGCTCGTCATCCCGCCCCGTGCACCGGGCCCGGGCGGCCACGGGCCGGTGCCGCGACGCCGCGACCGCCGTGGTCGCGGGATCCGCGGGCCGCTCCTGCCCCCCACCGCACCTGCGAGCCGCACCCGGGCGGAGAAGTTCGACGACGTCGTCGTCGACGTCGTCGAGCGGGTCGAGCGCTCATGGGCCAAGCAGCTGCGCGGGACGGAGTTCGCGGTGGAGGACGTCCCGCCCTCCGACCCGGCACCCTGGGAGGACGGCGGCGTGCCGCTCGGCCGGTGCTTCCCCGCGGAGTCGGGACAGCCCGCACGCGTCGTCGTCTACCGGCGCCCGGTCGAGGCGCGCGCGTTCGACGCCGAGGACCTGGAGGACCTCGTCCGCGACGTGCTCGTCGAGCAGGTCGCGCACCTGCTCGCGCGGACCCCGGAGGAGATCGACCCCCGGTACACCGGCGACCGCTGAGCCGGCGCAGGTCCCTAGTCCCCGAGCCCCGCGGTGTCCGACGCGCGGACCGCGACCTCGCCGGGTGCGGGCGCGTCGACGACGGGCAGCAGGACCGACAGCAGGCTCGGCGTCTCGTCGCCGTCGTCACCGCTCGGCGGACCCGCGCTCGCCGTGACCGACCAGACCGGGTCCAGGTCCCCGCGCGGACCGACGACGTCGACCGTCACGGCCGCGACCACCGCCTCCGAGCCCTCGGCCCGCAGCGTGGACGGGTCGAGCGTCTGGGCCGTGCCGGAGGCGAGCGTCACGGTCGTCGTCCCGGCCTCGGCGCCGTCCTCGTCGTAGGCGCGGACGCGGAGCTCGAGGCGTCTGTCCGCGTCGTCGCCGTCCTCGGCCGCCTCCGTCGTCGGGACCGCCGCGAGCGTGAGCGCCGACGACGTCCCGGGGACGAGCGCGACCTGACCGGCCCGCGCGCCGTCCTCGTCGACGGGCGCGTCCCCGCCCGCGGGGGCGCTCGTGGCGGGCGCCAGCGCACGGGCCGCGACCCACGCCCGGTCGTACTGACGCTCCTCGTGCAGCAGGTCGGGGTCCGCCTCGCCGCGCCGGTCGACCGACGCCCCCGCGACGACGGGGACGTCCGCGTGCACGGCCACGGCGTACGACCCGGCGGGGAGACCGCCGAGCGAGACGTCGGTGACGACCCCGGGCGTGAGGGCGACGTCCTCCACGCCGCGCAGTGGCACGGGCCCGTCCGCGCCGAAGACGGTCACGCGCGCGGTCCCGGCCGCGTCGCCCGGGGCGAGGAGGCGCAGCTGCGGGGCGTGCGGGTCGTCGACCGCCTCGCCGGCGCTCGCGACGCCGGAGAGGGCCAGGTCGTGCGCCGGCTCCGCGCCCGGCACGACGTAGTCGACGCCGAGCGGGACCAGCCCGTCGAGCGTGGAGTGCTGGAGGTACGCGGAGACGAGCCCGCCCGTCGCCGAGACGTGCACGACGAGGCGCCGCTGCTCGGGGGCGGCGGCCTCGACGAGGGTCACGACCTCCTCGCCCGGGCCCACGAGCTGCTGCCCGCCCCCGGAGAGCACCGCCGCGCCACCCTGGCCCCAGACGTCGACCTGCACGACCGCCGGCGTGAGGCCGGGGTTCTGGAGCACGAGCTGGGTGCTGCTGCCGATCTGGGTGCTCCCGCCCACGAGCCACTGGCTGATGCCCGGCCGTGCGCAGCTCGCCGCGGCGAGGCCGCGCAGGTCGCCGGCGGTCGTCACCGACCCGACCGACGCCGCGACCCGCGGCCCGGCGCCCTCGCCCGGGCGGACGGTCAGGACGGTCCCCGCGGCGGGGTCCTCGACGGTGCTCACCGTCGCGTCCGCGTCGGGGGCGCGCTCGAGCGTCCGGGCGTCGGCGCGCGCGGCCGTGCCGTCGAACGCGCCGAGCTCGGCCGACCCGTCGCCCTCCACGACGGCGCGCAGACTGCTCTCGGTGCCCACCGGCGCCGGGCCGAACTGCGCGTCGCCGACCGTCTCCGGGTCGGTGAGCCGCGCGGGGCCTGGGCAGACCGTGACCTCCGGGCCCGGCTCGACCGCGACCTGCTCGACCGCGTCGACCGGGGCCGGCGCCGCGGGGACGAGCGTCGCGCCCGTGCTCCCGAACGCGGCCACGGCACCGGCCGCCAGCATCCCGACCAGGCCGGCGCCCGTCGTCGTGACGCGCCGCACCACCCCGCGCCGTCTGCCGCGGGACGTCCCGGCGCCCGCCTCGTCGGGGGCCGCCTGGCCCTGACCCGTCTCGTCCTGCGTCGTCACCGCGCTACCTCGTCCCCGCCCGCCGACGCCGTACCGGCACCGCGAGCAGCACGTACACGAGCAGGGTCACCCCTGCCACCGTCATCCAGCCCGACCGGTGGTCCGCCGCGTGGTACACCTCGAGGTGCCCGTCGGCGGCACCGAGGGCGAACGCCTGGAGCCCGCCGGTGGTCGACGGGTCGACGACCTCCAGGGGGCGGCCGTCGAGCGTCGCCCGCCACCCGGAGGAGGCGTCCTCCGCGAGCACGACGACACGGTCCTCGGACCCCGCCGGCACGGCCGTGTCGACCGGTCGGAGCGCCTCACGGTCGGCGTCGAGCGGCTGCGTCCCCGCGGACGACTCGACCCGCGCGTAGGCGGGGTCGACCCGCTCAGGCGCCACGCGCCACACCAGTCCCGCCTGGCCCTCCGTCATGCGCTCGAGCCCGGGCACCGTGTCGAGCCGTGCCACGAGCTCCGCGCGCGCCTGGTCCTGCTCGGCCGACGCCGGCAGGAGCACCGCGCCCACGCCGAGGCGCCCGAGGCCGTCGGCCACGTCGGCGGACGTCCCGGAGACGAGGTCGGCGACGAGCCGGGGCAGCTCGCCCTCGGTCGCGCCGGGGTCCGCGGCCCGCCACGCCTCCACGACGACCGAGGAGTCGACGGCCTGCGGCCCGTCCGAGCGCAGGGCCGCGTACTCGACGACCCCGCCCGGAGCGAGCTCGAGGCTGAGGACCCGGGCCTGGCGCGGGGAGGACTGCATCTGTCGACCGACCGGCGGGACGACGGGCTGGGTCGTCGCGCGGACCGCGCCGACCCGCGCGTCGTCCCGGTCGAGCACGCCCGCCGTCCACGACGCCGCGGCGCCCAGCGGGAGCAGCGTCACGACGAGACCGAGCGCGACGACGGCGCCCGACCGCCAGGGCGGGGCGCCGCCGTCGGGCAGCCGCGGCGCCCCGACGAGAGCGGCACCGAGGAGCGCGAGCAGCGCGAGCGAGATGCCCGCCCCGGGCCAGCCGGTCACCGGAGCGTCCGGCGTCGTCCCGGCCGCGACGACCGTCGAGCCGGCGAGGACGGCTGTCGCGAGGCCGATCGCCGCGACGAACCACGCGCCGACGGCGAGGCGACGGCCGCGGAGCACGGCCACGGCGGCGAGCGCCACGACCACCGCGCCGGCCGCGAACGGCGCCCACCGCGCGAGCAGGTCGACGGCGCCCGAGCCGTCGAGGCCGAACCATGCGTCCGGCGTCACCGGCAGGCCGAAGAGCTGCTGCCACGGCGGCGCGGCCGTGGCAGCGACGGGCGCGCCGGGGTCGGCGAGAAGGAGCCGCCACCCGCCGTCCCCCGCGGTCCTCACCACGTGCACGAGGAACGGCGCGAAGAGCACGACGGCGGGGACGGGCACGAGCGCGAGGTAGCGGCGGTGCGCGGGGACCCCGACCGCGGCCACCACGAGCACGAGCACGCCGACCGGGAGGAGCACGGGCGAGCCGGCGACGACGACGGCGAAGAGCAGGCCGGCGGTCGCGGCCGCGGCGAGCGACCCCGGCTCGCGCCGTGGGGCAGGACGCGCGGCGTCGGGCGTGGCCGGCGCGACCGCGTCGACGCGCTGGAGCCCGAGGGCGCGGACGATCGCGAGCGCGAGCCACGGCAGGGTGGCGTGCACGAGCACCGCGCCCACCCGGCCCGCACCGACGGCGGTGAGCAGCGCCGGCGCGGCCACCCACACGAGCGTGGCCCAGGCACGCGCCGGGACCGAGCGGACGAGGGCGCCCGCGGCGAACCAGGCGCCCAGCCCCGCCGCGACGAAGCACGCCGGCACCAGCAGGTTCACGGCGGTCTGCGTCGCGCCCCCCGCGAGCAGGGAGGCGGGGACGAGCGCCGTGACGTAGGGGTCGGCCGGCGCCGGCGCGCCGAGGCCGGTCGTGACCCACCCGGTCGTGGCGGCGCGCCAGACGTCGCCGAGCGTCCCCGTCGCGGGGAGCAGCGAGCCGCCGACGAGGCGCCCGCCGGCGAGCAGCGCCCCCGCGAGCGGGCCGAACACGACGGCGGTGTAGACCCCGAGGACCACGACCGTCGCCGCGAGCCCCGCTCGTCGCCGCAGGGCGAGGGCGCGCAGCTCCCGTCGCTCGATGTCGGTCGGGGCCCACGCGGTGCGCCGCTGCTCCGCCCGGGCCAGACGACGGTCGCGGCGCTCGGCGAGGACCTCGCGCCACGTGCCCCGCAAGGGGCGCAGGGCACGACGCGGGAGTCTTCGGGTGCGCCGGGCGGCGCGCCGCGCGCGCCACACGGGCCCGACCCGCACGAGCGCCCACAGCGGGGCGAGCAGCTCGTCCCGCGCGTGGCCGGGCTGCTTGACGAGCAGCCGGTACGCGGCGTGGAACGGCGCGCCCAGCACCATCGCCAGAGCGACGAACGGCAGCCAGGGCGCCGCCACACCCACGAGCCGCGCGTGGAGCTGCGACCGGCGCCGGGCGGCGGACGAGGAGTCGGGGTCGGGCGCGGGGAGCGTGGTCGCGCCGCGCCGCCGGTCCCGCAGCCCGAGGAGCGACGCCTGCGCGTGCCGCACCACCGCCGACGGCACGACGATCACGCGATGCCCGGCGAGCCGTGCCCGGCGGCACAGGTCGAGTCCGTCGCCGAACGGCCCGTACTCGGGGTCGGTCCCACCGAGCTCCTGCCACACCGTGCGGCGCACGAGCGCGCCCGCGAGCCCGACGGCGAGCACGTCGTCGCGCGCGTCGTGCTGACCCTGGTCGATCTCGTCGTCGTCGATCCCCGTCATGCGCCGGCCCAGCGGCGTCGTCGTGACGCCGACCTCGACGAGGCGGCTCGCCGTGCCCGGCTCGAACGGCGCGGCGGGACCGCTCCCCGTGCCCACCGTCCACCGCTCCTGCTTGGGCCCCGCCACTGCGACCGCGGTCGAGTGCTCGACCGCGCGCAGGAGCTCGGCGAGCGCGTCCGGCGCGGGCGCCGAGTCGTCGTGGAGCAACCAGAGCCACGTGCCCGGCTCGACGTGCGCGAGCGCGGTGTCGACCGCGTCCCCGAACGAGCGGGCCCGCGGGGCCGCGACGAACCGCGCATCCCCCAGCTGGAGGCCCTGGTGCTCGCGCGTCGCGTCGCCGGTGGCGGCGTCGACGACGACGACCCCGTGCGGGCTCGTCGTCTGGGCCCGCAGCGCGGCCATCGTGTGCGCGAGGAACGGCGTGCTCCCGCGCGTGACGACCACGGCCGTGACGGTCGTGACGACGGGCAGCGCCCCGGTGACGGCGGCGACGATCTCGGGTGCCGCGATGACGCCCGGCACGGCAGCAGCACGCGCGGCCGCCCCCGGCGTGAGATCGCCGGGGCGGGCGCTGCGCGCGGACGTGGTGAGGTCGGAGGAAGTCATGTCGCGTCGATCATGCGACGGACACGGCTCCGGGCGCGGCATTTGCGCGCCCCGGTGTGGCGGGGTGTCGTGACCCCGTCACGGTGCGGCTCGGCGACCCGTACGAGGAACCGCCCGCGGTGCGCTCGTCGTCAGACGACGCGGCGCTTGAGCTTGCGGCGCTCGCGCTCCGAGAGACCGCCCCAGATGCCGAACCGCTCGTCGTTCTCGAGCGCGTACTCCAGGCACTCCGCGCGGACCTCGCAGCCCGTGCAGACCTTCTTGGCCTCGCGCGTGGACCCGCCCTTCTCCGGGAAGAAGGCCTCCGGGTCCGTCTGGGCGCAGAGCGCCCGCTCCTGCCACCCCATGAGCGAGTCGTCGACCGGCTCACCGAAGAGCGGCAGCACCGGTGCCACGCGCTCCACCTCTCGTTCAGCGTCGGAGGGGAAGACCCCTCCCGTCCCGTCCAGCATGTTCCACATCGTGCGCCCCTTCATGCCGTTCGCCGGGCCTCGTGGCGAGAACCCCGCCGGAAACTGCATTGAAGAAATTACACGCGTGTCGTCCTCAGGCGTCAAGCCGAAATGTGATAGCGAGGAGGAGGCGAGGGGTGAAATTCCGACATGTCGGGAGCGGATACCAGCACTCTAGGGTGGTGTCCATGGTGACCGCTCCCCATCCCTCCGGACCTCACGCCGAGCGCCCGGCGCACGTCTCTGACCTGCTACGTCTCGTCACCCGAGACCCGGGCCGGCCGCGGCTCACGTGGTACGGCGACGACGGCGAACGCGTCGAGCTCTCCGGCGCCGTGCTCGAGAACTGGGTCAACAAGACGACCAACCTTCTCGTCGAAGAATTCGACGCCGGCCCCGGCACGCGCGTCGTTCTCGACCTTCCCGTGCATTGGCGCACCGTCGTCTGGGCGCTCGCCGCATGGCGCGTCGGAACCACGGTCGTGCTCGCGCCCGCTGAGGACGACGGTACGACGGGGACGGACGGCACGCGACCGGACGTCGTCGTGACGACCCGCCCCGACCGCTGGACCGGCACTCGCGCCGAGCTCGTGGCCGTCGCGCTCCCCGCGCTGGCACGTCGCTTCGACGGCGACCTCCCGGCCGGCGCCGTCGACGCCGCGTCCGCCGTCATGACGTACGGGGACCAGGTCGGCTGGGCTCCGGAGCCGGACCGCGGGGCGGCCGCGCTCGAGAGCGCCGCCGGGACCGTCGCCTCGCACGCGGACCTGGTCCCGGACTCTCCGTCCCCGGAGGGCGCGTCCACGGGCGCCCGCGTCCTGGCACGAGGCGGAACCTCCCTCGAGGAGGCGCTCCGCACGGTGCTCGCCGTCCTGGCCGACGACGGGTCCGTCGTACAGCTCTCCCCCGGCCGCGCTCAGGCGCTGGCCGTGGACGAGGACGCGCTGGCGCGGCTGGTCGCCACCGAGCGGATCACGGTCTCCTGACGCCGGTGGCGCGCACCCCTGCGGGTGCGCGCCACCGGACGCGGGCGTCGCGCGGGCGACGTGGGAGGTCAGGCGTCGACGCCGCCGCTCTCGATCGCGGTGCCCCGACCGAAGTGCGGGGCGAGCTTGTTGTCCACCATCGAGAGCGCGGCACCGATCGCCATGTGCATGTCGAGGTACTTGTACGTGCCCAGGCGCCCACCGAAGAGCACGTCCTGCTCCGCCGCGGCGAGGTCGCGGTACTTGAGGAGTCGCTCACGGTCGGCCGCCGTGTTCACGGGGTAGTACGGCTCGTCGGCGCGCTCGGCGAACCGCGAGAACTCGCGCATGATGACGGTCTTGTCCGTCGGGTAGTCCCGCTCCGGGTGGAAGTGCCGGAACTCGTGGATGCGGGTGTAGGGCACGTCCGCGTCGGCGTAGTTCATCACGGAGGTCCCCTGGAAGTCGCCGACCGGGAGCACCTCCTCCTCGAAGTCGAGCGTGCGCCACGACAGGTCGCCCTCGGCGTAGTCGAAGTAGCGGTCGACCGGCCCCGTGTACACGACCGGGACGTTCCCCACGACGTTGCCCTTGCTCACCGGCTGCGACTCGTCGAAGAAGTCGACCCCGAGGCGGACCTCGATGTTCGGGTGGTCCGCCATCCGCTCGAGCCACGCGGTGTACCCGTCGACGGGCAGACCCTCGTGCGCGTCGTTGAAGTACCGGTTGTCGTACGTGTAGCGCACGGGCAGGCGGGAGATGATCGACGCCGGCAGCTCACGCGGGTCGGTCTGCCACTGCTTGGCGGTGTACTCGCGGATGAACGCCTCGTACAGCGGGCGACCGATGAGCGAGACGCCCTGCTCGTCGAGGTTCTCCGGCTTCTTGTCCCCGAGCTCGGCGGAGAGCTCCTTGACGAGCTCGCGCGCGGCGTCGGGGCCGTGCGCGGACCGGAAGAACTGGTTGATCGTCCCGAGGTTGATGGGCATCGGGAAGACCTCGCCCCGGTGCGTGGTGTACACGCGGTGGACGTAGCTCGTGAACGCGGTGAACCGGTTGACGTACTCCCACACCCGCTCGTTCGACGTGTGGAAGAGGTGCGCCCCGTAGCGGTGCACCTCGATCCCCGTCGTCTTCTCGGCCTCGCTGAACGCGTTGCCGCCGATGTGCGGCCTGCGGTCGATCACGAGGACCTTCCGGCCGTACTCCTCGGCGATCCGCTCAGCGACGGTCAGGCCGAAGAAGCCCGATCCCACGACGACAAGATCCGCGTCCACACACACTCCTAGTCTCGGCACGACAGCCCGGCAAGCCTATCCGGTACGTCACCGTCGGCTGACGCCTCCGTCACCCGTCGCAGGCGGTGATCCGCCACAGGCGGACGTCGCCCTCACGCGCGACGACCTCTCCGACCCTGCGCACCTCGCGAGCGTCGAGCCCTTCGAAGCCCTCGGGGTGGCGGCCCCACAGCATGCTGTCCGAGGTCAGGACGTACTCCACTCCCGTCCGCTCGAGCGCCTCGCACACCGCCTGATCAGTCCCGGCGTCCCCGAGGCTCTGCGCGATCAGATCCTGATCCTCGGTCGTGAGACTCTTGCTGTGAGGGAACAGCGACTCGCGGTCCGCGAGCGCCCACGTCATGCTCGCCCCGTTCCACGGGTTGCCCGCGATCACGACGCCCTCGGGGACGATCTGCTCGATCTCGTCCATCATCGCGACTTCGTCCTCGTCCACGAACGCGTTGTCCCGACCAGCCTCCGGAGTCGAGTAAGCGTCGCGGACGTAACGGATCGACCCGGTGTAGGGGTCCGTCCGAGGCAGGACGACGAGCACGAGGAGAGCCGCGACGGCGGCAAGCACGGGGAACGACGTCGCCCGCAACCAGCGCGGGTCCGATCCGTGGTCGCGGGCGAGTCGCGAGAGCCCGTCGACCACGGTCGCCAGCCCGATCGTGGCGAGGGGGACGCCCAGGAGCGGGAGGAGCGCGGCGAGGCGCTGGACGTCGCCGTACCAGTAACCCGTCAGCAACTCACGGGTCGACTCCCCGGAGCTCGCCGCGACGATGAAGAGCATGGCCAGCAGCGCGTAGGAGAACGGGAGCCAGCGCCACCGGCG
This sequence comes from Cellulosimicrobium funkei, assembly GCF_001019615.1. GTDB lineage: Bacteria > Actinomycetota > Actinomycetes > Actinomycetales > Cellulomonadaceae > Cellulosimicrobium > Cellulosimicrobium cellulans_E. The sequence continues at coordinate 122,855 of NZ_JNBQ01000004.1, read as the reverse complement.
GACGACGAGCGCGACGACGGCACCGACGAGGAGCAGTCCGGCCACGAACAGGTTCGCCTGCCCGTCCGGGTGCATCGCGGACAGGCCGACCGCGTCATTGATCGCGTCCGTCCTGGACAGCCTGGCTGGCCACGAGACCTGGCTCCGGAACTCGGCAACCATGGGGACGAGCCCGACCACCCAGTACGCGACGGTGCAGCTGACGGCGAGCACGACCGGGGCGGCGATCGCTGTCGCACGACGACCTCCCACCCATGCGCGTCGGCTCACGTGCGCGACGAAGTGGACGAGGAGGGGAAGCACGACGTAGCCCACCGTGAACAGGGCGTTCGGATGGGCCAGGATCATCACCACGAGACCCGCGCCCGTCAGCGCGAGCGGCGCGACACGTCGACGACCGCGACCGTGCCAGAGGGTCAGCCACGCGAGCGCGATCACCGTGGGAAGCAGCGCGTACGCGAGCAGGTTCGGATAGAGGATCCCGAAGGCCGTGAACTGGTTGGGGAACTGCGTCATGGAGAACGCCATGACCGCGGTGAGGCCGAGCAGCACCGGCCGCGGCCCGAACAGCACGCGTGCCAGGACGAGGACCGACGCGGGCCACACGAGGCACGCGATGACGAGGGTGGTCCAGTTGGCTCCAGCGACGACGTCGGTGCTGCCTGTCGACTCCAGCACGAGAGTGACGAACCCGTGCCACAGGCCCGGGTAGAAGGACGAGGCGAGCTCCGGGGTGGTCAACGTCATCTTGAGCGAGGACGCGTCCCCGGTCTCGAGCATGAGACGCAGCGAGTTCAGGTGGTACGGAGTGTCGTAGGTCTGCGGAAACTGGTCGGGTCCGCCGAAGGCGCCCATGAGGCGCCGCGCCTGCAACCCGGCGGCGACGAGCACCGCGACGGTCACGGTGACCAGAACCTGCTTTCGTGACCGGAGACCTCGCGCCACGAACGGCGACCGCCATCCCCCGGAAGCGAGCCTCGCCAGCCAGGCGACGCCGGCGAACACGACGGTGCCGGCCACGACCACGAGCAGCGACCATCGCACGCCGAGCAGCCCACCACCGATCGCGGAGACACCGACGACGAGCGACGAGAGCAGCGGCGCGCTCCCCCACGCGACGAGGCCGCGGAGGCCCCCGAGATACCCGACCGCCAGCCCCGGGCCCCCGAGCAGCAGCACGGCAACCACGCCGAGATGAGCGGTCGACAGCCACTCGAGCACAATGCCTCCAGTCGTTCCTCGGTCACGGCGCCGCGCGCCGCCCGCCACCCCGGCCCGGTGGACCAGGTCGTCTCGGCTAGGCCGTCACGTCCGCCGAGCCGGCAGCTCGCGAGCTCCTGTCCTCGACGATGCTCGCCGCCTCGGCGTACGCCTCGCCGAAACCGCGGAGATTCTCCGGGCTCATCACGGCGGGGAAGCGAGGGGGGTCGAGCGCCACGCCAGGGTAGCTGTTCGCCAGGTGGACGTCGTGCCACCACGTCCGCAGGACTGCAGGATCAGGCACGAGCGTCTCCCAGCCGCGACCAGCGACGAACTCCGCCATCGCCTCACCGTCCCGGACGAGAGCCACGTTGGGCAGGACCGTCCACGGCATGGCAGCACCCATCACGACGCGCTGTCCCCGAACCGCGCCCTCGAGACCCGCTGTGCCGGTCGGGGTGAAGGTGAACTCCGCCCCCACGGCGAGCTCGGTGGTGTTCGACGTCGGGTCGACGGCCACGATGTTCCTGTGCGCGTCCAGCTGCTCCCAGAACGACGGGTCACGGCGCCAGATGAAGTTCTGGTGCTCCTTGACGACGAGCTGGATGCCGTGCGGCTCGAGCGCGTCGGCGAGGCGGACGGCAGCATGGACCTGGTCCCGCCACTCGGGCGCGATGACGTCCACCGACGACTCCGGCTGGACGTGGAACGGGAAGAGGACGTAGCGACCGCTGGGTGGGGCATCCCATGCGCGCGTGCGGTAGTGACGCAGGTTCATGCGACCGCGCACCACGTTGAGCCAGGGCAGGTGGACGTAGTCGCGCACCTGCGGCAGCTGGAGGTTCTTCCCGTGCTCGAGGCGGAACTCGTTGACACGGTCCTTCGCGAGCCGGAAGATCTCCGAGGCGCCTTCCGCCTGCGAGTTCGCGACGAAGTAGTTGGGCCGTTTGCGCCCCTCGACCACGTCGGCGAGCAGCGAGTCGGACTCCTCCTGCGCGATGTCGACCGGGTGCTTGCGCGGGATGGGGGTGATGCCGCGCGGGGTCGAGACGAGGGCGAAGCGGTCGCTCGGGTGCCGCAGCGTGCGAGGCCAGAACTGGAGGCCCCCGGCCGCCGCGACGAGCCCGGAGAGGACGATCTCGCTGGTCACGGTGAACTCGGCGATCGCGATCGTCGGCCCGTCGACGACGCCCTCGAGCGTCTCCGCCGCGAGGTTCGCGAACGAGATGCCGACGTCCGCCGGGCGACGCCGGAGCGCGCGTTCGCTGAGCACGACGTCCCACGGGTCGAGGCCGGCGCCTTCGGCGGCGCGGGCGAGCGCCGGCCGGACGGTCGTCCCCACGACCGGGTTCGTCTTCAGCGCCTCCTCGTACGGGAGGTACACGACGTCGGCGTCCGGGGCGTTGCGCTGTGCCCAACCGGTGTTGGCGCGGGTCCGCGCGACCAGCACGAGGTCCTTCGTGGCGAAGCCCGCGTCGACGAGCGCGCGCAGGTGGAAGTCGTCCCACCCGAGGCCCATGTGCAGGATCGGTCTCATGTGTGCTGAAGCCTCCAACTACTCGTTGCTCGCCGCGCTCGCGGACGTGCGGGCACGCTGCACCCAGGCGGCCACGGCCAGCAGGGGCAGGCTGATGAGTGCGACGACGATGACGACCGTACCGGGGGCTGCGAGCGCGGCGGAGACGACGAGGATCGGAACTCCGCCGGCCACCCAAGCGGGCCAGCCCACGAAACGGAGGGGCACGTCTGACGACGCGGCCCGCCAGGTCGCTACGAAGAGCAGACTGTACGCGACCAGCTTGGCCACCGCGAGCGCCTCCAGGCCGCTCGCGGCGACGGCGAGCCCGCCGCCGAGCACGAACAGCACGGCGATCACGGACGCGACCCCCGCGAGGCGCCCGGTTCGCCCGTGCTCGATGAGCGCGAGGCTGCACGCCAGGTAGAGGACGTACGGCACCGCGGTCCATGCCAGGATGCTGACCAGCGTGACGATCGCGGCGCGGTCGAACTCCGGTCCAGTCAGGATCGCGACCGCCCACGGCGCGACGACGGTCACGAGGGCGCCGACCCCGGCGAGGAGCAGCCCGAAGAGGACTGCCGACCGACCGGTCCACTGCCATCGGGTCCCCGGGTCCCTGCGGTAGACCGCCGGTCCCCATGCGTTGTAGATCGCCGTCGCCGCGACGAACGCGACGTTCCCGAGGAGCAGGGCCGGCTGGTACGTCGCGACCGCCGTCGGCCCGCGGAAGGCGCCGGCGATGATCGTGTCCCCGCTGAGCAGGACGAGCATCGCCACGCCGTGCGGGAGCATGGTGAGCGCCGTGCGGGTGGCCACCCGGGTGCGCGGCAGGTCGTGCCACGGCCAGACCGGTCGGGTGACCGTGACGGCAACCACGGCGAGCCCGAGCAGCGTCGCCATGAAGCCGAGGAGGTAGGTCTCGGCCGTGCGGCTGAACCACGACAGGCCGATGCCGACGAGCTGCGCGCCGAGCGTGGAGGCGATCGCCATCGTGGCGAACGCGAGCGGCCGCTCGGTGGCACGGAAGACGGACTGGCAGGCGATGACGCAGGTGAGCCCCGCGGAGCCTACGGTCACCACGAGCACCGTGAGCGCGGTCGCGCTCGACCCGGCCAGCAGGAGGAGCAGCGCGGCGACGGCTCCGAGGGCGGCGGCACCCATCGCACCGACGATCATGATCCCGACGAACACGCGTGCGTCGCGGACCCCGCCCTCCCCCCGCTGGTGGTCCCGGAGGATGAGCTGGGGAAAGCCCGCGGCGAGGACCGTGGCCACGGTCTGCGTGAGGACGATCGCCAACGCGACCTTCCCGTACTCCGTCTCGCCGAGCAGACGCGTGGCGAAGGGGGTCACGGCGAGCACCGCGAGTCCCTGGATCGCAGCACCGATCAGGTAGAGCAGGCCGTTACGAGTCATTCGATTTCACCTGGGGTGTCCGTGAGGGCGACGGGCGAGAGCGGATGCCGCTACCAGGCTGTCCAACCGCCGTCGACCGCGACGGTCTGACCGGTCACGTACGAGGCGGCGTCGCTCGCGAGCCACGCCACCGCCCCGCGCATGTCGTCCTCGGTCGCCATCCGCGCCAGGGGCGTCAGCCCGGAGTACCGCTCGACGAACCGCTCGTCCTGGCCTCGGGCGATCCCGCCCGGGGCGACGGCGTTCACGCGGACCCGCGGCGCGAGCACGGTCGACAGGTACCGCGTCAGCTGGCCCACGCCGCCCTTCGTCGCGCCGTACGCGGCGGGGTTGCCCATCGTGGTGCCGTCGTAGAGACGCATGTTCGGCCCGACCAGGCCGTAGATCGAGGAGATGTTGACGACCGAGCCCCGGCCGGAGGCGGCGAGGAGCTCGGCCGCTCGCTGGGTGAGGGCGAACGGCACGAGGAGGTTGAGCCGCGTCGCGGCCAGGAACGCCTCGGAGGTCTGCTCGGCGAACGGGACCGCGTACCCGGGCACGCCGCTGGTGCCGGTGAACGCCGCGTTGTTCACGAGCACGTCGAGGCGCCCGTACGTGCCCTCGACGGCGGCGAGGACCGTGTCGGCCGCGTCGTCGGCCATGAGGTCGACGACGAGGGCGGAGTGCTCGCCCTCGGCGACCTCCCGGAGCCCTTCGAGCGCACGGGCGCACGCGGCCTCGTCACGGTCGACCAGGCACACGTGCGCGCCGGAGTCGGCGAGCGTGCGCCCGAGGACCGAGCCGAGCGGGCCGGCGCCACCGGTCACCAGGGCCACCCGGTCGCGCAGGGAGAAGAGCTCGCTCGTCGGGCGGTGCCCGTTCATGCCACGTCACCCGCCTCCGGGAGCCGCAGCACGCCGGCCGACGCCAGGGCCTCGACGAGTCGGAACTCTTCCTCGTCGTCGATCGAGAACGCCTCGTTCTCGGGGATCTCGAACGCGGCGAAGGTCCCCTCGTCGAGCCAGCTCGAGGAGAGCGCCCGGACGTAGTCCGCCCGCCACAGGTAGAACGAGCCGTTGACGCGCAGGTAGGTCCGGCGCGTGTCCTGCCTCCGCGTGATCCCCGCGGCCTCGGGGAAGTACCGGTGCAGCACCCCGTCCGCACCCGTCTCGACACCCACCCACAGGGGGTCGAAGCGAGGGGCCGAGACGCTCACGACGCCGTCGATCTCCGGGCGCTCGCCGAGCATCCCCACGGCCTGCTCGATCTTGGCGGGGTCGCGCCCCGGGCTCGTGGGGTCGAGGAGGAGGACGGCGTCGTAGGGCTCGCCCTCCTCGGCCTCGACGGCCTCGAGCGCGTGCCGGATCACGGGCGCCATCGGGGTGTCGTCACGGGCGAGCTCGTCCGGACGCAGGAACGGGACGTCGGCCCCGTACTCCTTCGCGACGCCAGCGATCCCCGGGTCGTCGGTGGTGACGATCGCCCGGGCCACGGACCGCAGCTCCCGGGCGCACCGCACGGTATGACCGATCAGGGGGACGCCGGCGAGCGGCCGGACGTTCTTGCCCGGAAGGCCCTTGGACCCTCCCCTCGCCGGGATGACGGCAAGGACTCTCATGCTCACGCGAACTCCGTACGTCGTTGGCCTGTCGATTCCCGGACCCGCTCCCCGATCCGCACCGCGAGCAGCGCGGTCTCCAGATCGAGGAGGTCGTCGCCCTGCCCTGCGCCGAGCGCGAGCAGGGCCTGGGTCTGACGGGAGAGGATCACGTCGCGATCGTGGTCCTGAGGGTACTCGGTCGACGCGACCGACCCGTCGGCGCCGACGGTCTCGACACGGGCGCCGAGGACGTCCCAGAGCACCGACCCGTCCGGCGACGTGACGAGCATCGAGCGGCGCGCCGGGCGCGTGACGTAGTCGATGCGGATCGAGACGTCGGCGCCCTCCGCCGTGCGCCACGAGAGGTCCGCCGACTCGTCGACCGCGAGGCCGAGCACCGGCGACGGGACGTCCGACGCGTGCCCCTCGAGGGCGACCGGGCGGCCGAAGGTCCACAGCGCGTAGTCGATCTCGTGGACGAGGTCGCGCAGGACGCCGCCCTCCCCCGGACGCGCCGAGTACGAGTCGCGGTAGTCCCGCTCGGGCCGCCAGCCCGGCAACCAGCTCTGTGCGACGACCCGGGCCGCGACCGGACCGCCGGGCAGCGCCGTCACCGCCGCGCGGGCGTCGCGCAGGCCCTCGTGGAAGCGCAGGGGCGCGCTGACGCGCACGCGGTCTCTCCGCGGGTGGGCGAGCAGCGGCGCCGCGTCCGCGGCGTCCGCACAGAGCGGCTTCTCGACGAGGACGACGCCCGCGCCGGCGTCGAGCGCCTCGATCGCGTCGTCGACGTGGCGCGCGGTGTCCGTCGCGACCACGACGACGTCCGCCTCCTGCGGGAGCTCGGCGGCGATGCGCGCGTCGCCGAGCTCCGGCGAGCTCGCGCGCCCGGGCCGGACCGGGACCGCCACGAGGTCCTGGACTCCGAGAGCTCTCAAGACACGAAGGTGCCGGGCACCGATGGAGCCCGTGCCCCGGACCACAGCCCTGCCGATCACGACCGTCCTCTCCCGCGCCCGCCGACGATCCGTGCGGACCGCGGCTCTAGTATGGCGGCATGCACGCCACGGACCGACAGGCGATGTCGTGACTGCCCTGATCCTCCTCGGTGGCGGCGGTCACGCGCGCAGCGCCGCGGACGTCGCGACGCGCCTCGGACGGGTCGTGCGGGCGGTCGTCGCCCCCGGGGGCGCCCCCGGCTGGACGGTGCCCGTGGTCGACACGCTCGACGAGGTCGAGACCGCGGACGCCGAGCTCCTCGTGTGCATCGGCGACAACGCCGTCCGGTCCCGCGTCACGGCGGAGGTCGAAGGGCTCGGGCTGCGGCTCGGCACGCTCGTCGCCCGGACCGCAACCGCCGGGTCGCCGGTGGCGGCCGGCACCCAGATCCTGGAGCACGCGCACGTCGGACCGGGTGCGAGCGTCGGCCGCGGCGTCATCGTCAACACCCGCGCGACCGTCGAGCACGACTGCGCGGTCGGTGACTTCGCACACGTCGCGCCCGGCGCGACGCTGCTCGGCTCCGTGAGCATCGGGGCATGTACGCTTGTGGGCGCCGGCGCGACCGTGCTGCCAGGCGTGCAGGTCGGTGCCGATGCGGTGATCGCCGCAGGTGCCGTCGTCGTGAGAGACGTGGCGCCCGGACGGCTCGTCCGTGGCGTCCCGGCACGAGCGCTCGACCGCTGACTCCCCCCTCGAGAGGCTGCCTTGGAACACGTCAGGATCGGAAACCACGTGCTGGGCGGCGACGCCCCCTTCGTCATCGCGGAGGTCGGCGTCAACCACGACGGAGACGTCGGCAAGGCCCACGAGCTGATCGACGTGGCGGCCGATGCCGGCGCGTCATCGGTGAAGTTCCAGACCTTCGAGCCCAGCGCGCTCGTCGCGGTGGATGCCTCGGCCGCCCCCTACCAGGAGGCCGCCACCGGTTCGACCACCCAGGCGGAGATGCTCGAGGCGCTCTCGCTCCCCCGCGCGGCCTGGGCCGAGCTGTCGGACCACGCGCGGGAGAAGGGGCTCGTCTTCCTCTCCACGCCGTTCGACCTCTCGAGCGCCGACCTGCTCCTCGGCCTCGGAGTACCGGCGCTCAAGGTCCCGTCCGGCGAGCTCACGAACACCCCGTTCATCTCGCGGCTCGCAGCGTTCGGCGTGCCGCTCCTCATCTCCACGGGGATGGGCAGCGTCGACGAGGTCGCCGCCGCGCTCGACGCGGCCGCCGCGGCCCCCGGTCTCGCGCTCTTCCACTGCGTCTCGGCCTACCCGGCGCCCGCCGAGGACTGCAACCTGCGCGCCATCCCGGCCATGGCGGAGCAGTTCGACGTGCCGGTCGGCTGGTCGGACCACACCCCCGGCCTCACCGCCGCGGTCGCAGCCGCCGCGCTCGGGGCAACCCTCTTCGAGAAGCACTTCACCCTGGACCGCACGGCGCCCGGGCCCGACCACGCCGCGAGCCTCGAGCCCGCCGAGCTCGCCGCGTACGTCACGGCGATCAGCGACTCGATCGCCATGCTCGGCGACGGACACAAGCGACGGATGCCGAGCGAGGAGGAGAACGCGCCGCTCGTGCGTCGCGGCTGGCACGCGGCTCGTGACCTCGCCGTCGGCGACGTCCTCGGCGAGGACGACATCCTCGCGCTGCGGCCCGAGAGCGGTGTGTCGGTCGCCGTGGACGTACGGGGTGCCGTCGTGACGCGTGCCGTCCGCGCAGGGGCCGCCCTCGACGCCGAGTCGATCTCGAGCGCGGGTCGCGCTGGATGACGGTCTGCGTCTTCGTCGGAGGCCGGGCCGACCTCAGCCCGCTCGCCCCAGTCCTGCGCGCGCTGGCGCAGGGTGACGACCGCGTCGTCGTCCTGACCGCCGTCGGGTTCGACGAGGACGGCGCGCTCGCCGCGCTCGACGCCGAAGGGCTCTCGGGCCTCGAGGTGCGCGCGGTCGGGCCGCGGCTCGGGGGCGACAGTCCCGCGGACGCCACGGCGTGCGGCAGCGAGATCTCGCGGGGGATGCCTAGCGCGCTCGACGGCGCGTCGTGCCTGGTCGTGCTCGGCGACCGGTGGGAGCTTCCCTGGGTCGTCATGCCCGCCGTGCTCGCCCGGGTCCCCGTCGTCCACCTGCACGGTGGCGAGGTCACCGAGGGCGCCATCGACGAGCGGGTGCGGCACGCCGTCTCCAAGCTCGCGGACGTCCACTGCGTCGCCTCCGGGGAGAGCCGGGCGCGTCTCGAGCAGATGGGTGAGGACCCAGGGTCGATTCACGTCACCGGCGCACCAGGGTTGGACCGGCTCGTCCGTGCCGCCCCGGCGTCGGACGACGAGCTCGCGCGGCTCGCAGGCCGGCCGGTCACCCGGCCCCTCGCGCTGTTCACCTACCACCCGGTCACCACCCAGCCGGTCGCCGAGGTCGTCGGGAACGGCGTCGCCGCGCTGCGCGGGACGGCCGACGTCGTCGGGACCGTCGTCGTCACGCACCCCGGGCCCGACCCGGGCGGCCGCCAGCTGCGCGACGCGCTCGTGGAGAGTGCCCGGGACCTGCCCGGCTGCGTGGTCGTCCCGTCCCTCGGGCCCGCGTACCCGAGCGTGCTCGCCGCCTGCGACGTCGTGGTAGGGAACTCGTCGTCCGGGGTCATCGAGGCTGCGAGCGCCGGAGTCCCGGCGGTGGACGTCGGCGAACGCCAGGCCGGCCGGCTCCGGGCGCCCTCCGTGCAGCACGTCGTGGACGGCCGGGAGGCCGTGCGCGACGCCGTTCGTCAGGTCCTGGTCGACGCTCGGCCGAGCCGCACGGACAACCCGTACGGTGACGGGGACGCGGCCCGCCGGATCCTGGACACGATCCACGGGGTCCCCGCGACGGCCGGAAGCAAGCGTTTTCGGGACGTGTACTCTGCCGTGTGCTCGGACGGAAGGAGAGATCAGTGACGCGACCGGCGCAGGTCGGTGAGTTCGTCACCGACGCCTCGGCGACGCTGGGCGACGCGATGTCGCTCATGGACAAGTCAGGCCACGAGATTGCCGTCCTGGTGAACACCGACGGCTCCCTCGCGGGCGTGCTCACGGACGGCGACGTCCGGCGCGGGATCCTCGCCGGAGCGACGCTCGCTACTCCGGCGCTCGGGCTCGCCTCCCGGACGCCGACCACGGTCCCGGAGGGGACCAGCCGTGCGCACGCTCTGGACATCATGCGCGCCACCCGGCTCGAGCAGCTCCCGGTCCTGGACGCGGCGGGGCACGTTGTCGGCCTGCACACGCTGGCGGACATCGCCGGCCGGGAGGCCCGGCCGAACGTCGCCGTCGTGATGGCGGGAGGCCGTGGCGTGCGGCTCGGCGAGCTCACGCAGCACACGCCCAAGCCGCTCGTCCCGATCGCGGGTCGACCCATCATCGAGTGGATCATCCTCAACCTCGTGAGCGGCGGAGTCTCGCAGGTCTACGTGACCGTGAACTATCTCGCCGACAAGATCGTCGACCGGCTCGGCGACGGCTCCGGGGTCGGCGCACGGATCGAGTACGTGCACGAGGACCCGGAGATGCCGCTGGGGACCGCCGGGTCGCTCGGCCTGCTGCCGCACGGCGAGCTGCCGGACGCCCCGCTCGTCGTGACCAACGCCGACCTCATGGCGCAGTTCGAGGTCGGGGACCTGCTCGACACGCACCGCGCCCGGGGGCACGCGGTGACGGTCGCGACGCGACGCTACGAGCACCAGGTGCCCTTCGGCGTCGTCGAGCGCGGCGACGACCACCTCGTCACGGGCCTCGTGGAGAAGCCGGTCCTCGACGTGGAGGTCAACGCGGGGATCTACGCACTCTCCCCGGAGGTGCTGAACCTCGTGCCACGAGGCCGCCCGAGCACGATGCCCGACCTGGTCGAGGCGTGCCTCCGCGGCGGACACGGCGTGGGTGCGTGGGCCATGGAATCAGACTGGATCGATGTCGGAACACCTCGCGACCTCGCGAGAGCTAGGGGTATGCAGTGAGCTGGGAAACTCTGTCCGGGAAGACCGTCCTGGTGACGGGCGCCGACGGCTTCATCGGGAGCCACCTCGTCGAGCGCCTCGCCGCGGACGGCGCCGACGTTCGCGCGATGTGCCTGTACAACTCGAACGGTTCCGCGGGATGGCTGGACGATTCTCCCGTCCGCTCCGACGTCGATGTGCAGCTCGGCGACATCCGCGACGCCGAGCACGTGCGCGCCCTCGTCCGCGGCGCCGACGTCGTGCTGCACCTCGCCGCGCTCATCGCCATCCCGTACTCGTACGTCGCCCCCCGCTCGTACGTCGACACGAACGTCACCGGCACGCTCAACGTGCTGGAAGCCGTGCGCGCCGAGGGCACGCCGCGGCTCGTGCACACCTCGACGTCGGAGGTCTACGGCACGCCCGACACCGTCCCGATCACGGTGTCGCACCCGCTGCGCGGCCAGTCTCCTTACAGCGCCACGAAGATCGCCGCCGACAAGCTCTGCGAGTCGTACGCGCTCTCGTTCGAGACGCCGGTAACCGTGCTGCGGCCGTTCAACACTTTCGGCCCTCGGCAGTCGACCCGCGCCGTGATCCCCACGATCCTCAACCAGCTCCTCGCGGGCGTGGAGGAGGTTCACCTCGGGGCCCTGTCGCCCCGGCGCGACTTCACGTACGTCGCCGACACCGTGGACGGCTTCGTCCGCGCAGCAGGCACGGCGCTCGACCCGGGCACCGTCGTCCAGCTCGGCACCGGGCGTACCGTCTCCATCGAGGAGACGTTCGACCTCTGCACCACCGTGACAGGCTCCCAGGCGAAGGTGGTGTCCGAGGAGCAGCGCATGCGCCCCGACGGCTCCGAGGTCGAGGTGCTCCTGTCGGACCCCTCGCAGGCCGCCGAGCTCCTGGACTGGACCCCGCAGACGTCGCTCGAGGAGGGCCTGCGCCGCACGGCGGAGTGGCTCAGCGGTCGCGTCGACGTCGAGAAGGCGGCGATCTACCACCGATGAGCGCCGCGACCATCCCGCTCGCCGTCCCGAGCATCACCGAGCACGAGATCGAGCGCGTCACCGAGGCCGTCCGTTCCGGCTTCGTGTCCTCGGTCGGTCCGTTCGTCACCGAGTTCGAGCACCGCTTCGCGGACGCCGTCGGGGCCGAGCACGCCGTGGCGTGCGCGTCCGGCACCGCCGCGCTGCACCTCGCGTTCGCAGCACTCGACGTCCCGCGGGACGCCGAGGTCGCAGTGGCTGACTTCACCTTCGTAGGGTCAGCCAACCCGGTCGCCTATGTCGGCGGACGCCCCCTCCTCGTGGACAGCGAGCGCGTGACGTGGAACATCGACGAGGACCTCCTCCTGGAGGACCTCGAGGGGCGGCTCCGGAGCGGTCGCCCGCTGCCCGCAGCGATCGAGGTCGTCCACATCCTCGGTCAGCCCGCCCGTATCGACCGCCTGGTCGAGTTCTGCGCCGAGCACGGCGTCGCACTCGTCGAGGACGCTGCCGAGTCGCTCGGCGCACGCTGGTCGGACGGGCCGCTCGCCGGTCGGCACACCGGCACCGTCGGTACCGTGGGCGCGTTCTCGTTCAACGGGAACAAGATCGTGACCACCGGCGGTGGCGGCATGCTCGTCACCGACGACGCGCGCCTGGCCGCCCGCGCCCGTCACCTGTCGACCCAGGCGAAGGTCCCCGCCGTGGGGTATCTCCACGACGAGGTCGGGTTCAACTACCGCCTGACCAACATCGCGTCCGCCCTCGGCGTCGCGCAGCTCGAACGCCTGGACCAGCTCGTCGGACGACGCCAGGAGGTCGCCGCCCGGTACGACGGTGCGCTCGCCGGTAGCGGGCTGACGACGCCTCCGCGCATCCCGGGTCTCGACGCCACCTACTGGCTCTACTCGGTGCTCGTGCCCGCCGACGGCGGCGAGACGCTCCGGGACGAGCTCCTCGCGCACCTCGAGAAGGCAGGCATCGGGGCGCGGCCGCTGTGGCGGCCACTGCACGTCCAGCCGCCGTGGTCCGGGGCCGAGCGCCTCGGCGGTGAGGTCGCCGTCGACCTGTTCGAACGTGGGCTCTCTCTGCCGTGCTCCTTCGAGCTCACCGAGAGCGAGCAGGACCGCGTGATCGAGACGACGATCGAGTTCCTCGCCGCCCGCTCCTGAACCACGCAAGCGGACGGGGTCGCTGCGGCGACCCCTCCGCTCGCGCGCGCCGCCCCTCTCAGGCTTAGCCTCGAAGAGGAAGGAAGGTGCGCACGTGCGGTGGTCTGGACGTCTTGCCGGGGTCGCGACGGTCGTCGCGCTCCTCGTTCCTGTCGGGTTCGTGGCGCCCGTGACGGCTGCCACGACGGTGGTCGAGCGCGTCACGATCCCTGGAACCGGCAGCATCACGCTCGCGGGCCGTGGTTACGGTCACGGGATCGGCATGTCCCAGTACGGAGCGCGCGGGGCCGCGTCCCAGGGCGTCGGCTATCAGACGATCCTCGACTTCTACTACCCGGGAACCAGTCGGGCGACCATCGCCAACACCGCGCTCCGAGTGCTCATCATGGCCGACACCGACGACGACGTCCGGTTCGTCGCCAGCAGCGGGATGACGACCACGGACGGGAACGGTGCGACGCGCGCGCTCGCCATCTCCGGGGTGTCAGTGAGCCAGTGGCGGATCGTCCGTACGTCCGCCGGGATGGTCGCCTACGGTCTCGTTTCGGGGACGTGGCGCGCTGCAGGCTCGGCGATGCGCGCTCCCGTCACCGTGTCGGCGACGGCCGGCTCGATTCGCCTCGTCCGTCCCGACGGGACGCAGCGGGAGTACCGCGGCAGCCTCCGCGCCATCGATGACGGTGCGTCGCCGAACCTCCGGACGGTGAACGTCGTCCCCATGGAGAGCTACCTCCGCTCGGTCGTGCCCGCGGAGTCCCCCGCGAGCTGGCCGGCGGACGCGCTGCGTGCGCAGTCCGTCGCCGCACGTACCTACGCCGCGCAGGACCGCGCGAGGAGCACCGCGCGTGCGTGGGACACGTGCGACACCACGTCCTGCCAGGTGTACGCGGGTTACCGGTCGTACTCCTCGTCCGGGACCCTCCAGTCGACGAACGAGCAGGCGAGCACGAACACGGCGATCACGGACACGGCCAACCAGATCCGCACGTACGGCGGTGCACCAGCCTTCACCCAGTTCAGCTCGTCGAACGGCGGGTGGACGGCGCCGGGCAGCCAGCCGTACCTCGTCGCGAAGCGTGACCCGTGGGACGCCGTCGGGAACCCGGTGCACGCGTGGCGGGTGTCCGTCACGCCTGCCTCGATCCGTGCTGCCTACCCTGCCGTCGGAACGCCCCGCACGCTCACCGTGACGCGCCGCTCGGGTGCGGGCGAGTGGAGCGGGCGCGTCGAGTCCGTGACCGTGTCCGGGACCACCGGGAGCACGACCGTCACGGGAGCACAGTTCCGGACGGCCTTCGGGCTCCGAAGCACCTGGTGGAAGGTGACCGGGAGCTCCCGGCTCGACTCCGACTTCACCGCCGACGGCCGGTCCGATCTGCTCGCCCGCCGCCCGGACGGTCGGCTCATGGTCTACGAGTCCGACGGCGCAGGGGGCTTCGCCAGCGGTCCACGGGACATCGGTGGCGGTTGGCAGGCCATGCGGTTCGTCGAGCGTGGCGCGGACCTGACCGGAGACGGCAACCCCGACATCGTGGCGGTGGACGGCAGCGGCTACCTCTACGTCTACCGGACGAACGGCTCCGGCGGTGTCGGGACGCGGACCCGGGTCGGGGGAGGTTGGGGTGCGATGCGACACATCGCCGTCCCCGGCGACCTGACCAGGGACGGTATGGCGGACCTCGTGGCGATCGACCCCGCGGGCCGCCTCCTCCTCTACGCAGGTCGGGGCGACGGGACGTTCGCCCTCCGGGGCGGGGTCAGCAACAACTGGCAGGCTATGAGTGCCCTGCTCGGCGCGGGCGACCTGAACGGCGACGGCATCGCGGACCTGCTCGCCCGGCACGCGGACGGGAGCCTTCTCCTCTACGCCGGCAACGGGAGCGGCGGTGTGCGTGAGGCACGGCTTCTCGGAAGGAACTGGCAGGACATGACCTACCTGACCGTCAGCGGTGACTGGAGCGGCGACGGCTCGCAGGACATCCTTGCCGCACGCGCTGACGGTGTGCTGCACCTCTACACCTGGACGGGTGGCGGCAACGTCAACCCAGGTGTCCCCATCAGCAGCAACTGGCAGACGTACGACCTCCTGCGCTGAGCGGGGTCACGTCACCACACCCCTGACCGATCCGTACGCCCGCCACCCGAAGAAGCCGGAACGACCGTTCCCGGAATAGAGCATCACCGAACCGTCAGGTCGAACACCGACGAGGTCCGGGCGCGCGTCACCGTCGACGTCACCGACGCCCACGATGCGGGAGTACGCCTGCCAGCCGCCGCCCAGTCGTACCGGGGACCCCAGCAGGGCTGCCCCGTTCCCGGCGCGCAGCTGAAGCGAGCCCGATGTGTCGCGGGTCAGCAGATCCGGGGCACGCCCGCCACGCCACAGTCCTGCGGCGACGAGGTGGTCGACCGAGCCAGCACCTGTGGCGACGATCGTCCGCGGGGCGAACCCGCCGCGCCCGTCCCCGGGATAGAGGTAGATCCGACCCGTGTGACGGTCGAGCGCCATCAGGCTGGGGACACCGGTTCCGGTCCAGTTGCCGACGCCGATGACCTGTTCCATCACCTGCCATCCACCGCTGATGCGACGACCAGCGGCGAAGGAACCGGATCCTGTGCCCGCATGAAGGTACATCTCGCCGTCAGCCCGCCGCGTGATGAGGTCCGGACGACCATCGCCGTCCCAGTCTCCCGGAGCGATCGCTTCGACGGCAGGTGCCGCCGGGACTCCGGACGCAGCCAAGCGCGAGAAGTCTCCACGGCCGTCGTACCGGTATCGGAAAAGGAGCCCGTCCCGACGCACCGCGTAGAGGTCCTGCCCCCTCCCGGAGCGCGACGTGGACACGACCGTGGAGAACCCGGTCCACCCCGTTCCGAGCTGGGACCGCCCTCGATACCCGCCGCCCCCGTCGCCCACATAGAGCCAGAGCCGACCCGCGCCGTCGCGTGCCGCAAGGTCTACCAGCCCGTCGTCGTTCATGTCACCGACGCCGACGATCGAGGTCATTCCCTGCCACCCCCCGCCGACGACACGCGCCGACCCGGTGAACGAACCACGGCCGTCTCCCCGGTACACGAGGAGCGTCCCGTCGGCCCGGCGCGCGACGAGAGCGGGACGCCCGTCGCCGAGCTTCCCGATGGTGGAGAGAGCAGTCATGCCGCCCCACCCACCGCCGATCTTCCGCACCGGGCCGAACCCACCGCTGCCGTTCGACGGGTAGAGCATCAGCGCACCGTCGGCCTTGCGCCGGGCCAGCAGGTCCGCACGACCGTCCCCGTCCCAGTCGTGACCGCCCGTCACACCATCAAGACCGGACCATCCGCGGGAGATGACGCGCGGAGCCTGGAAGGCGCCGTCCGGACGACCCGGGTAGAGCCACATCGAGCCGCCGGAGTCGATGCGGAGCAGATCGGGTGTGCCGTCACCGTTCCAGTCCCCCGGGCCGATGGTGCGGGACCCGGCCCACCCGCCGCCGATCTGTGTCGACGGCTGCCACCCGGCGCTCGTGGCCGTGGCGAGGGCGAGGGATGTCGACGTCCGCGAGACCAGGTCGGGGAACCCGTCCCGGTTGAGGTCGCGCTGGTAGACCCGCGAGGCGGCGTCGCCCTGGAGTCCTCGGACAAGGTTCCGGAGCTCGGGAAGTCTCGAGTAGAGGTACTGTCCGGGGCACGTCGTCTGCCCGACGTCGCGATGCCCGAAGACCGTCGGGAGCCGCCCGCCGTTGATCGTCGTCGTGGTCCCGGCGGTCACGCCGTGCAACGAGAACTTCCACGCGATGACGCGCGCGGCGGCGCTGAGGGCCCCGCGCGGGACGGTCGCGGTGTCGTAGTTGCCCAGGAACGACACGCCGAAGGCCACGGAGTTCACCCCGGACGCGTGCGCAGCGATGATCGCGCGATCGACACCGCCCTTGCGCCCCTCCCACACGCGACCGTACTTGTCGACGAGGAAGTTGTAGCCGATGTCTCCCCAGCCGCGAGACTGCGCGTGGTAGACGTAGATGCCCCGGATCAGCGCTGGCACCTGTGCCGCGGTGTAGCTGTTGGTCCCCGCCGTGTGGTGCACCGTCGCGCCGACGACCCGCCCGAGCTGTGGCGTCCACGTCGAGATGGCCTCGTTCGCACCCCACTGTGCGCGCGAGTAGATGGTCGGCCGGGGTGTCACGGCTGCGGCGAGCGGGGCCTGCGGCACGACGGCGGCTGCCGCCGACGCGCCCGGGTGTGTGAAGGCGACGGTGCTCACCTCACCCAGGTCCAGGTCCAGGTCGCTCGTCGTCTGTTCGGACGGCTCGGTACCCGGCGCAGTGCCCGTGTCGCCCGGGGCGCTCTGGCCCTGGTCCGGGACGTCGGCGGAAGTCGCGGCGGTGCCGACCACGGCGAGGCGGGGGTCGGCTGGCCCGTCCCCGGGCTCGTGGCGGAGCGCGACCTCGACCGCGTCGACCTCGCCGGCGAGGTACGGCTCGGTCCCGTCCCGGGCGTCGGGGACCGGTTCGCCGTCGCTCTCGGCTGCGCCGGCCAGGTCCTGCTCGAGCGCGGACCACGGCGACCAGTCCGACCCTGTGCGGGTGCGGATCTCGACGGCGAGGTCGGCAGACGCCGTGCCAGGCTCCCACGTCACACCGACGACGACCACGCCGGCGGCGCCGGTCTCGGCGCTGAGGACGACGTCCCCCGCGCCGCCGGTGCCCAGCCGGCCCTGCTCGTCCGTCGTCCCCCCGAACGGGGTCGCGCCGTCGGGACCGTCCGCTCCCTCGTCCTGTCCAGAGAGCGACGGATCCGGATCGAGCGGGACCTCCTCCAGGACCGGCTGTCCTTCGCTGTCCTCGGTGGCGCCGACGGCGAGCGCACCGGAGCTCGCCTGCACCAGCGCGCTGCTCACGACCGGGGCTGCCGCGGCGTCCGCCGCGGTCCCGAGCACGGGCACGACCACCGACCCCACGACCGCCACGACACCGGCCGACACCCCTGCGACGAGCGACGTCGCCCTGCGTACCCGGAACACCCCGTGCCACCTCCGACCGGGCGAGGCCCCGATGCTCGCCCACGGCTGCCAGTATGTGCACGGCTTCGTCCGATCCGCGCGAGTTGCGCACCCCGCGCGTGTCACCCACGCGACCACGGAACTGTCACAATGGGGGTCATGCATCCGCCACAGACGCGTGGGCACGCGCCTGCCCGCACCCCGGAGAACGCGGCTCCGGCTCCGGCTCCGATCGACGACGCCTGGCTCGTCATCCCCTTGTACAACGAGGGTTCGGTGATCGGTGACGTCGTCCGCGACGCGCTGCCGACGTTCCCGCACATCGTGTGCGTCGACGACGGCAGCTCGGACGACTCGATAGAGCAGGCGCGCGCCGCGGGGGCCGTCGTCCTGCGCCACGCGGTGAACCTCGGTCAGGGTGCCGCGCTGCAGACCGGCATCGAGTACGTGCGCGAGCAGCCCGGCGCCACCTACCTCGTGACGTTCGACGCCGACGGCCAGCATCAGGTCTCGGACGCCGTCGCCATGGTCGAGCTGGCACGCTCGGAGGACGTCGCGATCATCTTCGGGTCGCGCTTCCTCGACGAGCGGACCAAGCCGGGGCTGATCAAGCGGGTGGTCCTGCGCGCGGCCGTGTGGTTCACGAACGCCACGACCGGCCTCAAGCTCTCCGACGCGCACAACGGGCTCCGGGTCCTGCGTCGCGACGCGGCGCTCGCCGTGAACATGACGCAGGACCGCATGGCGCACGCGAGCGAGATCGTCGACCAGCTCGCCAAGAGCGGCCTGCCGTGGCGCGAGGCCCCGGTGCACGTCCTGTACACGGACTACTCGCGAGGAAAGGGCCAGTCCGTGTGGAACTCGGTCAACATCCTCGTCGACCTCATCTTCAAGTGAGCGGGGAGCCAGAACAGTGCTGATCCAGGTCATCCTCATCCTGGCGGTCGTCGTCGTGACCGTCATGCTCACCCGCTCGACGGCGAACGCCCGGCACCAGGCGATCCGGCGGCTCCTGCTCGCCGGGTTCGTCGTGGCCGCCGTGCTCGCGATCATCTTCCCGAACGTGCTGTCGATGCTCGCCAAGGCCGTCGGCGTGGGCCGTGGCACCGACCTCGTCCTCTACGCGCTCGTCATCGCGTTCGTCAGCTACATCGCGACGAGCCACCGGCGGTCCAACCAGCTCAGCCGCAAGATCACGCTCCTGACGCGCGAGCTCAGCCTCGCCGAGGCACGCCTCTCGGCGGTCGACGAGTCGGTCGACCGGCTGGAGGAGACGACCGGCACGGAAGCGCGGGCCGAGCAGGCCTGACCCGCTCGACGCCCGTCAACGACGGCGGGCGTCGGCGCGGTACGCGCCGCGGCGCAGCACCTCCGGCACGAGACGGTAGCCGCCGCGCAGCACGGAGTTGCGGATCTCCTGGAGCGTCGTGGTGAACCCGATGCCGTGCAGACGACGCTGGAGCTCCAGCTCGGACCGCAGGAGCTGCGACCCGCCTCGCCGCGCGTACGCGCCGGCGCCCACGCGATACAGGACCAAGGGCTCGGGGACGTTACGAGCCCGGGCCCCGTTCGCCAGCATCCGCGCGAACAACCAGTAGTCCTCCATCAGCGGCAGGTCCTCGTACCCGCCGACGGCCGCGACGGCCGAGCGGCGGTACACCACCGACGGATGGTTGAACGGTGAGCGGAACCGCGCAGCACGGTCGATCTCCTCGGCGCTCAGCGGCGGAACGCGGACGAGGCCGGCGCCGGCGCCCGATGCCGGCTCGTCGGCCTCGAACTCCTCGATGGCCGACCCGACGATGTCGAGGCCGCCCTCGACCAGGGGTACCTGGACCGCGAACCGCTCGGGGCGGCTGACGTCGTCCGCGTCCTGGCGCGCGACGATCTCGTGGGCGCACTGCGCCAGGCCCTCCTCGAGCGCGACGGCGAGCCCACGGTTCCGCGGCAGCCGGACACGGCGCACGGGGACCGGGGACTCGCTCTCCAGCGTGTCGAGCGCGCGGTCCAGCGCCTCGCCGAGCGGGCCGTCCTCGACGACGACGACCTCCGTCGGGGCGAGCTCCTGCTCTGTCGTGACCGACGCGAAGGACCGGCGCAGGAACGCCACGTCGTCGCGGTGGTAGACCGGCAGCAGGACGGAGAAGGACGTCACCGTGCTCCCGCCGCTCCCGCGTCGACCGCCGCGACGGAACGAGCCTCGGGTCCGGCTCCGTCGAGGACCTGCGCGGACGGGCGGGGGCCGCGCAGCACGCCGTCCCGCAGCCCTCGCGCCCCGGCGCGCAGCAGCACGTCGCGGCGCTCGCTCCGCAGGAACGTGCGGGCCCAGCGACGCGCGCTCGCTCCGCTGTACAGGAGCCGCTCGACGGGGTCGAGCGACGACGACCGGGTGATCATCCAGATCTTGTT
Source organism: Cellulosimicrobium funkei (assembly GCF_001019615.1). Lineage (GTDB taxonomy): Bacteria > Actinomycetota > Actinomycetes > Actinomycetales > Cellulomonadaceae > Cellulosimicrobium > Cellulosimicrobium cellulans_E. The sequence goes on along the minus strand of NZ_JNBQ01000004.1, from coordinate 102,645 downwards.
GCGCACCTCGTAGTAGAAGCGTTCGCCGGGGTCGGCGTCGGTCGAGCCGAACGCCTTGGTGCGGTGCTCGACGACGGAGGCGGGGACGGAGAGTCCCGTCCCGCGCCGCAGCAGCCTCGCCGAGTACTCGAAGTCGTCGTTCCAGATGAAGTAGTCCGCGACCGGGAGCCCGTGGTGCCGCACGGCGCGTGCGTCCACGAGCATCGACACGAACGACGACGACCGCACCGGCACGGCGCGCGCCGCCCGCGCGGCGGCGATCTCGGCCCCGGACGCCCCGGGACGGACCCGGGGCGTGTTCATCGGGTGGTCGCGCCCGTCGTGCCAGACGACGCGGCTGCCCAGGAGCGCCACCGGGCCGGGGTACTCGTCCCGCGCCTCGAGGAGCGCTCGCAGCGCGTCCGGGGTGGGGATCGTGTCGTCGTCCATGAGCCAGACGAGGTCCGCGTCGAGGACGTCGACGGCGTGCGCGAGACCCACGGCGAAGCCGCCGGCGCCCCCCGTGTTCCGGCTCAGCTCGACGACCTCGGCACCGACCGGGTGCTCCGCGGCGACGACGGCTGAGTCGTCGTCGGACCGGTTGTCGACGACGACCACCCGGTCGACGGGCCGCGTCTGCGCGGCGAGGGCGTCGAGCGCCTCGACCAGCAGGTCCCGGCGGTTGTAGGCCACGACCACAGCGACGACACGAGCGTCATCTGGTTCTCCACCCTTGTCTCGCACGGGGAGCAGGCTACCCGACCAGACGCTCGCGCCCGGGGTCACCGCAGGTCCGAAGCCGCCGGTTGGCGCCCTGCACAACTCCTCCACGGCACGAGCCCCCGGCCCGCGCCGTGGCCTCGCACGCGCCGCTTATGCTCGATGCCCGTGACGTCTCGTTCCCGTGCCCAGGCCAGCGCCGCGGCTGCCGACCGGCAGTCGCGCGGGCCGTCGCACGCGCGGGCGCTCCGTACGCACGGCGCCGCTCGGACGGTCGGCCTCGTGGCGACCGCGGTGCTCGCGTTCGGCGCGGTGGGCGGGGCGTCGGCGCTGTCGAACATCCAGGGCAACATCACCAGCTCGAACATCGACGGCCTGCTCACCGACCGCCCCGAGCAGCCCGACCCGACCGACCCGAACGCCGGCAAGCCGCTCAACATCCTCGTGATGGGCTCGGACGAGCGGGGCGGCGAGAACGGCCACGAGGTCGAGGGCGTCGAGGGCATGCGCTCGGACACGACGATCCTGGTGCACGTCTCCGCGGACCGCTCACGCGTCGAGATGGTCTCGATCCCGCGCGACTCGCGCGTCGACGTGCCGGCGTGCAACACGACGAGCGGCAGGACGACCGCACCCGCGAACACCCGGTTCAACGCCGCGTTCGCGAACGGCGCGACGGTCGGCGGCGACGTCGACTCAGCGGCTGCGTGCACGATCACGACCGTCGAGAGCCTCACCGACGTGTTCGTCGACGGCTTCGTCGTCGTCGACTTCGCCGGCTTCCAGAACATGGTCACGGCGATCGGGGGCGTCCCCATCTGCATCCCCGAGGCGATCGACTCGCCCAAGGCGGACCTCAGGCTCGACGCGGGGATGCAGACGCTCGACGGCGCCCAGGCGCTCGGGTTCGCGCGGGCCCGCTACGGCGTCGGCGACGGGTCGGACCTCAGTCGCATCGGCCGTCAGCAGCAGCTCCTCGCCGCGACGGTGAACCAGGTGCTCTCGAAGAACGTGCTCTCGGACCTCGGGCAGATCTACGGGTTCGTCGACGCGGGCACCAAGTCGCTCACCATGAGCGACAACCTCTCGTCGATCCCGAGCCTCGCCGGGCTCGCCTTCAGCCTCAAGGGCGCGACCAGTGGCAACATCACCTTCATGACCGTTCCGAACGCGCCGGACCCGCAGGACCCCGACGCGAAGGTCGTCTGGACGTCAGAGGCCGACGAGCTGTGGGCGAAGGTGCGCGCCGACGAGCCGATCGTCGCGCCCGCACCCGCCGCCGACGGGACCGCAGGCGGGTCCGGCGCCGCCGTCGAGGCCGCCGAGCCGCCGTCCCCGTCCGGCGCGGACGCGCCGACCGACGCGTCCTCCGAGCCTGCCCCGGTGCAGACCAAGGAAGCCGGCAAGGAGGCGTTCTCCGCCGCCGACGAGACCGCGCAGTGCGGGTGACGCCATGACCGACCCGTCGCGCGACCCCCGGTCGCTCCCGCCCAGCTTCACCCCCCAGGGCGGCCGCGCACCGCGGCCGTCGTCCGTCGACGACGCGATCGCGGTGGGCAACAGCGGGCGCGCCCAGGCGCGCCCCCGCCCCGCCGTGCCCGACGACGCCGTGCGCCTCGAGCCGCGCATCAAGCGCCAGTCGTCCCGCGAGATCCCCGTGACCCCCGCACGCAGGGGCACTCCCCCGCCGGCACCTCCGGCGCGCGCCACCCGCCCGCGGGCGGACGCCGCGGCGTCGGCGCTCCCTCCGTCGGTCGCCCCGTCCCGCCAGCCTCGCCAGGCGGCGGCGACGCCTCCGCGCGTCTCGTCGTCGCCCCACGGGGGTGCCCAGGCCGTGCCGGCGACGCCGCGGAGCCGTCCGGGCGCCGCGCCCCGGCCGAGCGGCAGCCGGGCCGGGGGTGGGAGCGGGCGACCGCCGTCGGGCACGGCGGCGCCACGGACCGGCAGCGGCGGCTTCCGCGTCCGCAAGGGCCGCGTCGTCGGGCTCGTCGCGTGCGTCGTGATCGTCGCGCTCCTCGCCTGGCCGGTGGGCCTGCTCATCTGGGCCAACGGCAAGATCCAGCACGTCGAAGCGCTCTCCGGCGCACCCGGCACCCCCGGGAACACCTACCTCCTCGCCGGCTCGGACGCGCGGGGCGAGGGCATCAGCGAGGACGGCACCGAGGGCGCGCGCACGGACACGATCATGGTCCTGCACGCCCCGCCCAGCGGCCCCGTCGCCCTCATCAGCCTGCCGCGCGACACGTACGCGGAGATCCCCGGCAACGGCGCGAGCAAGCTCAACTCGGCATACTCGTGGGGCGGCCCGCCGCTGCTCGTGCAGACCGTCGAGCAGCTCACCGGCCTCACGGTCGACCACTACGTCGAGGTCGGGTTCGGCGGGGTCGAGGGCATCGTCGACGCCGTCGGCGGCGTCGAGCTGTGCCTCGACTACGACGTCGACGACCCGAAGAGCGAGCTCGTCTGGACGGCCGGGTGCCACGTTGCCGACGGCCACACCGCGCTCGCGTTCTCGCGGATGCGCTACTCCGACCCGAAGGGCGACATCGGCCGCGCCGAGCGCCAGCGCCAGGTGATCGGCGCGATCAGCTCGAAGGCGGCGAACCCGAGCATCCTGTTCCGCCCCGGCGACCAGGTCTCGCTCCTGGACTCCGGCCTCGGGTCGCTCACGGTCGACCAGAGCACCGGCATCATCGACCTGGGCAGGCTCGCCCTCGCGTTCCGCAAGGCCAACGGCCCGGAGGGCATCACGGGCACGCCGCCGATCTCGAACCCCGACTACCGCCCGGGAGGCAACGTCGGGTCGACCGTGCAGCTGGACCCCGAGACCGTGGGCCAGTTCTGGGTCGACATCCGGGACGGCAACCTGCCCGCGGGGCAGGTCGGCGGGCTCCCGCAGTAACCAGCGACGAGATCGACCCGCAGGTCGTCACGTCGGCCTTCAGGAGGTCGATCCGGGACGTGCGGGCCGATCTCGCGGGACGGGCGGAGTACTAGGCGTCTGCCCGCGAGGCACGCAGACGGGCACCCTTGGCGCGCGCCTGGTCGCCCAGGTCCGCCTGGAAGGCGACCATCTGGTCCCGCAGGCGCGCGGCGTCGTCGTCCGTCCCGGCCGCGAGGATGCGCGCGGCGAGCAGTCCTGCGTTGCGCGCCCCGCCGACGGAGACCGTCGCGACAGGGACCCCTGCGGGCATCTGGACGATCGACAGGAGCGAGTCCATGCCGTCGAGGTGTCGCAGGGGCACGGGGACGCCGATCACCGGCAGCGGCGTCACGGCGGCGAGCATGCCCGGCAGGTGGGCGGCTCCCCCGGCGCCCGCGACGATCACGCGCAGACCGCGCGCGGCGGCCGTGCGGCCGTAGTCGATCATCTCGACGGGCATGCGGTGCGCGGAGACGACGTCCACCTCGACGGGCACACCGAACTCGGCGAGCGCGTCGGCCGCGGCCTCCATGACCGGCCAGTCGGAGTCCGACCCCATGACGATGCCGACGACTGGGTTCTCGCTCATGCTCGCTCCTCGTTCTCGGTGGCCTCGTCTGTGCTCGCGGGACGCTCGCCCCGCAGGATCGCGGCCGCGGCCAGGGCCCGACGCCGGACCTCGGCCAGGTCGTCGCCGCTCACGTTCACGTGCCCGAGCTTGCGCCCGGGGCGCACGCCCTTGCCGTACAGGTTCACCTTCGCGTCGGGGAAGGTGGCGAGGACGGCGGGCAGGGCGTCGGTGAGCTCGACGAGCGTCGACCCCAGCACGTTCGCCATCACGGTCCAGGGCGCCTTGGCCGTCGTGTCGCCGAGCGGCAGGTCCAGCACCGCGCGCAGGTGCTGCTCGAACTGGCTCGTCACCGCCCCGTCGATGGTCCAGTGCCCGGAGTTGTGGGGGCGCATCGCGAGCTCGTTGACCAGCACGCGCGGCCCGTCCTCGCCCGCGACCTCGAACATCTCGACGGCGAGCACACCCGTGACGCCGAGACCCTCGGCGATCCGGACCGCCGCGTCGCGCGCGCGCTCCGCCTCGGCGTCGGTGAGCCCGGGCGCGGGCGCGATCACCTCGGCGCACACGCCGTCGCGCTGGATCGACTCGACCACGGGCCAGGTCCGGACCTCGCCCCGACCGTCGATCCCCCCGGAGGGACGGCGCGCCACGAGGACGGCCAGCTCGCGCGTGAAGGGCACCTTCTCCTCGACGAGCAGCTCGGGGCCGCCCTCGGCGACCGCCTCGATCCACTCCGCGACCTGCTCGGGGCCGCCCTCGGCGACCGACACGACGCGCACTCCCTTGCCGTCGTACCCGCCGCGCGCCGTCTTCACCACGGCCTCGCCCCCGACCTCGGCGAGGAAGTCCGCGAGAGCCGTGCGGGCGGCGTCGGGCGCGGTGGGGAGCGCGGCCCAGCGCGGGCACGGCACGCCGAGCTCGGTGAGCCGCCGGCGCATGACGATCTTGTCCTGCGCGTGCACGAGCGCGTCGGGTCCGGGACGCACGGGCGTACCGTGCTCGAGGAGGTCCGTGAGCAGCGCGTTCGGGACGTGCTCGTGCTCGAAGGTCAGCACGTCCGCCGGGGTCGCACCCGCGGGGGCGATGAGGGAGCGGATCGCGGTCTCGTCGGACGCGACGCCCACGGGGGCGTCGACCACGACCTGGGCCGCGGACGAGTCCGGGGCCTCCACGAGCACGCGCAGGTGCACGCCGAGCTCTCCGGCCGCGGGGGCCATCATGCGCGCGAGCTGTCCTCCGCCGACCACGGCGATCACTGGGGCTGCCACGTGCACCCACCCTAGTGCCTGGGCGCCACGGGACCACGCCGGGACCGCGTACCGGGACGCCCGGGAGGTCGGCCGGCCCACCCCGTGGCGAACGACGGCACCCGGGCGACGCTCAGGAGCGCCCGGTAGCCTCGTGGGGTGACGAGCGACCTGGACCGCCGAGCGGAGGCGGACGCGGCGGCCCTGCCGCGCCGCGAGCGCGTCCTCGCCCGGGTGCGGGAGCTCGCGAAGTTCGGGTCCGTCGGCGCGGTCGCCTACGTGGTCGACCTGGGCCTGTTCAACCTGCTCAGCTTCGGGCCGGGCGAGCTCCTCGGGCACAAGCCGCTCACCGCCAAGATCGTGTCCGTCACGGTCGCGACGCTCGTCGCGTGGGTCGGCAACCGGTACTGGACCTTCTCCGCACGCCGCACCCAGGCGCGCGGTCGCGAGCTCGCGGCCTTCGTCGTGGTCAACGTCGGTGGCATGCTCATCGCGGTCGGCTGCCTCGCGATCTCCACGTACGCGCTCGGCCTCACGTCGCCGCTCGCGAAGAACATCTCGGCGAACGTCGTCGGGCTCGCGCTCGGCACCGCGTTCCGCTATGTGGCCTACCGGCGCCTCGTGTTCACGGGCGACCGTGCGCAGGACGCCCCCACCGCGCCTCAGGACGCCGCGGCACGCTGACGGGCCCGGCGCAGTACGCGCGGCGGGACGTCAGCCGCGGCGGCGCCGACGCCGACCGTGCGCGGAGACCGCGACCCCCGTGGGCAGGACGACGCGCGGGTCCAGACGTCGCGGCACACCCGCGAGGAAGAGCGCGAACACGGCCGGACGGCGCTGCGCGAGCTCGAGCCGGCCGCCGTCGGACGCCGCGAGGTCACGCGCGAGCGCGAGCCCCAGCCCGGTCCCGGCGCCGGAGGTCACCTCGCGCTCGAAGATGCGCGGCGCCAGGTCGTCGGGGACGCCGGCGCCCTCGTCCGACACCTCCGTGACGATCGCGCCGCTCGTGCCGGACGGGCGCGCGCGGACCGTCGTCGTCCCGCCGCCATGCTTGAGCGAGTTCTCGATGAGCGTCGCCAGGACCTGTGCGAGCGCCCCGGGCGTCGCGAGCACCTGGTACTCCGCGGGGACGTCGACGACGAGCTCGCGTCCCGCCTTGGCGAACGTCGGGACCCACTCCTCCTCCTGCTGGTGCACGACGTCGAGCAGGTTCACGGCCTCCGTCGTGCCGCCCTGGGCGCGACGCGAGGACGCGAGGAGGTCGTCGACGACGCCGACCAGGCGCTCGACCTGCTCGAGCGAGATCCGGGCCTCCTCCTGCACGGCGGGGTCGTCCGAGGCCATCGAGATCTCCTCGAGCCGCATGCTGAGCGCCGTGAGCGGCGTGCGGAGCTGGTGGGAGGCGTCCGCGGCGAACTGACGCTCCGCGGCGAGGCGCCCCGCGAGGCGGTCGGAGCTGCGGGCGAGCTCGGCGGCGACGAGGTCGATCTCCTCGACCCCCGACGGCTCGAGCCGCGGGCGCACCTGTCCCGAGCCGAGCTGCTCGGCGGAGGCCGCGAGGTAGACGAGGGGCGCGGCGATGCGGTTGGCCTGCCACACCGCCATGCCGATGCCCGCGGCGAACGCGACGATGGCCGCGGCCACGACGAGGAGCACGACCTGCGCGGCCTGGAGGTAGGCGTCCCAGTACGAGACGGTGAGCGTGACGAGCGCACCCGACTCGGAGTGCAGGGGCTGCTCGATCCCGCGCCCGGTGACCTCCGGGCCGGCCGTGAGGACGGTGCCGTCGGGCAGCGTGACGTAGACCTGGGCCGGCGGGTCGCTCGCGCGGGGCTGGACCGCGTCCTCGATGACGTAGTCCGGGATGTCGTCGCCGGCGGCGAGCCGGGCGTCGATCGAGCGGGCGAGGCGCTCGACGCGCGACGTGACGTCGTCGACCTCGCCCTGGAGCACGAACCGCGCGCCGTAGAACGCGAGCGGGAAGCCCAGGAGGATGACGGCGACGGCCACGGCCGCCACCGTGGCCTGCAGCATCCGACGCCGCACGCTGCTCCTCGCTCCCGTGTCCTGGTCCCCTGGCCGGGGTCGGTCAGCTCTCGCCGGTCTCGAAACGGAAACCGAGACCGCGGACCGTCGAGATGTAGCGCGGCGCGTTCGCGTCGTCGCCGAGCTTGCGGCGCAGCCACGACACGTGCATGTCGAGCGTCTTGGTCGAACCCACCGGCTCGGAGCCCCACACGTCGCGCATGAGGGCGTCGCGCACGACGACCGAGCCCGCGCTCGCGACGAGCACGCGCAGCAGCTCGAACTCCTTGGTGGTCAGGTGCAGCTCGCGCTCGCCCTGGAACGCGCGGTGCGCGGAGACGTCGATGCGCACGTCCTGCGCGGCGAGCTCCTCCTCGTCCACCTGCTCGCCGTGCGAGCGGCGCAGGAGCGCCCGCACCCGGGCGAGCAGCTCGGCGAGCCGGAACGGCTTCGTGACGTAGTCGTCGGCACCGGCGTCCAGGCCCACGACGAGGTCCACCTCGTCGGCCCGGGCGGTGAGCACGAGCACCGGGGTGGTGAGGCCCTTGTGACGGATCTCGCGCGCGACGTCGAGGCCGTCCATGTCCGGAAGGCCCAGATCGAGCACCACGATGTCCGCACCGCTCGCGGAGTCGATCGCCCCTTGACCAGTTCCTTGGACGACGACGTTGTAACCCTCACGTGTCAGTGCGCGCGCCAAAGGTTCGGCAATCGCCGGGTCGTCCTCCGCTAGCAGTACGTGGGTCATTCGCTCATGCTAGGGCATCACTACGACTTCGGTCCCATCGTGTCTCGTGAACTCTGCGACCCTGGTCGGACGCCCCGTCGCCGCCCTCTGCCTAGGCTGGAACGCATGGGATGGTACGAGCGCCTCGGGCAGTGGTCCGACGAGCACCGGTTCGGTGTGGACCTCACCGTCACGCTCGTCCTCGCCGTCGTGTTCGTGCCCGCGTCCGCGGCGTTCACGTCGATGGGCGCGGGCGGTACGGGCACGAGCGGCGGGTGGGCCGCGTTCTGGGCGCTGCTGCTCCTCGCCCCGCTGCCCTGGCGCCGCTCCCGCCCGCTCGCGTCGGCGATCACGGTGTACTCCGTCGCGCTCGTGCACCTGCTCGCCGGCTATCTCGTGATCTTCCCTGCCGACTTCGCGGTGCTCGTCGCGCTCTACTCCGTGACGGTCTACGGTCCCCGCTGGGCGCACCGGACGGCCATCGTGGCCTCCCTCGTCGGGGCGGTCGTCCTCGGGATCGCGCTCGGGCTGCTGTCGGGCCGCCTCACCGACCTCGCGACGATGGTCTTCTTCACGTCCGCGTTCGGCGGCATGACCTTCCTCGCGGTGTGGGCGTTCGGCCTCGTCCGCCGCTCCCGGCGCGAGACGATCGCCGCGCTCGTCGACCGCGCGGAACGGCTCGAGGTCGAGCGCGACCAGCAGGCGCAGATCGCGACCGCCGCCGAGCGGGCCCGCATCGCGCGGGAGATGCACGACATCGTCGCCCACTCCCTCTCCGTCGTCATCGCCCAGGCCGACGGCGGCCGGTACGCCGCCGCCCACGACCCCGAGGCCGCGACGCGCGCGCTCGCGACCGTGTCCGAGACCGGTCGCACGGCGCTGGCGGACATGCGCCGGCTCCTGGGGGTCCTCCGGTCGGAGCCGCCGCGCGTCGTCGTGCCCCCGGGCGCCGTCGGGCCGGCCGGGACGCTCGCGCTGCCGTCAGGACGCGGCGCGCCCGGGACACCGCCCGACGGCTCGCCCTACGGGCCGGCCGCACCCGCGCACCCGGCGCCCGCGAGCGCCGCGACGGCGGCGCTCGAGCGCGCGCCCCAGCCGGACACCGCGGACCTCGAGACGCTCGTCGCGCAGGTGCGTGACAGCGGCATGCGCGTGTCGTTCGTCCGCGTCGGCCAGGCGCGCCCGCTGCCGCCCGGGGCCGGGCTCACGGTCTACCGCGTGTGCCAGGAGGCGCTGACCAACGTGCTCAAGCACGCCGGTCCCGACCCGGAGGTCACCGTCGTCGTGCGGTGGGGCGCCACCACCCTGGACCTGGAGGTCGAGGACGACGGGCGGGGCGCGTCGACGTCCGCCGTGGCGCGCCAGGACTCCCGGCCCGGCGGCTACGGCGTGCTGGGCATGCGCGAGCGCGCCGCGCTCTTCGGCGGGTCCGTGCAGGTGGGTCCGCGTCCTGGGGGCGGCTTCCGCGTGCACCTGCGCATCCCCGTGCCGGCCCTGCCGGGCGCCGCGCCCGCTCCGGGCGCCGTCCCCCGGCCTCCGGGACAGCCCGTCCCCGCACCGCCGCCCGCGCCGTCGGGCAGGATGGCTCCGGGCCGCCCGTCCGCCGTGACGCCCCCGCTTCCACCACCGCCGGTCGGGGCCGACTCCTCGAACCCGGCCCTCGACCGACCGACCGACAGGACATCATGACCGACGCCTTCCCCGTCCCCGACGGGGCGTACGCCGCAGACCCGCTCGAGCCCCTCGAGCCCGTGCGCATCGCGCTCGTCGACGACCAGCAGCTCGTGCGCGCGGGCTTCCGCATGGTCATCGACTCGCAGCCGGACCTCACGGTCGCGGTCGAGGCGGGGGACGGGCTCCAGGCCCTGCGTCTGCTCGCCGACCACCCGGTCGACGTCGTGCTCATGGACGTCCGCATGCCGCACCTCGACGGGCTCCAGACCACGGCCCGGCTCACGGCGGCGGCGGCCGACGGCGGGCACGCGCCCAAGGTCATCGTCCTCACCACGTTCGACCTCGACGAGTACGTGCTCGAGGCCATCCGGTCCGGCGCGAGCGGGTTCCTGCTGAAGGACGCGCCGCCCGAGGAGATGCTCGCGGCGATCCGCACGGTGCACCGCGGCGACGCCGTCATCGCGCCGTCGTCCACGCGGCGCCTGCTCGAGCACCTGGTGACCGCGCTGCCCGCCGAGCAGGTCGAGGACTCCCCCGCGCACGCCGCCGTCGAGGGCCTCACCGAGCGCGAGCGCGAGGTCCTCGTCCTCATGGCGCGCGGCCGCTCCAACACCGAGATCGCGAGCGACCTGTTCGTCGCCGAGGCGACGGTCAAGACGCACGTCGGCCGCATCCTCGCCAAGCTCGGCGCGCGCGACCGCGTCCAGGCCGTCGTCACGGCCTACGAGACGGGTCTGGTCCGCCCGGGCGCCTGACTCCCGCCCGTCCCGTCGGCGCCCCACCGGTCCCCGGGACCCGTGGGGCGCCGTCGTGTCAGCCCTCGGCGCGGGCCGGGTACGACCACGGGATGACCCGCCTCCCGTGCAGGACCCGACCCTCGCCGGACGCGGCGGGGCAGGCCCGCTCCGTAGCGTCGTCCACGATCCCGGCGCACGCCTCCGACCTGGTCGGCGTGAGCGCGCGACGGACCCGACGACGACCCTCGACGTACCCAGGAGATGCCGTGGACACGACCGTGTACCGCCCCACCGACCCCGCCCCCGCCGGCCCGCCCGCGGTCCGGGCCCGCTCGCTGCGCAAGACCTATGGCACGGGCGAGGCGGCGGTGCACGCGCTCGACGGCGTGGACGTGGACTTCGAGCGCGGCCACTTCACGGCCATCATGGGCCCGTCGGGCTCGGGCAAGTCGACGCTCATGCACCTGCTCGCGGGCCTGGACACCGCGACGAGCGGCCACGCGTTCATCGGCGACACCGAGGTCACGGGCCTGAACGACAACGCGCTCACGCAGCTGCGCCGCGACCGCGTGGGGTTCGTGTTCCAGTCGTTCAACCTCCTGCCGATGTTCACGGCGGAGCAGAACATCACGCTGCCCGTCGAGCTCGCGAACGGCAAGGTCGACCGCGCGTGGTTCGACACGCTGGTGCGCACGCTCGGCCTCGAGGCGCGGCTCAGCCACCGCCCGAGCGAGCTGTCCGGCGGGCAGCAGCAGCGTGTCGCCATCGCGCGCGCCCTCATCGCTGGGCCGGAGGTCGTCTTCGCCGACGAGCCGACGGGCAACCTCGACTCGCGCTCGGGCGCGGAGGTGCTGAGCTTCCTGCGCCGCTCGGTCCGCGAGCTCGGCCGCACGATCATCATGGTCACGCACGACCCGACGGCCGCCGCCTACGCGGACCGCGTCGTGCTCATCGCCGACGGGCGGATCGCGGGCGACATCAGCGACCCGACGCCCGAGTCGGTGCTCGCCGGGCTCGACGCCCTGCGCACGCTCGAGGCGCCGGGCGCCGACGGCTCCGCCCCGACCGCGTCGCAGGCGGTGCGCGCCTGATGCTCCGCCTCACCCTGGCGCAGATGCGCCGCAGCATCGGCCGCCTCGTCGCAGCCGGCGTCGCGATCGTCATCGGGACGGCGTTCGTCACGGCGACCCTGATCGCGGGCAACGTCATCACCCAGACCACGAACGACTCGATCGCCGCGCAGTTCGCGGACGCGGACCTCGTCGTCTCCGCGCCGAGCGACCTCACGGCGTCCGACGTGGACGCGCTGCGCTCGGTCGCGGGCGTCGACGCGGTGGACGCGGTCCAGTTCACCTACCTCGACCTCGCGCACGGCGCGAAGCGCGTGTTCCAGCTCGGCGTCCCCGCGCCCTCCGACCCCCGCTTTGAGGCGCTGGAGGTCGTCGAGGGCTCGATGCCGACGGCGCCCGGCCAGCTCTCCCTCCCGACCGCCGTCGCCGAGCGCCTGGGCGTCGGCATCGGCGACACCGTCACGAGCTCGCGCAACGTGTGGGACGCTTCCGCGCCCGACGGCGGCGACTACGAGGAGATCCGTGACGAGCTGACCGTCGTCGGGACGACCGACGACCCGTACGGCGCGTACGCCCAGATGGGCGGGGCCGTCGTCGTGACGGCCGAGGACGTGGCGGCGTGGCAGGCCGCGCAGGCGATGCCCGACGACCCCGAGCGCACCTACTCCGCCGCGATGGTGGGACTCGCCCCGGACACGGACCTCGAGACGGCGCGCGCGGCCCTCGTCGCCGCGTCGCCGGACGAGGCCGAGGCCGTCACGCCCGACGAGCACGCCCAGGCGCAGGCCCAGAAGATGACGGGCGGCCAGGACGTCTTCACGTACGTCATCCTCGGCTTCGCCGCCGTCGCGCTGCTCGTCGCGGCGCTCGTCATCGCGAACACGTTCCAGGTGCTCGTCGCGCAGCGCACGCGCACCCTGGCCCTCCTGCGGGCCGTCGGCGCGAACCGCTCGCAGCTCGCCCGGTCGGTCCTGTCCGAGGCGACGATCCTCGGCGTCCTGTCCTCCGTGGGCGGCATCCTGCTCGGCTGCCTGCTCACGCAGGTCGCGCTCCTCGTGGCCCGCGGCGCGGACCTCGGCGTGGCGATCCCGGCCACGATCACGGTGACGCCCGCGGTCGTGCTCGTGCCCCTTCTCGTGGGGACCCTCGTGACGGTCGTCGCGTCGTTCGCCCCGGCCCGGGCCGCCACGCGCGTCGCCCCGCTCGAGGCGCTGCGCCCGGCCGACGCGCCGAGCCTCTCGCGCGGCGGCGGTCGCGTGCGCCTCGTGATCTCGAGCCTGCTCACGCTCGGCGGCCTCGCGGTCCTGGGCGGCGGCATCTGGCTCGGCGGCACCGGCAGCCCCGAGATCGGGCTCCTCGCCGGCGTCGCGGGCGGCGCCGTGTCGTTTGTCGGCGTCCTCGTCGGGGCGGTGTACTGGCTGCCCGGCGTCGTGTCCTTCGTGGGCCGGCTCCTCGCCGGCACCGGGTCGACGGCGCGCCTCGCCACCGCGAACACGCTGCGCAACCCGCGCCGCACCACGGCGACGAGCACCGCGCTGCTCATCGGCGTCACGCTCGTCGCGATGATGTCGACCGGCGCCGCGAGCGCCCGCACCTCGCTCGACGCGGCGCTCGACGACCAGTACCCCGTCGACGTCCTCGTCGCGACGGACGCGTACGGGTCGACGGGCGACGCCGTGCCGGACGACGTCGTGCGCGCCGTCTCGGGGACCGAGGGCGTCTCGCGCGTCGTCGAGCTCTCCGCGGCGACGGTCACGCTGCCCGACGGCACCGAGATGACGATGCACGGCGTCGACCCGGGCCAGGCGCGCGACGTCGTGCGCACGCCGGACGTGCTCGCGGGGTTCGCCCCCGGCACGCTCATGGTCCCCGAGGCCGACGCCGAGTCCTGGGACGTCGCCGAGGGCGACACGCTCGAGCTCACCGGGCCGGACGGGGCGACCCTCGCGGTGACCGCCCACGTCGGCGCCATCGGGGACGGCTGGCTCCTCGACGCGGACGACGCGCGGACCCTGGACCCGGACGCGGTCGTGTCCCGGCTGTGGGTCGGGATCGACGACACGGGCGACGCGACGCAGGTCGTGCCGGCGATCCAGGACGCGATCGTCGAGTCGGACACGCCCGTCGAGGTCGCCGGCATCGCCGTCGAGCGCGCGGCGATGCAGAGCGTCATCGACACGATCCTCGGGGTCATCGTGGGCCTGCTCGCGGTCGCCGTCGTCATCGCGCTCATCGGCGTGGCGAACACGCTGTCGCTCTCGGTCATCGAGCGGCGCCGCGAGTCCGCGACCCTGCGCGCGATCGGGCTCAGCCGCGGCCAGCTCCGATGGATGCTCGCGATCGAGGGCATGCTCATCGCGGGCGTCGGCGCGGTCCTCGGCATCGTGCTGGGCGTCCTGTACGGCTGGGCCGGCGCGGCGACGGCGCTGAGCGTCATGGGCGACGTGTCGCTCGCGGTGCCGTGGCGGGACATCGCGCTCGTGCTGGTCGTCGCGCTCGTGGCGGGGCTCGTCGCGTCCGTCGTGCCCGGCCGGACGGCCGCCCGCACGTCGCCCGTCGCGGCGCTCGCCGTGGACTGAGCCGCGGCTCGTCGGGCCCGACGGTCGACGCACGCCCCTGTGGACGGACCTCCGTCCACAGGGGCGCGCTCGTTCCCGGGCGGAGAGGTCGCCGAGTCGGGCACCATCGCCGCGTGCCACCCGCCCCCGCCCCGACGCCCCCCGTCACCGACCCCGCGCCCGAGCGCGCCGGGCCAGGGGACGAGGCGTGGCTGCGCGTCACGGTGCATCCCGCCACGGACGTCCTGCTCCCGGCCGGGGCGCGCCTGGGCGACGTGCGCGGGGGTCTCGCAGAGCTCGTGTGCCGTCCGGAGCTGCGCACCGCCGCCCTGCTCGTGGACGGCGTCCCGGTCGATGACGACCAGCGCTGCGGGACCCGCCCCCTGCTCCCCGGGGCGACGGTCGCCGTCGTGCCCGCCGGCGGGAGGCCGGTCGCCGGGGCGGCCCGCCCGGACGCCGTGCTCGCCGCCCCGCTCCACGTCGCCGTCCTCGCGGGCGGGGACGCGGGGCGGCTCGTCGCCGTCCCGGACGGCGCGGGCCGCGCCCGGGTCGACGCGCTCGACGTCCGCCGCCGCGGCACGCCACGTGGCACGCGGGTCAGAGTCCGCGTGCCGCGCGGGACCCGGCGCGTGCCCGACGACGCGGCGGTCCTCGTCGCACGACCGGCCGGTGCCGGTCGCCGGCTCCCGTCCTGGCGCACGGTCCGGTGGCGCACGGGCGACGCCCTCGCGACCCCTCACGGCGTCTACGCCCTGCGACCGCGCCCCGCCCTCGTGCACGGACCCCGCACCGGCCCCGTGGACCCGGCCACCGTCGACGCGTCCCCGGGTCGGCCGAGCGCCGGCCACCTCGCGACCGCGGTCGTGCCCGCGGTCGCGTCGCTCGCCCTCGCCGTGACGTTCCGCCAGCCGCTGTACGCGCTGCTCGCCCTCGCCGGGCCGCTCGCGCTCCTCGGCCCCGCGCTCGTCGAGGGCCGCCGACGCCGCGCGGCCCGTCGGGGCGGCCGAGGTCCGGCTCCGGGGTCCGACGTGAGGCGAACGCCCGGTGACGACGGCGCACGCGCGACGACGCCCGTCGACCCGCTGCGCCCTCGGCCGGCAGACGCGCTCACCTGGGCGACGCTCGCGCGGCTCGCACCGGTCGCCACACCCCCCGGTGGGGCTCCGCCGGGCCCGGGCGCCGACCTGCACGCCGTCGCGGTCGCACCCGTCGCGCCCGTGCGGCTCCCCGACGGGTGCGTCGCCGTCGTCGGCCCCCGCGCCCTCGCGCTCGCCGCCGCGCGCGCCGTGCTCGGAGAGCTCCTGTCGACCGGTGCCGTGCCGACGTTCCGGCACCCGCCGCACGCCGCGGCCGACTGGGCCTGGTGCCGCTGGCTCCCTCGGGCGAGCGCCGTCGGCTCGCTGGACACCGCACGACCGCCGACCGGTCCGGCCGCCGTCCTCGTGGTCGACGGGGCCCCGCCCGCGGGCGAGCTCGCCCGGGCCTGGGAGCGGCTCGGGGCGACGGGGACCGACCTGCTCCTCGTGCTCGACGACGCGGCCCGCGTCCCGGCGTGGTGCCGGACGGTCATGGACGTGTCCGGCCCGACCGTCGTGGTCACCGGCCCGGACGACGCACGCACCGTGCGCGAGCACGTCGGGGCGAGCGAGGAGTGGGCCGTCGCGCTCGCCCGTCGGCTCGCCGCGGCGGACCATCTCGGCCGGCTGGACGGCACCGACCCCGCCGGGCACGACCCCGGTGACCCGACCTCACCCTCGCTGCCGGCGGACGTCGCGCTCGGCGACCTGCTCGGCCTGCCGGACGAGCCAGGCGACCTCACGGCGTGGGTCGACGCCCGCTGGCAGGACGCGGCACGGCGCGACGGGACCGGTCTGCGGGCTGTGCTGGGCGTCGGGGCCGGGGGCGCACCGGTGACCGTGGACCTCGTCCGCGACGGACCGCACGTGCTCGTCGCCGGGACCACGGGGGCGGGCAAGTCGGAGCTCCTCCAGACCCTCGTCACGGGGCTCGCGCTCGGGCGCTCGCCGGCGGAGCTGTCGATCGCGCTCGTCGACTTCAAGGGCGGCGCGAGCTTCGGGGCGTGCGGGCTCCTGCCGCACGTCGTGGGCACGGTGACCGACCTCGACCCGGGTCTCGCCGGCCGCGCGCTCGCCGGGCTGCGGTCCGAGCTGCGCCGGCGCGAGCGCGTGCTCGCCGCGGCGGGCGCGACCAGCGTCGACGAGCTCGCCCGAGGACGGCTGCCGCGGCTCGTCGTCGTCGTGGACGAGTTCCGGGCGCTCGCCGACGACCTGCCCGACCTGCTGCCCGGCCTGCTGCGCGTCGCCGCCCAGGGCCGCGCCCTCGGCGTGCACCTCGTGCTGGCGACGCAGCGGCCCGCCGGTGCCGTGAGCGCCGACGTGCGGGCCAACATCACCCTGCGCCTCGCCCTGCGCGTCGTCGACGTCGCCGACTCGCGGGACGTCGTCGAGTCACCGCTCGCGGCGCTCGTCCCGGCGTCGGCCCCGGGGCGGCTCGTCCTGCGCCGTGGTGCCGAACCTCCGCTCGCGGTGCAGTGCGCCCGGGTCGGGGCGCCGGCGCGCGCCGCGGCGTCGGGTGCGCGCGGCGCTCCCCCGTGGGGAGTCGCACGAGGCCTCCCCCGCGGAGCCTCCGCGCCCGACGACGGCCGCGCGCCCGGCCCGGGAGCACCCCGGCCCGCTGACGACCGCCTTCGCCGGATCGTGGCCACGGCCCGCGACGTCGCGGAGCGGGCCGGCCTGCGCCCGGCGCCGCCGCCGTGGCTGCCCGCCCTGCCCGACCGGGTCGGGCAGGACGACCTCGCGGGCCTCGCACGTGCGGCCGGCCCCGCCCCGCACGACGGCGAGCACGACGGCGGGCGCGACGGTGGGCCCGCTACCGACGGCGCGCCGGACGACCCTGCGCACCCCGGCGACGGTCGGGCCGGCCCGGGGGGTCGCGCGGTGATCGCCGAGGTCGCGGCGCTGCCCGTCGCGCTCGGCGACGTCCCCGACCTGCAACGCCGGACGGTCGTCCGGTGGGACCCCCGCGACGGGCACCTCGCGGTGCTGGGCCGCGCACGCTCGGGCCGGACGACGGCGCTGCAGACCGTGGGACGGGCCGCGCTCGCGCGCGGGTGGGCGGTCCACGCCGTCGGGTCGGGGCTCGCCGACCTCGCGTCGCATCCCGGGGGCGGGGACGGTCGTCGACCGCGACGACCCGCGTCGCCTCGTCCGCCTCCTGCGGCTGCTCGCCGGTCACGACGACGGCCAGGGGCGCCCCGCGGGGACCGACGCCACCGGCCGGGTCCTCCTGCTCGTGGACGACGTCGACGCCGTCCGGTCGGCCCTCGCGGGCGTGGCGGGCGGTGCCGGCGCCGACGCGCTCGCGGACGTGCTCGCGGGCCCCGCCGCGGTCGCCGTGGGGTGCGCCAGCCCGACGGTCGCGGGGCTGTCGTCGCTGGTCGGGGTGCGCGCGGTGATGGTGTCGCGCGACCGCCACGACGACGTGGCGCTCGGCGTGCCCTCCGCGCTCGCCGGACGGGGAGGCCCGGCGGGGCGGGCCGTGTGGCTCGGTCGCGGCGAGCCGGTCCTGTGCCAGGTCGCCCTCCCAGCGCAGCCGCCGCCGGAGCACGCTCCCGAGAGACCGGCGCTCCCGGCCGCCGCACGGCCGGGAGCACCGGACCGAGACGCTCGGCCCGGCGCGTTCCGGCTCGTGCCGCTGCCCGCGCGGGTCGCCCCCGCCGACCTCACCACCCCGGACCCGCTCCACGCGTCGGCCGGCCCGGGCCCAGCGTCGGCCGGACCAGGCCCCGAGCCGGACGGTCCGCGCCTCGCGTCGGCTGCGTTCCACGTCCCGGTGGGTCGGGGCGGCGACACGGCCGGCACGGTCACGTTGGACGTGTCGGGCGGCGCGCTCGTGGTCGGCCCGCCGGGCTCGGGGCGCACGAGCGCGCTGACCCTCCTCGCGCGGCACGTCGCGCGCGCGGGCGCGCTGCGCGGGGTCGTCGCCCGCGACGCCGTGCTCGCCGCGGCCGGACCCGGGACCGACGTGGTCCGCCGGTACGCGCCGGCCGACGTCGGCGCGCTCCTCGACGCCGTCGCCGCCGGCACGCGCGAGACCGGGCAGGAGGACGCGCTCGGGAACGGTCCACGGGGACGGCCCGGCGTGGTCGTGGTCGACGACCTCGACGTCCTCCTCCAGCTCTGCGTGGTCGAGGGCGAACGGCTCGCGGCAGCGTGCCGGGACGGCCTCGTGCTCCTCGCGTCCGCGACCACCGGCGGCGCCGCGTCGGCACTGCGCGGCCCGCTCGCGGACCTGCGCGGCGTGCGCGCCGGCATCGTCCTCGCGGCGGGTGAGCGCGGCAGCGCCGAGGTGTTCGGTCGTGGCCTCGAGTGGCTCGCGGAGCCGGGGCGGCCGCGACCCGGCCGCGGGGTGCTCGTCCAGGGCGCTCGGCTCACCCCGGTGCAGCTCGCGCTGGCCTCGGCGGACGGTCGACGCTCAGGGGCGTCCGGGCACGCGCAGCCCGGGCATCAGGCGTGACGCACCAGGGCCCGGGTGCCCGGCGCGCAGGTGTCAGGCCGTGGCCCGGGAGTCACGGGTCGTGGCCTCGACGACCGGCCGGAGCATGAGCAGGACGAAGACCACGACGGCGAGCACGAGCGCGGCGACGACCCACGGCGTGACGCCCACCTGGAGCGAGCTGATCGCCACGACGGCCTGAAGGATCTGCCACGTCGCGACCGGCGACCGCGCCCAGCGCTGCCCGCGCAGCAGGCCGCGCAGGCTCGCGGCGAGCACCGCGGCGACGCCCAGCGCGAAGACGACGAGGAACACGCTGACCCCGAACGACTGCGACCCGCCGCGCACGAGCTCGACGAGGAGGAGGACCGCGCCGACGACCAGGACCGCGACCTCGATCCCGACCCCGACGAGGAGCGCGGTCAGCACCGGGGGTCGCGACGCGCCGTCGGGCGCCGGACCAGGCGTCGGGACGGGCGTCGTCGGGGGCTGCTCGGGCGGCTGTCCGGAGGGCTTGCGGGGAGGCACGATCACCCAGCGTACGCGCCGACCTGCGCCTTCACACCCGTGTGACGAAGACCTCACGATTCATGCGACGGAAACTTTCTCGTAACCCCTTGTGCTGCGCTTCACGAGGTGTGAACCTGGTTCAAGCATCAATCACCCCCGCCTCGAGCCCTGGTCCAGGCAGCCCCCTGCCGGGCATCACCGCGACGAGTCATCACCTCGCGACCAGGCTCCCCTCTGCCAAGGAGACGACGATCATGGACTGGCGCCACCGCGCAGCCTGCCTCGACGAAGACCCCGAGCTCTTCTTCCCCATCGGCAACACCGGACCCGCGCTCCTCCAGATCGAGGAGGCGAAGGCCGTGTGCCGTCGCTGCGACGTCGTCGACACGTGCCTCAAGTGGGCCATCGAGTCCGGGCAGGACGCGGGCGTCTGGGGCGGCCTCTCCGAGGACGAGCGCCGCGCCCTCAAGCGCCGCACCGCCCGCGCGCGCCGCGCCGGCTGACACGCTTCACCACGCTCCGCCCGCCCACGGGCGTCGAGCAGCACGTCGACGACGGGCCGTCACCCTCCGGGGTGACGGCCCGTCGTCGTACCAGGCAGTGGGTCCGGGCGGTCGCGCCAGGCGGCGCGCGGGGCGGGCGCGCCGGGACCCGAGTTCTCAGCCCTGGCGGTTGCCGTCGCGCAGGACGAGCGCGAGCACGACCTGCGTGCCCCCGCCGGGCCGCGGCGACCACTCGATGGTGCCGCCGAGCTCGTTCGTGACGAGCGTGCGCACGATCTGCGTCCCCAGGCCGCTCTTGGCGGCCTTGCCCGCCCGGGCGACGTCGCCGTCGGGCATGCCGACGCCGTCGTCCGCGACCACGATGCGCAGCGCGGAGCCCTCGCGCTCGACCGCGACCTCGACGGTCCCGGTCTCCTGCTTCGCGAGGCCGTGCTCCACCGCGTTGGTGACGAGCTCGGTGAGGATGAGCGCGAGCGGGGTCGCGTCCTCCGCCGGCACGAGGCCGAAGCTCCCGGTGCGGACGGTGCGCACGCTCGTGTCCGCGGACGCGACGTCGGCGGCGAGGCGCAGGGCCCGGCCCACCATGTCGTCGAACTCGACCTCCTCGTCGAGCGTCTGCGACAGGCTCTCGTGCACGAGCGCGATGGTCGCGACGCGGCGCATGGCCTCCTCGAGTGCGGC
The DNA here is from genome assembly GCF_001019615.1 of Cellulosimicrobium funkei. Taxonomy (GTDB): domain Bacteria; phylum Actinomycetota; class Actinomycetes; order Actinomycetales; family Cellulomonadaceae; genus Cellulosimicrobium; species Cellulosimicrobium cellulans_E. Next base: position 82,205 of record NZ_JNBQ01000004.1, on the reverse strand, counting down.
GCGCGCCTCGGGCACGTCCATGCGGCGGGCCTGGAGGCGCAGGAGCGCGGCGACGGTCTGGAGGTTGTTCTTCACGCGGTGGTGGATCTCGCGGATCGTCGCGTCCTTGGTGATGAGCTCGCGCTCGCGCCGCCGCAGCTCCGACACGTCGCGGCACAGCAGGACGGCGCCGATGCGCTGGCCCGACTCGGTGAGCGGCAGCGCGCGCAGCGACAGCGCGACGCGCTGCGCCTCGATCTCCGTGCGCCACGGCGCGCGGCCCATGACCACGAGCGGGAGCGACTCGTCGACGGGCGTCTGGTGCTCGATGAGGTCGGCCGTCACCTCCGCCAGCGAGCGCCCGACGAGCGGGCCGATGACGCCGAGGCGGTGGAAGCAGCTCAGCGCGTTGGGGCTCGCGTAGAGGACCTCGCCCTCGGAGTTGAGCCGGATGAGGCCGTCGCCGACGCGCGGGGCGCCGCGGCGCGGGCCGGTCGCCGCGTTGGGGAAGGGGAACTCGCCGCGGGAGATCATCGCGATGAGGTCGTCCGCGGCCTCGACGTAGTTGAGCTCGAGGCGGCTGGGCGTGCGCCCGCTGCCGAGGTTGGTCTGCCGCGCGACGACGGCGATCGCGCGCCCGGCGTGCAGGACGGGGATCGCCTCCTCCCGGACCGCGTACGCGCCGAACCAGCGCGGCTCGCGCGAGCGCTGGGAGCGGACCTCGGTGAGCGCGCGCTCGAGCTGCGGGCGCTGCCCCTCGGGGGCGAACGAGCCCACGATGTCGTCGTAGTGGACGGTCGCGCCGGTCGACGGGCGGCACTGCGAGACGGCGACGAAGTTGCCGTCGGTCGTGGGGAGCCACAGCACGAGGTCGGCGAACGCGAGGTCGGAGATCACCTGCCAGTCGCCCACGAGCAGGTGCAACCACTCGTTGTCCGCCGGGCTGAGGTCGGCGTGGCGGGAGATGAGGTCACTCATGGCAGACACGGACCCCAGCGTAAGGGGGTCGGACCGGTAGAGTCCCCTCAGCGCCCGCGCGCGCGGTCGCCCGAACCCGCCGACCGGCCCGGCGGCCGACCGGCACAGGTCGGCGGCAGGTCGGCCCGTGGCCCGAGGAGGTCCCGTGCACCTGAGCGTCGAGCTCCGCTACCCCGCCGCCGTCCCCGTGGTCGGCGCGATGCTCGCCGACGAGGAGTTCGTGCGCTGGCGCGCCGCACGCTCCGGCGGCGACGGGGCCCGCGTCGAGCAGGTCGACGTCACCGGCGGCGCCGTCGAGGGCTTCACGGTGACGGTCCGCCGCACCCTGCCCACCGACCAGATCCCGGCCCACGTCCGGTCCTTCGTCGGGGGCCAGCTCGAGATCCGGCAGGCGGAGGCCTGGGAGCCGGAGCGCGACGGCGAGCGGTCCGGGACCGTCTCGCTCGAGATCACCGGCGCCCCGGTGCGGCTCACGGGGACGGTCACGCTCTCGCCCGACGGCGACGGCACCGTGGAGCGCTACGCGGGAGAGGTGAAGGCGTCCGTGCCGCTGTTCGGCGGCGCGATCGAGCAGGCGGCCGCGGAAGCCGTCCGCGCGGCGCTCGCGGCGGAGGAGTCCGCGGGCCGGGAGTGGCTCGCGCGCTGACGCCGCCCGGCGCCCCGATCAGGTCCGGGGAGCCGGTCTCGAACCGGTAACGATTTCCCCAGAACCCTACCGACCGGTTGGTCGCGAAAACCTCCTGAACTGCGGGAACGCCCGAGTGGGAGCGCGACCACACCGTCGTCGTCGCGACCGTGGCTTGACACGGGTTCGGCCGGGAAAGCACGATCACCCCGTTGTGTGGAAGCGCTACCACATTGGAGGTGGGAGCGCTGCCACGACCCCGCCCCACCGACAAGGGAGTCACCGTGCTGAGCAGCACCCGTACGACCCGCCGGCCCCGCAAGGCGATCGCCGCCGTCGCAGGCCTCGCGGCCATCACCCTCACCCTGACCGCGTGCTCGAGCGGCTCCGGCTCGAACGACGACGAGACGGGCTCCGGCGACGGCGAGAAGATCACCCTCACCGTGGCCACGTTCAACGACTTCGGCTACACCGACGAGCTCCTCGCCGCGTACACCGAGGAGCACCCGAACGTCACCGTCAAGCAGACCAAGGCGGCGAAGTCCGAGGACGCGCGCACCAACCTCACCACCAAGCTCGCCGCCGGCGGCGATGGCCTCGCGGACATCGAGGCCATCGAGGTCGACTGGCTGCCTGAGCTCATGCAGTACCCCGACCTCTTCACCGACCTCACCGACTCGTCGCTCGACGGTCGCTGGGTGGACTGGAAGGTCCAGCAGGCCACGACGCCGGACGGCAAGCTCATCGGCTACGGCACCGACATCGGCCCGAGCGCGATCTGCTACCGCCAGGACCTCTTCGAGGCCGCCGGCCTGCCGACCGACCCCGCCGAGGTGGCGGAGCTCCTCGGCGGCGAGGACGCGACGTGGGACGACTACTTCGCCGCGGGCAAGACCTTCGTCGCCGCGAGCGACGCGGCCTGGTACGACTCGGCCATGTCGATCTCGCAGGCGATGGTCAACCAGATCGACAACGCCTACGAGGAGTCCGACGGCACGCCCAAGGACCTCGCGACGAACCAGCCGATCATCGACATCTACGACACGGTCCTCGAGCAGTCCACGACGAACGGGCTCTCGGCGGGCCTCGAGCAGTGGTCCGGCGACTGGGACGCCGCGTTCCAGAACGACGGCTTCGCGACGATGATCTGCCCGGCGTGGATGACGGGCCCGGTCGAGGAGCGCTCGGGTGGCGTGACCGGCTGGAACGTCGCGGACGTCTTCCCCGGCGGCGGCCTCAACTGGGGCGGTTCGTTCCTCACGGTCCCGGCCTCCGGCCCGAACGCCGAGGCGGCCAAGGAGCTCGCCGCCTGGCTGACCGACCCGGCGCAGCAGACGACGGCCTTCGAGAACGCGGGCACGTTCCCGTCGCAGATCGAGGCCCAGGAGTCCGACGCCGTGCAGTCGTTCACGAACGACTTCTTCAACAACGCCCCGGTCGGCACGATCTTCGTGAACCGTGCGCTCGCGATCGACAGCGCGCCGTTCAAGGGCGCCAACTACTTCTCGATCCACACGACCGTCCAGGACGGCATCAAGCGCGTGGACGTCGAGAAGACCGACGACGCCGCGTCCTCGTGGCAGAAGACGCTCCAGTCCTTCCAGGACCTGGGTCTGTGACCTGACGGGGCCGGGGCGGCACCACGGTGCCGCCCCGGCCCCGCTCGCGTCCACCGCCGGGCGCCGCCGCCCCGGCGGCCGCCCGACCGCCACCCGCAGTCACCAGCAGCCCAGGAACCTCACATGGCCGTCCTCTCGCCCACCCAGCCCTCCCCGGGGCTCAGCGGGCCGACGCCGCGCACGCCGCGACGCGTCGGCTTCTCCCAGCGCCTGAGCCGCTGGGACGTCAAGGTCTCGCCCTACCTCTACATCTCGCCCTTCTTCATCCTGTTCGCGATCACGGGCCTCTTCCCGCTCGTGTACACGGCCGTGGTGTCGGTCTACGACTGGAACCTGCTCGGCGGTCAGGGCGACTTCGTCGGCCTCCAGAACTACACGGACGTGCTCGCGCAGCCGACGTTCTGGAAGTCGCTGCGCAACACCGTCTCGATCTTCGTCCTGTCGTCCGTGCCGCAGGTGATCGCCGCCATCGCGATCGCCGCGCTGCTCGACCAGAACCTCCGCGCCGCCACGTTCTGGCGCATGGGGGTCCTGCTCCCGTACGTCGTCGCCCCCGTCGCGGTGTCGATGATCTTCGGCCGCCTCTTCGCCGACCAGTACGGCCTCATCAACGAGCTCCTGGGCTTCGTCGGCATCGAGCCGATCCGGTGGCACGCGGACGCGCTCGCGAGCCATGTCGCCATCGCGTCGATGGTGAACTTCCGCTGGACCGGGTACAACGCGCTGATCTTCCTCGCGGCGATGCAGGCCGTGCCGCGCGAGCTGTACGAGGCCGCGATCATCGACGGTGCCGGCCGCGTGCGCCAGTTCTTCTCCGTGACCGTCCCGCAGATCCGCGCCACGATCATCTTCGTCGTCATCACGTCGACGATCGGCGGCCTCCAGATCTTCGACGAGCCGCGCATGTTCGACGCGCAGGGCCTCGGCGGCGCCGACCGCCAGTGGATGACGACCGTGCTCTACCTCTACGACGTCGCGTGGGGCAACCAGAAGAACTTCGGGCGCGCAGCCGCGGTCGCCTGGCTGCTGTTCCTCCTCATCATCCTCATCGGCATCGTCAACTTCCTCGTCACCCGACGGATCGCCACGTCCAACGCCCAGCCACGCCCGCCACGGTGGGTCCGCCGTCGCCGCGAGACCCAGAAGCGCCTGCGCGCCGAGAGCGCAATCTCGGCCCAGCGCTCGCGCACGGGCACCACGGACGCCGACACGACCGCCGCCAGCACGACCGACCGGAGGAAGCGATGAGCTCCGTCCCCGTCATCGCCCAGACCGCCGGGCCGGGTGCGGCCCGCGCCGCCGCCCGACGCCGCGGCGCCGGGAAGAACGTCGGCGGTACCCAGCGCCGGCCGCGGTGGGTCACCTACACGATCCTCGGGATCGTCCTGCTGGTCTCGATCTTCCCGCTGTACTTCACGCTGATCCTGGGCTCCTCCACGCCGGAGGAGATCTCGCGCAGCGCGCTGCCCCAGCTCCTGCCGGACGCGAGCCTGTTCGACCGGTTCGCCGAGGTCATGAACTCCGACGCGATCAACTTCTGGAAGGCCGCCTGGAACTCGGTGGTCGTCGCGGTGCTCACGTCGCTGTCCGTCGTGCTCTTCTCGACGCTCGCGGGCTTCTCGTTCGCCAAGCTCCGGTTCCGCGGGCGTGGGCCGCTGCTCGTGTTCGTCATCGCGACGATGGCGGTCCCCACGCAGCTCGGCGTCATCCCGATGTACATCCTCATGTCGGACCTCGGGTGGATCGGCAAGCTCCAGGCGGTCATCGTGCCGGCGCTCGTCACCGCGTTCGGCGTCTTCTGGATGACGCAGTACCTGGGTGAGGCGCTGCCCTACGAGCTCATCGAGGCGGCCCGCGTCGACGGCGCGTCGATGTTCCGCACGTTCTGGTCGATCGCCCTCCCGGCGGCCCGCCCGGCCGCGGCGATGCTCGGTCTGTTCACGTTCGTCCAGCAGTGGACGAACTTCTTCTGGCCGTCGATCGTGCTCAACCAGAACAACCCGACGCTGCCCCTCGTGGTGCGGTCCCTCCAGTCGAACTTCTTCGTCGACTACTCGCTCGTCATGGCGGGGATCTTCCTCGTGACCCTGCCGCTGATCGTCATCTTCATCTTCACCGGCCGCCAGCTCGTGGCGGGCATCATGCAGGGCGCCGTCAAGGGCTGACGCCCGGCGCCACCGCGCGGCCCGCACCACCCCGGTGCGCGACGCCGCGCGGCAGACCGTCGCGCGGGCGGGCCCACCGGCCCGCCCGCGCGCCACTCCTCGACCCTCGAAGGACAATCGACCCATGACCAGCTTCGTCCCGTCCGCGCCCCTCCTCCCGAACCCGGCGACCGCGACCGGACGCGTCGAGATGCCCCCGGGCTTCCTCTGGGGCGCCGCGACCGCCGCGTTCCAGATCGAGGGCGCCGGGCACACCGACGGCCGCACGGACTCGGTGTGGGACGCGTTCGCCCGCGTCCCGGGCGCCGTCGTGAACGGCGACGACGGCATGGTCGCGTGCGACCACTACCACCGGTACCGCGAGGACGTCGCGCTCATGCGCGAGCTCAACCTCGGCACGTACCGGTTCTCGACGTCGTGGGCGCGCGTCCGGCCCGACGGCGGCGCGCCCAACCCGGCGGGCATCGCCTTCTACGACCGCCTCGTCGACGAGCTCCTCGGCGCGGACATCCTGCCGTGGCTGACGCTGTACCACTGGGACCTCCCCCAGGCGCTCGAGGAGAAGGGCGGCTGGACCTCGCGCGACACGGCCTACCTCTTCGCGGAGTACGCCGTGACGATGCACGAGGCGCTCGGCGACCGCGTGGGCGTGTGGACGACGCTCAACGAGCCGTGGTGCTCGGCCTTCCTCGGCTACACCGCGGGCGTGCACGCGCCCGGCCGCCAGTCGCGCGAGGACGGCCTCGCCGCGGCGCACCACCTCCTGCTCGGCCACGGCCTCGCTGTCCAGGCGCTGCGCGAGCGCGCGCCCGAGGCGAACCTCGGCCTGACGCTGAACTTCACCGTGTCCGACCCGGTCGACCCGCAGGACCCTGCCGACGTCGACGCCGCGCGCCGCATCGACGGGCAGTTCAACCGGATCTTCCTCGACCCGGTCTTCCACGGCGAGTACCCCGCCGACGTCCTGGAGGACGTCGCGCCCTACGGTCTGCTCGACCACGTGAAGGACGGCGACCTGGAGATCATCTCCACGCCGATCGACACGCTCGGGGTCAACTACTACAACGGCGGTGCCGTCTCGGGGCACCCCCTGCCCGCGACCGAGTCCGGCGGCGGGACGCGCCCCGAGGGCGTGCGCGACGAGCCCGCGGACGACGCGCCGGTGCGCGCGACGTCGTCCCCCTTCCCGGCCGCGGACGACGCGCACGACCGCTCGCGCGGCCTGCCCCGGACGGACATGGGCTGGGAGGTGCAGCCCGAGGGCCTGACGCGCCTGCTCACGCGCCTCCAGCAGGACTTCACCGGCCCGCGCGGCGTGGCGATGTACATCACGGAGAACGGTGCGGCCTACCCCGACCAGGTGGGCGCGGACGGCTCGGTGGACGACCAGGACCGGCTCGAGTTCATCGACGCGCACCTGCGCGCGACGCGCGACGCGATCGACGCCGGCGCGGACGTGCGCGGGTACTTCGCGTGGTCGCTCCTCGACAACTTCGAGTGGGCGCTCGGCTACACCAAGCGGTTCGGCATCGTCCGCGTCGACTACGAGACGCAGGAGCGCACGGTCAAGGCGAGCGGCGCCTGGTACGCGCAGGTCGCGCGCGACAACGCCGTGCCGGCGCGCGACACGGCCGGCGCGGACGCCGCCGCCGGGGAGTGACGACACGGTGAGCGGGGCGGTGCGGTCGGCCGGGCGCGCGCGGGATACTGTCCTGATGAACAGCCTGCGCTCCGCGCCGACCCTGGACGAGGTGGCCCAGACGGCGGGTGTCTCGCGCTCGACCGCGTCGCGCGCGATCAACGGCGGCCTGCGCGTGTCGCCCGAGGCCCAGGCGGCGGTCGACGCCGCCGTCGCCCAGCTCGGCTACACGCCCAACCGCGCCGCCCGCTCCCTCGTGACGCGCCGCACCGACTCGATCGCGCTCGTGGTCCCCGAGCCGGACGAACGCATCCTCACCGACCCGTTCCTCGCGGGCACGATGCGCGGCGTGAGCGCCGCGCTCGGCGGCACGGACCTCCAGCTCGTCCTGCTGTTCGCGCGGCCCGACGAGCAGCCGGGCCGCATCGTGCGGTACCTGAGCAGCGGGCACGTGGACGGCGCGATCGTCGCCTCGCACCACCGCGACGACGAGCTCGAGGAGGCGCTGCTCGCGGCCCGGCTGCCCGCGGTGTTCGTCGGGCGGCCGTTCCGCCCGACGCCCGACCTGCTCTACGTCGACGTCGACAACGTCGAGGGTGGCCGCCTCGCGGCGCGCCGGCTCGTCGAGGCGGGCCGCCGCCGCATCGCGACGATCGCCGGTCCGCAGGACATGACGGCGGGCGTCGACCGGCTCACGGGCTGGCGCGAGGTGCTCCAGGGTGCGGGCCTGCCCGACGACGCGGTCGAGATCGGCGACTTCGCCGTCGCGGGCGGCGCCGCCGCGATGGAGCGCATCCTCGCGGCACACCCCGACGTCGACGGCCTGTTCGTCGCGTCGGACCTCATGGCCGAGGGCGCGCTGCGCGTCCTCGCGGCGCACGGGCGCGACGTGCCGCGCGACGTGTCCGTCGTCGGGTTCGACAACCTCGCGACCGCCGCCTCGACGGTGCCGCCGCTCACGACGGTCCAGAACCCGATGGTCGAGATGGTCCGCGGCGCGACCGACCTCCTGCTCGACCTCGTCGGCGGACGCGGGGACGAGATCGCGTCGCAGGTCCTCTCCCCCGCGCTCGTCGAGCGCGACTCGGTCTGACCCTCCCGTCGCCGTGGCGCCCTGCCCTGGGCGCCGCGGCGGCGTGGGCGGGCGCTCGTAGCCTGAGGTCGTGACCTCGTCCTCGGCAGCCCCGACCCCGCTCTCGCGCGCCGACGTGCTCACGGCGCGCTGGCACGCCCAGCAGCTCGACCGCGCACCCGGCGCGGCCGACTCCCCGGCCGACGTCTCCGCGCTCGACCTGGGCGTCCAGGACACCGGGCCCGACGGCGCGGCCTGGGGGCTCGCGGTGCGCGGCGCCCCGGGCGTGGGGCCGGGCAGCCTCCCGCCGGGCCTCGCCCTCGCGTGGACGCTGCGCGGCGCCCCGCACGTCTACCGTCGCGCGGACCTGGGCGACGTCGCCGTCGCGACCGCCCCGCTCTCCGAGGCCGACGCCGCCAAGCGGGTCTTCGACGCGAGCAAGCCACTGCGCGCGGCGGGCCTCGCCGTGCTCGACGCGCTGCGCACGGAGGCGCGGCTCGAGCGCGAGCTCGTCGCCGACCCCACCGTCAAGGGTGATCTCTCGACGCGGCTCACGCAGCGCCTCCCCGAGCCCCACCTGCGCTGGTGCCGCTCCTGCGGCGCGACGCACAGCTACGAGCAGACCTTCCGCCTCGCCGCGCTCCAGGCGGGGCTCGAGCTGGAGCCCGGCACGTCGCCGCCGGTGCTGCGACGGGTGCCGGGCCTCGAGCCGTCGTTCTACGGCCGGCTCGGCGGCGAGGCCCCGCCGCGCCTCGACGTGGTGCGGGGCTACCTGCGCTTCTTCCCCGCCGCGAGCGTGCAGGACGTCGCGGGGTTCCTCGACGCGCCGGTCAAGGACGTGCGGGCCCACTGGCCCGACGACGCGGTGCGCGTGGAGATCACCGACGCCGAGCCCGGCGCGCGCCCGGCCGAGCGCTGGGTCCTGGCCGACGACGCCGAACGCCTCCGCGGCGCCGCGGCACGCCATCGCGACGCGCACCCCGGCACCGACGCGCCCGTCGTCCGGCTCGTGGGCCCGTACGACCTGTACCTCCAGCTCCGCGACCGCGCCACGCTCGTGGCCGACGAGGCCCGCGCCAAGGACCTGTGGCGCGTCCTCGGCCGGCCCGGGGCGGTGCTCGCGGACGGCGAGGTCGTCGGGACGTGGCGGCCCCGCGCGTCCGGCCGCCGGCTCATGGTCCTCACGGACCCGTGGGTCCCGTGGGAGGCCGGGCTCACCGACGCCGTCGCCGAGCAGGCCGAGCGCCTGCGCGCGTTCCGCGACGCGGCGTCCGTGACCGTCTCGTCGGCGGAGACCGCACCCACGAGGTAGCGGGATCAGCGCTTCACGTGGCCGTACCGGTGCGTCGTGCGGCTGACGGCCTGCTCGTGCAGGACCGTGAGCAGCTCGCGGCGGCCGCTCGCGACGACGGGGTGGTCCAGGACCGTGACCTCACCGACGCGCTCGGCCGCGGCCTCGTGCAGCCCGGGGGCGGAGCCGACGACGCGGACGCGACCCCGGACGGCACCGGACGCGACGCGGCGCGCGAGCTCCTCGTCGCTCACCGCGGCGTCGCCCGTGCTCGGCACGACGACCGCCGGTACCCCCGCGGTGCGCGCGGCGTGCAGCACGCGCTCGACCTCGACCGGCGACGCGTCCGCGCCGACGCGCACGGTGAGCACGTCGACCGGGCGGTAGCGGAAGACGTTCGACTCGACGTGCAGACCCGAGGGGTCGTGGCCCGCGGAGAACTCCCGCTCCCACCAGCGCGCGTCGTCGGCCTTCGCCCACGCGAGCCACGCCTCGGGCGCGGCCTCGCGCGCGGGCGGCGCGGCGTCGGCGGGCGCGGCCCGCCCGGGCGCCGTGGTGCCCGACGGCGTCCCCGCGCCCTCGTCGGCGCCCTCGCCCGTCGCGTCGGCCCAGCGGCCGAGCTGTGCGACGTAATTCGGCCCGCCCGCCTTCGCGCCCGGTCCCACGGCCGACTGCTTCCAGCCGCCGAACGACTGCCGCTGCACGATCGCGCCGGTGATGTGCCGGTTGACGTAGGCGTTGCCCACCTGGACGGCGTCGAGCCAGCGCTCCACCTCGGCGTCGTCGAGGCTGTGGATGCCGCCCGTGAGCCCGAACGGCACGGCGTTCTGGAGCGCGATCGCCTCGTCGAGCGTCGCGGCGGTCATGATCCCGAGGACGGGGCCGAAGTACTCGGTGAGGTGGAACGGCGACCCGGGGGCGACGCCCTCCTTGAGGCCGGGCGTCCAGAGGCGGCCCTCGAGGTCCGGCCCACCGTCCAGCTGCCGGGGCCGCACGAGCCACGACTCCCCGGGCTCGAGCGTCGTCAGGGCGTGCAGGAGCTTGCCGGACGCGCGCTCGGTGAGCGGACCCATGGTCGTCGAGACGTCGGTCGCGGTCCCGACCGCGAGCGAGCGCACCGCGTCCACGAGCTGGCGGCGCACGCGGCGCCCCGTCTCGGTCCGCGGGTCGCCCGCCGAGCCGACGAGGATCGCGAGCGACGCCGCCGAGCACTTCTGCCCCGCGTGCCCGAACGCCGAGCGCACGAGGTCCGCGACCGCGAGGTCGAGGTCCGCCGACGGCGTGACGACCAGCGCGTTCTTGCCCGACGTCTCGGCGAGCACCGGTCGCGACGGCTTCCACCGCGCGAAGAGCTGCGCGGTCTCGATCGAGCCCGTGAGCACCACGCGCGCGACGTCGTCGTGCGTGACGAGGCGCGTGCCGAGCTCGTCGTCGGGCACGCGGACGTACTGCACGACCTCGGTCACCGAGCCCGCGTCCAGCCCCGCGAAGTCCCCGGGTTCCGCAGCCACCGCGTCGCGCAGGCCCGCGTGGATCGCCTCGACGGCGACCTCGAGGCAGCGCGGCGTGGGCGGAGCAGGCTTGGCGAGCACGGCCGACCCGGCCGCGAGCGCCGCGAGGACCCCGCCCACGGGGATCGCGACGGGGAAGTTCCACGGCGGCGTGACGAGCGTGACGCCGTCGGGGGCGAACCGGGCGCCGGGCACGTGGTCCAGCTCCTCGGCGGAGCGCGCGTAGTAGCGCGCGAAGTCGACGGCCTCGCTCACCTCGGGGTCGGCCTCGGCGACGGTCTTGCCGGGCTCGTGCACCATCGCGGCGACGAGGTCGGTGCGCGCCTCCTCCAGGCGCCGGGCGACGGCGCGCAGCGCGGCGGCGCGGGCGGTCGGGGCGACCCGCGCCCACGCGCCGGTCGCGCGCACGGCGGTCGCGACGGCGTCGTCCACCTGAGCGGTGGAGGTGAGCTGGGGCGTGCGGACGGCCACGAACCCGGACTCGGGCCCGGCCACGTGCCGCGCCCAGTCGCGCGACGCGGCGACGGCGGGGTCGGTGTCGGCAGCGTTCGCGAACCCGCCGAACCCGGCGTCACGGGCGGGGTCGGCGTCGTCGTGGCCGACAACCCCGGGCTCGGCGGGCTGGTGCGGCCCGACGGCGGTCGGGGCGCCCGTGCGGGGGCGGCGGCGCGGCGTCACGTCGGCCTCCGCGTAGTGCACCCCGTGGCGCACGGACGCGCGGAACGCGGCCTCCTGGCGCTCCATGGGGCTGGCCGCGGGCGACCCGTCGGGCGCGAACATGGCATGCAGGAAGTTCTGCTCGGCGGCGTTCTCCTCGAGGCGGCGCACGAGGTAGGAGATCGCGACGTCGAAGTCCTCGTCGCGCACGACGGGCGTGTACAGCACGACGCACCCGCCGCGCCCCGCGTGCGGGCCGCTCTCGACCCGGTCGGCCGCGACCTCGTCGCGCACGGCGCGGGCCTCGCCGGGGGCCATGCCCTGGAGCATCTCGACGTCGAGCGCGTGGCTCACGCCGCGGGCCCGGCCGAGGAGGACGGCGAGCGCGACGTGGAACAGGTTGTGGCTCGCGACGCCGATGCGCACGGCGTCGGTGCGGGGCTCGCGCAGCGCGTGTTCGAGCAGGCGGACGTAGTTCGCGTCGACGTCGGGCTTGGTCGGGTAGGGCGCCTGCGGCCACCCGTGCAGCTCGGCCTCGACGGCCTCCATCGCGAGGTTCGCGCCCTTGACGAGGCGGACCTTGATCGGCGCTCCCCCGGCGGCGACGCGCTCGGTCGCGAACCGGGTGAGCCCGTCGAGCGCGCCGAGCGCGTCGGGCAGGTACGCCTGGAGCACGATCCCGGCCTCGAGGTCGTGCAGGTCGTCGTGCGCGAGGATCTCGCGGAAGACCGCGGTCGTGAGCGCGAGGTCCTTGTACTCCTCCATGTCGAGGTTGAGGAAGACGCCGTGGTCGCGCGCCGCCCGGTACAGCGGCAGCAGCCGCTCGACGACGCGGGCGCACGACCCGTCGAGGTCCCACGTGACGAGCTGCGACGCGACGGACGACACCTTGACCGACACGTAGTCGACGTCGGGGCGCCGCACGAGCGCGAGCGTGCGCTCGAGGCGCGCGTCCGCCTCGGCCTCGCCGAGCACGGCCTCGCCGAGGAGGTTGACGTTGAGCGCGTAGCCCTCCGCGCGGGTGCGGGCCAGGTGCGGGCCGAGGCCGCGGCCGGCGTCGGCGACGAGGTGGCCCACGAGCTGGCGCAGGCGCACGCGCGCGGCCGGCACGACGACGCGCGGCAGCACCGGCGCGACACCCGCCCCGACGCGCAGGAGGGACCGGTCGACCGGCCCGAGGAACGACCCCGCGCTGCCCGCGAGCTCGCCGAGGCGGCCGAGCGCCCGCGCGGCGACGTGCACGTCCTGGGGGCGCGCGACGTCGTCGACGAACCGGACCGCGAGCTCGAGGCCCGTGGGGTCGGAGACGAGCGCACCGAGCCGCTCGGCGGTCCTGCGCGCGCGGGCGTCGCCCGCCCCCTCGCTCGCGGCGAGCCAGCGCCGGGCCAGGGTGACGGCCTCCTCGACGAGGTCTTCCGGGGAGGTGAGGGTCGTTCCGCCGACGGCTCCGGGGGTGGGGAGCGGCCGGGCGGGCGCGTCGTTGCTCATCCCTCCAGGGTGCCTCGGGTCGCGGTGACTCGTCTTGTACGATCCGGGGCGACATGGCATCCGTACTCGACAACGCCGAGACCTCGCCGCCCGCGGCGGACCAGCTCCTCGCCGCCCTCAGCCCCGCCATGGTCGCGCTCATGGACGAGTTGCCGGACACGATGTTCTGCGCCAAGGACGTCACGGGCCGGTACGTCGCGGTCAACCCGGTGTTCGTCGCGCGGACGAACGAGCGCTCGCGCCGCGCGGTGCTGGGCCGGCGGGCGGGCGACCTGTTCGTCCCCCAGCTCGCGGAGCGCTACGAGCAGCAGGACGCCGAGGTGCTGCGCGGGCGCGCGCTGCGCGGCGAGCTCGAGCGCATCCGGCGGCTCGGTGGCACGTCGGGCTGGTTCCTCACGTCCAAGCTCCCCGTGCACGACGACGCGGGTCGCCTCGTGGGGATCGTCTCGGTCTCGCACGACCTGCGCGCGGGCGCGGCGGACGACGCGACGATGGACTCCCTCGCCGCGCTCGTCACCGCGGTCGAGGCGGACCTCGGGGCGCGCTGGACGACGGCGCGGCTCGCCGAGGCGGCGGGTTCCACGCCCGCGGTGCTCGACCGGCGCGTGCGGCGCGTGTACGGCGTGACGCCGCGCCAGCTCGTGCTGCGCACCCGGGTCGACCACGCGACGCGCCTGCTCGCCGGGAGCACCGTCTCGATCGGCGAGGTCGCGGCGGAGAGCGGCTTCTACGACCAGCCGTCGTTCACCCGCACGTTCGCGCGCCTCGCCGGCGAGACCCCGGCCCAGTACCGCCGCCGCACCCGTCGCTGACCGCCCACGCCCTGCCGCCGAACCCTGGTTCTCTCCTCGCCGTCTGCCAGTCCTGGGGAGAGATCCAGGGCTCGGCGAGGAACCGGTGAGGGCCGCGCGGTGGCGAGCGGCGGCGTCGGGCACGGAGACTGGCGGCATGACCTCCACCACCTCCTCCCCCGGCGCCTCCGCCGGCCCAGTCCCGACCGTCGACCTGCCCGGCGGGGCGATGCCGCTGCTCGGGCTCGGCACGTGGCAGTCCGAGGGCGACGACGCGTACCGCGCCGTGCGCCACGCGCTCGACGTGGGCTACCGGCACGTCGACACCGCGACGGGCTACGGCAACGAGGCCCAGGTGGGGCGCGCGCTCGCCGACTCGTCCGTGGACCGCGCCGACGTGTTCGTCACGACCAAGCTCCCGCCGGACGCCGCGGGCCGCGAGCGCGAGACGCTCGAGGCGTCGCTGCGCGACCTCGGCACGGACCACGTGGACCTGTGGCTCATCCACTGGCCGCCGTCCGGTGAGGCGTCGCCGTGGGTGTGGGAGCGGTTCGTCGAGCTGCGCGACGAGGGCAAGGTGCGCTCGATCGGGGTGAGCAACTACTCGGTCGAGCAGGTCGACGTCCTGTCCGAGCAGGTCGGCGAGACGCCCGCCGTCGACCAGATCCCGTGGAGCCCGGCCGACTACGACCACCGCGTCGTGCACGAGCTCGCGCAGCGCGGCGTCGTGCTCGAGGGGTACAGCCCGTTCAAGCGCACCGATCTCGACGCGCCGGTGCTCGCCGAGGTCGCGGCCACGCACGGAGTCACCCCCACGCAGGTCGTGCTGCGCTGGCACCTCGACCACGGGTTCGTCGTCATCCCGAAGTCCGTGACGCCGGAGCGCATCGAGGCGAACTTCGCGGTGACCGGCTTCTCCCTCTCCGCGGACGAGCTCGAGGCGATCGACGCCCTGGGGCACCGCCGGGGCGCGTGAGGGGCGAGCGCCCGCGCCGGGGGTAGCGTGACCCTCGGTGCCGCACACCCCCGCGGCACCGAGGAAAACCCTCGAACCGGAGGAACCGTGACGACGACGTCCGTGCCGCCCACCCTCACCAGCGGCGAAACCACCCCGAACGACCCCGCTCCCCGTACGACCTCCCGACCCGACGCCGCGACCGCACCGGCGTCCGCCCTCGACACCGCGCACGCGCAGCTCGCCGGCGCGGTCCGCTTCCTCGGCTACGACGACGGCCTGCACGAGATGCTCGCGACACCACGGCGCGAGGTGAACGTGGCCGTCCCGCTGCGGCGGGACGACGGCCGTACCGTCCTCTTCCACGGCTACCGCGTGCAGCACAACGTCTCGCGCGGACCCGGCAAGGGCGGGCTCCGCTACTCCCCGAGCGTCGACATCGACGAGGTGCGCGCGCTCGCGATGTGGATGACCTGGAAGTGCGCCCTCGTCGACCTGCCGTACGGCGGGGCGAAGGGCGGGGTCTCGATCGACCCGCGCTGCTACTCCGAGGCCGAGCTCGAGCGCGTCACGCGCCGCTACACGTCGGAGATCATGCCGGTGATCGGCCCGGAGCGGGACATCATGGCGCCCGACATGGGCACGAGCGAGCAGACCATGGCCTGGGTCATGGACACCTACTCGGTCAACCAGGGCTACACGATCCCGGCAGTCGTGACGGGCAAGCCCATCACCGTGGGCGGTTCGCTCGGGCGCACGACGGCGACCAGCGCGGGCGTCGTGCACGTCACCGCCGCGGCGCTCGACGAGGCCGGCGTGCCGCTGTCCGACGTGCGCGTCGCGATCCAGGGGTTCGGCAAGGTCGGCTCGCACGCGGCGGCGCTGTTCGCGGCGCGCGGGGCGCGTGTCGTCGCGGTCTCCGACCAGTACGGCGGCGTGCACGACCCGGACGGGCTGGACGTGCGCGCGCTGTTCGAGCACGTCGCCGCGACCGGCAGCGTGGTGGGCTTCGACCGCGCCGACCCGGTCGACAACGACGCGCTGCTCGCGCTCGACGTCGACGTGCTGGTCCCGGCGGCGGTCGAGGGCGTGCTCGACGGCGACACCGCGGGCACCGTGCGCGCGCGCTGGGTCGTCGAGGGCGCCAACGGCCCGACGACCGCCGAGGGCGACCGGGTACTCGCCAAGAACGGCGTGACGGTCGTGCCGGACGTGCTCGCGAACGCGGGCGGCGTCGTCGTCTCCTACTTCGAGTGGGTCCAGGCGAACCAGGCGTACTGGTGGACCGCGGAGGAGATCGGCGACAAGCTCGAGCACCGCATGCTGCACGCGTACGAGGAGGTCGCGAGCCTCGCGCGCCGCGAGGAGCTGAGCCTGCGCGACGCCGCGCTCGTCATCGGCGTCCAGCGCGTCGCCGAGGCGCACCAGATCCGCGGCCTCTATCCCTGACCTGCGAGGGGCCCCGCCGAGCACGGGGTCCGCGGCCGTCCTGGGCTCGACCCGGTCGCGGACCGCGTGCTCGGCGGGTGATCAGGCGCGCGCCGGGCGGGTCGCGGCGACGACCGCCGCGACGAGCGCGACCGCGGACGCGCCGACGGCCGCCCAGGCCACGGTGGTGTCCACGAGCTCGCCCTGGAACCGCCCGACGGCGATCCACGCGAGACCCCACGACATCGCGAGGCCGATGCCGAGGGCGACCGCCCGGCGTCCGGCGGCGAACGCCGCCCACGCGACGGACAGCGCCGCGGCCGCCACGACGAGCACGACGGACCAGCCCGTCGCGCCGAGGCCGAGCTCGCCGACGCCCGCGTCCGCGAACGCCGCGGCGACGTTCGCGAGCGTCGCGACGCTCACCCAGCCGGTGTAGAGGCCCATGGTCCCGTCGAGCACGACGGCCTGCGCGGTCGACTCGGGCCGCCGGCGCACGAGCCGCACCACGACCACGGCGTTGACGGCGAGCAGCGCCGCGATGACGACGACGCTCAGCGGGATCCACCCGGCCTGGACGACGCCGATCCACGCGGCGTTGAGGACCATGGAGACGAGGACCCACCACGCGGTCACCCGCAGGCGCGGGCTCGCGGCGTGCCGGGGCAGCACCTGGTAGACGGCGAAGACGAAGAGGCCGAGGTAGATCACGGACCAGATGCGGAACGCCGGGTTGTCGGGCGCGACGGGAGTCGCGGTCGAGGACAGCGCGCCCCCGGCGGTCTGCTCGACGGCGGTGCCGCCGAACGCGCCCGCGCCGTAGGCCGCGGCACCGGCCGCGACGAGCGAGCCGACGAGGACGACGACCTGGCGGACCCGATCGGAGGGAACGGGGTCGCGGACGGCGCCCGCCGGGACGGCTGCTGTGGTCATGCCTCCAGCGTGACATCACTCAGCATGCTGAGCATCTCGGGCGCCGACGCTCCCCCGCCGCCGAGAACGACGCTGCTCGCTGCCGAGAACGACTCTGGTGTCGTGATCCGACGGATAACGACACCAGGATCGTGTTCGGCGCGGGGCCGGGTCAGGACAAGGGCTGGCGGTCCGCCCAGGCGGTGAGCGTCGTGCGCGGGCCCGTGAAGAACGGGACCTCCTCGCGCACGTGGCGGCGCGCCTCGGTCGCGCGCAGCTCGCGCATGAGGTCGACGATGCGGTGCAGCTCGTCGGCCTCGAACGCGAGGATCCACTCGTAGTCGCCGAGCGCGAACGACGCGACCGTGTTGGCGCGCACGTCCGGGTAGTCCTTCGCCGCGAGCCCGTGGTCGCGCAGCATGGTGCGGCGCTCGGCGTCGGGCAGCAGGTACCAGTCGTACGACCGCACGAACGGGTAGACGGACAGGTAGTCGCGCGGCGCCTCGCCCGCGAGGAACGCCGGCACGTGGCCCCGGTTGAACTCGGCAGGGCGGTGCAGCGCCGCGTTCGACCACACGGGCTCCAGGTGCGCCCCGAGGCCGCTCGCGCGCAGGCGCTGGTAGGCGCCCTGCACGGACTCGACCGTCGGGCCGTGCCACCACACCATGAGGTCGGCGTCCGAGCGCAGGCCCGCGACGTCGTACCAGCCACGGACGACGAGGTCGCCGTCCGTCGCGGCCGGGTCGTCGCCCCCGCCGACGGCGGTCAGCGCGTCGGCCACGAGGCCCGCGCGCTCGTCCGCGTCGGCGGGCAGGGGCGCCGCCGTCGCGAAGACGGACCACATCGCGTAGCGGATGGTGGTGTTGATCTGCTCGTGGTCCGCGGGGACGCGCGCGGCGTCGTTCATCGGGGTTCCTCCCTGATCGGTACGGGGCTCAGCTGTGGACGTCCGTGCTGCACAGCGCGGGGACGCCGCTCGGCTCCCCGTCGCGACGCAGGCAGCAGCCGGGCGCGCACACCGAGCGGAAGGCGGGCAGGCTGCCGACGGTGGCCTCGGTGACGTCCTCGCCGCGCGCGAGGGCCGCGCGCTCGACGAGCAGGTCCACGAGGCCGCGCACGAACGGCTCGCGCGTGCTCACGGTGCCCGCGCGGACCGCGGTCATCCCGAGCCCCGTCGCGGTCTCCATCGCCTCGGTGTCCAGGTCGTACGCGACCTCCATGTGGTCCGACACGAAGCCGATCGGCGAGAGCACGACGTCGCGGACGCCGTCCTGCGCGAGGGCCTCCAGGTGGTCGTTGACGTCGGGCTCGAGCCACGGCTGGCTCGGCGGGCCGGAGCGCGAGCAGTACGCGAGGTCCCACGCGACGTCGTGACCCAGGCGCGCCGACACCTCGGCGACGATCACGCGCGCGAGGTCGAGGTGCTGCTCCGAGTACGTCGCGTGCGAGACGCGCGACGCCGCCTCCATCGTGTCCGGGATGGAGTGCGTGACGAACACGAGCCGCGCAGCCGCGCCGTCGCCGCCCTTGTCCGCGAGCGCCGCGTAGCCGTCGAGCACCGCGTCGACGTTCGCCTGCGCGAAGCCCGGGTGGTTGAAGTAGGAGCGCACCTTGTCGAACTGCACGCCCGTCGAGCCGTCGGGACCGAGCTGGCCGCGCCCGTCGAGGACGACCGCGAGGTCCTCGCGGTACTGG
Source organism: Cellulosimicrobium funkei (assembly GCF_001019615.1). Classification (GTDB taxonomy): domain Bacteria; phylum Actinomycetota; class Actinomycetes; order Actinomycetales; family Cellulomonadaceae; genus Cellulosimicrobium; species Cellulosimicrobium cellulans_E. The sequence goes on along the minus strand of NZ_JNBQ01000004.1, from coordinate 63,400 downwards.
CGGCAGCCCGAGTACGACGAGTACGCGGACGTCACGAGCGCGACGGCGTTCTTCGCGCCCAGCGCCTCGAGCTCGTCGATCGCGTCGGTCGTGTACGGCTCCCAGTTGCGGTTGCCCCACACGACGGGCAGCTCGACGCCGCGGCGCGCGAGCTCGGCCTCGAGCGCGGCCTTGAGCGCGAGGTTCTGCTCGTTGATGGGGCTCTTGCCGCCGAAGCCGTAGTAGTGCTCGCCGACCTCCTCGAGGCGCGCGTCGGGGATGCCCTTGCCCGCGGTGACGTTGCGCAGGAACGGCACGACGTCCTCGGGCTTGTTGGGCCCGCCGAACGAGTACAGCAGGAGCGCGTCGTAGGGGCGCAGGTCAGGGGTGGGACCGGGGTCGACGGCGCTCGCGGGGGCGGCGACGGGCTCAGCGGCCCGGCCCGTGTCGGCAGCGACGTCCTGGGGGGAGAACGGGGGCATGCTCCCGATCATGGCACCTGCTCCGGGCCCCGCCCGCCGGGAAGCCGACCGGGAGGACGTGACATTGACGGGACAGAGTGTCACCTCGTCCGGGCGGCTTCCCGCGGCCCCTAGACTCGGGCTCGCTCGCTCCTCGGGCCGGGCACCGGGCGCCGTCGCCCGCCCCGCAGAGCCGCCCGAGCCGGACCACGTGGAGGTGGAGCAGTGCCGCTCCCGGAGATCACCGAGCGCGTCGCGCTCACCCTGCCCGACGGGAGCCTCGACCGCCGGTCGGTCGGCTGGGCGCGGCAACCGCTCGTCGACACGTCCGGCGTGGCACGGGACGGCCGCGGCCGCTGGAGCCGTCACCGTGGCCGGAACAAGCGCTGGGAGTACTGGGGCGTCGTCACCCCGACGCACGTCCTCGCCCTCACCGTGTCCTCGCTCGACTACGCCGCGGTGCACGAGGTGTGGGTCCTGGACCGGGAGACGGGCCGCACGTGGGGCGAGGCCGCGACCGTCGTGCCGGCGCGCGGCGTCGAGCTGCCCGGGTCGCTCGGGGACGGACCCGCGCGCGCCCGGGCGACGAACCTCGCGATCGACCTCGACGAGGTCGACGGCGGGACGCGCCTGCGCGCGCGGACCCGCGACGTCTCGTTCGACATGGTCGCCGAGCTGCCGCCCGGGCACGAGCGGCTCGCGGTCGTCGTGCCGTGGAGCGACACCCGCTTCCAGTACACGGTCAAGGACGTCGCGCGCCCGGCGCACGGCACGCTGTGGGTCGACGGCCGGACGGTCGAGGTGCCCGCCGGGTCGTCGTGGGCCGTGCTCGACCACGGGCGCGGCCGCTGGCCGTACGACGTGCGCTGGAACTGGGGCGCGGGCTCGGGCGCGAGCCACGGGCGAGTCGTCGGGATCCAGGTGGGCGGACGCTGGACCGTCGGCACGGGCTCGACCGAGAACGCCGTCCATGTGGACGGCCGGATCCACCACCTGCCCGACGAGATCGTGTGGGACTACGACCTCGCGGACCCGGACCGGCCGTGGCGCGTCACCGGCGGCGGTCTCGACGCGACGTTCGAGCCCTTCCACACCAAGGTGACGCGCACGCACCTCGGCATCGTGTCGTCGTCGACCGACCAGTGCTTCGGGACCTGGTCGGGCACGTTCGCCCCGCCCGACGACGGCCGGTCGGGCGCCGCTGCGATCGGGCCCGTGCGGTTCGACGGCCTCGTCGGCTGGGCCGAGGAGGTCCACAACCGCTGGTGAGCGCGCCGCGCCCCCGCTCCGCTTGCCAGTGCCCGGGCCCTGCCTAGCGTGGGGACGATCCGGCGGCACCGACGCCGCCGGGCGCGGCCCGCGCGCGACGGCGACACCGTCCCCTCCGCGGCCGTGCCGGCACCGGCAGCGACGCCGGTGGGAAGGGGAGGCTCATGCAGTCACGACGAGGACAGCTCCGGGCAGGGACCACGGGGGTCGCGGCGGCCGCGGCGCTCGTGATGCTCCTGCCGTTCGGCGGGAGCGAGCGCGGCGGCGGCCAGGGTCAGGGCCACGGGAACGGGAACGACCGCGCCCGCAACGTCATCTTCATCCAGGGCGACGGGCTCGGCCTGTCGCACCGCGAGCTCATCCGGCTCGCGACGGTCGGCAAGGACGGGCAGCTCGCGATGGACTCGCTCGAGCACGCCGGCTGGACCACCACGGACTCGGCAGACCCCGAGGAGGCGGTTACCGACTCCGCCGCGGGCGCGACCGCGTTCGCGTCCGGGGTGCGGACCTACAACGGGGCGGTCGGCGTGGACGTCGACGGCAACCCGGTCCCGACCCTCCTCGAGGCGGCCCGGGGCGCGGGCAAGGCCACCGGGCTCGTCACGACGGCGCAGGTCACGGACGCGACCCCCGCGGCGTTCGGGGCGCACGTGCCCGACCGCGGCGACCAGAGCGAGATCGCGCGCCAGTTCCTGGAGAGCTCGCGGCCCGACGTCGTCCTCGGCGGCGGCGAGGACTGGTGGTACCCGGCGGGAGACCCGGGCGCGTGGGAGGACAACCCTGCGAAGGACCCGACCGAGCAGAGCAAGGGGACCGAGGGGAACCTCGTCGAGCGCGCACAGGACCTCGGCTACACGTACGTGAGCGACGCCGAGGGGCTCGCGGACGCGCGCGGTCGCAAGCTGCTCGGCCTGTTCGCCAACGAGGAGATGTTCGAGCAGCGCAACGAGGGCGAGGGCGACCTGTACGAGCCGGAGGTGCCGCTCGTCGACATGACGGCCAAGGCGCTCGACGTGCTGTCGCGCGACCGCGACGGGTTCTTCCTGCTCGTCGAGGAGGAGGCGGTCGACGAGTTCGCGCACCGCAGCAACGCGACGCGCACGATCCAGGCCGGCCAGGCGCTCGACGAGACCGTCGCGCTCGCGCTCGACTTCGCGAAGAAGAACCGGGGCACGCTCGTGCTCGTCGTGGGCGACCACGCCACGGGCGGGCTGGCGATCGAGAACGTCGACCCCGAGGACGAGAGCGGCGAGGGCGCCACGACCGAGGACGGCCCGTTCGACCTCGCGGGGTCGGACCTCCAGTTCACGGTCGACTGGACCACGGGCGGCCACACCGGCGAGGCCACGCCGATCACCGCGCAGGGGCCGGGCGCCGAGCGGCTCGCCGGCGCGCAGCGCAACACCGACGTCCACGACGCCGTCCTGCGCGCGATGCAGCCCCGCGGCCGCGGCTGAGCACGACCGCGCGCGCGGTCGAGAACGACTTTGGTGTCGTTATCCGCGGGATAACGACACCAAAGTCGTGTTCGGCGACGTACCGGGGGTCAGCCCTTGACCGCTCCTCCGAGGCCGGCGCCCTGGAGGAACATGCGCTGGAACACCAGGAACAGCGCGACCGGGATGAGCGTGGAGATCGCGAGCGCCGCGAGGAACACGCCGAGGTCGGTCGACGCCTCGATCGACGGCAGGCGCACGGACAGCGGCTGGATCGCGGGGTCCTTGAGGACGAGCAGCGGCCAGAGGAAGTCCTTCCAGGCCGCGATGACCGCGAACACCGAGACGACGCCGATGATCGGCTTGGACATCGGCAGGACGACCGACCAGAACAGCCGGTACGGCCCGGCGCCGTCCATGCGCGCGGCCTCGAACACCTCGCGCGGGAGGCTGTCGAAGAACCGCTGGACGAGCAGCACGTTGAACGCGCTCGCGCCCGCCGGCAGCCACACGGCCCAGAAGCTGTTGATGAGCGACCGGCCCAGCAGCGGCGGGTCGAGGATCGTCAGGTACAGCGGGACGAGCAGGACGATCGCCGGGACGAACATGGTCGACAGGACGAGCGCCTGCACGACCTTCCCGTACCGGGGCCGCAGGACGGACAGCGCGTAGCCGCCCGTCGTCGCGACGAGGATCTGGGACGCCCACGACCCGACCGCGAGCCAGATCGTGTTGAGGAAGTACCGGCTGACCTGGACGTCGTTCCACGCCTTGTCGAGGTTGTCCCACGCGATGCCGTTCGGGAAGATCGCCATCGGCGTGCGCAGGATGTCCTGCGTCGGCGTGACCGCGTACTTCGCGAGCAGCAGCATCGGGCCGAGCCCCGCGACGACGAGGATCACGAGCAGCAGGACGTGCGTGGTGCCCATCCCCCACCGGATCGACGGGCGGCGCCAGTCGGCCTCGGAGAGCGCGCCGCGGTCCTCGACGCCGTCGAGCGCCTTGCGACGGCGAGCGCGCACCCTGCGGCGGTCGGACTCGCGCCGGGAGCGGCTCGCCGCGGCGGCGCGGCGGGACGTGCCGTCCGGGTCGTCGACGGCGTCCGTCGCGGCCGCGGAGTCCTGCGAGACGACGCCGATCTCGCTCGGGTTGTCGGTGGGCGAGAGAGTCATGACGTGCTCCAGGACCGGGTGAGCCGGAAGTAGAGGATCGAGAAGACGGCGAGGACGGCCGCGAGCATGATCGACAGCGCGGTCGCCGCCCCGTAGTCGCCGCCGAGGCTGTTCTGGAAGGCGTAGCGGTAGATGAGCAGCAGGATCGTCAGCGTCGCGTTGTTCGGCCCGCCGCCCGTGAACAGGTAGGGCTCGAGGAAGACCTGCGCCGTGCCGATCACCTGGAGGATCAGCGTGATGAACAGGACGCCGCGCAGCGCCGGGAGCGTCACGTGCCAGATCTTGCGCCACAGCCCCGCGCCGTCCACCTCGGAGGCGTCGTAGAGCTCGGGCGGCACGCTCGTCAGGGCGGCGAGGTAGATGATGATCGTCCCGCCCGCGCCGGCCCACGTGGCGGCGAGCACGAGCGAGGGCATCGCCGTCGAGGCGTCCTGGAGCCACGGGTACGGGCCGAGGCCGACCCAGCCGAGGATCGTGTTGAACACACCGGTCGGGCTGCCGTTGTAGAAGAACTTCCACAGCAGCACGGCGACGACCGGCGGCACGACGACCGGGAGGTAGGCGAGCGCGGAGTACAGCCCGCGTGCCCGGCGGACCTCGCGCATCAGCACGGCCGCGACCAGCGGGATCGGGTACCCGAACAGCAGGGCGAGGAACGCGAAGTACAGCGTGTTCTTCACGGCCTTCCACAGGAGCGGGTCGTTCAGCACCTGGCGGAAGTTGTCGAGCCCGACGAACGTCGGGTCGCTCACGAGGTTCGTCTCCTGGAAGCTCATGATCACCGCGCGCACGATGGGGAACCACGAGAAGACGCCGAAGATCAGGATGAGCGGCAGCAGGAAGACGAGGTTGCTCAGGCCGCCGCCACGGAACCACGTCACGGGGCTGCGGCGTCGGCCGTCGCGGTCGGCCCGCGCGTGGGAGGCGGGTCCCCGTCGCGGCGGGGCGGTGGTGGCGGTCACGGGCGAACGTCCTTCGGTGCGGTGGGGAGGTGCCCGACGACGCGAGGTGCGTCGCGCCGTCGGGCACCGGCGGGGTACGGGTCGGCCGGCGAGGGGGCGCTGCCGGCCGACCCGGGTCTGCGGGTCGCGCGGCCCGGTGCGGGCCGCGCGACCGCGGGGCGTCAGCCCTGGTCGAGCAGGGCCTGCGCCTCGGTGTTCGCCTGCTCCAGCAGCGCGTCCACGTCGGCGTTCTCGTCCGTCAGGACGGCCTGGACGACCGGGTCGAGCAGGGCGTAGATCTCCTGCGTCTTCTGCGACGGCTCACCGACGAGCGGCAGGTCGAACATCGTGTCCGTGTAGCTCGTCATCTGGTCGAGCGGGACGTTGATGTAGTCCTTGATCCACTCCTGGTTCTGCTCGTACTGCTCCTGGGAGAACATCGGCAGGACCGGGGTGCCCACGGGCTGGTCGTTCGCGACGAGCGTCTCGGCGTCGGCGACGGCGCGCTTCTCGTCGACGAGCTTCCCGAGGTAGAAGAAGTCGATCCACTTGATCGCGGCCTCCTTCTTCGACTCGTCCACGTTCGCCGGCATCGCGGCGAGCGTGCCGCCGGTGAGGACGCCCGCGTCGTCGCCCTCGAGCGGGAGCGCCGCGAGACCGTAGGTGGAGGGGTCGATCGCGTTCGTCTGGACGAGCGACGTGAAGACGTCGGAGCCCGACGTGTACATCGCGACCTGGCCGGCGGCGAACGCCTGGTTCATCGTGCCCCAGTCGAGGAGGAAGTTGCTCCCGAGGGAGTTGTCCTCCCAGCGCATGGCCTTGAGCCACTCGAGCGCTTCCTTGGTGCCGTCGTTGGTCAGCGTCGAGGTGGCCGTGCCGTCGTCCGCGACCTCCTGCGTGCGGCCGCCGCGCGCGAACGTGTTGACCGTGAGCTGCCAGCCGCCCGTGTTGTTCTGCGACATCTGCATGTAGCCCGCCACGCCGGGGTTCGCGTCCGCGATCTTCTTCGCGTCCTCGCGGACCTCGTCCCACGTGGTCGGCGGCTGGTCGGGGTCGAGCCCGGCGGACTCGAACAGCGCACGGTTGTAGTGCAGGCCCACGCCGTACACGTTCTTCGCGGGGATCGCGTAGACGTGGCCGTCGGCGCCCGTCCCGGCCTCGATGATGGCCGGGTTGAACTTGTCGGCGTAGGGCAGGGTGCGGAACTGCTCGTCGAGGTCCGCGAGCTGGCCGTTCTCGACGAGCGTCTTCGCGTCGGTGAACGGGATCTCGAAGACGTCGGGCAGCGTGCCGCCGGCGAGCTGGGGGGCGAACGTCGTCGCCTTCCACTCGTACTCCTCCGGCACGATGTCGATGTCGGGGTTCGCGGTCTCGAACTCCTCGACCTGGGCGTTGAAGGCGTCGATCGCCTCCTGCTCGGAGCCCGGGAGGAGGGAGACCACCTTGAGGGTGACCTTCCCGTCGCCGTCCGAGCCGCTGCTCTCGTCGTCGCTGCCCGAGCCGCCGCTCGAGCACGCGGCGAGCGTGCTGATCGCGAGCGCCCCCGCGAGGGTGAAGGCGATCGCCTGACGTGTGGACTTCATCGTCACTCCTGTGTTCCGGTGGTGCTGGGTGTGTGCTGGGTGGGTGCTGGGTGTCCGGGCCGACCGGCTCGCGGCCCGGGGTCTGTGGCGGTCAGGCCTGACGGCTCGTGCGCGCCGTCAGGCGCGCAGCCAGACCGCGGTGTCGGGGGCGAGGCGCGTCGGTGGCTCCGACGCGTCCGCCCCGTGCGGGGTGCCGCTGTGGAGGAGGACCTCCGCGTCCGCGGGCAGCGGCACGTCCTCGGTCCCGAGGTTGACGACGCACGTGACCGCGCGGTCGTCGTCGCCGCGGGTGTCCTCGCGGACGAACGCGAGCACGTCGTCTCCGAGCGCGACCCCATCGAGGGAGTCGAGCCAGCGGAACGCCTCGCCGTGCAGCGCGGGCTCCGCGCGCCGCGTCGCGAGCACGCGGCGGTAGAGCGCGAGCATCGACGTCTCGTCGTCGGCCTGCGCCTCGACGGACACCTCGCCCCAGCCCGCGGGCTGGGGCAGCCAGGGCTGCGCGCCGCCGTCGGGCCCGAACCCGTTGCTCGTGCCGCCGCGCGTCCACGGGAGGGGGACGCGGCAGCCGTCGCGACCGGGGTCGACGCCCTCGGAGCGGAAGTGCATGGGGTCCTGGATCGCGTCGAGCGGCAGGTCCTCGACCTCGGGCAGGCCGAGCTCGTCGCCCTGGTAGAGGTAGAGCGACCCCGGCAGCGCCGCCGAGAGCAGCGCCGCGGCGCGGGCCCGACGGCGGCCCGTCTCCAGGTCCGTCGGCGTGCCGAAGCGCTTGGTCGCGAACGCGAACGAGCTGTCCTCGCGCCCGTACCGCGTCACGGGACGCGTCACGTCGTGGTTCGAGAGCACCCACGTCGCGGGCGCCGCGACCGGGGCGTGCGCGTCGAGCGTCGTCTGGACCGACTCGCGCAGCGCCTTCGCGTCCCACGGGCGCGCCATGAAGTCGAAGTTGAACGCCGTGTGCATCTCGTCCGGGCGCAGGTACTGGGCGAACCGGGCACGGTCCGCGAGCCACACCTCGCCCACGAGCACGCGGGGCTCCTCGTAGGAGTCCGCGACGGCGCGCCAGCCGCGGTAGATGTCGTGGAGCTCGTCGCGGTCGACGTGCGGGTGCTCGCCCGGGCCGGGGTGGGCCGGGACCTCGGGCAGCGCCGGGTCCTTGACGAGCTGGGCCGCCGAGTCGATGCGGATGCCCGCGGCGCCGCGGTCGAACCAGAACCGCAGGATGTCCTCGTGCTCCCGACGCACGTCGGGGTGGTTCCAGTTGAGGTCCGGCTGCTCGGGCGCGAACACGTGCAGGTACCACTCGCCGGGCGTGCCGTCGGGGTTCGTCGTGCGCGTCCACGTGCTGCCCTGGAACTCGGAGACCCAGCGCGTCGGGATCTCGGAGCCGTCGTCGCCCTTGCCCGGGTGGAACCAGAAGCGCTCGCGCTCGGGCGACCCGGGGCCGGCCGCGAGGGCCGCCTTGAACCACTCGTGCTCGGACGAGACGTGGTTGGGGACGACGTCGATGATCGTGCGGATCCCGAGCTCGCGGGCCTCCGCGATGAGGCGCTCCGCCTCGGCCAGCGTGCCGAACTGCGGGTCGATCGCGCGGTAGTCCGCGACGTCGTAGCCGCCGTCCGCGAGCGGGGACACGTACCAGGGGGTGAACCAGATCGCGTCGACCCCGAGGTCGCGGAGATAGGTGAGGTGCTGGCGCACGCCCGCGAGGTCGCCCGTGCCGTCGCCGTTGCCGTCCGCGAAGCTGCGCACGTACACCTGGTAGATCACGGCGCTGCGCCACCAGTCGGGCGACGCCGCCGCCGGCTCCCGCACCGCCTGCGCGAGGGTCGCGTCGGGGGTGGGTTCGCCGTCGGCGACTCGGGGGTGATCGTTGCTCACCGCGTCCTCTTCCGTGAGTTCGTGGGCTGCACGTGCCGGGGCCGTGTCTCGCCTGCTGCTGCGCACTGCGTTCGTTCCGACCGGGTGGGGCGCCCGGGACGGCCGTCGTGCACCGGGTGCCGACCGCGCCGTCGTGGAAGACTGTAACTAGACGACAGGATGCGCGCAAGAACCTGACAGCGCCGTTATCGAAACGCTATCTCTCGACGTCGGGAGACCTACGCCACCTTGCGCCCGACGGACCCCGACCGCGCCGAGCCCGGGGATGTCGGCGGGCTCGACCCCCGCCGTGCCGACGACCCCGGGTTCGGCGACCGCGGGAGGGCACGACGACGAGGGCCCCGGTCCGGCGCGCGCGAGCGGCCGGGCCGGGGCCCTGGAGGAGCGGAGTGCGGGCTAGGAGGCGGTGGCCTCGCGCCCGGCGGTGTGCGCCGCCGCGGTCGAGCCGCGCACGACGAGCTCGGGCTCGAACAGGAGCTCGTCGCGCGAGACGTCGGCGCCCGCGATCATGCTCGCGAGCAGGTCGACCGCGGCCCGGCCCATGGGCTCGATGGGCTGGCGGACCGTGGTCAGCGCCGGGTCGGTGGAGTTCATGAGGTTCGAGTCGTCGTAGCCGACGACGGAGACGTCCGTCGGGACGTCGAGACCCGCGCGCCGCACCGCGCGGACGGCGCCCAGGGCGAGCGGGTCGCTCGCGCACACGATCGCCGTCGCGCCGGCCTCGAGCAGCCGGTTCGCGGCGGCCTGCCCGCTCTCGAGCGAGTACTGGCTGTGCACGACGAGCGACGGGTCGAGCACGTGCCCCTGCCGCTCGGCGAACGCCTGCGCCGCGGCGAGCTTGCGCTCGGACGGCACGTGGTCCGCCGGCCCGAGCAGCAGGCCGACCTTCTCGTGGCCGAGCGAGAGCACGTGGCCGAGCGCCTGGTTCATCGCGACGAGGTCGTCGCACGAGACGCGCGGGAAGTCGAGGTCCTCGATCGAGGCGTTCATGAGCACGACCGGCAGCCCGAGCTTCTCGAGGCGGCGGAAGTGCGCGTGGTCGGCCAGGCGCTCGGCGTAGAAGCCGCCCGCGAAGATCACGCCGGACACGTGCTGACCCAGGAGGAGGTCGATGTACTCGGCCTCCGTGACGCCTCCGGCGGTCCGTGTGCACAGCACCGGGGTGAAGCCCTGCTGCGCGAGCGCGCCGCCGATGACCTCGGCGAACGCCGGGAAGATCGGGTTGACGAGCTCGGGGAGCACGAGCCCGACGAGGCGACCGCGCTCGCCGCGCAGCTTGGTGGGCCGCTCGTAGCCGAGCACGTCGAGCGCGGTGAGCACCGCGTCGCGCGTCGCCTGCGACACCCCCGGCTTCCCGTTGAGCACGCGGCTCACCGTGGCCTCGCTGACACCGACCTTGGTGGCGACCTCCGCCAGACGTCTCGACATGCCGCCGACTATACGCCGCGCTGCAAGCCGCTTGCGTGATTCCGAGGCGCCCGAACGCATGCTTGCGTCAAGGAGGATCGCGCATGTCCGCGCCCGCGGCACGGTTCTGCCGAACACGACATGAGGGTCGTTCTGGCGCTCATACCGACCGCCATGTCGTTCTCGGCGCGGGCCGGAGCGGGTTCGAGGCGGGGAGGGGATAGCCCGGCTCGGGTGGGGGTGGGGAGTCGGCGGCGGTAGCGGCTAGGCTCGTTCGGTGTCCTTCCAAAAGGTGCCCGCGCCCCATCCCGCGTCCACGACGGACCCGTTCGGGATCGTCCCTGCTCCTGCGGCGCTGACGCCCGGCGGGGGCACGACCGCCGTCGTCGACGGGGCGCGGGTCGTGGCCGACCCGGCGCTGCGTGCCGCCGCGCGCTGGTGGCGCCGCGTGACCGAGGACGCCTTCGGCCTCGACCTCGTGCCGGCCGGCGCCTCGGAACCCCGCACCACGGTGACGTTCGCGCTCGACGGCGACCTCCCGGCGTCGGGCTACCGCCTCACGGTGGACGCCACCGGCGCCCGCGTGGACGCCGGCGACCTCGACGGCGCGCACGCCGCCGCGCAGACGCTCCGTCAGCTCGCCGGCCCGGCCGCGTTCCGCCGCGCCCCGGCCGACGCCTCCGCCACCCCGACGCTGGTCCTCCCGCACGTCACGATCACGGACCACCCCCGGTTCCCGTGGCGCGGCGTGCTGCTCGACGTCGCGCGCCACTTCCTGCCCACGGCCGACGTGCTGCGCTTCGTCGACCTCGCGGCGGCGCACCGGCTCAACGTGCTGCAGCTCCACCTCACGGACGACCAAGGCTGGCGCATGGAGATCGCGCGCTACCCCCGGCTCACCGAGGTCGGGGCGTGGCGGCGTGAGTCGGGCGTCGGCACGTGGCGCGCCGGAGTCTTCGACGGCCGCCCCCACGGCGGCTTCTACACGCAGGACGACCTGCGCGAGATCGTCGCGTACGCGCGCGAGCGCGGGGTGACGGTCGTGCCGGAGATCGACGCGCCGGGTCACGTCGAGGCCGCCGTGGCGGCGTACCCCGAGCTCGGCACGCGCAAGCAGCCGCACGAGGTGCGTACGACGTGGGGCGTGAGCACCGAGGTGCTCGACCCGTCCGAGGAGTCGCTGACGTTCTTCCGGCACGTGCTCGACGAGGTGCTCGACGTGTTCGACGCGCCGTTCGTGGCGATCGGCGGCGACGAGGTGCCGACGACGCTGTGGCGCGAGAACCCGGCGATCGTGGCGCGCGCGGAGGCGCTCGGGCTCGACGACGTCGGCGGGCTGCACGGCTGGTTCCTCGCCCGGCTCGCGGAGCACGTCGCGTCGCGCGGGCGCCGCGCGGTCGTGTGGGACGAGGCGTTCGGCCCCGCGCTCCCGCGCGACGTGGTCGTGACGTCGTGGCGCGGCTGGGCCGTCGGGGCGGACGCGCTCGCCGCCGGGCACGACGTCGTCATGGCGCCGGAGCAGGTCGTCTACCTCGACCACCGCGGCGGCGACGCCCCGGACGAGCCGGTCCCCGTCGGGTTCCTCAGCACGGTCGACGACGTGTACGCGTTCGAGCCGCTGCCGGCGGGGCTCACGGGCACGGACACCGACCCGGGCACGGGCACGGGCGGGCCCGGTGCGGGCCGCACCGGCGCGCTCCTCGGCGGCCAGGCGGAGCTGTGGTCCGAGCACCTCGACTCCGCGCGCCGCGTCGACTACGCCGCGTTCCCGCGCCTCGCGGCGTTCGCGGAGGTCATGTGGTCGCCCGAGGCCGACCGCTCCCCCGGTTCGCCCGCGTCGCGCGCGTTCCGCGAGCGCCTGGTGACGCACCACCTGCCGCGCCTCGACGCGTACGGGGTCGAGTACCGGCCGCTCGACGGCCCGCACCCCTGGCAGACCCGGCCCGGCGTCGCAGGCTGGCCGCGGGACCGCGCGGCCGAGCTCGCCGCGGGCGGCCTGCGCGGCGTGGGCGGCTGGGTCGAGGGGCGCGACGAGGACGAGGGCGGCCCCGCATGAGCGCGCTCGTGGTCCGTGGCGCCCGGCTCGTCGGGCCCGACGGCGGTGCCTCCTCTCCCGTGGACGTGACGGTCCGCGGGGGCCGGGTCGAGAGCGTCGACCCCGCGGCAGGGACCGGAGCGCTGCCCGACGACGTGGCGTTGGTCGAGGCCGACGGGCGTCTGCTGCTGCCGGGGTTCGTGGACGCGCACGTGCACGGCGAGGCCGCGGTGCTCGACGAGGACGTGCAGCTCGCGATGCTGCGCCAGGGGGTGACGAGCGTCGTCGTCGGGCAGGACGGCGTGTCCTACGCGCCCTCGCCCACCCCGGGTGAGCAGCGCACCGCGGGCGACGAGACGGCGTCGGGCCTGCACGACGCGGCGACCTGGGCGAGCGGGTACTTCGCCGCGATCAACGGCGAGCACCCCACGTTCCGCGGCGGGTCGGTCGCAGACCTGCTCGCGACCTACGACCGCACGACGCGCGTGAACGTCGGCTACCTCGCCCCGCACGGCACGATCCGGTACGCGGTCCTGGGCGCGGCGGCCCGCACCGCGACGCCCGCCGAGACCGACCGCATGCGCGCGCTGCTCACCGCCGCGCTCGACGACGGCGCCCTCGGCATGTCGACCGGCCTGGAGTACGTCCCGGCGACGTACGCCGACGAGGCCGAGCTCGTCGCCCTCACGAGCATCCTCGCGGCGCGCGGGGTCCCCCACGTGTCGCACATGCGCGGCTACGAGGACAAGGCCGGCCCCGCGTTCGCCGAGCTCGTGCGCGTCGCGCGCGCGTCGGGCGTCGCGACGCACGTCTCGCACTACCACGGCCCGGCCGCGGAGCTGCTGGGCTACGTCGACGACGCCCACGCCCAGGGCCTGGACGTCACGTTCGACTCCTACCCGTACCTGCGCGGCTGCTCGATCCTGTCGATGGTGTCCCTTCCGACCTGGCTGCCCATCGCGGACGTCGACGCGACCGTGGCCGCGCTGACCGACCCGGCCGTCCTCGACCGCCTGCACCGCGAGCACTTCCCCACCCTGGCCGACCTGTGGCCCCGGGTGACGATGGCCGCGGTCCCCACCGGGGCATCGGCAGGCGCACCGGCCGGCGAGCCCGCCGACGACCTCTCCTGGGCGGAGGGCATGACCCTGCCCGACGTCGCCGCCCGCCTGACCCTGACGCCCGCCCAGGCCGCGGTGCACCTGCTCGTCGCGACGCGCCTGCGCGCCTCGTGCGTGTTCGCCCAGCCCCCGACCAACTCGCCCGAGTCCGTGCGCGCCCTGCTGCGCCACCGCGCGCACGTCGGCGGGTCCGACGCGATCTACGCGCCCGTCGGAGGTGGTGGCCGGCCGCACCCGCGCGGGTGGGGCGCCTTCGCGCGCTTCCTCGCCGAGCACGTGCGTACGCTCGGGGACTGGACGTGGCACGACGCCGTCACGCACCTGTCGACGCGACCCGCCGCGCGGTTCGCGCTCGCCGGGCGCGGCGTGGTCGCGCCGGGCGCGGTCGCGGACCTCGCGCTCGTCGACCCCGACCGGGTGCGCGACGAGGCGACGTACGAGGACCCGCGCCGCCCGGCGTCCGGCGTCGCCGACGTGCTCGTGGCGGGCGTGCCCGTCCTGCGCGACGGCTCGCTCACCGACGCCTTCCCGGGCCGACCGCTGCGCCCGGGCGCGCCGGCGACGTGAGCCGCGAGCCGTCCAGCACGAGAGCCCCACTCCCGAGGAGGACCACATGACCGGCACGACGGACGACGTCGCGCGTCCCGCACCCGACCGACCCTGGGCGGGCGACGTCGTCGGGCCCCGGACCAAGGGGTTGCGGCTCGGCGCCTCGGCGACCGTCGCGGACGTGCTCGCGGGCTCGCCGCGCCTCACGGACGCCGCGTTCTCCTGGCCGCTGCTCGCGCTCGACGACGCGACGCTCGACCACAACGTCGGCGTCGTGGCGCGCGTGTGCGCGGAGCGCGGCGTCGAGCACGCGCCGCACGTGAAGACCACCATGTCGCGCGCCCTCTACGCGCGGCAGGCTGCCGCGGGCGCGTGGGGCGCGACCGTCGCGACACCGGCGCAGCTCCGGACGGTGCGCGACTGGGGCGTGCCGCGCGTGCTGCTCGCGAACGAGCTGCTCGACCCGCGGGAGATCGCGGGGCTGCGCGACGACCTGTCGAGCGTCGTCGACGGGGCCCCCGACGAGGTGTGGCTGTGCGTGGACTCGCCGCACGGCGTCGACCTGCTCGCGCGCGGTCTCGCCGACGCGCCTGCCGCGGTCCGGGCGCGCCTCGGCGTGCTCGTCGAGCTCGGCGTCCCGGGCGGGCGCACGGGCGTGCGCAGCACCGCCGCGGCGCTCGACCTCGCGCGCGCGGTCCGCGCGTCCGGCCTGCGGCTGCTCGGCGTCACGGGGTACGAGGGCTCGGTCGCGGGCGGCACGACCGACGACGAGCTCGCCGCCGTCGCCGCGTGGTGCGACGGCCTGCGCGACCTCGGCGCCGCGTTCCTCCGCGAGGGCCTCGCGGGCGTCGACGAGCCGCTCGTGCTGTCCGCGGGCGGCAGCTCGTTCCTCGACGTCGTGCTGGCCGAGCTGCCCGGACCCGTCGCGGCCGGCGACGGAGTCGAGGCCGAGGTCCGCGTCGTCGTGCGCTCGGGTGCGTACGTCACGCACGACCACGGCTTCTACTCGCGCACCGACCCGTGGAGCCGCATCCCCGGCGCGGAGCCGCTCCGGGGCGCCGCGACGGTCTGGGGCCAGGTGCTGTCCGTCCCGGAGCCGGGCCTCGCGATCTGCGGCATCGGGCGCCGCGACGTGTCGTTCGACATCGACCTGCCCGTCGCGCTCTGGCTGCGCTCGCAGTCCGACGACGGCTGGCTGCCCGCGCGCGAGCTCGCCGGGACGCGCGTCACCGCGCTCAACGACCAGCACCTCTACCTCGCCCTCGACGCGGGTGCCGGCCAGGTCACCGGTCCCGCGACCGCCCAGGTGCGCCCGGGCGACGTCGTCGGCTTCGGCATCTCCCACCCCTGCACGACGTTCGACCGCTGGCGCGTCGCCGCCGTCGTGCGCGGCGACGAGGTCGTGGACCTCGCGACCATCGATCTCTGACCATCGCCCGTGACCACCTCCACCCCGCGACCCCGTAGAACCGAGAGGACACCATGACCAGCGAGAAGACCGCGATCTCGACCCCCGACGCCCCGGCCCCCGCGCACACGTTCCACCAGGGCGTGCGCAAGGGCCCGTTCGTCCAGGTCTCGGGCCAGGGCCCCGTCGACCCCGCGACGAACGAGTACCTCTACCCGGGTGACGTCGCCGCGCAGACCACGCGCACGCTCGAGAACGTGCGGGCGATCGTCGAGGCGTCCGGCGCGACGTTCGACGACGTCGTCATGCTGCGCGTCTACCTCACCAAGCGCGAGGACTTCCCGATCATGAACGACGCGTACGGCGCGTTCGTCGCGCAGCACACCACGAACGGCGTGCTCCCCAGCCGCACCACGGTGTTCACGGGCCTGCCGCGCGAGGAGATGCTCGTCGAGATCGACGCCTTCGCCATCACCGACTGATCCCGCCCCGCGCTGTGGGCGTGAGACGGGCCCGGTTCTCGGTCGAGAACCGGGCCCGTCTCACGCCCACGGCCGGTCGGCGGGTCAGAGCAGGTGCGCGAGCAGGATGCGCAGGCCGAGCAGCACGAGAACGGCGCCGCCCGCGACCGTCGCCCAGCGGCCCAGGCGCTCGCCCGCACGCGCGCCGAGGCGCACCCCGAGGCCGGACAGCACGAGCGTCACGACGCCCACGAGCGCGACGGCGGGAAGGATCGGGACGCCGAGCACCGCGAACGTGACGCCCGACGCCGCGGCATCGATCGAGGTCGCGATCGCCAGCGGGAGCAGCACTCGGTAGGCCACCCGGGGTCGCCGGGTGGCGGGCGGCGCGAGCGTCGCGACGGCCGCCGGCGCGCCAGACGCACCGCCGTCCGCGGCCGCGGCCTGGTCCCCCGCCGGTCCCTCCACATGCTCGACGGCGTGCTCGGCCTCGTCCTGGAGGCCCTCCTTGACCATGTGCGCGCCCACGAACGCGAGCATCCCGCAGGCGATCCACGGCGCGACGCCGGAGACGGCGTCGGCGAACCACGTGGACAGCGCCCAGCCCGCGAGCGGCATGAGGGCCTGGAAGAGGCCGAAGAGGACCGCGACGCGCGCGGTCTCCCGCCACGTCGGGCGCCGCATCCGGGTGCCCTGCGCGAGCGCCACGGCGAACGCGTCCGCCGCGAGCGCGACGGCGACCACCACGAGCTCGAGAATTCCCACGGGAAAGCAGCCTAGAAAGCGCCGAAGGAATGCGTCCAGGGGCGTCGTGGTGACGCTGGTCTCGGCATTTCCGGACGTGGTTCCCGGCATTCCTGGACACGCTTTCCCGCATTCCTGGATACGGACGTCCGCAACCTCGGGTGCGGGCGTCCGCGGCACCGGCCGCGCCCGCGTGGGAGGCGACGCGTAGCGTGCGCGGCGGAGGTGACGATGCTCGCGACGATCGCCGTGGAGGGGTACCGCTCCCTGCGCAGCCTCGTGCTGCCGCTCGACCGGCTCACGGTCGTGACCGGGGCCAACGGGACCGGGAAGTCGAGCCTGTACCGCGCGCTGCGCCTGCTCGCGGAGTGCGCTCTCGGGGGCGCGGTGGGGGCGGTCGCACGCGAGGGCGGGCTGCGCTCGACCCTGTGGGCCGGGCCGGAGCAGGGCGGCAGCCGCGCGCTGCGCGACGGCGGACCGGTGCAGGGCACCCGGCGGACCGCGCCCGTCGCGCTGCGGCTGGGGTTCGCGGGCGCGGCCCCGGGCGACCTCGGCTACGCCGTCGACCTCGGGCTGCCGCAGCACCCCGGCTCGGCGTTCGGACTCGACCCCGAGATCAAGGTCGAGACGATCTGGTCCGGACCGGCCCCGCGACCCGCGACGCTCCAGGTCGAGCGGCGCGGGCCCGCCGTCCGCGTGCGGGACGACGCCGGGCGCTGGGTCTCCTCCCCCGCCCGGCTCCGGTCGTTCGACAGCGTGCTCACCGAGCTCGTCGACCCGGTGGGCGCGCCGGAGGTCGTCGCGGTGCGGGAGACCCTGCGCTCGTGGCGGTTCTACGACCAGCTCCGCACCGACGCCGGCGCCCCGGCGCGCGCGCCGCAGGTCGGCACCCGCACGCCCGTCCTCGCGCACGACGGCGCGGACCTCGCCGCCGCCCTCGAGACCGTGCGCGACCTCGGCCGCGGCGACGAGCTCGACGACGCCGTCGCGCGCGCGTTCCCCGGCAGCCGCCTCGCGGTCCAGGCCGACGACGGACGGTTCGAGCTCGCCCTCCACCAGCACGGCCTGCTGCGACCGCTCACCGGCGCCGAGCTCAGCGACGGCACGCTGCGGTACCTGTTCCTCGTGGCCGCGCTGCTCTCGCCGCGCCCGCCCGCG
The DNA here is from genome assembly GCF_001019615.1 of Cellulosimicrobium funkei. Lineage (GTDB taxonomy): Bacteria > Actinomycetota > Actinomycetes > Actinomycetales > Cellulomonadaceae > Cellulosimicrobium > Cellulosimicrobium cellulans_E. The sequence continues at coordinate 45,798 of NZ_JNBQ01000004.1, read as the reverse complement.
CTCCTCGTGCTCAACGAGCCCGAGACGAGCCTGCACCCCGACCTGCTGCCCGCGCTCGGCGCGCTCGTGCACGCCGCGGCCCGGGAGACGCAGGTCGTCGTGGTGACCCACGCGGCGCCGCTCGTCGCAGCGCTGCGGGACGCGACGGCGTCGGGAGCGGCCGACCTGCCGGGTCCCGACGACCTCCTCGAGGTCGAGCTCGTCCGCTCGCCGTTCGGCGAGACGACCGTCGCCGGGCGTGAGGGCCTGCTCGACCAGCCGCCCTGGACCTGGCCCCGGCGGTGACACCGGCGGCGCGGGCGTCCGGGCTCGAGCCCGCCTCGGGGGCGGTCAGCGCCGCGAGGCGACGTGGAGGCTCGTGACCGTCGCGGCGAGGTCGGTCAGCCGGGAAGCAGTCCGGTCGAGGAGCTCGTCGAGCTCGATGGGGCCGGGAGCGATGCTGAACGCGGCGGCGATGCCGGCGTCGCGCGCCTGGTGCGCCGGCAGCAGGACGCGCCCCGCGAGCACGACGACCGGCGGACGGTGCGGCGCCTCGGCGGCGAGCGCGCCCATCGCGTCGGCGACCTTCCCGTTGACCGACTGCGAGTCGAACGACCCCTCGCCCGTGACGACCAGGTCCGCGCGACGGATCGCGTCCGGCAGCCCGACGGCCTCGGCGACGAGGCGTGCGCCGGGCTCCAGCTCGGCTCCGAGGACGCCGACCATCGCCGCGGGCACGCCGCCCGCGGCCCCGGCGCCCGCGAGCTCGGACACGTCGAACCCGGCCTCCTCGGCGAGCACGCCCGCCCAGCGGCGCAGCGCGTCGTCGAGGAACGCCACGTCGGCCTCCTGGGCACCCTTCTGCGGGCCGAACACGTGGGCGGCGCCCCGCTCGCCGTGCAGGGGGTTGGTCACGTCGACCGCGAGGCGCCAGCGCACGTCGCGGGCGCGCGGGTGCAGCCCGGACAGGTCCAGGCGCGCGACGCGCGCGAGCCCCTCCCCGCCGTCGGGCACCTGCGCGCCGGTGGCGTCCAGGAGCCGCGCGCCGAGACCGGTGAGGATCCCCGAGCCGCCGTCGGTCGAGGCCGACCCGCCGAGGCACACGATCACCTCCTCCACGCCCGCGTCGAGCACGGCCGCGGCCGCCGCGCCGGTGCCGAGGGTGTGCGCGTGCAGGGGCTGGAGCGCGACGTCGCTCACCTGCGGCAGACCGCTCGCCTCCGCGAGCTCTACGACGCCCAGGCGCCCGTCGGCCGAGACCCCGTACCGCGCGGTGCGCGGGCGCCCGATCGCGTCGACCGTCGCGACCTCGCGCGCCGGCACGCCCCACACCGCGAGGAGCGCCTCGAGCGTCCCCTCGCCGCCGTCGGCCATGGGGAGCTCGACGACCTCGGCGTCGGGGACGACGCTGCGGATCCCGGCGGCGACGGCGTGCGCGACGTCCGCGGCGCTCAGGCTGCCCTTGAACGAGTCGGGCGCGACGACGACGCGCAGCGGGCCGTCGGGGCGCGGCTGGGCGGGACCGGTCGGGGTGGTGCTCGGCGTTGAGGACACGCTCGCATCCTAGGCAGCCGGACCCGTCCTGGTCCGCCCGGGAACGGACGGACCGGACGTGTTCCCCGCCACAGCGGTCAGGGTCGCCGCCCGTCCGCCCGGGGGTCCACCGCGTCCGGGATCGTGGACTGCGCCGCGCGCAGCCGCTCGAGGAGCGCGCCGAGCGTCGCGAGCTCGTCGTCGTCGAGCGCCCCGCCCACGTAGGTCGCGATGGCCCGGGCGTGCGCGCGGCCGGTCGCTCGCTGGAGGTCCCGACCCGCCGGGGTGAGCCGGACGAGCGTGCCGCGTGCGTCGTCGGGCGCGGACGTCCGCTCGACGAGGCCGCGCGTCGCCAGCCGGTCCACCATGCGGCTCAGCGAGGGCTGGCTGAGCAGGATGTAGACGTTGAGGTCGCGCAGGCGCATGCCCTCGTCGGGGCCCTTGGTGAGCGAGAAGAGCACGTCGTACTCGCGCAGGGTCAGGCCGTCCCAGACGGGGTCCGACTGGAGCCGGCGCATGATGGTCACCTGCGCCCGGAAGAGCGACTCCCACGTCTCGACCGCGAGGCGCGGGCTCGCGTGGCCGGGTGCGGTCACGGGCCCGTCGTCGCGGTAGCCCTGCTCGGCCATGACACCCCCGGACGGCTCGATCGATGCGTTCGCATCGACCTTATCGGCTGAGCGACGGGATCAGCGGCCGAGCCGGCGCTCGCGCTGGGAGTACGCGCGCAGCGCGCGCAGGTAGTCGACGCGCCGGAAGTCGGGCCAGTAGGCCTCGCAGAAGTAGAACTCGGAGTGCGCGCTCTGCCAGAGCAGGAACCCGCCGAGGCGCTGCTCGCCCGACGTGCGGATGACGAGCTCCGGGTCCGGCTGGCCCTTGGTGTACAGGTGCTCCTCGATGTGCTCGACGTCGAGGTTCTCCGCGAGGTCCTGGAGCCGCGCGCCGGCGGCCGCCTGCTCGCGGAGGTAGGACCGCACCGCGTCGGCGATCTCGTGCCGGCCGCCGTACCCGATGGCCACGTTCACCTGGAGCCCGTCCACGGAGGCCGTGCGCTGCTGCGCCTCGCGCAGCGCGGCCGTGAGGCGCTCGGGGAGCAGGTCGAGCCGGCCCATGACCCGCAGGCGCCAGCGGCCCGAGTCGGCGAGGTCGCGCACCGCGTCCTCGATGATGTCGAGCAGCGCGGAGAGCTCCTCCTGCGAGCGCGAGAGGTTGTCGGTCGAGAGCATCCACAGCGTGACGACCTCGACGCCCTGGTCCTCGCTCCAGCCGAGGAACTCCGCGATCTTGTCCGCACCGCGGCGGTGGCCGGTCGCCGTCGACTCACCGAACGAACGCGCCCAGCGCCGGTTGCCGTCGAGGATGACGCCCACGTGGCGCGGCACGCTCTCGTGCGAGAGGGTCGCGGCGAGGCGACGCTCGTAGAGTCCGTAGACAGGGCGGGGCAGGCGCACGACGGTTCCTCGACGGTGGAAGGACGGGGTGTCGCCCGGCGGGCTGGTCCTTTTCGGGACGAGCGGGCCGAACCCGCACACGCTACCGCTCCGCATCGCTCGGACGGCAGGGCGGCGGCGGCCGCCCACGCCCCTGCCCAGGATCTTCACACCGCGGCGCCGTCCGCGGTCATCTACCTACGCTGCCGTAACCTACGATGGCGTAGGTTGACCGGGACGGCACCGCACGCCGGCCCCGTCAGACCGAGCACGACCCTGACCGCGCCCGATCCGGCCCGACCCCGAGGAGACGCCGTGGACCGACCGACCGACCGCGACCGCACCCCGAGCGCACCCGACGCGGGCGCCCTGGAGAGCGTCCGCGAGAGCGTGGGCGACGCCGTCGAGAAGGTCGCCGAGGCGGTCAAGCCCCGCCTGCGCGGGTGGATCCACGCCGGGACGTTCCCCTTCGTCCTCGTCGCGAGCATCGTCCTCGTCGTCGTCGCGCCGCCGGTCGCGGGCAAGGTGTCGTGCGCGATCTTCGGGCTCAGCGCGTGCCTGCTCTTCGGCACGAGCGCGGTCTACCACCGCGGCACGTGGTCGCCGCGCGTCGCCGGGGTCCTCCGCCGCGCCGACCACTCCAACATCTTCCTCATCATCGCCGGCACCTACACGCCCCTCGCGGTGCTCCTGCTCCCCCAGCGGACCGCGACGATCCTCCTCGCGATCGTGTGGGGCGGAGCCGTCCTCGGCCTCCTCGCCCGGATCCTGTGGCTCGACGCCCCGCGCTGGGTCTACGTGCCCATCTACGTAGCGCTCGGCTGGGTCGCCGTCGGCTACATGCCGCAGTTCTGGACCACGACGAACGGGCCGGCGATCGTCTGGCTCGTCGCCGCGGGCGGCCTCGCCTACACGCTCGGCGCCGTCGTCTACGGCATCAAGAAGCCGAACCCCAGCCCCCGCTGGTTCGGCTTCCACGAGATCTTCCACGTGCTCACCGTCGTCGGCTTCACGTGCCACTACGTCGCGATCATGCTGGCGGCGGTCGCGGCGCGCTGAGCGCGCCGCGGGCTCAGTCCCGAGGGACGACGGCGTAGCGGCGGTTGGCGAGCGACGGGTTGCGCTCGCGCACGCTCGCCAGGGCCGCGGGATCGAGGTCGGCGCTGCGCAGCTCGGCGCCCTCGCCGAGCTCGAGACCCACCTGGCCGTCCGGGCCCACGAGGACCGAGCGGCCGGTCACGCCCTTGCCCGCCTGGCCGACCGCGAGCACGACGGCGGTGTTCTCGATCGCCCGCGCCCGGGCGAGGGTGCGCCACTGGTCCGCCTTGAGGTCGCCCGCCGCCCACGCCGCGGGCACGACCAGCACGTCCGCACCGGCGTCGACGAGCCGCCGCGCACTCTCGGGGAACCGCAGGTCGTAGCACGTCATGACGCCGAAGGACAGGTCACCGAGGCGCAGGACCAGCGGGGGCGCCGCCGGGTCGCCGGCGTCGAGCCGGTCCGACTCGCGGTGCCCGAACGCGTCGTAGAGGTGGACCTTGCGGTACGTGCCCACGAGCTCGCCGGACGCGTCGACGGCGACCACGACGTTGACCGCACGTCCGGCTGCGCTGCCGGGCACGAGGGTGCCCGCGATCGCGGCGACCCCGTGCTCGCGCGCGAGCCGGCACAGGGTCGTCACGAACGGCCCGTCGAGCGGCTCGGCGTGCTCGACGCCCGTACCTCGCGGGTCGAATCCGGCCGCGTACTCGGGGAGCACGAGCAGGTCCGCGCGCACGCGCGCCGCCTCCCGGAACGCGGCGCCGACCGTGACGAGGTTGGCCGCGTGGTCGGCCGACACCTCGAGCTGGCCGATGGTGACCCGCGCCCCGGTGGCCACGGTCAGCCCTGCCGCGCGGGACCGCCGCCGGGCGCCCCGCCGGGCGCGCCGCCGTCGGGTGCCCTGTCGTCGCCCGTCGCGCCGCTGGGGGACTCTCCGTCGGAGGTCGCGCCACCGTCGCCGTCGCCCGGCTCCAACGGTCCGTCCGCGCCGATGCCCTGCACCTCGGCGTTGTGCCGCATGCGCCGGAGCTGGCGGGACAGCGCGAAGAAGAGGCCGACGGTCGCGAGGGCCACCGCGAAGATCGCGAGGAAGCCGACGAGGCCCGGCGACACGTCGTTCGGGTCGAGGTCCTCGCGCAGGGGGTCGTCCGAGGGGCTCGGCGTCGCGGTCTCGGCCACGACGTCGGCCGCCCAGCCCGGGCCGCCCGCACCGGTCGCCGCCAGGGAGTCCACGAGGGACGTCGTCGTGGTCACGAGGCCGCCCCCTCGCTCGCGACGAGCTCGCGGACGCCCGCGAAGAGGTCGTCCTCGGGCAGCTGCGTGGGGACGCGCGACTCGGCGAGCTCGAACTCCTCGAACGGCCACACGTCGACCTCGAGGTCGCGCGGGATCGCGAAGAAGAAGCCGTCGGGGTCGATCTGCGAGGCGTGCGCGATGAGCGCCGCGTCGCGCTGCGCGTAGTAGCGCGCGACGTGCACACGCGTCGTGACCTCGCGCTCGGGGATCTCCCGCGCGGACCGCGACTCGACCCAGTCGCCGAACGGCGACTCCAGGCCGGCACCCTGCATCGCCTCGTGCAGCGTGCGGATGCGGTTCATCGAGAAGTCGTGGTTGTAGTACAGCTTGAGCGGCGCCCACGGGGCCGCGCCGCCCTCGCGGCGGTAGCGGTCGGGGTCGCCCGCGGCGTGGAACGCCTCGAACGCGACGCGGTGGCACATGACGTGGTCGGGGTGGGGGTAGCCACCCGACGGGTCGTACGTCGTCACGACGTGGGGCCGGAACTCGCGCACGAGCTCGACGAGCGGCGCGGCCGCCTCCTCGAGCGGGACCAGGCCGAACGAGCCCTCCGGCAGCGGGGGCAGCGGGTCGCCCTCCGGGAGCCCCGAGTCGACGAACCCGAGCCACTGCTGGCGGACCCCGAGCGCGCGCGCCGCGGACGCCATCTCGACACGGCGCAGGGCGCGCATGCCCTCGATGCCGTCGGGCCCCTCGCCGAAGCTCGGGTTGAGGATGTCGCCGCGCTCACCGCCCGTGCACGTCGCGACGAGCACGTCGACGCCCTCGGCCGCGTAGCGGGCGGCCGTCGCGGCGCCCTTGCTCGACTCGTCGTCGGGGTGGGCGTGCACGGCCAGCAGACGGAGCGTCTCCGGCTGCTCGCGGTGGGTGGTCGATCCGGCCGCGGGTTCGGCCACTGGTCCTCCCGGGTACGTCGTACGTCTCCTCGCACGGCCGGACCTGTCGTGGGTGCACGACGAGCGCCCGGGCTCTGCGAAGATGGGTCGAGGACATGATCCCCCACCGCGCCCACACCTGACGAACCGCCGGGACCACCGGCAGGACGCCGGGCCTGCGACCGGACGCGGCGGCACCGACCACGGGACCGCACCATGACGAACGAGACCACCGCCCCGCAACCGAGCCCGGGTGCCCCCCTGCGACCGCCGGCGGGCCGCTACGGTCCCGAGCCGACCGAGCGGCGCCGACGCCTGGCCGTCGTCGGGATCGTGCTCGTCGCGATCGTCGGGCTCGCGATCACGCTCGTCATCGGGCTGCGGTACGCGAACGAGCCGGTGCGGTTCAAGGACTTCGGCTACACCGTCGTGAGCCCGGAGCGCGTCGACGTGACGTTCGAGGTCTACATGGACCCGGGGACGACGGCGACGTGCACGCTCGACGCCCTCGCCGAGAGCTTCGCCCAGGTCGGGACGGTCGACGTGACGGTCGGCCCGGTCGAGGTCACGGAGTCCCGGTACACGGTGAGCGTGGCGACCTCCGAGCTCGCCACGACGGGCATCGTCCAGTCCTGCCGCGTCGCCCCGTGACGGACCCCGGGGTGTCGGCCCCGCGCGCAGACTGACCTGCGGCGTCGCTGTCGGAGCCCTGTGCTTTGCTATCCTGAGGGATTCCCGCACCCGATCGTGTGGAGCCCGAGACTGCGTGCTGGTGACAGGCACGCGTCCTCCGGGCACCCCGGCGACCAGCGGGAGACCAGTCCTACGCGCTGCCACCCGGCCAGCGTCACCGACCCGGGCAGGCAGGCGCACCGCGAACGCACGCGCCCCGGCTGCCCGTACCCGTACGGCCGTGCGACCGACCCGGCCGTCGACCATGGAAAGGAAGGAGCGAACCGTGACCGACACCACCGTCACCTGGCTGACCCAGGAGGCGTACGACAGGCTGCAGGCCGAGCTCGCCCACCTGTCCGGCGAGGGCCGTACCGAGATCGCGGAGCGCATCGCCGCCGCGCGCGACGAGGGCGACCTCAAGGAGAACGGCGGCTACCACGCCGCGCGTGAGGAGCAGGCCAAGAACGAGGCCCGCATCCGCGAGCTCACCGAGAAGCTGCGCAACGTGCAGGTCGGGACCCCGCCGGACGACGGCATGGTCGAGGCCGGCATGGTCGTCACCGCGGTCGTCGCGGGCGACGAGATGACGTTCCTCCTCGGCTCGCGCGAGATCGCCGGCACGACCGACCTCGACGTGTACTCGCCGACGTCGCCGCTCGGTGCCGCGATCGACGGCAAGACCGTCGGTGACGAGACGAGCTACACCGCGCCCAACGGCAACGAGATCGCCGTGAAGATCGTCGCCGCGAAGCCCTTCGAGGGCTGACGCGCCACCCGCGGACGCTCCGACGGCCCGGCCCCTCTGCGGAGGTGCCGGGCCGTCGTCGTCAGAGGCCGGGCGACCCGCCGTCGCTGCGCTCGACGCGGTAGCCCTCGGAGCGCAGGTGCGCGACGAGCTCGTCGCAGTGCTCCGGCCCCTTGGTCTCCACCTGCATGCGCACCCACGCCTCGCCGATCGCGAGGCCCACGTCGGTGCGGTCGTGGTCGATGTGCATGATGTTGCCGCGCTTGGTCGCGATGACCTCGAGCATGCGCGCGAGGGCGCCGGGGCGGTCGTCGAGCAGCACCTGGAGCTGGATGTACCGGCCGGCCGCCGCGAGGCCGTGCCGCACGACCCGCAGCAGCACGAGCGGGTCGATGTTCCCCCCGGACAGGACGACGACGACCGGTCCCTCGACCGGGTCCGCCGCGCCCGCGTCGACCGCGGCCGTCCCGGACAGGAGCGCGGCGACGCCGGTGGCCCCCGCGGGCTCGACGAGCAGCTTGGCGCGCTCGGCGACCATGAGCAGCGACCGGGAGATCTCCTCCTCGGTCACCGTGCGGACCTCGACGCCGTGCTGGGCCAGGATCCCGAACGGCACGTGCCCGGGCGTCCCGACCGCGATGCCGTCGGCCATCGTCGCGGCGAGCCGCGCCGTCGTCGGCTCCCCCGCGGCGAGCGAGCCGGGGTAGGCGGCGGCGCGCTCCGCCTGCACGCCGATCACGCGTACGTGCGGCGCCGTCTGTGCGAACGCCCCGGCGAGTCCCGCGACGAGCCCGCCGCCGCCGAGCGGCGCGATCACGGTCCGGACGTCCGGCACCTGCTCGAGGATCTCCAGCGCGATCGTCGCCTGACCGGCGACGACGTCGGGGTGGTCGAACGGGTGGATGAACACGGCGCCCGTACGGTCGGCCTCGGCGCGGGCGGCGGCGAGGGTCTCGTCCACGTCCGCGCCGACGAGCCGGACCTCGGCGCCGTACTGGCGCGTCGCCGCGACCTTGGGCAGCGCGGCGTCGACCGGCATGTACACGACGGCCCGGATGCCGAGCAGACCGGCCGCGAACGCGACGCCCTGCGCGTGGTTGCCGGCGCTCGCCGCGACGACGCCGCGGGCCTTCTCGTCGTCGCTCAGGCGCGCCATGCGCACGTACGCGCCGCGCACCTTGAACGACCCCGCGCGCTGGAGGTTCTCGCACTTGAGCAGCACCCGGACGCCCGCGGCCTCGCTGATGGCGCGCGTCGTCTGGACCGGGGTGCGGTACGCGACGCCGTCGAGCAGGCGCGCGGCGTCGCGGACGTCGTCGAGCGTGACCGACAGCGGTCCTGACGTCACCGCGTCTCCCCGGGCGCGTCCTCCACGGGGCCGGCGTCCTGCGGGTCGACGACGGCGGAGTCCTCCCCGGCGCCCGCCCGGGACCGACGGCGCGCGCCCACGTCCTCGAGGTCCGCCTCCGCGCGCGCGATGACCGGGGGCTGCGGACTCCCCCGCACCACGACGCGGTCGTCCGTCCCGAGCTCGGGGAACTTGTCGTGCCCGTGCAGGTAGAGGACGACGGTGTTGAGGACCGCGGCGATCGGGACGGCGAACAGCGCGCCGACGATGCCCGCGGCGAAGCTGCCCGCCGCGACGACGAGCAGCACGGCGACCGGGTGCAGCGACACGGCGTGGCCCATGAGGAACGGCTGGAGGATGTGGCCCTCGATCTGCTGGACGAGCAGCACGATGCCGAGCATGACCAGTGCCTGGACCCAGCCCTGCGCGACGAGCACGACGAGCACCGCGATGGACCCGGTGACGATGGCACCGACGATCGGGATGAACGACCCGACGAACACGAGGATGCCCAGCGGCAGCGCGAGCGACGGGACGAAGAACGCGGCACCGATCCCGATGCCGACGGCGTCGACCGCCGCCACGAGGATCTGCGTGCGCGTGTACGCGGCGAGCGTGACGATGCCGCGGCGACCCGCCTGGTGGACGTTGTCGCGGGCACGCAGGGGAAGCAGCCCGACCACCCAGGACCAGATCGTGCGCCCGTCGAGCAGGAAGAAGAACGTGCAGAACAGCGCGATGAGGGCGCCCGCGACCACGTGGCCGATCGTCGTGGCCGCGCCGAGCGCACCGGAGACGATCGAGTCCTGGTTCTCCGAGACCGCGGTCCCGGCCTGGTCGAGCCAGTGCGAGATCGTCGTCGAGTCCAGGCCGAGCGGGCCGTCGGCGAGCCACTGCGTGAACTGCTCGAAGCCCTCGACCGCCTGGTCGCGCAGGTCCTGGAAGCCGCTGACGATCTGCTGCCCCGCGATCGCCACGAGCCCCGCGACGACGACGATGAGCGCGATGAGCGCCGCACCGGACGCGAGGCCGCGGGACATGCGCAGATGACGGCGGAAGAAGCGCTGGACCGGCGTGAGCAGCACGGTGAGCAGGAGCGCCACCGCGATGGGGACGACGATCACCTTGAGCTGCGTGACGAGCCACAGGCCCGCCGCGATCGTCAGGCCGATGAGCAGGAGCCGCCACGACCAGGCGGCGGCCGAGCGCACCGAGTCGGGCACCGCCGCCGCGCCGGGTCGCCCGGGAGGAAGCGGGTCGGGGGTCCTGTGCTGGTCGGCCTGCGCGCTCACAGCGCAACACTAGGCGAGCGGCCCGCCCCGCGCGCCGACGAGCGCCCGCGACGCGCCCGGGTGTGCGCAGGATCTCCCCACGGCGCGGCGAGCGCCCGGGGCTAGGCCAGCGCCTGCGTGAGGTCCGCGACGAGGTCCTCGACGTCCTCGATGCCCACGGAGAGGCGGACGAGGTCGTCGGGGACCTCGAGCGCCGTCCCGGCGACGGAGCCGTGCGTCATGCGGCCCGGGTGCTCGATGAGCGACTCGACTCCGCCGAGCGACTCCGCGAGCGCGAAGACCTGGGTCCGGGCGCACACGTCGAGCGCCTTCGCCTCGCTGCCCGCACGGAACGACACCATGCCGCCGAACCCGCTCATCTGCCGCGCCGCGAGCTCGTGCCCGGGGTGCGAGGCGAGGCCGGGGTAGATCACCTCGGTGACCGCGGGGTGGGCGGCGAGGAAGTCGGCGACGGCCGCGGCGTTCGCCTGGTGGCGGTCCATGCGCACCGCGAGGGTCTTGAGACCGCGCAGCGTGAGCCACGCGTCGAACGGCCCGGCGATGGCGCCCGACGCGTTCTGGTGGAACCCGACCGCGCCGGCGACGTCGGTCCCGCCCGCGGGCGACGCGAGCCCGCCCGGGAGCTGCGCGCCCGACGCCACGACGAGCGCTCCTCCGACGACGTCGCTGTGCCCCCCGACGTACTTGGTCGTCGAGTGCACGACGACGTCCGCGCCCAGCGCGAGCGGCTGCTGGAGGTACGGGGTCGCGAAGGTGTTGTCGACGACGAGCAGCGCGCCGGCGTCGTGCGCGACGCCCGCGAGCGCCGCGATGTCGGAGACCCCGAGCAGCGGGTTGGTCGGTGTCTCGACCCACACGACACGCGTCTCGGGGCGCACCGCGGCCCTGACGGCCTCGACGTCCGTGAGGTCGACGGGCGTGTGCTCCACGCCCCACGGCCCGAACACCCGGGCGATGAGCCGGTACGTGCCGCCGTACGCGTCGTCGGGCACGATCACGTGGTCCCCGGGACGCACGACGGCGCGCAGCAGCGTGTCCTCGGCGGCGAGCCCGGAGGCGAACGCGAACCCGCGCGCGGCGGGCGAGCCGTCCGCCGTCGGGCGCAGGCCGCCGGACTCCGCCGCCGCGAGCGCCTCCTCGAGCGCGGTGCGCGTGGGGTTCGCGGAGCGCGAGTACTCGTAGCCGCCGCGCAGTCCTCCGACGCCGTCCTGCTTGTACGTCGAGACCTGGTGGATCGGCGGCACGACGGCGCCGGTCGTCGCGTCCGGGTCCTGGCCCGCGTGGATCGCACGCGTGGAGAAGCCGGTGGTGGTCCAGTCGGGGTGCTCGCTCGAGGTGGTCACCTGGCCAGCCTACGGCGCACCGCCTGCTCGGCCGCGGTGGCGACGGGCGTCGTCGCGCGGGACGGTGGGTGGGGCGGCGCGCGTCGCCCGGCGCGGAGGGAGCACGCATGGAGATCGACCTCGGCGGGCGCAGGGCGCTCGTCACCGGCTCGGCGCAGGGCATCGGCCTCGCGATCGCCCGCGCCCTCGCGGGGTGCGGGGCGGCGGTCGTCGTCAACGGGCGCTCGGAGGAGACGTCGCAGCGGGCTGCCGACGACGTCCGCGAGCACGTGCCCGGGGCCGACGTGCTCGGTGTGGCGGCCGACCTCGCGACCGACGAGGGCACGGCGGCGGTGCTCGACGCCGTGCCACACGTCGACGTCCTGGTGAACAACCTCGGGATCTTCTCGAGCGAGGACCCGCTCGCGATCGACGACGCCACGTGGCGCCGCTACTTCGAGGTGAACGTCCTCGCGGGCGTGCGGCTCACGCGCGCCTACCTGCCGGGGATGGTCGAGCGCGGCTGGGGCCGGGTGCAGTTCGTCGGGAGCGACTCGGCGGTCGTGATCCCGGCCGAGATGATCCACTACGGCGTGAGCAAGACGGCGCTGCTCGGCGTCTCGCGCGGGTTCGCCAAGGCGGCGGCGGGCACGGGCGTCACGGTGAACAGCGTGCTCGCGGGCCCCACGCACACGGGCGGGGTCGAGGCGTTCGCGCGCGAGCTCGTCGGCGACGACCTGCCGTGGGACGAGGCGCAGCGCGTGTTCATGCGCGAGCACCGCCCGCAGTCGCTGCTCCAGCGCCTCATCGAGCCGGAGGAGATCGCGCACCTGGTCGCCTACCTCGCGTCGCCGCTCGCGTCGGCGACGACGGGTGCGGCCGTGCGCGTCGACGGCGGCTACATCGACTCGATCGTCCCGTGAGAGGCTCGTGCCGTGCGCCCGCCCGGCTCGCGGCGGGCCGGCGTCGGCCCGGAACACCCGCCGCCCCCGCGGCGTTCTACCCCGTGCCAGGACGATGCGTCGTGGGCCAGCGCCCCGGTCGTCCGGGTACTTCAGGAGGTAAGCGATGAACTCGATCTTCGACGCGATCTTCGGCTCGTCCGGCAAGACGACGATGATCGCCCCCGAGGACGCGCTGCCCGGGCGCCAGTCGCCCGTGCTGCAGACCCCGCGTCCCCACACCGTGCTCGGCACGTCGATCACCGGTCCGTGGCCCGAGGGCACGCGCGTGCTCTACCTCGCGATGGGCTGCTTCTGGGGCGCCGAGGAGATCTTCTGGCAGGTCCCCGGGGTGGTGAGCACCGCCGTCGGGTACATGGGCGGCACGACGCCGAACCCCACCTACGAGGAGGCGTGCACCGCGCGCACCGGCCACACCGAGACGGCGCTCGTCGCGTACGACCCCACGAAGGTCTCCGAGGAGGAGCTGCTCAAGATCTTCTGGGAGCGCCACGACCCGACGCAGGGCTACCGCCAGGGCAACGACGTCGGCACCCAGTACCGGTCCGCCGTCTACTGGACGACGCCGGAGCAGGAGCAGGCGGTCCGCGACACCGCGGCGCGCTACTCGGCGGTGCTCGAGGCCAAGGGCTACGACCCCGTGACGACCGAGATGCGCCCCGCGGCCGAGGCCGGCCCGTTCTACTACGCCGAGGACTACCACCAGCAGTACCTCGACAAGAACCCGAACGGCTACCGCTGCCACGCGACCACGGGAGTCCCCTTCCCGAGCGCCGCGTAGCACCTGCCGAGAGAAGAGGAGCGGCCCCCGATCCCCGCGGATCGGGGGCCGCTCCTCGTCCCTCGCCCGCGCGACGGCCCCGGCGCCCCGTCCCGCCGGGGTGCGTGCCGCACCGGGCCCGACGCACCATGGGGCCCATGACGATCCCCACCCTCAGCGCCCAGGACGGCACGACGATCCCCGCGATCGGCTTCGGCACCTACCGCCTCAACGGCGAGGAGGGCGCGGAGACGGTCGCGCGCGCGATCGACGCGGGCTACCGGCTGATCGACTCGGCGTTCAGCTACGAGAACGAGGGTGCCGTGGGTGCGGCCGTCCGCCGTGCGGACGTCCCTCGCGACGACGTGATCGTCACGTCCAAGCTCCCCGGTCGCCACCAGGCCCACGACGACGCGGTCCGCACCGTCGAGGAGTCGCTCCTGCGCACCGGTCTCGACCGCATCGACCTGTACCTGATCCACTGGCCGAACCCGCGCGTCGGGCGGTACGTCGAGGCGTACGAGGCGCTCGTCGAGTGCCGCGAGCGCGGGCTGGTCCGCCACGTGGGCGTCTCGAACTTCCTGCCCGAGCACCTCGACGCGGTGATCGCCGCGACGGGCGTGACCCCGGTCGTGAACCAGGTCGAGCTGCACCCGTACTTCCCGCAGGCGGCGCAACGTGCCGCCGACGCCGAGCGCGGGATCCTCACCGAGGCGTGGAGCCCGATCGGCCGCGCGAGCGACCTCCTGCGCGACCCCGCCGTCACGGCGGTGGCCGCGGCGCACGGCGTCTCCCCCGTCCAGGCGATCCTGCGCTGGCACGTGCAGCTCGGCGTCGTGCCGCTGCCCAAGGCGTCGACGCCCGAGCGCCAGCGCGAGAACCTCGACGTCTTCTCGTTCGAGCTCACGACCCACGAGATGAACGCCCTCACGGGCCTCGGGCGTCCGGACGGACGCACGAACGACCAGGACCCCGCGGTGTACGAGGAGCTCTGACGGGCTCAGGCCCGCATCCCGAGCAGCACCCGGGTGACGCGCGTGCGCCGTACCAGCAGGTCGTAGACCGCGAGCAGCGCGCCGAGCGAGGCCACGACGATCACCACGTACTTCGCCGGGGCGGGAAGCTCCCACCCCACGACCGGGTACGCGACCGCGACCACGACCGGCTGGTGCAGCACGTACAGCGGCAGCACCGCCGCCCCGAGGTAGGCCCAGGCCCGACCCCGCCACGGACGGATCGCGACGGTGGCTCCCCGGGCGGTGCTCGTCGCGCCCAGTGCCACCTCGGCCGCAGGAGCGGCGGCCGCCGTGCGCCGGCGCGCGCCCCACCGGTCCAGGAGCCCGAGCAGCCCGACCACCCAGCACCACCCCGCGACGCCGTAGAGGAACCGGAACACGACCGCACCGGCCTCGCGACCCGTGAACGCGTCGACCTCGCCGGCGGGTCCGAGGAACAGCACCATGCCCACCGCGAACGCGCCCAGCCCGACCAGCCCGGCGAGGGCCGCATCCCGGCGCACCGCCGACCGGAACCGCGCGTCGGACGCCAGCACGAAGCCGCCGAGGAAGAACAGCAGGTACCCCCAGCGGCTCCACGCGGCGAAGCCCTCCTCGAGCTCGTGCGCCGCGCACACGACGCCGACGACCACCGCGGGCGCGAGCACCGCGCCCCGCGCCCCCACCGCCCGGGCGAGCCGCCCGCGCGCCCGGCGCGCGACGTCGTCGGGCACGAGGCGCACGAGCGCGGCGAGCACGAGCGCCCAGGTGAGCAGCAGCACGAGGAACCACAGGTGCCCCGTCTCGAAGTGCTCGCCGTCGAGGACGAACGGGACGTCCCCGGGCTGGAACCGCACGTCGAAGAACCGCAGCCAGAACGCGAGGTACGAGCCGGTCCACGTGCCCTCGGCGCGGGCGCGCAGGAACTGCGGGACGGGTAGGAGCAGGACGAGGGCGACGAGCAGCGGGACGCCGATGCGGAGCAGCCGCTCCCGGACGAACCCGCCGGGTCCGCGCGACCGGAGCGAGTGCCACGCGCCGATCCCTGCGATCGCGAACAGCAGCGGCATCGCGCACACCACGACGGGCGCGACGACGAACGTCGTCAGCTCGGTCGTCTCGGCGTTCTTCACGTAGAAGTCGTCGCGCGCGTCGAACACGAGCGCGGCGTGGAACAGCACGAGCCCCACGACGACGAGGGCGCGCACCGCGTCGAGCTCGCCGCGCCGGTCCGGCTGCCGCTCAGGCCCTCGCTCCACGCCTCGCATCATGGCACCGTGGGCGGGTGACGTCACCGGCCCTCGCTCCCCTGCCCGACGCCGCCCGACCGCCCTGGGCGGTCGGCTCGCCGCTGCGGCTGCTCGCCGCGGTGCTCGTCTCCGGCTCGGCGGTGCTCCTGTTCGCGGTGCACGTGCGCCCGCTCGGGTACGTGCCGCTCGTGCTCGGCGTGGCGCTGGGGCTCGCCGTGGACCGCCGCCTCGGGCGCGACCTCGCGCTCGTCGCGACCGGCATGGTGATCATCTCGACGATCTCGCTCGAGGCGGACCTGTCGGACGCCGGGATGGTGCGCTTCGCCGTCGTGCTGTCCCTCGCCGTGCTCGTGCCGTGGGCCCTCTCGCGGTTCGTCTTCCGCGAGGACGTCATCCGGTTCCCCGTCGCCACCGGGCGGCGCTGGACCCGGGGACAGGTCGTGTACCTCGTCGTGGTCGTCGTCGCGGGGTACCTGATCCTGCCGTTCTACTTCATCGGGTCGGGCGCGTACCTCAACTGGCCGGAGATCACGGGCGGACAGGAGATCGCGCGCCTGTTCGTGGGCGTCAACGCGGTGGGCATCTGGGACGAGCTGTTCTTCGTGTGCGTCGTGTTCGCGCTGTACCGCGAGCACTTCGGGCTGTGGACGGCGAACCTGCTCCAGGCGGCGGTGTTCGTGTCGTTCCTGTGGGAGCTCGGGTACCGCGAGTGGGGGCCGCTCCTCACCGTCCCGTTCGCCCTGGTCCAGGGCTGGATCTTCTCGTGGAGCAAGTCGCTCACGTACGTCGTCGCGGTGCACCTGCTGTTCGACGTCGTGGTGTTCGCCGTGCTCGTGCACGCCCACCACCCGGAGCTGTTCGACGTCTTCGTCACCGCGCCGCGCTGACCACCCCCCGGGGGGCCGTGCCGGTACGGTGCCCGCATGACCGGACGAAGAACCGGCCCCCGCCCCGGCCTCGTTCCCCTGGTGCTCGCGGTCGCGTGCCTGCTGGGCGTGGTGTGGCTGTGGGTGCTCCCGGGCTTCCGTGTCCAGGCCGCGACGCCGTTCGGAGAGACGGCCCGCGTCGAGCTCGACGCGGGCGACCACACCGTCTACGCCGACACGGGCGCCGCCTGGAGCGAGGTCCCGTGCGAGGGCACCGGACCCGACGGGGAGGACGTCGGGCTCCGCGTCTCGATGTCGCAGCAGGACCTCCTCGTCCCCCGGCACTGGCGCGCGCAGTCCTCGTTCACGAGCGACGCGGGCACGGTCACCCTCACGTGCCGGTCGGAGGGCACGGCGGCGGGCGGCACGTTCGCCGTCGGGCCGTCGGTCGACCTGCTGCAGGCCGCGCTCGGCACCGTGCTGCTCGCCGCCGCGGTGATCCTGGGGATCGTGGGGATCGCCCGCGCCCGACGCCGTCGCTGAGGCCCGTCAGGCGGGCCGCGCCAGCAGGACGCGGCGGACGCCGTCCACGCGGCACGCCGCGGTGACCGCGACCGTCGCCGGTCCGGCGAGGACCGTCACCGCCGCGACGACCACGGCGACGCCGACCGCCGCGCCCGCGACGACGTCGTGCGGGAAGTGCACGCCCTCGGCGACCCGCGCCGTGGCGACCGCGACGGCGAGCGCCACGGGCAGCACGACCCACACCGCGATCTCGCGCAGCGGCGACCGGTAGGCGTGCCGGGCGGGCACCGCCCCGGGGACGCGCACGGCGGGCGCCCCGGCCAGGACGACCGCCGTCGCGAGGGCGAAGGCGATGGCGGTGTGGTTGCTGGGGAACGACCAGTCCCCGGCAGCGGGGCAGTGCGCGACCTCGACGAGCTCCCAGCACCCCCGCGGCTGGCGGACCAGGGACTTCACGGCCTCGCTCGCCGCGTAGGCCGCGACGGCGCCCACCCCGGCGACCAACGTCGTCGCGACGGCAGACGCGCCCGCGCGCCGCGACCGCCACGCGACGACCGCGCACAACCCGAGGAGCACGAGCACCCCGCCCTCCGCGACGAGCCCGGACCCCGGGAGCTCGGCGGTCCGCGCCGTGATCGCGAGGTAGAGCGCCTCGCTCGGACCGCGCAGCAGGCGTGCGACCAGCACGACGAGCGCCGCCCCGACCAGCCACGACACCGCGACGAGCACCTGGCCCGCGGCCTGGGACGACGCGCCCGCGGGCTCCTCCGGCAGCGGGCGCGGGGCCGCGCCGGGCATCGCGCCGGGCGAGGTGCCGAGGGACGCGTCGGAGCGGTCGAGCAGGGTCGAGGGACGGGACGAATCGGGCGGAGTCATCGCACGAGGGTAAGGCGGGTGAACGGCAGGTGAACATCCGCCCCACGGGGGATGTCCGCCGCCGGGCCTCCCCCCGGGGCCGGACCTACCGCGCGTCGGGGGTGTCGTCGGCCGGGACGTAGAACGCGGTCGTGGCGGCGACGCGTGCGGCGACGTCGTCCGCGCCCAAGCCGTCCGCCTCCGCGAGCGCCGCTCCCCACGCCTCGCTGCTCGCGACGTTGAACGCGCGCAGCTCGGGGCTCGCGAGGACCTCCTCGGGGTCGAGCGGCCCGGCGCCGCCGAGGTGCAGCCCGAGGCCCAGCAGCGCTCCGTCCCAGCCGACGCCGACGGCGCCCGGGCCGTACACGTCCCACATCTCCGGCGGCACGACGGCGGTGTGCTCGAGCGTGAGGGTCGTGCCGCCGTCGGGCGCGGGCGCGAGGCGGAGCTCGACGACCGACGAGTCCTCCGGCGTCGGCGGGCCCATGACCCAGGTGAGCCGGAGGAGGGTCGGCGCGTCGCACGCGCGGATCTCGCCGCCCGCGTTCCCCTCGACCTGGTACGTGCCGCCGACCCGGAACTCGCCCGTGACCGGGAGGAACCAGCGCGGGATGCGCTCGGGGTCGGTGACGGCGTCCCACACGTCCTCGACGTCGGCAGGGTAGGTCCGCTCGATGGTGAGCACGCGGGCCTCGCCCGCGGGGAGCACCCCCGTCCCGACGGAGCGCCGCGCGGCCTCGAGCTCGGCGATGAAGTCCTTCATGCTGTCCTCCTGGTGGTGTCGGTCGGGCGTCCGGCGCCCTCGTCGGCGGCCGCGGCACGGCGCCGCTCGCGGGCGCCGCGAGCGAGCTCGGTGCCGAGCGCGTCGAGCCGCTGCTCCCAGAACCGGCGCAGGCCCGCCGCCCAGTCCTCGACCTCGTCGAGCGCCGCGGGGTCGAGCGCGTAGACGCGCCGGGTCCCCTCGGGCCGCACGGTCGCGAAGCCGCTCGTCCGCAGCACCTTGAGGTGCTGGGACACGGCCGGCTGGCTGATCCCGAACTCCTCGCCCACGAGCGCGGCGAGCTCCCCCGCCGGACGCTCGCCCCGGGCGAGATGCTCGAGGATCCGCCGCCGCACCGGGTCGCCGAGGACGTCGAACGCTTCCATGACCACCATGTTTCACGTATCGCTTATATAAGTCAAGACCTATCGAGAGGCCTCGCCAGGACGCGCTGCGGGCCGGCGCCCCCGCCGAGGTAGGCGCCACGGTCCGTCAGGCCCGCGCGCGCGTAGGCGCGGCGTCCCGCGGCGTTGCGCTCGTTGACCGTGAGGACCAGCGCGGCGTACGGGGCGGCCCGACGGCGCACGCGCGCCAGCTCCACGACCGCTCCCGGGAGCAGCGACGTCACGCGCGTGCCGACCCCTGCACCCTGCGACGCGACGTCGACGAGGAAGCCGCGGAAGAGCACCACGTCGTCCGCTCCGACGCCGCCGAGCAACGCCACGACCTCCGCGGGCGCGCCGCCCGGGTGCAGCACCCCGAGCGCGACGACGTCGCCCGACGCCCCGCGCGCGACCAGGAGGTGCCGGTCGGGGTCGGCCCGGGCCGCGTCCACCACGTCGGTGGCGGGCGGGACGAACGCGTCCTGGCCGGGGCCGAGCCGCAGCGCGAGCGCCGCCGCGAGGAGGACGTCGCGCTCGTCGGCGGGCACGGCGTCGAGCAGCAAGAGCTCGAGCGAGCCGTCACCTCTGGGCCGCGACGGCAGCCGGTCCGTCGTCGCGCGAGCCCCGGACCGGGCCGTCACCGCCGCTTCCCGCCGCGCCCGCGGGAGCCGCGGCCCTTCTGGACCCCGCCACGCCCCTGCTTCGCTCCGCCGGAGCGCCCACCGGCTGCTCCCCCGCGCCCGGACCCGCCGCGTCCACCCTGTCCTCCGGCGCCGCCGCGCCCGCTCTGCGCGCGGGGCGTCGCGGCCTCCTCGGGCACGGACCCGGCGCGTCGGCCGCGCGAGCTGTTGACCGTGCGGCCCCGCACGATGCCGACCATCTCCTCGACCAGCTCGTCGTCGCGGTCGGTCACCCACGCGAGCGCCACCGGGGCGGTCGGCGCGTCGTCGAGGCGCCGGTACGTCACGTCCTTGCGGTGGTGCAGGCGCGCGAGCGACTGCGGCACGACCGCCACCCCGACGTTCGCCGCGACGAGCACGACGGCGTCGCCCGTCGTCGCCGGACGCTCGACGGCCGGCCGGCCCGGGGGCTCCGGGGCGTCGTCCGCGGCGCCGGGCTCGCCCGCCCACGGCACGACGTCGTCGAGCGGCCGCAGCAGCACGTCGTCGGCGAGGTCCGCGCCCGCGACCGGCTCCTCGGGCTCGAGCGCGGCGAGCAGGTGGTCGCGGGAGACGAGCACGACCGGCGCCTCCTCGTAGAGCCGGATCGCGCTGAGCACGTCGCGGTCGACCGGCAGGCGGAGGATCGCGGCGTCCGCCTCGTCGTCGCGCAGGGCACGCTCGGCGTCGTCCGCCGCGACGGCCACGAGGTCGAGCGGCACGTCGGCGAGGCGCTCGCGCCACGTGCGCACCCACTTCGCCGGTGTCGCGCCCGGCACGTACGCGAGCCGGAACCGCCGCACCCCGCCGTCGTCGGGGGTCGCGCCGTTCGTCACCTCGGGGGCCGTGCCCGCGTCGTCGTCCACCCGACCAGCCTAGGCGCGCCGCCGGAGGCCGACCGGCCGACTACCCTGGAGCCCATGACCCCCAAGCAGTCCGCGCAGACCATGAAGCCCGCCACCGCGGCGAAGAAGCTCGGGGTGTACCTGCCCGCCACGCCGCCGGAGTTCCAGGAGGGCACGATCACGCGGGCCCAGCTCGAGGAGCTCGAGAAGAACCCGCCGGAGTGGCTCGCGGACCTGCGCCGCAACGGCCCCCACCCGCGCCCCGTCGTCGCGGGTCGCCTGGGCGTCTCGATCTCCGGCCTCACCCGCGGCGGCCTCACCGAGCCGCTCACGACGGAGGAGATCGACGCGCTGCGCCAGGACCCGCCCGCGTGGCTCGCGACCGAGCGCGAGGTGCAGAAGAAGGTCCGCGCCGAGGAGGAGCGGCTCGCCGCCGCGCGCGCCAAGAAGGGCTGAGTCTCAGCCCTCGGGCGGCGCCTCGCCGCCGGCCCCTGACCGGGCGGCGGCCCGGTCGGTGTGCCCGAGCGCCAGGTCCGGGGCGACGGCGTCGCGCACGCGCCGCTTGAGGTCCGGGATCTCGGGGAACCCGCCGTCGGTCTTGCGGTCCCACAGGAGCACGGGCCCGTCGCCGGCGTCGAGCGTGACGCGGAAGACGCCGTCCGTCCCCGGCACCAGGGCGACCTCGCCGAGCCGCGTGCGGAACGTCTGGAGCAGCTCCTGGGCGACCCACGCCCCTCGCAGGAGCCACCGGCACTGCGTGCAGTACTCGACCGCCACGCGCGCCGTCCCGCGCGGCGGGTCGGAGGGCGCGGGGGTCTCGGGGCCGGGCAGCCCGGCGTCGTCCGTCATGGCGCTCAGCCTACGGTCGGGCACGTCGTCTCAGGTGCCCCGCTCCGCGGGCAGCCGCCCGCTCGCGACGGCCGCCTCGAGCGCGGCGAAGTCCTGCTCGACGACGTCCGCGTACGCGCACGACCAGCGCGCGATCGCGTCGTCGAACGCATCGGAGCGGCCGAGGTACCCGTGGGCCACGCGGGTGCCGGGCGACTGGCTGTGCGCGCGCGCGAGCACGCGCCCGCAGAGCTCGCCGTACCGCACGAACTGCGCCGCGGAGAGCCGGTCGAGCTCGACCGACCCCTTCATGTCGCGGAACTGCCGCCAGAAGAAGTCGACGCGGGGCCTCCCCGTGCGGTCCGGAGCCTCGACCGTGGTCCAGCCGAGGAACGGGTCCGACTGCGCCTGGAGGATCCGCTGGGCGGCGACGACTCGTCGTCCCTGGGCGGGCACGCTCCCGACCGGCACCAGACCCGAGGGGAGCGCGTCGACCATCCCGCCGTAGGTCGCCAGCACGGACCTCGTCGCCTCCTTCACCTGGAGCACGAGCGGTTCCCCCGCGGGCCCCTCGAGCAGCACGATGTAGCAGCGGGTGCCCACGCTGCCGACACCCACCACGCGCAGCACGAAGTCGACGACCGTGAACTGGCTCAGCAGCAGCCGCGCGTCCGCGCGCAGCGGCTCGCGGTACGCCTCGAACAGGGTCGTGAGCTCGTCCAGGCTCGCCGTGTCCACGTGCTGCGTGACGGGCGGCTGGTCGACGATCCGGGTCCGCCCGTCGGCGGACAGCGCCGTGATCTTCTGGACCACCTGCTCCGACGTGCGACGGCGGGCCTTCTTCAGGGTGCGCTTCAGCTCCAGCCGCCCCTCCTTGAGCAGGAGCGGCTCGATGAGCTCCGCGTCGACCTGGAAGGCGTACCGGTCCAACGCGCTGCGGTCGTACGCGGCGCCGAGCGCCTCCCGGTAGCCCCGCGCCGCGCTGCGCGCGGCCTCACGGCACTGCTCCTCCGACATGCCCTTGTCCCGTCCCCCCACGTACATGCTCGCGGCGAGGCGCTTGACGTCCCACTCCCACGGCGCGTCGGACGCCTCGTCGAAGTCGTTGAGGTCGAACAGGACCCGGCGCTCGGGCGACGCGAAGAGGCCGAAGTTGGAGACGTGGGCGTCCCCGCACGCCACGACGTGCACGCCGGTGCGCGGACCGTCGCGCAGGTCGTGCGCCATCGTGGCCGCCGTGCCGCGGTAGAACGCGAACGGCGACTCGAGCATCCGGCCGACCCGCAGCGGGACGAGGTCCTGGAGCCGGTCGCGGTTCTGCTCCTCGATGATGGCGACCGGGTCGCGCTCCGGGAGCAGCAGCGCCCCCTGGGTGCGGCGCGGCACCCGGTCGCGCAGGGCGCGCCCCGCCGCGCGGGACTCGGCCAGGGTTCGCGGGACGTCCACGGGTGCCTCCTCGCTGTCCGGGAACCGCACAGTAGCGCCCGCGGCGGCTCACGGCACGGCGACGCCGGGTGAGGTTCGGTGGAGCGACGTCGCCGGGGTGACCGGGCGGGGAGCGGCGTGCCGTCGGGGAGACTGGACCGGTGACGACCTCCCCGCCCGACCTCGCCGCGCTGCTCGCGCGCCTGCGCACCGACCACACCGGCCCGGACCGCGAGGACGCCCCGGTCGCCGTGGACCCCGTCGACCGGCTGCTGCTCGACCTCCTGCTCGACGAGGCGGCACCGAGGCTCGCGGGTACCGGGCCGGAGGCCGTGGCGGTCGTCGACGACCGGTACGGGGCTCTCACGCTCGGCAGCGCGCTGCTCACCGCCACGGAGTCGACCGAGGACGGGCCGGCATCGGGAGACAGTCCTGCTGCGAGGGTGCGCGTCCACCAGGACGCGTGCACCGCGGAGGCCGCGCTCGACGCGAACGCGGCGGCGCTCGGGCTGGCCGGCGCGTACGCGCGCCACGGTCTGGGGACGGGGCTGCTCGCCGGGACGCGTGCTGTGCTGCTCCGCCTGCCCCGCAGCCTCGCGGCGCTGCGCGACGTCGCGGAGCACGTCGCGCGCGAGGCCGACCCGGGCGTCGTGCTGCTGGCAGGCGGGCGCGTCAAGCACATGACGCGTGCCATGAACGACGTCCTCGGCGAGTCGTTCGCCGACGTGCGCGCGAGCCTCGCGCGCGGCAAGTCGCGCGTGCTCGTCGCGTCGTCGCCGCGCCCCGCACGCGGCGGGTTCACCTACCCCGTGACGGCCGACCTGCCCGACGTCGGGCTGCGGGTCGCGGCGTTCGGGGCGGCCTTCGCGGGGGCGGGTCTGGACCTCGGGACGCGGTTCCTGCTCGAGCAGCTCGGCGCCGCGGGCCCGGACGGGCCGGCGCCCGGCGGGTCGGGCGCGGGCCCGCTCGACGTCGTCGACCTCGGTTGCGGGACGGGCCTGCTCGCCACGTGGGCGGCCCGGCGCTGGCCGGAGGCGAAGGTCGTCGCGACGGACCGCTCCGACGCGGCGGTGCGGTCGGCGGCGCTCACGGCGCGGGAGAACGAGGTGGGCGACCGCGTGCGCACCGTGCGCGACGACGCGGGCGCGACGCTGGCCGACGCGAGCGCCGACGTCGTGCTGCTCAACCCGCCGTTCCACGACGGCGCGGCCCTGCGCACCGACGCGGCGCACCGCATGTTCGCGACGGCGGGGCGGGTGCTGCGCCCGGGCGGGGAGCTGTGGTGCGTGTGGAACTCGCACCTGCGCTACCGGCCGGCGCTGGAGCGGGCGGTCGGGCCGACGACCCAGGTCGCGCGCGGCCCGCGGTTCACCGTCACCCGCTCCACGCGCCGCTGAGCGCTGAGTGCTCGTCGCCAGGACGGCTCGGCGGCGACGGCTACCCAGCACTCAGCGGGGAGCGTCACTGGACGTCGACGACGTCCACGACGAAGACGAGCGTGTCCGTGCCCGCGATGCCGGCCTGCGGCACGCCGCGCTGGCCGTAGCCGTGCTCCGGCGGGATCGAGAGCAGCACGCGCGAGCCGACGTTCTGGCCGACGAGGCCCTTGTCCCAGCCGCCGATCACGGCGCCGACGCCGATGGGGAAGGCGATGGTGTCGCCGCGGTCGTAGGAGTTGTCGAACACGTGGCCGCCCCACGTCTGCCCGAGGTAGTGCACGACGATGTTGCGCCCCGACGTGACGGCCGGGCCGTCGCCCTCGCTGAGCACGACGACCTGGAGGCCGCTGGGCGCGTCCGTCTCCGGGAAGGTGAGCGTCGGCTTGTCGCCGAAGGATCCGGATGCGGTCGGAAGGGTGGGCTGGTCGGTCACGAGGTTGCCTCTCGTCGGGTGCAGGAATGCCCGCGCGGACGCGGGTCTCCCTACCCTACGCGGGTCGCTCCGGGCCGGCCGGGGCGTCCTGCACCCGACCTCTTGCGCGCTGTGGCTAATGGCATTAGCCTCGTGGCTATGAACACGAGACAGCAGTCCACCGTGCACCACCTCGCCCGGGCCGAGGGGCGCCTCGCCTACACCGACGAGGGCACCGGCCCCCTCCTCGTCGCCTCGCCCGGCATGGGCGACCTGCGCTCGACCTACGACGACGTCGCCCCGCACCTCGTGGCCGCCGGCTACCGCGTGGTCGTCGTGGACCTGCGCGGCCACGGCGACAGCGACACCACGTTCTCGACCCACGGCGACGAGGCGACGGCGTCCGACTACGTCGCGCTCGTCGAGCACCTGGACGCGGGCCCCGCCGTCCTGCTCGGGAGCTCCATGGCGGCGTCGGCCGCCGTGATCGCCGCGGCCGAGCGTCCCGACCTCGTGCGCGGGCTCGTCCTCCTCGACGGGTTCCTCCGCGAGCCGTCGTCGCCCGCGAAGCTCCGTGCGATGCGCGTGCTGTACCGCCTCGCGCTCGCCCGGCCCTGGGGCGCCGCGTTCTGGTCCTCGTTCTACGGCTCGCTGAACAAGGGCCGCACACCCGCGCGCCTCGCCGCGCACCAGGCCGCGATCCGCGCCAAGCTCTCCGAGCCGGGGCGCCTGCGCTCCTTCCGGGACCTCACCCTCCAGCTCGACCACCGCGTCGTCGAGCCGCGCGTCGCGCACGTCGAGGCGCCCGCGCTCGCGGTCTTCGGCGCGCTCGACCCCGACTACGCCGACCCCGCGGCCGAGGCCGCGTGGGCGCAGGAGTCGCTCGGCGCGACGACCCTCGTGCTGCCCGAGGTGGGCCACTACCCCCCAGCTCCAGGCGCCGGAGGAGGTCGTGGCCGCGACGCTCGCGTTCCTCGCCGACCTGCCGGACGACGCCGCGCGCCCGGCCCGCGCGCGCCGCGCGGGGTCGGAGGGCACCCGTGGCTAGGGCGGGGCTCTCGCACGCCGCCGTCGTGCGGATCGCCGTCGACCTCGTCGACGCGGGCGGGCCGACCGGCTTCGCCGACCTCACGCTCGCGAAGGTCGCCGCACAGGCGGGCGTCGCGACGCCGAGCCTGTACAAGCACGTCGGGTCGCTCGCGGCCCTGCGGCGCGAGGTCGCGGTCGTGTCGGTCGAGGACTACACGCGGGCCCTCACCGACGCGACGGTCGGGCTCGCCGGACCCGACGCCGTCGCCGCCCTCGCGCACGCGACCCGGCGCTACGCGCGCGCACACCCCGGGCGGTACGCGGCCGTCCAGGTGGCGCCCGACCCCGACGACCCCGCCGACGCCACGCTCTCCGCGGCGGCGAGCCGCAGCGTCCAGGTCGTCGCCGCGGTGCTGCGCGGCTTCGACCTCCCCGAGGACCGCACGATCGACGCGATCCGGTCCGTGCGCGCGAGCCTGCACGGATTCGTCGCGCTCGAGCTCGGTGGCGGCTACCGGCTGCCTGACGACCTCGACCGCAGCTTCGAGACCCACGCGTCGGCCGTCCTCGCAGGACTGGCCGCGCTGGGCGCGCCGCGGGGCGAACGGCTGGAGGGCGGCGCTCCAGCGTCTTGACCACGCGGCCGCCACCCGCGACGATGCGCCGGTGATCGAGCTCTTCGCGCGCGACATCGACGTCCACTACGGGTTCGTCCACCTCCGGGAGGAGGACGGCGACTGGCCCGAGCTCAGCAGGGAGGGCCGGGAGAACGGCCTGCTCGAGCACGGGCCTGCCGACGCGCTCGCGATGACGACCGGGCTCCACACCGGCGCGGTCCCCTTGCGCGTGGAGTGGCACCCGGTGGAGCCGCCGTTCGACGACGCCTGGCAGGACGTGGTCGAGGCGTCGGTCGAGCTCACCACCCCGCACCTGCTGATCGCGTCGTTCGACGACGGGGAGCCCGTGTCGGCACCGCACCTCGGGTGGCACCGCGCCCGCTACGTGGCGAGCGAGATGGACGCCGGCAGGGCCATGGACTGCCCGGTCGACGGCGAGTCCGCGCCCGACTCCTACCTCCTCCAGCTCTGGCCTGCGCCGCCTGGTCGGGACCGGGTCGTCAGGGTGACGAGCGAGGTGGCCGCCTACTGGCACGCGGTCGCCCGCGGCGAGCGCAGGTGACGGGCGCCGGCGCTCGACCGACGCCCGTCCCGCGGTCGCCGCTCACCGCGCGGCGACGAACCCCAGGAGGTCGTGCCGCGTGAGGACGCCGACCGGGTCGCCGTCCTCGACGACGAGCAGCGCGTCGGCGTCGTGCAGCGCGGCGCGCACCGCCTCGACGCCCTCGCCCGCGCCGATGAGCGGGAAGCGGGGCTCCATGTGCTGGTCCACCCGGTCGGCGAGGGACGCGCGGCCGGAGAACACGGCGTCGAGCAGCTCGCGCTCGCTCACCGACCCCGCCACCTCGCCACTCTTCACCGGCGGCTCCGCGCCGACGACAGGCATCTGGGAGACGCCGTACTCGCGCAGGATCTCGATCGCGTCGCGCACGGTCTCGCTCGGGTGCGTGTGCACGAGGTCGGGCAGGCGACCGTCCTTGGCGCGCAGCACGTCGCCCGCGGTGACGCCTTCCTCGTCGGGCAGGAACCCGTACGACCGCATCCAGGCGTCGTTGAAGATCTTCGACAGGTAGCCGCGCCCGCTGTCGGGCAGCAGGACCACGATCACGGCCCGTGCCGCGGCCTCCGGGTCCTCCTCCTCGAGCCGCCGCGCGAGCCGCAGCGTCGCCTCGACCGCCATGCCGCACGACCCGCCGACGAGCAGGCCCTCCTCGCGCGCGAGGCGCCGCGTCATCGCGAACGAGTCCGCGTCCGACACGGCGATGACCTCGTCGGGGACCGAGGGGTCGTACGCGGCGGGCCAGAAGTCCTCGCCCACGCCCTCGACGAGGTACGGGCGCCCGTCGCCCCCGGAGTACACCGAGCCCGCCGGGTCGGCGCCGACGACGCGCACGCGCCCGCCGTCCGACGCGGGGCGGTCCGCCGAGACCTCCTTGAGGTAGCGGCCGGTACCGGTGATCGTGCCGCCCGTCCCGACGCCGGCGACGAAGTGCGTCACGCGCCCGTCGGTGTCGTCCCAGACCTCCGGCCCGGTGGACTCGTAGTGCGACGCCGGGCCGTTCGGGTTGGCGTACTGGTTGGGCTTCCACGCTCCGGGGATCTCGCGGACGAGGCGGTCCGACACCGAGTAGTAGGAGTCCGGGTGGTCCGGCGCGACGGCGGTCGGCGTCACGACGACGCGCGCGCCGTACGCGCGCAGCACGTCGCGCTTGTCCTGGCTCACCTTGTCCGGGCAGACGAACACGCAGTCGTACCCCTTGCGCTGCGCGACGAGCGCGAGGCCGACGCCGGTGTTGCCGGACGTGGGCTCGACGATCGTGCCGCCCGGCGCCAGCTCTCCTGACGCCTCCGCGGCCTCGACCATCTTCAGCGCGATGCGGTCCTTCACCGAGCCGCCGGGGTTCACGTACTCGACCTTGGCGAGGATCGTCGCGCTGAGGCCTTCGGTGACACGGGACAGCCGGACGAGCGGGGTACCGCCGACGAGCTCCGAGACGTGCTCTGCGTATCTCATGCCCCGATCATCCCCGATCCGCGCGGGTGCGCGTGCGTCGTCGGCGGCCCCGCGAGGCGAGGGCGGGAATTTCCGTACGGTGTAGAACGTTGAGTCCCGCGACCGCCCCGACCGAGAGGTGACCCGTGCCCGAGACGACCACCGCCGCCCCGCACCCGACCGGCCCCGCGACGACCGTCCCCGACCTGCCCGACGTCTCCGCCCAGGCCGAGCGCCTCGTCGCGCTCGGCGTCCACGAGCTCGCCGGCCTGGCGCCCGACGCGCTCCGTGCCGCCGCGACCGGGCTCGCGGCCACAGCACCCGCCGGGTCGCTGCTCGTCGTCGACCCCCGGCTCGCGCCGCCGTCGGCCCTCGCTCCCCTGCTGCGGCTCCCGGCGCGCGACGGCGAGAAGGAGGGCTTCGTCGTCGTCGACATGACGGACGTCGACCGCTTCGCGCCGATCGAGGGCGTCGAGGTGCCCGACGGACCGCTCTACGTCGTCGCGGGCCCGGACCGTGGCGACGACCTGGCGAACTGGTCGCCGGACGAGGCGCTGCCCGAGCTCACCGCCCGGGACCGGACGCCGATGCTGCTGCACGAGGGCATCCACTGGGCGCTCCAGGCGCCGAACGTCCTCACGCGCAACCTCTGCTACATGACCATCGGGTCGCGCCTGCGCAAGCCCGACGGCCGTCTCGACGCCCGCACCCCGGCGCTGTGGATCTCGAACGGCACGGGCCGCGACGGTCGCGAGCGCCGCGGCGCCCCGAAGGTCGGCTGGTGCTGGGCGGGCAACCGCCACACGTGGCTCGGCTTCGCCTCGACGACGGGCCGCCTCCCGGCCTGACCCCACCCGCTGAGTGCATGAAACAGTCGCGGCCGGAGGTCTCCGCCGCGACTATTTCATGCACTCACGGGATTGGCGGGGTGGGGCGGTCAGCCGAAGAGGCCCCGGAGCGCGACGAGGACCACGACGACGCCGAGCACGACGACGAGGAGCGGGCGGTCGGAGGCCTCGCGCGCGGCGAGCCGACCGAGCCCCGCACCGACCGCCGCGGTGACACCGACGACGGCGGCCGCGCCCGCGATCAGCGCTCCCCCGCCGCTCGCACCGGCGTCGGCGAGCTGCCGCGCGAGGCCGCCGGCGAGCAGCGACCCCCACAGCGCACCCGCGACGAGGCCGAGCGCGGCGAAGACCAGCGCGGCCCGGCGCTCGGACGCGTCGCGCGTGATCCGGGTGCCGAGCCAGGCCACCGCGGCGCCCGCGGTCGGCACGCTGAGCAGGATGAGGAGCGCCGCGAACGCGAGCCACGCGGGCGGCGCGCCCGAGACGACCATGTAGAGGACCTGGACGCCGAGCATCGCCGCCGCGGCGACGACCAGACCGGCGAGAAAGACCGGCACCCGCGGCGGAAGGTCCGCCGCGGGTGCCGGTTCACGGGTGCTGCGCGCCACCGTCAGTCGCTGCTCTGCAGGATCGCGAAGAGGCGCAGGAACTCGAGATAGAGCCAGATCAGCGTGACGAGCAGACCGAACGCCGCGGACCACGCGAACTTGGCGGGCACGCCGCCCTCGACGCCGCGCTTGATCGAGTCGAAGTCGACGATGAGCGACGCGGCGGCCAGGCCGACCCCGATGAGGCTGGCGATGATGCCCCAACCGCTGTACAGGCCCCAGCCGCCCAGGACGCCGGTCATGACGAGGACGACGTTCACCAGCGAGAAGACCAGGTAGCCGACCATCGCGATGAGCAGCCAGCGCATGAACTTCGGCGTGACGCGCACGCGGCCGGACTTGAACAGGAAGAGCGCGGCGGCGAACGTCGCGACCGTGGCCACGACGGCCGACGGCACGACACCGTTCCACGCCGTCTCGTAGACGCGGCTGATGCCGCCGAGGAACAGACCCTGCGCCACGGTGTACAGCACGATGAGCGCCGGGCTCGGGTTGCGCTTGAACGAGTTCACCAGGCCGAGCACGAGGCCGACGACCGCACCGATGATCCAGACGGCCGGCATCTGCGGCGCGACCATCCACGATCCCGCACCGACGACCACGAGCAGGGCGAGCAGGCCGCCCGTCTTCATGATGACGTCGTCGTAGGTCAGGCGCTTGGTGTCCGCGGTCGTCGCCGACGGTGCGTTGTACATCGCGTCGAGCTGCGCCGCGTCGGCGGTCTGGGCGCCGTAGACACCCCACTGCGCGCCCTGCTGGGGCGGGGTCCCGTACGCGGGGCCCTGCCCCTGCGGCGGCGGGCTCCCGTAGGCGGGGCCGGCCTGCGTGGCCGCCCCACCGCGCTGGTTCTTCGGATCACCGAAGACCGCGCTGTTGTTGAAGACGGGGTTGCTCATGAGCTCCTCCTGGTCGCGGCGTCCACTACCTCTCAGCGGGCCTCGTCATCGGCGTCTCGCCTCGAGTCGGGTGTCGCTGGCCTGTGTTCATCCTAGGGAACGTGCGAGCCGTGGCCACTGTTCCCGCGGCTTTTTCGCCTCTCGGGGCCGAAGTCCCGACCAGCGGACCACCCGACGACGCGCCACGTACGCCGCGCGGTGTACGTCGCCCGGCCCATGCCCCGGGCAAGATACGTCGCACGGGGGCTGTCCGACGTCGTGCACGTCCCTAGGCTCGAGACGTACCTCGCGGAGAGGGCCCCGGCCAGACCGGCGCGACCCCGCCCGCGAGCACCAGAACCATCCCGGACGAACGACCCTCGGAGGGGCGAAGTCATGATCGAAGCACGCGGCCTGACCAAGCGGTACGGGCCCAAGACCGCGGTGGACGGCATCTCGTTCACCGTGCGTCCCGGGACCGTCACCGGCTTCCTCGGCCCCAACGGCGCCGGCAAGTCCACGACCATGCGCATGATCATGGGTCTGGACCGCCCGACCGCGGGGACCGTCACCGTCAACGGGCGCCCGTACGCGCAGCACCGCTCCCCCCTCACCGAGGTGGGCGCGCTGCTCGACGCGAAGGCCGTCCACACCGGGCGCACCGCCTACAACCACCTCCTCGCGATGGCCACGACGCACGGCATCCCGACCAAGCGCGTCGACGAGGTCATCGAGATGACCGGCCTCCAGTCGGTCGCGAAGAAGCGCGTCGGCGGCTTCTCGCTCGGCATGGGCCAGCGCCTGGGCATCGCGTCCGCGCTGCTGGGCGACCCCAGGACGCTCATCCTCGACGAGCCGGTCAACGGCCTCGACCCCGAGGGCGTCCTCTGGGTGCGCAACCTCGCCCGCTACCTCGCGTCCGAGGGCCGCACGGTCTTCCTCTCGAGCCACCTCATGAGCGAGGTCGCCCTCACCGCCGACCACATCATCGTCATCGGCAAGGGCCGCATCATCGCGGACGCCCCGGTGAGCGACATCGTCAACGGCTCCCAGCAGCGCACGGTCCGCGTCCGCACGCCGCACGCGACGCAGCTCGCCGAGATCCTCACGAGCGACGGCGCGACCGTCACGAGCGACGAGCCGAGCCTGCTCGTGGTCACCGGCGCGGACGCGCCCGGGATCGGCGAGCTCGCCGCCGCGAAGGGCTTCGTCCTGCACGAGCTCACGCCCGTCACGTCGACGCTCGAGGACGCCTACATGGCCCTCACGGCCGACTCCGTCGAGTACCAGACCGAGTCCGCGCAGATCCACATCGGCCACGGCGCGGCGGGTGCGCCCGCCGGTGCGCCGGCCCCCACCGACTCCCTCGAAGGAGCGCAGCGATGAGCGCCACGACCCTCGCCCCGGGCGCCACCAGCCCGACGGCGTCCCGCACCTCCCCCTACCGCCTCACCTTCGGCCACGTGCTCCGCTCGGAGTGGATCAAGTTCCGCTCGCTGCGCTCCACGTGGTGGACGCTCGGCATCACCATCGCGGTCATGGTGGGCTTCTCCCTCATGTTCGCGGCCGTCGTGTCCTCGATGGACTCGGCGGGCGTCTCGGCCGAGGAGGCCGGGATGGGAGCGTCCGACGGCGTCGGCGTCATGGTCATCACGGTCGGCTACTCGTTCGCGCAGCTCGCCGTCGCGGTGCTCGGCGCGCTCACCGTCACCGGTGAGTACTCGACCGGCATGATCCGCTCCACGCTCTCCGCCGTCCCGCGCCGCACGCCCGCGCTCGCGGCCAAGATGATCGTCGTCGGCGTCGTGACGGCCGTCTCGACCGTCGTCGCCGTCGGGCTGTCCTACCTCGTGACCTACCCGATCCTCTCGGGCAAGGGCATGACGGTCGACTTCTCGTCCGCCGACGACCAGCGCGCCCTGATCGGCGTGGTGCTGTACCTCACGGCCGTCGCGCTGTTCTCCGTCGCGGTCGGCGTCCTGCTCCGCAGCTCCGCCGGTGCGATCTTCACCCTCGTCGCCGTGTTCTTCGTCCTGTCGATGGTCCTCAACATCGTCATGGGTGTCACGGGGGCGGACTGGGTCCAGACGCTCATGAACTCGCTGCCCGCGTCGGCAGGCGAGCAGGTCGTGCTCGGCGGCGGGATGTCGTCCCCCGACGCGATCGGCCCGTGGCCCGGCTTCGCGGTGCTCGCCGGCTGGACCGCGGCGCTCACCGCCGCCGCGGCGATCGTGCTCAAGCGCCGGGACGCGTGACCTCCCGGCCCACCACCCCGCCGACGCCGGACGAGCAGCCCGCTCGTCCGGCGTCGGCCGTGGCGCGCCCGGGAGCCGCCGCTCCGGGCGCGCCCGCGCCGCTGGCGATGCGGCCCGCGCCCGAGCCGTTCACCGAGCTCGACGCCCGGCGCCTCGGCCCGGTGCGTCGGTACTTCGCCCGGCACCCCGTCGTCATGGACTGGGTCATCGTCGCGATCTTCGTGGTGCCGGGGGTCCTCTACTCGCTCTTCGCGGAGCAGCCCCACGGCTCCTCGCCGTGGTCGCTCGTGTTCTTCCTCCTCGGCGGGGCGCTCCTGTACTGGCGCCGCCGGCGACCCGTCACCGTCGCGCTCGGGCTCACCGCCCTCGGCGTCCTGGCGATCGCGGTCACCGGCGACACCGCCGGGTTCGAGGTCGCGGCCATGTTCGCGGTGTACGCCGTCGCGGCCTCGCGCCCGTCGCGGATCGCCTGGCCCGTGCTCGCGATCGTCGTCCTGGCCCTGTCCGCCGCGACCCTCCTCTGGTACGACGTCATCACCACCGCGGACGGCGAGGTCCTGCGCCAGAGCGTCGAGCCCGGTCGCGCGACCGTCGACCGCATCGTCGGCATCCTCGTCACGACCGTCCTGTGCCTGATCGCCCTCGCGATCGGCACGAACGTGCGCGCCCGCCGGCAGCACGTGTCCGACCTCGTCGAGCGGGCCAACTCCATCGCGCGCGACCGCGACCAGCAGGCACAGCTCGCCGCCGCCGCCGAGCGCACGCGCATCGCGCGCGAGATGCACGACGTCGTCGCGCACTCCCTCACGGTCATGGTCGCCCTCGCGGACGGTGCCAAGGCGTCGGGCGCCAAGAACCCCGAGCTCGCGGGCCACGCGCTCGACGAGCTCACCGCGACCGGGCGCGCGGCGCTCGCCGACATGCGCCGCGTGCTCGGCGTCCTGCGCGAGCCCGGCGGCGAGCAGACCGTGCCGCTCGCGCCCGCGCACGAGACGCCCGAGCTCGAGGAGATCGTCGAGCGCTTCCGCACCGCGGGCCTGCCCGTGCGCCTCGTGCGCTCGGGCCCGCAGCCGACGCCCGGGCCGGCGCTGCGCCAGACCGCGCACCGCATCGTCCAGGAGTCCCTGACGAACGTGCTGCGCTACGCGCCCCTGTCCCCCATGGTCCTCGTCGAGGTCTCGCGCCGCGCCGAGCCCGGCGCGGACTGGCTCGAGCTACGGGTCGTCAACCAGGCCGGGCGCCGCCCGGGCGAGGGAGCGAGCGTCGACGAGCGCGGCCTGCCGCCGTCGGTCGCGGAGCAGCACCCGCCCGGCGTCCCGGTCGGGACGGGCCGCGGCATCATCGGGATGCGCGAGAGGGCGGCCGTCTACGGCGGTACGGTGTCGGCGGGGCCGAGCGGCACCGGCTGGGAGGTGCGGGCGAGCCTGCGCCTCGACCTCGACCCCGGCCGGGAGACCGGCGGACGCGACGACGGACGGGAACGCTCATGACGGACAGCGGCGCACCGACCCGGGTGCTGCTCGTCGACGACCAGGCCCTGCTGCGCATGGGCTTCCGCATGATCCTCGCCGCCGAGGACGACATCGAGGTCGTCGGCGAGGCCGGCGACGGCGAGACCGGGATCGCGCAGGCCGCCGCGCTGCGGCCCGACGTCGTGCTCATGGACGTCCGCATGCCCGGGACCAACGGCATCGAGGCGACCGAGCGCATCGTCGCCGCGCAGCCGGAGTCGCGCGTCATCATCCTCACCACGTTCGACCTCGACGAGTACGCGTTCGCGGCGCTGCGCGCCGGTGCGAGCGGGTTCCTGCTCAAGGACGCCAAGCCGGGCGAGCTCGTCGGGGCGATCCGCGCCGTCGCGAGCGGCGACGCCGCCGTCTCCCCGCGGATCACACGCCGCATGCTCGAGATGTTCTCCGGGCAGCTCCCCCAGGACGGCACCGTCGCCCCCGCCCCGAGCCAGACCGGCCTGCACGACCCGCGGCTCGCCGAGCTCACGGCACGCGAGCTCGAGGTCTTCGAGGCCCTCGGCGAAGGGCTGACGAACGCCGAGATCGCCGAACGCTTCGTCCTGTCCGAGGCGACCGTCAAGACCCACGTCGGCCGCGTCCTCGGCAAGCTCGGCCTCCGCGACCGCGTCCAGGCCGTCGTCCTCGCCTACGAGACGGGCGTCGCCCGCCCCTCCTGAGCCCTTCCCGGCGCCGAGCAGGTGGTTCCGGCGCGTCCGGACGTCGTGACGCGCCAGGACCACCTGCTCGGCCCGCCGGGACCGCCTGGTCGGCGGCTCCCGGCGGGCCGGCCGGTCGGGTGGCTCAGGCGCTCGCCGTCGCCTCCTCGGCGGCAGCCTTCTCGGCCTCGGCCTGGGCCGCGGCCTCCTCCTTGGCGGCCCTCTTCGCCGCGCGCTTCTCGCCGCGGCGCTCGGCGAGCGTGTACAGCACCGGCACGACGACCAGGGTCAGCAGCGTCGAGCTGAGCAGGCCGCCGATGACGACGAGCGCGAGCGGCTGGGAGATGAACGCCCCTCCGCCGGTGATGCCGATCGCCATCGGGGTGAGCGCGAAGATCGTCGCCGCGGCCGTCATGACGATGGGGCGCAGACGCTTGCGCGACCCTTCCATGACGGCGTCGTCGAGCGACCGGCCGCGCTCGCGGTACTGGTTGATGAGGTCGATGAGCACGATCGCGTTCGACACCACGATCCCGACGAGCATGAGCAGGCCGATGAGGGCCGGCACGCCGAGCGGCGTCGCGGTGGCGAGCAGCAGGAGCAGCGCGCCGGTCGCGGCGAACGGGATCGACGCGAGCAGGATGAACGGCTGCAGGAGGCTGCGGAACGTCGCGACCATGACGAGGTAGACGATGAGGATCGCGACGAGCAGCGCGAGCCCGAGGTCGGCGAACGCGTCGGCCTGGTCGGACGCGACGCCGCCGATCTCGACCGTCGCGCCGCCCTGGAGCTCGAGGCCGTCGATCGCGGTCGTGAGCTCGGTCGTGAGCGCGCCGAGGTCCTGGCCCGCGGGCGTGACGGAGATGGTCGCGCTGCGCTCGCCGTCGACGCGCGTGATCGAGGTGGGGACCTCGACCTCGGCGACCTCGGCGACCTGCGTGAGCGGGACCGGACCGGCCGCGGTGGGCAGCACGACCTGCTCGAGCTCCGCGACGGTCGCCGGGGCCTCGCCCGCGAGGACGCGGACCTGGACCGGGCCGTCGCCGAGGTTCACGGTGCCGACCGGCGCGGGCGACATCGTCCCCGCGACCGTCCCGGCCACCTGCGTCTCGGTGAGCCCGACGGCGGCCGCGGCGTCGCGGTCGACGGTCACCTGGACCGTGGACTGCGCCGAGGCGAGGTTGTTGGTGACCTGCGCCGCGCCGTCGGCGTCCTCGGCGAGCTCCTGCACGTCCGCGGCCGCGGCCGCGAGGGTGTCGGTGTCGGGGGCGCGCACGACGAGGTCGACCGTCGAGCTGCCGAACGCGGCGTCCGCGCCGGCGACCTCGATGCCCTCGCTCGACTCCCCGCCCAGCCCGGAGACGGCGTCGCGCACGTCCTCCTGGGCCGCGACGGCGTCGGCGTCCGGGTCGAGCGTGACGGCGAACGTCGCCGTCGGGGACCCGCCGCCGCCGAAGAACGCGGCCTCCGGCCCGCCCGCCGTGCCGACGGTCGTCTGCACGGTCGCGACGCCGTCGACGTCGAGGAGGGCCTGCTCGACGTCGCGCGCCGCCGCGTCCTGCGCCTCGAGCGACGTGCCGGGCGCGAACGACTCGGTGACGGTGAGCGTGTCCTGGCCCGTGTCGCCGAGGAAGTTGGTCTCCAGGCGCGGCACGAGCGCGAGCGTCCCGGCAAGGATCGCGACGGACACGCCGAGCGTGATCGCCGGGTGGCGCAGCGCCGCGCGCAGCGTCGGGACGTACCCGCGCTGCCACAGCCCACGGCGCTCCTTGGCCTCCGCCGCGGCGCGGGCGCGCTCGCCCGCGAGGCGCGCGGCCTCGGGGTCGGCGGGGACCGGCGGGGACTTGATGAACCAGTAGGCGAGGACCGGGACGATCGTCAGCGCGACGAAAAGCGACGCGAGCATCGCGATCGCCACGGTGAGCGCGAAGGGCCGGAAGAGCTCGCCGACCATGCCGCCCACGAGGGCGATCGGCAGGAAGACGGCGACGGTCGCGACGGTCGACGCGGTGATCGCGCCCGCGACCTCCTTGACGGCGCCGATGATGGCGCCCACCTTCTCCTCGCCGTACGACAGGTGCCGCTTGATGTTCTCGATGACGACGATCGAGTCGTCGACCACGCGTCCGATCGCGACCGTCATGGCACCGAGCGTGAGGATGTTCAGCGTGTAGCCCGTGGCGTTCATGACGATGAACGTCACGAACAGCGACAGCGGGATGGACACGGCCGAGACGAGCGTCGAGCGCAGCGACGCGAGGAACAGCAGGATCACGACGACCGCGAAGAGGAGGCCGAGGAGCCCCTCGGTCGCGAGGCCCTCGATGGACTCCTCGATGAACGGCGCCTGGTCGAACACGACCTCGACGCGCACGTCCTGCGCCTCGAGCACGCCGGAGAGGTCGTCGACCGCGTCCTGGACGGCGTGCGACACCTCGACCGTGTTGCCCGCGGGCGTCTTGGTGATCGCCACCGCGAGCGCGTTC
The DNA here is from genome assembly GCF_001019615.1 of Cellulosimicrobium funkei. Classification (GTDB taxonomy): domain Bacteria; phylum Actinomycetota; class Actinomycetes; order Actinomycetales; family Cellulomonadaceae; genus Cellulosimicrobium; species Cellulosimicrobium cellulans_E. The sequence goes on along the minus strand of NZ_JNBQ01000004.1, from coordinate 8,420 downwards.
TCGCCGTCGAGGCGCGAGTACGACGTCGCGGGCTCGGGGCCCGCGGTCACGGTCGCGACGTCGCCGAGCGCCACGGGCGCGGTGCCGGGCGCGGCGGTCGGGGACACGAGCGGCAGCGCGGCGAGGTCGTCGACGGTCGTGACGGCCGTGCCGACCTGCACGCTGAGGGTCCGGTCGCCGTCGGACACGGTCCCCGCCGGGATCACGACGCCGTTGTCCTGGAGGATCGTGGAGACCTGCGCGGGGCTGAGCCCGGCGGCGGCGAGCGCGGCCGGGTCGAGGTCGATCGTGACCTGCTGGTCGGCGATGCCGCTCACCGCGACGCTGCGCACGCCCTCGACGTCCTCGAGCGCCGGGACGACGCTCGACGTGACGGTGTCGGCGAGCGCCGCGTCGTCGGAGCCGCCGGACACGGCGAGCTGGATCACGGGCAGGTCGTCGACGGAGCCCGTCACGACCTGCGGCTCGACGTCCTCGGGGAGCTGGGACTGCAGCCGCGTGATCGCGGTCTGGAGCTGGGAGGCCGCGGCGTCCATGTCGGTGCCGTACGCGAACTGCACGGTCGTCACGGACATGCCCGTCGACGACGTCGACGTGACGTCTTCGACACCCTTGACGGCGCGCGCGGCCGTCTCGACGGGGACGGTCACCTGCTGCTCGACGATCGCCGGGGCCGAGCCCGGGTAGACGCCGACGACGGCGGCGGTCGGGATCTGGAGGCTCGGGATGAGCTCCTGCTTGAGCGACCCCATGCTGATGACGCCGAAGATCGCGATCGCGACCGTGGCGAGCGCGACGAGCGCGCGGTTGGCCAGCGACAGCCGGGCGAGACGGGACACGGAGCCTCCAGGGGTTCCAGGTCGGGTGGGAGACGACGTCGGCGTCGCGATTTCGTTAGCGTAACGCGAAGCATCTCGGGATGGTTCCCGCTCCCCCGATAGAGTCTGCGCCGTGACCCACCCCGCCGACGACGAGCGCGCGGCGCTCGCGCGGCGCCTCGAGGACGCGCAGCGCCGCCTCGCCGACCTGCTCCTGGCGCAGCGCCTCGAGCCCTTGCTCCGGACGACCCTCACGGTCCCCCAGCTGCGCGCGCTCGCGGTCCTCCAGCTCGACGGCGAGACGAGCTCGCACCGACTGGCCGAGGTGCTCGGGATCTCCCCCGCGACGCTCTCCGGCATCGTGGACCGGCTGGAGGCGGCGGGGATGGCCGCGCGCCGCCCCGACCCGCAGGACGGTCGCGTGCGGCTGGTCGCCGCGACGCCGCGCGGCGCCGCGGCCGTGCGCCGGATCGCGGCCCAGGAGGACGAGCCCCTCACGGACCTGCTCGACCGGCTCGACGTCGCGGACCTGCGCGCGCTCACGGTCGGGATCGAGGCGCTCACCCAGGTCGCGGAGGCGTCCACCACGGACACCCCGACCGACACCCCGACCGCCCCGGAGGGCTGAGAGGCCCGAGCCGCAGGCCCGGGACCTCCGCGTCGCCGTCGTCGGTGGCTCAGACCTCGCCGAGCGCCTCCTCGGGCGTCCCCTCGACGGCGCGCGCCCGGCGGTTCCAGCGCGACCACAGCACACGCTCGCCGAGCTCGCCCGCCATGCGGTGCCCGAACGCCACGAAGACGACGACGCCGAGCACGAGGACCCCCGCCCCCAGCCAGAACGGGGCCGTCGCGGAGACCGGGTGCAGCAGGCCCGCGATGACCGGCGCGGGAGCGGCGAAGCCCCAGCGCACGAGGTTGAACGCGCCCGTCGTCACGCGCCGGTCCGGGTCGCCGAGCGCGAGCGACAGGTCGGTGAGGTTCGCGTTCGCGATGCCCATGAAGACGCCGGCACCCACGAGCACGACGACGGACCACGCCGTCCCGAGGTCGAGCGCCAGCAGGACCAGCGCGACCAGGACGCCCACGATCGCGACGCCGAGCGTCTGGACGGCGCCCACGCGGTGGGCGAGCCGGTGCCCGACGACGAGGATCCCGACCGCGAGCCCCACGCCCCAGGCGGTGAAGACGAGGCCGAGCGGCACGACGTCGAGCCCGAGGAAGACGGGCGTGTACCCGAGCACGATGAAGAAGCAGAAGTTGTACGCGGCCGTCACCGCGGCGAGCGCGAGGAATCCGGGCTTGCGGAAGAGGCGGAACACCTGGCCGAGCCGCAGGGGCGCCGGCTTCTCGGCCGGGTCCTTGAGGCGGGTCACGGACACGAGCAGCGCGACGAGCATGAACACGCCGCAGACGAAGAACGGGACGCGCCACGAGATGCCGCCCAGCAGACCGCCGAGCAGGGGCCCGACGGCGAAGCCGAGACCGACGCACGTCTCGAAGAGCTCGACGACCCACTCGCGGTCGTTCGCGAGCGAGACGAGCAGGACCATCGCGGTCGCGAAGAACATCGCGTTGCCGAGGCCCCACAGCCCGCGCAGCGCGGCGAGCTGACCGATGCTCGTGCTCAGGGCCGCGAGCACCGCCGCGACGGCGACAAGGCTCACGCCGGTCGCGAGGATCTTCTTGTAGCCGAACCGCCCGGTCGCCATGACGGCGGGGATCATGCCGAGCGCCATGACGGCGATGTACGCCGTGAAGAGCAGCTCGATCTGCCACGTCGAGGCCCCGATCTCCTCGCCGATGACGGGCAGGATCGGGTCGACGACGGCGATGCCGGCGATCGCGAAGAACGCCGTGAGGGCGGTCGCGTAGATGGCGGTGCGGTTCGGTTCGTTGCGCGTGGAGGCCACTGCGTTCGTACTTCCTGGTCGGCGGGAGAGGGCCGCACGGGCCGGAGCGGGCTCGGCGGCAGCATTTATCTGTATCTGACAGGTAAGTATCTGTAGAATACACCTATGACGGTTGCCGAGGGAAACGATCGAGCGCCCCGACCGACGCCCGACGGCGCGCACGCGCGCGACGACGCGGTCGCGCACGACACGCTCGGTGCGATCGAGCTGGAGGTCGCGCAGCTCCTGCGCCGCGCCGAGCGCACGCGCGCCTCCGGGGCGGCGGGCACGTCGCGCCGCGGCGGGACGCTCGACCGCTCCGGCTACCTCCTGCTCCACACGCTCGGGACGCACGGTCCGCTCCACGTCAACGCGCTCGCGGAGCGGCTCGGCCTCGATGCGTCGACGGTCACCCGCCAAGTCGTCGCGCTCGAACGGGCCGGGCACGTCCGCCGCGCCCGCGACCCCCACGACGGCCGCGCGGTCGTCGTCGAGCCGACGGCGGAGGGCCTCGACGAGCTCGCCACGCACCGCGTCGCACGGACCGAGCTCTACGCCGACGTGCTGGGCGACTGGTCCCGGCTCGACCGCGCGCTGCTCGCCGAGCTGCTGGGTCGCCTCAACGGCGACCTCGACGCGTACCGGAGGCGGCGCGACACTCCATGACCACCACCCGAGTGCCCGCGCGGGAACGCGGGTTCACGGCGAGGGGAGCGCCCACCGGATCAGGCGGGTGACCGCGGCTCCCGCGGGCCGCGCCCACCGCACCGGCAGGCCGCGCACCCGCGGCATCCCGGCGCGAGCCCACGACGGCAGCGACTCCCGTGCCGCCAAGGCCAGCCCAGCGTACGCCGGACGCACGGGCCACGGGAGCGGGGGCTCGGTCAGCAGGAACCGCGCGGCGTCGAGCGCGGCCGGCGTGAGCGAGAGCGCCGGCCGGTAGTCGTCGACCGCGGCGTCCAGCTCCTGGCGGGTCAGGGGCGCGTCCACGACCCCCAGCGCGCGCCCGACGACGGCGGCCTGGGCGACGTACTCGTCGCACCCCTGCGCGTCGAGCGGGTCCCGGCCGAACGACTGGTGCGCGACGAGAAAGCTCTGGGTCTCGGCGACGTGGACCCAGCGCAGCAGCTCCGGATCGCTCGCGCGGTACGGGCGCCCGTCGGCCGCGCGGCCGCGGACGCGCTCGTGGACCGCGCGGACCGCCGCGACCGCCCGTTCCGCGTCGTCGGACGTGCCGAAGGTCGTGACGGCGATGAAGGTCGACGTGCGCTGGAGCCGACCCCACGGGTCCCCCCGGTAGCCCGAGTGCGCGGCGACGCCCGCCATCGCCAGCGGGTGCAGGCTCTGGAGCAGCAACGCCCGCAGCCCTCCGACGAACATCGACGCGTCCCCGTGCACCCGTTGGACCGGAGACCCGCGCTCGAACCAGCGCGGCCCCGGCGTCTGGTGGATGCGCGCCCTCGTGGCGGTCGCGTCCGGACCGGCGACCTTGAGGAAGATCGCGCGCTCCGCCGCGCCACGTGCCCGCTCCACGACGTGCGTCATGGCGTCGATGCTCGCACCCCGTCCCCCACCTCGCGCGGTCGTCACAGACGGCGCACCTCAGTCCAAAGACTTTGTTGCAAAGAAACTCTTGCAAAGATGTCTTTGGATCGCTAGTCTCCTGGCATGAGCACCGACGGCGACACCCCACCCCCGAGCGCCGAGCGCCACCCTGCGCTCGGTCCGGCCCAGCTCAAGGCGCTCGCGCACCCGCTCCGGGTGCAGATCCTCGACCTGCTCTCCACCCACGGCGCCCTGACGGCGAGCCGTCTCGCCGACCTCGTCGGCGAGTCCAGCGGCTCGACGAGCTACCACCTGCGCCAGCTCGCCCGGCACGGCTTCGTCCGCGAGGTCGCCGACCGCGGGACGGCCCGGGAGCGGTGGTGGGAGCGGCCGCCGGGCGGGTTCACCGTGAGCATGCCCGACGACGAGGCCGAGGACACCGCGGCCACGCTCGCCGGCGCGATGGTGAGCCGAGAGTTCGAGAACGCCCGCGCCCGCAAGATCCAGGCGTTCCTGGAGCGTTCCTCCGAGCTGCCGACGCGGTGGCTCGACGGCGCGCGCCTCACCACCGCCAGCATGTGGCTCACCGCCGAGCAGATGGTCGAGGTCGCGGACGCCTGGGACGCGCTCGACGCGACGCTGCACCGGTTCGAGGGCCAGGAGCAGACGCCCGGCGCGCGGCCCGTGCAGATCCACTTCAACGTCTTCCCCACGATCGACGGCAAGGAGAACCCCTCATGAGCGCGTACTCCCCCACCCTCCCCCGCACCGCGGAGCCGCGCGGCGCCGACCGACTGCTCGTCGTCGTCGGCTCGGCGCTGACCGAGCTGGGCCGGCGTCGCGCCGCGGCCCACGCGCAGGCGCGACGCGACCGGACCGCCGTCGCCCACGGGACGGCGTCGGCACCTCCGGCCGACCGGCTCCATGCGGCTGCTGAGCTCACCCTCGACCGCGCCGCGATGTCGCGAGCATCCCTTCTGCCCTGATCATCCGGAGATTCCACCCACGTGGGGACTCCTCCCCATGTCGAGAGCCGGGTCCGCTCGGTTACCCTCGACGGGGCGTTCTGTGGGCACAGACGCGCGTCTCCCCCTCTCTCGCCGTCCGGCTCGACAGGATGACGCGGTCCGGTGTGCCCCGACCAGGAACTTAGGGAGCATTGGTGGGCCTTCTCTCGAGCATCCGCGAGCATCGTCGTACCGTCGCGTCGGTGAGCACCGTGTCGGTGTTCTCGACGGCGCTGGTGGGGATGGCGCTGTTCTACGAGGGCGAGGCCACGGCGGACGTGGACCTGAACGACTCGGGCGTGTGGGTGACGAAGACGTCGGCCGGGTTGCTGGGTCGGTTCAACTACGAGTCGCAGGCGCTGGACGGGACGTTGAACGCGGGCAGCGCGTCGTTCGACGTGCAGCAGGACGCGGGGCGGGTGCTGCTGGACGACGCCGGGACGAGCACCGCGTCGCCGGTGAGCGTGGCGCACCTGAAGCTGGACGGGCAGCTCCGTCTCCCTCCGGGCGCGCAGGTGGTGACCGGGGGCGCGACGACGGCGATCCTCGACGGCGAGGAGGGGCTGCTCTGGGTGCTGCCGTTCGACGGGGCGACGTCGTTCGACGCGGAGAAGCTCGACCCCGTGGTCGAGGTCGGCGGCGAGGGCGCGCTGACCGTGTCGCAGGACGGCACGGTGTTCGCGGCGATCCCCTCGACGGGGACGTTGTGGACGGTCGCGACGACGTCCAAGGGCACGGCGGACGGCGAGGCGTCGTCCACCGCGCTCCCGGTGAGCAAGGGTGCCGAGGTCGAGGTGACCGCGGTGGGCGACAAGCCCGTGGTGCTCGACCGGTCCGCGTCGCACCTGATCCTGCCGGGCGGGGAGAGCGTGGCGATCGAGGGTGGTGGTGACGCCCGCCTGCAGCAGCCGTCGCAGTCCTCCGACGTCGTCGCGGTCGCGACGACGGACGCCCTCGTCGCGCAGCCGCTGAAGGGTGGTGACGCGCAGCGCCGTGCCGCGCAGGGCGTGCCGGCGGCGCCCGTCCAGCTCGGCACCTGCACGTACGGGGCGTGGGCCTCGACCGGCCAGGTGATCCGCGACTGCGACGGGACGGGACGGGACGTCGACGAGCGCCTCGAGGGTCTGGACCCCCAGACCCGCCTGGAGTACCGGGTGAACCGGCACGTGATCGTGCTGAACGACCTGTCGGCGGGGACGTTGTGGATGGCGGCGGACGAGTACCAGAAGGTCGACGACTGGGACGTCCAGATGCCGGAGGAGGCCGAGGGCGAGGAGTCCGACGCGGAGCTGACGAACCCGGAGCAGGTGGACCAGTTCATCGCGGACCGGTCCCAGCCGAACAAGCCGCCGCAGCCCAAGGACGACTCGTTCGGGGTGCGTCCGGGGCGTACGACGATCCTGCCGGTGCTGGGCAACGACGTGGACCCGGACGGGGACGTGATGACGGCGTCGTTGGTGGGGGACTCCCCGGCCAACGCGACGGTGCAGGCGATCATGGGCGGTGCGGCGTTGCAGGCCGTGGTGCCCGAGGACGCCGAGGGCACGAGCACGTTCCGGTACTCGGTGGCCGACGGGCGCGGGGGCGTGGCCGAGGCCGGCGTCACGGTGAAGGTGTCGCCGTGGGGGGAGAACGCGGCGCCGGAGCAGAAGGGTGACCCGGTGCTGCGGGTCGGGCAGGGCGGTCGGGCCACGATCAAGGTGCTGCCGTACTTCCAGGACCCCGACGGCGACGACCTGTACCTCGCCTCCGCGGCCGCGACCGTGGCCGGTGACGACGTGCGCTCGCGCCCCGACGGCACGGTCGAGTTCCGTGACGGCGGCGGCTCCACCGGCCGCAAGATCGTGACCCTGCTCGTCTCCGACGGCGAGCTGTCCTTCGAGGGCAAGCTCCTGGTCGACGTGGTGCCCGGGCCGCAGCCGCCGGTCGCGGTGAACGACCACGTGGTGGTGCCGGCGGGTCAGCCGGTGACGGTCGAGCCGTTGCGCAACGACTCCGACCCGAACGACGACGAGCTGCGTCTGGCGTCGGTGTCGGAGTCCGCGCCGGCGGAGATCACGCCGAACTATGACGCGGGCACGTTCACGTTCGTGTCGATGGAGCCGCGCTCCTACGACCTGACGTACCAGGTGACGGACGGGCCGAACGCGACCACGGGTCTGGTGCGGGTGGACGTGCTGCCCCCGTCGGAGGCCGAGGGCGCCCCGATCGTGGTGACCGACACCGCGCTGCTGCCGGCGGGCGGGTCGACCCTGGTCGACGTTCTGGCCAACGACACCGACCCCGCCGGCGGCGTCCTCGTCGTCCAGTCCGTGCGCGTCCCGGCCGACGCCGGCGTGTCGGTCGCGATCCTGGCGCACCAGATGCTCCGGGTGACCGAGATCCGAGGCCTGAACGGTCCGGTGACGGTGGAGTACACGGCCTCCAACGGGACCGAGACCGCGACGGGTCAGGTGCGGGTCATCCCGGTGCCGGCGCCGACGCGGTTGCAGCCGCCGCAGGCGGCGGCGGACGAGGTCACGGTGCACGCCGGGGACGTGGTGACGGTCCCGGTGCTGAAGAACGACACCCACCCCGACGGGCTGGAGCTGTTCTTGCAGCCCGAGCTCGAGCAGGACGTGGACCCCGCGCTGGGGGAGGCGTTCGTCTCGGAGGACACGCTGCGGTTCAAGGCCGGTCCCGAGGCCGGGACCGCGTACGCGATCTACCGGGTGCGGGACGTCAACGGGCAGGAGGACTCCGCCCAGGTCACGATCCGCATCCGTGACGGCGAGGACAACGCACCCCCGCAACCGCGCGAGATCGAGGCCCGGGTGCTGTCCGGGTCCAGCGTGCGCATCGCGGTCCCCCTCGACGGGATCGACCCCGACGGCGACTCCGTCCAGGTCACCGGCATCGCGACCCCCGCCGCCCAGGGCACCGCCCGCGTCGTGGACGGCCAGATCGAGTACGCGGCGTCCAAGAACGCCGCCGGGCACGACACGTTCACCTACTCCGTGCTCGACGCCCGCGGCGCCACCGCCGTCGGCACGGTCCAGGTCGGCATCGCCCGGCCCGCCGAGACCAACCAGGCCCCCGTCGCGGTGGACGACGAGATCACGGTCCGTCCCGGGCGCACGGTCTCGGTCGCGGCCCTGGCCAACGACACCGACCCCGACGGC
>NZ_JNBQ01000003.1 GCF_001019615.1 Cellulosimicrobium funkei | reverse complement strand
TGGTCGTCGGCACCGCGAGCACCGGCGAGACGCGCGCCGTGTCCGTGGACGCGAGCAGCACCGACGCACCGGAGCGGGCGGTCACCGCCGCGCGCGACGCGCTCTCCGCGGCGCAGGCGGACGTGCAGGCGGCGCAGGACGCCCTGCTCGCCGGGTACGCGTCCGTCGAGGACGCGGTGCTCGCCGGCACGACGGCGCTCGGCGCCTCGGGGGCGGCCGTCGAGGCTGCGACGGGCGACCAGGGCGCGTGCGCCGTCGTCCTCGGTGCCGACGCCGGTGCGGCGGCCACCGCCGACGACCTCGCCGCGTGCGCCGCGGCGGTCCTCGCCGCGCAGGAGGCGCTGGTCGCGACCGACGCCGCCCAGCGGACGACGGGCTCCGCGCAGGGCGTGCTCGTCGACCTCGTCGCCGACCTGGACGACACCGTCGCCACGCTCGGCGAGCGGTCCGTCGCGCTCGACGCCGCGGTCCAGGCCCTCCTCGACGCGCAGGAGGCGGGGTCCGGGGCCGGGAGCACCGGCGGGACCGGCGACTCCGGGGGCTCCCCGACGACGCCCGGCGCGGCGCCGGGAGGCACGTCGGGCGGCTCGTCGGGCGGTAGCGAACAGCCCTCCGCGGGCTCCGCGCCGTCGGGGAGCGGTACGACCGGGCGCGCGACGTCGTCGGGCACCGTCACGGCCGAGCGCATCCTGGCCGACCGCGCCGCCGTGACGGTCGCGGAGCGGCAGGTGGACGTCGCGGAGGCCGCCGCCGTCGCGGGCACGCTCACCGCACCGATCGCCGGGACCGTGGCGCAGGTCGACGTTGCCGCCGGGACGTCGGTCGGCACGAGCGACGCCGCGGTGACGATCCTCGGCGACGGCGGGTACGTGCTGTCGTCCACGCTCGACCTCGCGGACGTGAAGGTCGTGGCTGTCGGGCAGCCCGTCACGGCGACCGTCCCGGCGACCGGCGCCGCGTACACGGGGACGGTGAGCAGCGTCGCGGTGCTCAGCGACTCGCAGACCTCGACCCCGTCCTACGCGGCGACCGTCGCGCTCGACCCCGTCGACGGCGAGCTGCCGGAGGGCGCGTCCGCGGCCGCCACGATCGCCGTCGCCGCGGTGGACGACGTGCTCGTCGTGCCCACGTCCGCCGTGGCGTCCGACGGGTCGGCGCGCACGGTCCGGGTGCTCGACGGCGCCGAGGTGCGCACCGTGACCGTGACGACGGGCGCCGTGGGGCCGGAGCTCACCGAGATCACGGACGGTCTCTCGGCCGGCGACGAGGTCGTGCTCGCGGACCTCGCCCAGCAGCTCGTCCAGGACGACGACGAGTCGTCGGGGCTGACCGGGCTCGGCTCGGACGGGTCGGACGCGCGCGGGGGCTTCCCGGGCGGGGACGTCCCCGGCGGAGGCTTTCCCGGCGGCGGGTTCCCGCAGGGCGGCGGCGGGTTCGGCGGTCCGCCGTCGGGCTGAGCGCCGCGGCCCAGGGACGCCGTCGGTGCGCCGGGCAGGTCGGGACCTTGGACCGGTCCGGCGCACCGTGCGGCGGCGCTACGTTCGAGGTCCTGGCAGCGCGGCGGGCGACCCCGACCCGTCGGACTGCCGGGCCGTCGTGCGTCGGAAGGAGCCGCCGATGACCCGCCCGGGCCTCGTGGTCGCCGGACTGAACCGGCTGTCCGTCACGGACTGGCCCGGGCGGCGGGTCGCCACGGTCCTCACGCAGGGCTGCCCGTGGCACTGCGGGTACTGCCACCACCCGGGCCTGTGCGCGGTCGCCGCTCACGGGTCGCCGCCGCCCGGCGACGCGGTCCCGTGGTCCGAGGTCGTCGCGTTCCTCGCCCCGCGCCGGCGGCTGCTCGACGGCGTCGTCTTCTCGGGCGGCGAGCCGACCCTCCACCCCGGCCTGCTCGGCGCGATCGACGACGTGCGCGGCCTCGGCCTCGACGTCGGGCTGCACACCGCCGGGCCGTGGCCGGCCCGGCTCGCCCGGCTCCTGCCGTTCGTGGACTGGGTCGGGCTCGACATCAAGCACCTGCCCTCGCGCTACCCCGTCGTGACGGGGACGATCCCGTCCGGGCGCCGCGCGTTCGAGGCGCTGACCGTGCTGCTGCGCTCCGGCGTCGACCACGAGGTGCGCACCACCGTCGACCCGAGCGTGCACTCCCGCACCGAGCTCCTCGCGCTCGGCACGCACCTGCGCCGCCTCGGGGTGCGCGAGTGGGTGCTCCAGGAGGCCGTGCCCGACGGAGCGGCCGCCGCGTGGACCCGCACGCTCGCAGGCCGTCGCCTCGCCGACGTGCTCGACGACACCGACCTCGCCTGGGCACGTCGCCGCTCGGCCGCGTGAGGGCCGGAGGTCGGCGGTTCGTCGGCGGGTCGGCGGCGGGTCGGCGGCGGGTCGGCGGCGGGTCGGCGCGTCGAACGTCAGGCCGGGCGGACGGGCTGGCGCAGCACGGTGCGCAGCCTCGCCGGGGCCGTGCGCCGCACGTCGCTCAGGTAGATCTCGTGGTGCGGCCCGGCGAACGTCAGCCCGTGCTCGGGCAGGTAGACGTCGTGCAGCTCCGCGAGCACCGGCCCCTCGTCGTCGTACGACCCGACGTGCAGGGTCTGCACGGACCGGCCCTCGGTGAGGCTCGTGCGCCGCACGAGGTCGAGCGCGGCCGGGGCGTCCTTCTTCGCGCGGACCGTCTCCGTGGCCGCGACGACGAGGTCCTCGTCCACCCAGTCCGGCTGGAGCACCAGCAGCGTCCAGCGCCACGCGGCCTTCTCCCGCCGCACGAACGTGCCCGGGTCCTCGGCCGTCCACAGGCCCTCCAGCGGTCCGACGACGTAGTCACGCCCCTCCCGCTTGCTCGCGAACTTCACCGCGTAGGAGACGGAGAAGAGCGCCTCGACCGCCGCCGCGTAGGCGGGCGAGGAGTTCGGGTCGCCCTCGCCGTCGACCGCGAGGTAGGCGAGCGTCGGCACGTCCACCTCGACGAACCGGCCTCGCGGCGGGGCGTACAGCTCGCGGTACAGCGCCTTGAGGTCCACCTTGTCCGAGGGCATGGCCCGACGCTACCCGCCGCCCCCGACGACGGCCGCCCGTGCCTCTCCTCGCCTCCCGGACCGCGACGCGATCACCACCGGCACGGACGGCGCTGGCGCGCCCGTCCGGCGACTGGTATCCACACGGTGTGACCGCCTCGCCGCCCCCCTACCCGCAGCAGGACCCCCGCGCCGGGTACCCGCCGCCACACCCCGCTCCGGGTCCGCCCCCGCACGCCCACCCGGGACACCCTGGACAGGGAAACTCGCAGCCGGGGTACCCGCCGCCAGGATCGGCGGACGCGGGCTACCCTCCACTGCCGCCGATCCCGCCGGCAGCGTTCACGCGCCGGTACCGGACGACGGCGTGGGCTCTGATCTGGGTTCCGGTCGCGCTCATGGTCGCGGCGGCGGTCCTCAGCATCGTCCTCCTCGCGTACGCCGACAGCGACCCGTCGCGGAACTCCGCCGCGGGCTACCTGGCGATCGTCGTCTGGGGCGTCATGCTCGTCGGCGGGCCCGTGCTGCTCGGGGCGTTCATCCCGGGCTGCGTGATGCTCTCGCGCTCGAACCGTGCCCGCGCCCTCACGCGGGCCACGGGCTACCAGCCTCCCGTCTGACGCGGGGTCGCGCTCGTCCCGGCGACCGGGACGACGAGCCGCTCAGACCCCGCGGCGCGCGAGGTCGTGCTCGACGGGCTCGTCGGGGCGTACCGGCGTCACGTAGCCCACGACGGCGCGCACGACCTCGGGGTCGCGCAGCAGGCGGTGGTGCCCGAGCCCCTCGGTCGTGAGCAGCTCGCCCTCCGGCCAGGCCGCGGCGAGCGCCGCGCCGACCGGGTACGGGACCTCCTTGTCCGCGCGGTCGTGCACGACGAGCGCGGGCGGGACCGGGTGGGACCGCAGCGTCTCGCGCACGTCCAGCTCGGCCAGCGGACGCCCGGCGACGTCGGAGATCAGGCCCTGGAGCAGCCCGCGGGTCGGGCGCGAGAGCCGGAGCAGGTCGGCGAAGCCGTCGAGCTCGCCCAGCACGTCCGCGATCGCCGCGACGAGCACGAGCCGCTCCACGGGCAGCCCGTCACGGACCGCGAGGACGGTCGTCGCGGTGCCGAGCGAGTGCGCGACGACCGCCGTCGCGTCGCCGTGCTCGCGCACCACCGCGGCGAGGGCGTCCGCGAGCTCCGGCATCGTGCTGCGCCGCGGACCGAGACGGCCGGGACCCGAGTCGCCGTGGCTCGGCGCGTCGAAGGCGACGACGCGGTAGCCGGCGGCCCGCAGGGGCTCGACGAACGCGCCGAGCTGGCCGCGCCACCCGCCCCACCCGTGGGTCAGGTAGACGACTCCGACCTCGGCGGGCGAGCCGCTCGCCGTCGGGCCACCGTCACGACCCGTCCGCTCCTCGCCGCCGGCTCCGGCCGCGGCCCACGTCTCGACGACGACGCGTGCTCCGGCGTCGGTCGTCACCGTGGTGAGCGTGCCGGGGGTGGTGCGGTCGTCCCGACGTCGCCCGGCGCCGTCGGGCGGGCTGCACCACAGGTCGAGCGCGAGGCGCGCGGCACGGCGCGGCGAGACCGCCTGGAGCGCGGCGAGGCGCGCGCGGACGAGCGCGAGCTGGAGAGCGGCCTTGCGCCGCCGTGCCGCCCGACGGCGGTCGGCACGAACGGTCGTGCTTTTCTGCGAGCCTGAGACGCCCACGGGAGGTTCCTCTCGGTCGGTGGTGCAGACGGGTGCGGTCAGCGGACGGGGGCCGGCGCCGGTGTGCGCGCCGCGTCGAGCAAGGCCTCGAACGCACGCCGGGCACGCTCCTCGGCGAGCGGGTCGGCCATGAAGACGTGCGCGTGGTTCACCCCGAGCATGACGCCGTAGAGGTCGGAGGCGAACTGCTCCGGGTCGACGTCGGCGCGGAAGCCACCCTCCGCGACGCACGTGCGGAAGACCTGCGCGACGACGTCGCACAGGTCGCGGTGGTCACGCACGAGCTGGTCCCGGACGGGGCCCTGTTGCGCGGAGAGCTCGGTCGCCGCCTTGACGAACAGGCACCCGCCGGGGTCCTGGCGCAGGTCGCACGCGAGCCACCCCTCGAACAGCGCCCGCATCCGCGGCTCGCCGCGCGGGGTGCGCAGCGCGGGGGCGACCACCGTGTCGATGAACTCGGCGCGCGCCTGGCCGAGCACCGCGAGCTGGAGCGACTCCTTGGAGCGGAAGTGCGCGTACAGGCCGGACTTCGACATGCCCGTGGCCGACGCGAGCTCGCCGATGGTGAGACCGGTCAGGCCGACGCGGTACGCGGCCTCCACGCCACGGTGCAGGATCGCCTGCCGCGTCTCGTCGCCCTTGGTCACCCGGCGAACGTAGCACGATCGTGCGGAAACCGGGAGACCTCTGCCCGCGGCCCCGCGCCCGACACCGGCTGTGCACCGAGCCGACAGGAACGACGAACGGCCCCACCCGTGCGGGTGAGGCCGTTCGTCATGATGTGCGCCCGAAGGGATTCGAACCCCCAACCTTCTGATCCGTAGTCAGATGCTCTATCCGTTGAGCTACGGGCGCCGGTCCTGCGTGACCGCTGATCGCTCACCGGCCGTCGAGAACACTACCGTGTCCCCGCCCCGAACCCAAACCGATCCGGCCCCGGAGGGCCCGGGGTGACGGACGCCACGCCGTGCGACCCTCGCCGCACCCGACGCGCCGGGCGGTCCCCCCAGGGTCGGACACGGGCTTCTCGACGTCCCGTCCCCAGCCCGACGCGGCGGGACCGGCCGCCGTCGGACGATCGATCCATGACGTTCACCGGCCCCTCCCCTGCCCCCGGCGGCTCGCCCCTCGTCGCGAGCGCGCTCACCAAGGTCTACGGCTCCGCCCAGACCGCGACGCACGCCCTCGCGGGCGTGAACCTCACGGTCCACCCGGGCGAGTCGGTCGCGATCATGGGCCCGTCCGGGTCCGGCAAGACGACCCTTCTGCACGTCCTCGCGGGCATCATCACCCCGACGTCCGGCTCGGTGTCGTGGCGAGGTGAGGACGTGACGACGCTCTCTGAGGCGCGTCGCACGGTCCTGCGCCGCCAGGACTTCGGTTTCGTCTTCCAGTCCGGACAGCTCCTGCCCGAGCTGCCCGCGGTCGAGAACGCGGCCCTGCCGCTCATGCTCGCGGGTACGGCGCGCACGGAGGCCACGGCCGTCGCCGCGCGGTGGCTCGCGCACCTCGGCCTCGCCGGGATGGAGCAGCGCCGCCCGGGCGAGCTCTCCGGCGGTCAGGCCCAGCGCGTCGCGATCGCGCGCGCGCTCGTCGGGTCGCCCGGCGTCGTCTTCGCCGACGAGCCCACCGGCGCGCTCGACCAGTCGACCGGTGCCGAGGTGCTCGACGTGCTCACGCGCGCCACCCGCGACTCCGGCGCCGCGCTCGTCGTCGTCACGCACGACGCGGGCGTCGCGCGCCACTGCTCGCGCACCGTGACGATGCGCGACGGGCGCATCTCCGGCGAGTTCTTCGCGCCCGGGGCCCAGCCCGCGCCGGGCGCGGGGCAGCAGTCCGTGGCGAGCTCCGCCGTCGGGCAGCCCGCTCCCCTGCCGCCGGCGCCGCCCGCCGCCCCGTACGACGCTGCCACCCAGGCCGCGATGGCCGCTCACCCCGCCGCGGGGTACGCGTCCGGCGGTCCGGCCGCGCCCACCACCCCCACCGCATCGAGCCAGGAGAGCACGCGATGAGGACCGTCGACCTCTGGTGGCTCCTGCGCCGCCGCAGCGCCGACGAGCGCGACCCGCAGGGCCTGACGAACGTCCTCGCGATCATCGCCTTCGGCGTGACGACGGCGATCCTGCTCGTCGTCATGGGCGGCTTCCACGCGTTCCTCGAGCGCGCCGGCGGCATCGACGGCATGCGCGAGGGCATGGACTCGGCCATCACCCCGTACGCCACGCAGTACCCGCTCCTCGCGGGCGTCGCGTCGCTCCTGCTCCTCATCCCGCTCGTGACGCTCGGTGCGGCAGCCGCGCGCCTCGCCGTCGCGCGCCGGGACGCCCGCCTCGCGGCGCTGCGCCTCGCGGGGGCGACGACGGGCCAGGTCACCACCCTCACCGCCCTCGACGCCGCCGCGCAGGCCGTGATCGGCGCGCTCGCCGGCCTGCTCGGCTACGGCGCGCTGCTGCCCCTCGTCGCGCAGCTCCGCTTCCAGGGACGCA
Organism: Cellulosimicrobium funkei; assembly: GCF_001019615.1. Classification (GTDB taxonomy): domain Bacteria; phylum Actinomycetota; class Actinomycetes; order Actinomycetales; family Cellulomonadaceae; genus Cellulosimicrobium; species Cellulosimicrobium cellulans_E. Next base: position 370,903 of record NZ_JNBQ01000003.1, on the reverse strand, counting down.
CGTTCGCGATCGGCGAGCTCTGGGTGGGGGTCCCCGCGCTGCTCGGCGCGGTCGTGCTCGTCGTCGCGATCGCGCTCGTCTCCGCGCTCGTCAGCCTGCGCCGCGTCGCGATCACGCCGCTCGGCGTCGCGGCCCGCGTCACGCCGCCCGGGCTCAAGGCCGTCCGGCTGCTGTCGATGGGCGTCGCGTTCGTCGCGCTGATCGTCGCGACGAACCTGTCCTTCGGGTCCGTGGCGGTCGTCCTGACCGTCCTCACCGTCATCCTGCTGGTCGGCTTCGCGACGGTGAACGTCGTGGGACCGTTCGTCATCTGGCTCGTGGGCAAGATGACGGCCGGGAGCGCACGACGCGTGCCGACGCTGCTCGCCGGGCGGCGGATCGTGGACAACCCGAAGACCGCGTGGCGCTCCGTCGGCGGGGTCGCGCTCGCGACGTTCATCGCGGGACTGACGAGCATCTTCGCGCTCCTCGACCCCGGCCTCGGCGCCGACCCGGACGAGGTGCAGTACCTCACCGACATGAAGACCGGCGGGTTCCTCACCCTCGCCATCGCGGGCGTGCTCGCCGCCGTCTCGACGGGCGTCATGCAGGCGGGACGCGTCATCGACCAGCGCAACGAGTACCGCACGCTCGTCCTGTCCGGGACGGACCTGCGCACGCTCGACCAGGCGCGGTTCCGCGAGACGCTCGTCCCGCTCGTCGTGAGCGTCGGCGTCTCGACGTTCGCCGCGCTGCTGTTCATGGTCCCGGTGATCGGTCTCAACGCGTTCGCGAACGTCGAGGTCGTCATGCAGTTCCTGCTGTGCGTGGCGGCGGCGTCAGCCCTCGTGCTCGCCGGGGCCGGTGCCTCACGGTTCGTCGTGCGGTCCGCGCTCGCGACCACGGGGAGCGCGTAGCCACCCCGTACGTGTCAGCGCCCCGCGGGTCTCCGGACTCGTGGGGCGCTGACGGCGCTCCACGGGCAACAGAAAAGGCCCCGGGCGCTGAGCACCGGGACCTTCCTGAGCGGAGACGGAGGGATTTGAACCCTCGAACGGATTGCTCCGTTACCACCTTAGCAGGGTGGCGCACTAGACCTGACTATGCGACGTCTCCTCGCAGGCTCGACGGGAGAGCCTGCGTCGCCCAGGGTACAAGGGCGCCGCCGCGAGACCAAACCGCCGGTTCCGACGGCGTCGCGCACCCCTGTCCGAGCGCCTAGCGCTCGAACGTCCACTCGCGGTCCGTCAGCATGCGGGCCACGGCGAGGCCGATCGCGAGCGCGACGATGACCAGCCCGGCCTCGACGGCGTAGGCGAGCGCCTGCGCCGTCGCGCCGGTGTTGAACTCGTACACCGCCCGGTACGCCGTGACCCCCGGGACCATGATGACGACCGCCGGGACCGACACCGTGATGCGCGGGACGCGCAGCGCCGGGGCGACCGTGGCCGCGAGCAGGCCCACGAGCAGCGCGGCCGCCGCCGCGGCCGCCTGAGGCACGACGTCGGCGTCCACGAGGAGCAGCCGCCCGACGTTCGCGACCATGCCGATCGACGCGGCCCCGAGCGCCATGGCCCACGGGCTGTTGAACATCAGGGCGAACCCGAGCACCCCGAGGAAGCTCGCGACGCTCCGCAGGCCGAGGAACAGCGGCTCCGCGAGACCGGGCGGCGGCACCGGGTCCGGGGTGAGCCCCGCCGCGGCCGACACGCCCCACACGGCCAGCGCGGCCGAGGCGAGGATCATGAGCGCGTAGGTCACCCGGGCGACCCCGGCGGAGAAGTCGAGCTTGGCGAGGTCGAGCGCCCCCGTGACGAGGGCGAACCCGGGCACGAGGAAGAGCACCGCGGAGACGTACCCGGCCTCGTGCCCGCCGTCGACGCCCGCGAGCGCCGACAGCGCCAGGACGAGGACCAGGTAGGCGAGGCTCGCGACCGCCGCCGCGAGCATCGTCACGCCGAACTGGTTGATCCCGCGGTGCAGCATCGCGCGCCGCACGCCCTGGCCCAGCGCCGCGGCGACGAGCACCGCGCCGCACTCGACCAGGCCGCCGTTGTTGAGGAACGCGAAGGCCGCGCACGCGATCCCCGCCCACAGGGCGTTCAGGAGAGCGCCGTACAGCGGTGGCCGGCGCGCGATCCGGTCGAGCTCCGCGTCCACGGCGTCGAGGTCGGCGCCGGCCGGCAGGGCCGCGGAGAACCGCTCGAGCTGCGCCAGGCGGTCGGCGTTGATCCCGATGGACCGGACCTCGGTGAGCTCGGTGCGGAAGATCGGGCCCCGGTACGACGTCGCGGTGATCTCCGTGAGCGTCACGTGGGCGGCGATGTGGTCGAGCCCCAGCGCCCTCGCCGCACGGGTCATGTGCGACTTCACGCGATAGCTGCCCGTGCCGGCGGAGAGCGCGAGGCGGCCGATCCGCAGCACGGTGCCCGACCGGCGGATGAGGTCGACGGGCTCGAGACCGGCTTCGTCGGCCGGGGAGGGCTCAGGCGTCACGAGGCCATGATCCCGTAGGTCCGCGCGCGCGGCACGCGCCGAAGGTCCCTCCGCATCGGGGCTGCGGGCCACGGTCGCCGCGGTACGGTCTGGCCATGGTCACGGGGCGCGCGACTCGAGCGTGAGCGACGGTGCCGCAGTGGTCCACCAACGTCGCCCTCGACCCGAACGACGGTCCGGTCGACGAGATCGACGGGTGGTCGCCGGTCAGCCCCTGCACGTTCGATCTCGCGGTCGTCGGGACCGCGGCGGACCGGACGCTCGCCGTGCTGGACGTGGACGAGGACTGACAGCTCGACGCGGGGCACCGGTCTCCCGGTACCCCGCGTCGAAAGCGGAGGGCGAGGGATTCGAACCCCCGGTGCGTTGCCGCACAACGGTTTTCAAGACCGTCACATTAGGCCGCTCTGTCAGCCCTCCCGGCGAGCCATTGTGGCACGCCCCGGCCGGGCACGACGACGGCGGACCGCCCCGAGGAGGGCGGCCCGCCGTCGTGCGGTCGTGCGGGGTACCGACGCGTCGTCAGGCGGCGCCGCGGAGCTGGCGCATCGCGAGCTGGACCAGCGCGATGAGCGTCTGCTTGGTCGCCGCCCGCGAGCGGGCGTCCGTGTAGAGCATGGGCACGTGCGCGGGGATCTGCAGCGCCTCGCGCACGTCCTCGAGCTTGTGCTTGGCCACGCCGTCGAAGCAGTTCACGCCCACGACGAACGGGATGTTGCGCGACTCGAAGTAGTCGATCGCCGGGAAGCACTGCTCGAGGCGGTCGGTGTCCACCAGCACGACGGCGCCGATCGCACCGCGGACCAGGTCGTCCCACATGAAGAGGAAGCGGTCCTGGCCCGGCGTGCCGAACAGGTACAGCCACAGGTTGCCCGGGAGCGACACGCGGCCGAAGTCCATCGCGACGGTGGTCGTCGTCTTGCGGTCGGACACGCCGCCCGCGTCGTCGACGCCGACCGAGTGCTCCGTCATCGCAGCCTCGGTGTTGAGCGGCTCGACGTCGGAGATCGACCCGATGAACGTCGTCTTCCCGACGGCGAACCCGCCGGCGACGACGATCTTGACGACCGTCGGCGCCGTCCGTGCGGTCGCCGCGGCTGCTGCGGGCTGCGCTGCCGGGGGCTGCGCCGCGGCGGTCGGCTGCGCCGGCGCCACGGAGGGGGCGGGCCGTGCCGGGACGGCGGGCTGCGCGGCGGCGGCAGGCTGCGCCGGGGCGGCAGGTTGCGCCGGGGCGGCAGGCTGCGCCGGAGCAGTGGGCTGCGCGGCCGCGACGGGCTGTGGCGCGGTACGTGGCTGAGCGGCTGCCTGAGCGGCCGGGGCCGCCGTCGTCGGAGCGGGGGCCGAGACCGTCGGCGCCGACTGCGGCGCAGGTGCCGCCGGCGTGGCGGGACGCGCCGGGACGGCAGCCGCCGGAGCCTGGGTGGGCACGCCGACGGGCGCGCTCACCGGTGCCCACGCGGTCTGACGGACCGCCGACTGGCTACCGGGCACACCCCCGATCACCCCGGACGGCTGCCCTGCCTGCGGCGCGCTGCCCGAGCCGTCAGAGGGTGGAAATGCCATTGAGAACACTCTCCAAGACGCTCAGGGACAGACCCGAGTGGTTGCTGCCGTGACCCGTGTGGACGTTCAGCGGGGTCGACGTGTGGACGGTGATGTAGTTGTCCTCCTGAAGGTCCGCGACGAGCACCTTCGTCACACCGAGCGGGAGGCGCAGGAGCGCGGAGAGCTCGGCGATCGAGACGTACGTGTGCGCGGCGTGCTGGAGGATCGAGCGCTTCTCGGGCGGGAGCCCGAAGCTGTTCACGGCGCCCGGCATGACCTCGACGAGCGCCTCGAGCGGGAGGTCGGACGTGGCGGAGCGCACACGACCACCCGTGACCGCGTACGGGCGGACCGTCGCCGCCTCGTACCCGTCGTGTGCTCCCATGCTGCCGAAAGGTACGTTCGTCATCGATCAGTCCTCATCCCACCGGGGCTCGCGTCGCGCCGTCGACGGGAAGGCTACCCCGCATCTCCGAGATGAGCTGCGGCGTCAGTGTCGCCTCGGTACGGGAGACCAGGAGCGCCATCTCGTAGCCGATGAGGCCGATGTCGCAGTTCGCCTCCGCCACGACGCCGAGGACGGACCCGTTCGAGACGTTCATCAGGAACAGGAACCCGTTGTCCATCTCGATGATGGCCTGGCGGACGTTCCCTCCGTTGAGCTGCCGGGCCGCCCCACGGGTCAGGCTCGACATGCCGGAGACGATCGCCGCGAGCTGGTCACCGCTCGTGCGGTCGAGCTGGTCCGACATCGCCATGAGCAGGCCGTCCGCCGACACCACGAGCGTGTGCCGGCTGCCCGGGACCGTCCGCACGAAGTTGTCGAGCAGCCACCCGAAGTTGGTTGCCTCGGTGCTGAGCGCGTTCACTCTTCCTCCTCGTCAGTTGCCGCAGACGGCATGTCGTCACCGCGCCTGCGGCGCTGAATCAGGGACATAATCCATGGCCTGGGGGGTCCAGGTCGAACTCGTCTCGTCCTGGCCCTCGACACGGCCACGGGCCGTGGCCGACTGGAACGCCGACAGACGGGCCCGGAGCTGCTCCGGGTCACGGTCGATGCGCGCCGTGAAGCGGTCGACGTAGCCCTCGCGCTCCTCGCCCCGCGAGCGTCGGGTCAGGCCTGCCGCCGTCGTGCCGTCGACCTGGAGGGGCTGGTAGATGCCGTCGTTCGGGTCCGCCAAGGTCGCTTCCTGGAAGTCGGTGCTGCCCTGCAGCAGGGTGGACATCTCCTCGTACAGCACCGCGGACGCCATCCAGTCCGACCGCGCCTCGACCGAGTCGGCGATGTACCCGGGCTCCAGGGGCTCGATCGCCTCCCCCACCTGCCGCCGGACGAGCGGTGTCGGCGGTCCGTACCCGACCGCAGCCGGGCTCGGCGCGGCCTCGGGGGCAGCGAAGGACGCCTCGGGCGCCGCGAAGCCGGTGTCCTCGGACGGCACGTCCTGGACCGGGGCGAGCGTGTGCGTCTCCTGCACGGGGGCGGCGAACGGCTCCGGGGCGAACGACGCCGCGGTCGCACCGCCCGCAGGCTGTGCTGCCCGCGGCGCGAACGCCGACGAGCGCGCGGGGGCCTGGTGCTCCTGCGACGGGACCGCCGGGGCCGCGACCGGAGGAGCGGCGACCGCAGAGGCTGCGGGGACGGGCTCCGGCGTCGGGGCTGCCGGAGCCGGAGCTGCGGGAGCTCCGGCGGGGCGTGACGCCAGGGCCTCCGGGGACGGCCCGGCCGGGCGCGCCTGCGGCGTCGCGGTCGTCCGGGGGCGCCGACCGAAGAGACCGCGCTTGCGCGCCTGGCTCTCGCGCAGCGAGCGACGCGTCGGCAGGTCGGCCATCAGCTCCTCGAAGCGGGGGAGCGCTTCGAAGGTGAGCTCCGCGGGGATGTCCTCCGCCGCCTCGGCCTCGTCGCGCGCCGACACGACCGGGACCGCCGCCGCCTCGGAGTCGGCCACGGCGGGCGCCGGGGCCGGGGCAGGGGTCTGCACGTGAGCCGCCGCCGGCTCAGCGGCCGCAGGGGCACGCTCGACCAGCGGGACGCGCGCGACCGTCGCCTCGTCGACGGGCTCGGCCGCGACAGCGGGCACGACCCGGGTCGCGTCGAGCGGCGCGTCGGCCACGGACGACGGTGCCCACGCCTCGGCGGCCGGCTCCGGCGTCCACGCCTGCTCACCGGGCTGCTCGGGTGCCCAGGCGTCAGCAGCCGGCTCCGGCGTCCAGGCCTGCTCGGCGGGCTGCTCCGGCGCCCACGCCTGCTGGGGGGCCCAGGAGTCCGGGGCCGGCGCGACGGCGGGATCCTGCGGCGTCCACACGTCCTGCTGGACCGGGGTGTCGGCCGGGGCCTCGGAGACGAGGGGGATGTCCGTCGCCGTGACGTCCGGGGCGACGGGCAGCTCCACCGGGTTCTCGGTGGCCGGACGGTCGCCGACCGGGCGGAAGCTCGAGAAGAGGGCGCTGCGCGTGCTCACGTCGAGGACGGGGATCTCGGCGGAGACCGGCTCGACGGGGCTCGCGGCCGAGCGCGACCTGCTCGGGAGCGCGGCGCCGGCGTCGGCGACCTCGGCGGGCGGGCTCCACGCCTCGTCCGCCGCCGGGAGCTGCTCCGGCAGCGCAGGCGTGGCGAGCGGGGGCAGGACGATCGCACCGGTCTGGGGACCTGACGCGAAGGACGCGCTCGGCGCCGCGGCGGCCGGGTCGACCGTGCGCGAGCGGCGGCGGGGCATGCCGGTCTGCGTGGTGCCGTCCGTGAGCGCGTCGAGGTCGACGGGCACCGCGGCGGGTGCCTCGGGCTCCACGGTCGGGAACGACGCCGTCGCGGCGGGTGCCGGGATCGACGGACCGGCCGGGGTCGCGACGTCGGCGGCGGGGAGCGCCGGGACGGCGCCCGCGCCGGCGAGCTGCTGGGCCGCCGCCTGCGTGCTCGTCTCGAGCGGGTCCGTCGGCTGCGGGAGCGGCACGTTCGAGTCGGGGACGAAGAGGGCGGCCGGGAAGGACACGACGACCTCGGTCCCCTGGTCGTCGCCGCCCGCGCTGAACCGGACCTTGGCGCCGAGACGGTCGGAGAGGCGACCGACGACGAAGAGGCCCAGGCGCTGCGCGCCGACGACGTCCGACGCCGCGTGCGTCGCGACCTTGCGGTTCGCCTCCGCGATCTCGTCCGGCGTCATCCCGAGACCGTGGTCGCGGACCGTCACGTAGACGAAGTGCTCGTCGCGGCCGGTCGTGACCTCGACCGGCGTGTGCGGCTCCGAGAACATCGTCGCGTTCTCGAGGAGCTCGGCGAGCAGGTGGGCGGCGTTGAGCGCGTTGTGCCCGAGCATGAGCGGGTCGACGACCAGGTTCAGTCGGACGCGGTCGTACAGCTCGATCTCGGAGGACGCCGTACGGATGACGTCCGAGGCCGGCATGGGCTGCCGCACGCGGCGACCCGAGTCGATGCCCGCGAGGACGAGGAGGGACTCCGCGTTGCGGCGCATACGCGTCGCGAGGTGGTCGAGGCGGAAGAGGTTGGACAGCGTGCCCGCGTCCTCCTCGGAGCGCTCGAGGTCGTCGAGGAACGCGAGCTGCCGGTTGAGGAGCACCTGGTCGCGGCGCGCGACGTTGACGAACATCTCCGCGATCGAGCCGCGGAGGGCGGCCTGCTCGCGCGCGACCTTGATGGTCGTCTGGTTCACGTCGTTGAACGCGGTCGCGAGCTGGCCGACCTCGTCCGTGGACTCCACCGTGATGGGTGCCAGGTCGATGCCCGGGCCCTGGCCCGGGACGGCGACCTGCTCGACGAGCCGCGGCAGCTGGTCACGCACGTCCTCGGCCGCGTCGGTGAGGCGCCGCAGCGGGTTGACGATCGCACGGGCGATGAGACCCGCGACGAGGATCGAGGCGATGACCGCCGCGAGGGTCGCGAGGATCGTGACGACCGCGCGGGTCGTCGCCGCACCCGCGAGGTCGGACGCCTTCTCCGCGGTCGCGCTGCGGACGTCGTCGCGCACCGGGCTCGTCTGGTCGCGGTCCGCCTGCGACAGGTCCGGCCACTGCGCGGCCTGGCTGGGAGGCGTCGCCTTGGGCCGGGAGCCCGCGAGGTTCTGTCGGATCTGGTTGTACGTCGCGCCCGGCGGCACCAGTCGGAAGTCTCCCGGGAGCCGTCGGACGGCCGTGCCCGCGCGCGCCGTGAGGGCGTCGCCGTTGGTCACCAGGACCGCGGCCTGCTGGCTCGTCTCGTTGCTCTCCTGGCCGACCTGGGCGGCGGCGAGGACCGCTCCGGCGAGCGGCTGCTCGAGCGCCTGCTGCGCGAGGAGCTCGTCGAGGAGGACGTAGGCGTCGAGGTACTGCGCGAGGGCGCGGTCCGGGGCGGTGTCGGCGAGCGTACGGGGCACGTCGAGCGCTGAGTCGATGAGCGCGTTGTACTGCGAGATGCGCGTGAGCTGGCCGATGGACGACCGGTCGATGGACTGCCGGACCGCCGTCAGGTCGTTCCGGTCCGCGATCGTGTCGGCGACCGCCTCTCGCACGCGCGGGTCGAGCGCCGACGTGTCGAGCCTCTCGTACGCGCGGTCGCGCGCGTCGAGCGCCTTGTCCGTCTTCTCGCGCTGCGCCATCATCTGCGCCTCGCTGTCCTCGGTCCCGGCGTTCGCGTCCAGGAAGGAGTACGTGCGCTCGGCCGCGATCTCGGTCCCCGCCGCGTCCTGCGCCGCGAGCGCACCGACGAGCGCGCTCGTCTGGCTGGCGTCGCGCGCCGACCCGATGGCCTGGGCCGAGATGATCGCGGCGGCCGCGAAGAGGACGAGGACGGGCACCGCGAGAGCCGCAAGGATCTTCCCGCGAACGCTCAACCTGCGGAGCATACGAACCTGCCTCCATCACCCTGGTCCACCCGTTCGGCGGCGCGGTCGGCGCGCGTGGCAGCGGCGCCTCCCGGGCTCCGCTCCCCGGTCGTGCGTACTAACTATCGGTGCACATCCCCCGGACACCTAATCCGCGAGGAGCGTGAACTTTCGCCCCGCTCCCGCGACGCCCCGTCGGCGAACCGGCGCCTCCCGGGCCGTCCGCGTAGTCTCGGCGATGTGCGAGGCGTCACGATATCGGCCCCCGGTGGCCCTGAGAAACTAACGGTTTCCGCGCTCCCTGACCAGACCCCCGGACCGGACGAGCTCGTGGTCCACGTCGCTTCCGCTGGCGTGAACCGCGCTGACCTGCTACAACGCGCCGGATCCTACCCGCCGCCCGCCGGAGCACCGGACTGGCCCGGCCTCGAGGTCTCGGGCACGGTCGCGGCCGTCGGGGAGTCCGTGACGGGATGGTCCGTGGGTGACCGCGTCGTCGCGCTGCTCGACGGCGGCGGCTACGCGGAGCAGGTGCGTGTCCGGTCGACGCAGGTGCTCCCCGTCCCCGACGGCGTGGACCTCGTGGACGCCGCCGCGCTCCCCGAGGCGGCGTGCACGGTGTGGAGCAACGTCGTCGACGTCGGTCGCCTGGCCCCGGACGAGTGGCTGCTCGTGCACGGCGGGTCGGGCGGTGTCGGGACCCTCGCCGTGCAGGTCGGCGCCGCGCTCGGTGCCCGCGTGGCCGTCACCGCCGGCGGGCGCGACCGGGCCGACCGGTGCCTCGCGCTCGGGGCGAGCCTCGCCGTCGACCACCGCGAGGAGGACTTCGTCGCCGCGGTGCGGGACGCCTCCGGCGGGCACGGCGCGGACGTCGTGCTCGACGTCGTCGGCGCCGCCTACCTGCCGCGCAACCTGGAGGTGCTCGCCACGGGCGGGCGCCTGGTCGTCATCGGCATGCAGAAGGGACGACGCGCGGAGCTCGACCTGGGTCTCCTCCTCGCCCGGCGCGCGACCGTGGCCGGGACGACGCTCCGGGCGCGGCCCCCGGCGGAGAAGGCGCGCATCGTGCACGAGGTCCTCACGCACGTCTGGCCGATGGTGGAGGACGGGCGCGTGCGCCCGGTGGTGCACGCACGCCTCCCGCTCGAGGAAGCCGCACGGGCGCACGAGCTGCTCGACTCGGGCGAGGTCTTCGGCAAGGTGCTCCTCGTGCCCTGACCCCGGCCGACCGCACAGGAGAGCGTGCGCCGTCGGTGCGCGCGTGGGCACCGCGCGCCAGACTGGACCCATGGCTGACGAACCCCGCGACCCCCGTCCCGACGAGCCGACCGCCCCTGAGCCCGCGAACGGTGCGGAGGACGCCGTCGACGAGACCGACGAGCCCGCCCGCGCCACGGTCGTGATGCCGGACGGGACGGGGGTGAGCGTCGTCGAGAGCGACGACTCGACCGACCCCGACCGCAACCCGGCGACGGTCATCGAGGAGCCGGCCAAGGTGATGCGCATCGGCGGCATGATCAAGAAGCTCCTCGACGAGGTCCGGGACGCCCCGCTCGACGAGGCGGCACGGTCGCGGCTCGCCGAGATCCACGAGCGCTCGCTCACGGAGCTCGAGGAGGGCCTGTCGCCCGACCTCGTGGCGGAGCTGCACCGGATCACGCTCCCGTTCTCGGACGACACGGTCCCGACCGACGCGGAGCTGCGCGTCGCGCAGGCGCAGCTCGTCGGCTGGCTCGAGGGCCTGTTCCACGGCATCCAGACGGCGCTCGTCGCCCAGCAGATGGCGGCGCAGGCGCAGCTCTCGCAGATGCGTCGCGCCCTGCCGCCGGGTTCGCTGCCACCCATGGGCCCCGGCGCGCCGGGCGGGATGCCGGGGCACCCCGGCCGGCCGGACGAGCACGACGGACGGCCCTCCCCGGGTCAGTACCTCTGAGTCACCGCGCCCTGCCGCCCGTCCGGGCCCCGTGGTCAGGCGGGCGGCGGGTCGAGCGGCGCGACGTCGTCGGGCGGGGTCGCGTCCCGGCCGCCCGGGCGCGCGGCGGTCATGGCGATCGCGCCGGACACGAGGACGAGTCCGACCAGCTCCGGGACCGTGGGCACCTGGCGCAGCACGACGGCCCCGACGACGGCGGCCGTCGCCGGGAGCAGCGCGAGCAGCACGGAGAACGTCGCCGCGCTGACCCGGCGGAGGATGACCTGCTCGAGCGCGTACGGGACGACGGACGAGAAGAGGGCGATCCCGGCGATCGCGACCACGTGCCGCCAGTCGCCGAGCACGGGGACGGCGTCGGGCGCGAGGAACGGCGCGAACACGAGGGCGCCTACGGTCATCGCGACCGCGAGCGACGTCACGCCCGACCCGGAGACGGCGACCCGCCGACCCAGCAGGATGTACGCCGCCCAGCACGCGGCCGCGACGCCGATCGCGGTGAGCCCGAGCACGGCGTCCGCGCGCGGGAGGTCGGACTCGATCGTCACCCCGGCGAGCAGCACGACGCCGGCTGCCGCGACCGCGATCGCGCCCCGCTCGCGCCACCCGCTGCCCGTGACCGCCGCGACCGCGACGGGGCCGAGGAACTCGATCGCGACGGCCGTCCCGAGCGGCAGGTGGTCGATCGCGACGTAGAACGCGAGGTTCATCGCGGCGAGGGCGACGCCGAAGACGGCGACCCACGCGAGGTCGTGCCGGGTCCACCGGTGACGCCACGGCCGGCGCCACGCGAGCAGCAGCACCGCGGACGCCGCGATGCGCAGCCACCCGATCTCGATCGCGCCGGCCACGGCGAACAGCCCGACGGCGATCGCCGCGCCCAGGTACTGCGTCAGCCCCGAGACGACGAACAGCGCCGGGACCGGGACGCGGTCGAGGGCGACGGGGCGGGTGGGCACCGCCCGACTCTACGACCGCTCCGGCAGGGAACCGTCGCCCGCAGAGCGTGCGGTTGCGGCCCGTCACACAGGACCGACGGGCCGCGACCGCATGCTCGAGGAGTGCGTCAGCCCTTGACCGAACCCGCGAGGAGGCCGCGCACGAAGTACCGCTGGAGCGCGAGGAACACGATGACCGGGACGACCATCGAGATGAACGCGCCCGCGGGCAGCAGGTGCCAGCTCGCGCCGCGCGAGCCGGACAGCTCGGCGAGGCGCACGGTGATGGGCGCGGTGTCCTGGCCGGACGCGAACGTCAGGGCGACGAGCAGGTCGTTCCAGACCCAGAGGAACTGGAAGATCCCGAAGGCCGCGATCGCGGGCACGAGCAGCGGCATGAGCACCTGGAAGAAGATCTTCACGTGCCCGGCGCCGTCGACGCGGGCCGCCTCGACGAGCTCGCGCGGGATGTCCTTCATGAAGTTGTGCAGGAGGAAGATCGCGAGCGGCAGGGCGAAGATCGAGTGCGACAGCCACACCGGCCAGAACGACCCGTCGATCCCCCAGTCGACGTACTGCGTGAGCAGCGGGACGAGCGTGACCTGGATGGGCACGATCTGGAGCGCGAACACGGCGACGAACAGCAGGTTGCGTCCCTTGAAGTCCACCCACGCGAACGCGTACGCCGCGAGCGACGCGAGCGTGATGGGGATGATCACCGCGGGCAGCGTGATGACCAGGGAGTTGATGAAGTAGGTCGCGAAGCTGGTCGACCCGCCGAAGAGGGCGTCGGTGTAGTTGTCGATCGTGAACTCGGGGTTGGCGAACGCCTCCCACCAGCCCGACCGCCGGATCTCGCGCGGCGGGCGGAACGAGGTGACGAGGAGACCGAACGTCGGGATGGTCCACAGGACGGCGAGGACGATCGCGATGATCGACGCCGGTCGGGACGAGACCCTGCGGCGCACCTTGCCGGCGCGCTCGTCGAGGCCCGCGACGATGCCCTTGCCGCTGCCCTCCTCGGCGGTCTCGTCGACGAGCGGGGCGTCCGGGACGGAGGCGGACAGTGGGGTGCTCATCGGATCTCCTCCGCCTGCTTCAGCTGCCGCACGTTGTACACGATGATCGGGATGACGAGGACGAACAGGATGACCGCGAGCGCGGCCCCGAGCCCCTGCTCGCCCTGCCGCAGCGCTTGCGTGTAGAACTCGTTGGCGACGACCGACGTCTCGAAGCGACCACCGGTCATGGTGCGGACGATGTCGAAGACCTTGAGCGTGCCGATCGCGATCGTCGTGAGGACGACCACGAGCGCGGGGCGGATGCTCGGGACCGTGATGTAGCGGAACATCCGCATGCCGCCGACGCCGTCGAGGCGGGCTGCCTCGACGATGTCGTCCGGGATCGCCCGGATCGCGGCCGCGAGGATCGTCATCGCGAACCCGGCCTGGATCCAGATCATCACGAGGATGAGGAAGAACGTGTTCGCCGGCGCGCTGAGCAGGAACTGCTGCGGCTCGAGCCCCAGCCAGACGAGGACCTGGTTGAACAGGCCGATCTGCGGCTGGCTCGCCGGCTTGTACTCGTACATGAACTTCCAGATGATGCCCGCGCCGACCATGGAGATCGCCATCGGCAGGAAGATGAGGGTCTTCGCGAACTTCTCGAAGCGCGACCGGTCGACGACGACCGCGTAGACGAGGCCGAGGAACGTCGAGACGAGCGGGACGACGATGACCCAGATCGCCGTGTTGCGCAGGACGATCTGGAACTCGTCGCGGGTGAAGGCCGTGACGTAGTTGTCGAGACCGACGAACGCGGAGCCCGTGCGGTTGTAGAACGAGTCCCGGATCGTGCGCAGGCCCGGGTAGAGCAGGCCGAACGCGAGCATGACGATCGCGGGCCCGGCGAAGGCGAGCGCGACGACCCAGCCCGGCACGCGCCGCGGCCGGTCGACGAGGAAGAGGATCAGGCCCATGACGACGACGAAGAGCAGGATCGCGACGAGCATCACCGCGAGCTTGCCCCCCGTCCCGGCGGGTTCGAGCAACCAGTCCATGTGAGAGCTCCTGAGGTGGCCGGCGGCGGCCGGGCGACGACGTGGTGTTTCAGCGGGGACGGCCCGGGGACGGGCCGCCCGGGGATCGGCCCCCCGGACGACCCGCCCCCGGGGTCGACGCGTGGACCCGGGGCCCGGCTCGCGGCACGTGCCGCGCGATCGGGCCCCGGGTCACCCGCGGGTCAGGACGTCGGCCAGGACGCCTCGATGGCGTCGAGGACGGCCTCGTCGGACTTGTCGCTCGCGATCCACTCGGTCATCTCGGTCCAGAAGGAGCCGGCGCCGACGGCGGCGGGCATCATGTCCGACCCGTCGAAGCGGAACGTGTAGCTCTCGTCCGTGAGCAGCTCGTACGCCTGCTGGTCCATGGGCGACTGCAGCAGCTCGGGGTCGAGGCCGTTGTTGGCGCTGATCCAGCCCTGCGGGGTCACGCTCGCCTTGGCGTTGGACCACTCCGGGCTCGACAGGTAGGCGTGGAACGCCTGGACCTCGGGACGGTCGGTGAACGCGGCGACGAACTCGCCGCCACCGAGCAGCGGCTTGTCCTCCGCGGTCTCGCCCGGGAGGTAGAAGGCCCACACGTCACCGTCGGGCGCGACCACCAGGTCGGGGTCCAGGGTCGTCCAGTTGGCCTGGTAGAACGTCGCCTGGCGGTGCATGTAGCACAGGCCGTCGATGATCGGGTAGCCGCCCTCGGTGAACTCGGTCGTCGCGATGGTGCTCACGTCGCCGAGGCCGCCGTTGACGAACTCCTCGTTCTTCAGCACGTCGCCGACCGTGGCGAGCGCCGTGGCGATCTGCGGGTCGTTGAACGGGATCTCGTGGTTGACCCACTGGTCGTAGACCTCGGGACCCGCGGTGCGCAGGACGACGTCCTCCATCCAGTCGGTGGCCGGCCAGCCGGTCGCCTCGCCGGACGCGATGCCGGCGCACCACGGCTTGATGTCGCCGCCGGGGTTGTCCGCGACGATCTGGTCCGAGAGCTCCATGAGCTCGTCCCACGTGGTGGGGACCTCGTACCCCGCGTCCTCGAACATCGACGGCGAGTACCAGACGAACGACTTCACGTTGGCGCCGAGCGGGGTCGCGTAGAGCGTCCCGTCGACGGTGCCGTAGTCCTTCCAGGACTCGGTGTAGTACTGGTCCACGTTCGCCGCGGCGTCCTCGCCGACCGGCTGGATCGCGTCGGGGAAGTCCGCGACGATCCGGCGGAGCAGGCCCGGCTGCGGCAGGTACGCGATGTCGGGCGCGCTGCCCGACTGGATGCGGACGGGGAGCTGCGCCTCGAACTCCTTGGAGCCCTCGTACTCGATCGTGGCGCCCGTGCACTCCTCGAACGGCTCGTACGACGCCTGCTGCTGCTCCGCCTCGGTGTCGACGATCGTCGCGTACACCGACACCGTCTTGCCGGACAGGTCCCCGTACTGCTCGTAGTCGGCGCAGTCCACCTCGGCGCTCGGCGACTCGTCGTCGCCCCCGCCACCGCCGCCGCCGCTGCACGCCGCGAGCACGAGCGCGAGGCTCGCGCCGCCGGCGGCGACCACCAGCGTGCGGCGACGCGCCGCGCTGGTCCTCGTGGTCCTGGTCATGTCAGCCTCCACCTCGTCGTGGGTACGGACGCCGTCACCCCGGTCCGGTGAGGACCGGGCGCATCGCGACGTCGCGAGCGCGGGTGCGCTCTCGCCCTAGGCACCATGCAAGCGGTTGCATCCCGCTGCCGCAAGCACAGGGGAGGCGAGTTTGCGTAACGATTCCGTCACGTGCGCCGGGTGCGCGCTCTCTCGCCCCTCCTCTCCTGGCCACGCTCCCACGCGGGGTCGTCGAGCGCGCGGCGAGACGCGGGACCTCAGCCTCCGGCGCCCGGCGGCGCCGTCGAGCCGCGGCGCACCAGCTCGGTCGGATACGTGAGGCTCTCTGGTACCGGGGCGCCGTTGATCATCTCGAGCAGGAGGAGAGCCGCGTCGAAGCCTTGCTGGTACGCGTCCTGGGCGATCGTCGTCAGGCCGACGAGCTCCCCGAGGTCGTGACCGTCCACCCCGACGACGGACAGGTCCTCCGGCACCCGCAGCCCGAGGTCTCGCGCCGCGAGGATCGCGCCCATGGCCATCTCGTCCGACGCCGCGAAGACGGCGGTCACGTCGGGCCGGCGGCGCAGGAGCTCCGCCGTGGACTCGCGCCCTCCCGCGACGTCGAAGTCGCCGTTCACCTCGAGGTCCGGCTCGACGACGATCCCCGCCTCCTCCAGCGCGCGGACGTAGCCCCGTGCCCGCTCGACGGGCGGCGACCACGACGACACGAGGTCGGGCACCCCGGTGACGTGGCCGATGACCCGGTGCCCCAGCTCGAGCAGGTGTCGTGTGGCGGCCCGGCCCGTCGCGACGTCGTCGAGCCGGACCGTCACCTGGTCGGCCGGCCCCGACCCGACGAACGCGAGCGGCCGGGCGAGCCCGACGAGCGAGCGCACCTCGTCGTCGTCGAGCGGCAGCCCGACGACGAGCGTCCCGTCCACGCGGTGACGCAGCACGCTCGGGTCGACCCGGCGGCGCGACGACGTACGGCGCACGTCGAACGTGTACAGCAGGACGTCGTAGCCGAGGTCCCGCAGCGCGCGCTCGGCGCCCTCGATGACGTTGGCGAAGAACCACCGGTTGACCCACGGGGTGAGCACGCCGATCGTGCGGGTGCGGCCGGTGGCCAGCGACGCCGCCGACGGCGTGGGCACGTAGCCGAGCCGTGCCGCCTCCGCGAGCACCCGCAGGCGCGTCGCCTCCGAGACGTTGGGCAGGCCGCGCAGGGCGCGCGAGACGGTCGCCGTGGACACGCCGGCGGCCTGGGCTACGTCGTCGATACCTGCCACGACGGGTGATGCTGCCACGCCGGGACGCCGGGTGGCGAGGCGCCGTGCCGCATCGTGAGCAGATCGATGCAAGCGCTTGCGCCGCCGCCCGGCGTGCCCGGGCCTCGCCCGCCGCCGCACCGCGGCACGGTGACCGATATCGTGGGGAGGCCCGTCCCGCGGCACCGCTCGCCACCGCTCGAGCCGGCCGCGCCGCCGTCGGGCGCCCCACCTGCGAACCGGAAGGACCACGATGATCGAGCTGAGGACCCCGCGGGAGATCGACCAGATGCGACCCGCGGGGCGGTTCGTCGCCGACGTCCTCACCACGGTGCGCGCCGCCACCGAGGTCGGGACGAACCTGCTCGAGCTCGACGAGGTCGCGCACAAGATGATCCGCGACCGCGGGGCCGAGTCCTGCTACATCGACTACCACCCGTCGTTCGGCGCGAGCCCGTTCGGCAAGGTGATCTGCACGTCCGTCAACGACGCCGTCCTGCACGGCCTCCCCCACGACTACGCGCTGCGCGACGGCGACCTGCTGAGCATCGACTTCGCCGCGTCGGTCGACGGGTGGGTCGCGGACTCGGCGCTGTCGTTCGTCGTCGGGACGCCGCGCGCGGGTGCGCTCGGCGAGGCCGACGCGAAGCTCATCCAGACGACCGAGCGCGCGCTCGAGGCCGGCATCGCCGCCGCGCAGCCGGGCAAGAAGGTCGGCGACATCTCGGCCGCCATCGCGGACGTCGCGCACGCCGCGGGGTACTCGGTGAACACCGACTTCGGCGGGCACGGCGTGGGCCGCACGATGCACGGCGAGCCCCACATCCCCAACGACGGCCGCCGCAAGCGCGGGTTCCCGCTCAAGCCGGGCCTCGTCATCGCGATCGAGCCCTGGTTCCTCGAGACCACGGACGAGATCTACACCGACCCCGACGGCTGGACCCTGCGCTCGGCCGACGGGTCGCGCGGCGCCCACAGCGAGCACACCGTCGCGATCACGCCCGACGGCCCGGTCGTCCTCACCGCGCGCGAGCCGCGGGACTGAACCTCTCCCATGTCAAGCACGCTTGACAGCGTGCGCCGACGCTGGTTGGCTCGACCTGTCAAGCACGCTTTACGCATGAGGAGATACCCGTGAGCGACGCACCCGTCCCGGCCGACGACGGCAGGCTGCAAGACCACGAGCACGTGCTCGGCGACCGCGCCGCTCCCTGGTGGGCCTGGGCAGGGGCCGTGCTGGTCGCGCTCGCTGTCGCGGCGTCGGTCGGCGTCGCCGCCGGCCTGTTCCGGCGCGAGGACTTCTGGCTCGTCGCGGCCGTCTTCACGGTGTGCGTCCTGCCGCCCGCCGCCGCGCTCGGCTGGTTCCTCGTCGTCCGGCCGCGCACGAGCACGCCCGAGCCGCACGCCGAGGAGAACGTCGAGCGGCGCTGGACGGAGCGGGCGGCGGCCGGCGCGTTCTGGGACGTGCTCGTCGTCGCCGGGCTCGCGCTCACCGCGGTCAGTCTCACCGGGCTGGAGCTGAGCGTCTCCTTCGTCCTCGCGGTGGTCGTGCTGGTCGCGATGGTCGACTTCGTCGTCCGGCACGCCGTCGTCTCCCGGCGCGAGTCGTAGGGCGCCCGTGGACAACGACATGGCAGCCCGCCGCGCCGGGCTCGGCTGGTCGCAGGCCGAGCTCGCCAGCCGTCTCGGGGTCTCGCGACAGACCGTGATCTCGATCGAACGCGGCCGCTTCGACCCGTCGCTGCCGCTCGCGTTCCGCATCGCCGAGGTGTTCGGCTGCCGCATCGAGGAGGTCTTCCGCCCCTGAGCCCGGAGAGCCACCGAGCCGTCGCCGCACACCGGGACGGAACCTGACAGCGGTTCTCGACACCCTCGCGCACGAGATCCTCAGGGTTCCCGAGGCGCTTGCGGAAGAATGTCGCCGACTCCTCGAACCCGAGCCTCGCGTAGAACCCGGCGGCCCGCCGGGTGGCCAGCGCGACGTACGCGGCACCCGCGTCCTCGGCCCACCGCTCGGCCGCGTCCATGAGCAGGCCGCCTACCCCGCGACGGCGGGCGTCGGCGTCGACCATGACCTCCTCGACCCACGCCACGGGCGCGTTGGCGAAGAGCGTCGGATGGCGGTGCGCCACGAGGTGACCGACGACGCCCTCCCGCGCCTGCGCGACGAGCACCAGCGCGTGCGGGTCGGCGAGGAGCAGCGCGAACGACACGTCGAAGGCGTCACGCTCAGGGACGTACGACGTCGCGAAGTCGACGACGAGCGGCCAGACCGCCCCGGCGTCGTCCGCCCGCGCACGGCGGACACAGACGGTCTTGGCGTCGGACGTCATGTCAGCAGACGCTACCCATCCCGTCGAGGTAGAACTGCAGGTCGCGACGTAGAACCCCGCGAGCTCTATCTCGCGTCCTGCGGTTCTACCTCGCGGTCAGGGCAGGAGGCTGCGCAGGAGGTGGGCCGCGCCGTCGTCCTCGATCGAGCCGGTGACGTCGTCCGCGGCGGCCTGCACGACGGCGTCCGCGTGGCCCATCGCGACGCCGTGCGCCGCCCAGCGGAGCATCTCGACGTCGTTGCGCCCGTCGCCGACCGCGACCGTGCGGTGGGGCTGGACGTGCAGCGCGCGCCGCACCAGCTCGAGCCCGGTCGCCTTCGTGACGCCCAGCGGCGCGATGTCCATCCACGCCGTCCAGCCGACGGCGTACGTCACGTCGTCCAGGCCGAGACGCTCGACGAGCTCGTGGAACTGCTCGCTCGTGGACCCCGGCGACCGGACGATGACGCGCGTGACCTCCCCCGACCACAGCTCGTCGAACTCGACGACGCGGTGCACGCCGTCGAGCTCGCCGTCGGGGAAGAGCTCGTTCATGCGGAACCCGACGCCCACGTCCTCGACGGCGTACCGCGCGTCGGGCAGGTGCTCGCGCAGGAGCCGCAGGGCCGGGCCCGGGTCGAACGTCACGACGTCCTCCAGCACGTACCCCTCCGGCTCCTCGGGGTCGAGCCGCGCCGTCACCGCGCCGTTCGACGCGACGACCCAGCCGCGGTCGATCCCCAGGATCTCCGCGACGGGCGTCATCGCGATGAGCGAGCGCCCGGACGCGAGCACCACGTGGTGGCCCGCCGCGCGCAGGTCGGCGACGGCGTCGCGCACGTCCTCCGACAGCTCCTGGTCGTACGACATGAGGGTGCCGTCGATGTCGAGCGCCACGAGCATCGGCCCGGACGCGTCGTCCGGGACGAGGGGACCCGTCACGCCACCACCGGCTCGAGCACCTCGAGGCCCCCGAGGTACGGGCGCAGGCCCTCCGGCACGCGGACCGAGCCGTCGGCCTGCTGGTGGTTCTCGAGGATCGCGACGATCCAGCGCGTCGTGCCGAGCGTGCCGTTGAGCGTCGCGACGGTGCGCGTCTCGTTCTTGCCGTCGACCTCGACGCGCTCCCGCACGTTGAGGCGGCGCGCCTGGAACGTCGTGCAGTTCGACGTCGACGTGAGCTCCAGGTAGCGCTGCTGCGTGGGCAGCCACGCCTCGCAGTCGAACTTGCGCGCGGCGCTCGACCCGAGGTCGCCCGCAGCGGTGTCGATGACGCGGTACGGCAGGTCGACGAGGCGCAGCATCTGCTCCTCCCAGCCGAGCAGGCGCTGGTGCTCCGCCTCGGCGTCGGCCGGGTCGCAGTAGGAGAACATCTCGACCTTGTGGAACTGGTGCACGCGGATGATGCCGCGCACGTCCTTGCCGTGCGAGCCGGCCTCGCGGCGGTAGCACGCGCTCCAGCCGGCGTAGCGCAGCGGCCCGGCCGACAGGTCGACGATCTCGTTCGCGTGGTAGCCCGCGAGCGCCACCTCGCTCGTCCCGACGAGGTAGAGGTCGTCCTTCTCGAGGCGGTAGATCTCGTCCGCGTGGGCGCCGAGGAACCCGGTGCCCTGCATGGCCTCGGGCCGCACGAGCGTCGGCGTGATGACGGGCGTGAACCCGGCAGCGACCGCCGTGTCCATCGCGGCGTTGAGCAGCGCGAGCTCGAGGCGCGCGCCCACGCCCGTGAGGTAGTAGAACCGCGCGCCCGACACCTTCGCGCCGCGCTCGGTGTCGATCGCGCGCAGGCCCTCGCCGAGGTCGAGGTGGTCGCGCGGCGTGAAGCCCTCCGCGGCGAAGTCGCGGATCGTGCCCTCCTCGCGCAGCACGACGTAGTCGTCCTCGCCGCCCGCCGGCGCGCCCGCGACGACGTTCGAGATGCGGAACAGCAGCCCGCGCAGCTCCTCCGACGCGGCGTCGGCGTCGGCCTGGCGCGCCTTGACGTCGGCGGCGAGCTGCTTGGTACGCGCGAGCAGCTCCTGCTTCTCCTCCCCCTGCGCCTGCGCGACCTGCTTGCCGAGGGACTTCTGCTCGGCACGCAGGCTCTCGAACTCGCTCAGCGCGGCGCGGTGGCGCGCGTCGGCGTCGAGGGCGGCGTCCACCAGCGCAGGGTCGTCACCACGGGTGACCTGGCTGGCACGGACGATGTCGGGGTTGTCGCGCAGGAGGCGGAGGTCGATCACGCCAGCAGCCTAACGAACTGCGCACCGCCCGGTCGCAGTCCTTTCCCGCCCCGGCCCCGCTACGGTGTCGCCATGTCCTGGACGCTCTGGCTCGCGATCGCGGCGCTCGCCGTCGCGGTCGTGGCACTCGTCGTCGCGCTGGGCCTGCGCGCGCAGCAGACCCGGCAGCGGCGCGCGCACGGCGACGACGCGCCTCCCGTCGAGGAGCCCCCCGTCGAGGACGACCCGCGCGAGCTCGTCGCGTTCGTCGCCAACCCGTCGAAGCCCGACGTCGTGGGCCTGGAGGCGCTCGTGCGCGCCGCCTTCGCGGACGCCGCGCTGCCTGACCCGCTGTGGTTCGAGACGACAGTCGAGGACCCGGGCGTCGGGCAGACCCGCGCCGCGCTCGCACGGGGCGCGGACGTCGTCGTCGCCGTGGGCGGGGACGGCACGGTCCGCGCGGTCGCCGAGGGCATGGTCGGCAGCGGCCGCACCATGGGCCTGGTCCCGGTGGGCACCGGCAACCTCCTCGCGCGCAACCTCGACCTGCCGGTGGGCGACGCGCGCGCCGCGCTGGCCGTCGTGATCGCGGGGTCCGACCGGCCGGTCGACGTGGGCTGGGTCAAGGTCCTGCGCTACGCCGACGTCACCCCCGCCGAGGGGGACGAGCCGGGGACGGCGCCGGACCCCGCCCGGGACACCGACAAGGAGCACATCTTCCTCGTCATCGCCGGCCTCGGGTTCGACGCCGCGATGGTCGCCGACACCGACGACGACCTCAAGGCGAAGGTGGGCTGGGTCGCCTACTTCGTCGCGGGCATCCGGCACCTGCACGGGCGCCGCATGCGCGCGCGCCTCCAGCTCGACGACACGCCGCCCGTCGACGCGCGGCTGCGCTCGCTCCTCATCGGCAACTGCGGCCGCCTCCCCGGGGGCCTGACGCTCCTGCCCGACGCGGTGATCGACGACGGGATCCTGGACATCGCCGCGATCGACACGCGCGGCGGGGTCGTCGGCTGGGCACAGCTGTTCGGGGAGGTGGTCATGCAGGGCCTCGGCGTGCGCAACGACCTGCCCGCCAAGATCGGACGCATCGACCACGCGCGCGCCCGGCGCGTCCGCGTGCGCGTGGAGGGCGGCGAGCAGGCCCAGGTCGACGGCGACGTGCTCGGCCTCGCCGTCGAGATCGAGGCGCGCGTCGACCCCGGCGCACTCGTGGTCCGCACCGCCTGACGAGGACCGCGATCGCCGAACCTGGCGCTCGCTGTGGGCGCCCCGCGCGAGGGGCGTGGAGGGCGCGTGAGCGTCCCGCGCGGACCTGCGACGACGCCGTCCGGACGGCCGGGGGACGCGCCGGGCGCCCCCGTAGGCTGGTCCGGTGACGTTCCCGGCCGCCGCGCTCCCCCCTGCCCGCACGCTCCCCGCTCGTCGCTGGGGGCGCCGGGGCACCCGTGCGACGGCGCTGGCGACGGCCGTCGCGCTCACCCTGCTCACCGCGCTCGGGGCCGTCGCCGCGCCCTCCGCGGCCGCGGCGCCGTCGGGCACGACGGCGGGCACGACGGTCGCGGGCGGCTCTCCCGTCCCGACGCACGACCCGCGGCCGGTCGTGCTGGTCGCCGTGGCGGGGCTCTACTGGAGCGACGTCTCGCCCACCGCGACGCCCACGCTGTGGTCGATGATCCGGACCGGCTCGGTCGCGTCGATCGGCGTCGGGCGGACGACGTGCGCGACGGACGCGTGGCTCACCCTGTCCGCCGGGCAGATGGTGACGTCCTCCCAGCCGGCAGCCGAGGAGCCGACGGCGACGCCGCCCGCCGACGCCGAGCCGCCCACCACCGGCTGCCCGCCGCTGCCCGCCCCCGCCACGACGGCGTCGGGGGCGACGACGCTCGAGGCGCAGCCCGCCGACGTCCCCGGGTGGGCGACGCTCACCGCGCCGTCCGAGGAGGAGGCGACCGCCCCGACGACGCACCACGCGCCCGGGACCGCGGCGGCCCGGCTCGCCGAGACCGGCGTGTGCACGACGGCGGTCGGCCCGGGCGCGGCCGTCATGCTCGCCGACGCGACCGGGCACGTCGAGCGGTACGCGTCCGCGCTCGCCGCGCTGCCCGAGGGCGGGCTCGACGCGTGCGACGTCACGGTGGTCGACCAGGGCGAGATCGTCGACTCCTCGTCCGGACGGGGCCAGAGCCTCGACGCGCTCGACGAGGCGCTCTCCCGCGTCATGGACGAGGTCGACCGCGGGACGCGCGTGCTCGTGGCGGGCGTACCCGCGGGGCCCGTCGGCGAGCCGGGGCTCCCGGTCGTCGTCGACTGGCGCAAGGGCGAGCCCACACGGCGCTGGCTGCACTCCCCGAGCACGCAGCAGGACGGCATCGTCCAGCTCGTCGACCTCACGGCGACGGTCGTCGAGCAGGCCGGCGGCAGCACCGAGGGGCTCGACGGCGCGCCCCTCTCGCTGGGCGAGGTCCGGCGCATGGACGTCGCGCGCACGGTCGAGAACCGCCAGTACCTCAACGTGCTGACGAGCACGATCCCCACGCTCTACCCCGTGCTCGTCGGGCTGCTCGTGGCGACCCTCGTGCTCGCGCTCGGCGGGACCCTGTGGGCGCGGCGGTCCGCCGCGCGCCGCGGCCTGCCGCCACGGCCCGGGCGCGCAGGGACCCGCGTCCTGTCCGCGGTGCTCATGGTCGCCGCCGCGGCCCCCGTCGCGGCCTCGCTCGCGAGCCTGTCACGGTGGTGGGTGTGGAGCGCGCCCGCTCCGGCGCTCACCCTCGCGCTCGCGGTGAGCGCCGTCGCCGTCGCGCTCGTGGCCTGGGTCGTGTCGCGCCTCCTCCCGCGCCGCCCGTGGGCGCTGCCGACGGCGCTCGCCGGCGTCACGTGGCTCGTCCTCACCGTGGACGGCGCGACGGGCACGACGCTCCAGCAGGCGTCCCTGCTCGGCACGTCCGCCGTCGCAGGCTTCACGCGCTTCTACGGCTTCAACAACGTGACGTTCGCGGTGTACGCGGTCGCGGGCCTCGTGCTCGCCGGCGGCCTGGCGTCCACGGCGCTGGTCCGGGGGCGACGCCGGCTGGCGGCCTGGCTCGTCGTCGCGGTCGGGGCGGTGACGGTCGTCGTCGACGGCTGGCCCGCGTTCGGCGCCGACTTCGGCGGCATCCTCGCGCTCGTGCCCGCGTTCGCCGTCCTCGCGCTGCTCGTCGGGCGGGTGCGGATCACGTGGCTGCGCGCGCTGGTCGTCGCGGGGGCCACCGTGGTCGTGGTCGCGGTCGTCGCCGTCGTCGACTGGCTCCTGCCGGGCGGCAGCTCCCACCTCGGCGGGTTCGTGCAGACCGTCGTCGACGGCGCCGCGCTCGAGGTGATCGGGCGCAAGGCCGTGGGCGCGTGGCAGACCGTCGCGCAACCGGCCGGTGCGGTCGCCGCGGTGCTCGTCGTGCTCGTGGCCGTCGCCGCGCTGCGTCCCGAGCGCTTCCGCCTGCCCGAGGTCGCGCGCGCCTACGAGCGCTGGCCGCTGCTGCACGACCTCGTCGTCGCGCTCGTCGTCGTCGCGGGCGTCGGCTCCGTGCTCAACGACTCGGGCGTCATCATCGGCGTCATGGTCGTCGTCGTCGCGACGGCGATGGTCGTGCCCGGTTTCCTCGCCGACGCGGCGCCGGGGCGCGCGGCGGCCGCCGTCCCTGAGCCGGGGATCCGGCGCATGCCCACGATGCTGCTCACCGTGGGCGGCGGGCTCCTGCTCGTCGTCCTGCTCACGTCGACCGTGCTCGGCTCGACGGACCAGCGGCCCGCGTCGGCGGCGTCGCGGGCCGGCGGCGAGGCGTCGGTCACCCGGTCCGACGCCATCGCCACCGACCGCCCGCTCGTCGTCGTCGGGACGACGGGCGTGGCGTGGAGCGACGTCACGGCGGCCACCACGCCGACGCTGCACGCGCTGCTCACGGACGGCGCCGGCGCCGGCGGCGTCGCCCAGCCCACGGGCGCGGCGAGCCGGTGCACGGTGGGCGGGTGGCTCGCCCTCTCCGCCGGGCAGCTCGCCGACGTCGCGACCGAGCGCGCCCCGGACGGCTCGTGGGCGTGCCCGACGCCGCAGCCCGTCGCCACCCCGGACGGAGCCTCGGACGGCCTCGCCGGCGGCGCCCGCATCGACGGGTGGGACGACCTCGTCGCGCTCCAGCGGGGTTCCGGGTACCAGGCGCGTCTGGGCGTCCTGGGCGACGCGCTCGGCGGCGACGGCTCCGCCGGCGGCACGGCGGCCGTGTGCGCGACCGCCGTGGGGCCCGGGGCGGCGCTCGCCCTCGCGGACTCCCAGGGGGAGGTGGCGCGCTACCGAGAGCTCGCGTCCGCGACGTCGCCAGGGAGCGACGCGTTCTCGTGCCCCGTCACCGTCGTCGACGCGGGCGACGCGACGGCACCGGCCGTCGACCCCGACCTCCCGGCCGAGGAGCGCGCCGCGCTACGGGCTTCCCTGCGGGCGGACCGGCTCGCGGCCGTGGACGCCACCGTCGGCGCGGTGCTCGACGCCGCCCCGACGGGGACGACCGTGCTCGTCGTCGACGTCGCCGGGACGCCCGGCACCCGGCCGGCGCTCGGCGCGACGCTCGTGCGGCCGTCGTTCGACGGACCCGAGCAGGCGCGCTACCTGACCAGCGCCGCGACGCGGACGGACGGCGTCGCGCGCGTCCTCGACGTCCCGGCGACCGTGCTCGACGCCGCGGGCACCACGATCCCCGCCCGCATCCAGGACACGCCGCTCGCCTGGGGCTCGCCGCGGCCCCCGGACGCGACCTCGACCGCGGACGCCCTCGCCGACCTCACGACGCTCGACCACGTGCGCCGCGCGGTCTACACCGCGTTCGTCGACGTGCCGCTCTACGCAGGCCTCGTGATCGCCGGGCTCTGCCTGCTGCTCGCGCCGCGGGCCGCGCGCGCGGCCGGCGACCGCGCCCGGGTCCGCTGGGCCCGCGCCGCGCACGTCGCCCGGGGCGCCGCGCTCGTCGTGGCAGCCGTCCCGACCGCGGCCTTCCTCGTGTCGCTCACGGGCTGGTGGCGGTTCGGGAACCAGATGCTCGCGATCGTCGTGTCGACGGTGCTCGCGACGGCGGCGGTCGCGGGCCTGGGGGCGCTCGCCCCGCGCCGCCCGGTGTGGCTCGGGCCGGGGATCGTCGCGGGCATCACGTTCGCCGTGCTCACGCTCGACGCGCTCGTCGGGACGCCGCTCAACCGCGCCAGCCCGCTCGGCTCCGCGCCGACGTTCGGCGCGCGGTTCTACGGGTTCGGCAACCCGACGTTCTCCGTGTACGCGGTCGCGGCGCTCGTGCTCGCCGCGGCGCTCGCCCAGTGGCTCGTCGCCCGCGGGCACCGGTACGTCGCCGCGACGGTCGTGGGCGTCATCGGCGTCGTGACGATGGTCGTGGACGTGTGGCCGACGCTCGGCGCCGACCTCGGTGGCGGGCTCGTGGTGGTCCCGGCGTTCGCGGTCCTGGGGCTCGCCGCCTCGGGGGCGCGCGTCACGTGGCGGCGCTTCCTGCTCGTCGCGGCAGCGGGCGTCGGGCTCGTCGCCGCCGTCGGCGTGCTCGACTGGCTGCGCCCGGCCGACGAGCGCTCGCACCTCGGCCGGTTCGTCGGCGAGGTCGTGGACGGCTCTGCCTGGGAGACGCTGCTGCGCAAGGCGGGCTACGCGGCCCGCTCCGTGCTGGGCGGCGTGCCCGTGTGGCTGACGATCCTGGTCCTCGTCGCGGCGGCGCTGGTGCTGTTCTGGCCGCGGCGGTTCACGCCGGCGTGGTTCGCCCGCACCGAGGCCGCGTGGCCGCTCGTGCGCCCGACCGTGCTCGCCCTGTGGATCGTGTGCGTCGCCGGGTCGCTGGTCAACGACTTCGGCGTGCGCATCGCGCTCGTCGCGCTCATCCCGGCGGTCCCGCTGCTCACCGTCGCGGCGCTGCACGCCGTCGGCGACGGCACCGGGACCGACGACGAGCCGGATGCGCGGGAGGACACCCCGAGCGCCGCGCCGGACGCGGCGGGGACGGCGTCGGAGGGCACCGCCTCGCGGGTGGGGAGCGCGACGCCCTGAGCCTGGCTACGCGAGGACGAGCTCGGTGCCGCCCACCGCGAGGTCGGCCATCGCGACGCTCTGTACGGCCGGGTCCTCGTAGGTGTTCCAGTAGTAGGTCGACGTGCGCGAGGAGAAGAGTCCCGTGTAGACGGTGATCTCGGACTCGCCCGACGCCATCACGGCGCTCCCCTCGACCATCGCGACCTGCTGCAGCGTGTGGAAGGCGCGGCTGACGTTCTGCTCCTCGCTCTCCTGGGTCGGGTAGTGGGCGTTGACGTAGGCGGCGCGGACGAACCGCGACGGCGAGTAGTAGTCCCCCGGGATGCCGCGCATGTGCGAGCCCGAGCCGAACGGGGTGAGGACCGCCCCGCCCAGCTCCGTGTCCCCGGGGAAGTCGGGCGAGGCGTTGAGATAGTTGCGCAGGTTCTCGTGGTGCCACCCGAACCCGGGCTGGTTGGTGAGCACGTCGACGTCGTCGTGGAACACGTGCATGCCGTCCGCCGTGTGCTCCACGACGACGGCGCGCGTCGCGTCGGCGACGATCCAGTGGAGCATCGAGCTCGGGTAGGTCTCGTTGATCGGCCGGTCGACGACCACGACGTCCTGGAGCGCGGCCTCCACCTCGTCCACCGTCGCGAACTGCGAGCACACCCACAGCGGGAGCTCGTAGGCGGCGACGTTGACCGCGCCGTCGACCGGGCCGGGCGCGTAGGCCGCGTACCCCGGGAAGTTGAGCCCCGCGACGGCGAGGCCCGCGTCGTTGCCGCAGTCGAAGTAGAGCGGCGTCCCCTCCGCCACGATGCCCATGCCGAGCGTCGCGTGGCGGATGCCGGGCACCGCGCCGAACGGCGACCTCGGCGCGTACCCGGTGGGCGTCAGCACCACCCGCTGCCCGTACCCGCTCGTCCAGTCGAGGTTCCGCGCGAGGTAGACGCTCCCCCGGCCGTCCGAGAACCTGATCCCCGTGCACATGGCGATGCCCCGTCGTCGTCGGTCCGGCCTCGCGCGGACGCGGGCCACCGGGCACGGCACGGTGCCCGTCCACCCAGGGTGGGATCCCCGGGAGACGTTCGCCACCCGCGGGACGTCAGTGCTGGTCGGCGGCCCGCACCCGGTCGACCGCGGAGCGCATCTTGCGCGCGTTCACGGCCAGGAGCACGTCGCGGTACTGCGCGGCCCGGTGGAGCTGGCCCTTGAGGTCGTTGGACGAGGCGCGGTGCCGCAGGTCGCACGGCACCTCGACGGCGACGTACCCCTTGCGGAGCAGGTCGATCGTCATGCCGGTCTCCACGCCCCAGCCGCGTGCGAGCGGGGTCGCGGCCTCGAACGCCTCGCGCGTGAGGCAGCGCATGCCCGAGAGCGGCTGCGTCGGGGTCCACCCCGTGAGCGACTGGATCGCGCGGCGCGCTGCCCCGACGACGATCCCCCGGCCGCCCGCGCCCGGTTGCGGCGGGAGCAGCGCGATCGCGAGGTCCGCGTACCCGTCGAGCACGGGCGCGACGAGCGGCGCGGTGTTCACGGCGGTCTCGCCGAGGTCGCCGTCGATGAAGAGCAGGAGTCGCGGGGGGCGGTCGGCGGCGTCGCGCATCGCGACGACGGCCGCGCCGGTCTCCATGGCCGCGGCCTTGCCGCGGTTGTGCGAGTGGCGCACGACGACGGCCCCCGCCTCGCGCGCGACGTGCTGGGTGTCGTCCTCGCTCCCGTCGTCCACGACGAGCACGAGGTCGACGTGCGGGATCGCCTTGGCCGCGCGGACCGTCGCGGCGATGCGCCGGGACTCGTCCTTCGCCGGGACGATCACGGCGACGCGCTGGCGCACCGCGCGGCCGGTCCGGCCGTCGCCGACCGTCGGGCGCGGGGTGCGTGCTCGCGTGCCGGACGCCGAGAGGTACGTCGGCGGCGGCGTGCTCGCCGAGCCCGCAGCGGCAGGTGCAGGTGCACTGCCCGTGTTGTTCCCCGACTCAGTCGACCGATGGTCCGCGTTCACGCCGTCCAGCCTAGTAGTGCAAAGAGTTGGCCGCAGAAGTGTCGTCGTTCCACCAGCAGATCCGCTCGGGATCTTCGCAGGACGACCGGGCTGCGTTCCCAGGTCTCCCGGATCCTACTCGACGCGACAGCCCGCCGACAGGGGCGTCGGCGGGCTGCTCGTCGGGCCGTCGGCCGGCCGGTCGGCGTCAGCGCAGGGTCACCTGGCGCGACACGATCCCCGCCCGCGCCCGGCGTTCGTTCGCGTCGAGCGGCTCCGTGACGGCGAGCGCCTCGGTGAGGAGCGCGTCGAGCTCGGCGACCGGGCCCTCGAGCTCGTCCGCCTCCGTCCCGCGCGCCAGCTCCCACACCGGGACGAGCAGCCCGCTCGACCGGAACGCGCCGACGAACTTGCCGCCGGCGAGGCCCGACTCACGTCGCGCGTGCAGGCGCGAGATCGCGTCGATGAGCGCGTCCTCGGGCTCCGGGCGGGCCCAGCGCAGGAACTCGCGCGACATGCGGCACCAGTAGGCCGAGGGGACGGCGTCGAGCTTGACCGTGGGCACCATCGACTCGGCCGCCTGGTCGAGCGAGGCGCGCAGGTCCGGCGTGATCTCCTCGGCCGGGTCGAGCCAGAACGCGAAGTCCTCGTGGACCGTGACGTCGAACGGGACGGAGAGGTCGAGGACGTCCTGGAGGCGCGGGCCGGCGTCGGGCAGCGCGCTCGTCTCGATGGACGTGCCGGGCTCGGCGTCGATCGCCTCGAGCAGCGCGGCGGCGAGGTCGCGGCTCGTGTCGCCCGAGCCCGCGAGCGTCTGGACCGCGAGGAGGATCGCGCCGTCCTGCCGGTGCAGCGCGGCCCAGCCCGCGGGGAGGACGGTGACGACGGTGACGTCGCGCGCGCCGTGCTCCGCGGTCGTGCGGGCGGTCGCGGTGGCCGAGGGCACGACCTCGCGCATCGCGACCCAGTCGGTCTCGCCGGGGAGTCCCTCGAACGGGCGCAGCACGAAGTCGGGCGTGGAGTTCTTGGCCATGCGCGGCAGTCTACTGGCGCCCCGCCGGGCGGGTGCGGGGCCGCAGGCGGACGTCAGGCAGCGCGGGCGCGGGGAGCGGGCCGCCGTCGTACCCGACGACCTCGCCGTAGCGCCCGTCGCGCGCACCGTCGGCGTACCGCGTCCCGCCGTGGTTCGGCCCCTCGCCGCCCGTGACCACGAGCTGCGCCTGCCAGTCCGCGCGGGCGCGGGCGACGTCGTCGTGCGACCGGCCGACGAAGTTCCACCACATGACGATGTCCTCGCCGAACGGCTCGCCGCCCACGAGCACGACCCGCGCCGGCGCGTCCGGCCCGGCCTCGACCGTGAGCGTCGCCGGCCCCGGGGCGACGTACCCGAGCGACGACGGCGGGACCTCGTCGCCCTCCAGACGCACCGCCCCGTCGTCCACGAGCAGGCCGTGCTCGAACGCCCGGTCGACGTCGAGCGTGACGCGCGCGCCGGGCTCCAGGTCGACCTGCGCCCCGACGAGCGGCGAGTACGTCGTCGCGGGCGAGCGCAGCTCCGCGCCCGCGACGCGCAGGCTCCCGACGAAGACCTGGACCCGGGCGCCGGCGGCCTCGACCACCGGCAGGTCGGCGTGGTGCTCGAACGCCGGCGGGTCCGCCAGCCGGTCGCCCGGGAGCGCGACCCAGAGCTGGACCCCGTGCAGGACCGGAGGGCGGACGCCGCGCGGCGACTCCTCCGAGTGGGAGATGCCACGGCCCGCGGTCATGAGGTTGAGCTCTCCGGGGCGCACGGTCTGGAGCGACCCCACGGCGTCCCGGTGCAGGATCTCGCCGGCGAACAGCCACGTGACGGTCTGGAGGCCGGTGTGCGGGTGGGGCGGGACCTGCATGCCGTCGGTGCCGTCGCCGATCGCCGGCAGCGGGTCCGGACCGTAGTGGTCGAGGAAGCACCACGCGCCCACGAGCGAGCGCGCGCGCTGCGGGATCGTGCGCCGCACCCGCATGGCGCGCGTACCCCCGAGCGGGACGTCGCGGTGCTCGAGGATCTCCACGGTCGGCGCCGCGCCGGAGCCCTCGCCGTGCGAGGTCCCCGCGGAGCAGACGCGCTCCTCGGGCCGGGTCTCGAGGTTGCTCATGGCACGAGCGTAGGCGCGGCGGACGGGCTCGGCCTACCGCCCCGCGGACGGGTCTTCGCGTCGCGGGACGCCCGCGGGAGAATGGCAGCGAGGCCCCTCGGAGCAGGATTCCGAGGGGCCTCGCCGTGTCCGCGCGACCCCGGGGCGGTCGGGCCGGTGGCCCGTCGGGGCGCCGCTCGCGACGTGGCGGCCCGGCGCCCGCGCGCCCGGCCCGGATGCCCCGGGCAGGCGCGCTGACGCCGATCGCGGTCGGCCTTCCGGGTCCGGTCGGAACCTGCGCCGTCGCGCGCAGCCCCGCAGCAGGGGGTCGCGGGTCGTCCACCGTTCTCCGGTCAGCCGTGCCCTGGCGTTCGCGCCGGGCCGTCGTGCGCTCCAGGCGGGGCCGGGAGACCCCTGCGTACTGCGTGCCGGAACACCGTCGTCCGTCTGCGCCCGTCCGGGCCGTTAGGCACGTTTGTAGTCCTCACCCGGGGGGCCTGCAAGAGTTCCCAGCGATGTCATTTGGCCGCTTGCGAAGGCCACAGGTTCGTCCACAGGCGGCCCCGCGCCGTTCCCACGGAACCCACAACCCTGTGGATGAAATCTGTGGACAGTTCCCCCGGCCGACACGCCCGGTTCGGTCAGGGTGCGCGCCTCGTGCGCACGCCGCCCGTCAGACCCAGAACTGCGTCGTCGGCGTCGCCGTCGGCGTGAGCCGCTCGTCGAGGTCGAGGTCCCGCACGACGAAGCCGCCGTCGTCCACGAGCGTCCCCGCGAGGCGCCCCTGGAGCATCGCCGCGAGCCGTGCGACGAGCACCCGGGCCCGCGAGCGCGCGATGACGTGCAGCCCCGAGGGGCGCTCGACCTCGAGCTCGTACGGGTCCTGCGGGACCCAGGTGACGCGGTAGGCGTGGGGGCCGTGCTCGCGCCAGTCGAGCGCGCCGAGGGCGAGCGGCACCTGCGGCACGCGCTGCGCCGCCAGCCGGACCGCGCCGTCGTACGGGGTCTCCCCCGACAGCACGTACTCCGCGAGACCGTCCGGGCGGGGGTGGACCGCGACGACGCGCGCGCTCGGGACCGTCGTGCGCAGGACGCCGAGCGCGTCGTCGGGCCTGAGCACCTGGGCGCTGTAGAGGGTGAGGTCGACCCCCGAGGCGGGGTCGGGCGTGAGCACCGTCCGGCCGTCCGCGACGACGGCGCCCCCGACGCGCCGCGCCGCCGCGACGGCCCAGCCCAGCACCTGGAGCTCGACGCCCTGGGGCAGCCCTGCCGCGAACGCCCGCGCGAGACCGTCCCGGTCGTCGGAGAGCGGGACCGGCGCGCCGCGCGGGGCGGGGTCGTCCACGTGCAGCGCGAACGCCTCGGCGCTCCCGCCCGCGAGGTCGAGCGCCTGCGTCTGCGGGGGTGTGAGCGGGAAGGGCCCGACGACGCGAGCGCCCTCGGCGAGCCGGAGCTCGCCCGGCGTCACCACGCCGTCGGGCACCACGCCCCGGAACCGCGCGCCGACCATGGGGCGGGTCGCTCCCCCGCCGCCAGGCGGAGTGGTCCACGCCGCGTCGGCGAACCAGGCGCGCGCGAGGGTGTCCACGGGCGTACGAGCCGCACCGCGGGAGCGAGGCACCGCGAGAAGGTGCGCTCCCGCGTGCGCGTCCGGCACGAGGCCGGCGACGGTGGCGTCCATGACCGGACCGTAGGGCGTCCGGAATGCCGGGATGTTACGCCCGTGTCACGGCCGTGCATCTCCTGCCACGGCACGTGCCGTGCGTCCGGTCAGGCGCCGACGTCGTGCAGGTGGTGGACGACGTCGTGGACGAAGTACTGGCCGAGCGTGCGCACCGTGAACACGGACCCGTTCGACCGCCGCCCGGGGCGCTCCCACTGGTCGGGGACGAGCGCGTCGAAGCGGCCCGCGACGCGGTCGCCCGCGATCGCGAGCTCTCGCGCGACGACCGCCGGGTCCTGGTGCGCGTAGTCCTCCTCGACCGCCGTCGCGTCCTGGTCCCAGTTCGCGAACCGCGGGTCGTCGCCCTCGACCATCGACTGGACGCGCACGTCGAACACGGAGAAGATGTCGCGCACGTGCGCCGCGTACTCGAGCACGGACCACGTCGTGGCGTCGGGGCGCACGCGCACGTCCTCGCGGCCCAGCGCGGCGACGTAGCGCGGGACCGCGTCGCGCACCGCGGCGCCCACGCGGTCGGGCGTCACCTCGACCGCCACGAACCCGCACTCCGGGCACGGTCGCTCCATGACCCACGTCCAGTCCTTGGTGTCCGCGGGGACGGGCGGGAAGTCCGGGTCCGGGGCGGTGGCGGGGACGCCGTCGGGCGACGCGGTGGTGTCCATGGCGGCAGTGTGCCAGACGGCGGAGCGCGCCCGGGGACGCCCGCTTGCGGCTGCTGGCGACTCCGCCGCGGCCCGGTCGCCGTCCGCAGGAGCCGATTAGCGTTCTGACACGACCTCCCTATGATGTCAGCATGCCCAAGATCATCGGAGGGTCCCTCCACGAGCACCGCGCCCAGACCCGGCAGAAGCTCTTCGCGGCGCTCTCGACCCTCATGATGGACCGCGGCTTCGACGCCATCTCCCTCGCCGACATCGCCGCCGCCGCGGGCGTCGGCCGGACCGCGGTGTACAACCACTTCCCGGACAAGGAGGCGCTGCTCCTCGGGTTCATCACCCACGAGACGGAGCAGTACGTCGGGACGCTCGAGCGGGCGCTGGAGGACGTGGACGACCCCGTCGAGCAGCTCCGTACGTACATCCGCCAGCAGGCCCAGCTCAAGCGCATCTTCCACCTGGCCCCGGGCCCGGACCTGCGCACCGTGCTCTCGCGCACGACGCGCCAGCGCCTGCGCGAGCACGCCGAGCTCGTCGAGACGATCCTGCGTCGCATCGTGGCGTCGGGCATCGAGGTCGGGGAGTTCCCCGAGCAGGACATCGACACCACCGTGCAGCTCGTCAACGCGTGCCTCTCCGGCCGGCTCGTGCCCGACGACCCGGCCGCGCGCGAGCAGGCGATCGAGGCGACCGAGGCGTTCGTGCTGCGCGCCGTCGGGGCCGACGCGACCTCACCCGCGCTCGCGCACTGACGCGCCCGAACCGGCCGCCCTCGCCCCTTCTCCCCCGAGCAGAAGCGGCGGAGAGCGCGTGATGCCCCCGGCAACCGTCGCCTAGCCTCGGGAGGTGCCGACCCTCCGCCGCCGCAGGCTCCCCGACGCCCCCGCCCGGGTGCGCACCGGGCTCGGCGCGCCGTTCCGGAACGTCTTCACCGCGAACCTCAGCTCCAGCCTGGGCGACGGCATCGCGCGCGTCGCGTCGCCGCTGCTCGCCGCCCGGCTCACCGACGACCCGTTCCTCGTGTCGGGCATCGCCGCCGTCTCGCTGCTGCCGTGGCTGTTCTTCGCGATCCCCGCCGGGGTCCTCCTCGACCGCGTCGACCGCCGGCACGCGCTCGCGCTCGCGAACGGCGCGCGCACGGTCCTCGCCCTCGGGCTCGTCGCCCTGGCCGCGACGGGCACGCTGACGATCTGGTGGCTCTACGCCGTCGTCTTCCTCTACGGCGCGCTCGAGACCGTGTACGACGGCGCGATCCGCGCGGTGCTGCCCTCGATCGTGCGGCCCGCCGACCTCCCCCGCGCGAACTCGCGCATCGAGGCGGGCGAGATCACCGTCCAGAACTTCCTCTCCGCGCCGCTCACGTCGGCGCTGTTCGCGGTCGCCGTCGTCGTACCGCTCGGGACCGGCGCGGCCGCCTACGCCGTCGCGGGGGCGCTCGCGCTGTTCCTGCCCGCCGTCGCCGCGGGCGAGCACCGGACCGCGGCCGTCGAGGGGGCCGAGCCCGCGCCGCCCTGGTTCCGCCAGCTCGGGGACGGGTTCCGTTACCTATGGGCGCACCCGACCCTGCGGCCGCTGTGGCTGCTCTCGATCGTCGTCGGGCTCTGCTTCTCCGCCGCGACCGCGACGATCGTGCTCTACGTGCTCGACGTGCTGGGCGTCCCCGAGGCCTGGTACGGGACGTTCCTGCTCGTCGGGGCTGCCGGGTCGCTCGTCGCGGCGGCCGTGGCGAACCCCGCCAAGGAACGCTTCGGGACCGGCCCGACGATGGCCGTCGCGAACCTGGTCTCGACGGTCGTCCTCGTGCTCCTGGGTCTTGCCCCGCTCCTGCCCGGCTCCGGCGCCGCGGTGGCCGTCGGCGCCGCCCTGTTCGCGGTGAGCTCGGGGGCGGTCACGGTGTGGAACGTGCTCGTCATGTCGCTGCGCCAGGCGATGATCCCCGGCCGCCTGCTCGGCCGCGTGCACGGCACCTGGCGGACGCTCCTGTGGGGGGTGATGCCGCTCGGCGCGTTCCTCGGCGGGCTCCTGGCCCGCGCGGACCTGGCGACCCCGCTCGTCGTCGGCGGCGGTCTGGGCAGCCTGGTCGCACTGCTCGGCTTCCGGTTCCTCGCCGGGCTCCCCGACCCGGAGGACGTGGACCAGATCCCGGACAGAGGATAGGCAAGCCTCACCTGGCTGGGTTACAGTTCCTGACGCATCGTCATGACACTGCGTCAGGACGAGCAGCAGACCCGACCCCACGCACACCCGCAGGAGCCACCCGTGACTGCTCTCACCCACGACCTCGAGCGCGCCGACGAGAACGTGCCGCTGTCCCTGCGCCTGCGCGAGGGCACGCGCCCGGAGCACGAACAGGCGGAGGGCTCCGGCTTCGTCGAGCGGCTCATGTCCGGGCAGCTCGACGTCGCGGCGTACGCCGACCTCGCAGCGCAGCAGTGGGCGATCTACGGCGCGCTCGAGGACGCGAGCGCAGCGATGCGCGCCGACGCCCAGGGCTCGACACTCGTCTTCGACGAGCTCACCCGCACCCCCGAGATCGAGAAGGACCTCGCGTTCCTCGTCGGCGCCGACTGGGCCGAGCGCATCACCGTCCACCCCGCGACGGAGCGCTACGTCGCGCGCCTGCGCGCGGTCGGCGCGTCGCTGCCCGCGTACGCCGCGCACGCGTACACCCGCTACCTCGGCGACCTCTCCGGCGGCCAGATCATCAAGCGCATGCTCGAGCGCCACTACGGGCTCTCGGGCGACGGCCTCGCGTTCTACACGTTCGTCGAGATCCCCAAGTCCAAGCCGTTCAAGGACGTCTACCGCGAGCGCCTCGACGGCCTCGTCCTCACGCCCGAGCAGCTCGACGAGACCGTCGCCGAGGCCAAGCACGCCTTCCGCCTCAACAGCGACCTCTTCGCCGACCTGGGCGCCGCCCACCCCTGACCTCGAGATAGAGCCCCGGTCGGCCGGGGCTCTGCCTCGGCGGACCACGACCCTTCCTCGAGGGAGTCGGGTTCTTCCTCGGTCGAGTGGGTTCGGTTCGCGCCGTTCGCGTGAGGCGCGTTACTCGCGAGGCGGTCGAGGCCGGCTCCAAGTCAGGTTAGGCTCGTCTTACCTGGGGCGGGCGACGGCCTCGCCGGGTCGCGCCCTCCCGCGCACCGCTCCCTGGAGACTCCCCATGCCTCACGCTGCCCGCTCCGCGCTGCACCCCGGCTCGACGACGAGCCGCTCGACGTCACCCTCGGGTCCGTCGGGCACCGCGCGCGGTCGGGCGCGACGGACGGTGACGGCGCTGGTCGGGGCGGGGGCCGTCGTCGCGCTGGGGCTCGTCGCCGCGTGCGCGCCGCTCCCCTACGAGCCGCCCGCGACGCCGTCGGCGGAGGCGAGCCAGGACGCCGCGCCCGTCGAGGCGGCGCCCGCGGAGACCGCCGACCAGACGGGCGCGCCGTCGTGCACGACGCTCGAGGAGTCGCGCGCCGCGGGCGGCGGCTCCGACGTCGACCCGGCGTCGTTCCCCACCGGGCCCACGAGCGCGACGTTCGCCGACGACGCGATCCACCCGATCGCGGACGCACCGGCCCCGCAGCTCCCCGTCACGGTCGAGTCGGTCGACGGCCGGACGGTCGAGATCACCGACGTGAGCCGCATCATCCCCGTCGACCTGTACGGGACGCTGGGCGAGATCGTCTACAGCCTGGGGCTGGGCGCCAACGTCGTCGGGCGCGACCTGCCGACCGGCTTCCCCGAGGCGGCGGACGTCCCCGTGGTCACGGGCGCGGGGCACGCGCTCGACGTCGAGGCGATCCTCGGGTTCGACCCGTCCGTGATCCTCACCGACGCGACGATCCTCACCGACGACGTGCGCGGACAGCTCGAGAGCTCGGGCATCCCCGTCGTCTACTTCGACGAGGCGCGCACGCTGGACGGCGTCGACGACCGGATCCGCGCCGTCGCGACCGCGCTCGGCGTGCCCGCGCAGGGCGAGGCGCTCGTCGAGCGCACGGACCGGCAGATCTGCGCGGCGCTCGGCGCGGTCCCGCGGGACACGGGGAACCCCCGCGTCGCGTTCCTCTACCTGCGCGGGTCGAACATCAAGATGCTGTTCGGGCCCGGCTCGGGCGCCGACGACCTGATCCAGGAGGTCGGCGGCGAGGACGCCGGGACGGCGATCGGCCTGACGCAGCAGTACGCGCCGGTCACGAGCGAGGCGATCATCAGCGCCGCGCCCGACGCGTACCTCGTCATGACCGACGGGCTCGAGTCGATGGGCGGCCTCGACGCCATGATGGCGATCCCGGGCCTCGCGCAGACGCCCGCGGGCGAGGCGCGCCGCGTCGTCGACATGGACGGCTCGCGCCTCCTCACGTTCGGCCCCCGCACCGGGTCCACGATCGCGTCGCTCGTCGAGGCCTTCTACGGGGTGCCCGCGCCGGAGCTCCCGGCCTCGTGAGCACGCCCCTCACCCGTTCCCTCGGCACGCCCGAGGACGCGCCGGTACCCGAGGACGCCACCGCGCCCGACGACGCCTCCCGCTCGGGCGACCGGCCCGCCCGGGTCGGCCCCGCCGTCGGGCAGCAGCGCCGCCGGGCCGCGCGCTGGCTCATGGTCGGTCTGGGCGTCGCGCTCGCGGTGCTCACGGTCGTGTCCGGGATGACGGGGCAGGTGCCCGTGTCACCCGCGGAGGTGCTCGGCTCGCTCGCGCACCACGTCGGGCTCGACTGGGGGCCGATGCCGTCGCACCCGCAGGGCGAGAACGCGCTGTGGGTCGTGCGGTTCCCGCGCGTCGTCCTGGCGATCGTCGTGGGCGCGGCGCTCGCGTGCTCGGGTGCGCTCATGCAGGGCGTGTTCGGCAACCCGCTCGCCGAGCCGGGCGTCATCGGGGTGTCGTCGGGCGCGGCCGTGGGCGCGTGCGCGGTCATCGTCACCGCGGGGGCGCTCGTGCCGGGCACGTGGGTCGCCGGGGCGGCGTTCCTCGGCGGGCTGGTCACGACGTTCGTCGTCTACGCGCTCGCGCGCGCCGGGGGGCGGACCGAGGTCGTGACGCTCGTCCTCACGGGTATCGCGGTCAACGCGTTCGCGGGCGGGATGCTCGCGTTCTTCACGTTCGTCGCCGACCCGGCGGCGCGCGAGCAGATCGTCTTCTGGCAGCTCGGGTCGCTCGGCGGCGCGACGTGGCAGTCCGTCGCGGTCGTGCTGCCGATCGCGGTCGTCGGCGTCACGGGCGCGATGCTCGTGCGCCGCAGGATGGACCTCCTCGCGCTCGGCGAGCGCGCGGCCCAGCACCTCGGGGTCGACGTCGAGCGTCTGCGCCAGCTCGTCATCGTCCTCGTCGCGCTGCTCGTCTCCGCCGGGGTCGCGTTCACGGGGATCATCGCGTTCGTCGGGCTCGTCGTGCCGCACCTCGTGCGCATGGTGTGCGGGCCGAGCCACCGCACGCTCATCCCGGCGTCCGTGCTGGGCGGCGCCGTCGTGCTGCTCGCCGCCGACCTCCTCGCGCGCAGCGCCGTCGCGAACGTCGAGCTGCCGCTCGGCATGATCACGTCGCTCGTCGGCGGGCCGTTCTTCTTCTACCTGCTGCGCCGCACGCGCTCGCGCCAGGGAGGCTGGGCATGAGCGACCTGCGCCACGAGGGCTCCTCGTTCCTCGGCTCGCTGCGGACCGCGGTCACCGGTGCCCGACGGCGGTCCCGCCTCCCCGGGCCCGTCGCGCCCGGCGACGTGGTCACCGCCGCGCACGGGGTCTCCCTCACGCTCGGCGACGCGCCGATCCTGCGCGACGTGTCCGTGGACGTCCGCGCGGGCGAGGTCCGCGCGCTGCTCGGCCCCAACGGCGCGGGCAAGTCGTCCCTGCTCGCCGTGCTCACGGGCGACCTGGTTCCCGAGGCCGGGGACGTCGTGGTCGACGGGCGACCGCTGCGCGCATGGACGCCCACCGAGCTCGCGCTACGTCGGTCCGTCATGCTCCAGCAGGTCTCGCTGAGCTTCCCGTTCACCGCCGTGGACGTCGTGCGCATGGGCCGCTCGCCGTGGCGGGGCACCCCGTTCGAGGACGAGGACGACGCCGCGGTCGCCGAGGCCCTGGCCGCGACCGACGTCGAGCACCTCGCCGACCGGCACTTCACGTCGCTGTCCGGCGGCGAGAAGGCGCGCGTCGCGCTGTCCCGCGTGCTCACGCAGCGCACGTCGCTCCTCATGCTCGACGAGCCGACCGCCGCGCTCGACCTCAAGCACCAGGAGCTCGTGCTCCAGCTCGCGCGGGCGCACGCCGCCGCGGGCGGTGCGGTGGTCGTCGTCGTGCACGACCTCTCGCTCGCGGCCGCGTACGCCGACCAGGTCACCGTCCTCGCGGGCGGGCGCGTCGTCGCCGACGGCGGACCGCGCGACGTCCTCACCGCCGAGCTGTTGAGCGGCGTCTACGACTACCCCGTCGAGGTGGTCGACCACCCCGGCGGCGGCGCACCGATCGTCCTGCCGCGCCGTTGACTGCGGTCCGGCTCTGTCAACGCTATGGAGGGCACCCGCGACGGGACGTCACCCCGCCCCGACGTCCACGCAGGCGACCGTCGTCGTAGTTCCTCGATCCGCCGATCGTCCGATGACGAACGCCACCGTTGTTGTTCGTGCTCATGAACGATAGGGTCGGGAGCACTACATCCCCCACGCCTCTCCACGATGCGCAACCCGGGGGATTTTCTCTGCGCAGGGGGCAAAGAGAGCAATGCCAACACGGCAGCCGCGACCTCGAGGGCCGCATCACTTCTCCAAGCCTGCGCTCACGCACGACGAGCTGGTCGCCAGAATGGTCGAGCGCGGACTCGTCGTCACGGACCCGGATCGCCGTCCGGTACCTCCGCCACGTGGGCCACTACCGGTTCTCGCCCTACCTCATCCCTTTCCGCGAGGATCCGACCGCCGAGGCGCTGCGAACCGGAACAACGTTCGACCATGTGCTCGACCTGTACGTCTTCGACCGCAAACTCCGCCTGCTGGTCATGGACGCCCTGGAGCGCATCGAGGTCGCCGTCCGGTCCAGTCTCACCGACCACATGTCCGTGCACCGCGGTGGCCCTTTCTGGTACTGCGAGCCGGAGCACTTCAGAGACGAGCGTCGGCATCAGTGGTTCTTGGAGATGGTCCGGAAGACCTGTGAGGACCGGCTGGCTAGCGCGCCGGAGTCCGCCGGCGGCGACCTCGCTCACGCCTCGGCACTGGAGCACTACCTGACGACCTACGGAGAGCCAGCCCTGCCGCCGTCGTGGCTGATGGTCGAGATGCTCACCCTGGGCCAGTTGTCTGGCCTCGTCAGCAACCTGCAGCGCGCCACCGACATCGGTCGTGTGGCGCAGCCGCTGGGCCTCCCAGGACCGGTACTGCTGTCGTGGCTGCGCACGTACGTGCGGGTGAGAAACGTCTGCGCGCACCACGGGAGGCTGTGGAGCGTCGGGCTCGGCGTCTATCCCGCGATCCCGACGTCACCCTCGGTAGGCTGACTCACCGACACAGAGGTGCTCTCGTCCTCCGATCGCCGAAAACGCCTCTATCCCGTGCTCGCCTCTCTTCAGAGTGTGCTGGCCGTGGTGTCACCCCGTTCGTCCTGGGCGCGTCGGCTGAGCGCCCTGCTCGACCAGCACCCCGAGGTACCGCTGAAGGGCATGGGCATCCCGCCGGACTGGCGCTCGGACCCGTTCTGGTCCGAACGCCTCGCTGCCGTGAGCACTGCTCGTCAAGACGACCGTCTCTAGCGGCTCGCTCCCACCCCACCCGGGAGCACCTCGTAGCGGTCGGGGGTGGCCGTGAACGACCCGCGCCCGCCGGTGATCGAGCGCAGGTCGAGGACGTAGCGGGTGAGCTCGGCCTCGGGCACGAGTGCATCGACGCGCACGCGGCCGTCGGGCAGGGAGTCGGTCGCGGTGATGTGGCCGCGGCGCGCGGAGAGGTCGCCCATGACGTCACCCTGCGCGTCGGACGGGACGGTCACGGACACGGCGGAGACGGGTTCCAGGACGACGGTGCCCGCCGCCGCGAGCGCCTCGCGCACCCCGGCGCCGCCCGCGGTGCGGAACGCCATGTCGGAGGAGTCGACGGAGTGGGCCTTGCCGTCGAGGACCTCGACGCGCAGGTCGACGACCGGGTACCCGTGCGGCCCGCCGCCCTCCATCGCCTCGCGCGCGCCGCGCTCCACGGCGGGGAGGTACTGGCGTGGCACCGACCCGCCGACGACGGAGCTGACGAACTCGAACCCCTCGCCGCGCGGGAGCGGCGACACGCGGAGCTGCACGACGGCGAACTGCCCGTGCCCGCCCGACTGCTTCTTCACCTTGCCCTCGACCTCGACGGCGCGCGTGATGGTCTCGCGGTACGCGACCTGGACAGGCTCGGTCGTGACGCGCACGCCGAACGAGCGTTCCAGCCGCTCGACCGCGACGGCGAGGTGGGTGTCGCCGAGGCCCCCGAGCACGGCCTGCGACCCGGTGAGGTCGACGTGCAGCGTCGGGTCCTCGGCGCGCAGGCGGGTCAGCGCCGAGGACAGCTTGTCGTCGTCGGACTGGGACACGGGTCGCAGCGCGACCGCGTACACCGGTGGTCGCTCGGGGAGGTCGCGCGCGGAGACGGGCGCGCGCCGCGCCGCCAGCAGCGTGCCGGTCGAGGCGGCCGAGAGCTTCGCGACGGCGGCCACGTCGCCCGCGACCACGCGGTCGACCGCGACGTGCTCGCGCCCGCGCAGCCGGAAGAGCCCGTGCACGCGGTCCTCGGCGCCGGTCGCGGTGCTCACGAGCCGGTCGCCCGTCGCGACCGACCCCGAGAGCACCTTGAACACCGACACCTGGCCCACGAACGGGTCGACGACCGTCCGGAAGACGTGCACGAGCGCGTCGGCCGCGGGGTCCGCAGCGACCTCCGTCGTCGCCCCCTCCGACGGGGACCCGTCGGCACCTGCCGACCCCGCGCCGTCGGGCAGCGCCACGACGGCCGCCCGGTCCGCGGGCGACGGCCCCAGCTCGCACACGAGGTCGAGCACGCGGTCCACGCCGACGCCCGTCACCGCGGACGCGAGAAGCACCGGCACGGCCTCGCCCGTGAGCACCTCGTGCGCGAGCGTGCGCTCGAGGTCGGCCGCGCCGGGCTCGTCGCCCGCGAGGTACGCCTCGAGCTGGTCGTCGTCGTGCGTGACGATCTCCTCCACGACCTCGTCGTGCAGCGCGTGCTCCTCGTCGCGCACGTCGGCGGGGACGTCCTCCTCGTGGGTGCGCCCGTCGCCGTCGTACTCCCGCGCGCGCTCGGTGAGGACGTCGGCCACGCCGTGCAGCGACTGCTCCTCGCCGAGCGGGAGCTCGAGCGGCACGAACGGCGCGTCGAGCGCGCCGCGCAGCGCGGCGAGCACCGTGCGGAAGCTCGCCCGCGCGCGGTCCTCCTGGGAGACGACGACGAGGCGGGGTATCCCCGCCTCGTCGCAGCGCCGCCAGACCTCCTCCGTGCCCGACTGGACCCCGTCGACGGCGCTCACCACCACGACCGCGAGGTCGGCCACAGCGAGCGCCGCGTCCACGGAGCCCGCGAAGTCCGGGGACCCGGGGGTGTCGAGCAGGGTGACCTGGTAGGTGCCGCCGTCGGGCGCGCGCCAGTCCAGGTGCGCGACGCCGAGGCTCACCGAGATGCCGCGCGCGACCTCCTCGGGCTCGTGGTCGCAGACGGTCGTGCCCTCGGCGACGGAGCCGGCCCGCGGGATCGCGCCCGCGCGATGGAGGAACGCCTCCGCGAGCGTGGTCTTGCCCGACCCGCTGTGCCCCACGAGGGCGACGTTGCGGGTCGTGGCCGGGCCGGTGGACGTCGACGTCGTGGCCATGGGTGCCTCCTGGCGGGCGGCGGGGCGCCGTGTCCCGCCAGGCTTCCAGGCTAGTGACGTCGCGGTGATCCCGCCCGGGCCGATGGTCCCGGGTCGGGATCCCCCCCGCGTCGGCGCTCCTCAGAGGTTGCGCTCGACGTAGACGCGCAGGGCGTCGCGGACGAACGTCGCGCCCTCGACGCCGCCATAGTTGAGCGCGAACCGCGGGTCCCCGACGTACATCTCGCCGAGGCCGAGCAGGTAGCCCCGCAGCGGCCCGGGCTCGTGTGCCGGGTTCGCGGGCACGGTCTGCAGCCAGTCGACGTGGCGCCGCGCGAGCTCCTGCGCCTCGTCCGACGCCGGGTCGACGCCGGCCTCCGCCGCCGCCGTCCAGTCGCCGTTGAGCCGCTCGACGCGGTCCGTGAACGCCGACTTCTCCGCCTCGCTCAAGCCGCTCCACCAGGAGTGCCCGCGCGCGTACGCGTCCTTGCCCCAGCGGTCCTCGACCTCGGCCTGGTGCTGCGTGTGGTCGAACCCGTCGAACATGTCGTCCGCCATGAGCTCGCCACCTCCTTCCATCGTGGTGATCGTCCGTTCGACCGACGCGATCTGCCGCGCCAGCCGCTGCCGCTCCGCCCGCAGCCACTCGAGGTGGTCGCGCAGCGCCCGCACCTGGGCGTCGCGCTCGGCGGTGCCCGACGGCGGTCCGTCGCCCCCGGCGTCCGACGCCCCGTCGAGCGCCTCCCGGATCGCGGGGAGCCCGAGGCCGAGGTCGCGCAGGAGCAGGATCCGCTGGAGACGCACGAGCGCGTCCGCGTCGTAGTGCCGGTAACCGTTGGACGCGACCCG
Source organism: Cellulosimicrobium funkei (assembly GCF_001019615.1). Classification (GTDB taxonomy): domain Bacteria; phylum Actinomycetota; class Actinomycetes; order Actinomycetales; family Cellulomonadaceae; genus Cellulosimicrobium; species Cellulosimicrobium cellulans_E. Next base: position 326,668 of record NZ_JNBQ01000003.1, on the reverse strand, counting down.
GCTCGGGCGCAGGAGCCCCACAGCGTCGTAGTGGCGCAAGGTGCGGCTCGTCGTGCCGGCGAGACGCGCGACCTCCTGGATGGACCAGTCGGCCGTGCGCTCGCTCGTCGTCCCTGCGGGGTGCATCGCCCGCCTCCTCTCACGGTCTCGGTGTCTCGGGGCGCCTCGTGCGGCAACGAGAACCACGCTAGAACTTGACGTCACGTCAAGGTCAACACCCTCACGACGAACCGCGCGGCGGACCGGCGGGGCGGAGACGACGGGCGTACGGTCGAGAGAGAGCGCCCGTGGGTGGACGCGCGACGAGCACGGAGGCCGCCATGGCCACGACGGAGCAGGTGCGGCAGCACTATGCGGGGAAGGACCTCGCGGCCCGCCTCCTGGCCGCGGCGGGAGCCGGCGACGGACCGGTGACGGTCGACGCGCTCGCCCCGTACGACGAGCTCCACGCCGGGGGCGCGACGTCGACCGCCGCCCTCCTCGACCTCCTCGGGCTCGCGCCGGGCACCACCCTGCTCGACGTCGGCAGCGGGCTCGGCGGACCGGCGCGGCTCGCCGCGCACCGGCACGGCTGCCACGTCACCGGCGTGGACCTCAGCCCGGACTTCGTCGACGCCGCCCGCGAGCTCACCGCACGGACGGGGCTCGCCGACCTCGTCACGTTCGCGCTGGGCGACGGCGACCGGCTGCCCTGCGACGACGCGTCGCACGACCGCGCGATGCTCGTCCACGTCGGCATGAACGTGCCGGACAAGACGGCCCTCTTCACGGAGATCCACCGCGTGCTGCGCCCCGGGAGCCCGTTCGGGCTCTTCGAGCAGATGCGGGTCGGGTCCGGCGACCTGCCCTTCCCGATGCCCTGGGCGGTCGACGCCGGGTCGTCGTTCGTCGAGACCCCGGACGACTACGGCCGCGCGCTGACGGCGGCCGGGTTCGACGTCCTGCGCGTCGACGACCGCCGGGCGGCCCTCGCCGCGGCCGGAGGCCCGGGGCAGGACGGCCTCGTCGTCGTGTTCGGCCAGGAGTTCGTCACGCGGATCAGCAACAACGTCGCAGCGACGCGCGCCGGGCTCCTCGCGCCCGTCGTCGTGCTCGCGCGCGCCTGAGCGCTGCCCCGCAGCCGTCGCTCTCTCGCGCGCCTGAGCACCGGCCCCGTCGTCCGGGTCGGCGCTGGCCCGTCAGGCCGCGAGCGGCGCCCGGCGGAGCAGGACGGTCGCGAGCTCGGCCGGCGTCCCGACGACCGCCGTCGCCCCCGCCGCGGCCAGCTCGCCGGGGCGCGCGTAGCCCCACGCGATCCCGACGCACGGGACCCCGTGGGCGGCGGCGCCGAGGACGTCGTGCTCGCGGTCGCCGACCATGACCACGCGCCGGGCCGCGTCGAGCGACGCGAGCGCGTGCGCGACGACGTCGGCCTTGCTGCTGCGCGTCCCGTCGAGCGTCGCGCCGAACACGTCGTCGAGGCCGCGGTCGAGGTGCGCGTCGAGCCCGAAGTGCTCGACGATCCGCCGTGCCATCGGCTCCGGCTTCGACGTCGCGACGGCGAGGCGCAGCCCGGCGCCACGCAGCGCCGTCAGGCACTCGGGGATGCCGGGGTAGACCGCGTTGTCGAGGAGGTTCCCCGCCGTGTACACGTCGCGGTAGGCGGCCACGGCGTCGGCCACGCGGTCGACCGGCACGCCGTGCGCCGCGAACGACTCCCCGAGCGGCGGGCCGACGAAGCCGCGGAGCACCGGCTCGGCGGGGACCGGGAGCCGCAGCGCGCCGTACGCGTGCCGCACCGACGCGAGGATGCCGGGGGCCGAGTCGGTGAGCGTGCCGTCGAGGTCGAGCAGGACGAGGTCGTCGCGCGCGCTCATCCGGCCGACGCCTCGTCGCCGGTGGGGCCCGACGTGCGGGGATCTTCGGGACCCCGGCCGGCGGCTCCGGAGCCTCCGGGCACCGTCGGCGCGGTGGCGCGCCCGACGAGGAACCCGACCGCGCCACCGACGAGCAGGGCGCCCGCGCCGGCGAGGAACGCCGCGCATCCGATCCCGAAGACGCCGGACGGGACGAACGCCGTGCCGGACACGGGGGCGTACGCGAACCACCCGAACGACGCAGGGCGGCTCGCCACCCAGGACGCGGCGACCAGGAGCCCGACGCCGACTAGGAGGAGCGCGGCGAGCACGACGGTCGCGACGCGCGGTCGGCGCGGAGAGGGAACGGACGAGGGCTGCTCGGGAGCGGTCACGCCGGCCATCGTCCCGGCCCGAGGTGCCTAGAGCAACCATCGACCCGGTACGCCGCACGGGTCACGGCGTCCGCCGCCGGACGCTACTCCCCGACGGTCCCGTCGATCGCCTCGCGGAGCAGGTCGGCGTGGCCGTTGTGGCGGGCGTACTCCTCGATCATGTGGACGAGGATCCAGCGCAGGTTCCAGCGCTCGCCCGTGTGCCGGTCGGGCCGCGCGCTCAGCCGGTCCAGGCCGCCGTCGGCGAGCGCGTCGTCCAGGATCGCGTCGGACGCCGCGACCGCCCGGTCGAACAGCATGCGCAGCTCCTCCGGGGAGTCGCCCGCCGCCGTCGTCCAGTCCCAGTCGCGGTCGTCGGCCCAGTCCGCGGTGTCGAACGGCGCCATGAGCGGCTCGTCGAGGAGCACCTGCGAGAACCACTGGGACTCGACGAACGCGAGGTGCTTGAGCAGCCCGCCGAGCGTCATCGACGACGGCCGGAGCCGGTGGGCGAGCTCGGCCGCGTCGAGGCCCGACGTCTTCCAGCGGAGCGTGTCGCGGTGGAAGTCGAGGAAGCCGCGCAGCGTGGCCACCTCGTCGGCGCTGACGGGCGGGTCGGTGCGGTGGTCGGTCACGGCGCCACCCTAGCGGCGGCACCGCCGGGAGCGCCCGGGTCGTCAGCGCGGCGATCGTCCGCTGAGCTCCGCCTCCCAGACGAGCCACTTGCGCCGCACCGCGGCGGCGACGTCGACGCCCAGGGAGCGCGCGAGCAGCAGCAGGTGCGCCAGGACGTCGGCGACCTCGTCCGCGAGGGGCGAGGCCGCGCCGTCGCGCCCGGTAGCCCCGTCAGGGGCAGCCCCGGACGGCGCGTCCCCGCGCGGGCGGGTGCGCCCCGTCGCGACGAGGAACGCCTGGGTGAGCTCCCCGACCTCCTCGGCGAGCTTGAGCATGAACCAGTCCGGGTCACGCTCGACGGCGAACTTGCGCGCGTAGAGCGCGGAGATCGCCTCGACGCGCTCCGTGAGGTCGTCGAGCGTGAGGGGCGCGTCGTCGTCCATCGCGCCAGTGAACCACCGCACGCCCGGGGCTACCGCACCACGAGCGCGACCGCGAGCAGCAGCACCGTCGCGACGATCTCCCCGATCCCGACCGCCTTGGGGCTCAGCGGCCGGCCCGGCAGCACGGCCGCGCGCATCGTCACGGCGGCGAGGAATGCCGTCGCCCACCACCACGAGGGGTCGTGCACGACGGCGAGCACCCCCGCCGCGACGGTGACCCCCGCGTGGTACGCGACCGACGCGACGACGTACGACCGCACGCCGCGCTCGCGGATCATCGTCTTGACGTAGAGCACCGTGCCGAAGAGGTAGGCGAGCAGGAGCGCGGCGACGAGCCAGACCTCCGCCGGGACCACCAACACGGGGGTGCCAGGCGGTCGGCACGCGGCGTACGCGACGACCGTCATGAGCGACGCCGCGACGGTCATCGCGCCGCCCGCGGCGACGGACCGTTCCGTGCGCTGCGCCGACGCCCACAGGCCGAGCGCGAGTAACGGGACGAACACGGGGGCCCAGAGCGCGAGCGCGGGATCGAGCACGAGCACGACCAGCCCGAGCGGCGCGGCGACCGCGCCGTACGTGAGCATCGGACGCCGGTAGCGAGCCCGGCGACGCGACTTCAGCCAGAGCCCGGCCGCGAAGTAGGCGAGGTAGCCGACCAGCCACAGCGCACCCAGCGCGACGGTCACCGGCCGGAAGCCGGCGTCCTGGATCCCCCGGACCGTCCCGACGACGAACGGCAGGAGCAGCATCGGCCACGCGCCGTGCTGGTTCGGCACCCAGCCGGGAGGACGTCGGGACACGCCCCGACGCTAGCGCCGCGACGCGCGGTCCCGACCGCGAGAAATCCCCGCCCCGCCGGGTCGCACGACCCTGCCCGACGGGACCAACGTCCCGACCTGTCCTGCGGTCGCCGCCACGCCGGGGATCGGTGTCGCACGCGTCAGTGGGACTAGATATGGTGGCGCAGCCGTGATCCAGACCCCACATGTTGGGGTGCGGTCCGTCTCGCAACCCCTGCGGGACGCAGACGAGAACTCGGTGGGCAGAGGGGACGAGCGATGAGCACCATCGAGCTCGACCAGGCAGCACCGCGCAGCACGACCGCCACGCTGGAGGTCCTCAAGCGCGACGGCCGACGACGGCCGTTCGACGACGGCCGGATCCGTGCCGCCGTGACGAAGGCCTTCGCGGAGGTCCACGGCGACCTGGGCGCGACGCACCGGAGCCGCGTCGACGAGGTCGTGGGCCGCGTCGACGAGGAGATCGCCGCGCGGTTCGTCGGGGCGGTCAAGATCTACGAGATCCAGGGCGTCGTCGAGCACGTGCTGCTCGAGTCGCACGAGTACGACGTCGCGCGCGCCTACATCGACTACCGCGTGGAGCGCGACTTCGCGCGCAGCCGCGCGACGGACCTCAACCACTCGATCGTGCGGCTGCTGGAAAGGGACTCCACGGTCGTCAACGAGAACGCGAACAAGGACAGCGAGGTCTTCAACACCCAGCGCGACCTCACGGCCGGGACCGTGGGCAAGGCGATCGGGCTGCGGATGCTTCCTCCGCACGTCGCGAACGCGCACCAGAAGGGCGACCTGCACTACCACGACCTCGACTACCACCCCTACGCGCCCATGACGAACTGCTGCCTCATCGACTTCCGGTCGATGCTGTCGAGCGGCTTCCGGATCGGGAACGCCCAGGTGGAGCCGCCCCGCTCGATCCAGACCGCGACGGCGCAGATCAGCCAGATCATCGCGAACGTGTCCTCCAGCCAGTACGGCGGGTGCTCGGTCAACCGCATCGACGAGCTCCTCGCTCCCTACGCCGAGCGCAACCTGGGGAAGCACCTCGCCGACGCGCGCCGCTGGATCGCCGACGAGTCCAACCACGAGGAGTACGCGCGCGAGAAGACGCGCAAGGACATCTACGACGCGATGCAGTCGTTGGAGTACGAGATCAACACCCTGTTCACGTCGAACGGGCAGACGCCGTTCACGTCGGTCGGGTTCGGTCTCGGCACGGGCTGGCTGGAGCGCGAGATCCAGCGCGCGATCCTCCAGATCCGCCTCCGCGGGCTCGGCAGCGAGGGTCGCACCGCGATCTTCCCCAAGCTCATCTTCACGCTGCGGCGCGGGGTGAACCTCGACCCCGGCGACCCCAACCACGACCTCAAGCAGCTCGCCGTCGAGTGCGCGACCAAGCGGATGTACCCGGACGTGCTGTCGTACGACAAGATCGTCGAGCTCACCGGGTCGTTCAAGGTGCCGATGGGCTGCCGGTCGTTCCTCCAGGGTTGGCAGGACGAGCACGGCAACGACGTCTCCGAGGGCCGCATGAACCTCGGCGTCGTGACGCTCAACCTCCCCCGCATCGCGCTCGAGGCGGACGGCGACCTCGACGCGTTCTGGCGACTGCTCGACGAGCGCCTGGAGACCGTGCACGACGCGCTCGTCTTCCGCATCGAGCGCTGCAAGGAGGCGACGCCGGGCAACGCGCCGATCCTCTACGTCCACGGGGCGTTCGGGGAGCGTCTCGCTCCCGGCGACGACGTCGACCGGCTCTTCCGCGACGGCCGCGCCACGGTGTCGCTCGGGTACATCGGGCTGTACGAGGTCGCCGCGGCGTTCTTCGGCGGCGCCTGGGAGCACGACCCGCGGGCCAAGGAGCTCACGCTCGACGTGCTGCGGTCCCTGCACGCGCACGCCGCCGGGTGGACGGCGCGGCTCGGCTACCGGATCAGCGTCTACGCGACGCCGAGCGAGAGCCTCACCGACCGGTTCTGCCGCCTCGACCGGGAGCGGTTCGGCGCGGTGCCCGACATCACCGACAAGGACTACTACACGAACAGCTTCCACTACGACGTCCGCAAGAGCCCGACGCCGTTCGAGAAGCTCGACTTCGAGGCCGAGTACGCGCGGTACACGTCGGGCGGGTTCATCCACTACTGCGAGTACCCCGTGCTCCAGCAGAACCCGAGGGCGCTGGAGGCCGTCTGGGACTACGCCTACGACCGCGTGGGCTACCTCGGCACCAACACGCCCATCGACCGCTGCTACGCGTGCGGGTTCACGGGCGACTTCGACCCGACCGCGCGGGGCTTCGCGTGCCCGTCGTGCGGCAACGCCGACCCGCGCACGTGCGACGTCGTGAAGCGCACGTGCGGGTACCTCGGCAACCCGCAGCAGCGCCCCATGGTGCACGGCCGCCACGCGGAGATCTCCGCGCGCGTCAAGCACCTGGCGGACCCGGCGTCGCCGTGACAGTGGCGCGCACCCCCGGCCCCGGCTGGCGCTCGGACCGCGTCAGCCAGGGGTACGTCGCGGACTACAAGCCGTTCGTCATGGTCGACGGCGAGGGCGTGCGCTGCTCGCTGTACGTGAGCGGGTGCCTGTTCGCGTGCGCGGGCTGCTTCAACGAGGCCGCGTGGAGCTTCCGCTACGGCCGCCCGTACGACGACGCCCTGGAGGACCGGGTCCTCGCCGACCTCGGGCACTCCGCCGTGCAGGGCCTGTCCCTGCTCGGCGGGGAACCGTTCCTCAACACGGGCGTGTGCCTGCGCCTCGTGCGCCGGCTGCGCGCCGAGCACGGCGACCGCAAGGACGTGTGGTGCTGGACGGGCTACACGCTCGAGGAGCTGCAAGAGGGCACCCCGGACCAGCGCGCGCTGATCGCCGAGGTCGACGTGCTGGTCGACGGCCGCTTCGAGCTCGCGCGCCGCGACCTCACGCTCGCGTTCCGCGGCAGCACCAACCAGCGCGTGCTCGACGCGCGGGCGTCCCTCGCGACCGGCCATGCCGTCCCGTGGCAACGACCCGGCGCGGCAGGGTCCGAGTCCCCAGCAGAGGCCCGGCAAGCCGAGGTAGAGCCCTGGTAGCCCGAGGTAGAGGCGTGGTCATGGTCCAGGCCTCTACCTCGGCGCACCAGGCCTCTACCTCGGCGGCGGGGTGCTGTCAGACGGTCTTGCGGGTGCGGCGGATGCCGACCCACAGGCCGACGACGCACGTCACCGCCGCGGCGACGAAGCCCCACAGCACGTCCGTGCTCGCGAACGTCCCGGCGAGCAGCGCGCGCTCGGCGTCCACGATGTAGGTCAGCGGGTTGAACAGCGCCGCCGTGCGCATCCACGCCGGGCCGGCCTCGAGCGGCAGCATCATCCCGGACAGGATGAGGAGCGGGAACAGCAGCGACTGCTGCACGCCCCAGAACAGCCACTCGCGGTTCTTCGCGGCGAGCGCGAGCGCGATGGACAGCGCGCCGACGCCGACGCCGAACAGCCCGAGCAGCAGCAGCCCGACGAGCAGGTGCAGCGGGTAGAGCGTGAACCCGAACGGGACGCAGACCAGCGCGATGAGCAGGCCCTGCACGACGAGCGGCGCGAACTCCTTGAGCGAGCGGCCGACGAGGATCGCGGAGCGGTCGAGCGGGGTCGCGAGGACCCGCTCGTAGGAGCCGGTCATCATCTCGTAGAGCAGGTTCGACCCGCTCATCGAGGTGCCGAACAGCGAGATCATGACGATCACGCCGGGCACGAACCACTGCAGCGTCTCCGCGGTCGACCCGCCCCCGCCACCCCCGAACCCGCCGACCGCGCCCGTGAGCAGCGGGCCGAACAGGCCGAGGAAGATCAGCGGCTGGAGCAGCGAGAAGATCAGCGTGAACGGGTCGCGCAGGACGAGCAGGATCTCGCGCGTGAAGACGGCCCAGGTGTCGGCGAGGAACTTCGCGACCCCGGTCCGCAGGAACGCGTCGGTGCCGGGTGTCGTGCGGCTCGCCGGCGTCGAGAGGTCGGTGCGCGTGCTCATGCGGCCTCCTCTCGCAGGCTGCGCCCGGTGAGGTTGAGGAACACGTCGTCGAGGCTCGCCTGCTTGAGCTCGGCCGAGCGCACCGCGAGGCCGCCGACGCGCAGCGTCTCGATGGCCTCGGGCAGCCGGTCCGCGCCGCGGGTCGTCGAGATCCGGACGGTCACGACGCCGTCGGCGCCGCTCGTGGTCTCGACCTGGCCCACGTCCTCGGCGAGCGACGCGCGGACGCGGCCGACGACGTCGGGCACCGCACCCGCCCCCTCGCCGGCAACGCTGCTCCCGCCCGCCGTGGGGACGACCGCGAGCGTGATGACGTCGTCGGCGTGGCTGTGCTTGAGCGCGTCCGGCGTGGCGTCCGCGATGATCTCGCCGTGGTCGATGACGACGACGCGCTCGGCCATGCTGTCGGCCTCGTCGAGGTAGTGCGTGGTGAGCACGATCGTCATGCCGTACCGCTCGCGCATCGCGGCGATGTGCTCCCACAGGTTGGCGCGCGCGTGCGGGTCGAGTCCCGTCGTCGGCTCGTCGAGGAACAGCAGCGGCGGGTGGTTCATGAGCCCGAGCGCCACGTCGAGCCGCCGCCGCTGGCCACCGGAGAGCGACTGGACCGTGCGCTTCTCGAGCCCGCCGAGGTCGAGCGCCTCGAGGAGATCGGCGGCGCGCCGCGTGTACTCGGCGGGCGGCAGGCCGTAGAAGCGGCCCTGGTTGTGCAGCTCGTCGAGCACGCGGTAGGAGTACCCGCCGCCGTTGCCCTGCCCGATGAAGCCGATGCGGGAGCGGACCCGGGCCGGGTCGCGCGCGACGTCGTAGCCGGCGACCTCCGCGGTCCCGGCGGTCGGTTCGAGGAGGCTCGTCAGCATCCTCAGGGTCGTGGACTTGCCGGCCCCGTTGGGGCCGAGGAAGGCGACGAGCTCGCCCTCGCGGACGTCGACGTCGATGCCCTTGACGGCCTCGACGGTCTCTTTCTTGCGGTGGAAGGTCTTGGTCAGGCCACGGGCTCGGATCACCGGAGCCACCCTTTCGTACGCCGTACCGAAATTGAGGATCCACGTTAGCATACGGTGTACGGGAAGAGGCAAGCCTTGGGCCCGCCGAGCTTGTCCGGGCGGGACGCGACCGAAGTCGGGGAGGATACGCACGTGACGACCGACCGCACCGACGAGCGCGACGGCGACCTCGCGCCGTCGGGCACCCCGCAGACCTCGCCCGCGACCCCGGAGCCGGAGGAGCCGGAGCGTCTGCGCGGCGTCGTCGCGGCCGCGGACGCCGGGGTCGCCTCCGCCGTGCAGGCCGCGGAGCACGCACGGGCCCAGTTCACCGAGGTCGTCCGCACGCCGGAGATCACCCGGCGCCTCGCGCTCCTGTGGGACCCGCCCGCGCCCGCGACCCGCGGGCGCAAGCCGCGGCTCACGCTCGAGGACGTCGTGAAGGCCGGGATCGTCGTCGCGCAGGAGGGCGGCCTCGACGCGCTGTCCATGCGCCGCGTCGCGACCGAGCTCGGGGTCGGGGCGATGTCGCTCTACACGTACGTCCCGGGGCGCACCGAGCTCGTCGACCTCATGATCGACCGCGCCTACGCCGAGCTCGACCTGCCCGCGGCGGGAGCCCCGTGGCGGCCCGCGCTCGCGCAGTACGCGCACGAGCTGTGGAACCTCTACCTGCGCCACCCGTGGATCCTCCAGACCAACATGTGGCGCGCCCCGCTCGCGCCCCACGTGCTCGACGCCCAGGAGGCGGGCCTGCGCACCATCGTCGACACCGGCCTCTCCGAGCTCCAGGTCGTCGACACGCTCGGCCTCGTCGACAACTACGTCCAGGGCCTCGCGCGCGCGACGGTCGCCGAGCGCACCGAGCGCGACGCGACCGGCGTCGGCAACGACGAGTACTGGACGACGCTCGGCAGCTTCTGGGAGGACTGGTTCGACGTCGAGCGCTACCCCGTCATGACCCGCGTCTACGTCGCGGGCGGGTTCGACGCCCCGCAGGGCCCCTTCGACGCGAGCCTCGACCGCCTCCTCGACGCCGTCGAGATGGCGATCGACCGCGCGAACGCCGGACCGTCCGAGCAGACCCGACCGGACGGCGGTCCCGGCTGACGCGCGGGCGTCACCCCTGGCAGGATCGACCCATGGATCCCCGCGCCGGCACGCCCGCCCAGCCCAGCGACCTCATCGACGTCGACGCCGTGGTCGGCGCCTACTACGACCTCGCGCCCGACGTCGACGACCCGGCCCAGAAGGTCGTCTTCGGCACGTCGGGCCACCGCGGGTCGAGCCTCGACCACGCGTTCAACGAGGCGCACATCATCGCGATCACGGCCGCGATCGTCGAGTACCGGCGCTCGCAGGGCACGGACGGCCCGCTGTTCATCGGGCGCGACACGCACGCGCTGTCGCTCCCGGCGTGGCAGACCGCGCTCGAGGTCCTCGTCGCGGCGGGCGTCCAGACGTACGTCGACGCGCGCGACTCGTTCACCCCGACCCCCGCCGTCTCGCAGTCGATCCTCCTGCACAACGAGGCGACGACGGTCGACGGCGTCCGCACCACCGGCCCCGGCCTCGCGGACGGGATCGTCGTCACGCCGTCGCACAACCCCCCGCGCGACGGCGGCTTCAAGTACAACCCGCCGCACGGCGGCCCCGCCGGGTCCGAGGCGACCGGCTGGATCGCGGACCGCGCGAACGAGATCCTGCGCGACGGCGTCGCGAGCGTGCGGCGCGTGCCGCTCACCCAGGCGCTCACGTCGGAGCACGTGCACAAGCACGACTTCCTCACCACGTACGTCGACGACCTCGCGAACGTCCTCGATCTCGACGCGATCCGCGACTCCGGCGTGCGCATCGGCGCCGACCCGCTGGGCGGCGCGTCGGTCGAGTACTGGGGCGAGATCGGCGAGCGGTACGGGCTCGACCTCACGGTCGTGAACCCGCAGGTCGACCCGCGGTGGGCGTTCATGACGCTCGACTGGGACGGCAAGATCCGCATGGACTGCTCCTCGCCGTACGCCATGGCGTCGCTCGTGTCGGGGATGACCGGCGACTCCGGCGACGCCGAGGGCGGCGCGCCGTTCGACGTCGCGACCGGGAACGACGCGGACTCCGACCGCCACGGGATCGTCACGCCCGACGCCGGGCTCATGAACCCCAACCACTACCTCGCCGTCGCGATCCAGTACCTCTACGGCGGCGCGCGCGAGGGCTGGCGCGACGACGCGGCGATCGGCAAGACGCTCGTGTCGTCCGCGCTCATCGACCGGGTCGCGGGCGGCCTGGGCCGCCGGCTCGTCGAGGTGCCCGTCGGGTTCAAGTGGTTCGTGCCCGGCCTGCTCGACGGGACCGTCGGGTTCGGCGGCGAGGAGTCCGCCGGGGCCTCGTTCCTGCGCAAGGACGGCCGCGTCTGGTCCACGGACAAGGACGGCCTCCTCCTCGCGCTCCTCGCGTCGGAGATCATCGCGACGACCGGCCGCACGCCGTCCGAGCACCACCGCGACCTCGTCGAGCGCTACGGCGAGTCCTGGTACGCGCGCGTCGACGCGCCGGCGACGCTCGAGGAGAAGGCGACGCTCGGCAAGCTCTCGCCCGAGCAGGTCACCGCGACCGAGCTCGCGGGCGAGCCGATCACCGCGAAGCTCACGAACGCGCCCGGCAACGACGCCCCGATCGGCGGGCTCAAGGTCACGACCGAGAACGCGTGGTTCGCGGCCCGGCCGTCGGGCACGGAGAACGTCTACAAGATCTACGCCGAGTCGTTCGTCTCGGCCGAGCACCTCACCCAGGTCCAGGCCGAGGCGAAGGACGTCGTCTCCGCCGCCCTCGGGAGCTGACGACCCCGCCGAGGTAGAGGCGTGGTCACGACCACGCCTCTACCTCGCGGGACCAGGGCTCTACCTCGTGAGGATCACGTCGTCCGACGGCGCTCGCGCGCGTCCCACGTGTCCGTCGCGACGCGCTGGGCGTCGCGGAGCGCGCGGGCCGGGTCGACGCCCTTGGGGCAGACCTGGGTGCACGCGCCGACCTGGATGCACGGCCAGGCGCCGAACTCGGTGTCGAGGACGTCGGCACGGTCGAGCTCGCCCGCGTCGCGCGAGTCCTCGTCCCAGCGGCGCGCCGTCGCGACGACGGCCGGGCCGAGGAAGTCCGGCGCGACGTCGAGCTGCGGGCACGCGGCGTAGCAGAGCATGCAGTCGATGCACTCGGCGAAGCCCTTGAACGCGGCGAGCTCGCCCGGCGTCTGCCGGTGGCCCGACGACGGTCCGTGCGCCCGCAGCGCGTCGTCGCCGTCCGGCGTCGGCGGGTCGGTGACGTCCTCGCTCCCCTCGACCCCAGCCCCCACCGAGGGCGGGTCGACGAGCGGGAGCCGCGTCGCGCCGTCGGGCACGAGCCAGGGCTGCACGGTGGCGAGCTTGCCGAGGAACGCGTCGGTGTCGACGACGAGGTCGCGCAGCACCTCGGCGTGCGCGAGCGGCTCGACGACCAGGCCGGACGTGCGGTAGCCGCGCACGAACGTCTCGCACCCGAGCACCGGGCGGCCGTTGACCATGACGCCGCAGCTCCCGCAGACGGCCATCTTGCACGACCACCGGAACGTCAGCGTGGGGTCGGCGTGGTCCTTGACCCACTGGAGCGCGTCGAGCACCGAGGTGCGGTCGTCGTAGGGGACGTCGAACACGTCCCGCCGCCCGGTGCCCGCGCCGTCGGGCGAGGACCGCGCGACCTCCAGCCGCACCGTCCGCGCCTCCACCGGCACCTCCGCCTCGCTCACGACCCTGCTCCCTCCTCCGCCGAGAACGACATGAGGGTCGTCGTCGGGCTCTTTCCGGCCCTCAAGTCGTGCTCGGCGCCCACGGGGTGGGGCGCGGCGTCGGCGCCCACGGGGTGGGGCGTGACCTCCATGCCCCCGTCCCGGGCGAGCCGGACCTCCGAGTGGCGCGGCACGTCGTCGGCGTCCGGGAAGTCGAGGCGCTGGTGCGCGCCGCGGGACTCCTCGCGCGCGAGCGCGGCCGCGACGGTCGCGTGCGCGACGAGCAGGGTCGCGCCGAGCTCGACGGTCGTCGCCCAGTCGGTGTTGAGGACGGCGCTCGTGTCGGCGACGCGCACGTCGTCGTACCGCGCGCGCAGGACCTCGAGCGCCGCGAGCGCCCGCCGCAGCCCGTCGGCGTCGCGGTAGATCCCGGCGTCGGCGTCGAGGACGCGGCCGAGCTCGGCCCGGATCGCGGCGGGCGGCTCGGTGCCGCGCCCGCGCATCGCGAGGTAGCCGTCGGCGATCTCGGCGGCTCGGTCGACGACCTGACCGTCCGCCGACGCGGGACCGACGCCGGCCCCCGCGCCCGCCGCGCCGCCGTCGGACCCGGGGTGCCCGGCCGCGCGCGACCACGCGAGCGCGGCCTCGCCCGCCGCGCGCCCGACGACGAGCGTCTCGACGAGCGAGTTCGACCCGAGCCGGTTGGCGCCGTGCAGGCCGGTGGAGGCGCACTCCCCCGCGGCGAACAGCCCCGCGACGCCGGTCGTGCCGCGCGCGTCGGTGCGGATGCCGCCCATCGTGTAGTGCGCCGTCGGGCGGACGGGAACGGGCTCGGCCGCAGGGTCGACGCCCGCGAACTGCTTGGCCAGGCCGGTCACGAGCGGCAGCCGCTCGGCGAGCCGCTCCTTGCCGAGGTGCCGCAGGTCGAGCAGGACGACGCCGCCGTCCGGCGTCGGGATCGTGCGCCCGTCGCGGTCGGCGTGCCAGAACGCCTGCGACAGCCGGTCGCGCGGCCCGAGCTCCATGGTGCGCGGCACGGGCGCCCCGACGGGCGTCTCCGGGCCGAGGCCGTAGTCGGCGAGGTAGCGGCGCCCGTCGGCGTCGAGCAGCACCCCGCCCTCGCCGCGTGCGGCCTCGGTGAGGAGGATGCCGCTGCCGGGCAGGCCGGTCGGGTGGAACTGGAGGAACTCCAGGTCGCGCAGCGGCACGCCCGCGCGGAGCGCCATCGCGGTGCCGTCGCCCGTGCAGATGCCCGCGTTGGTGCTCGTCCCCCACGCGCGCGCCGAGCCGCCGGTCGCGAGGACCACCGCGGGCGCCTCGAGCAGCAGCGGCTCGCCGCGGTGCTGGTCGTGCACGACGACGCCGCGCACCCGGGCGTCCGGCCCGCCCGGGTCGTCGACCACGAGGTCGAGCACGTGGTGCTCGTCGTACCGGCGGACCGGTCCGTCGGCGCCCGAGTACCGCAGCGAGGTCTGGAACAGGGTGTGGAGCAGGTGGAAGCCGGTCTTGTCGGCGGCGAACCACGTGCGCGCGCGGCTCATGCCGCCGAACCGGCGCACGGCCACGTCGCCGTCCTCCGTGCGCGACCACGGCAGGCCCCAGCGCTCCAGGCGGTAGAGCTCGCCCGCCGCACGCTCGACGACGAACCGGACGGCGTCCTCCTCGCAGAGCCCGGCGCCACCGGCGAGGGTGTCGGCGACGTGCTGCTCCAGCGAGTCGTCGTCGCCCACCACGCCCGCGGCCCCGCCCTCCGCGGCGACGGTGTGCGAGCGCATCGGGTAGACCTTCGAGACGAGCGCGACGACGGGCGCGCGGCGGTCGTCACGAGCCGCGGCCTCCGCGACCGCGAGCGCCGCGCTGAGCCCGGCCGCGCCGCCGCCCACGACGACGACGTCGGCACGCTCGACGCGCAGGGCGGTCACGCGCACCCCCACCGAGCGGCCGTCGCGGGGCGAACGCGCAGGTCCGCGCACGCGGGAGTCGTCGGGGAGAGGCGGTGCCGAGGCATAGGGGAAGGGTCCTCGCGCTCCGGCGGCGGCGCAACAGGCGAAGGTCCCGGAGCCGGGCCCGTCTCATGGGCACCGCTCCCCATCGATCCGGAGGCTCGACTCTGGGTAAGGTCCGTGCGGCACCCCTCCCCGAAACACCGGAGCTCCTCATGCGTCCCGTCCGTTCCGCCGCTCGCCTCACCGTCGCCGCCGCGCTCGCGCTCGGCCTCACCGCGTGCACCATCAACGTCGGCGGCGGCACGCCCGAGACGCCGACGCCGGACGAGACGTCCGCCGAGGAGACCGCTCCGGTCGAGGACGCGGAGGAGGTCGACGACGCCGCGGCGGAGGAGACCGGGGCGAGCGGCGAGCTGCCCGACTGGGCGAACCCCGTCACGAACCCGGGCGAGCAGATCTCGACCTTCAACGTCGGCGACGTGCGCATCGACGTCTACCAGGTGGGCGTCACGCAGGCGACGAAGGACGGCCTGTTCGTCGACCCGGAGAACAACCAGCCGATCATCGCCGAGGGCGACGACATCGTGTTCATCAACTACGTCATCACGAACGAGGGCGCGCCGATCGACCTCGGCTCGAGCCTCGTGAGCATCGACGAGCGCTACGACGACTGGCCCTACATGCAGGGCATGGACACGATCGTCGACGACGAGCTGTACGAGGCGCAGGGCGTGAACGACGACGGGATGGCGCCGGGCGCGTACCGCGAGCCGACGGTCTACACGTTCGGCACCGGCCAGTCGTACTCGTACGGCGTGAACTTCCGCTACCAGTCGGGCTCGCCCATCACGTTCGACGGCACGATCGTCCCGGTCGACGCCGAGGGCGAGCTGCTGCACGACGAGCGCATGGAGGGCGAGGGTACGGGCACCATCTCCTGATCCCTCGCGACCCCTCGCGGGTTCGCTGCGGCACGCGAGCGCCCTGGTCCCGTGGGACCGGGGCGCTCCGTCGTCTCAGCGGCGGGCGTCGCACCGCCGCCGGGCGTCGCCTCACCGCCGGGTGAGGTCCTCGTAGTCCGGGTGGCGCTCGATGTAGGCGCGGATGAACGGGCACAGCGGCACGACGCGCTCTCCCGACGCGCGGACCTGGTCGAGCGCGCCCGCGGCGAGCGCGGAGCCGATGCCCTTGCCCTCGAACGCCGGGTCGACCTCGGTGTGCGTGAAGATCACCTTCCCGGGCTCGCGGACGTACGCGGCGAACCCGGCGACGACGCCGTCGTCGGTGCGGGCCTCGAAGCGGTCGCCCTCGTCGGTGACGGTGACGGTCGTGGTGCGGGGTGCGGGGCTCTCGGTCATGGCGCCCATCGTCGCCGCCGGGCGGCCGCCGGACAACCGGCGCGCCGGGGCCGTGCGCCGTGGCGAGACGGTCGTCACGTCCCGCCCCGCGCCGCGAATTCGCTACCGGGCGGACGGCTTCCGGGTGCGACACTGGGACGGTGGTCCAGGATTCCCCGTCGCGCGCTGACGACCCCGAGAACCCCGAGCACCGGCGGGACGACCTGACGACCGACGAGACGACGTCGGGCACCCCCGCGGAGGCGGGGGCGACGTCCCGGAACCCCTACCGCGCCGTGCTCACGCTGCCGGGCGCGTGGCGGTTCTCCGCCGCGGCGCTGGTCGCGCGCCTGCCGATGTCGATGGTCGGCATCGGCACGATCCTCATGATCCAGGGCATCTACGGCGAGTACGCGCTCGCCGGACGCGTCGCGGCCGCGCTCGTCGTCGCGCAGGCGATCGTGTCGCCCCAGATCGCGCGCCTGGTCGACCGCACCGGGCAGCGCGTCGTCATGCTGCCGATGCTCGCCGCGACGACGTTCGGGCTCGGCGGGCTCATCCTGTGCGCCGTGCTGCGGGCGCCCGAGTGGACGCTCTACGTGTTCGCCGCGATCTCCGGCGCGACGCAGGGGTCCTACGGGTCGATGGTCCGCGCGCGCTGGACGCACACCGTGCCCGACGCGCGGCGCCTGCACACCGCCTACTCGCTCGAGTCCGCGCTCGACGAGCTCGTGTTCGTGGTCGGGCCGGTGCTCGCGACGGTGCTCGCCACGAGCGTCTCCCCCTCGGCGGGGCTGGTCGTGCCGCTCGTCGCGGCGGTCGTCGGCGGGCTGTGGTTTCTGTCGCAGCGCGCGACCGAGCCGCCCGTCGTCGTGCCCGAGGCCGGCGTGAAGCAGCGCTCCGCGATGCGGTCGACCGGCATGATCGTGCTCGCCGTGATCTTCGTGGCGATGGGCATCGTGTTCGGCGCCACCGACGTGTCGACCATCGCGTTCGCCGAGGAGCAGGGGCAGAAGGGCGCGGCCGGGCTGATCCTCGCCGTCTTCGCGATGGGCTCGCTCATCTCCGGCCTCGTCTACGGCGCGCGGCACTGGGTCTCGCCGCTGTGGCGCCGGTTCGTCATCGGGATCGTCGCGCTCGCCGCCGGCGTCTCGCTGTTCTTCTTCGTCACGTCGATCCCCGTGCTCGCCGCGGTGATGTTCGTGACCGGGTTCGCCATCGCCCCCACGCTCATCAACGGCAACAACCTCGTGCAGAACCTCGTCGCGCCGAACCAGCTCACCGAGGGGCTCGCGTGGGTCGGCACGTCGCTCGGCGTCGGCGTGTCGATCGGGTCGTCCGTCGCGGGGTCGCGCATCGACGCGGGCGGCGCGCACGCCGGGTTCGAGGTCGTCGTCGCGGCGGCGGCGCTCGCCGTCGTGCTCGTGCTCGTCGCGCTCCGATCGCTGCGCCGCAGCGCGGACCGCGAGGACGTCGCGCCGGCACACTGACGCCGTCAGGACGGGTCGGTGCCCGAGAGGTGGGCGCGCTCACCCTCCTGGTCGAAGATCGTGAGGATCTCGACCGGGCCGTCGTGCGCGCCGAACGAGTGCGGCACCATCGTCGAGAACTCCGCCGCCTGCCCCTCGTGCACGAGGATCCGGCGGTCCGCGAGGTAGACGACCGCCGTCCCCGACAGGACCGTGAACCACTCGTGCCCCGGGTGGACGCGCTGGTGCTCGGGGCCCACGGCGCGCTCGGGCGTCAGGCGCATCTTCGCCACCATCGTCCCCGGCCGGTCGCGGGACAGCAGCCACGTGGTCTCCCCCGGCCGGCGCTGCGGCTCGGGCCGGATGACGACGTCCTCGTCGTCGACCGGCTCGACGAGCTGGTCGAGCGTCGTGCCCAGGGCGCGGGCGATCGGCACGAGCTGGTCGAGCGCGATGCGGCGGTGCCCGGTCTCGAGGCGGCTGAGCGTCGACGGGCTGAGGAAGCACCGCGCCGCGAGCGCGTCGAGGGTCCAGCCGCGCGCGATGCGCAGGCCGCGGATGCGCTGCCGGACGACCACGTCGAGGTCGGGTTCTTGCGTCATGAGCAAGATCCTATGTCTCAGGCGCAGAATGGTCCTACGGTGGAGGCATGGACTCCCCTCGGCACGACCACCGTCACGGCCACGGCCATGGGCCCGATCACGGGCACGACCACGCCCCGCACGGCCACGACGCGGACGGGCTGGCCGAGCTGCTCGAGCTCGACGCGTCGGTGTTCGGGACGCTGCTCGACCAGGCCGTCGCGGTCGCCGTCGCGCACGCGCCGCGCCCGACGCGGACCGTCGTCGACCTCGGCGCGGGCACCGGCACGGGGACCCGGGCGCTCGCGCGCGCGTTCCCGGACGCGGACGTCGTCGCGGTCGACGCCGACGCGGAGATGCTCGAGCGGCTGCGCTCCAGGCTCCCCGGGACCGGCCTCGAGAACCGGGTGCGGACGGTCGAGGCCGACCTCGACGCCGGCTGGCCGGACGTCGGCACGGCCGACGTGGTGTGGGCGTCCGCGTCGCTGCACCACGTCGCCGACCCGGCGCGCGTCCTGCGCGAGGCCCACGACGCGCTCGTGCCCGGCGGCCTGCTCGTCGTCGTCGAGATGACCGCCACCACGCCCGTCCTGCCCGACGACGTCGCGCGCCCCGACCTCGCCGCCCACCTCGAGCGCGCGCTGAACCAGGCGGGCTGGAACCGCTACCCCGACTGGACGCCCTACCTGACCGATGCCGGGCTGGAGGTCGTCGACCGGCGCGAGCCGACCGCCGTCGTGCCGCCCGGGCCGGACGTGACGCGCTGGGCGCACGCAACCACGACCCGCCAGCGCGAGCACCTCGCCGACCACCTCGACCCCGACGACCTCGCCGCGCTCGACGCGGTGCTCATGGCGACGAACCCCGCCGACCCGGGACCCGCACACACCGTCGGAGCCCACGGCGGCCGCATCGTCTGGGCCGCCCGTCGCCCCCGCTGAGTGCACGAAATAGTCGCCGTCCTGGCCGATCCTCGCGACTATCTCATGCACTCAGCGAACCCCTTCCCCTGCTGAGGAGAGACATGGACACCACCACCCAGAACACCGTCCACGACGTCGCGATCGTCGGCGGCGGGCCCGCCGGGCTGAGCGCCGCGGTGACGCTCGCGCGGTCGCTGCGCTCCGTCGTCGTGCTCGACGCCGGCGAGCCGCGCAACGCGCCCGCGGAGGGCGCGCACAACCTGCTGGGGCGTGAGGGCGTCCCGCCGCGCGAGCTGCTCACCGCGGGTCGCGCCGAGGCGGAGGGCTACGGCGCCGAGGTCCGCGACGCGCGTGTTGCCCACGCCTCCGCCGACGCCGAGTCCGGCTTCGTGCTGACGCTCGACGACGGCGCGACCGTCCGGGCACGCCGCGTCCTGCTCGCGACGGGGCTCGTGGACGAGCTCCCCGCCGTCCCCGGGGTCCGCGAGGGCTGGGGGTCGAGCGTGCTGCACTGCCCGTTCTGCCACGGGTGGGAGGTGCGGGGGCAGCGGATCGCGGTGCTCGCGACCGGGCCCGCCGCGGCGCACCAGGTGCTGCTGTTCCGCCAGCTCACGCCGCACGTCACGCTCTTCCAGCACACCGCGCCCGACCTCGACGACGCCACGTGGGAGCAGCTCTCGGCGCTCGGCGTGCGCGTGGTCGAGGGCGAGGTCGCGCGCCTCGACGTCGAGGGCCGGGCCGTGCGGTCGGTCGTCCTCGCGGACGAGACGTCGTTCGCGGTGGACGCCGTCGTCGTCGGGCCGCGGTTCGTCGCGCGCGGCGAGCTGTTCGAGCAGCTCGGCGGCACCCTCGAGGAGCAGCCCTTCGGGCGGTTCGTGCCCGCCGACCCGCGCGGCCAGACCGCCGTCCCGGGCGTGTGGGCCGCAGGCAACTCGAGCGACCTCATGGCCCAGGTCGGCGCGTCCGCCGCGGCGGGGGTCATGGCCGGCGCGGGGATCCACGGGGAGCTCGCGCTGACCGACGCCGCGGCCGCCGTCGCGCGCCGTCGCACCCCGTCCGCAGCGGCCCGGGCCTGACGCCGAGCCGCCGCCGTCCGCGGCCCCGGGGCCGTCGTCGAACCCGGGGTTGTCACCCAGGACCGTGCCGAACCCGGGGACATCCCCGGGTTCGGCGACCTGGGGTGCGGCAACCCCGGGTTCGACGCCGGGCGGGGCGCGCCGCGACCGTGACGCACGAGACGCCGCCTCACGCTGCGGCGCGCGCGCCCCCGGCGCACGATGGAGACGAACCCGAGCCCACCCGCTGGAGGTACGTCATGCCGTTCGGAATCGGTCGCTCCCCGCAGGACAAGCGCAACCGCACGGTCGCGGACCTGCTCGTCGCGCAGCTCATCGAGGCGGGGGTGCGCCGGATCTACGGCATCGTCGGCGACAGCCTCAACCCCGTGGTCGACGCGGTGCACCGGTCCAACACGGGCGAGAACGTGGGCAAGGGCATCGAGTGGATCCACGTGCGCCACGAGGAGGCGGCGGCGTTCGCGGCGGCCGCGGAGGCCGAGGTCACGGGCAGCCTCGCGGTGTGCGCGGGGTCGTGCGGGCCGGGCAACCTGCACCTCATCAACGGCCTCTACGACGCCAACCGGTCGCGCGTGCCCGTGCTCGCCATCGCGAGCCACATCCCGAGCAAGCAGATCGGCACCGGGTTCTTCCAGGAGACCCACCCCGACCGCCTGTTCACGGAGTGCTCCGTCTACTCGGAGATGATCTCGAGCGCCGACCAGGCGCCGCGCGTCATCAACTCCGCGATCCACCACGCGTACGGCGCGCGCGGCGTCTCCGTCCTCACGCTCCCCGGTGACGTCGCCGACCTCGACGCCCCGGCCGCCGTGCCCGACGTCGCGTGCCGGCCCGCGCCCCCGCGCGTCGTCCCCGACGCGACCGCCGTCCAGCAGCTCGCGGACGCGATCGACGCCGCGAAGAAGGTGACGATCTTCGCCGGCGCGGGCGTGCGCGGCGCGCACGACGACGTGATCGCGCTCGCCGACAAGATCGCCGCGCCCGTGGGCCACTCGCTGCGCGGCAAGGAGTTCATCCAGTACGACAACCCGTTCGACGTCGGCATGTCCGGCCTCCTCGGCTACGGCGCCGCGTTCGACGCCATGCACGACTGCGACCTCCTCGTGCTGCTCGGCACCGACTTCCCGTACGACCAGTTCCTCCCCGAGTCGGTCCGCACGGCCCAGGTCGACGTCGACCCGACGCACCTCGGGCGCCGCACGCGCCTGGACCTCGCCGTCGTGGGCGACGTGGGCGAGACGGTGCGCGCGCTCCTGCCGCTCGTGAAGAAGGCGCGGTCGCGCAAGTTCCTCGACTCCATGGTCGCCAAGCACGAGAAGGCGATGACCGGCGTCGTCGGGGCGTACACGAAGAAGGTCGAGCGCACGACGCCGATCCACCCCGAGTTCGTGGCCGACACGCTCGACCAGGTCGCCTCCGACGACGCGGTGTTCACCGTCGACACGGGCATGTGCAACGTGTGGGCCGCGCGGTACATCACGCCCAACGGGAAGCGCCGCGTCATCGGGTCGTTCATCCACGGCTCGATGGCCAACGCGCTCCCCCACGCGATCGGCGTCGCGGCCGCTGGGCGTGAAGGGGGCCGCGAACGCCAGGTCGTCGCGATGTCCGGCGACGGCGGGCTCTCGATGCTGCTCGGCGAGCTGGTCACGCTCAAGCACTACGACCTGCCGGTCAAGGTCGTCCTCTTCGACAACGCGAGCCTCGGCATGGTGCGCCTGGAGATGCTCGTCGACGGCCTGCCGATGTTCGGCACCGAGTCGCCGCACGTGGACTACGCCGCGGTCGCGAACGCGATCGGCATCCCGGCCGTGCGCGTCGAGAAGCCGAAGGACCTGCGCCGCGCCCTCCAGGAGGCGCTCAACAGGCCTGGGCCGGCGCTCGTCGACGTCGTGACCGACCCCCGCGCGCTCTCGATCCCGCCGAACATCACCGCGGGCCAGGTCCGCGGGTTCGCGGTCGCGATGAGCAAGGAGGTCCTCGGCGGCGGCATGGGCGAGGTCGTGTCGATGGCGCGCGCCAACCTGCGCAACGTGCCTCGCCCGTGACGGACGAGCCCACCCTCGCCGACGTCCGCGTCACCGCCCGGGAGGTCTTCGGCTACCGCGACCTGCGCCCCGGGCAGCGCGAGGCGATCTCCGCGCTCCTCGACGGGCGCGACGTCCTGCTCGTCCTGCCGACCGGGGCCGGCAAGTCGGCGGTCTACCAGGTCCCGGGCCTCGAGCTGCCCGGGCCGACGCTCGTCGTCTCGCCGCTCATCGCGCTCCAGCAGGACCAGGTGCGCTCCCTGCTCGAGCTCGGCGACGACGACGCGCGGGCCGCCGCCGTGAGCTCGGCCGTGCCCGCGGCCGAGCGCCGCGCCGCGCTCGAGGCTGCCGCGTCGGGCGAGCTCGAGTTCCTCTTCCTGTCGCCCGAGCAGCTCGCCAACGACGAGGTCCTCGACGCCGTCCGCGCGGCCCGGCCCAGCCTCGTCGCGGTCGACGAGGCGCACTGCGTCTCGACCTGGGGGCACGACTTCCGGCCCGAGTACCTCCGGGTGGGCGAGCGCCTCGACACCCTGGACCCGCGGCCGCCCGTGCTCGCGCTCACCGCGACGGCGTCCCCGCCGGTGCGCGAGGACGTGGCGGAGCGCCTGCACCTGCGCGACGCCGCGGTGATCGTCCGCGGGTTCGCCCGCCCGGGGATCGCGCTGGAGGTCGTCCGCGCCGTCGAGGCGGCGGACAAGGACCGCGCGGTCGTGGAGCGCGTGCGCGCGGAGGCGGAGCACGGCGTCGGGATCGTCTACGTCGGCACGCGGCGCCGCACGACCGAGGTCGCGGACGTGCTCGCGCAGGCGGGGTTGCGCACCGCCGCCTACCACGGCGGGCTGCGGCGGGCCGAGCGCGACGAGGCCCAGCGGCGCTTCACCGAGGACGAGCTCGACGTCGTCGTCGCGACCTCCGCGTTCGGCATGGGCATCGACAAGCCGGACGTGCGGTTCGTCGTGCACGCGGACGTCCCCGGCTCCCCGGACTCCTACTACCAGGAGGTCGGGCGCGCGGGCCGCGACGGCGAGCCCGCCGTCGCGGTGCTGTTCTACCGGCCGGAGGACCTGGGTCTGCAGCGCTACTTCGCGGTCGGCGTGCCCGACCGCGACGACCTGCGCGAGGTCGCGCGCGCCCTGAGCCGGGGTGGTCCGGACGACCAGGCGCCGGGATCCTCGGCGCCGGGCGGGCGGGCGCGGCTGCCCCGGCGCCTCGCGCGCCTGCGCGCGCTCGTGGAGGACGCGCGGGCTCTCGCTGGCGAGGACGCGCGCCCGGCCGCGGTGGCCGACGTCGCGCACGAGCTCGCGGAGGCCAGGCGCCGGGTCGACGACTCGCGCCTGCAGATGATGCGCGCGTACGCCGAGACCACGCAGTGCCGCCGCCAGTTCCTGCTCGCGTACCTCGGGGAGGACCTGCCCGAGCCGTGCGGCCGCTGCGACACCTGCTGGGCCGGCACGGCCGCCGAGCGGTCGGCCGACGACCGCTCCGCCCCCTGGTCGACCGGCACCACGGTGCAGCACCCGGAGTTCGGTGCGGGAACGGTCATGGGGTACGAGGGCGACGACCGGGTGACCGTCCTCTTCGAGACCCACGGGTACCGGACGCTGAGCCTCGACGCCGTGGCCGAGCAGGACCTCCTCACCCCGTCCTGACCGGGCCCGGGGGCGCGTACGGGGCCGGTAGCATCGCCGCGTGCTCACCAAGGCGTCGGTCACGCAGGACCAGGTCGCGGCTCTCGTGGCGCCGCTCGGCGAGGCCGTCCGCGTCGAGCCGCTGAGCGGTGGGATGTTCGCGAGCGTGTTCGCCGTGGACCTCGCCGCGACGCCCGGGAGACCGCTGCCCGACGGCGTCCCCGCGCGCGTCGTCGTCAAGGTCACCGGGGCGGACACGTCGCGCCTGCTGCGCTACGAGCACGGCATCCTCACCACGGAGGACGCCGCCTACCGGGCGGCCCACGCCGCCGGGCTCCCCGTCCCGCGCGTGCTGCACGCCGACCTCACGCGCGAGCACGTGGACGGCGACGCGCTCGTCGTCACGTTCGTCGACGGCGCCCTGTGGAGCGGTCGCGAGCTCGACGCCACGGCCACCGCGGTCGTGCGCCGCGGGCTCGGGTCGTTCATGGCCCGGCTGCACCGGATCACGGGCGACCGGTTCGGGTACCCGGCCTCGGCGTCGGACCTCGCCGCGGCGACGTGGCCCGGCGCGTTCGCGCGCATGGTCGGGGCCGTGCTCGACGACGCGCGCCGGTGGGGCGTGACCCTCCCCGAGGCCCGGGTGCGCGACGCCGTCGCGCGCCACCGCGACCTGCTCGCCCGGGTGACGGTCCCCCGGCTGGTGCACGCGGACCTGTGGCCGGGGAACGTGCTGCTCGGCCGCACCGACGACGCGGCGGACGGGCCCCGCGACGCGACCGACCTCGCGATCGCCGGGGTGCTCGACGCCGAGCGGTCGCTGTGGGGAGACCCGCTCTTCGAGCTGGCCGGCGCGGACCAGCTCGGCGCCGGCGCGGTCGACGCCGACCTGCTCGCAGGCTACGTCGCCGCCGGCGGCGACCTCGGCCTGGGCGACGGCACGCCGGGGTCGGGCGATCCCGAGGCCTGGACGCGGCTGAGCCTGTACCGGGCGTACCTCGCGTGCGTCCTCACCGTGGAGGTCGTACCGCGCGCCTACGAGGGCGACTGGGTCGAGGGGTACGCCGGCACCGCGCGCGCGAACCTCCTGCGGCTGCTGGACGAGCTCGGGTCCTGACCGCGCGTCGGACCTTGGGGAGTGCTCCCCATGCCCGGACGGCTTGGGCGGGCTCTCGGCACGGTCGGGTCACGATAGGGTGTGCGTACGTTCACGACAACTCCACACGCCACGTCGACACGACGGTCCGCACGGCCGTCCGCACGGCACCGACACACGCACGGCCGCCCGCCGCAGCAAGGGGACCTCGCATGATCGCGTTCATCGTCATCGGCATCGCCGGACTCGCCCTCCTGCTCCTCTCGCTGCTCGTCGGCGAGATCGTCGACCTGGGTGACGGCGCCGTGTCCGGGACGTCGCTCGGCGTGGGTGGTGTGGTCTTCGGGGCCGTCGGCGTGATCGTGGCGTCCAACGACCTGCCGACGTGGCTCGCGTACGTGGGGTCGCTCGTCGTGGCACTGGTCGTGATGGTGCTGGTCCAGGCGCTGGTCAAGCATCTGCGGGAGTCGGAGGACGGCGTCCCGACGTCGCTCGTCGGCGTGCAGGGCACCGCGACGACCGCGATCGACCCGGCGCGCGGCGAGGTCTCGCTCGACGCCGCGCACGAGCTGGAGCGCCGTCTCGCGTGGGCGGACGAGCCGATCCCGGAGGGCGCGCGCGTCGTCGTGCTCGAGCAGTCCGGGAGCCGCGTGCGCGTCCAGCGCCACTACCCCAACGACTGAGGTCCTCCGAGGACCGACAGCGACGCCCCGCGCGTCGACCCGTGGGTGCCGCGCACCCGCACGCACCACCGGCGGGCCGGCCGGGCACCACCCGGCCTGGCCACCGAGCACTGCCGCACGCCCTGACCTGCCCGCACCCACGGAAGGAGACGCGCCCCGGCGCGGACCATGTTCGACGACACGAACCTCATCACGACCCTGGCGATCGTCGCCCTGGTCATCGCGTTCTTCGCGGTGGTCATCTTCATCAGCAAGCGCATCCGCCGCGTCCCGCCGAACGAGGCCCTGGTCATCGTCGGCCGCGGCGCGGGCCGCAAGGAGGCCGCGGGCAGCGGGCAGAAGGTCGTCGTCGGCGGCCGCACGTTCGTGTGGCCGATCCTTCAGCAGGGCTTCTCCATCTCGCTCGAGCAGCGCCAGATCGGCATCACGGTCGAGGGCGTGGACAAGAACCGCATCAAGATCGCCATCAAGGCGTCCATCAACTTCAAGGTCCGTGGTGACGAGGAGGGCGTGCGTCGCGCGGCCCAGCGCTTCCTGTCCCAGCAGGGCACGCTGACGGAGATCATCAAGGAGTCCCTCGAGGGCTCGCTGCGCTCCATCGTCGGCGACATGACGATCGAGCAGATCATCTCCGACCGCAAGGGCCTGTCCGACCGCGTGGTCGAGTCCACCAAGGCCGACCTCTCGGAGCAGGGCCTCCAGGTCGACCTGCTCAACATCTCGGACATCTCGACGCCGGGCTCGGACTACCTCGCCAACCTCGGTCGCGCCGAGTCGGCGCGTGCCCGCCAGGTCGCCGAGGTCTCCGAGGCCGAGGCGCAGCGCGCCTCGGAGTTCGCCGTCATCGACGCGGCCGAGCAGATCGCCGAGCGCCAGAAGGCGCTCGACCTCAAGCGCGCCGCGATCAAGGCCGACACCGACCGTGCGAACGCCGAGGCCGAGGCCGCGGGCCAGCTCGCCCGCGCCGAGCAGGACCGCCTCGTCGCGCAGCAGGAGCGCGAGGCGCTCGCCGAGCAGGCCCGGGTGACGCAGGAGCGCCTCGACATCGAGATCCGCAAGCCCGCCGAGGCCAAGGCGTACGCCGAGGTCCAGGAGGCCAACGCGCGCCGTGACGCCGCGAACGCCGCGACCGAGGCCGACGCGTACAAGCGCACCGTCATCGCCGAGGCGAACAAGACGGCCGCGATCCAGGACGCCGAGGCGTCCGCGCAGGCCGTGCGCCGCGCCGGTGAGGCCGAGCGCGACCGCCAGGTCGCCCTCGCCGCCGGAATCAAGGCCGAGGGTGAGGCGCGCGCCGCGGCGATCGAGGCCGAGGGTCGCGCCGAGGCCGTGGCGACCGACGCCAAGGCCGACGCGCTCCAGAAGTACGGCGAGGCGGCCCTGGTGCAGGAGCTCATCGAGCGCCTGCCGGAGATCGTGCGTGCCGCGGCCGAGCCGATCGGCAACATCCAGGGCATGACCGTCGTCTCGACCGACGGCGCGTCCGCGGTCACGAAGAACGTCGCGTCGGTCCTCGGCGAGGGCCAGGGCGTCATCAAGCAGCTCACCGGCGTCGACATCAACCAGCTCATCGCCAACCTCGCGGGCACCCAGCTCGCGCCGTCGCGCGAGTCGTCGACGAACGGCAGCTCGAACTGACCGGCTGACCGGCTCATGCCGGTGGCACGGCGACGGCCCGCCCGGAACGTCCGGGCGGGCCGTCGCCGTGCGGGGCGCGCGACCTGCTCAGGTCCAGCCGAGGCGGCCGAACGCGTTGAGCGCGAGCAGGACGCCGAGGATCCCCAGCACCCAGCCGGTCATGTCGGTCGCGTTCCTCGTCAGCCACGCGTCGAGCCGGCGCAGCAGCGGGTCGACCGCCCGCGCCGCGACGAGGCGCCCGAGCAGCAGCAGGAGCGCGGGCGCGACCATCACGACGCAGTAGGCCGCGAGGATGCCGCCCGTCGCGGGCCAGCCGACGCCCGACGTCGTGAGCAGCCCGATCGCGGCGAGGTACGGCAGCATCGTCCCGACCTCGATCGCGACGGCGCCCAGCGCGAGCCCCACGAGCGGCAGCACCGAGGGCCGGGTGCGGACCGTGCCGGCACCGGCGGCGTCCGCCTCGATCCCCAGCGCGCGCTCACGCCAGCGGGACAACCGCCCCGGGCGCGGGGCCGACGTCGTCCCCGTCGTCACGCCGGGAGCGTCGCCCGCGCCCTCCCCCGGGACGGACGGCCGCGCGACGACCGTCACCGGTCCCGCGGCGGCCGCGCGCGCGTCACGCCGGGCCGCACGCTTGCTGTCGAACCGGAAGCTCAGCGCGAACAGGCCGATGCCGAGCAGCAGCTGCACGATCGCGGCGGCGCGGGTATCCAGGACGTCGCCGAACCGGTCGAGGAAGGCCCCCGCGCCCAGCAGGACGACGATCCCGACGGCCAGGTAGAACGCGGCGACCGTGCCGAGGTAGACGAGCACCCGCCCGGCACGCAGGCGGCCCGGGGCGAGGAGCAGCCAGACGGGGATCAGCAGCGTGCCGAAGCTCGTGGAGTCGATGAGGGCCAGCACGACGAGCACGCCCGCCATCGCGGCGAGCCCGAGGCCCGGCCCGCCGACGGAGTCGAGGTCGAGAGGGATGTCCATGGCGTCGAGCCTCGCCTACGAGGCACCGTCCTGGCGTCGGGCGAACGACCGACCTGCTGCCCTCGGCGAGCCGCCCGCGGGGACGGTGACACCGCCGTCGTACACCGTTCGGCCGATCCGGGGAACGGCGCGCTGTGCTGGGATGGGTGCGTGAGCACGGAGCACGGCGGCACGGACGAGGTGCGCCCCGTCGCGCCCGGGCGCGACGGCACCTGGCAGGCGGCGGTCTGGTCGCTCCCCCAGGTCTGGCGCATCGAGGACCGCCGGAACGACGCCTTCTCCGCCGTCACCACGTTCGTCCTCGGGTGGGTCCTCCTCGAGGTGGGCCTCGTCGGGATCGTCCGGGCACCGTTCGTCGTCGAGCCGGCGGAGGCGTGGTGGCGGGTCGCCCTGCTCGGGGTCGGGTGCCTCCTCATCCTCGTCAAGCGCGCCCACCCGATCCTGGCGCTCCTCGGGGGCGTCGCCGTCACCGCCGTCGACATCCGGTGGGGCGGCAGCCTCGCGATCACGCTCGTCCTGTGGGACCTGCTGTACGCCGCCGCGCTGTGGTCGGGGCCGCGGGCGCGCGCGTGGCTCTGGGGAGTGGCCGTGACCGTCGCCGTCCTGGGCTCCGTCGCGGCGGGCGAGGCCGCGCGCGACGTGCGGCAGTTCGTCTACATGGGTCTCCAGCTCGGCGCCGTGCTCCTCGTGCCGATGTGGTGGGCGACGAACGTGCGGACCAAGAGCGAGCTCGCCGAGCTCGCGGGCGAGCGCGCCGACCTCGCGGCGCGCGAGGCCGAGGCCGCGGCACGCACCGCGGACCTGGAGCGGCAGCGGGCGAGCGACCTCGAACGCATCGCCGAGCTCGACCGGCACGAGGCGGTGCAGGCGGAGCGCGCCGCGATGGCGCGCGACCTGCACGACGTCATCGCGTCGCACCTGTCCACCATCGCGATCCACTCCGGCGCCGCGCTCGCACTGCCGCCCGACGCGACGAAGGACCGGGCTGCGCTCCAGCAGGTGCGCGCGAGCGCCGTCGCATCCCTGGACGAGATGCGGTCGATGATCCTGCTGCTGCGCACGGAGGGCCGGCGCGACGACGTCCCCGACGCCGTCGCCGCGCCAGGTCGGCTCGCGGGCCTCGACGCGCTGCTCGACGCCGCGCGCGCGACCACCGCGGTCACGCTCGACGACCCCGACGACGTCGCCGCGTCGGCACTGCCCGCCGCGGCGGACCAGGCCCTGTTCCGGATCGCGCAGGAGGCCGTGACCAACGCGCTCAAGCACGCGCCGGGGTCGCCCGTGACGGTGCGGCTCGTCCGCGACGGGTCGGCCGTCGTGCTCGAGGTGCGCGACGACGGCGCGCCGGGCTCGGCGGCGCCGGTCGAGGCCCCGCTGAGCGCCGGCACCGGGCTGCTGACCATGCGTGAGCGGGCGGACGGCCTCGGCGGGACGTTCGACGCCGGGCCGACGGCGGCCGGCGGGTGGGTCGTGCGCGCGGCCGTCCCGGTCGCCGAGCGCCAGATCGAGAAGGAGAGCGCGTGACGCCACGACCGGTCCGGGTGCTGCTGGCCGACGACCACGCCGCGATCCGCGCGGGCCTGCGTCTCCTGCTCGACGCCGCCGACGACGTCGAGGTCGTCGGCGAGGCGTCCGACGGCACCGCGGCGATCACCAACGTCCGGGCGCTGCGGCCCGACGTCGTGCTCATGGACCTGCGCATGCCCGGCGTCGACGGCATCGAGGCCACGCGCGTCATCACGAGCGAAGGGCTCGCCGACGTCCTCGTGCTCACGACCTTCGACCTCGACGAGTACGTCGACGGCGCGCTCCGGGCGGGCGCCGCGGGCTTCCTCCTCAAGTCCGCGGAGCCCGCCGCGCTGCTCGACGCCGTCCGCCGCGTCGCCGACGGAGACGGCGTCCTCGCGCCCGAGGTCACCCGCCGTCTCCTCGCCGCGTTCGCCCGCGGCCCGGCCCCCGACGGCGCCCCGCGCCCCGCCTCGACCACCCGCCCGGGCGGGACGGCCGACCCGGCCGCGGGTCCGCCGTCGGGCACGGCCGGCGCCGCACCGGCACCCGCCGCCGGGCGGAACGCCGCGAGCGGACCGGACCAGGACCCACGGCTCGCCGACCTCACCCCCCGCGAGGTGGACGTGCTCGCGGCGCTCGGCCGCGGCCTCTCGAACCAGGGCATCGCGACGGACCTCTACATCACCGAGGCCACGGCCAAGACGCACGTCTCGCGCGTCCTCGCCAAGCTCGGCGTCGCCACCCGCATGCAGGCGGCCATCGTCGCCCGCGACACGGGCCTCGCCTGACCGCGCCCACGGGCGCGAGCCCGGCATTGCCCCGGTGGTCGTGCCGTCAGCGCGGGAGGTGGCGGGTCGTGCGGTCGAGGTAGGCGTCGGCGTCGAAGTCGTCCATGAGCGCGCTCTGGACGATGAAGCCCTGGCACGCGGCGACGAACAGCGGCGCCTGCTCGGCGCCGAACTCCGCCGCGCGTGCGGGGTCGAGGCCGTGGGTGCGCACGTGCCAGGCGGCGACGTAGTCGGCGAAGACCGAGCGCAGGCGGGCGAGGACGGCCGAGGCGAACTCGAGGATGCGGGGGTCGGTCACGGCCTCGCCCCAGACCTGGAGCAGGATCGCGGTGCTGCCGATCTCGCGCACCACCCCGTGCATGAGGACGGCGACGAGGTCGGACGGCGGGGGGAGCGGGTCGCGCTCGGCGAGCCGCTCGACGTCGGCGATGCGCCCGCCGACGATCCGGCCCGCGACGTCGTGGACGATCGCCATCTTGGAGTCGTAGTAGCCGTAGATCGCGCCCGCGGACAGCCCGGACTCGGCGATGATCTCCGCCATCGAGGTCGCGGCGAAGCCCTTGCGGCGGAACACGCGCAGCGCTGCGGCGGCGATGTCGTCGCGCCGCTGCGCTCGGTACTCGTCACTCACCCGGGGCATCCGCCCACCCTAAACCGAACGAACGTTCTTGACAGGAGGCGACGGGCAGGCCGACCCTATAGAGAACGAACATTCGTTTTACGAGAGGTCTCCCCATGAGCTCCGCCGCCGCCCCGCACACGCACTGGCCGCGCGTCGTGACGACCGCCGTCGGGCTCGTCGCCCTCGTCGCGGTCGTCGTCCTCGCGTTCCTCTGGCCGTCGGTCACCGCCGAGCCGAAAGACCTCCCGGTCGCGGCCGCGGGCGACCCCGCCGTCGTCGCCCAGGTGCAGGCCGGGCTCGACCAGAACGCCGAGGGCGCGATCGAGCTCGTCGCCGTCGCCGACCGCGACACGGCCGTCGACCTCGTCGAGTCCCGCGACGCGTACGGCGCGCTCGTCCTCGGGCAGCAGCCGGAGGTGCTCACCGCCTCGGCGGCGAGCCCCGCCGTCGCGCAGCTCCTCGCCGGGCTCCAGCCCGCGCTCCAGGCCCAGGTCTCCGCCGCCGCGACCGCCCAGGGCGCGCCCGCCGAGGCCGTCCCGACCGTGGCGGTGACCGACGTCGTCCCGCTCTCGGTCGACGACCCGCGCGGCTCCACGCTCGCCGCGGCATCGTTCCCGCTCGTGCTCGGCGGCATGGTCGGCGGCATCGCGATCTCGCTCGCCGTCGTCGGGGTGTGGCGGCGCGTCGCGGCGCTCGGGGTCTACTCGGTGGTCGGTGGGCTCGCGATCGCGGGGATCCTGCACGGGCTCGGCGGCCTGCACGGCGCGTACCTCGCCGACTCGCTCGCGGTCGGGCTCACGCTGCTCGGCATCGGCGGCACGATCGTCGGCGCCGTCGCGGTGCTCGGGCGTCCCGGTATCGCCGTCGGCCCCGTCCTGTTCCTGCTCGTCGCGAACCCGCTCTCCGCCGCCGCCATGCCGGTCGAGTTCCTGCTCAGCCCGTGGGGCGCCGTCGGCCAGTGGTTCCCGCCGGGCGCGTCCGCGACGCTGCTGCGCGACCTGTCATACTTCCCCGGCGCGGACACGACCTTCCCCTGGCTCGTGCTCACGGGCTGGGCCGCGCTCGGGCTCCTGCTCTCCCTCGTCGGCCACTTCCGCGACCGCGGCGCGGCGACCGCCGCCGCCCTGCGCGAGGCGGACGACGTCGCACCCGCGGCCGCTCCCGTCGGCGCCGCACGCTGACCCCGCGCCTCGCGCCGACGCCGGGCCGGCCGTCAGGCCGGGACGAGGTCCGGGCTCTGCACGACGAGCGCGGCGTGCCGGGCACCCGCCGTCATCGCCTCCTCGACGCCCGCGCCCCGCAGGTGGGCGTCGAGGAAGCCCGCGAAGAAGCCGTCGCCCGCACCGTTCGTGTCGACGACGCGCGGCACGTGCTGCGCGGGCACCTCGACGAAACCTCCCTCGGGAGTGAGCGCGACGGCGCCGCGCGACCCGTGCGTGCACACCACGAGCCGCGCGCCCGCGTCGACCCGCGCGGACATGAAGCCGCGCCAGTCCTCGAGGCGGTCCCCGCTGAGGAACACGTGCGTCCCCGCGTCGACCCACGGCCGGTGGAACGCGGACTCGCCGTCGTAGTCGTGCAGGTCGACCCAGACGTCGCGCCCGCGCGACACCGCGAGGTCGAGCACGGGCAGCGCCGGGACCGCGAGGTCGACGACGACGGCCCGCGCCGCGTCGAGCGTCGCGACGGCGGCGTCCCACGACGGGCCCTGGGCCGGGACCTCGCCGGGGGCGCGCAGATAGACCGAGACGCGCCCGCCGTCGGCGTCCATGAGGTTGAGGTGGCTCTCGGTGCACCCGTCGGGCGAGGGTTCCGCGAGCACCCGGACGCCCGCACCCTCGAGCACGGACCGGACGCGCGCGCCGTCGTCGTCCGCCCCGAGGACGGTGCGCAGCAGCACCGACCGGCCGAGCCGCGCGAGGTTGAGCGCCTTGCCCGCCGACGTCCCGCCCACGGTGGCGCGGTGCGACCGGGCGAAGACGGTGTGCGGCGTGGGCGCGGGCAGCTCGTCGAGCTGGACGAGGAGGTTCCACGACGCCGGTCCGGCGACGAGGACCTCGGTCCCGGCGGGGTCGGGCAGCGCGGTGGACGGGTGCGTCGCGTCGGTCACGTCGCGCACCCTATCTCCCGGTCAGTCGGTGACCGTGATGCCGAGGCTGTGCGCGAACGTCGCCGCCAGGCGCGCGAGCTGGGTCGAGTCGATCGTCGAGCCCCGCAGCGACTCGATGCCGCTCAGCTCGTCGATCTCCGCGCCGCGCAGGTCGACGTGCGCGAGCGTTGAGGCCTGCACGTCAAGCCGGCGCACGCGCGTGCCCTCGAACGCGACGCGCAGCGCGTCCGCCGCGACGAGGTCCAGCTCGTCGATCGTGCAGTCGGTGAACATCACGTCGCGCAGGGTCGCGCCCCGCAGGTTGACGAACCCGAGCTTGCAGCCGACGAACCGGACCCCCGCCCACGACGACTCGTAGAGCTCGGCCGACCCGAGGCGCGCGCCCCGCACCTCGACCTCGCGCCACCGGCCGCGCGTCCCGCGCAGCACGGGCACGTCGAGGCGGTCGAGCACCACCTCCGTGAGCGTCACCGCCCCGAGGTCGGCCTCGTCGGCGCGGACCTGGTCGAGCCGCGTCGAGAACACGCTCGCGCCGTGCAGGTCGAGCCGGTCGAGGCGGAGGTCGACGAGCTCGAACCCCTCGAGGTCGGCCTCCGCCTCGAGATCGTAGGCGTCGCCGCGCTGGAGGTCGTCCAGGACGACCGGGTCGATCACGGGCGGCTCGGTCGTCGGCTTCTTGGGAGGCACGCCCCGAGCCTAGAGTGCGGCACCGACGGCGAACGATGCGTTCCCGTCCGAGTGATGCGCTCCGGGACGCATCACTCGGACGGGAGCGCATCACTCGACGGGCGCCGTCTCGGGGACCGCGGCCCGCGGCGCCCTGATGACCTCGAAGATCGCCGTCCAGCTGTCCCGACCGTGACCCGCCGCGAGCGCGCGCTCGTAGTGGGACAGGATCGCGCGCGGCAGCGCCGTGTCGACCCCCAGCTCCTCGCTCGCCCCGAGGACGTGCGCCGCGGTCGCGCCCATCATCGTGGCGGTGCTGAGGTGGCCGGGGTGCACGCCGGTCTCGAACGCCGGACCGGGTGCGTCGACTCCCCCGACCATCGCCGGCGTCTCGACGAGCGTGCGCAGGGCCTCCGGGACGAACCGTGTGGGCGGGACACCTGCCGCCTGTGCGAGCGCGGCGGCGTGCGCGACGCCCGACAGGGCGGTGAGGAACACGTCGAGCTGCGCCTGGTACAGGAGCTGCGCGAGGCCGGGGTCCTCCCCGAGGTAGCGCGGCGCGCCCAGCAGCGCGAGCGCGGCCTCGTGCGCCCGGAAGGCTGCCTCCGGACCGCTGTAGTACACGTACGCGTCGGCGGTCCCGACGCCCGGCGCGGGCGTCATGACACCACCCGCGACGAGGGTCGCGCCGTGATCGGCCGCCCACCGGGCCGCGGCGCGGGTCGCCCCGGGGGTGTCCGAGCTGAGGTTGACGACCGTCCGGCCGCGCAGGACGTCCGTCGCCCCGCCGAGGACGTCGTACATCGCCGCGTAGTCCGTCAGGCTCAGCAGGACGACGTCGCTCGCCGCCACCGCCTCGGCCGGGGTCGCGGCGAGGACCGCGCCCTCGGCCACGAGCGCGTCGGCGCGCGACGGCGTGCGGTTCCACACGGTGACGGGGTGGCCCGCGGCGAGCAGCGTGCGGACCATGGCCTGGCCCATCGGGCCCAGGCCGATCAGGGTGACGGGGGTGAGCGCGCTCATCGTCCTCCTCCTGCGGTGACGGTGCTGACGGGGGTGCGGGCTGGTTCTCGGATGCTCTCGACGGCGCGTGCGAACCCGTCGGCGCCGTGGCCGGCCTCGATCTGACGGCGGACCAGCGCCTGGACGGCCGCGACGACGTCGGTCGCGAGCCCGGCCTCCGCGCTCGCCCGGACCATGTCGGACAGGTCCGAGAACTCGAGGCTCTGCTGGCCGGGGCCGCCGTAGTCGCGGCGGTCGATGACGTCGGCGTAGCCCGCGAGCTCCGCCGTCATCGCCGCGATCCAGGGCGCCGCCCGGCGCGCGAAGTCGCTCGCGCTCACTCCCGCGGTCCCGACCATCGCGACGCCGTGGAAGAAGCCCGCGAACATCGCGTACATCCCCGCGAGCAGCGCGAGGTCGTAGAGCGGCGCGAGGCCGGGGTCCTCGCCGAACCACGTGCTCCCGCCCCACGTGTCGAGCACGGGACGGGCGGCGTCGAACGCCGCGCGCGACCCGCTGTACAGGACCTCGGACCCCGGCCCGCCGATCATCCCGGGGACGGCCATGATCCCGCCGTCGAGGTAGTCGATGCCGTGGGCCGCGGCCCAGGCGGCGAGCTCGCGCGACTCCGCGGGCGTCGTCGTCACGAGGTTGACGAGCGTCCGGCCCGCGAGCGCGTCCGCGACGGGGTCCAGCGTCTGGTGCACCGACGCGTGGTCGAGGAGGACCGCGACGACGAGCGGCGAGGCGGTGACGGCGTCGCGCACCGACGCCGCCTCGCGGGCGCCGGCCGCGACGGGAACCCCGGCACGTCCCGGCGTGCGGTTCCAGACAGTCGTCGGGTGGCCGGCGACGGTCGCGGCAGCGAGCGCGCTGCCCATCCCGCCGAGGCCGAGGACGGTGACGGCGAGGGCGCGTTCCGAGGGTCGTGCGGGCTGGTCAGACATCGTTCCTCCGGGTCGGGTGGCGTTGCTCGGGCGGGCCGACCGCGCGGCGCGCCCTCGCCGTCCACCCTCCCCGGCGTACGGTCGCCCGGGAAGAACGCACTTCGAGGTGGGGTTCTCACCTCAGGGTGAGCGTGCAGGTCAGGGCACCGCCCCGCACGGAGATCGGTCTGCGACGAAGGAGCGAACGATGACGACGACGGCGGTGCGCACCTCCCCCGGCGCGGCGACGCCCGGCGGCACCTCGACGGGCACCTCGACGAGCACCTCGACGAGCACTGCGCGACGAGGCCCCTACGTGTGCGGGCTCGACGCCGCGATGGACGTCGTGAGCGGCAAGTGGAAGTCGCTCATCCTCTGGGAGCTCGAGGACCACGGCGTGCGCCGGTACGCCGAGCTCAAGCGCGGCCTGCCCGGGGTGAGCGACAAGGTGCTCGCGCAGCAGCTCCGCGAGATGGAGGCGGACGGCCTGCTCGTGCGCGAGGTGTTCCCGGAGGTGCCGCCGCGCGTCGAGTACTCCCTCACCGAGCACGGCAGCGCGCTCAACGCGGCGCTCGAGTCCCTCGGGGACTGGGGTCGTGACCGCATCGAGCGGATCGGCGCCGCACGCGTCGGCTGAGCCCCTCGCTCAGGGCTCGGGGTGCAGGGCGTCGTAGCGCCAGAACTTCCGTTGCGACCGCAGGACGAGCCACAGCACGACGACGCACGCCGCGCCCCCGGCGACGGCGGCCCACGCCTCGCCGACCCACGTCGCCTGTGCCCCGAGGACGAGCTCGCCCAGCCGCGGCCCGCCCGCGACGACGACGATGAACACGCCCTGGAGCCTGCCCCGCATGTCGTCGGGGGTCGCGGTCTGGAGGATGGTCTGCCGGAAGACGGCGCTCACGGCGTCGGACGCGCCCGCGAGCGCCAGCGCGACGCTCGCCGCGACGACCCCGCCCACGAGGACGGTCGTCGGGGAGGTCGCCCCTACCCCGACGAGCACGAGGCCGAACAGCACGATCGACAGCCCGTACGCCGTGACCGCCCAGACGATGACGCGGCCCTGCCAGCGCACGCGGGACAGCCCGCCGGAGAACACGCCCGCGAGCACGGCGCCGATCGCGAACGCCGCGGTGAGGACGCCCGTGGTCGCCTCCCCGCCCCCGAGGAACACGACGCCCGCAGCGGGCAGCAGCACGCGCGGCGACGCGAGCACCATCGCGGCGAGGTCGACGAGGAAGGTCGTGCGGACGTTGGGCTGCGTCGCCAGGTACCGCAGGCCGTCGACGACGGACCGCCAGCCGACGACCCGGCGTCGCCGCCCCGCGGGCGCGGCCTGCGGGGTGTGGTCGGTGCCGAGGGGCGGGATGTCCG
The DNA here is from genome assembly GCF_001019615.1 of Cellulosimicrobium funkei. GTDB lineage: Bacteria > Actinomycetota > Actinomycetes > Actinomycetales > Cellulomonadaceae > Cellulosimicrobium > Cellulosimicrobium cellulans_E. Next base: position 289,480 of record NZ_JNBQ01000003.1, on the reverse strand, counting down.
GGAGCCGCCACACCGCCCACAGCGCGGCGGTGAAGAGCACGGCGTCGATCGTGTACGCGACCTGGTAGCCCCACAGCGCGACGAGGAACGCGCCGCCCAGCGGGCCGACGGTGAGCGCGACGTTCCACGCGATCGTCTGGAGCGCGTTCGCCGCGGGCAGGAGCCGGGGCTCGACGAGTCGCGGGATGATCGCCGACCGTGCCGGGTTGTTGATGGCGAACGCCGCGGACTGCGCGGCGACGAGCGCGTAGAGCACGCCGACCGAGTTCAGGTGCAGCCACGCCTGGGCCGCGATGAGCGCGGTGACGACCCACAGGGCGGTCGACGCCGCGAGCGCGACCTTGCGGCGGTCGTACGCGTCGACGAGGGCGCCGCCGTAGAGCCCGAGCACGACGAGGGGCACGAGGGCGCACAACCCGAGCACGCCGACCGCGAGGGACGAGCCGGTGAGCGCGTACACCTGGAGGCCGACGGCGACGACGGTGAGCTGCGAGCCGAGGTTCGAGATCCCCAGGCCCCACCACAGCCGGCGGAACGGCGGGGAGGTACGCAGCGGCGTCGTGTCGGCGAGGAGACCGTTGACGCGAGCCACGATCGCCGAGCCTACGTCAGCGCTGCCACGCCCGCGGCCGACTGACGGTGAGAAAGGCCGTCCGTGGGATCCTGAGCGATCCCTCCGGACCCGGGAAGAAACATGGAACCCCTGCCGCCCTCCGCTGCGTCTAGCACTCGTGAGGAACCGACGTCGGCCGGAGCGCCGACCGCAGCAGGGGGGCTGTCGGGCATGACCGACGTCGCGATCGACCGGGCGGACGCGCCCCACGTGCGGGTCGTGCGCGTGGGCCAGACCGCGGAGGAGCGCTTCACCGAGTTCGCGCGGGCGAGCTCCGCGGACCTCTACCGCTTCGCGTACCTGCTGTGCGGCGACGCGCACCGCGCGCACGACCTCGTCCAGCTCGCGCTCGAGCGGACGTTCCGCGCGTGGTCACGGGTCGGCGACGGCGAGCCGTTCGCCTACGCGCGGCGCGTCGTCGCCACGGCCCGTATCGACACCTGGCGGCGGACGAGACGGGAGGTCTCCGTGGAGCACGAGACCCTGGCGGGCCTCGAGCGTCGCTCCACGACCGACCCGCCCGGGGTCGAGGACCGCGACCGGATCGTGCGCGCCCTGCTCGCCCTACCGGTCAAGCAGCGGCGGGTCGTCCTGCTGCGCTACGTGCTCGACCGGTCGGAGGCCGAGACCGCCGCGGAGCTCGGCATCGCCGTCGGCACGGTCAAGTCCACCGGGTCCCGAGCACTGGCCCGCCTGCGCACCCTCGTGACCCCCGAGAACGGAACGGAGAGACAGCGATGAGCGCGACGCCCGAGCCCGTGGCGGTCGAGGAGACCGAGGTCGTCGCCCGCGTGCGCGCGGCACAGGATGCGGTCGAGGTGCCGGCGACGCTGGACCCCGACGCCCTCGCGCACCGAGCGGTGCGGCGCGTGCGCGTCCGCCGGACGGCCCTCGCGGCGGGCGGGTCGACCGCGGTCGTCGGCGTCCTGGCCGCCGCCGTGGCGTTGTTGCCCGGGATGCTGCCCCGCGGGTCCGACCTCGCCCTCACCGTGCCGCCGGCGCAGTCAGCCGCGCCCGCCCCGGTGGAGCCGACGGCGGACCCGGTTCCCGACCCGACGACGGAGCAGCCCGAGCAGCCCCTGCGCTACCTGCCGGTGGGCGACGGCGAGCTCCCGGAGCTGCCGGGCGTCGAGCACGGCATCGCCGAGACGCACCACTCGGACTACACGATGCAGGGCGGTCTCACGTACACGCTGCCGCCCGGGGGGTGGGAGGTCGACGGCGAGGCGTTCGGCGAGCCGGCGTCGGTGACCTGGATGTCCCCGGCGGGCTGGAACGCGCCGGGGTCGGACACTCCCGCGGACGCGGTCCCGCCGCCCATGAACGATTCCGGCGCCGTCCTGACGATCGACGTCGACCCCGGCGCCGCGTCGTGGACCGCCCCGGCCAGGGACTCCGGGGCCTGGACGGTCGAGATCCCCGGCGCGGACTTCGTCGCGGTGACGCGTGGCCCGTCCGACGACCCGGGTCTCGCCCGCTGGGAGGCGCACGTCCGCCACGGGGGCACGGGCACGGGTTGGACGGTCGTCCTCGAGTTCACCGACGACGAGGTGGGCGACGAGCTGGCACGTGCCTTCCTGGGCAACCTGTGGTTCGAGCCCGACGGAGCGCCGGAGTGGTTCAGCCCGACGTACACGTATCCCGAGGTCGGGATCGTCGTCCCCGGTGTCCCCGCGGGGTGGCAGCCTGTCTCGACCGAGGACCTCGGCTACGCCGTCCCGCCGGGGTGGACGTCCCGCGACGTCGAGGGCAACTTCGGACCGGGGGTCGAGTGGTCCGGCCCGCCGGTCGACGGCGCGCCGTCCGACGTGCGCTGGAACATGTTCGTCCAGGTCGGCGGGAGGGGCACGAGCTCGTTCAGCACCGCCGCGGACCAGTTCCACCCGCAGACGATCGTCGTCCCGGGAGCCGACTTCGCCCAGGTGCTGACGAGCCAGGGCCCGCACTGGGCGGTAGACACCGTCCCCGCCCTGAGCGCGGACGTCCAGCTCCACGGCGAGGACGGCGGTCCGGACGTCCTGGTCTCGATCACGCTCCCCGGCGACGAGGCAGGGCTCGAGACGCTGCGCGGGGTCCTCGGGTCGTTGCAGTTCTGACCCGGCGGCGTCAGGCCTTCCCGGCAGCCTTCGCGACGTCGTCGTCCGTGCCCGCGTCCGCCGCGCCGTCCCGTGCGTCCTCCTCGCCCCAGGCGTCGGCGTGGCGGTGCGCGTGCCCGGGCGGCGGCGCGTAGCCCGGGTGCGGCCCGGGCGTGAGGTAGGTGCGCGCGAAGAACAGGGACGCCGCGAGGTCCTCGCGGCGCTCGGCCGCGGTCCGGGCACGGCGGGTCGAGATCTCGACGACCACGTCGCCGGACCACCCGCGCTGCACGAGCTCGGCGAGCACCTTGTCGCACGGCTGGTCGCCGCGCCCCGGGACGAGGTGCTCGTCCGTGATCGACGACGACCCGTCGGCGAGGTGCACGTGCGCCAGGCGCCCGTCGAACACGTCGAGCAGCGCGAGCGCGTCCTGCTGCGCGACGGCGGCGTGCGACAGGTCGAGCGTCACGTGCTCGTACCCGTGCTCGGAGGGGTCCCAGCCGGGCAGGTAGGCCTGCATCTCGCGCTTGCGGCTGCGCCAGGGGTACATGTTCTCGACCGCGATGGTCACGCCCTCGGTCTCGTCGAGCTCGCCGACGAGGTCCTCGAACTCGCGCGCGTACCGGTACTGCCACCGGAACGGCGGGTGCACGACCACGGTGCTCGCCCCGACCTCCTGCGCGAGCTCGACCGTGCGCCGGAGCTTGGGCCCGGGCGCACGCCCCCACACGCGCTGGCTCACCAGGAGCGTGGGCGCGTGGACGCTGCGGATCGGGACGTCGTGCTCGGCGGCGAGCCGCCGGAGCGTCGCGGCGTCCTGGGTCGTCTCGTCGGACCACACCATGACCTCGACGCCGTCGTACCCGAGGTCGGCCGCCGCCTCGAAGGCGTACGGGGCCTTGCGCGGGTAGACGCTGGCCGTCGAGAGCGTGACGTGGATGCGCTGCGCCTCCCCGGGGACCGGGGACGCCTCGGGGGACGCCGCGCTCGGCGTCGTCGCGTCGGACATGCCGGTCACCCTAGACCCGTCGGCTGTGCCCCACACCCAGCGGGCGCTCGGCTGGGGAGAACCGGTGGTCCGCCCTAGCCTGGGGCCATGGCGGCGACGGCGCGCGTCATCGACATCCACGTGGTCGCGGACTCGACGGGAGACACCGGGACCCGCGTCGCGCGCGCCACGCAGGCGCAGTTCCCCGGGCAGCCGGTCCGGGTCGTGCGCCACCCGCGGCTGCACAGCCCGCAGGGCGTGGACGACGTCGTCGCGCAGCTCCGAGCCGACCCCGCCGCGGCCGTGGTGTTCTGCACCGTCGTGGACGACGCGCTGCGCTCGCGCGTGCTCGACGCGTGCGCGGCGCTCGACGTCCCGTGCGCCGACCTGCTGGCCCCCGCGCTCGAAGCGTTCACCGCGCGGACGGGCGCGCAGCCGGCGCGCGTCGTGCAGCCGGTCGGGCTCGCCGCGGACTACTTCGACCGCATCCACGCGATGGAGTTCGCGGTCGCGAACGACGACGGCCACCTGACCGACGGTCTCGACGAGGCGCAGGTCGTGCTCGTCGGGGCGTCGCGGACGGGCAAGACCCCGCTGTCGATGTACCTCGGCTATCTCGGCTACCCCACCGCGAACATCCCCCTCGTCCCGGGCGTCGCACCGCCGCGCGAGCTGTTCGAGGCGGAACGCTGGAAGGTCGTGGGCCTGACGATCGACCCCGAGCGCCTGCTCGAGATCCGGCAGCGCCGCGTGCACGCGATGGGCGCCGCGGGCCACGGTGGCGCGGGCGGCACGGCCCTCGGCGGGTACGCCGACCTCGCGCGGATCCACGACGAGCTCGACGAGGTCGCGCGGCTCCAGCGGCGCCTCGGCTGCCCGGTCCTCGACACGACGACCCTCGCGCTCGAGGAGGCCGCGGGACGCGTCGTCGAGCTCGTCACCGCGCGCCGTCGCGCCCTCGCACCCGACGATGCGCCGCAGCCACCGGGCGGCGACCACGTCCGGGCGACCCCGCAGACCCCGCCGGCGGACCGCCGCCGGGGAGGAGACAGCGCGGCCACCGCCGCCGACCACGAGGAGCAGCCATGAGCGACCGGTACGTCTACGACCTCGCGGAGGGCCGCGCGGACATGCGCGCCCTGCTGGGTGGCAAGGGCGCGGGGGTCGCGGAGATGCGCCGCATCGGCGTGCCCGTACCCGACGGCTTCACCGTGACGACGGCAGCGTGCGTCGCGGCCATGGAGCGTGGCGGGTCGTGGCCGGACGGGCTGTGGGACGAGGTCGTCGCGCACCTCGACGCGCTCGAGGAGCGCACGGGACGCCGGCTCGGCGCGCGCGAGCGCCCGCTGCTCGTGTCGGTGCGCTCGGGCGCCGTGTTCTCCATGCCCGGGATGATGGACACGATCCTCAACCTCGGGATCTCGGACGACTCGGTCGAGGGGCTCGCGGCCGAGTCCGGGAACGCGCGCTTCGCCTGGGACTCCTACCGGCGGTTCGTGCAGATGTACGGCGAGGTGGTCGAGGGCGTGCCCGCCCACGCGTTCGCGGACGAGCTCGACGCGCTCAAGGCGCGCCGCGGCGTCGCGCAGGACACGGACCTGGACGCGGACGACCTGCGCGGGCTCGTCGCGACGTTCCGCGCCGTCGCGCGGCAGCACACGGGCGAGGACCTGCCGACGGACCCGCGCGAGCAGCTCCGGCGGTCGGTCGACGCGGTCTTCGCGTCGTGGGGCAACCCCCGCGCGGCCGTGTACCGGAAGGCGAACGACATCCCCGACGACCTCGGCACGGCCGTGAACGTCATGCAGATGGTGTTCGGCAACAAGGGCGCGACGTCCGCGACCGGGGTGTGCTTCACGCGCAACCCCGCGACGGGCGCGAAAGAGCTCTACGGCGAGTTCCTCGTGGACGCGCAGGGCGAGGACGTCGTGGCGGGCATCCGCACGCCACGACCCCTCGCGGAGATGGAGACCGTGCTGCCCGACGCGTTCCGCGAGCTGCGCGCGACCATGGACCGGCTCGAGCAGCACTACGGGGACATGCAGGACATCGAGTTCACGGTGGACGACGGCGCGCTCTACCTCCTCCAGACCCGCACCGGGAAGCGCACCGCCCAGGCCGCGCTGCGCGTCGCGCGCGAGCTCGTCGACGAGGGCGTGATCGACCGCGACACCGCCCTGCGACGCCTGGACCCGGCGCAGCTCGACCAGCTCCTGCACCCGGCGCTCGACCCCGGCCACGGCGCGACCCCGCTCACGCGCGGGCTCAACGCGTCGCCGGGCGCCGCCGTCGGGCGCGTGGTGCTCGACGCCGAGACCGCGGCCGAGCGCGGCAAGGCCGGCGAGGCCGTCGTGCTCGTGCGGTGGGAGACGAACCCGGACGACATCGCCGGCGTCATCGCCGCGCAGGGCGTGCTCACCGCGCACGGCGGCATGACGTCGCACGCCGCGGTCGTCGCGCGCGGCATGGGCAAGCCGTGCGTCGCGGGGGCCGGCGCGCTGCGGATCGACGTCGAGGGGCGCCGCGTCCACGTCGGGGACCACGTGCTCACCGAGGACGACACGATCACGCTCGACGGCACGACCGGCGACGTCTACGCGGGCGCGCTGCCGCTCGTGCCGCCCCAGGTCACCGACGACTTCCGGGCCGTGCTCGGCTGGGCCGACGACGTGCGGCGCCTCGGCGTCCGGGCCAACGCCGACACGGGCGAGGACGCGGCCAAGGCGCGCGAGCTCGGCGCCGAGGGCATCGGGCTGTGCCGCACCGAGCACATGTTCATGGCGCCCGACCGGCTGCCCGTCGTGCGCGAGATGATCCTCGCCGAGACCGACGCGGCGCGCACCGCAGCCCTCGACCGCCTGCTGCCCATGCAGCAGGCGGACTTCGAGGAGATCTTCGCCGCGATGTCCGGGCTGCCCGTGACGATCCGGCTGCTCGACCCGCCGCTGCACGAGTTCCTGCCCGACCTCGTCGAGCAGTCGCTCCTCGTGCAGCGGCTCGAGGACGAGGTCGGCGACGCCGGCGCTCCGTTGCACGGGACGGACGCCGTCTTCGAGGGCTGGGCCGCCGCGGGCGGCGGCGGGGAGACGACGGCGCGGCTCGGCCGGGCGCGCCGCCTCCTCGCGCAGGTGCGGCGGCTGAGCGAGGCGAACCCCATGCTCGGTACGCGCGGCGTGCGGCTCGCGCTGCTGCACCCGCAGATCGCCGCGATGCAGGTGCGGGCGATCGCGCGCGCGGCGCTCGCGGTGCGCGCGGCCGGGCACGACCCGCGCGTGGAGATCATGGTGCCGCTCGTCGGGTTCTCCGAGGAGCTGCGGCGCATGCGCGAGGTCGTCGACGCGACCATGGCCGAGGAGCTCGGTGGCGTGGACGCCCCGCTGCCGTACGCCGTCGGGACGATGATCGAGCTGCCGCGCGCGGCGCTCGTCGCGGACCGCATCGCCGAGCACGCGGAGTTCTTCTCGTTCGGCACGAACGACCTCACGCAGACGACGCTCGGCATCTCGCGCGACGACGCCGAGGGGTCGTTCCTCACCGCCTACCTGGAGGCGGGAGTGGTTGGCACGAACCCGTTCGCGACGATCGACCGGGACGGGGTCGGCGAGCTCGTGCACGTCGGGCTCGAGCGCGGACGCCGCGCCCGGCCGGGTCTCCACGCCGGCGTGTGCGGGGAGCACGGGGGCGACCCGGCGTCCGTCGCGCTGTTCGACGAGATCGGCCTGGACTACGTGTCGTGCTCGCCGTACCGCGTCCCGATCGCGCGCCTCGCGGCGGCGCGCTCGACGCTCGACCGGCGGGACGGCGCACGCACGACGCGTGAGGCGTGAGTACGAGGCAGCCGCCTTCCCTGACGACCCGAGCAGTGAGGACGCGGGGCGAGGCTGCGGCACGGAGGGTCCTCCGCCCCTCGCCTTGCGTCGGGCTTTCCCCTAGGATGCACTGGTCCAGACCACTTGTCTGCCGGAGGAGCAACCATGGACCGTGCCGTCGTCGTCGCGATCACCGAGGGCCTTCACGCCCGCCCCGCCGCCCTGTTCGTCAAGGCGGCCGCTGCCCAGCCCGCGCCCGTGCGGATCGCCAAGCAGGGCGGCGACCCCGTCGAGGCGGCGAGCATCCTCAGCGTCATGACGCTCGGCGTGGCGGCCGGGGACGAGGTCGTGCTCTCGACCGACGACGAGGGCGACGACGCGAGCGCGTCGATCGACGCGCTCGCGACCTTCCTGGAGCAGACCGAGGTCGCCTGAGCACACCGGGCCCGTCGCCCGCGGCCCTGCCCGCGGGCGACGGGCCCGACCCGCGCCGGGCGCTCAGTGCCAGTCGCTGATCTGCACGTCGCGCGGCGCGGGCGCGCCGGCGCCCGTCTCCGCGAGCGCCTTGAGGCTCAGCAGGTACGACGCCCACTTGGTGCTGCAGTGGTGCATGAACTCCACCGGCTCGGCCCAGCCCCGGTGGCCGAACAGCACGATCGTCCAGTCGCCGTCCTGCCGCAGGTCCCACTCGACGGTCGTGCCGACCCACTCCTCCGGCCCGTCGACGACGCGCCACACCACCCGCTCCGACGGCCGCAGCTCGACGACCTCCATGTCGAACCCGCCGACCGGCGGGAAGCGGAACGCGAGGACGCCCCCGACGCCCTCGCCCCCCGTCGTGTCCTCGGTCCACCAGCCGGCGAGCCCGTCGACCGTCGTCAGCGCCCGGTACACCGCCTCCGGCGTCGACCCCTCGACGCCCACCCTGTGCAGGATGTCCACCATCGCCGTTCTCCCGTCGTCCGTTCGTGCAACTAATTGGTTGCACATCACGCTAGACCGGCCACCCACCAAGCGCAACCCCGAAGTTGCATATGGCCCCCACGGGTGCGCCGAACCCGGGGTTGTTCCTCACCGCGACGAGTCGGTGAGGCACGACCCCGGGTTCGGCAGCGAGGTCAGGCGCGAGCTAGAGGCCCAGGTCGGCCAGGATCGGGAGGCGGGACCGCACGGCCGCGCGTGCGGCGTCGGGCGTGGGCTGCTGGAGCGCGAGGAACGCGAGCTCCTCGCACTGCTCCGACGTCGTCGCGGCGAGCACCGCCGCGACGTCGGCCAGCGCGCGCGGCGTCATCGACAGCGACGTCACGCCGAGCCCCACGAGCACCGGCGCGAGCACCGGGTCCGCCGCGGCCTCGCCGCACACCCCGAGCGGCCGCCCGTTGAGCGCCGCACCCGAGCCGGTCGCCCCGACGAGCGCGAGGACCGTCGGCTGCCACGCCGTCGAGAGCCGCGCCAGGTCGGAGACCTCGCGGTCGGCGGCCATCGTGTACTGCGTGAGGTCGTTCGTGCCGATGCTCGCGAACGACGCCTTGGCGAGCACCCAGCGCGCCCCGAGGGCCGCTGCGGGCACCTCGATCATCACGCCCGCGGTGCCGAGGCCGTGCTCCGCGCACAGCGCGACGAACGACTCCGCCTCGTCCGGCGTCGCGATCATGGGCGCCATGACCCACACGTCGGCCGACTCCGCCGCCGCGGCGCGAGCGATCGCCGTGAGCTGGCGGTCGAGCACCTCGGGGTGCCGGCGCGCGGTGCGCAGGCCGCGTACGCCGAGCGCCGGGTTGGGCTCGGCCTCGGGCGTGACGAACGGGAGCGGCTTGTCCGCGCCCGCGTCGAGCGTGCGCACGACGACCTTGCGGCCGGGGAACGCCGCGAGCACCTCACGGTAGGCCGCGACCTGCTCGTCGATCGTCGGCTCGACCGTGCGGCCCAGGAAGCACACCTCGGTGCGGAAGAGCCCCACGCCCTCGGCGCCCGCCTCCGCGGCGGCCCGTGCGTCCTCCCCGTTCGCGACGTTGGCGAGGAGCTCGACGCGACGACCGTCCGCCGTCCGCCCCTCGCCGTCGAAGCGGCGCCGCTCGCCGCGTGCACCATGCGCCGCGACGACGACGGCCACGTCCTGGGCGGACGGGTCGCGCTCGACCGTGCCGAGCCCGCCGTCCACGAGCACCGTCGCGCCGTCGTGCAGGGTCAGCGCGCCCTCGACCGCCACGACGGCCGGGATGCCGAGGGCGCGCGCGAGGATCGCGGTGTGCGACGTCGGCCCGCCGCCGCGCGTCACGACGGCGAGCACCCGCTCGGGGTCGAGCTGCGCCGTGTCGGCGGGGGCGAGGTCGTCCGCGACGAGCACGAACGCGTGCCCCGGGTCGGGCACGCCCGGCGCGGGGAGGCCGAGCAGCGTCGCGACGATCCGGTCGCGCACGTCGCGCACGTCGCGGGCCCGCTCCGCCATGAGCCCGCCCAGCGCCTCCAGCTGCCCGACGACGACGCCCGCCGCGTCCCACACGGCACGCGCCGGGGTGGAGCGCTGCTCGCGCACGCGCCCGACGGCGTCGCGCGCCAGCGCGGGGTCCGCCGCCATCGCGGCGGTCACGCCCAGCACCTCCGCCGCGGTGCCCTCGGCCCGCGCGGCGCGCGCCGTGAGGTCCTCCTGGACGGTCGTCACCGCCGCGAGGACCTGCGTCACCGCGAGGTCCAGGTCGGCGTCCGGGCTGTCCGCGGCGAGCGGGGCCGGGTCGGGCTCGGGGACCGGGTCGGGCATGCGCACGACCGTCCCCGCCCCCCGCCCGGGGCTGACCGGCACGCCGGTCAGCCCCGGGTCGGAGACCCGCGCAGGTGCGCGCGTCGCGTCGTCGGCGACGGTCACGCCGTGCCTCCGCCGCCCGAGCCGGTGCGGCTCGGGACGTCGGCCTCGGTGCCACCCACGGTGCGGTCGTCGCGCCCCGTCGCCGGGACATCGGACGCCGGCGCGTCGGCCACGGGGGCGTCGGCCGTACCCGCGGCTCCGGTCGCCTCGACGGCGCCGTCGGTGTCGTCCTCACGACCGGGGGTCCGCAGGTTCCACCGCGTGATGACGAAGCGGAAGAGGAAGTAGTAGATCAGCGCGTACCCGAGCCCGATCGGGATGAGCAGGAGCGGCATCTCGGCGATCCGGAAGTTCAGCAGGTAGTCGATGGCGCCCGCCGAGAACCCGAAGCCGTCGCGGATGCCGAGAGCGTTGACCAGGGCGAGCGACGTCCCCGTGAGGACCGCGTGGATGACGTACAGCGGGTAGGCCACGAACACGAACGCGAACTCGAGCGGCTCGGTGACGCCCGTGACGAACGAGACGAGCGCGGCGGAGCCCATGATGCCCGCGACGACCTTGCGCTGGGCCGGCTTGGCGGTGTGGACGATCGCGAGCGCCGCGGCGGGGAGCGCGAACATCATGATGGGGAAGAAGCCGGTGAGGAACGTGCCGGCGGTGGGGTCGCCCGCGAGGAAGCGGAAGATGTCGCCCTGCGCGACCGTGCCATCGGCCGAGGTGTACTCGCCGAACTGGAACCACGGCAGCGAGTTGAGCAGGTGGTGCAGACCGATCGGCACGAGCAGACGGTTGAGCGTGCCGAAGATGAACGCGCCCAGGATCGTCGAGCCCGTGACGAACCCGCCGATCGTGTCGTTGATCAGCCAGTCGAAGGCCGGGTAGATCAGGGCACCGACCACGGCGATGAGGACCGACACTCCCGCGGTGACGATGGGGACGAAGCGCCGTCCGCCGAAGAACGCGAGGTAGGGGGGCAGCTTGATCCGGTAGTACTTCTGGTAGAGCAGCGCCGCCGTGAGACCGATGACGATGCCACCGAGCACGCCGTAGTTGATGAGCTCCTGCGCGTCCCCCTCGGCGGGCTTGCCGAGCACGTATGGCGAGAGCGAGTCGCTGACGCCCTTGAAGACGAGGTACCCGATGAGGGCTGCGAGGCCCGTCGTCCCGTCGGACTTCTTCGCGTACCCGACCGCGACACCGAGGGCGAAGATGACCGGCAGGTTGGCGAACAGCGCGTTGCCAGCCGCCCCGAGCACGTCGGCGACGGGCTGCATCCACGCGAAGGTGCCGGCCACGCCGTCGGCGCCGAGCATGTCGGGCTGGCCCAGGCGCAGCAGCAGCGCCGCCGCGGGCAGGGACGCGATGGGCAGCATGAGGGAGCGCCCGACGCGCTGGAGCTGCGCGAAGCCGGGCACCCCCTTCTTCGTCCTCGTCGGTTCGGCGACGGTGGTCATGTGTCGTTCTCCTCCTGGGTGGGCCTGGGGCGCAGGCCGAGGTGCGTCGTGCGGCAGCTGTGGCGCGACGTCGTACGGGGCGTCGTTGCCGGTCTCCGGGCACGCCGAGGACGACTGGGGTCGTTCCTGCGTCGCCGTGCCGGACATCCGGTCCAGGTTGTCTGGACCACTTGCAGGAAGAGTGGTCTAGACCTCATGATGTGTCAACCCCCGGAGGTGACCCGGGACACACGGACAGGTCCGCGACGCGCGTCGCCGCAGGTCGCGGCACGGGCGGACGACGGACAATGCACCCGTGGAGATCGAGGCACCGACGCAGGGACGTCCGCCCGGACAGGGCGCGGACGAAGGACCAGGACGAGGACGAGGACGCGGCACGACGATGAGCAGGTCACGATCGCAGGCGAGCGAGCACAAGTACCTCACGGTGCGCGCGTACCTCGCCGACCTCGTGGCGAGCGAGCTCTCGGTCGGCGACGCCGTGCCGTCCGAGCGCAGCCTCACCGAGAAGTTCGGCGTCTCGCGCATGACCGTGCGCCAGGCGATCGACGCGCTCGTGACCGAGGGCGTGCTCGAGCGCTCGCAGGGCCGCGGGACGTTCGTCGCCCCGCCGCGCGCGGACTTCGAGATGCGCCTCACGACGTTCGGGGAGGAGGCGCGCCGTCGCGGCATGGAGCCGGGCACCGACGTGCTCGAGGTCGGCACGGCGCCCGCGCCGGCGTCGGTCGCCGAGTCGCTCGGGCGCGCGACGGGCGACCCCATGCACCACGTGGTGCGCCTGCGCTCCGCCGACGGCTCGCCCATGAGCGTCGAGGAGGCGTGGATCCCCGTCGACCTCGCCCCGGACCTGCTCGACGACGGCGTCCCCGAGAGCCTGTACGGCGCCCTGCGCGAGCGCGGCCTGGCCCCCACGTGGGGCGAGGACACGATCACCGCCTCCGACGCGACGGTCCAGGAGCAGAAGCTCCTCGGGCTGCGCGCGTCGCGGGCCGTCATGCGCACCGTCCGTCGCACGTTCGCGGGCGACGCGCCGCTCATGTACTCGCGGTCCAGCTACCGCGGCGACCGGTACAGCGTGTTCGTCCCGCTGCGCGAGGCGCGCCCGACGCTCGTGCCGCGCACCGGCGGCTCCCCGGCGTCGACCACCGCCCCCGCGGACCCGGCCGCCACGGCGGCCACCACCGACCCGACGCCCACCAACCACCTCGACCCCGTGCCAGTGCCGGCCCGGGCGACCGAAGGGAACGACCGATGACACAGTCCGACGCAGAGCGCGCCGCGACGATCCTCGCCGGCCTCGGCGGGGTGGCCAACATCGACGAGATCGACCCGTGCACCACCCGGCTGAGATCGCTCGTCAAGGATCCCGCGCTCGTCGACGCCGCGCTCCTGCGGCGCGCCGGAGCGTTCGGCGTCATGGTCAACGGCCGGGTCGTCCAGGTCGTCGTCGGCCCGCAGGTCGACACGATCGCGTCCGACCTCGCCGACCTCATGTGAGGACCCGCCACGACCGCAGCACCACCGCCGTCGCACCACCCCCGACGACGGCCCCTGACCCCGCGCGCCCCGCGCACCCCGACCGGCACGGCAGCCGGCCGGGACACCTGACCCGGCCCCGGCCGGAGCACGACCACGAGGAGCACCCGTGAGCAAGGCAGAGCAGATCCTCCGAGGCCTCGGCGGCGACGCGAACGTCGTCGACCTGGAGGCGTGCATCACGCGCCTGCGCGTCGAGGTCGAGGACCCGGCGCTCGTCGACGACGCGACCCTGACCGCAGCCGGGGCGATCGCCGTCGTGCGGTCGGGCGCCGCGATCCAGGTCATCGTCGGCCCCGACGCGGACAACATCGCCTCCGACATCGAGGACCTGCGCTGATGGCCGCGCCGCTCACGGTGCTCGTGCCCGTCACGGGCACCGTCATCGACGTCGCCGACGTCGACGACCCCGTCTTCTCGGCCGGTCTCGTCGGGCCGGGGCTCGCCGTCGAGCCCGACGACGCGCAGGGCGGCGAGGCCGTCGCGCCCATCACGGGCACGGTCGTCAAGCTGCACCCGCACGCGTTCGTCGTCCAGCACGACGACGGCCGCGCCGTCCTCGTCCACCTCGGCATCAACACCGTCCAGCTCGGCGGCGAGGGCTTCACCACGCACGTCGCGCAGGGCGACCACGTCGAGCGCGGCACCGTCCTCGTCTCGTGGGACCCGAAGGCCGTCCGCGCCGGCGGCCGCTCGGCCGTGTGCCCGGTGGTGGCGCTGGAGGCCGCCCCGGACGACGTGACCTCGCTCGCCGAGGTCGGCGCGTGGGCCGCCCACGGCGAGGAGCTCCTCACCTGGGGCTGACGCCCCGCCGAGCCCCCGGCACCGGGTCGTTCCTCACGCGAATCCTCCGTGAGGAACGACCGAACCGCACCGTCGGCACCGATGCCCGGACGCCTCAGCCGCGGGAGAGCACGGCCGTCGCGTGCGGCGGGAGGGTGAGTCGCCCTCCCTGGACCGTCCTGGCGATCGGCACGGCAGACCCGGATCCCCACGCGACAGCGTGCAGGAGGGACTCCCCCGTCCAGTCGCCGATCTCGACGTCGGTCGGCACGCCGCGCTTGTTCACCAGGACGATCCTGCGAGCGCCGTCCGGCGTCGCGAACGCCTGAGCGTGGACCCGAGCGTCGGGAAAACCGGGATAGCCCGTGGACGTCGGGGCGATGGTGTCACCGAGCCGTACGTGGTCGACGAGGAGCTTCAGCGCGCGGTAGCGGGCGTTGGGCTCCCCCGTCTCCCAATCGACGAGCGAGGTACCCGGGATCATGCCTGGGTAGCCGTTGAACTCGGCGACCCCGAACAGGTCCGCACCGAGGTCGAGGCTGCGTGCCCACAGGTAGGACTGCACCGCTGCGCTGAGCACCCAGTACTCGTCGGGGATCGAGGGATGCGGGTTCATCACGTCCGAGGGATACGTCCCGACCTCGTTGAGGAGCATGCGGGTGCTCGGGGAGAGCCTGTCCGCGATCGACCGGACGTAGCGGAGCTGTTCCAGGAAGCCGTCGGCCTGGGCGAAGAACGCCGTCTCCCACTGGTCCGCAGGCGGGTTTCCCTCTGGGCCGAACGGGTTCACGATGTCAGGTGACGCGTAGAAGTGGAGGGAGAACGCGTCGAGCGGCGTGCCTGGGGCGTGGTGGGCCGGATCGAGGAAGTACCAGAAGTACTCCGGGTCGTGGTGGACGTGGCTCAGCGACAGCCCGACGAACTTCATGTCCGGGTCGAGCGTCCGGAGACGCGCCACGACCGCGTCGTAGAGCCGCGTGTACGTCTCGGGAGCCAT
Source organism: Cellulosimicrobium funkei (assembly GCF_001019615.1). Classification (GTDB taxonomy): domain Bacteria; phylum Actinomycetota; class Actinomycetes; order Actinomycetales; family Cellulomonadaceae; genus Cellulosimicrobium; species Cellulosimicrobium cellulans_E. The sequence goes on along the minus strand of NZ_JNBQ01000003.1, from coordinate 274,422 downwards.
CCGGCGGTTCAGGTCCGGCTCGCACAGCACCTCCCACTGGGCGAACCGGTACGCGTGCCCGGACTCGTGCCGGACCCCGAGCTCGTCGACGAACCCGCCGGCGATGTACCAGCTGGCGATCCGGTAGAAGTACTCCGCCACCTCTTCCAGGGTCTCGTCGCGGAACTGCGTGCCTTGCTCGTAGCCCCAGTGGATCTCGTCCTTGTCGCCCCCCACCTCGATCGTCTCGCCGCCGACGAACATCCAGTGCGGGATCGTCGCGAAGTTCGCCACCACCGGTCGGCCCTCGGCGGCCTCCATGAAGTCCTCGACGTACGGGTCGAGGCGCGAGAAGTCCCACGACGTGGTCGTCGCGGTGGGCGCGGAGAGTGCCGGCACCGAGACCAGCGGGTTCGAGAACCAGGGCAGGAACCGCGCGTAGTCGACCTTGAGGTCACGCAACGCCGCGAAGGCGCGGTCGTGCGCTGGGGCGCCGCGCTCGAGCGGAGGTGCTGCCCAGAGGTGGGTCGTCAGGACGGTCTCGACGACGCGCGAGGTGTCCTCCCAGTCGATGACGACGGGAATGGCGGGGGCGTGCTCGGGCGGGGCCAGCAGCGAGTGGTCTTCGGCCATGGGTGCGCTCCTTCACAGGATCTGTACGGGTGTACAGAACAAATGTATAACACACCTGTACAGATCGTTGCTAGGATCGACGCCATGGGACAGAGGGAGCATCTCCTCGAGGGCGCGCGGTCGTGCCTCGTCGAACGGGGGTTCGCACACACGACGGCGCGTGACATCGTCGCCGCGACCTCGGGCGCCGCGAACCTTGCCTCGATCGGATACCACTTCGGCTCCAAGGACGCGTTGATGAACGCGGCGGTGATCCAGCTGATCGAGGACTGGGGCGACCGCATCGCCGAGGCGACCGACAGCGCCGGCACCGGGAGGCCAGCGGAACGGCTGGAGCGCTTCCTCCAGAGCGTCCTCTCCGCAGACCCGGAGCAACGCCGCGTCATCGGGGCGAGCGTCCAGGCTTATGCACAGGCAGAGTTCTCGGTCGAGGTCCGCGAGCAGTTCAGGTCGACCTACGACCGCGCGCGGGTCGATCTCGCCGCTTTCGTCCTCGGGATCGACCGCGACGGTGTGTCACCGTCCCAGGCAGCGACGATCGGCTCGCTCTCGCTCGCCCTCCTGAACGGCGCCGCGCTCCAGTGGTTCGTCGACCCGACTGCCGCCCAAGGGTTCTCGGAGCTCTCGACCACCCTCGCTGCGCTCGGAGCGGCTCCGGCTGGGTGAACCGACCCGGGCAACCCCGCACTATGGGTGCGCGGCGCCTCGTCAGCCGCGCAGCGGGAGCGTGAGCGACGGGACGTCGCCGGGCTCGCCGCGGTCGACCACGCGGACCGGGACGCCCCAGTCCTGCTGGGCGAGGTGGCACGCGGGGAACACGTCCGGGTCGGGCTCGCCGTCGGGGCCGAGCGGCACGACGTCGCACGACGCGGCGCGCGCGGTCACGTGCAGGACGCCCTCGCGGACCTCCGGGTTGATGACGAGGTCACGTCCGAGCTCGACGCCGGTCCCGTCCCCGGACAGCAGCAGCTCGGGCGGCGTCGCGCTCACGCGCAGCTCGGTCGACGGGCCGAACCGGTCGTCGAGCTTCTGCCCCGGCGCCGGGACGAACGGGACGTCGAGCCACAGCGGCCCGGCCCCGATCTCGGTGACGGGGCGCTGCGTGCGGTGCGCGCCGCCGTCGAGCACCTCGCCCGCGAGCGACGTGGGCAGCGCGACACGGGTCAGCCGGTGCGCCGCGGACTCCACGACGAGCAGGTGCACCTGCGGCTCGCCGTCCGGTCCCTCGCCCACCTGCACGACGACGCCGCTCGGCTCGGCGAGGTCCGCCGCCAGGGTCGTGACCTCCCCCGCGAGCCGCGTCCCGGTCGCGTCGTCCCCGACGCTCCCGGCGTCACCGGCCGCGGGCGCGAACCGGCGGAGTGCGCCATCGTAGGTGTCCGCGACGACGACGCTCCCGTCGGGCAGCGTCGCGACGCCGAGCGGGTGCTGCATGAGCGCCCGCTCGGCCGGGCCGTCGCGGTGGCCGAAGTCGAACAGCCCCTGCCCCACGGCTGTCCGGACCTCGACGCCGCCGGGCACGACGGCGACGCCACCGCCCAGCCCGGTCACACGACGCAGCGCCGACGTCTCGGAGTCCGCGACCCAGATCGCGCCGTCCGCCGCGCCGGCGATCCCGGACGGCTGTGCGAACCACGCCGACGCACCCGGCCCGTCCTCCAGACCCTCGTTCATCGTCCCGGCCAGCAGGCCGAGCTTCCACCCGTCGAAGGCCCAGAGCGTGTGGTGGCCCGCCATCGCGACGACGAAGCCGCGCAGCTCCTCCGACCAGGCGACGTCCCACGGCGACGAGAGCTTCACGTCGAGCGGCTCGTAGGTGTACGCAGCGTCGAAAGGACCGAGGCGGCGGGCGCCGTCCTCGTCCGACACGACGACGTTCTCCACGCCGCCGACCATGAACTGCTCGCCCGTCCCCGCGACCGTCGCCACCCGGCCGTCGTCGAGCCGGACGCCGCGCAGCGCGTGGTTGGCCGTGTCCGCCACGAGGACGTCGAACCCGTACGCCTCACGCTCCTGCTCGGGGACGAGGCACAGCCCGTTCGGCTCGGCGAACCGCGCGTCGTGGGGGCCACCGTCGGCGAGCCCGCGCTCGCCGGACCCGATGCGCCGGACGAGGGTCTCGCCGTCGGGCAGGAGCTCGGCGAGCGCGTGGTGCCCGGCGTCCGCGACGAGGAGGTTGCCGCCGGGCAGCTCGATCGCCTTCGCGGGGAAGCGCAGCGTGCCCGACGACGGCGCAGGCGGCACGTACGGGCCGTCGCCCCGGTGGAGCGTGCCCTTGGCGTCGTGCTCCGCGACGAGCTCGTCGACGAGGGCGGCGATCGCGGACGCGTGCCCCTCCCCCGCCATCTGCGCGACGACGTAGCCCTCGGGGTCGACGACCACGAGCGTCGGCCAGGCGCGCGCCGCGTAGGCGGACCAGGTGACGAGCTCCGGGTCGTCGAGCACGGGGTGATGGACCTCGTACCGCTCGACCGCGGCCGCGAGCGCCGCCGGGTCCGCCTCGTGCTCGAACTTGGGCGAGTGGACGCCGACGATGACCAGCACGTCGCGGTGGGCCTCCTCGAGCTCGCGCAGCTCGTCGAGGACGTGCAGGCAGTTGACGCAGCAGAAGGTCCAGAAGTCGAGCACCACGACCTTTCCGCGCAGGTCGGCGAGGGTCACGTCCCGGCCGCCGGTGTTGAGCCAGCCGCGCCCGACGAGCTCGGACGCACGGACGCGGGGAAGTCGCTCGGTGGTCACGTCCTCCATTGTCGCGCGACCTCCGACCCTTGACCCACATACCCCTGGTGGGTATATTCACGATCGTTCGATACCCCGCCGGGGTATCCGAGACGAGGAGGAGCGCGATGAGCATCGTCGAGATCGAGTACCAGGTGACCGGCATGACCTGCGGCCACTGCGAGATGTCGGTGCGCGAGGAGGTCGAGCAGGTGCCCGGCGTCACCGCGATCGACGTCAGCGCGACCACCGGTCGGCTCGTCGTCACGGCCGACCAGCCCCTCGACGACGCCGCGGTCGTGGCCGCCGTCGACGAGGCCGGGTACCAGGCGGTACGGGTGCCATGAGAGCCCCCGCCCGGATCGGGCTGTACGCCGTGGGGCTCGGCGTCGTGTTCGCCGCCTCGGCCGCGGTCGCCGCCGCCGTCGTCCCCGAGGGAGCAGCCCCGGCACCGGCCGCCTCGCACGCCCCCGAGCAGCACGTCGCCACGGGCGACACCCCCGAGCAGGAGAGCACGAGAGGAACGGACGTGACGCGCGGACTGTCCCTGGAGCAGGACGGGTACACGCTGGGCGAGGTCACGGCTCCCTCGACCGTGGGCGAGACCGGAGAGCTGGCGTTCACCGTCACCGACCCTGCGGGCGAGCCCGTCACGGAGTTCGACGTCTCGCACGAGCAGCGGCTCCACCTGATCGTCGTACGCTCCGACGGCGCGCACTTCCGGCACGTCCACCCCGTGATGGACGCGGGCGGGCGCTGGTCGCTCCCCTGGACCTGGGACGCCGCCGGGACCTACCGCGTCTACGCCGACGCCGCGCCCAGCGCGGGCGACGCCGTCACGCTCACCCGCACGGTCGACGTCGCGGGCGACCTCGCCCCGGTCCGCGACGCCGAGGTCTCGACCACGGCGTCGGTCGACGGGTACGACGTCGCGCTGGACGGGCACCTCGAGGCCGGGACCGTCTCCCGGCTGACCGTCGAGGTCACGCGCGACGGCGAGCCGGTCACGACGCTCGAGCCCTACCTCGGCGCCTACGGTCACCTCGTCGCGCTGCGCGACGGCGACCTCGCCTACCTGCACGTGCACCCCGAGGGCGACGAGCCGGAGGCGGGCCAGGTCTCGGGTCCGACCGTGTCGTTCGGCGTCGAGGCGCCGACCCCGGGCCGTTACCTGCTGTACCTCGACTTCCAGGTGGAGGGCCAGGTACGCACGGCGGCGTTCGTCGTCGAGGCGACAGGCGACGGCGCCCCCGCCCCCGCGCCGGACGACGCACCCGCGACCGGTCACGACCCGGCCACGCACGACCACTGACCGCACCCGCACGCCCGGCAGCGCGCTTCCGGGCCGGAAGGAGGACCTCATGACAGCACCGGCCGCCCCGTCACCGGGGACGTTCGTCGAGCTCGAGATCGGCGGGATGACGTGCGCCTCGTGCGCCATGCGGATCGAGAAGAAGCTCAACCGGCTCGAGGGCGTCACCGCGACCGTGAACTACGCGACGGAGAAGGCGAAGGTCACCGTCCCGGACGGTGTCGACGCCGCCACGCTCATCGCCGAGGTCGAGAAGACGGGCTACACCGCCCAGCTCCCCCGCGTCGAGGACCCCGAGGTCCCGGAGCCGGCCGAGGCGGAGGACGCCGACCCCGAGCTCACCGCGCTGCGGCAGCGCCTGGTCGGGGCCGTGGTGCTCTCGGTGCCGGTCATCGCGATGGCGATGGTCCCCGCGCTCCAGTTCACGTACTGGCAGTGGGCCAGCCTCGCGCTCGCCGCGCCGGTCGTGGTGTGGGCGGCCTGGCCGTTCCACCGCGCCGCGTGGACCAACCTGCGCCACGGCGCGGCGACGATGGACACCCTCATCTCCGTGGGGACCGGCGCCGCGTTCCTGTGGTCCCTCTACGCGCTGTTCCTCGGCACGGCCGGGGAGCCGGGCATGACGCACCCGTTCACGCTGTCCGTCGCGCCCACCGACGGCGCCGGGAACATCTACCTGGAGGTCGCGGCCGGCGTCACGACCTTCATCCTCGCCGGCCGCTACTTCGAGAAGCGGTCCAAGCGGCAGGCGGGCGCCGCGCTGCGCGCCCTGCTCGAGCTCGGGGCCAAGGACGTGGCGGTGCTGCGCGACGGCGCCGAGACCCGCATCCCGATCTCCGAGCTCGCCGTGGGCGACGAGTTCGTCGTGCGCCCCGGCGAGAAGATCGCCACGGACGGCACGGTCGTCGCCGGCACGTCCGCCGTCGACGCCTCGATGCTCACGGGCGAGTCCGTCCCCGTCGAGGTGGGCGAGGGCGACGCCGTCACCGGCGCGACCGTCAACGCGGGCGGACGCCTCGTCGTGCGCGCCACGCGCGTCGGCGGCGACACCCAGCTCGCGCAGATGGCCCGGCTCGTCGAGGACGCCCAGTCCGGCAAGGCCCAGGTCCAGCGGCTGGCCGACCGCGTCTCGGCCGTCTTCGTCCCGATCGCCATCGCGATCGCCGTCGGCACCCTCGGTGCGTGGCTCGGCGCGGGCGCGCCCGCCTCGGCCGCGTTCACGGCCGCCGTCGCGGTGCTCATCATCGCGTGCCCGTGCGCCCTCGGCCTCGCCACCCCGACGGCGCTGCTCGTCGGGACGGGGCGCGGCGCGCAGATGGGCGTCCTCATCAAGGGCCCGGAGGTCCTGGAGTCCACGCGCTCCGTGGACACGGTCGTGCTCGACAAGACGGGGACCGTGACGACGGGCGTCATGACGCTGACCGACGTCGTCACCGGGGCCGGCGTCGACCGCGCCGAGCTCCTGCGCCTCGCCGGGGCGCTCGAGGACGTGTCCGAGCACCCGGTCGCCCGGGCGATCGCCCGGGGCGCCGTCCAGGAGGTCGGCGCTCTCCCCGTGCCCGCGGAGTTCACCAACGTCGAGGGCAAGGGCGTGCAGGGCGTCGTCGACGGGCACGCCGTCCTCGTGGGCCGCGAGTCCCTCCTCGCCGAGTGGGCGCAGCACCTCCCCCGGGACCTCGCCGACGCCAAGGCCCGCGCCGAGGAGCAGGGCGGCACGGCCGTCGTCGTCGGATGGGACGGGCGCGCCCGCGGGATCCTCGTGGTGGCCGACGCGGTCAAGCCCACGAGCGCCGAGGCGATCCGCCAGCTCCGCTCCCTCGGCCTCACCCCGGTGCTCCTCACCGGCGACAACGCGACCGTCGCGCGCCGGATCGCGGCCGAGGTCGGCATCGACGAGGTGATCGCCGAGGTCCTGCCGCGCGACAAGGTCGACGTCGTCAGCCGGCTCCAGGGGGAGGGCAAGGTCGTCGCGATGGTCGGCGACGGCGTGAACGACGCCGCGGCCCTCGCCCAGGCGGACCTGGGCCTGGCCATGGGGACGGGCACGGACGTCGCGATCGAGGCCGCCGACATCACGCTCGTGCGGGGCGACCTGCGCTCCGCGGCCGACGCGATCCGCCTCGCGCGGCGGACGCTCGGCACGATCAAGGTGAACCTGTTCTGGGCCTTCGCCTACAACGTCGCCGCGATCCCGCTCGCCGCGCTCGGCCTGCTCAACCCCATGCTCGCGGGAGCCGCGATGGCGTTCTCCAGCGTCTTCGTCGTGGGCAACAGCCTGCGGCTGCGGTCGTTCTCCAGCCGGGCCACGAGCCCGGCCCCGACGGCCACCACCCCGACCACGCCGACCGCGCAGCTCGCCGGCGTCTGACCGCAGGACCGCGAGATCGGGACCTCCCGTGCCCGGTGCTGCACCTCCTGGTGCGGTGCCGGGCACGCCCCGCGCGTGAGGCTCAGGCGCGCGAGGCGCTCACCTGGCCGACGACGCGCACCTCGACCTCGACACCGTCGACGGTCTCGGGGACGTCGACCTCGTCGGAGGTCACGTTGACGCGCAGCAACCAGTCGTCGACGACGTCCTGCGCCCGCGGACCGCGCACGGGCGCGCCCGACGCGTCGGCGCGGGCGATCCCGACGCCGGTCACGCCGTCGAGGCCTGCCAGCTCGTCGCGGAGCGCGGCCTTGGCCTCGCGGGCTCGTTCGAGGGTCGCCACGGCGAACCACCTCCCGGACCCATTGTGCGCCCGTCGGGGCGTTCGCGGCAGGGCCAGGAGCCCGTGCCGGGCGCGGTCAGTCGAGCAGCGTCGCGCCGAGCCGCTCCAGCACCGTCCCGATCGGGTTGCAGTACGTGAGCCCGGTGCCGTTCGCACCGCCCGTCTCCGACCCCGCGAACAGCAGCCCCAGCGCGACCCCGTCCTCCCGGTACACGAGCGACCCCGAGTCGCCGCCGCGCGAGAACGGCCCGTCGCCCGTCGACTCGACCTCGATCTGGTCGTCGAACCGCAGCGCGCCGAGGCCGTCGCCGTAGCCCACCACGACGTCGTCGAGCTCGATCGCCGTGACGCGGCCCGTCGTGACGCCCGTGGTCCGGCCGGACTTGCCGACCGCCTCGCCGCCCAGCGCGACCGCCGTCTCCGTGACCCGGCCGACGGGGTACTCCGCGTCCACGGTCGGGTCGTCGAGGAGCGCGACGGCGGCGTCGACGGTCTGCGTGACGCCCGCCTCCAGCGGGACGAGCGCGGCGAGGGTCCCGACGCGGTCGTCGGGCGCGCTGCCGCCGTCGGCGGGACCGGGCTGCACGACGACGTCCCCGACCCGCGCGGACGGCGACCCCGCGAGCACGTGCCAGTTCGAGAGCGCGTAGACCGACGCCGCGTCCGCGCCCTCCACGGGCGGCTCGCCGAGGCGCACGAACGCGCCGAGCGTCCCGGCGGTGACGTCCACGTGGGCGATCGAGACGCCCGGACGCAGCGGCCGCACCCGGCCGGTCTCGCCGGTCGCGTAGGCCGTGACGACCGGAGGCCGCAGGCCGGGCCCGCTCTCGCCACCACCACCCCGACCTGCGCCGGTCAGCGGGCGGATGCGGCCCGTGCGCCGCACGTCGACCGTGTCCCCCGCCTCCGACGCGACCTTGCGCGCGATGCTGCGCGCCGTCGGCACGCCCAGCCGGTACCGGACCGCGATGGCGTACCCGCCGTCGTCGTGCGGGGCGAGGCCGATCGCGAGGGTGGGCGCGCGCACGACCTCCGCCGCGTCGGGCACGTCGCGCGCCTCGATCGCGGTGCCCGACCGGCCCGGCAGGCCCGACCGCTCCGCGAGCTCGCGCGCGTAGTCCGCGAGCTGCGACTTGATCTCTCGTGCCTTCTGCTGGTCCATCGGTGCACCGTCCCCTCGCCCGACGGACGGCTCCCGCCGTCCGCGTCCTGCCGAGCGAGTCTGACGGCAGCCGCCCACACCCGCACCGCGCCACGCCGACGCAGCCGGTGACACGGCGCGATCAGGATCGGGTGGCCTCGAGGGCAGGACCCGGCCGCGGGCTCCGCGCCCGACGGCCGACGGCCCCGAGCAGCCCCGCGACGGCGAGCGCGACGACCGCCGCGACGAGCGTCGCGTGCGCCTGGTGCAGACGGTCGTACACGTACCACCAGTCCGCGCCCTCCGGCTCGCCCGCGGACCGCGCGAACATCTCCGCGACGTACCACCGGTTCGCCCACGCGACGAGCAGGCTCGCGCCGACGACCGCCGCGGCGACCCCCAGCACGCTCGCGAGGCGTCCCGCGCGCCTGGTCCACCGTCGTCCCGCTGCCGTGCCCCCGTGCGTCATGCGGGGCATCCTGTCGTGCCGGCGGCGCTCGGCGCCAGACCCCGGCTCAGGCGCGGAGCAGCTGCTCCACGCGGATGGACCGGCGGCGGGCGACGACGAGCGTCGTCACCGCCACCGACGCGAGGCCCCAGAGCACCAGCGCGACGGCGTCACCCGCTCCCCCGGCCGCCCCGGGGTCGACGATCGACGTGAGCAGGCGGAGCGCCGAGCCGACCGGCAGGACGTCGCGCAGGCCCGTGAGCGCGGGCGGGACGGTCGCGACGATGCCGGTCGCGACGAGCAGCACCGCGACGAGCAGGCTGATGGCCCGCCCCACGTTCCCGAGGAGCGCGGCGAGCGCCTGGTTGAGCGCGACGAAGACCACCGACGCGAGCGCCCCGGTCGCGAGCAGACCGATCCAGCCGCCCGCGCTCGCCCCCTCGACCGCGGCGAGGACGCCGCCGACCACGAGGCCGGTCGCGGCGGCGATCCCCGCGGGCAGCGCGAGCGCGGCGAGCGCGAGCCGCCCCGCGGTCCGCGTCGACCCGATGAGCTTGGCGGGCACCGGCGGGAACGCGACGAAGATCGCGAGCGCACCGAGCCACAGGGCGAGGACCGCGAACAGCGGACCGGTCGACCCGGTGCCGAGGTCCTCGACGCCGGGAGCGGCCACGGGGTCCGCGACGACCGTGGAGAGGTTCTCCCGCTCGGCGTCCGTGTACGAGGGGATCTGCTCCGTCGCGTCGCCGAGGCCCTGGGCGAGCTCGGTCGTCCCGTCCGCGAGCTGCCCGACGCCGCCCGCGAGGTCGCCCGCGCCCGTCGCGAGGTCCTGGGTCCCGGTCGCGAGCTGGTCGGCGCCCGTCCCGAGCGCCCCGACACCCGTCGCGAGCCCTTCCGCCCCCGTCGAGAGCTCGCCCGCCCCGCCGGCGAGCTGTGCCGCGCCGTCGGCCACCTGGTCGGCGCCGGTCGCAAGCTGCCCCAGCCCCGTCGAGAGGTCGCGCGCTCCCCCGGCCACGCCCGTCGCGCCCGTGGCGGTCTGCGCCGCCCCGCTCGCGAGCCGGTCCGCGCCCTGCGCGGCCTGGTCGACCCCGGCCGCGAGGGCGTAGAGCCCGGTGGGCCCGTTCGCGCCCGACGGCGCCCCTGCCAGGGCGGCGTTGCCCGCCGCGACCTCGGCCGCGCCGACCGCGAGCGGCCGCAGCGCGGCGAGCTGCTGGTCGAGCGCCACGCAGGCGGGCGACGTCGGGTCGGCCGCGCACCCCGCCTGGACCTTCTGCTGCTCGATCCCGGCGACGACCTGCGCGAGCCCGCCGGCGACGTCTCGTGAGCCCGTCGCGAGCCGGGTCCCGAGCGCCGGGAGCGACGTGGACCCTCCGCCGGGGAGAGGGACGGCCGAGATCGAGGCGTCGAGCGTGCCGAGCCCGCTCGCGAGGTCGGACGCGCCACCCGAGACGCCCGTGACGCCGTCGGCCAGACCCTGGGCGCCGGACGCGAGCGAGCCCGCGCCGGACGCGGACTGCGCGACCCCGTCCGCGACCTGCCGCGACCCGGTGGCGACGCCCTGCGCCCCGGTCGCGAGGTCGCCCGCGCCGGACGCGAGCCGGTCCGCGCCCGAGCCGAGCTCGCCGACCCCGGACGCGAGCGCCCCGGCGCCGGTCGCGAGCTCGCCCGCGCCGGACGCGAGCTGCGTCGCCCCGTCGTTCGCCTGGGACGCGCCGTCGGCGAGCTGGTCGGCGCCGTCCGCGGCCTCGCCGAGCTGCTCGTTCAGGGTCGTGAAGCCGACGAGCACGCCGTCGACGTAGTTCTCGGTGAGCGTCGTGCCGAGCACGGAGGTCGCGGTCGTCGTGACGATGCGCGCGAGCGCCTCGTCCACGACCCGTCCGCCGGGCGCCGTCTCGACGGTCAGCGTGGCCTGGGTCGCGTCGGACGCGTCGCCGCTGAACGACGTGGCCGCGGCGGAGAAGTCCTCCGGGATCGTCACGACGGCGGAGTACGTGCCGTCGGCGAGCCCGGACGCGGCGTCGTCGGCGTCGGTGATGACCCAGTCGTAGTTCGTCGTGCCGGGGTCGGGCTGGACGGCGACCGGCCCGGTGTCCGTCGAAGCCGCACCGCCGCTCACCAGCCCGGCCGTGAGCTGGCGGCCCAGCGGGACCGTCTGGCCGTCGACCTCGACGGGCTCGTCGAGGTTGACGATCGCCGCCTTCACCGTGTCGAGCCGCTCCTGCGGGTCCCACAGCGCCCACAGCAGCAGGCCGAGCACCGCGAGCGGCAGCGCGACGGCGGCGGCCACGGTCCACACGCGTCGCGCGTCGACCCGGGTCCGGGCGCCGGCGGGCGACGGAGCGTCCGGGGTGGTCGGGTCGGTCTGCACCGTGTCGGGCGGGAAGACGCTCATGCGGGCACCTCCTCGGTGCGCGGGCCGACGGCGGACGCCGGGTCGGCGGGGGCGGGCACCGCGTGGGCGGGGTCGGGGGCGTGCAGGTCGAGCACCTGCGTCCCCGGTGGGGCGAGGTCGGTCGGCGCAGGCCCGACGGCGCCGAGGACGACCGCCGTGCCGCGCTCGGCCGCCCGGGCGAGCACCTCGGACAGGGCGGCGCGCTCGGCGGGCGACGTGACGGCGTCCGTCCCGACGACGGCGAGCAGCCGCGGGTCCTCGCGCAGCAGCGCGGCGACGCTCGCCGCCGCAGGCACGCGGTGCGCGGCGGGCGCGGGCGCGTCCCCGGGCAGGGCCGCGACGTCGGCCGCGAGGTCGACGAGGGCGACCCGGCGGCGCACGCTCAGTGCGCGCTCGGGCAGGACGAGGCCCGTCACCTTGAGCGCGCCGGCGGCCGGCCTGAGCCGTCCCGCGAGCGCCAGCACGACCCCTGACACCGCCGCGGGCGACGTCCCGTGCACGACGAGCGACCCGCCGTCAGGCACGCGGACCGTGACCGGGTCCGCGAGGGGCCCGTGCGCCGCGGCGACCACGAGGTCGTGGGCGACGACGGCGTCCGTGCTGCCGGGCTCCGGCCAGTCCGCGAGCGCGAGCTCCTTGGACAGCCCCTCGCCCTCGACGTCGAACGACGGCAGCACCCGGTCGAGCCAGCGCGGCATCCACCACGCCTTGTCGCCGAGCATCGCGAGCACGGCGGGCACCAGGGTCATGCGCACGACGAACGCGTCGACGAGGACGCCGACCGCGAGCCCGAGCGCGATGGGTTTGAGGCTCATGTCGCCCTCGGGCACGAACGCCACGAACACGGCGAACATGATGACCGCCGCCGCGGTGACGACCTTCGCGGACGCCTGGAACCCCGTGAAGATCGACCGTCGCGCCTGGCCCGAGTGGACGTAGTCCTCGCGGATGCGCGCCACGAGGAAGACCTCGTAGTCCATCGCGAGGCCGAACAGCACGCCCATGAGCACGATCGGCATGAAGGAGATGACCGGGCCGAGCCGCGTGACGTGGAGCGCGTCCGCGAGGAAGCCGTGCTCGAACACGAGCGTCACGACGCCGAACGCCGCGCCCACCGAGAACAGGTAGCCGAGCGTCGCCTTGACGGGGACCGCGATCGACCGGAACACCATGGTCAGCAGCACGAGCGACAGGCCCACGACGACGAACGCGAACGGCAGCAGCGCCGCCCCCAGCTTCGCGGACACGTCGATCCCGACCGCCGTGAACCCCGTGACCGCGAGGTCCACGCCGTACTCGTCGAGGAAGTGGTCGTGCTGCGCGCGGATCTCCGTGACGAGGTCCTTGGTCTCCTCGGAGTCCGGCGCGCCCGTCGGCACGACCTGCACGATGCCCGTGTCCGCGGTGAGGTTCGGCGTCGCGAGCGGGACGTCCGCCACGCCCGGCAGGTCCGCGATCTCGTCGCCCAGGTCGTCCATGAGCCCGGCCGGGTCCGTCGACGTGACGATCGTCCCCGTGACGATGAGCGGCCCGTTGAAGCCAGGCCCGAAGTGCTCCGACACCAGGTCGTACGTGACGCGCGCCTGGTTGTCCTCGGGCAGCGTCCCCGCGTCCGGCAGCGCAAGCTGCAGGTCCCGCGCCGGCAGCGTCAGCAGCACGATCGCCGCGACGACGAGCCCGATCGTCAGCAGCGGGATCCGCGTGACCGTCCGCACCCACCCGGCGAAGAACCGGTTGCGGTGCTCTGCGGTCGTCGTCGAGCTCACGGCGTCTGTGGTCGGGTCCGCGGCGGCTGCGCCCGAGGTGCTCGGGCTACCATCCGCATCGCTCGTTCCTCGCGATGCTCCCGCCAGGCCCGCCACGCCCTTCGCATCCTCGGGCGCAGCCGCCGCTCGTCCGCTCCGTCGCCCGGGCGACCCGGTCGCCGCGGCCGGCCCTCCGCCGTCCGCTACCGCGACCGCACGCCGTCGCCCACGCCCACGCCCACGCCCACGACGGCGGGGTGCCTTCGGGCGGAGCCGCTCGCCCGCGAACCCCAGCATGGCGGGCAGCAGCGTGATCGAGACGAGGACCGCGAGCCCGACGCCGACGGCGGCGGCGACGCCCATGACGGTGAGGAACGGGATGCCGGCGACGCCGAGGCCCACGAGCGCGATCATCACGGTGAGGCCGGCGAAGATGACGGCGGAGCCCGCCGTCGCGACGGAGCGGGCGGCGGCCTCCTCGACGCGCAGACCGCTCGCGAGCTCGTCGCGGTGCCGGGACACGATGAAGAGCGCGTAGTCGATGCCGACGGCGAGGCCGAGCATGACGGCGAGCATCGGGGTCGTCGAGTTGATCTGCGCGACGGCGGTCGCGGCGAACAGCAGGCCCATGCTCACGCCGACCCCGACGACGGCGTTGAGGAGCGGCAGCCCGGCCGCGACGAACGAGCCGAAGGTGAGGACGAGCACGACGAGCGCGACGAGGAGGCCGAGCGCCTCGGTGACGGTGAGCGTGGGGAACTCGGTGCTGAAGAGCTGTCCGCCGAGCGCGGCCTGGGCGCCGTCGGGCAGGGCCGCCGCCAGGTCGTCGACGACGTCGCCGAGCGCGTCCTTCGTGGCGTCCGTGACCTCGCTCTGGCCCTCGTCGAGCTGGATGGTCATGAGCGTCGCGACCTCGTCGTCGCTGATCGACGCCGTCATGGTGTCGTCGTAGGGCGAGGTGACGGCGGCGACGCCGTCGACGTCGCCGAGCGCGGTGACGGCGTCCTCCACGGGTGCGCGGACGGCGTCGTCCTCGATGGTGGAGCCGTCGGGCGCGACCACGACGACCTGGGCGGACGCACCGCTGACCTGCGGGAACGTGGCGGCGAGGCGGTCGAGCGCCGCCTGGGACTCGGTGCCGGGGATGGTCACCTCGTCGTCGAGGCCCTGGCCGACGAGGCCGGCGAGCGCGCCCGCGAGGACGAGGATCCCGATCCACGCGGCGAGGACGAGCCGGCGCGCCCCGACCGCCCAGCGGCCGAGCGAGTACAGCGCTGAGGACACGAGCGGCCTCCCGGGGAGAGTGCAGACGGATTTCAGGATACGCCGCTGTATCCGATGCGCGACCGTATCGGATACACTCGTGTATCGCAAGGCTGCCCGTGCGGGTGGCGCCGTCCGACAGTGGGAGCATGTGCGGCGTGACCACCGACCTCGACCCGACCCGAGTCGACCGCGGCACCGAGAGCGAGGCCCCGCTGTCCCCCCGCCGCGAGCGCACCCGCGAGCGCCTGCTCGACGCCGCCTACGGGCTGTTCGCCGAGCACGGCATCAACGGCACATCGATCGAGGCCGTCTGCGAGGCGGCGGGCTTCACGCGCGGCGCGTTCTACTCGAACTTCGACACCAAGGAGTCGCTGTTCCTCGCCCTCACCGAGCGCGAGATCCGGATGCGGATGCGGAGCCTCGAGGCCGCCGTCGAGCACCTGCCCGACGACCCCGTGCGCGACGGGGTCATCGCCCCCGAGGCGATCGCCACGATCGTCGCGGCCGTCATGGCGGACCCGCGCGACGAGCGTCGGTGGTGCCTCATGAGCGCGGAGCTCGAGCTGCTCGCGCTGCGCGACCCGCAGGTCGCGGAGCGGTTCGCGGACCAGGAGGAGTCGTTCCGCACGGAGCTCGCGGACATCCTCACGCGTGTGCTCACGAGCGTCGGGATGCGCTTCGCGATCGACGCCGCCGCGGCCACGCGCGTGCTCATCAGCGCCTACACGTCCGCGGCGCGCGACGCGTTCCTCACCCCCGACGGCGACGACGCCGTCCAGCGCGCGCAGGCCGCGGACTGGCTGCCCGCGCTCGTCGGGCGGCTCGTCGAGCCGGACGCCGACGCGGCCTGACGCCGCACTCTCGACGCGACGCGTCCCTGTGGGTGGCGCACGTCACACTGACCGCATGACACTCACCTTCAGCGGCGCCGTCGTCGACTGCGCCGACCCCGCCGTCGTGGCGGACTTCTGGCAGGCCGCGCTCGGCTGGACGGGGCGCGAGACCGGACCGCACGGCGAGGCCGTGCTCTACCCGCGCGACGGCGAGACGGTCCTCGGACCGCCGAGCCTCGTCTTCCAGCGGGTCCCCGAGGGCAAGGCCGTCAAGAACCGCGTGCACCTCGACTTCTCCTCGTCGACCCAGGCCGCCGACGTCGCGCGGCTCGAGGGGCTCGGCGCACGCCGCGTCGACGTCGGGCAGGGCGAGGCGGACACGTTCGTCGTCATGGCCGACGTCGAGGGCAACGAGTTCTGCGTGCTGCGCGGGGACTGACGCCAGCGGCGGTGTCACGCCCGCCGTCCCTCCTCGGTCGAACGGTCATCAGGACGCCCCGTGGCGACTCGCCCGGTCCGTCCGCCGACCGACGGAGGAGAGAGCCATGCCCGAGAACCCGCTCGTCGTGCTCCTGCACGGCGCGTTCGCCGAGTCCGCGAGCTGGTCGGGCGTGATCGCCCGGCTCCGCGCGCACGACGTCGACAGCCTCGCCCTCGCGAACCCCCTGCGCAGCGTCGTGACCGACGCGCAGTACCTGCGTGACGCCGTCGGCGACGCCGGCCGCCCGCTCGTGCTCGTCGGCCACTCCTACGGCGGCATGGTCGTCACGGAGGCTGCGGCCGAGGGGCTGCGGGACGTCGTCGGTCTCGTCTACGTCGCCGCGTTCGCCCCCGACACGGGCGAGAGCGCGGTCGACCTCGCCGGCCGGTTCCCCGGCAGCACGCTCGCCGACGCGCTGGAGAGCACGTCGCTCGTGGACGACGTCGACGACCTGTGGATCCGGCCCGACGCGTACCACGCGCAGTTCGCCGCGGACGTCCCGGAGGAGACCGCGTACGTCGCCGCCCGGACGCAGCGCCCCGTCACGGACGTCGCGCTGAACCAAGGCCTGCTCGCCGGCACGCCGGCCTGGAAGGCCGTCCCGTCCTGGTTCGTGTTCGGCTCCGAGGACCGCAACATCCCCGTCGCCGCGCACCGCTGGATGGCGGAGCGCGCCGCCGCGCGCGGCGTGGACGAGGTGGAGGGTGCGTCGCACGCCGTCGCGGTCTCCGCGCCGGACCGGGTCGCGCGCACCGTGCTCGCCGCCCTCGCCGCCTCGCGCAGGGCCGCGGCCTGACGGCGCCGCGGAACCGCGAGGAGACGACGATGATCGCCACCACCGCGCTCGGACCCGTCTCGACGGTCGACGCCGGGCCGCTCACCGTCGGGTACGTGGAGGCGGGCGACCCCGCCGGACCGCCCGTGGTGCTCCTGCACGGCTACCCGTACGACGTGCACAGCTACGTCGACGTGGTCCCGTCGCTCGCCGCCGAGGGGCTGCGCGTGGTCGTCCCGTACCTGCGCGGTCACGGCCCCACGACGTTCCGGGAGCCCGGCGCGGTGCGCTCGGGCCAGCAGGCCGCGCTGGGCGCCGACCTCGTCGCGCTCCTCGACGCGCTCGGCATCGGCTCGGCGGTGCTCGCCGGCTACGACTGGGGCGGGCGCGCCGCGTGCGTCGTCGCGGCGCTCTGGCCCGAGCGCGTCCGCGGCCTGGTCTCGGTCAACGGCTACCTCGTGCAGGACGTCGCCGCCGCCCAGACGCCGATCCGGCCCGACCTGGAGGCCGGGTTCTGGTACTTCTGGTACTTCGCGACCGAGCGCGGTCGGCGGGGGCTGACGCAGAACCGCGCGGAGATCGCGCGCGTGCTGTGGACGCGCAACTCACCCGAGAGGTCGTTCACCGAGGCCGAGCTGGCGCGCACCGCCGAGGCCTTCGACAACCCCGGCTACGTCGACGTCGTCATCCACTCCTACCGCCACCGGCTCGGGCTCGCGCCGGGTGACCCCGCGTACGAGGACCTCGAGCGACGCCTCGCGGCGCTGCCCCGGATCGGCGTCCCGACGATCACCCTCGACGGGCTCGCCGACGGCAACTTCCCCGCGACGGACGGGTCGGCGACGGCACGGTTCTTCGCCGGACCGCGCGAGCACCGCCAGGTGCCGCACGCGGGTCACGACCTGCCCGCCGAGGCACCCGAGGCGTTCGCAGGGGCCGTCCTCGACCTGGTGCGGCGCCCGGCTGAGGTTCGTCAGCCCGCGTCGGGGTCGTAGACCGCCGTCGCGCCGACGGGCGGCTCCCCGACGTCCGCGACCGGACGGGGCGCGTACGTCTCGGCGGTGAGGTCGGCGCGCTCGACGCGCTCCAACCGGAACCAGCGGATCGCCTCGCGCGACCGGCACCACGCGACGAGGTACCAGCGCCCGTCGGTGTGCGCGAGCAGCACGGGCTCGACCCGGCGCGACGACGTCGCGCCCCGGCCGTCGCGGTAGCGGACCGCGAGGACGCGCGACCCGGCGAGCGCCTGCTCGACGGCGCGCAGCACCCCGAGGTGCGACCGGGCGCGCCCCACGACGTCCCCACCCGCTGCGGCGGGGGCGTCCGGCGACGCGTCCGGGGCGTCGTGGCGGACCCACACCCGCGCAGCCAGCGCCTCGGCCCGCTCGCGGTCGCCGGCCGCGAGCGCGTCCCAGACCTTCCCGCGCGCCGCGAGCGCGTCGACCGCGAACGGGCTGCCGGGCGGGAGCGTCGCGAGCGCGACCGCGACGGCGACCGCCTGGCCGGGCGTGAAGTTGACCGGCGGCAGCGACGCGCTCGGGTCGAGCACGTAGCCACCGCCGGGGCCGGCCTGGGCCCAGATCGTCAGACCGGCCTGCTGCAGCGCGGCCACGTCACGCTTGATCGTCCGCTCGCTCACCTCGAGCGCCGCCGCGAGGCGTGGACCCGTCGTCCCGGTCCGCCCCGCCCGCCGGAGCTCCTCCGCGATCGCGTAGAGACGTTCCGTCCTGTTCACCGGACGATGGTGACAGACAGGTGTCACCGATGCGCTGCGAAGGTGGGTGCATGAGCAACCACGACACGACCGAGCAGCCCCTCCACGTCGTCCTCGTCCCCGGCTTCTGGCTGGGCGCCTGGGCGTGGGACGACGTCGTCCCCCACCTCGAGGCCGCCGGCCTCGTCCCGCACGCCGTGACCCTCCCCGGCCTGGACGCCGGTGCGACCGCGCGGGACCGCGCCGGGGTCACGCGCGAGGACCACGTGGACGCGGTCGCGCGGCTCGTCGACGGGCTCGACGGTCGGGTCGCGCTCGTCGGCCACAGCGGCGGCGGACCGGTCGTGCAGCAGGTCGCCGACCGTGACCCGGCCCGGATCGAGCGGATCGTCTACGTCGACACCGGCCCCCTCGTCGACGGCGCCGCGCTCTCGTCCGACCTCCCGGCCGACGCCGCCGAGGTCCCGCTGCCCGACTGGGAGACGCTGGCCGAGGACGGGTCGAGCCTCGACGGCCTGGACGACGCGGCGCTCGCGCGGTTCCGCGAGCGCGCCGTGCCGACGCCCGGCCCCGTCGCACGCGGCACGGTGCACCTGGCGAACCCGGCTCGGCTGGACGTCCCGGCGACCGTCATCTGCTCGTCGATCCCGTCGGCCGTGCTCGCCGAGCTCGCGCACCCCGGCCCTCCCCTGCACACCGAGCTGGGCGAGCTCACGGACCTCACGTACGTCGACCTCCCCACCGGGCACTGGCCGATGCTCTCGCGCCCCCGTGACCTCGCGGCCGCGCTCGTCGACGCGGTCTCCTGACCGACGCCCCGGGCAGCACGGCGGCCGGCGTGAGCCGGTCGTACGGGACCGGCCCGTGCGACCGGCATCACACGTTCTCCGGAAGAAAGTCACCGAACTCGCGTCACAGACGGCGACTTGTGCCGTCTTGTCGGGTGGAAGCGGTCACCAGGCCGCCCGAAGACCGACCGACGACGAGACGGACCATGCACGACACCCTGCCCTCCGCCCCCTCGCGCACCGAGGTGCGCACCGCCCTCCTCTGGGCCCTCGAGCACGACCGCGACGCCCTGCTGGAGCACCGCGAGACGACCCAGCACTGCGCATGGGCGGCGGCCCGGGGTGCGGCCGACCGGCGCCTCGTGCGCCGCTGGCGCGCGGCGTTCGCCCCGCTCCCGTCGACCGTCGCCTGACGCGAGCCCTCCGGGCCCGGGACCCCGGGCCGCATCCGTGCGCCGGCCTGCGGGCGAACCCCGGACGAGAGGGCACGTCCGCCCCCTCGGGAGGAGGTCGCCATGTTCGCGTCGCTCGCTGCCGGATCCGGCGGGACGATCGGCGTCACGGGGATCGGGAACGGCATGTCGCAGTGGTTCCTGATCTTCGGTGCGCTCATCATCGCCGCGATCCTCGTCGGCTCGATCTACGAGCTCGGCAAGGCCGTGCACGACCGGCACGTCCACCAGCGCCGCCCGGTGCACCGCTGAGGCCCGCCTGACCACGGCCGCTCGCCCACCGTCGCCGTCCCCAGCCCCCGCAGCGCGCACGACCTCGCGTCCCGCGCCGCGGCGTCCGACACTGGGAGGAGGACGACGAGGACCGGTGACGCGATGGTCGGGACCGTGGCACGTGTCCCCCGCGCCGAGCAGGGCGCGAGGCGGGACGAGCGCGCGCCCGGCGGCGCCGAGGGCACGGGTGACCACGGCGCCGTGCTCGACCTTCCCGCCGCGTACTCCCGATGGGCCCCGCTCGTCCGGGCCGTCGTCGCGCGGCGCCTGGGCGACCCGGCCGACACCGACGACGCGACGCAGCTCGTCTTCCTCGCCGCGTGGCGCTCGCGCGACCGGTTCGACCCCACGCGCGGCGACCTGCCCGTCTGGCTGCTGGGCATCGCGCGCCACGTGGCCACCGACCTCCTCCGGGCGCGGGCGCGCGACGCCCGGCGACGCGAGGCAGCGTCTCGACCACGGCTCGCGACGACCGTCCCCGACCCGGCCGACGACGTCGCCTCCCGGGTCGACCTCGAGGACGCGCTGCGCCACCTGGCCCCCGAACGACGCCGAGTGGTGCGGCTCGTGTACGCGCAGGGACGCACGCACGCCCAGGTCGCGGCCGAGACCGGCCTCCCGCTCGGCACGGTGAAGAGCCACGCGCGCCGCGGCCTGGCCCAGCTCCGCGCCCACCCCTGACCCCCGGGCCGACTGTACTGTGATCCAGTTCACACGAATCCACGGCCGAGACGTGTCGGGAGCGAGCCGTCGGCTCCGACCTCCCCGTGACGGCGCCGACGGGGCGCCGACCGACGGAAGGAACCGACCATGCGGTACATGCTGGTGAAGACCTACACCCAGGCGGCGCACTGCGACCTCCCGATCCACGAGTGGGCACCGGAGGACGTCGAGGCGCACATCGCGTTCCAGCGGGCGCTCGGCGAGCAGCTCGCGGCGTCGGGCGAGCTCGTCGACGCCCAGGGCCTGGCCGGGCCGGACCAGGCGGTCGTCGTCGTGTCCGACGGCCGCACGGCGCCCGTCGTCACCGACGGCCCGTTCCCCGAGTCGAAGGAGTTCCTCGCGGGCTACTGGATCGTCGACGTCGACAGCCAGGACCGCGCGGTCGAGATCGCGGCGCAGGCGTCGGCCGCGCCCGGTCCGGGAGGCGCCCCGATCGGCGAGTACATCGAGGTCCGCCAGGTCATGAGCGCACCCGCGTCCGAGCAGTGACGGCCACGTGAGCACCTCGTCCCCCGAGCCGGTCGAGGACCTGCTGCGGGACCTCCGGCCGCGCGTCCTCGGCCTCCTCGTCAGGCGCTGCGGCGACCTGGCCGACGCCGAGGACGCGCTCCAGGAGGCGCTGCTCGCGGCCGCGACCCGCTGGCCGGCGGACGGGCTTCCCGACGACCCGCGCGCCTGGCTCGTGCGGGTCGCCGAGCGCCGGCTCGCGGACACGGTCCGGGCCGACGTCGCCCGCCGCCGCCGGGAGGAGACGACGGCGCGGCGCGACCCGGCGTCGGCGCGGCTCGCCCCGGCCGGGCTCACGGGCGCGGCCGGGGCCCCGCGGGCGACGGTCGCGCCCGACGACGTGCCGGGAGAGGGCGACACGGGCGCGGGACCGGGTGACGTCGACGACTCGCTCACCCTCTTCTTCCTCTGCTGCCACCCCGACCTGCCGCCCGCGAGCGCCGTCGCGCTGACGCTGCGGGCCGTCGGCGGGCTCACGACGGCGGAGATCGCCCGTGCGTTCGGCGTCCCCGAGGTGACCATGACCCAGCGCATCACGCGCGCGAAGCGGCGCCTCGCCGCGCTCGACCGCCCGTTCGCGACCCCGGGGCCGGGCGAGTGGGACGCGCGGCTCGCCGCGGTCCTGCGCGTCCTCTACGTCGTGTTCACCGAGGGCCACACGGCGACCTCGGGGCCGCACCTGCGGCGCGCGGACCTGTCCGGCGAGGCGATCCGGCTGGCCCGGACGGTGCACGCCCTGCTGCCGGACGACCCGGAGGTCGGCGGCCTGCTCGCGCTCATGCTCCTCACGGACGCCCGGCGCGGCGCCCGGACCGGCCCGCGCGGCGAGCTCGTGCCGCTCGCCGAGCAGGACCGGTCCCGCTGGGACCACGCCCAGATCGTCGAGGGCGTCCGGATCGTCACCGCGACGCTCCCCCACGGGCTCGTCGGGTCGTACCAGGTGCAGGCGGCGGTCGCGGCGCTGCACGCGCAGGCGCCGAGCACGGACGCGACGGACTGGGAGCGGGTCCTCGCGCTCTACTCGGTGCTCGAGCGCCTCGACCCGAGCCCGCACGTCACGCTCAACCGCGCGGTCGCGGTCGCCATGGTCGACGGCCCCCGCGCGGGCCTCGCCCTCCTCGCCGGCCTCGACGACGCCCTGGCGACGGGCCACCGGCTGCCCGCCGTGCGTGCGCACCTGCTGGAGCGGGCGGGAGAGACGCGGGCCGCCGTCGGGCAGTACGTGGCCGCCGCGGCGGCGACGCCGAGCCCCGCGGAGCGCGACTACCTCACGCTCCGCGCGGCGCGCCTGCGTGCCCTCCCGTGACGGAGCCCGGCCTCCCCCGGCGTCGAGCGGGGAGCCCCGTGCTCAGCCGAGCGTCGTCGGCAGCGCCGCGTCGCCCTCGCCCGGCGTGGCGCCGAGCACGTGCTCCGCGAGGAACGCGAGCACCACCTGGTACCAGACCTTCGCGTGCTGCGGCTGGAGGATCCAGTGGTTCTCGTCCGGGTAGAACAGGAACCGGTGCACCGTCTCGCTGTCGGCCCCGGCGGGCAGGCCCGACGACTCGAGCAGCTCGTACCAGAGCCGCAGGCCCTCGCCGATGGGGACGCGGTAGTCCTTGTCGCCGTGGATCACGAGCATCGGGGTGACGATGTCGCCCACGAACCGGTGCGGGCTGTTCTCGAACGCCATCTCCGGCGTCATCTCGCGCGCCCAGTAGTACGCGTGGTCCGTCGTCGGGCCGAACTGGTCGAGCGCCCACAGGCTCGCGTGCGTGACGACCGCGCGGAAGCGGTCGGTGTGGCCCGCGACCCAGTTCGCCATGTACCCGCCGAACGACCCGCCCATCGCGGCCGTGCGGGTCGCGTCGACCTCGGGTCGTGCCTCCACCGCGTCGGTGATCGCGAGCAGGTCGGTGTACGGGGCCTTGCCCCACGAACCCCAGCCGCGCTGCACGAAGTCCTGGCCATACCCCGTCGACAGCGCCGGGTCCGGCAGCAGGACCGCGTACCCGCGCGCGACCATCAGCCACGGGTTCCAGCGCCAGCTCCACGCGTTCCACGAGCCGAGCGGGCCGCCGTGGATCCACAGCAGCAACGGCGCGGGGTCGTCCGCGGACGCGCCGTGCGGGAGAGCGAGCCAGCCGCGCACGCGCACGTCGTCCGACGCGGCGGTCTCGACGTCGACGAGCGTGCCCGGGAGGTCGGGCGTCGCGACCGGGCCGCGCAGCGGCGTGGCGGGCACCGGCGTGCGGCCGCCCGCAGCGCCGGACCCGAGGAACGCCCCCAGGTCGATGCGGACCGGGTGCGACGGCTCGAGGTAGCTCGTGCGCAGCGCGTAGGCCGTGCGTCCGTCGGGCGCGACCTGCACGTCGGTGAAGACGGCGTCGTCGCTCGTCACGCGCTCGGCCGTGCCGTTCTCCGTCGTGCCGTCCGGGGAGAAGGCGACGAGGAAGACCGGCCCGCGGCCGTCGTCGTCGGCCGTGACGAGCAGCCCCGAGCCGTCGGGGAGCCAGCGCAGCGACGTCGGCCAGCGGTCCCAGTGCGGCACGAGGGTGCGCGGGGTCGCGTGGTTCTCCGCGCGCGTCGTCGCGGAGTCGTCGTGGCCCTCCACGGCCCCCGCCGGCCCGTCCGGCGCGTGCAGCGGAACGACGGCGAGGCTCTCCTCCGGCGCCTGGTGCGGCGTCGAGATGGTCTCCCGCACGAACGCGACCCAGGCGCCGTCGGGCGAGATGCGGGGTGAGTGCGCCTCCGCGCTCGGCTCGTCGACGAGCGTGCGCCGCGCGCCCGTCGCCGTGTCGATCGCGACGAGCGTGTTGCGCACCTGCGGCCCGGGCCCGGCCACCTGCCACGTGGTGACGAGCGTCGTACCGTCGCCGGACAGGTCGGCGGAGTGCTCGTGCAGCGCGCGGCCCGGCGCGGTCCCCTGCTCGACGCCGCGGGTCACGTCGCGCAGGTCGAGGAGACGGGGGTCGTGCGGGCCGTGGTCGTCGGTCACGTCGGTGCCGCCGGGCTCGGCGCCGGACGTCCCGGCCGGGTCCGGGAGCGGGTGCGCCGGCTCGTCGACGAGGGTCGTGAGGTCGCCGACGAACCGGTGGGCCTCGTCCGGGCCCCGGTCGTGGTCCCACTGGCGCACCGGGTACGCGCTGTGCAGGATCGCCGCGACCTTGGCGTCCTTGCGCGCGGACCGGAGCTCGGCGTCGTGCGCGAGGTCGCGCGCGCTGGGGAGCACCGAGGCCGCCACCGACACGACGGGCGCGTCCGCCGCTGCGAGCGGGCCGCTCACGCCCGCGGGCGCCGTCGCGACGACGCGGGCCTCGCCGCCCGTCGCCGGGAGCAGCCACAGCGCGGCCTTCGGGTCGTCGTCGGACCCGCCGTCCGGGTCGGGCCGGGCCGAGGTGAACAGGACGTCGCCCGCCCCGGTGAAAGTCGCGCTCGACTCGCCCTTGGTGCTGCGCGTGAGCCGACGCGCGGGGACCTCGCCCGCCGGGTCGACCTCCCACAGCGCGGTCCGGTACCCGGTGCGCTGCGGGTCGAGCGTCTGCACGGTCGTGACCAGGCGCGCCCCGTCGGGCGAGAGCGCGAGCCCTCCGACGCGCGGGATCGCGAGGTACTGGTCGAGATCGTGGAACGGGCTCTCGGGCTGGTCGGAGGTACCGGGCGTGGCGGCGTCGTTACTCACCCGTACGTCCTATCACGGCAGCCGCCCGCGCTCGCCCCCACCCCGCCCCGCCGAGCACGACATGAGGGTCGTTTTCGGGCCCATAACAGCCCTCATGTCGTGCTCGACGGCGGGTGGTGTCGTGCTCGGGCCAGGTGCCGACGCACGTCGGTGACCAGACGGCCCGGGCGCGGCGACCCTGGGGTCGTGACGTCACGTCCGGTGAACCGCAGCAGGTCCACGGCCCCGCACGCGACGAGGTCGTTCTGGCGGGCCCGGTCCCGCAGGAGAGCAGCCGGCTCGCTGTGGACGTCGGCGCCGTCCAGCTCGGCGATCAGCCACCGACCGCCGGGCAGCCGCCAGCCGAGGTCGCCGCGCCCCAGGAACCGACCATCGTCGACCACCTCTACCTGAAGGTCGTCGGGCGCGATGCCGGAATCCGTGCAGTCGAGCCGTGCGAACGTCTCGAGCGGAGACTCGGCTCGGCCGTCGGACTGCCCCCACCAGGGGTGCGTCCGTGCGACGCCGCGCCGACCGCGCGCGAGGTCGTGCGCGTGCGCGAGCCCCTCGGCGCTCAGGAGCCCGCGGTGTCGTGCGCTGTCCATCGCGGCGATGGCGCGCATCCTTCCCATCTCCGGCACGGCCTGCGCGAGCGCCCAGTCCGTCGTCGCGACCCACCTACCCTCGATCTGCGTGACGGTCATGCCGTCGTCGAACTGCCGCAGCAGGATGCCGTCACGGGACCGCCCGGCGCACGCCCCGGGGAGCGCCACCTCAGGCCTCACGTCCGTGCGTACGCCCTCCACCCCGAGGAGCACCAGCGCACACGGCCCGACCGCGATCGCGTCCGTGCCGTAGGCGAGCAGCCCGAGCCATGCGGCGCGGCGCCGCAGGTGCTCATGACGGCGTGGTCCGTCCCGATCACGAGGCGGGGCGACGATCGTGTCGAGGACCGCGTGGGTGACCTTCTGCCAGCGGCCTTGGCTCACGAGACGAGAGCGGCGGTGCGAGCCGACGCCGTGCTCGTCGCACTGCTGCGCGGAGAGCAAGCCCTCCTGCGTGCCGGCAAGGGTGAGGAGCTCCGACGGGACGGTGGCCACGGTGCGCATGCGCCGATCGGAGCAGGTCGGGCGGGACGATCGCCGCCATCCCGGCGACGCCTGTGGACGGGACCGTGGGATTCACGTCCTGTGGACGGTCTGGACCGCGGCGGGAGGCTGAGCGGCTCCCGCCGCGCCGGGCGTACGCCGTCGAACACGACACGACCCGCCGCCGAACACGGCATGGGGGCCGTTATGGGCTCCATAGCGACCCTCATGTCGTGTTCGGCGGGGTGGGGAGGGGGTCAGTCGTCCCGCTTCGACATCTCGGCGAGCATGGCGTTGTACTCCTGGAGCTCGGCGTCGCCGTCGCGGTCGGCCTGGCGGTCGTTGCGCTTGGCCTCGCGCTCGTCGGAGCGCGTCCACATGACCGCGACGACGATGGCGAGGATGAGCGTCGGGAGCTCGCCGATGCCCCACGCCACGCCGCCGCCGCGCTGCTGGTCGGCGATGGCGCTCGGGCCCCACTCGCGGCCGAGCAGGCCGAACCACTCCGGCACGAGCAGCACCTCGCCCGACGTCAGCGCGACGCCGAAGAAGGCGTGGAACGCCATGGTCGCGAAGAGCAGGAGCAGGCGCTGCGGGTAGGGCGGGCGGTGCGGGCCGGGGTCGATCCCGACGAGCGCGTTGGCGAACAGGTACCCCGCGAGCGTGAAGTGCGCGAGCATCGCGAGGTGCCCGGCGTACGTCGTCAGGGCGTACTCGAACGCGGGCGTGTAGTAGAAGACGATCATCGAGCCGGCGAAGTTCACCGCGGCGACGATCGGGTTGGCGAAGAACTGGCCCACGCGCGACGTCACGATCGCGAGCACCCACTCGCGCGGGCCGCGCGACCCGTCCTTGCGCGGCGGCACCGCACGCAGGAGCAGCGTCACGGGCGCGGCGAGCACCAGGAAGATCGGCACGACCATGGCGAGGATCATGTGCTGCACCATGTGCGCGCTGAACAGCACGTGGCCGTACATGGCCGGCCCGCCCGAGGTCACCCAGAAGAGGATGAGGATGCCGATGCACCACGAGACCGTGCGTCCCACCGACCAGGAGTCGCCGCGCTTCGCGAGGCGGCGCACCCAGCGCAGGTAGACGACGAGCGCCGCGACGCACGCGAACGCGGGCAGCAGGTCCCAGCGCCACTCGGTGAACCAGCGTGCGAGCGTCGGCTCCGGCGGCAGCGCGTGCCCGGTCACCTGGTACGCGGCGGAGGTGTCGAGCGGCTCCTCCTGCGGCACCGGCGGCGCGGTCGACCCGAGCGCGACGGCGACGCCGGACACCGCGCCCATGATGGCGAGCTCGACCGCGACGAGGCGCCAGAACAGCCAGCGCGTGCCCTCCGCGGCGGCGCCCTTCGCGCCCGTGGACGACGACGTCGCCGCCTGGCGCGACGAGCCGTTCGACGAGACCTTCGCCGCAGGCTTCGAGGAACCCTTCGACGAGGCACGGTCGGCGCCCGGCCGCGCGACCGCCGTCGGGCCGGAGAGCCGCCGTACGACGAGCTCGCGGTGCGCGAACCCGACGGCGCCCAGGACGAGCAGCAGCGCGAGCTTGGTGAGCAGGAGGATGCCGTAGTCGGTGGTGAGGCCCGCGAGCGTGTCGACACGGATGCTCGCGTTCGCGACCCCCGAGACGGCGACGGCCACGTAGCACCACAGCGCGATCGCGGAGTACCGCGCGACGGACGCCGTGAAGTCCGCGCGTCCCAGCCCGCCGCGGACGCGCACGACGGCGAGCGTCCCCAGGCCGCCGACCCACAGCGCGGCACCGGCCAGGTGGAGGAACATCGAGGAGACGGCGAGCTCGTGGCTCACCGCGCCCGCGGCGTGACCCGTGTTGGCCTGCATCGCGATCGCGACGAGCGCGAGCGCGGCCGTCCACATCGCGCCCGTCGCGCTGCGCACGGCGAGCGCGGCGGCGGACGTCAGCGCGGCGACGACGATGATCGCGAGGTAGTTGCGCCCGAGGCTGACCTGCGAGACGAACAGGCCGAGCTGGTCGCCGAACGTCGGGCCCGTGATGGGCGTGCTCGAGATCGAGGAGTAGCGCAGCACGACCTGCAGGACCGACAGCACGGCCCACGTCGCGGCCGACGCGCCCGCGACACCGAGCGCCTTGCGGACCGGCGTCCCGGCGGGCAGCACGCACGCCGCGAGGACGAGCGAGCCGAGCGTCAGCGCGACGGAGAGCTCGGTGAGGACCGTGACGACCGGGGTGCCGAGGCGCGCGAGCGCACCCGGGTCGGGGAAGCCGGCCGGGACGGTGAACGCGGCCGAGAACGCGCCGGCGGCGAGCACCGCGACGACGGCGACGACGACGGCGAACGGTCCGGCGAGGACGAGCCACCACGGGTTCGCGGGTCGGGCGTCCGACGGCGCGCGGCGCAGGGCAGTCGTGGTCACCGCACCAGGGTATCGAGCGCGCGGCCCCCTCCGGTCATCGCGTCACGGCTGCGGGAGCCGGGCCATCCCGTAGACGCGCGCCGCGCGCACGCGCAGCACCTGGCGGCGGTCGGCGACCATCGCGCGCCGGAACTCCTCCCAGTCGGGGTGCTCGCTCCCGGAGGCGGCGCGGAACGTCTCGACGAGCTCGTCGGCGGCGGCGTCGTGCGGGTCCAGGGCGACCGCGCTCAGCTCGGCGTCGCCCTCGACGACGGCGTAGCTCCAGAAGTCCTCGGCGCTCACCTGGAGCGAGACGCGCGGGTCGCGCGCGGCGTTCCGGGTCTTGGCACGGTCCGCGGTGACGGAGACGCGCGCGACGCCCGCCTCCGCGTCCCACGCGTACAGCACGTTGGACAGCTGGGGTCGGCCGTCCTTCTTGACGGTCGCGAGGACACCCTGGTGGCGCGCGGCGACGAGGGCGAGGAGGGCGGGCTCGCCCAGCCCGGCGGCGGCGTCAGGGGCGGCGGTGGCGTCGGTCGTGCCGACGGCGTCGGTGCTCATGACAGCCCAACCCCGCGGCGCCCGCAGGACATTCCCGACATGCCCGGGACGGCCGAGGCTCGCCCGCCGGGTGGGGACCTCTCCCCACCCGGACCTGTGGACGACGCCCGGTCCGGCGGGGGTCGCGCTGGCATACTGGGCCGGGTTCGCCGGGGGCTCGCGACGCTCCGTCCACCCTTCCGGCCGCGCACGGGACCACACCCGCACGACCCACGCACGACCCGGAGGACGATCGATGGCCGCAGGGCACGGCAGCATCTCGACGCAGGACCTCGACCGCGCGAGCCACCTGCTCAAGCGCGTCGGCCAAGTCTTCGACCAGCGCGTCGTCGGCCAGGACGCGCTGCGCACGGCGCTCGTCAGCTCGCTCCTCGCGGGCGGCCACATCCTGCTCGAGTCCGTGCCGGGGCTCGCCAAGACGACGGCGGCACAGACGCTCGCGGCCGCGGTCGACGGGTCGTTCCACCGCATCCAGTGCACGCCCGACCTCATGCCGAACGACATCGTCGGCACGCAGATCTTCAACTACGCGACCGGCGAGTTCACGACCCAGCTCGGCCCGGTGCACGCGAACGTCGTGCTGCTCGACGAGATCAACCGCTCGTCGGCCAAGACGCAGTCGGCGATGCTCGAGGCGATGCAGGAGAAGCAGACGTCGATCGGCGGCGAGAACTTCGCGCTCCCGGACCCGTTCATGGTGCTCGCGACGCAGAACCCCATCGAGGAGGAGGGCACGTACGTGCTGCCCGAGGCCCAGATGGACCGCTTCCTCATGAAGGAGGTGCTCACCTACCCGACGCCGCCGCAGGAGCTCGAGATCCTCCAGCGCATCGCGACCGGGCAGATGACGCAGCCCCTCACCGCCCAGCCGATCTCGCTCGACGACGTCCGCTTCCTGCGCGGCCTGGTCGACGACGTGTACGTGGACGACTCGATCAAGCGGTACGTCGTCGACCTCATCAACACGACGCGCCTCTCCGGCCCGCGCCCGATCCCCGGCCTCGACCGCCACGTGCGCGTGGGCGCGTCGCCGCGCGGCGGCATCGCGCTCATGCGCGTGGGCCAGGCGCTCGCGATCCTCGCGGGCCGCGCGTACGTCATCCCGGACGACATCAAGGCCGTGCGCTACTCGGTGCTGCGCCACCGCCTGGTGCGCACGTTCGACGCGCTCGCGAACAACGTGCCGCCGGAGCAGCTCGTGGACGCGGTGTTCGACGCCGTCCCGACGCCCTGAGCGACCCCCTCACCTTCTCGAGAGAGCACCACGTGCCCGACGTCTCCCGTCTCGCCCAGGTCCGGGCCCGGCTCGACCTCCCGGTCGCGCGCCGGGCGTCCGGGCTGCTCGAGGGACGGCACCGGTCGGTCTTCAAGGGGCACGGCCAGGACTTCGACGACCTGCACCTGTACGCGCCGGGCGAGGACGTCGGCGACATCGACTGGAAGTCGTCGGCGCGCGCAGGCCTCCCGATCATCCGCCGGTTCGTGCGCGAGTCGAACCTCAACCTCGTGCTCGTCGTCGACACCGGGCGCACGATGGGCGCGACCGCCCCGAGCGGCGAGACCAAGGCGGAGATCGCGAGCTTCTGCTGCGCGCTCGTCGCGTACCTCGCGCGCGACCGCGGCGACCGGGTCGCGCTCGTCGCCGGCGACGCCCGGCGGCTGGTCCAGCTCCCGCCCCGCGCGAGCACGCAGGACCTGGAGGTGCTGCTGCGCACGGTGGAGGACCTGTGGCGACCCGACGCGCCGCCGAGCGACCTGACGCGGCCGCTCGACCGCGCCCGGTCCGCGTTCCGGCGCCGCTCGCTGGTCGTGGTCGTGACCGACGAGGCGCGACCCGGGTCCGAGCACGAGCAGCTCCTGCGGTCGCTGCGCGTGCGCCACGAGGTCATGGTCGTCCAGGTCGCGGACCTGTCCCCCGTCGGTGCGGGCGCGGGCCCGCACGCCACCGGCGAGGTCGCGGACGTCGACGGGACGCTGCGCCTGCCCGCGTTCCTGCGTGGCCGGGCCGCGCTCGCCGAGTCCGCGGCCCAGGCTCTCGCCGCGCGGCGGGCCGAGGTCGCGGAGCGGCTGCGCACCCTCCAGGTCGAGGGCGTGCTCGTCGAGGGGTCGGACGACGTGGTGCAGCGGTTCGTCGAGCTCCTGGGGAGGCAGAAGCGTGCCCGTCGATGAGCTCGTCGACCCCGTGGGCTACTCGGGGTGGTGGACCGTCCTGGGGATCGTGCTGATCCTCGCGGCGGCCGCCGTCGTGTTCCTGGTCGTCTGGCTGACGCGCGCGAGCGCGGCCGAGAAGGCCGCGCCGCCGCCCGCGCCCCTGCTCCCCACCGGCCCCTACGACCCGTACGCGTCCCTGCGCGCCGAGTACGAGCGGCGGCTCGACGCCGTCGCGGAGCGGTTCCGCGCGGGCGAGCTCGACGAGCGTGCGCTGCACCTCGCGCTCTCGGCCGAGATGCGGGGCTTCGCGACCGGCAGGCTGGGGCAGGACGCGTCGTCCATGACGCTCACGGAGATCCAGCAGATCGGCGAGGCCGGACGCGTCACCCAGGTCATCGCGCGGTACTACCGGCCGTCGTTCGCGGACCACGACAACGACCCCGCGGCCCGGGACACCGACGCCGAGGACTCGATCGACCGTGCACGATCGGTGGTGCGCGGATGGTGAGGCACGCGCTCGCGGCGAGCACCGCCGTCGTCCCCGGGCCGCAGGGCTCGTCGATCCTGTGGCCGTGGCTGTGGGGCGCGCTCGTCGTCGCCGTCCTCGCCGCGGGCGCGGTCGCCTGGTGGCTCGCCCGGCGCCGCCGGGCGCGCGACGCCGACGCCGATGTGCTGTGGGTCGCGAACTCCGACTACCTCGCGCGCGTGCCGGCGTTCGCCGCGTGGGTGCGGCGCTACCGCGTGCTCCAGGGGCTCACGGCGGCGGGTCTGCTCGTCGCGGTCGTCGGCGCCGGGGCCGTGGCGGCGCGGCCCGTCGAGACGGACGTCGTCGTCGACCGGCTCGGCACGCGCGACATCGTGCTGTGCCTGGACGTGTCGGGCTCGATGATCGAGTACGACGGCGCGGTGCTCAAGGTGTTCCAGGAGCTCGTGGACAACTTCGAGGGCGAGCGGATCGCGCTCTCGATCTTCAACTCCTCGTCGCGCACGGTCTTTCCCCTCACGGACGACTACACGCTCGTGCGGGAGGAGCTCCAGGCGGGGATCGACGCGCTCGACAAGGACCCGGCCACGTTCGACTACACGGGCGGGTCGGACGACGCGGAGATCCTCGAGTACGCGCAGTTCACCGCCGGGACGACGGCGAACCTCTCCGGGGCGAGCCTCATCGGCGACGGGCTCGCGAGCTGCGCGCTCCAGTTCGACGCGGAGGACACCGAGCGCTCGCGCTCGATCATCCTCGCGACCGACAACTACGTCTCCGGCGAGCCGATCTACACGCTCCCCCAGGCGGCCGACCTCGTCGCGTCGCGCGACATCACGCTGCACGGGATCTTCGGCGGGTCGCAGCGCTACGAGGGCACGCCCGAGGAGAGCGAGTACCGCAGCACGGTCGAGGACGGCGGCGGGCTCTACTTCCTCGCCGACGACCCGGCCGCGGTGCAGGGCATGGTCGACGACGTCGTCGCGCAGCAGGCCGTCGAACTCGACGCGTCGCCCGAGGTGATCGTCACGGACCGGCCCGCGGGCTGGTTCCTCGTCGCGGTCCTCGGCGTCGCGCTGCTGCTCGTCGTCGCGTGGCGGGTGAAGGAGTGACGGGCCGATGAACCTCGCCGGACTGACGCTCCAGCCGCTCGTGCCCCTCTGGGCGCTCGCGCTGCTCGTCCTGCCGCTGCTCGGCCTCGCCGTGTGGCAGGCCGTCGTGGCCGGACGCCCCGGGCCCGACGGCGCCCCGCGCCCGGGCGCCCCGCGCGCGGCCTGGCTGCGCCGCGCCGGTGCGGTCGTGCTGCTCGGGATCATCGGGCTCGCGCCGTCGGTCGCGTCGACGGACCGCGACACGTCGGTCGCGAACGTCGACATGTTCTTCGTCGTCGACCGCACGGGCTCGATGGCGGCCGAGGACTACGGGCCCGAGGGCGGCCAAGAGCGGCTCGACGGTGTGCGCCACGACATCGCGAGCCTCACCGAGGCGATCCCGGGCGCCCGCTACTCGATCATCTCGTTCGACTCGCAGGCCTCGCGCCAGCTCCCCCTGACGACGGACGCGCGCGCGATCACGTCGTGGGCCGACACGTTCCACCGCGAGATCACGCGGTACTCGCAGGGATCGCTCACGGACCGGCCCCTCGACGAGCTGCGGTCCGCGCTCCAGGGGTCCGCCGAGCAGCACCCGGCGAACGTGCGCCTCGTCTTCTTCCTCACCGACGGGGAGCAGACGGCAGAGGGCGAGCCGCGCTCCTTCGCCGAGCTGGCCCCGGTGGTCGACGGCGGCGCGGTGCTCGGCTACGGCACGGCCGAGGGCGGGCGCATGAAGGAGTACGACCCCGACGTGGACCCCGAGGACGCGGAGTACATCATCGACTGGTCGCAGCCGAGCCAGGACGGCGAGCCGGTCGAGGCGCTCTCGGTGCTCGACGAGGAGTCGCTCACCGCGCTCGCGGACCAGCTCGGCGTGCCGTACGTGCACCGGCAGGAGCCGTCGGAGACGGCGTCGCTCGTCGCGGGCGTCGACCCGCAGCAGGTCGCGGCCGACGGCCGGCGTGACGTCACGGCGTACCGCCCGGTCGTCTGGCCGTTCGCGCTCGCGCTCGTCGCGCTGCTCGGCCTCGAGGCGTGGTTCTGGTCGCGCTCGGCCAGCCGCTCGCTCGTGCGCCCGACGACGTCCCGGCCGTCGGCCGTGCGCACGGCGGACCGTGTGGAGGTGCGCCGATGACCTGGTCCCCGCCCCCGACACCGCCGACCGGCACGCGCAAGCCGCGCCCCACGGGGGTCGCCGCGCTGCGCGCCGCGCGCCTGCGGCGGCGCACCTGGTGGCTCCTCGGCACGCTGCCCGTGGTGCTCGCGCTCCTCGTCCTCGGGGTCAAGCTGGCGCTCCTCGCCCCCATCGCGGCGACGGGCAAGGACCGCTACGACGGCGGGGAGGCGACGACCGCTGCGGACTACTACGGCATCCAGCGGACCTTCAACATCGTCGAGCCGTGGAAGGCGCACTACAACCACGGCACGGCGCTCGCCCGGTCCGAGGACTCGTGGGCGCTGTACGACGCGATCACGTCCCTCGACCGCGCGTACGACCTCGCGGAGGACGAGAGCCCCGAGGAACGCTGCATGATCCAGACGAACCTGTCGCTCGCGTACGAGATCCAGGGCGACGGCGACATGGCGTACGCGGACGGCAAGGCGGCGGAGCTCGCGCTCGTCGAGGAGGCGATCGCCGCCCGCGACGCGGGGCTGCCGTACGACGAGGAGGTCCTCGACCCGTACGGCGACGGGAGCGAGGAGCCCGATCCGGAGGAGCTGCGCCAGGACGTCCAGGACTGGTACGAGTACGCCGAGCAGGAGTACGCGACCGCCGAGCAGATCCGCGGCTGGCCCGACTGCGGGGAGTCCGAGCAGACCCCCGAGCAGGAGGAGCAGGACGAGGCCGCGCAGCGGCGCCTCCAGGACAAGCAGCAGCAGGCCCAGGACTCCCAGCCCGAGAACCAGGGCGGCGGCGACACGCAGGAGGGCGACGGCTCCGAGGGCGACGAGCAGTCCGAGGCCTCGGGCGGCGAGGGCTCCGAGGGCGAGGACCAGCAGAGCCAGGCCGAGCTCGAGGAGCAGCAGCGCCAGGAGGAGCTCGAGCAGCAGGGCTCCGAGGCGCGCGACGAGCAGGAGCGCCTGGAGCAGGAGTACCGCGACCTCTACGGCGACCAGCCCGGGACCGGCACCGACCCGGGCGACGGCAGCGGGAGCGGCACCAAGAACTGGTGAGCGCTCCGGCCTCGCAGGGGGTGGGCAGCCGCCCGCGCCGGCGTCACCCGGCGCGGCCGGCCGGCGTCACCCGGCGCGGCCGGCCGGCGTCAACGAGCGACAGCCGGCGCGCGTCATCCCGCAGCGGCTCGGAGCCGGTGGCGCACGGGCGCACGCAGGCCGAGGTTCTCGCGCAGCGTCGTCCCGGGGTAACGGGTGCGGTAGACGCCGCGCTCCTGCAGCTCGGGAACCAGCCGGTCCACGACGTCGTCGAACCCGTCCGGGACCGACTGCGGCGTGAGGTTGAGGCCGTCGAGCTCCCCGGCCCGCACGGCCGCCGCCAGACGGTCGGCGACCGACGACGGCGTCCCGACGAACGCCGCCGCGGCGTGCAGCGAGTCGACGAGGCCGCGCACGGTCAGTCCCTGCTCGGCGCTGAGCCGGCGCCACGCGGCCGCGGTCTCCACCGGGTTGTCGCGGCTGTTGACGACGCCGTGGGTGCGCGTCTGCTCGGCCGAGACGGGGTCGACGTCGGGCAGCGGGCCGTCGGGGTCGAGCCACGAGAGGTCGCGCCCCCACACGGCCTCGATCACCGCGACGACCATGCGGTCGGTCCAGGTCCGGCGGTGGAACCACTCGGCCTTCTCCCGCGCCTCCGCCTCGGTGTCCGCGAGCGTGACGCTCGCCGCGGGGAAGATCCGCAGGTCGTCGGCGGGTCGGCCGTGCGCGACGAGCCGACGGCGCAGGTCGGCGGCGAACGCGGCCGCCGGTGCGGGTTCGAGGTACCGCGAGAAGATGCCCTCGGCGTGCCGGGCGGCGAAGTCGCGCCCCTCGTCGGACTCGCCCGCCTGGAAGATCACCGGCGCGCCCTGCACCGACGGCGGCAGGGTCGCGGCCGCGACGACGTCGTGGTGCGCCCCCGTGCGACGCACCGTGGCCCCCTGGTCCGCGTCCCACAGCGCGTGGACGATCGCGAGGTGCTCCTCGGCCGAACGGTAGCGCTCGGAACGGGCCAGATATCCGCCGCGGCGGAAGTTCGCCCCGGTCCAGGCGTCGTTCGTCGTGACGACGTTCCAGCCCGCGCGCCCCCCGCTGAGCCGGTCGACGGTCGCGACCCGGGCCGCGAGGTCCGCCGGAGCCATGAACGTCGTGTTGAGCGTCGCGACGAACCCGAGGTGCCGCGTCCGCGCGGCCAGGTGCGCGAAGAGGACGAGCTGGTCCGGCCGCCCGGTCACGACCGTGTCGTTGACGCGCCCGAGGTGCTCGCGCAGCCGCTGGCTGTCGCCGAGGAACATGGCCGAGAAGAGCCCCCGCTCGGCCGAGCGCGCGAGCGCCGCGTACGTCTCCGCGTCGTAGTAGGTCGTCGGGTCGGCCACGGACGTCCAGTCGTAGTGCGGGCCGAACGGGAAGAACGCCGCGAGGTGCAGCTCGCGGCGGGACGTGCCGGTGGCCGAGGGGGGCGTCGGTGCGCTCATGGTCGTGCTCCGATCGTCGTGGCGGCGTGGTCGGTCCGACCCGCCGGGCGCTCCAGCCCGAGCTGGTCGCGCAGCGTCCTGCCAGGGTCGGGCGGCGGGGCGGTCAGTCCCCGTGCACGGAGCGTCGCCAGGACCTGCCCGACGGCGGCCCACGCCTCGTCCGACCGGTCCGGCACGAGGCGGACGACCAGCGGGTAGGGGCGCGTGCGCTCGTCCGGTCCGACGAGGGACGCGTCCGCGCCGGCGACGCGGCCGACGACCTCGACGGCACGACCCGGCTCCCCGGTGACCGCGACGTCGACGAGCACGGGTCCGGCGGCGACGTCGACGGCCGCCGGTTCGCCGACCACGGTGACGTCGCGGGCCCCCGCAGGGAGCCAGCGCGCCTCGGCGAGGACCGGGACCTGGCCCTGCGGAGGCCGTGGCAGCAGCGCCGGGCCCTTGACCGAGACCCGCTGCCCGACGAAGTCGACGTGGCGGACCCGCTCGGCGTCGAGGAAGCGGCCGGTCGCGCGATCGGCGACCAGGGCGCCGTCCTCCCACGAGTCCCACAGCAGCCGGGCCGCCTCGACGACCTCGGCCACGTCCTGCGCCAGCGCCGTCGCGTCCTCGGACCCGACGGGCTCGGTGCCGTGCGCACGGGCGTGCGCGACGTCGTCGACCACGTCGAGCCACCACCCGGCCCGGCCGCGGGAGACGCGGTCGAGGCTGGAGAGCTGGTTGGACAGGTGGAACGGCTCGGCGTGCACGGGGTTGACGACGGCCACGAGGCCGACGCGCTCGGTCCACGCCGCCGCGAAGGCGGCGGCCTCGACCGCGGTGAGCCCGCCGTCGGGCCCGGGCGCGAAGGTCAGCGCGTGCACCCCCGCCCCTTCGAGCGTGGCGACGCGCGCGCGGAGGCTGTCCGCGTCGTCGTGCCTCCCCGTGTCGACGTGCACTGCCACCAGCACGTTCGTGACCGGCACTTCCGTGACCATCTGCTCCCCCGTCCGAGGCCTGTGGATCAGGACGCGCCGCGGGAGATGACCACCCTGCGAGACGACGGCCGGGACCCGCGAACGCGCCGGATGGTAGCCCGTACCCTCGGCGACCGTGACCACACCTGAGGATCTGTCCATCCTTCGAGCGCTCCACTCCACGCCGTCGCGCCGCTACCTCTCGCCGGAGCCGGTGCCGGACGACGTGCTCGACGCGATCCTCGACGCCGCGGTCCGCGGACCCAGCGGGGGCAACCGCCAGCAGTGGGCGTGGGTCGTCGTGCGGGACCCGGCGACCAAGGCGCAGATCGCCGAGTGGTACCGCGAGGGGTGGCGCGCCGCGTACGGGGACCGCCGCGACGCCGTCCTCGGGGCCGCGACCGACGACGCGGGCGTGAGCGACGCGGGCTTCCGCGCCGTCGAGCACCTGGCCCTGCACCTGGAGGAGGCGCCGGTGTGGGTCGTGCCGGTGCTGCGGAACGCGGCGGGCTCGACGGACCCCCGGCTCGGCGCCTCGATCTACGGCGCGGTGCAGAACCTCGTGCTCGCCGCCCGGGCCTACGGGCTCGGGACGACGCTCACGACCTTCCACACGGTCCGGGAGAGCGACGTCGCCGCGCTGCTCGGCCTGCCCGACGACGCGCTGACGATGGGCCTGGTCCCGCTCGGCTACCCGGCGCGCGGGCGCTGGTCCGAGCCGCGCCGTCGGCCCCTCGCGGAGGTCGTCCACCGGGACCGGTGGGAGGGCTGAGCACACCTGGAAGAGGCGCGCGCCCGCGAGCGTTCGCCCCGGAGGACGCGCACGGCCGGACGACCGTGACGACGGCACGGCACCCGGGCGACCGGGCGAGGAGGAGCAGCATGACCGCGACGAGCACGCAGGCCCACGCCACCGGCGTCGACGACGCCCCCCTGGACAACCCGTCCTGGAGCGCCCTCACCGGCGCCCACGCACACCTTGCCGAGGGCGACGACCTCGCGCGGCGCTACCCGGCCGACGTCTCGCCCATCACGGGCGTGCGCTCGTGGGACGACCCTGGCGTGTGGGACGCGATCGCCGCGCTCGTCGGGCCGGGCGGCCGGTTCTCCGCGCCTCCCGTGGGCGTCGAGCCGCCGGAGGGCTGGACGCTCGAGGCACGCGTGGAGGGGGTCCAGCTCGTCGAGACCGAACGTCTCGTCACCCGTCCCGACCCGCAGGCGGTCGTGCTCGGCGCGGCCGACGTGCCGGAGATGCTCGCGCTCGTCGAGCGCAGCCGCCCCGGGCCGTTCGAGGCCCGCACCTACCTGCTCGGGCGCTACGTCGGGTTCCGGGACGACGCCGGCCGGCTCGTCGCTATGGCGGGCGAGCGCCTGCACCCCGCGGGCTGGACGGAGATCAGCGCCGTGACGACCGACCACGACCACCGCGGTCGTGGCCTCGCCTCGCGCCTCGTGCGCGACGTCGCGTTCCACGTGCAGGAGCGGGGCGACCGCGCGTTCCTGCACGCCGCGGCCGAGAACACCGGCGCGATCGGTGTGTACGAGCGGCTGGGGTTCGCACTGCGCCGCCGCACGAGCTTCGGCTCGTTGCTCGCGCCGGCCTGACGTCCGGCGCTCAGTCCTCGATCCCGTCCACGAGCAGGGTCCGCGGGCCGGGGCCCTCGTCGGCGAGCGCGTCGTGCGGGTTGACGAGCACGCACTTGCGCAGCGACAGGCACCCGCACCCGATGCAGTCCGTGAGGTGGTCACGCAGGCGCGTGAGCTGCTCGATGCGCGCGTCGAGGTCGGCGTGCCACCCGGCCGACAGGCGGTGCCAGTCCTTGGCGGTGGGCGTGCGGTCGCCGGGCAGCGTGGCGAGCGCGGCACGGATGCGCGCGAGCGGGATGCCGACACGCTGCGACGCACGCACGAACGCCACCCGGCGCAGCGTCTCGCGCGCGAAGCGCCGCTGGTTGCCGGGGGTCCGGCGGCTCGTGATGAGCCCCTCGCGCTCGTAGAAGTGCAGCGCGGACACCGCGACGCCGCTGCGCGCGGCGAGCTGGCCGACGGTGAGCTCGTCGTTCGGGGACGGGGCGTCGTCGGGCACGCGGGCTCCTCGCCGGACGGCCGCGACGAGGACGCGCCGCGGGCTGCTTGACCTCAACATTTGTTGAGGTTCGAGACTAGCAGGGCGCGCCCGGACCGGGCGCGTGCCGCCGCCCCGGCGCGGCCTGAGGCGGCGACGACCCGACCCGAGGAGCACCCGATGGACGCCATCCGTCTGCACGCGTTCGGACCGCCCGAGAACCTCGTCCTCGAGCAGGTCCCCGACCCCGTCCCCGGGCCCGGTCAGGTGCTCGTCGCCGTCCGCGCGCACGGCGTCCACCTGCTCGACACGACCCTGCGCCGGGGCGAGGCGACGGGCGGCCCGCTTCCTCTGCCCGACCTGCCCACGGTCCCCGGGCGCGAGGTCGCCGGGGTCGTGGACGCCGTCGGGCCCGGGGTCGACGCCGCGTGGCGCGGACGCCGCGTCGCCGCCCACCTCGGCGCCACGCCCGACGGCGGCGGGTACGCGCGGCTCGCCGCCGTCCCCGTCGAGGCGCTGCACCGCATCCCGGACCACGTCACCGCGCCGGACGCGATCGCGATGATCGGGACCGGCCGCACGGCCGTCGGCATCCTCGACCTCGCCGAGCTCGACGCGACCGACACCGCGATCGTCACGGCCGCGGCCGGCGGGCTCGGCACGCTCCTCGTGCAGAGCGCGCTCGCGGCCGGGGCGCGGGTCGTCGCGCTCGCGGGCGGCCCGGAGAAGGTCGCGCTCGTGCGCTCGCTCGCCGGGGAGGCGCACGCCGACCGGCTCGTGGTGATCGACTACCGGGTGGACGGCTGGCTCGACGCGGCGCGCGCCGCCGTCGGGCAGCACGCCCCGGCCGGGGCGACCGTCCTGCTCGACGGCGTCGGCGGGGAGGCGGGCACGGACGCCGCCGCGCTCGTCGCCCCGGACGGGCGCCTCGTGCTCTTCGGGTGGTCGTCGGGCGAGCCGAACCGCGCCGGTGACGTCGGCCACGGCGCCGGGAAATCCGAGGCCCGAGCAGGGACCGACGACGTACGGTGGGCCGTAGGACCCCAGGCCCGACCCTGGGGAGACCTGTTCGACCTGCAGGAGCGCGCGCTCGCGCTCGCGGCGGACGGGACGTGGCACGTCGTCACGCACCAGGTACCCCTCGCGGAGGCAGCGCGCGCCCACCGCGAGCTCGAAGCGCGCGCCACCACCGGAAAGGTCGTTCTCGTATGACGGCGGACCCCCGCACCGACGCCGACGCGCCGGTGCACGGCACCCCCGACGCCCCTGCCGCCGGCACGCTCTCCCCCGGGACGCAGCGCACCGTGCTGTTCGGCATGGTCGCGTTCGTGTTCCTCGGCGCGTTCGAGGCGCTCGCCGTCGCCACCGCCATGCCGACCGTCGCCGTCGAGCTCGACGGCCTCACCCTGTACACGCTCGCGTTCGCCGCGTCGCTCGCGTCGAGCGTCGTCGGCATGGTCGCGTCCGGTCGCTGGAGCGACCGCGCGGGCCCGACGACGCCCCTGTGGACGGGCATCGGCCTCTTCCTCGCCGGCCTGCTGGTGGCCGGCCTCGCGCAGGACATGCTCGTCCTCGTCGCGGGCCGCGTGCTCCAGGGCGTCGGGACGGGCCTGTACATCGTCGCGCTCTACGTGCTCGTCGCACGCGTGTTCCCCACCGACCGGCGGCCGAAGGTCTTCGCCGCGTTCGCCGCGGCCTGGGTGATCCCGTCCATCGTCGGCCCCGCCATCGCCGGGCTCGTCGTGGAGCACGTCGGCTGGCGGTGGGTCTTCCTCGCGGTCCCGGTGCTCGCCGTCCCGGCGCTGATCCTCATGCGCCCGGGGATGCGCGCCGCCCGCGGCTCGGGTCCCGAGGACGCCGCCTCCCCCGTGCCCGACGACGCCGAGTCGCCCCTCGACCGGACCGCGCGTCAGGCGTCGCTCGCCTGGGCCGTCGTGGCCGCCGTGGGGATCGGGGCGCTCAACTACGCGGGCCAGCTCCGCGGCGTCGGGCTCGTGCTCCTGCTCGTCGCCGCGCTCACGGCCGTCGCGCTCGCCGTCCCGCGCCTCCTGCCGCCGGGCACGACCCGCGCCGCGCGCGGCCTGCCGAGCGTCATCGCGATCCGCGGCCTCGTGGCCGCCGCGTTCACCGGCGCCGAGGTGCTGCTCCCGCTCCTGCTCTCGCACGAGCGCGGCCTCGCGCCGTCGCTCGCGGGCGCCGTGCTGACCTTCGGCGCGGTCGGCTGGTCCACGGGCTCGTGGCTGCGCGGCCGCGCGACCTGGGGGCTCCAGCACGCCGGGTACGTGCGCCTCGGCGGGACGCTCGTCGCGCTCGGCATCGGCGGTGCGGCGCTGCTCGCGTGGACCGCCGTCCCGCCCGTCGTCGGCATGGTCGCGTGGACCCTCGCGGGGCTCGGCATGGGCATGACCCACCCGACGCTGTCGGTGCTGACGCTCGAGCTCTCACCCGTCGCCGAGCAGGGCGCCAACTCGTCCGCGCTCCAGGTGTCCGACGCCGTCGCCGCCGCCACCGCGCTCGCCGTCACCGGATCCCTCCTGTGGGCCCTGCACCCGACGCTCGGGCTCGCGTCGTACGTCGTCTGCTTCGGCGTCACGGTGCTGCTCGCCGCGGGCGTCGCCCTCCTGGCCCCTCGCACCCGCCCGACCCTCACGAGGTAGCACCCCGGTCACGCGACCAGGGTTCTAGCTCGGCCGGTCGAGCGTGGCCGCGGCGGTGGCGTAGCGGTCGAGGACGATCTCCGTGAGACGGGCGTCGGGGGCGAGCGGGGCGGTGACGACGTCGCCGCCGGCCTCGAGGACGCGGTCGTAGAAGAAGCCCGGCGCGAGCAGGTAGGCCGCGACGACGACGCGCCCGCCCGGGGCGAGGTCGGCGCGGGCGGCGGCGACGGCGTCGGGCACGGAGGGCTTGGCCATGGCGCCGTAGCCGACCGTCACCGGGCCGGGCACGCGGTCGCGCAGGCCCGCGGCGAGCTCCTCCACGTCGCGCGCGGCACCCGGACGGCTCGACCCGGCGGCGGCGACCACGACGGCATCCTCCGCACGCAGGCCGACGTCGGCCAACCGGTCGGCGAGGAGGTCCACGAGGCGGGGGTCGGGGCCGAGCGGGGTCGACGCGGCCGCACGACCGGTGCCGGGGCCGCGGTCCTCGACCGCCGCCGCGACGTCGACGCTCACGTGGAACCCGCCGGACAGCAGGAGCGGCACGACGACCGCGTCGCCCGGCTGCGCGCCGTCCGCGACGGAGGTGTCGTCCGGCGCGGAGCCGTCCGGGCCGTCCGTCGCCGCGGACGGGTCGACGACCGACGTCACGACGTCCGCGACCTCGGGCTGCTGCACGTCGACGAACGCCTCGCGCACGTCGAGGTCGGGCCGCGCGGCGCGGACGTCGTCGAGCAGCGCGCGGATCACGTCGCGGCCGGTGAGGTCGTTCGTGCCGTGCGAGCAGCCGACCAGCACGGGCGCGGCACTCGCCGACGCCTCGCGACCGGCCTCCCCCGGCCGCGCCTCGGACGAGTCGGACGACGCTCCCGAGGGGACAGCGCCTCCGAAGAAGGTCGAGCTCTCCGCGCTCATGCGAGCTCCAATCGGTATCCGCGCTTGACGACGGTCTTGACGAGGTCGCGCCGGCCGGTCGCCTCGCGCAGGCGGGCGACGGCGACCTCGGCGGCGTGCGGGTCGCGCGAGTCGCCGGGCAGGACGTCGAGCACGTCGTCGCGCGTGACGACCTCGCCGCGGCGCGCGGCGAGGAGGCGCAGCACCTCGAGGCTGCTGGGCGAGAGGGGCAGCACCTCGCCGTCGAGCACGGCGACGCGCGAGCGGATCTGCAGCGCGCCGGCGACGGTCGCGAGCGCGACGGTCTCGGCCTGCTCGTAGTGCGCGACGAGCGTGCGCACGAGCGCGCCGAGGCGTCCGCGCTCGGGCTGGAGCGGTGTGACGCCGCGGTGCTCGAGCGGCTTCGCGGTGATCGGCCCGACGGCTGCGGCGACCATCGACCCGTCCTGGAAGCGCGACACGACGAGGCGGCCCACGCCGTGCTCCTCGGCGGCGCTCAGCCACGCCTCGGCGCCGGGGGCGGACGTGAACACGACGGCGTCGATCTCCCCGACGGCGGCGGCCTCGACGGACGCGCGCAGCGCCTCGGGGTCGGGCGGCGGCCCCCAGCGGTAGACGACGAGGCTCGCGACCTCGGCGCCCGCCTCGGCGAAGACGACGTCGAGGCCGTCGGCACCGGCCCCGTGGTGCTGGACGGCGATGCGCAGCCCGGCGACGCCCTCGCCGAGCAGCACGTCGGCGATCTCGGCCGACGTCTCCGACTCGGCG
Source organism: Cellulosimicrobium funkei (assembly GCF_001019615.1). Lineage (GTDB taxonomy): Bacteria > Actinomycetota > Actinomycetes > Actinomycetales > Cellulomonadaceae > Cellulosimicrobium > Cellulosimicrobium cellulans_E. The sequence continues at coordinate 231,160 of NZ_JNBQ01000003.1, read as the reverse complement.
ACCCAGTCGGCCGTGAGCCCGGCGGCCTGGATCGCGCCGCGCGCCTTGGGCCCGCGCGCGACGATCCGCGCGTCGGCGAGCACCTCGAGCAGGCGGTCGGCGAGGCCGTGCGCGTCCGCGGCCTCGACCCAGGACCGGAAGCCGATCCCGGTCGTCACGACGACGACGTCCGGCGGGTGCTCGACGAGGTCGCGCGTCCCGGCGAGGAGCTGCTCGTCGTCGGCGTGCGGGATCATGCTCAGCGCGGGTGCGTGGCGGACCTCGGCACCCCGGCGCTGGAGGGCGGCGGCGAGCTCGCTCTTGCGGCGGTCGGCCGTCACGAGCACGGTGCAGCCGGCCATGACCTGGCCGAGGGCGGGGCGATCGACGTCGGGGACGGACGCGAGATCGACCCGAGCGTCCGAGATCGACCCTCCGTGGGTCGACGTCGCGACGGGCGGGTCGATCTCGGTGCTGCCGGTGCCGGTCACGCGACCGTCGCCGGGTCGAGCCGTCCCTCGGCGGCGACGTCGCCCACCACGATGATCGCCGGGGGCCGGACCCCGGACTGGGCGGCGCGCTCCACGACCTCGCCGAGCGGGGCCCGCGTGACGCGCTGGCGCGGCGTCGAGCCGCTCTCCACGATCGCGACGGGCAGCGCGGGGTCGGCCCCGGCGCCGAGGGCCTGGGCCGTGATGCGTGCGAGCTGCGAGACACCCATGAGGACCACCAGCGTAGCCGTGCGGTCGCGCACCCCGGCGAGCGCGGCCGCGTCGAGCCCGTCGTGCCCGCTGATCACGTGGAACGCGGCGACCGTCCCCCGGTGCGTGAGCGGGATGCCCGCGAGCGCCGGGACGCTCAGCGCGCTGGACACGCCCGGCACGACGTCGACCGGAACGCCCGCCTCGCGGCACGCGATCACCTCTTCGCCGCCGCGCCCGTAGACGAACGGGTCGCCGCCCTTGAGCCGCACGACGCGCCGGCCGCGCTGCGCCTGCTCCACGAGGATCGCGTTGATCTCGTGCTGCGGCACGGGGTGGTTCCCGGGCGTCTTGCCGACGTCGATCACCTCGACGCCGGGCGCGAGCTCGTCGAGCACGTCGACCGGTCCGAGGCGGTCCGCGACGACGACGTCCGCCTCCGCGAGCGCCCGGCGTCCCCGGACGGTGAGCAGGTCGACGGCGCCGGGTCCCCCGCCCACGAGCGTCACGCTCCCGAGCCCGCCCGACGCCGGGCGGTGGCGCCGCTGGTCGGCCCCGCCGGAGCGCAGGTGCTCGGCGATCGCGTCGCGCACCGCACGCGCCCGCCGCGGGTCCGCGCCGCGCCGCTCGACCGAGGAGTCGGCCGCTCGCCGCTCCCCAGCGCGACCGACCGCTGACAGGTGCGCGGGTGGGACGTCCGTGACGACCCCGACGAGCACGTCGCCGCTGTGCGTCGTCGCGGGCGTGCGCGCGGTGCCCTCGTGCGCGGCCCCGGCGTTGACGCACCAGGTGCGGCGCGCCGCCGCCCACGCGGCGACGGCGCGGTTGGTCCCCGAGTCGTCCGTCGCCGCGAGCACGAGCCACGCGTCCTCGACGTCCGACTCGCGGACCTCCCGCGGTGCCCAGGTGACGCGACCGCCGGGTGCAGCCTCGCCGTCGGACCGCCGCTGGGCGGACGACGGCGCGAGGAGCGGGGCGTGCAGCGAGGCCGCGACGAGGTCGCGCAGGTCCTCGCAGACCTGGGGTGCGACGACGCGCACGTGCGCGCCGTCGTCGGCCATCTCCCGCGCGCGGCGGGCAGCGACGGGGCCGCCGCCGGCGACGAGGACCGTGCGCCCGGCGAGGTCGAGGCCCACGAGCGTGGTCACGGCGCACCGTCCGCGGCGGCGTCCGGACGGGCGACGGGACGGTCGCCCACGTGCACGACGCCGTCGCGCACCTCGACGGGCCACGTCGCCAGGTCCGGGGCGAGGCCCTGGACGGGCACGTACCCGGCGGCCTCGAGGCACCGACCGGTCGCGAGGTCGAAGACCTGCTTGTACATGGGCCCGGCGACCGTGGGCACGCCGCCACGCGTGCCCACGATGCCGCGCGACATGACGTTCGCGCCCGAGTACGGGTCGCGCTGCTGCACGACGCGCACCGTGTCGTCGGGGAGGCGGAACAGCGCGACCTGCACCCCGCCGACGAGGGCGGCGGCACCGCGCTCGACGAGGAGGTCGCGCAGGAGGCAGACGCGCTCCCACTCCGTGGTCGCCGAGGCCGCAGGACCGACCTGTTCTGCTGACGCGACGCTCATCGACGGACCTCCAGGGTCGTGCCGGCGATCACCACGGGGCCGGCGGGGACGGTGGCGAGACCCGCGGCGCGGGCCTCCTCGAGGGCGGCGCGCTCGTCCGCCGTCACGGGCCGGATCTGGCCGCGCTCGGTGACGTACGCGAGGTCGGGGTCGGGCTCGGCGGGCGCGTTGACGAACGAGCCGAAGCGGCGCAGCTTCTCCGGGTCCTCGAGGACCGCGCGCCACTCGTCCTCGTAGTCGCCGACGTGGCGGGCCATCGCGGCGTCGAGGTCGGCGCCGAGGCCGAGCGAGTCCTCGACGACCACCTCGCGGATCGCGTCGAGGCCGCCCTCGTAGTCCTCGACCCACGCGGCCGTGCGCTGGAGGCGGTCGGCCGTGCGGATGTAGTACATGAGGAAGCGGTCGATGGTCCGGACGAGCGCCTCGTCGTCCAGGTCCTCGGCGAGGAGCTGCGCGTGCCGGGGCGTGAACCCGCCGTTGCCGCCCACGTAGACGTTCCAGCCCTTGTCCGTCGCGATGACGCCGACGTCCTTGCCGCGCGCCTCGGCGCACTCGCGTGCGCACCCGGAGACGCCGAGCTTGAGCTTGTGCGGCGAGCGCAGGCCGCGGTACCGCAGCTCGAGCTCGACGGCCATGCCCACCGAGTCCTGCACCCCGAACCGGCACCACGTGGACCCGACGCACGACTTCACGGTCCGCAGCGACTTGCCGTACGCGTGCCCGGACTCGAACCCGTGCTCCACGAGCCGGCGCCAGATGTGCGGGAGCTGCTCGATCCGCGCCCCGAACATGTCGATGCGCTGGCCGCCCGTGATCTTCGTGTAGAGCCCGAAGTCCTTGGCGACCTGACCGATGACGAGCAGCCCGTCGGGCGTGATCTCACCCCCGGGGATGCGCGGGACGACGGAGTACGTGCCGTCCTTCTGCATGTTCGCCATGACGTGGTCGTTGGTGTCCTGCAGCGTCGCCTGCTCGCCGTCGAGGATGTGCCCGTTGCCGAGCGACGCGAGGATCGACGCGATCGTGGGCTTGCAGATGTCGCAGCCGCGCCCCGCGTCGCGGACGAGCACGGCGCCCTGGGTGTCGGTCACGGGCTCAGGCACCCGACCGAACCGCCCGACGATCTCGCTGAACGTGTGCAGGCCGGCGACGCGCACGGCGTCGAAGAGCTGAGCGCGCGAGAGGTCGAAGTGCTCGCACAGCGCGTTCGAGACCTCGACCCCGGCCCGGGCGAGCTCGGTCGTGGTGATCTTCTTGACGAGCGGCAGGCACGACCCGCAGCTCGTCCCCGCGCGCGTGCACGCCTTGACGCCCGCGAGGTCGGTACACCCGTGCTCGGTGACCGCACCCCGGATCGTCCCGGCGCTGACGTTGTTGCACGAGCAGACCGTGGCGTCGTCGGGGAGCTCGAGGCTCGGCGCCCCGCCCCCGGATCCCTCGGGGAGCAGGAACGGCCCCGGGTCGCCGGGCAGCTCCGTCCCCAGCATCGGCCGCAGCGAGGCGTACGGCGACGCATCGCCGACGAACACGCCGCCCAGGAGTGTCCGCGCGTCGTCGGACAGGACGAGCTTCTTGTAGACGCCCGCGACCGGGTCGGCCCAGACGAGCTCCATCGCGCCCTCGGTGCGGCCGAACGCGTCGCCGAAGCTCGCGACGTCGACGCCCTGCAGCTTGAGCTTGGTCGCCGTGTCCGCACCGGGGAACGTGGCCTCGCCGCCGAGCAGGCGGTCCGCAACGACCTCCGCCATGGCGTAGCCCGGCGCGACCAGGCCGATGCACCGGCCCTCGATGCACGCGACCTCGCCCACGGCCCACACGTGCTCGTCCTCGGTGCGGCACGCCAGGTCGACGACGGCGCCCCCGCGCTCCCCGATCGCGAGCCCTGCCGAGCGCGCGAGCTCGTCGCGCGGTCGCACGCCCGTCGCGACGACGACGACGTCCACGTCGAGCCGGCCGCCGTCGGCGAAGTCGAGCCGGCCGACGTGCCCGGTCTTGCGGGAGACCTTCATCTCCTTGGTGCCCGTGTTGCATCGGACCGCGATGCCCATGCCGTTGATGAGGCGCTTGAGGGCCTCGCCGCCGCCCAGGTCGATCTGCGCGTCCATCATGTGCGTGCCGAACTGGATGACCGTGGCCTGCGCGCCGAGAGCCTTGAGCGCGCCCGCCGCCTCGAGGCCCAGGAGGCCGCCGCCGATCACCGCGCCGCGCACCGGCCGCTCCCAGCCGCCCTCGGTCGTGGCGGTCCGGCGCTTCTCCTCGACCCACCCGCGCAGTGCGGCGACGTCGTCGATCGTGCGGTAGACGAACACGCCCGGGAGGTCGTTGCCCGGGATGGGCGGCATCGCGGCGCTCGACCCCGTCGCCAGGACGAGCTCGTCGTACGCGTGCACGCGCCCGAGCCGGTCGGTGACGGTCCGCGCGTCGCGGTCGATCGACGTCACCGCGCAGTCGCGGTGCAGCGTCACCAGGGGGTCGTCCCACAGCGCCGGGTCGCCCAGCGTGAGCTCGTCGGCGTCGCGGGCCGAGAAGTAGCTCGTCAGGGCGACGCGGTCGTAGGGCTTGCGCGGCTCCTCCGCGAAGAGCGAGACACGCCACGCGCCCTCGGTGTCGCGCGCACGCAGCGCCTCGACGAGCCGCTGCGCCACCATGCCGCCGCCGACGACGACGAGGTGCCGGGGGGGCGCACCGGGTGCCGGGGCGGGGGCGGGATCGGTCTGAGGTCCGGTCACGGCGGGCTCCTGGTGGATCGGGGGCGGGAGGCCACCTCCCCGGCCCGCCGACCGGGTCGTCCCCGGGGCCTTCCGGGAAGGCACGATCGACGCTACGGACGGGCGGTTTCGCGACCGTGCCCCGTCCGTTGCCCGTCCGTAACGGTGTTCTCACCCGGCCGGTCGGCGAGGTGTGAGGTCGCCCGGCCGCCGACCTCACGCGCCGAGCGCGACCCTCGTCTGGTCGGGGTCCGCCTTCGCGAGCCAGTCGACGAGCCCGCACACGACGTCCTTGCACCCGCCGCAGCCCGTCGTGGCGCGCGTGGCCCGCGCCACGTCGTCGACGCTCCGGGCGCCGTCGTGCCAGCACCCGACGACGTCGCCCTTGGTCACGCCGTTGCACGTGCACACCGTGGTCCGGTCGGGCATGTGGGTCGGGGACGACGCCGGCGCGGGAGCCTGCGCGACGGGCCGCAGCAGCAGGTGGGCCGGGTCGACCGGCACGGGGACCCGGCGCGTGTACGTCGCCGTGAGGTCGGCGCCCACCTCGGGCGCGCCGACGCACGTCGCCCCCACGAGCAGGCCGTCCGCGACGACCACCTCGACGTGCCGGCCCGACGCCGGGTCGCTCAGCGTCACGGAGCGCTGCGCGGGGTCGGGCGTCCGCCGCTCGCCGCACACGCCCATCGTCACGATCTCGAGCCCGGCGGCCTTGACGCGCACGACGTCGGTCCCGGCCTTCGGGCGCTCGTCGACACCGGGCAGGTCCTGTGCCGACGGCACGGGCGACTCCCCGAGCGGGCGTGCGACCACGTTGATGGCGAGGCGCAGCGCCATGCTCGGCCGGTCGGCGTCGACCCCCAGGCGGACGCGCGGGCGGCCCGGCGCCGCCCCCTGCGCGGCGCCCGGCCCCCCGGCGCCCGCTGCGGCGAACCGCTCCGCGAGGTGCTCCGCGAGCCGTCGCGACTGGTCCCACCCCTGAGCGATCAGCCCGGTGGCGCCCTCGGGCGGCTGCGCGCAGTCACCGATCGCGAACACGCGCGGGTCGTCGGGGCTCGCGAGGTCGTGCCCGACGACGACGCCCCGGTCGACCGCGACGCCCGCCGCGCGCGCGAGCCCGGCCTCGGGCACGGTGCCGCACGCGAGCACGAGCAGGTCGGCCTCGAGGTCGACGAGCCGCGTCGCGTGGTCGCCCGCTCCCTCGGCGCCATCATCCGGGCGGGCCGACGGCCCGGCGGGAGCCCCGCCGTCGGGCACGCGGAGCGTCACGCCGCGCACGGAGCCCGACTCCACGACGACGCGCTCGGTGCGGGCACGGGTCCAGGTCCGCACGCCGAGCCCCGCGAGGCTGCGCGCGACGACGTCGCCCGCGGCGCGGTCGAGCTGGCGGTCCATGACGCTCCCGCCCCCGTGCACGAGGCTCACGGCGACGCCGCGGCGCGCGAGCCCGCACGCGACCTCGAGCCCGAGCACGCCCGCCCCGACGACCACGGCGTGCCGGGCGTTGACCGACGCCGCGACGATCTCGCGCGCGTCGTCGAGCGTGCGCAGCGCGTGCACGCCGCGGGGCAGGCCGCCCGGCAGGTCCGTCAGACCCGGCAGGTCGGGGATCCGGGCGGCTGCGCCCGTGGCGAGCACGACGACGTCGTACGGGTACGCCCCCTCCCCCGTGACGACGCGGCGCGCGGCGCGGTCGATCGCGATGGCCTCGGTGCCGCGCCGGACGGTCACCCGGGCGTCGTCCGCGCCGGGCAGCCCGATCGCCGCGACGTCGACCTTGCCCGCGACGACCTCGCTGAGCAGCACGCGGTTGTACGGCTCGTACTCCTCGGCCCCCAGCACGGTGACCTCGACGGCCGTCGGCCCCGCGGAGGTCCCGCACCGTGCCACGAGGTCGCTCGCGAACCGCGACCCGACCATGCCGTTGCCGACCACGACGACGCGCGTCATGCGCCCACCTCCTGGGTGCCGGGTGCACGCAGCACGTCCACGGCGCACACCTTGAACTCGGGCATGCCCGAGATCGGGTCGGTCGCGTCCGTCGTGACGCGGTTGACGCTGCCCTCCCCGCTCCAGTGGAAGGGCATGAAGACGGTGTCCGGCCGGATCCGGTCGCTCCACCGGGCGACTGCCTCGATCTCGCCGCGACGCGTCGTGAGGCGGGCGCGGTCGCCGTCGCCGACCCCGAGCCGCAGGCCGAGGACCGGGTGCAGCTCGACGAACGGCTCCGGCACGAGGCGGTCGAGCTCCGCCACGCGGCGCGTCTGCGCGCCCGACTGGTAGTGCTGCAGCACGCGACCGGTGACGAGGTAGAGCGGGGCGTCGGGGCGTACGTCGTCGCTCGGCCCGACGTGGTCGACGGCGACCATCCGCGCGCGCCCGTCCGGCGTGGCGAAACGGTCGAGGAACGTCCGCGGCGTGCCCGGGTGCTCCGCGCTCGGGACGGGCCAGTACAGCCCCGGGCCGCCGTCGTCCTCGTCCGCGTCGAGGCGCGCGTGGCTCAGGCCCGAGTAGTCGGCCACGCCGCCCGCGGAGGCGCGCGCGAGCTCGTCGAAGACGACGGCGGGGTCGGTCGGGAAGGAGACGTCCGAGCCCAGGCGCCGCGCGAGCTCCGCGAGGATCCACAGCTCCGAGCGCGCCTCGCCGGGCGCGTCGACCGCGCGACGGCGGCGGATCACGCGCCCCTCGAGCGACGTCATGGTGCCCTCCTCCTCCGCCCACTGCGTCACGGGCAGCACGACGTCGGCGAGCAGCGCCGTCTCCGACGGCACCAGGTCGCACACCACGAGCAGGTCGAGGGCGCGCAGGTTCGCGGCGACCTGGTCCGCGTCCGGTGCGCTGACCACGACGTTCGACCCGTGCACGAGCAGCGCGCGCGGGCGCCCGTCCTCGGCGTAGGTGGTGCCCGCACCCTCCGGTCCCGGCCGGGCGCCGAGCGAGCGCAGCAGCTCGACGGCGGGCATCCCCGGGCCGGGGATCGTCGCCGGGTCGACGCCCCAGACGGCCGCGACGTGGGCGCGGGCCACCGCGTCGTCGATCTTGCGGTACCCGGGGAGCTGGTCGGCCTTCTGGCCGTGCTCGCGCCCGCCCTGCCCGTTCCCCTGGCCGGTGATCGCGCCGTAGCCGGAGCCGACGCGGCCCGGCATGCCGAGCGCGAGCGCGAGGTTGATCGCGGCCGTCACCGTCGCGGTGCCCTGCGAGGACTGCTCGACGCCGCGCCCCGTGAGCACGTACGCGCCCGCGCCGCCACGGGCGGGCGACGCCGCGGCGAGCAGCCGGGCCACGTACCGCAGCCGGTCGGCCGGGACCCCGCAGACCGTCTCCGCGCGCTCGGGCCACCACGCCATGACGGATCGCCGGACGTCGTCGAACCCCGACGTGCGCGCGGCGAGGTACTCCGCGTCCGCGAGCCCCTCCGTGACCACGACGTGCAGCAGCGCGAGCAGCACCACCAGGTCCGTGCCGGGCACGGGCTGGAGGTGCACGCCCTGGTCGCCCAGCCCGCCGACGTCCCCCGGCTCGCCCGTGAGCGCCGCCGTCGCGCTGCGACGCGGGTCCACGACGACGAGCCCGCCGCGCGAGCGCACGCCCGCGAGGTGCTGGACCGACGGCGGCATGGTCTCGGCGAGGTTGGAACCGAGCAGGACCACGGCGTCCGCACCGGCGAGGTCCGCGAGCGGGAACGGCAGCCCGCGGTCCGCGCCGAAGGCCCGGTTCGCCCCCGCGGCCGCCGACGCCATGCAGAAGCGCCCGTTGTAGTCGATGTTCGCGGTCCGCAGCACCGTGCGCGCGAACTTGCCGAGCGCGTACGCCTTCTCGTTCGTCAGGCCGCCGCCACCGAAGACCGCGACCGCGTCCCGGCCGTGCTCGTCCTGCACGCGCACGATCCCGGCCGCCACGACGTCCAGCGCCTCGTCCCACGACGCCGGGTGCAGCGCGCCGTCGCTCCCGCGCAGCAGCGGGGTCGTGATCCGGTCCGTCGCGCGGAGGACCGACGCGCTCGTCCAGCCCTTCTGGCACAGGCCGCCGCGGTTGGTCGGGAAGTCGCGCGGGGCGACCGTCACCGGGAGCAGGGCCGACGGCCCCCGGTCGTCCGACGGGGACAACCGCATACCGCACTGGAGCGCGCAGTACGGGCAGTGCGTGTCGGCGGCTCGCGCGGCTGCGGCCGGCGCCGCGCCGGGGACCTCAGAGATCCCCGGCGCGGCGGTCGTGGGAGCGGACGGCACTCGTGGCCTCCGCTCAGATCCCGGCCGACGCGAGCGCCGACCCCTTGCGCAGGTACACGGCCCAGGCGACGACCGCCATGACCGCGTACATCCCGATGAACACCCACAGGGCCGGGACGAGCGAGCCGGCGAGGCTCGTCGACGCCGCGAACCCGCGCGGGATGAGGAAGCCGCCGAAGGCGCCGATCGCACCGGCGATCCCGATGCACCCGGCCGCGGCCTTGCGGGCGCGGGCCCGGGCCTCGTCGAGCGTCGCAGCGTCGACCGCCGTCGGCCCGTCGAGCGTGCCGCCCGGGACGGCGCTCGCCTGGAAGACGGCCGGGATCATCCGGTAGGTCGAACCGTTGCCGATGCCCGTCGCGACGAACAGGACGAGGAACGACGCGAAGAACAGGCCGAAGCTGTGCGACTGGAGCGCCTGGATCGCGCCGAACGCCCCGAGCGCCATCACGCCGTACGAGGCGATGGTGACGCGCGTGCCGCCCACGCGGTCCGCGATGACGCCGCCGAGCGGCCGCGTGACCGAGCCGACGAGCGCGCCGAGGAACGCGATCGAGAGCGTCACCTCGGGGAACTGGCCCTTGAGCAGCATGGGGAACGCCCCGGCGTACCCGATGAACGACCCGAACGTCCCGATGTAGAGGAACGAGATGATCCACGTGTGCTTGTTCCGCGTCGCGGCGGCGAACGACTTCGGGTCGGCCTTCGCGGTGGACAGGTTGTCCATGAACCGCCACGCGAGGAACGCCGCGAGCAGGATGAACGGGATCATCATGAGACCCGCTCGCTCGAGCGCGACGCCCGCCCCGGCGACGATGACGAGCGGCACCGCGAGCTGCACGACCGCCGTCCCCAGGTTGCCGCCCGCGGCGTTGAGGCCCAGCGCCTTGCCCTTCTCCCGCTCCGGGTAGAAGAACGAGATGTTCGCCATCGACGAGGCGAAGTTGCCGCCGCCGAAGCCGGCGAGGGCCGCGACCGCGAGCATGACGCCGAACGGCGTCCCCGGGTCCTGCACCGCGACCGCGAGCGCGCCCGTCGGGAGCAGGAGCAGGAGCGCGGAGACCACGGTCCAGTTGCGGCCGCCGAACAGCGGCACCGCGAACGTGTACGGGATGCGCAGCGTCGCACCGACGAGGCTCGGCACGGCGATGAGCCAGAACTGCTGGTCGACCGTGAACGTGAACCCGGCGGCGGGGAGCTGCGGCACGACGATCGACCACAGCGCCCAGACCGCGAAGCCCAGGAACTCCGCGAACACCGAGATCCACAGGTTGCGCGTCGCTACCTTCCGGCCGCCGTCGCGCCAGAACGTCGGGTCCTCCGGGTCCCAGCGGTCGATCCAGCGCCCCGAGCGATGGGTCGGGGCGGTCGTGGCGCGGCCGGCCGTCGAGGCGATGCTCAGCCCGACGGCGGTCGTGGCCACGGGCGCGGAGGCCGGGGCGGTCGTGGTGGTCGAGGTGCCGGAGGGGTGCTCTGCGGACTGCTCACCCTCGTGGGTGGTGGGGCTCGTGGGCGCGGACATGGCGGCTCCTTCAGCAGGTCCCGGTCAGTACCCAGGACGCTAGGAACGCCGTGTTTCCCCGGCGCGCGACCGCCGTTAAGCCCGTGTGAGGTCTTCCGCACACCGGGTGCGGCGCCGCTGTGAGCGGTCCGTGACCTGGGGCGACCGGCGGTCGCACGGCACGCGGACGTGCGGCGGGAGCCGTCCGCGGTCAGCCCTCGACGCCCGTCGCCTCGTGCGACGAGCCGACGGGCTTCGACTCGGGCGACCCGCGCTCGCGCAGGTAGATCGCGAGCACGACCATGCTGAGCACCGCCAGCATCTCGGACTGCCAGTTCTGGAACGTCCGGCTCCAGAAGTCGGGCATCGAGAGGTACTCCGTCCAGGGCACCGGGTCCTCGAGCTCGCGCAGCTGCTCCTCGCTGAACGCCACGGCGCCCGCCGCCGACTGCGCCGCCCACGAGCCGAGGAAGATCGCGCCCATGACGAGCGAGAGCGAGCGCGAGTAGACCGCGAGCCGCCAGCCCCCGGCCCGCGCCCAGGCCGGGGAGTCGGGCGTCGCGTGCTCGCCCACCTTCTGGTCCTCGTCGGACTCGCGGCCGGCCTCCTCGAGCTTCTTCGACTCGGGCGAGCCGCGCTGCACGAACCAGACCGTCGCGGTGATGAAGAGCAGGAACTGGAGGTACTCGGACTGCCAGTTCTCGGTGACGTCGACCCAGAACGCCGACGACGCCACGTACTGCCCGAACGTCACCGGGTCGAGCCCCGCCGCGCGCTGGTCCGTGTTGAAGACCGCGACCCCGCTCACCGCCTGGGCGACGAGCGACGCGAGGAACGCGGCGGCGAAGAAGAGGCTCAGCGAGCTCGCGCGCAGCCCGCCGAGGACGCCGCCCTTCCCGGAGCCGGCGCTCATCGGTGCACCGCCGCGAGCACGAACGTGACGGCGAGGCCCGCGCAGACGAGCACGAGCGTCGCCCAGAACATCAGCCGCGGGACCCTCATGCCTCGACCTCGCAGTCGTAGGGGCGGTCCTCGCGCGGCGTGCAGCCCGCCGCGGTGACGACCCAGCCGTCCCCAGACACGGCGAGGAAGAGCGTGTCGGTCGCGGTGACGACCTGCGCCTGCCGGCCCGCCACGTGGACGTCCTCGACGACGAGGTCGTCCCCCGCCGCGGCGAGCGCGGCGAGCGGACCGTCGGGCGCGGTGACCACGTCCGCGCACGGCTCGCCCTCGTCCGCGGCGAGCGCGTCCGCGGCGTCCGGCAGGATCAGGGCGCACGCGGCGGTGCCGTCACCTCCCGCGACGGCGGCGGCGAGCTCCTCGACGACCGCCCGGGCGTCCGCCGTGCCCGGCCCGGCGCACGCGGCGAGGCCGAGCGCCGTGAGACCGGCGAGCGCACCCGTGGGGATCGCTGCCCGCGCCCGGCGCCGGCCTCCCGGCCCGGCTCCCGCCGTCGGCCGGACCGCCCTGCCCCGAGCGCTGCGCACGCGACCTCCCTCGAACGACACCGGTGAGGTTCACCGGCTCCCTCCGAGGCCCATGCTCGCCGTTCGCCGGGTGCCCGCAAGCGGAGCACCGCGCGGGCTCAGCCCCAGACGAGGCCGCGCGCCGGGTCCTCGAGCACCTTCGCGACGTCGGCCAGCACGCGCGCGCCGAGCTCGCCGTCGACGAGGCGGTGGTCGAAGCTCAGCGCGAGCTGCGTGACCCAGCGCTTCTTGATCTTGCCCTTGTGGACCCACGGCTGCTCGCGGATCGCGCCGAACGCGAGGATCGCGGCCTCGCCCGGGTTGAGGATCGGCGTCCCCGTGTCGATGCCGAACACGCCGACGTTCGTGATCGTGATGGTGCCGTCGGACATGTCGGTGGGCGACGTGCGGCCCGCCCGCGCGGTCGACGTGAGGTCCGCGATCTCGCCCGCGAGGCCGTGCAGGTCGAGGCGGTGCGCGTCCTTGATGTTCGGCACCACGAGCCCGCGCGGCGTCGCGGCCGCGATCCCCAGGTTCACGTAGTGCTTGTAGACGATCTCCTGCGCGGCGTCGTCCCAGCTCGCGTTGATCTCCGGGTGGCGGCGCACGGCGAGGAGCAGCGCCTTGGCGGTGACGAGCAGCGGCGTGACGCGCACGTCGGCGAACTCCCGGTCCTCGCGCAGCGTGTGCACGAGGCGCATGGTCTTGGTGACGTCGACCGTGTGGAAGACGGTGACGTGGGGGGCGGTGAACGCGCTCGTCACCATCGCCTCGGCGGTGCGCTTGCGCACCGACTTCACGGGCACGCGCGTCTGGCGGCCGTCCGGGGTGACGGCGCCGGACGCGAGCCACGGCTGGTCGTCGTCGGCGTACGTCGCGAGCGGCTGCGCCTTCGCCTGCTCGTGGTACGCCTGCACGTCCTCGCGCGTGACGATCCCGCCCGGCCCGGTGCCGGCGACGCTCGCGAGGTCGACGCCGAGGTCCTTGGCGAGCTTGCGCACCGGCGGCTTCGCCAGCACCGGCAGGTGCACGTGAGCGACGGCGGCGGGCGCGGGGGTCGGCTTGCTCGCCGCGGGCACGGGGGCGGCTGCCGCCGGGACAGGCGCCGGGACGGCTGCCGCCGGCGCGGCGGCCGGGGCCGTGTCCGGAACGCGGCGGCGGCGACGGGCCGTGCCCGGCTCCACCGTGCCGTACCCCACGAGGACCGAGCCGGAGCCACCGGCCGCGGCGGACGGCGTCGCGCCCTCCGACCCGGCGCCCGCGGGCGAGGCGGGCGACGGGACAGCGTCGGCGCCGTCGGGCACGACGCCGGCCGGCGCGCTCGGCGCCGGCGCGGCACCGGACGGGTCGGTGTCCACGACGATGATCGGCACACCGACCTCGACCGTCGTCCCCTCCGGCGCGAGGATCTCCGTGACGACGCCCGTGTACGGCGACGGGAGCTCGACGAGCGACTTGGCCGTCTCGATCTCGACGATCGTCTGGTTGACCGTCACCGCGTCGCCGACGGCGACGTGCCAGTGCACGATCTCAGCCTCGGTGAGGCCCTCGCCCGCGTCGGGGAGGTTGAACTTCTCGAAGGTGGGCACTGCGTGGTCCTCCTGGTGGTCCCGGTCGGCGCTGTCGAGGTCGCTCGAGGTCGCTACGGACGCGTCAGAACGCGAACGCGCGGTCGACGGCGTCGAGCACGCGGTCGAGGCTCGGCAGGTAGTCGTGCTCGATCTTGGCGACGGGGTACGGGGTGTGGAAGCCGCCGACGCGCAGCACGGGCGCCTCGAGCGAGTAGAAGCACTCCTCGGTCACGCGGGCCGCGACCTCGGCGCCCGAGCCCAGGTAGGTCGGGGCCTCGTGCACGACGACGCAGCGCCCGGTCCGGCGCACGGACTCCACGACGGTCGCGGTGTCGAGCGGGGAGATGCTGCGCAGGTCGACGACCTCGACGCTGCGCCCCTCCTGCTCGGCCGCGGCGGCGGCGCGGAGCGCGGTCGCCACGGTCGGCCCGTAGGCGACGAGCGTGAGGTCGGTGCCGGGGCGGACGACGCGCGCGCGGTCGAGCACGGTCGCGCCCTCGCCACGCCCGGCGGTCTCGACGGGACCCTTCTCCCAGTAGCGGCCCTTGGGCTCGAAGAACAGCACCGGGTCGGGCGAGGCGATGGCCTCCTGGATCATCGTGTACGCGTCCTGCGGCGTGGACGGCGACACGACGCGCAGGCCCGCGGTGTGGGCGAACAGCGCCTCGGGGCTCTCGCTGTGGTGCTCGACGGCGCCGATCCCGCCCCCGTACGGCACGCGGATCACGACGGGCACCTGGAGCTTTCCGCCCGACCGGTAGCCCATCTTCGCGAGCTGCGTCGTGATCTGGTCGTACGCGGGGAAGATGAAGCCGTCGAACTGGATCTCGCAGACCGGGCGGTAGCCGCGCAGCGCGAGCCCGATCGCCGTGCCGAGGATGCCTGACTCCGCGAGCGGCGTGTCGACCACCCGGTCCTCGCCGAAGTCCTTCTGCAGCCCGTCGGTCACGCGGAACACGCCGCCGAGCGCGCCGATGTCCTCCCCCATGAGCAGGACCTTCGGGTCGGTCTCGAGCGACCGGCGCAGGCCCTCGTTGATCGCGCGGGCGAGGGTCAGGGTCTTGTTCTCGCTCATCGGGCCACCTCCGCGGCCGGCTCCTCGAAGGACTGCTGGTAGTCGGCGAACCACGCCTTCTCGCGCTCGACCACGGCGTTCGGGGTCGCGTAGACGTGGTCGAACATGCTGGACGGGTCGGGCGCGGCGAGCGCGCGGACCTCGTCGCGCAGCCGCTCGCCGAGCGCGTCGGCCTCGGCCGCGAGGTCGGCGGCGAACGCGTCGTCCCACGCGTCCTCGGCGCGGAGCAGGTTCTCGAGCCGGTCGATCGGGTCGCGGCGGCGCCAGTACTCCTCCTGGGCCCGCGAGCGGTACTTGGTCGGGTCGTCCGACGTCGTGTGCGCGCCCATGCGGT
Organism: Cellulosimicrobium funkei; assembly: GCF_001019615.1. Taxonomy (GTDB): domain Bacteria; phylum Actinomycetota; class Actinomycetes; order Actinomycetales; family Cellulomonadaceae; genus Cellulosimicrobium; species Cellulosimicrobium cellulans_E. Next base: position 216,017 of record NZ_JNBQ01000003.1, on the reverse strand, counting down.
ACGTGAACGCCTCCACGAACGTCGGGCCGCCGCCGGACCGCGCGCGCTCGAGCGCCTCCGCGGTCACGGCGTAGCACGCGAGCACGTCGTTGCCGTCGACCCGCACGCTCGGGACGCCGAACCCGCCGCCGCGGCGGTAGAGCGGCACGCGCGTCTGCTTGGTGGTGGGCTCGGAGATCGCCCACTGGTTGTTCTGGCAGAAGAACACGACGGGCGCGTTGTTCACGGCCGCGAACACGAGCGCCTCGTTGACGTCGCCCTGCGACGTCGCGCCGTCGCCGAAGTACGTGACGACGGCCGCGTCGCGCTCCGGGTCGCCCGAGCCCACGAGGCCGTCGCGCTGGACGCCCATCGCGTACCCGGTCGCGTGCAGCGCGTGCGACCCGATGACGAGGGTGTACAGGTGCACGTTGTGCGCCGTCGGGTCCCAGCCGCCGTGGTCCACGCCGCGGAAGAGGCGCAGGCGCGCCGTCGGGTCGATGCCGCGCACGTGCGAGACCCCGTGCTCGCGGTAGGAGGGGAAGACGTAGTCCTGCGGCGCGAGCGCGCGGCCGGAGCCGATCTGCGCGGCCTCCTGGCCCTTCGCCTGCGCGAACAGGCCGAGCTCGCCCTGGCGCTGGAGCGACGTCGCCTCGTCGTCGAAGCGGCGCGTGAGCACCATGTCGCGGTAGAGCCCGCGCAGGGCGTCGGCGTCCAGGTGGGCGACCCGCTCCCGGTAGCCGTCGGTCTCGCGCGTCGTGACGCGGGCACCGGCCGGGGTCACGAGCTGGAGCAGGGGGGCGTCGTCGGGACCGCCGGCGACGTCGGGGAGGTCGGGGGGCGTGCTCGCGCCGTCCCGCGCGGCAGCTCTCGCGTCGTTCTCGGTCACGCGACTCTCCTTCGGTGCGGCCCGGCCGTGCGGCCGGCCCGCTCGGGGGGCGGGAGGCGCCCGGTCAGGGGCGCCGTCGGAACCTACGTCTCCGTAGCCTACGCAAGCGTAGGCTACGACACCGTAGGTTCGGCTGCCGACGTGTCGCCCAACATCCGTCGCGGCGGGCTGTAGGGAACCTCCAATCCCCACCGGACGACCCCCACCCCTACGGGGGTCCGCCCTATCGCGGGTACACGCCGCCCGCGCGCAGCGCGTCGCGCTCGCGCAGCACGGGCCAGCGCGAGAACGCGAACACGAGGAACATCACGACGTTGAGGATCGGCACGAGCCCGACGAGGATCCACCATCCCGAGTAGCCGGCCTTCTGGATGATCCGGACGTAGGCGATGAAGAAGATCACCGCCACCGCGACGTAGACGACCAGCGCGGCGGTGCCGAAGGCCCAGCCGTACTGGTCCACGAACTGGTCGTACTCCACGTTGTCCATGGACGCGAGTGTTCTCGCGCCGACGGCGTCCGGCAACAGGGACCGCTCGGGTGCCTGCCCCGGACGGACGGGCTCAGAGCCAGGTGGCGCTCACGCGGAGGAAGAGGTCCGTCGCCTCCGGCTCGCCGACGCTCACGCGCAGGCCCTCGCCCGCGAACGGGCGCACGATCGCCCCGGCCGCGCGGGCCTCCTCGGTGCGCTGCATGGTCCGCTCGCCCAGGTCGAACCACACGAAGTTCGCCTGCGACTCCGGCAGCACCCAGCCCTGGTCGCGCAAGCCCTCGACGAGGCGCGCGCGGTCGGCGACGAGGTGCTCGACCCGCTGGAGCAGCTCGTCGCGCGCGGCGAGCGACGCGATGGCCGCGCGCTGCGCCACGTGGGAGACGCCGAACGGCGTCGACACCGCGCGGATCCCCGCCGCGAGCCGCGGGCGCGCGACGGCGTAACCCACGCGCAGGCCGGCCAGGCCGTACGCCTTGGAGAACGTGCGGAGCAGCACGACGTTCGGGTGCTGCGCGTACACGGCGAGGCCGTCGGGGGCCTCGGGGTCGCGCACGAACTCGAGGTACGCCTCGTCGAGCACGACCAGCACGTCCGACGGCACGGCCGCGAGGAACGTCTCGAGCTCCGCGCGGTGCACGACCGGACCGGTCGGGTTGTTGGGCGTGCAGACCATCACGACGCGCGTGCGGTCCGTGATCGCCGCAGCCATGGCGGGCAGGTCGAGCCGGCCGACGTCGGCCCCGGTCCGCAGCGGCACCTGGACCGACGTCCCGCCCGCGACGGCGACCGCGATCGGGTACGCCTCGAACGACCGCCACGGGTACACGACCTCGTCCCCCGGCTCGACGACCGTCTGCAGCACGTGCGCGAGCACCGCGACCGAGCCGTTGCCCACCACGACCTGGTCGGCACCGACGCCCGTGTCGGCTGCGAGCGCCTCGGTGAGCTCGGTCGCGTACATGTCCGGGTAGCGGTTGACGTCCGCCGCGGCGTCGGCGATCGCCGCGACGACCGCCGGCAGCGGCGGGTACGGGTTCTCGTTGGAGGAGAGCTTGAACGCCGCCGCGCCCGGGGCGACGCGGGCACCCGGGACGTAGGCCGGCAGCGCGGCGACGGCAGGACGCAGGGGGACGCGGGGTTCGTGGGCCACGGTCCTCGATCATGCCACCTGCCCGTCGCGGTCCCGGCGGCGCACGGCCCGGCGCCGTGCCCGCGCGGCTCCCGGGTGGCAGGATGCCCGGTATGAGCTTCGTCGTCCGCGTCCTCGTCACCGGCCTCGCGATCTGGCTCACGAGCCTGTTCATCGACGAGCACTTCCAGATCGTCGGCTCCGACACCGCCGGCGGGAAGGTCGTCATCATCCTCGTGGTGGCGCTGCTCTACTCGCTGGTGAACGCCGTCATCAAGCCGATCGTGCAGATCCTGTCCATCCCGCTCTACATCCTCACGCTGGGGCTGTTCTCCCTGGTCGTCAACGCGCTCATGCTCATGCTCACCGCGTGGATCACGGAGCAGACGGACTGGGGCATCCGCATCGTCGGCGGGTTCTGGTGGGCCCTGCTCGCGGCGCTGATCATCGGGCTCATCAACTTCGCCGTCTCGGCCGTGGTGCCCAAGGCCCAGGACCGCTGACCGTCCCCGTCCACCGCGGCGGGGACCGGACGCCCACGGCGATCGGAGCGGTCGTCCGCGGGATGGCAAGGTGAGACGGTGACCGAGACGCCTCGACGCTACCTCCCCGACGTCCTCGGGAAGCGGCTGCTCGACGAGTGGGAACGGGCCACCGAGATCGCAGCGGACGACGAGTCCTCCGCAGTGGTGATCTGGCACGCCTGCTGGGCCGAGCTGCCTGACACCGACACCCCGTGGTTCGAGCGTGAGTACGACTTCCCGATCGCCGCGGTTCTCTGCGCCACCCTCGCGGAGTCGCATCTCCGCCAGGGGGCTGCGGACGCGGCCTTGGAGTACGCGCGACGCCTGCCTCGGCTCAGCACCAACCCACGAGACACCTCGCCGCACGTCATCCTGGGGATGGCCGCGCTGGACGCGGGACAGGACGAGGAGGCTCTCCGTTCGTTCGACGCGGCACACGGGATCGGCGGCCACCGCGCGTTCACGGAGTATCCGAGCCGGTGCTGGACGTTCTACGCGAACAGCCGGGCGGTGTGAGCCCGCCCTCTGTCGCGCGAGCCGGGCGGCTACAGCGATCGCGCACCGTCCTCGCCCCCGCCCTCCACGCCGGGCGCGGTCACGTCGCCCTCAGTCGGACCTCCTAGCCACGGCAGGCCCGGGACCCCACGCGACGTCGTGCCCGGCGTCCCCGGGAACGGCACCACGGGCGCGCCGGGGAACGGCGTGCCTGGCGCCCACGGAGGCGTGGGCGACCGCGGGACCGCCACGTCCCCGACGCAGAACGTGGTGTCGGGGTCGGGCACCAGCCGCGCCTCGTAGACGAGGGGCTCGTCGGCCACCCCGTCGAGCAGCCGCTCGACGTCGGTCAGGTGCTCCTCGAGCCCCCGGTCGCCCACCTCGACGGCGGCGTCCAGCACCTCCTGGTGGAAGGGCACGCTGTGCGGCCACTCGGCCGTCGGCCCGCCGCCCGGTGCCACGAAGGCCCCCGTGACCGTGACCTGGTCCGCCGTCGCACGGTTCTCCGCGCCGTCGGTGTCGGAGATCCCCTCCCCCTGGGTCTCGAGGTGCGTGCCCTTGACGCCGGGAGGGAGGTCGTGGCCGCCGATGGGCGACCCGGCCGTCACGACGTGCCGCACGGCGTACGTGCCGACCGTCGCCGCGGCGACCGTCGACGCGATGATGCCGCCCTGGCTGTGCCCCACCAGCACGACGTCGTCGTCCGGCGCGATCCCGGCCTGCCGCATCGCTTCCAGCACGGCACGCGCGCTGTCTGCCTGCGCCCGCACCGCCGGGTCGTCGTCCATGAGCTGGTAGTTGGACGTCATGTTGAAGACCGACCTCAGGTTGAAGGGCTGCGTTCCGGGGATCGCGACGACCCACGTGGGCGTGCCGTCGTCCTTGACGATCTTCTGGATGCTGAGCGTCGAGTCGGTCGTGAGCGCCTCCACGGCACCGAGCGCGGACCGCACGTCCGTGGGGGTCGGCAGGTCGTAGGACGGGTCGACGAGGCGGACCTCGGGGTCGCGCAGGAACCGGTCGCGCAGGGGCTGCAGCAGCCCGCGCAGCACCGACGCACCGTTGCCCACCGTGGGCATCTGGTACCACGGGCGATCCACGTCGAACACGCCGATCGCACGGCTCAATGCGCGGATCGTGGCGGGGTGCAGGTACTGCCCCGAGGTGATGAACGGGTACAGGGAAGGGCGGCCCTGCTTCAGCGAGACCCAGGCCCCGACAGTCCCCACGGCCAGGACGGAAGCGACCCCGGCGACCGCCGCCCCGACCGGGCTCAGACCTCCAGCGACCAGGAGAGCGGCGTCCTGCCACAACGCGGCGGCGTCGGCGTCCGCGTCGTCGTACACGCGGACGGCCTGGTGCAGTCGCGCTGCGAGGAACCTCAGCCCTCCCTCCTGCTGCTCCGCGACACCGATCGCGAGGTCGAAGGCCTCGAGCGCGGCCGCACGTGCCGCACGCACCTCGGCCGACCAGTACGGCGTGGCGTGAACGCTCCAGCCCGACGTGGCCTGGAGCGGGGCCGGCGCCACGAAGCGGCCCCCGAACGACGTGGGGCTCGCGGTCGCCACCTCCACGGAGTCCCGCGCGTCCCGGAGCGCGGCCACGGTGCTAGCGACCAGGTCCGCCCGGGCGCCCAGGGCCACCGCCTGCGCGACGACCGCCGCCGTCTCGACCGTGGTCGCTTCCGTGCCGCCGCGCACCACGACCACGGGCGCCGGGCGGGGATCGCTCACGGCACGCCCGCCGCGGCGAGCTCGGCCCGGATCCGTGCCACGTCGGCCTCGGCAAGGACGGTGAGCGCGTCCAGGCGCAGGAGGCACGAGTCGAGCAGCATGCCGACGCGGAGCAGACCGCTCCGGCGCTCGGCGGCCGCGTCGTCGTACGACGCGCGGGCGTGACCCGCCCACGGCAGGTCGGGCGCGACGAGCGCGGCACCCGCTCGCGCGACGTCGTCCTGGGCGGTGAGGACCCGGGTCCGGGCGAGGGTGACGCCGAACGGCGCGGCGACGCACGGCGAGGGCGGCGGAGGCGACGAGGAGGACATGGCGAGGACCGTACGCAGAGCCGCGCACCACCCGTCACGGTCGACGGTGCCCTGTGGACGGCCCCCCGGCGGAGCGTCCCTGGGGACGGCCACGAACCCTGCCGTGCCACGGACCGCCCGCCCACCCGGGCCGCGTGCTCGAACTGTGGGAGGCGCGGGCCGCCGTCGGGCACGCGTGGGAGAATCAGGGGCGTGCCCGAGAACCCTGCCGCAGACGCCCCTGCCCGCGTGTCGCTCGCCGAGGTGACCCCGCCGATCGCGCTCGGACCGCTCGACGGCCGCTACCGTGCCGCGGTCGCCCCGCTCGTCGACCACCTCAGCGAGGCCGCGCTCAACCGCGAGCGCGTCCACGTCGAGGTCGAGTGGCTGATCACGCTGTGCAACGGCGTCCAGGCGGTCGACGAGAACGCGGTCCACCCGGTCGTCCCCGGCGCTCCTCAGCTCTCCGACGCGGAGGTCGCGTACCTGCGCCGCATCCCCGCGACGTTCGGCGGCGAGGAGATCGCCGAGCTCGCCGCCATCGAGCGCGAGACGGTGCACGACGTCAAGGCCGTCGAGTACTTCGTCAAGCGCCGGCTCGCCGCGGCGCCCGACGCCCTGGGCTCGGACACCGTGCTCCCCGGCGTCGGCGAGCTCGTGCACTTCGCGTGCACGAGCGAGGACGTCAACAACCTGTCGTACGCGCTCATGGTGCGCGGCGCGGTCGAGCAGGTGTGGCTGCCCGCCGCGACGGCGCTCGCCGACCAGCTCGCGGACATGGCGCGCGACCTCGCCGACGTGCCGATGCTCTCGCGCACGCACGGCCAGCCCGCGACGCCGACGACGCTCGGCAAGGAGCTCGCCGTCCTCGCGCACCGCCTGCGCCGCCAGCTCCGCCGGGTCGGTGCGGCCGAGTACCTGGGCAAGCTCAACGGCGCGACGGGCACCTACGGCGCGCACACCGTCGCCGTCCCGGGCGTGGACTGGCCGTCGGTGTCGAAGCACTTCGTCGAGGGCCTCGGGCTCACGTGGAACCCGCTGACGACGCAGATCGAGTCCCACGACTGGCAGGCCGAGCTGTACGCCGACGTCGCGCGGTTCAACCGCATCCTCCACAACCTCGCGACCGACGTGTGGACGTACATCTCGCTCGGGTTCTTCACGCAGATCCCCGTGCCGGGCGCGACCGGGTCGTCGACCATGCCGCACAAGGTCAACCCGATCCGGTTCGAGAACGCCGAGGCGAACCTCGAGATCTCCTCCGCGCTGCTCGACACGCTCGGGGCGACGCTCGTCACGTCGCGCCTCCAGCGCGACCTCACGGACTCGACGACGCAGCGCAACGTCGGCCCCGCGTTCGGCCACTCGCTCCTCGCGATCGACAACGTGCGCCGCGGCCTCAAGGCACTCGCCGCGAACGCCGACCTCATGGCGGCGGACCTCGACGAGAACTGGGAGGTGCTCGGCGAACCCATCCAGTCGGCGATGCGCGCGGCGTCGGTCGCGGGCGTCCCCGGCATGGAGAACCCGTACGAGCGCCTCAAGGACCTCACGCGCGGCCAGCGCGTCGACGCCGCGCGCCTGCGCGAGTTCGTCGCCGGCCTCGGCCTGCCCGACGACGTCGCGCAGCGCCTCGCGAACCTCACCCCGGCAACGTACACGGGCCTCGCGTCCCGCCTGGTGACGGCCTACCTAGACTGACGCCCACTGCGCCGAACACGACATGAGGGCCGTTATCCGATGGATAACGGCCCTCATGTCGTTCTCGTGAGCGCGCAGCGTCGTGCTCGGCGGCGCGGCTGTCAGACGGCGGTCGGCTCGCCCGGGCGCGGCGTGGCTGGTTCCGGCGCCCCTCCCCCGGCGGCGAGCAGCGCACGGTGCGAGGCCCGCGCCTCGGAGAGCTCGTCGAGACGGTTGACGGCCCAGCGCAGCACGAGCGGCGCGGCGGTCGCGAGCCCGAGCAGGGCGAGGACATTGCCGAGGTCCGCCGTCCGGATGCTCACGGTGCCGGACCAGAAGAAGGTCGAGCGGCTCAGCACCATCGCGAGCGCGAGCCCGCCGAGCACCGGGACCGCCTGCCGAGTCCGGCGCCCCAGCAGGGCGGCGCCGAGGAGCACGACCACCGGCGCAGCGAGCGCCTGGAGCGTCCACGAGACCAGAGCGCCGCCCGACCACCACGGCGTCCCGAGGTGCGCCGCGTCGGAGTAGGTGGCGGCGACGAAGGCGCCGAGGACCAGCGCCATGGCCCCGACCGTCGCCGCCCGGAGGGCCACCGGCTCGGCACCGACCCGGCACGTCCGTCGCGCGGCGAGGACTCCCGCGTACGCGACGAGCCCGACGACCCACGGCGCGTCGAGGTACGCGGCGTAGGCGCTGCCCGACGCGAGGGCCAGGACGATCGCGACCACCCCGACGACGGCAGCGAGCACCGCCGTCGCGAGGCCGACGCGCCGCGCACCGGCCAGCGTGAGGGCCACCGCCGCGAGCCACAGTGCCCACGTCAGCGCCGTCGGGACGGTCGCCACGAGCGGCGCGAGGCTGTCCGGGCCTCGCACCACCCGGAACATCGCGGCGGCGAACGCGAGGACGCGCGCCGCCATGACCACGAGCACGGCCGGGAGCAGCACGAACAGGAGGCCGGTCGTTGCGCGCCGCTGCCGCGGCGTCGAGCCCAACGGCGCGAGCAGCCACTCCCGGGCGGCGGCGCGCAGGAGGTCCCACCGCTCGGCACGGGTCGGGCGCGACTGTCCCGGCCGCGCGCCGTCGAGCAGGTGACCGAGCATCTCGGCCTCGTGCTCCCGCCGGTACGTGTAAGGGAAGAGCCGCAAGAGGCGGCGGTAGTCCCGGACGAGCACCGGAGGGACCGGCGGCTCCGCGACCGAGGTCGGAGCGTCTGCCGCGGTCATGCGGCGACCGCCGTGCCGAGGCCCGACGCGGCCAGGAGCGCGCGGTGCGCGGCCCGGGACTCAGCGAGCTCGTCGAGGCGGTTGACCACCCACCGGGCCACGAGCGTGACGACGGCCGACAGCGCGACCACGCCGAGCACGTTGCCCAGGTTCACGGCCGTGGTGTCGAGCGCGCCGGACCAGAAGACGTCCGAGCCGCTGAGGATCAGAGCGGTGAGCACCCCGGCCAGCACGGGAGCGGCCTGCCGCACGGGCCGGACGGCCACCAGCAGGACCGCCACCCCCACGAGGATCGCGATGTCCGCCGCCAGCGTGAAGGGGTATCCCGGAGGCGTGGCCCAGACGCCTTCCTCGGTGACGGCCGTCGCGCTCCGCTGCACGGAGACCGCGAGCGACACCGCCGTCAGCCACAGCGTGGCCACACCCGCGCGCGCCCCCAGGACGGGCCCCGTCTGCCGCACGCGGGCGGCGACCGCCCCCAGGGAGGCCACGAGGGCGACGACCCACCCGGTCTCCTGGAACGCGACGAACGCTCGCTCCGCCGCGACGAGCGAGCCGACCGCGACGACGCCCGCCGCGGCGGCGAGCGCGGCGAGCACGAGCCCGGTCCGCCGCAGGCGCGTGGCCAGGGCCACGACCGAGCCGGCCCAGAGGAGCCAGGCCGGGGCGAGGGGCACCGCGACGAGCGCCGTCGCGACGACCAGCCACGCGGGCGATGCGGCGGTTCCCACCACCTCCCGCGCCGACTCGTCTCCCAGCGCGAGACCGACGCGCAGGAGGTCCTGCGACGCGGGGGCCGCGAGCACCGCCGTCAGCGCGACGAGCACGACGACGGCCGCGGCGGCACGCTGCCGCTCGGTCGGGCCCAGGGGCGCGAGGGTCCACTCGCGCGCGGCGGCGCGCAGGAGGTCCCACCGCTCGGCGCGGGTCGGGCGCGCCTGTCCGGGCTGCGCGCCGTCGAGCAGATGACCGAGCATCTCGGCCTCGTGCGCCCGCCGGTAGGTGTACGGGAAGAGCCGCAGGAGGCGGCGGTAGTCCCGGACGAGGACGGGTGCGACGAGCACCGTCGCGCCGGGCTCCGCCGTCGGCTTCCCCGCGACCTGTGCGGCCGCCGTCCCGTCACCCGCCGCGCGGAGACCTTCCCCCCGGTCCCCGCTCATGCCGGCACCGCCCCGCCGTCGGCGAGGCCCCGGGCGACGTCGCGCGCGGGGGCGCCGCCTCGCGCCGCCGCGGACGCACGGCGTCGGGCGCCGAGGCGCTCGAGCGCGCGGCGCGCCTGCGCCTCGGCGCGCTCGGCCTCGGCGGCGAGGCGCGACCCGCCCTCGGTGGTGAGCCGGTAATAGCGGCGCAGGCGCGAGTCGACGACCTCCTCGTGGTCCACCTCGACGAGCCCGGCGGCGACGAGCCGGTCGATCGCTCCGTAGAGCGTCCCGGCACGCAGCGTCACGCGCCCGTCGGAGCTGGACTCGACGTCCTGCGCGATGCCGTAGCCGTGCAGCGGACCGGCCGCGAGCGCGGACAGGACGAGGAACGCGGGTTCCTGGAGCGGTTTGGATGACATGGCCACGAACATACCCTCGTGACGAACCTATGGAGGGCGACACGCCGCAGCGCGAAACGTTTCGCACCCTGCCCGGTGCTCCCCGGCCGTCCCTACCGTGGCGGTGTCCTGACCCCGAGGCGACGGAGCCCCGAGCATGAGAGCGACCTCCTCCACCCGACGAGCCCGTGCGGCGACGTTCGTCGCCGCCGTCGCGACCCTCGCGACGCTGGGCGCCACGGCGACCGCCGGCGCGGCGATCGCGACGTCCGGCGCGGCCGCGCCCTCCGCGGCCTCCGCGGCCTGCACGGTCGTCTACCGCATCACGAGCTCGTGGTCCGGCGGCTTCCAGGCCGACGTCACCGTCACGAACCTCGGCGCCGCGCGCTCGGGCTGGGAGATCGCCTGGGATCTGGCGCCCGGCGAGGGCATCAGCCAGCTCTGGAACGGCACGCTCGTGCGCGACGGCGGCCGTGTCACCGTGGGCGACGTCGGCTGGAACGCGTCGCTCGCCACGGGCGGCAGCGCCTCCTTCGGCCTCGTGGGCACGGCCGCGTCCGCTCCGGCCGTGCCCACGAGCTTCACGCTCGACGGCGTCGCGTGCGGCGGCGACGCCCCGCCGGACCCCACCGACCCGCCGGACCCCACCGACCCGCCCGAGACGCCGGGCGACGTGACGTTCCACGTCGACGAGACGAACCAGGCGTGGGAGGCCTGGCAGTCGGCGTCGGGCACGGACCGGGACCTGCTCGCGAAGATCGCGCTCACGCCGCAGTCGTCGTGGGTCACCGACGCGGACGCACAGGTGTCGCGCGCCAAGGTCGCCGCGTTCACGAGCGCGGCCGCGGCCGAGGGAGCGACGCCGCTCCTGACGATCTACGCGATCCCCGGCCGCGACTGCGGCTCGCACTCGGGCGGTGGCACCGCCGAGGCCGCGTACCGGAGCTGGGTCCAGACGGTCGCGTCGGGCATCGTCGGCGAGCCGTGGGTGGTCCTCGAGCCCGACGCCCTCGCCCAGCTCGGCGACTGCTCCGGCCAGGGCGACCGCGTGGGCATGCTCCGCGATGCGGCGCACATCCTGACCGACGCCGGCGCGCGCGTCTACGTCGACGCGGGCCACTCGGCGTGGCTGAGCCCGGCGACCGCCGCGGCCCGCCTCCAGCAGGTGGGCCTCGACCACGCCGTCGGGTTCGCGCTCAACACGTCGAACTACCGCACGACGGCCGAGTCGCGCGCGTACGGCGAGCAGGTCGCCGCGCTGCTCGGCGGGGACGTGTCGTTCGTCGTCGACACGTCGCGCAACGGCAACGGGAGCAACGGCGAGTGGTGCAACCCCCGGGGTCGCGCGCTCGGCGACCAGCCGCGCGCGGTCGACGACGGCACGCACCTCGATGCCCTGCTGTGGGTCAAGCTGCCCGGCGAGAGCGACGGGTCGTGCAACGGCGGGCCGCCCGCCGGACAGTGGTGGCAGGAGGTCGCGCTCGAGCTGGCGCGCAACGCGTCCTGGTGACACGACGCCGTCGAGCACGACCCTGCTCGCCCTCGACCACGAGATTGCTGCCGTTATCGTCCCGATAACGGCAGCAATGTCGTGCTCGGCGTCCGACCGGGGCGGGCGGGGGCGGGTCCGCAGCGAGCGCGGTTCGCTGGTCGGTGTGACGATCGTCTGTGCCGGGCCCCGCCCGGCACGATCGTCCTTCGCCGGAACTGGGGCCGCGCGAGGGGCAGGCCCGACGGCGCGTGGCTCGCTGGGTGCGCCACGCGCCGTCGGGGGTCCCGGCGTCGTGAGCTGTCGACGCCGGACGGCGGGGCGGGGACAGTCCGGTGGAGATGGCACAGTGGAGCCGTGACGTCGCACGACCTTCCCCGCACCGACCCGCCCACCCTCGAGCCCGCCGCCCTGCCCCCGCTGCGCACCGTCGGCTGGGTGAACGTCCGCGACGGGCGCCTGCTCGCCGTCCGCACGACCGGCAAGGACCGCTTCTTCATGCCGGGCGGCAAGGTCGAGCCCGGCGAGTCGGACGCCGAGGCCCTGGTGCGCGAGATCCACGAGGAGCTGGGCGTCCGCCTCGACCCGACGTCGGTCCGCCCCGCCTTCGTCGCCGAGGCCCCCGGTCATGGCCTCGGCGGTCGGGTCGTGCGCATGCACTGCATGTACGCCGAGCCGGTCCCCGGCTCCCCCGAGCCGGCGCCGAACGCCGAGATCGCCGAGCTCGCCTGGCTCACGCCGGCCGACGCGCACCGCGTCCCGCCGGCGGGCCAGATCGTCCTCGACCGGCTCGCGGGGGTCCTCTCCGCCTGACCCCGCGCCGTGCCCCCGTGCCGCGCCAGCCGCCCCATGGGGACCTCGCCCCATGAGCCGGGCGAGACGTGGCGACGGCCGCCCGCGTACGCTCCGGATGCACGATCCGCTGCGACAGAGGGACGACCATGGGGTTCTACGGTGCCGACATCGGCGAGCTGCGCGCGCTCGCGCAGAGCCTCACGACGGCGTCCGAGGCGCTCACCACGACGCGCAGCACGCTGGACTCGACCGTGAGCGGCGCCCGCTGGGCCGGCCCGGACGGCGACGAGCTGCGCGGCCGCTGGTCGGCCGAGCTCGGCCCCGCGCTGGCCGCCGCCACCGCGACCCTCCGCGACGCGGCGGACAAGGTCCGCAAGAACGCCGACCAGCAGGAGAGCGCCAGCTCCGACGGGACGGGCGGCACGGGCGGGGGCGGCAGCGGCGGACCCGGCGGCGGGCCAGGCTCCGGTGGCGGGCCCGGCGGGGGCGGCGGGTCGGGCTCGGGCGACGAGAGCCCGGGCGGCCCGAAGGTCACGGTGAAGGGCGACCACGAGTCCGGCTCCGACAACGGGAGCCCGGGCAACCCGGCGACCGAGGGCACCGACGCGAAGGTCGGGTTCGGCGTGACCCACGACCCGGAGAGCGGCGAGACCACGTACTCCGGCAGCGGCTCGCTCTCCGACTGGATGAAGACGACGAACGGGTCGAAGATCTCGTTCGGGGTCAACGGCGGTGCGGAGTACACCGTCGGCGAGAAGTCGGAGGACGGCTTCACCACGTACACGTCCAAGTCCGACGTCTCGATCGGCGTCGAGGGCGGCGTCGACAAGGGCGGCACGGGCGTCAGCGGCGGGTACACGACCGGCGTCACGTCCGAGTACACGGTCAAGGTGCCCGACGGCGCGGGAGTCACCGATCCGGGCAGCATCAACCCGTTCGACCCGCGGAGCATGCCGGTGGGATCGTCCGTCACGATGGACGGCGGCAGCTACTCCGAGACCGAGCTCAACGCGGCGTTCCGCCACATCGCCGTCGAGTCGTCCGTCAAGGACGCGAGCGGCGTGACGAGCCTCATCGAGCGCACGGGCGACGACACGGTGCGCGTGACCGCGGGCCCGACCGAGGCCCTCGCGAACCACGCGGGGCTCGGCCTCGACTTCGACGCCGTGAAGGTCATGCTCGGGAACACGACGTCGCTCGACGGCGCGTCCCTGCGCAGCGCCGAGTTCGACCTGTCGACGCCGGAGGGCCAGGCCGCGTACGACACCTACCTCGTCACGGGCGAGATCCCCGCCGACCCGTCGACCGGCATCTCGGGCACCACGAAGATCGAGCGCGTCGAGTTCGACTCGACGTCGACCGTCGGCTTCGACACGCCCGTCGGTGGGGCCGAGTGGGAGATCGGCAAGAACACGGGCTCGCTCGTCGCGACGACCAACCCCGACGGCAGCACGGAGCAGCTCCTCACCGCGACGTACGGCGACCGCGGCGACTTCCGCATGTCTCAGGCCTTCGACGCCTCGGGGAACGAGGACCTCTCGGCCCGCACGTACTCGTTCGACGTCACCGCGGACGACATGTCGTCCCAGTACTTCAACACGCGGGAGTTCTCCGGCTTCTCGCCGTCGGGCGAGGTGTCGTCCGGCCAGCAGGTGACGATGACGCTCACGGAGTCGCAGATGAACCGCCTCGCGGACAGCGTGCGCACGGCGGTCGAGAACGACAGCCTGGGCATGCAGACGCGAATGATCGTCACGGACTACGACATGCAGCCGCTCACGGACCCGTACCAGCTCGCGACCAGCCTCGCCCGCGCCGCGGACTCCGACCTCGAGCTCGTCATGATGATCTCGGAGATCAACGCCGCGGGCGACGGGTCCGCGACCGACCGCTCGGCCGCGCGGTTCCCCGGCACGGTGACGCTCGGCCCCTGACGCGGGTCGTGGTCCGGGTGCCTCAGCGCGGCTTCGTGGCCGAGAGGTAGGTCGTCGAGACGTAGCCCGTGCGGCTGCCCACGGTCACCTTGAGCCAGCCCTTCGACGCGGTGCCCGCATGCGTGACCGCGGTGCCGCGGGACAGCTTGGCCACCACCTTGGCCGACGTCGACGGCGTCGCCCTGAGGTTGAGCACCGACGCCGTGACGTACGACGTCTTGGCCTTCGCGGGCGCGGGGGCCGGGGCCGGCTTCGCCGGGGCGGACGGCGCGCGCGTCGACGTGTACTGGGCGGAGACCCACCCCGCCCGACCGTTCGCGGTGACCTTGAGCCAGCCTCCCGAGGTGGACGTGACGGAGAGCTTCGTCCCCTTCGGGAGCCGGGCGAGCACGGCCGAGGACGTCGTCGCCGACGCCCGGAGGTTGAGCGAGGCGGCGGTGACGTACCGCGTGGAGACGGGCCGGGAGACGGGAGCCGTGCTGACGGGCGGGGGCTTGGTCGGGCCGACGTACGCCGCCGAGACCCACCCCGTGAGCCGACCGTACGTCACCTTGCGCCACGTCCCGCTGCCGTCGCCGGGCTTGCCCACGACCGCCGCGCCTCGGGGGACGAGCGTGAGCACCGCGGTGTTCGTGCCCGCGCCCTTGCGGAGGTTGACGGCCGTGTTCGCGTAGTACGTGCACGACTTCGCGGACGGCCGGGCCGCGACGCGGGTCGCGCTGCGACCGAGGTCGACGCCCTTGCCCTTCAGGTAGGCGAGCGGGTCGGTGTGCGACGCACCGGACCCGTAGGTGCCGTTCCAGACCTCCAGGTGCAGGTGCGGGGCGGTCGACGTCCCCGTCGAGCCGACGTCCGCGATGCGCTGCCCCGCCTTGACCTTCTGCCCGACCTTGACGTACTTGTCGCCGTCGATGACGTGCCCGTAGACGCTCGAGACGGTCTTCCCGCCGACCGTGTGGCGGAGCACGACCCACTGGCCGAAGCCGCTGACGCTCCCGGCCCGGAGCACCACTCCGTCGGCGATCGCGTTGATCCGCGTGCCGGAGGCGGCGCTGAGGTCCTGGCCGAGGTGCCACGTCGAGGCGTTGGCGATGGGCATGCAGCGTGGTCCGTAGTAGGACGACACCGCGTAGGTCCGCGCGCCCAGCGGCGTGACGACCGTGCTCGCCGCCGCACTCGCCCCGGGTGCGACCAGCATCGTGCCGAGCCCCGTCGCGAGCGCCGTCGCCATCACCATGCCCACCGCGCCGGACCGGCGTCGCGGGTACCGCATCATGTTGTGCCCCCTGCAAAAGTTCGTGACATGCCCGGCGTGTCGGGTTGACACACCTCCAGCACGGTACGTCGAGATTCATGGGCGCGCACGCGCAGGTGTGAACGCTCACCCGCACGCAGCGGTTCAGGCGTAGCGTCGTGCCGTGGGAAGCGCGACGGCACGCAGACGGCACGGCCTCCTCGCGGCGACGTTGCCCGTCCTGGACCTCGCCGCAGCGTCGGTCGTCGCCGTGCGCGACGCCGCCGCCCGCGCCGGCGGGTTCGACGCCGGAGCGCCTCCCGACCCCGAGCGGGTCGCCGCGGCCTTCGCGAGCGACCGGCTGCTGCGCGTCGACGGAGCACCGGTGGACGGCTTCGCCCCCCTCTCCGGCTTCTTCCGGACCTCCGACGGCTGGGTCCGCACGCACGCGAACTACCCGCACCACCGCGCGCGGCTGCTCGCGCTCCTCGACCTCGCCGACGACCTCCGCAGCACCCCGACCCGCGACGACGTCGCCGTCGCCCTCGCCGCGCGCTCGGCCCAGGACGTCGAGGACCGTGCGGCCGACGTCGGCGCGATCGCCGTGCGCGTGCGGTCGGAGGACGAGTGGCGCGCGTCCGCGCCCGGCCGCGCCGCGGCGTCGGACCCTCCCGTGCGGCGCTCGGCGCGCGACGACGCCGCTCCCCCACGCCCGCTCGCGCGCGGGCCGCGCCCGCTCGCGGGACTCCGGGTGCTCGACCTGACGCGCGTCATCGCGGGTCCGGTCGCGACGCGCACGCTCGCCCTGCTCGGCGCGGACGTCCTGCGGGTCGACCCACCGGGGCTCCCGGAGATCGAGGTCCAGCACCTCGACACCGGGCAGGGGAAGCGGTCGACGCTGCTCGACCTCGCGACGCACCACGGCCTCACCCGCGCCCAGGAGCTGCTCGACCGCGCCGACGTGCTGGTGACCGGGTACCGCCCGGGGGCGGTCGAGGCGTTCGGGCTGCGGCTCCCGCCGGGTGCGGTGCACGCGCGCGTCACGGCGTGGGGCGACGACGGCCCGTGGGCCGGGCGGCGCGGCTTCGACTCGATCGTCCAGGCGGTGAGCGGGATCGCCCTCGTGGAAGGGGCACGGGACGGGGCCGCTCCCGAGGACGCGATCCCCGGAGCCCTGCCCGCCCAGGCGCTCGACCACGCGACGGGCTACCTCCTCGCGGCCGCCGTCGTGGACGCCCTCGCCGATCGCGCGGCCGACGGCCGGGGCCGCGAGATCGACGGCGCGCTCGCCCGGACCGGGCACACCCTGCTCGCGACTCCCGGCCGCGACCCCGCGCACGACGCACCGCGCACGCCGGGCCCGCGCTGCGTCGTCGAGCACCCGGCGCGCCTGGACGGCCGCGAGGTCGTGGCGACGACGACCCGCCCCGCGCTCGACCGCCTCGGCGACGCCCGGGTCGACGACTATCCCGCGCCCGCCCGTCCGTGGGGGGCCGACGAGCCGCGGTGGACGGCGTGAGCGTCGAGCCCGAGGTCGCGGTCCACCTGCGGCGGGCGCGCGACCACATGGACGCGCACTTCACCGAGCCGCTCACCCTCGCCGGGGTCGCCGCGGTCGCGGGCTACTCGCCGTTCCACTTCGCGCGCGCGTTCGCCGCCACGTTCGGCACGAGCCCCATGGCCTACCTCGCCACGCGCCGCGTCGAGCGGGCGAAGACCCTGCTGCGC
This sequence comes from Cellulosimicrobium funkei, assembly GCF_001019615.1. Taxonomy (GTDB): domain Bacteria; phylum Actinomycetota; class Actinomycetes; order Actinomycetales; family Cellulomonadaceae; genus Cellulosimicrobium; species Cellulosimicrobium cellulans_E. Next base: position 198,859 of record NZ_JNBQ01000003.1, on the reverse strand, counting down.
ACGGCGAACCTCACCGTGACGGAGGTGTGCCATGCCGTCGGCTTCGCGAGCCTCGGGACGTTCTCGACGCGTTTCCGCGCGATCGTCGGCGTCACGCCGACCACCTACCGGGACGAGCACCTCCGCGCGGGCGGACCGCCCGTGCCCGGGTGCTTCGCGCTCGCGTGGGGACAGCCGCAGCCAGACGCCATGCCCGGGACAGCACGATCGGAGAAGCGGGGTCACGGCGGCGCGCCGTAGCGTCGAGAACGACGGCCGCGCCGGTCGTCGCCCCGCGCCGGGAGACGGCGCCCGAGAGGAGACGTCGTGCTCACGCTGTCCCACACCACCGTGTTCGTGCTCGACCAGGACTCCGCCAAGGAGTTCTACACGTCCGTGCTCGGGTTCGAGCTGCGCGACGACTTCGCGATGGGCGCGGAGTTCGAGGGCGGCGGCGCGGGCTTCCGGTGGCTCACCGTGGGACCGCAGGGCGACCCGACGCGCACGATCATCCTGGCCGACTGCGCGATGGGCCGGGACCCGGAGTCGGCCGCGCAGCTCCGGTCGCTCGTCGCCAAGGGGTCCATGGGTGCCGGGGTCCTGCAGACCGACGACTGCGAGGCCACCTACCGCGACCTGGTCGCGAAGGGCGTGACGTTCCGCCAGCCGCCCGCGCACCGCCCGTACGGCGTCGAGGCCGTCTTCGTCGACGACTCGGGAAACTGGTTCAGCCTCACCGAGCCGAAGGTCGCCGCGGCGCCGTGAGCCGTGGCCGCCGCGCGGGCGTCAGCTGTGGTCGAGGCGACGCAGGATCGCGCCCTCGCGCAGCGCCCACGGGCAGATCTCGACCTCGTCGACGCCGAGCGCGCGCATCGTCTCGACCGCGACGACGCCGCCCGCGACGATCTGGAACGTGCGCTCCGGGGTGATGCCCGGCAGCGCGGTGCGGCCCTCGGCCGTGATGCGCGCGAGGCGCGGCACCCAGTCGGCGAGCTGCGAGCGCCGCATGCGCCACCGGTCGTCCGGGCCGACGGCCTCGGTCTGCATGCCCGCGAGCCGCGCGAGCGAGCGGAAGGTCTTGGACGTCGCGACGACGTGGTCGGGCGCGGGGAGCGCCCGGAAGGCCTCGACCGTGGGGGCGAGCGTCGCGCGCACGTGCTCGCGGAGCGCCTCGACGTGCTCGGGCGCGGGCGGGTCGTCGGGCAGGAACGCCATGGTCATGCGCCCGGCACCGAGCGGGAGGGACGCGGCGAGGTCGGGCTCCTCGTCGACCCCCGACGCGATCTCGAGCGAGCCGCCCCCGATGTCGAGGACGAGCAGGCGTCCCGCTGCCCAGCCGTGCCACCGCCGCGCGGCGAGGAACGTCAGGCGCGACTCGTCCTCGCCGGACAGCACGCGCACCGGCTGGCCCACGCGCTCCCCGATCGCGGCGAGCACCTCAGGTCCGTTGGTCGCGTCGCGCAGCGCCGACGTCGCCATGGGCAGCATCTCGTCGACCGCGGACTCGCGCGCGAGCGCCATCGCGTCGTCGACCGCGGCGAGCATCGCCGCGACGCCCTCGGGCGAGAGCGACCCGTCCGGCCGGAGGTAGCGCATGATCCGCACGACCGTGCGCGCCCCCGCCGCCTGCACGGGGCGCGCGGCGTACGCGGCGTCCACGACGGCGAGGTGCACGGTGTTCGAGCCGATGTCGAGGACGCCCAGTCGCGTGGTGGTGCTCACGCGGCGAGCCTAGCGGCGCGGCGAGGGCCGCCGTCGGGCGGGTTGCCCGACGACGGCCCTCGTCCGGTGCGCGGCGCGCACCCGTGGTGACTGCTCGGTCAGTCGCAGGCCAGCGCGTCGTACGCCGCGTCGACCGTCGACGTCGTACCGTCCGCGGCGACGACCGTGACGGTCGCCGTGCCCGCCTCGACGGACGTGGCGCGCGTCGTGAACGACTGGTAGGCGTTCTTGCCCGGCTGCACGTGCCGGACCGTCCGCTCGCCGAACGGCGTCGTGAGCGTCACGTCCACGGGCCCGTCGGCCGTGCTGGTCGCGCGGACCGCGACGAACGCCCGGCCGCCGAGGCAACGCGCGCTCGCCTCGACCTCGACCGGCGCGGGCGGGGCGACGGCGGAGACCGACGGGATGCGGTCGGCCGCCCCGGTGCCCCACGTGAGGCCAGCGCTCGTGTCGGACAGGTCGAAGTCGAGCGTGCCGCCGTCCTGGAGCGCCGCGACGTCGAGCCACGCGGCGGTGTGCGCGACGCCGTCGACCTCGAGACCGGCGACGTAGCTCGGGAGCTTCTCGTTCGCTCCCGCGGCGTCGATGCGCAGGGTCGCGCCGGCGTCGGTCGTGAGCGTCGCGGCCTGCACCTTGGGGGCGTTGAGCGCGAGGATCCCGGAGCCCGGCATGACGGGCTCGAACCCGAGCGACGCCATGACGTACCAGGCGGCGAGCGTGCCGAGGTCGTCGTTCCCGACGCCGCCGCCCGGGGTGTCCGGGAACCGGTTGAGGTTCGCGGCGAGCACGTCGTTCGTCTTCCAGGGCTGGCCCACGTACCCGTAGAGCCACGCGTTCATGATGGTCGGCTCGTTGCCGGGGTTGTAGCGGATCGTCGTGTAGTACGAGCTGCCGCCCTTGGCCCACGTGCTCGGCGAGACGCCGGGGTTCGCGGCGAGCGCCGGCTGGTCGAAGTAGTAGTCGAGACGCTCGACGAAGCCGTCCTCGCCGCCCATGACCTCCTGGAGGCCGGTGACGTCCTGCGGCACCATCCACTGGTACTGCCACGGCACGCCCTCGTGGAAGCCCGAGCGCGTGACGTCGGTCAGCTCGGGCAGCGTGACGAACTCGCCCGTGGGGCGCTTCGCGTTGACCATGCCCTGGAAGCCGCCGGAGAGCTCGACGTCCGGGTTCCACAGGTTGCGCCAGTTGCGACCCTTGTCGAGGAACGCCTGGCCGCCCTCGCGGCCGGTGCGCTCCGCCGCGGCACCGAGGCTCGCGTCGGCGAGCGCGAGCTCGAGCGTGGCCGAGCCGCCGTGGCGGTACTCCTCGAACTGGCCGCCGAGGCCGCCCTCGTTCTCCGGGTAGAACGGCACGTGGCCGTGCTCGGCGTAGAACTCGGTGCTGCGCCGGCCGACCGACGCGACGTCCGCCGGGGGCGTCGTCGTCGCGTTCTCCACGAGGTAGTCCCACAGCTCGTCGGCGATGTCGACGGGGACGGTGCCGAGCGCGAAGTTCTCCGCGAGCCACGGCGTGACGGGGTCACCCGCCATGATGTTGGTCTCCAGCGCGCCGAGCGACCAGCGCGGGAGCCAGCCGCCCTCGACCCGGTGCTGGTACATCGAGCGCACGATGTCCTGGGCGCGCTCCGGCAGCAGGAGCGCGTGCAGCGTCGCCTGCGTGCGGTACGTGTCCCAGAGCGAGAAGTTCTGGTAGTAGTCCCAGCCGTCGGCCTGGTGGACCTCGAGGTCCATGCCGCGGTACCGGCCGTCGACGTCGCTGCCGATCGTCGGGGACAGGAGGGTCTTGTAGAGCTGGGTGTAGAACACGCGGCGCTGGTCGGGCGACGCGTCGATCGCGGCGCGCCCGAGCTCGGCGTTCCACGCGTCGCGGGCCTCCTCGCGCACGGTGTCGAACGCGACCTGGCCGCCCTCGTCCGTGGCCTCCGCCTCGCGGTTGGCGCGCGCGCCGTCGACGCTCACGAACGACACGCCCACGCTGACCTCGACGTCGCGGTCGGTCGTGGTGTCGAACACGGCGACGGCGCCGTTGTTGCCGCCCGCGACCTCGCTCGTCGTGGAGCCCGCGACGTAGCGCGCGTCGGTCCCCCACGTGCCGCTCGACGCGACCGGGCGGTCGAACGTCGCGCTGAAGAAGTACCGCTGCTTGTCCGGCGTGCCGCCGCAGAAGCCGCCGTTGTCGACCCAGCCCTCGAGCGTGCGGTCGTCGACCCACGTCACCGAGCTCGCGCCCGCGTCACGCAGGGTCTGGCCCACGTTGAACGACAGGTGCGACGTCGTCGAGGCGGGGAACGTGTAGCGGTGCGCGCCGACGCGCGTGGTCGCGGTGAGCTCGGCGTGCACGTCGTTCGCGAGCGTCACCTCGTAGAAGCCGGCCGACGCGTGCTCGGTGCTCTTCTGGTCCTTGATGGCGATGAAGGAGCGTGACGTGCGCGGCGTCGCGCTCGTGTCCGGCGTGACGAGCAGCTCGCCCGCCGCGGGGCAGCCCGCGCTGTTCACGTGCCGGTGGCTGAAGCCCCACACGCGCCCGGCGTTCGTGCTGTACGACGTCGAGGCGTAGGAGTTCGTGTTGTCGGGGCTGAGCTGGACCATGCCGAACGGCACGGTCGCGCCCGGGTAGGCGTTGCCCTCGCTCTCGGTGCCGACGAACGGGTTGACCTCGAGCGTGAGGTCGTCGCCTGCTGCCGCGGTGACGGTGCCCTCGGCGCCGGGGGCGGCGCCCGCGGCGGCGGGCAGCAGCGTGCCCGGCGCGACGGCGAGCGCGAGCCCGGCGGCGAGCAGGGCGAGTCGTGGTCGTCTCATGCCATGTCCTCTTCGACGTGCGACCGGGCGTCGTCGCCCGGGGCGCCCCGGGGCCGTCGGTCAGGTGCCGCCCGTGACCGCTCGTGGCGGGGGCGACGGTGCTCCTGGTCGACGACGGGCGTCCGGCGGCCACTCTCTCCCGGCCATGACTGCGCTGTCAATTGCATGCCCGAACGAACGGGTCGGTCGTGCGTGCCGAGGTCCGAGCGCCGGAGCGGGGTGGTTCCTCAGCGTGCGCTGGGGGTGGAGAGCGCCTCCGGGCTCGCCGGCCGCGCCGTTCCCGCCGCCTCGTCGGCGAGCGCCTGCGCGTCCGCGACGACGGCACGCTCCTCCGCCTGCGCCGCCGCGACGGCCTCGGCGCGGGCCTCGACGATCGCGCGGTGCAGGTCCGCGTGGACACGACGACGCACGTCGCGGGCGATCTCGTCGGCCTCGTCCGGCTCGACCGGGTCACCGTCCGCCTCGCGCAGCGCGACGACGTCGGCCACCTCGAGCGCGATGCGCCGCTCCGCGTCGGCGAGCAGCGCGACGACCGCGGTGTCCGCCGCGCGGCCGAGCCGCGTCTCCTCGAACGCGCGCGTCGCCTCGTCCACGATCGCGCGCGCCTGCACGACGAGCTCCGACGCGATCGACGGCGAGTGCGCGGCGAGCGTCGCGAGGTCGTAGAGCAGCACGCCCTCGACGTCCGCGACGCGCGGGTCGACGTCGCGGTGCAGCGCGAGGTCGAGCACGACGGTCGGACGGGCCGCGGGCTCGTCCCCGGCGCGGACCGCGGCGCGCTCGCGCGCCCGGACCACGGCGGCGGCGTCGAGCACGTGCTCGATGGCCTGCTCGCGGCGGTCGGCACCCCCTCCCGGGCGCGCGGCGTCCGCCGCGAGCGCCCGCCCGCGCGCGCCCGAGCACGACACGACGAGGTCGGCGTCCTCGAGCGCGGTGACGAGGTCGGCCACGGCCTCGACGCCGCGCGCGGCGGCGAACTCCTCGGCCCGGCCGGACTGCGAGTAGACGCGCACGTCGTCGCACCCGAGCGCGCGCAGCGCCGCGAGGCTCGCGCCCGCGTACGACCCCGTCCCGATGAGGACGACCCGCGCCTGGTGCCACGGCGGCAGCTCGGCCGCCGCGAGGTCGAGGCCCAGCGCGACGACGGAGCGGCCCGCGCCGCCGAGCGTCGTCTGCGTGCTGACCCTCTTGGACGTGCGCGACGCCGTCTGGAACAGGAGCTCGAGCGTCGAGGACGTCACGCCGTCGGCGTGCGCGGTCTCCAGGGCGCGCTTCACCTGGCCGGCGATCTCGCGCTCGCCCACGACCATGGAGTCCAGGCCCGACGCGACGGCGAACAGGTGCTCGGCGACCTCGGTCCCGGCGCGCGCGCGGAACGAGGCGAGCGCCTCGGCCGGGGCGACGCCCGACGCGTCGGCAACCATGCGCGCGACGTGCTCGGTCGCGTGCTGCACGCCCGTCCCGTCGAGCGGCGCGTCCACGTCGAGGTACAGCTCGAACCGGTTGCACGTCGCGAGGACGACGGCACCGGTGATCACGTCGCACGCCGCGACCGCGGAGCCGCCGATCGAGTGGGCCCCGGTGGAGAGTCGCTCCAGGGCGTCGAGGTCGAGCTCGTGGTGGCTGGCCGTGAGGGAGAGAAGAGCCACAGTGCCTCCGATTTAATCATTCCACCGGGAGGGAGGCAGAATCGGTAGCTGTGATTCCTGTCGCCCTTTCCCCGGGCCATCCCCTGACCGACGGCCGCACGGACCGTTCGCCGCTCGTGCAGGCACTGCGCGCGGGCACGACGGGAAACCGCCCGGAAATCACACCCGTGTGGTTCATGCGCCAGGCCGGCCGCTCGCTGCCCGAGTACCGCGCGGCACGCGAGGGCGTGAGCATGCTCGACTCGTGCCTGCGCCCCGACCTCGCGTCGGAGATCACGCTCCAGCCGGTGCGCCGCCACGGCGTGGACGCGGGGATCTTCTTCTCCGACATCGTCGTGCCGCTGCGGCTCGCGGGCGTCGAGGTCGACATCGCGCCGGGCGTCGGCCCGGTCATGGGCCAGGCGTACCGGACGCCCGACGACGTCGCGCGCCTGGTGGAGACCGAGCTCACCGAGGAGTCGCTCGCCCCGATCCGGGAGGCCGTCGCGCTGACCGTCGACGTGCTCGGCACGACGCCGCTCATCGGGTTCGCGGGCGCACCGTTCACGCTCGCGGCCTACCTCGTCGAGGGGCGGCCGTCGCGCGACCACCTCGCGGCCCGCGCACTGCTGCGCGGCGACCCGGAGACGTGGCAGCGCCTCGTCGACTGGGCCGCCGACCTCACCGGCACGTTCCTGCGCACCCAGGTCCAGGCGGGCGCGAGCGCCGCCCAGCTCTTCGACTCCTGGGCGGGCTCGCTCTCCCTCGCGGACTACGCGACGGGCGCCGCCCCGGCGAGCACGCGCGCGCTGACGCACGTCGCCGACCTCGACGTGCCGGTCGTGCACTTCGGCACCGGCACGGGCCACCTGCTGCCCGCGATGCGCGACGCCGTCACCGCGGCCGGGGTGCGCGACGTCGCCGTGGGCGTCGACTACCGCACGCCGCTCGACGACGCCGCCCGGCTCCTCGCCGACGGGCACGCCCCCGTGCCTGTGCAGGGCAACATCGACCCCGCGCTGCTCGCCGCGCCGTGGGACGTGCTCGAGACGCACGTGCGCGACGTCGTGCGGCGCGGGCGCACCGCGCCCGGGCACGTGGTGAACCTCGGCCACGGCGTCCCTCCGGACACCGACCCGGACGTCCTGACGCGGGTCGTCAGCCTGGTCCACGCGCTCGGCGCAGACTGGACGGGACACCACGACGCGCACGAGGAGGCGACCCGACGGTGAGCACCGTGCCGACGACGTCCCGCACCTCCCCCGGGACCGTCCCCGAGGAGGTGGACGCGGTCGTCGTCGGCGCGGGGGTCGCGGGGCTCACCGCGGCCCGGACCCTGCGCGAGCACGGGCTGCGCGTCGCCGTGCTCGAGGCCGCCGACGTCCCCGGCGGTCCCGTCCGCGGCGGCGACCTGCCCGGCCTCGACGGTGTCCGCGTCGACCTGGGAGCCGAGTCCTTCGCGGCCAGGGGCGCCGCCGTCGGAGACCTCGTCGCCGCGCTCGGCCTCGACGTCGTCGAGCCGTCGGGAGCGGGCGCCTGGGGCTACGCCGCCGGCCGCGCCTACCCGCTGCCCCGCGCGGGCGTGCTCGGCATCCCGGCCCACCCGTGGTCCGCCGACGTGCGCCGCGCGGTCGGCGTCGGAGGGGCGCTGCGCGCGAGCCTCGACCGCGTCCTGCCCCGCCGCTTCACGGACCTGCGCACGCTCGAGACGTTCGCACGCTCGCGCATGGGCGCACGCGTCACGGAGCGCCTCGTCGCGCCCGTCGCGGCCGGGGTGCACTCGGCCCCGCTCGACCGGCTGGACGTCGCCGCGGTCGCGCCGGGGCTGCGCGAGGCGTTCGAGCGCGAGGGGTCGCTGGCGCGTGCCGTCGCGTCGCTGCGCGCGCTCGCGCCCGCGGGCTCGGCCGTGCGCGGCATCGACGGCGGCATGCACCGGCTCGTGGAGGAGCTCGCGGCGGACGCCGACGTGCGGCTGCGCCACGAGGTCACGGAGATCGCCCGCAGGGACCCGGGTCGCGGACCTTCGGGCGGCGAGGCACCTTCCGGCTCCTGGTTCGTCCGCGCGCAGACGCCCGACGGGCCGCTCGCGCTCGCCGCGCCCCGGCTCGTCGTGACGACCCCGGCGCTCGTCGACGTGCTCGGCCCGCTCGTCGGCACCGCGGCGGACCTGCTGCCCGACCCGGAGCCCGGCGCGGACGTCCGCCTCGTCACGCTCCTGCTCCGTGCGCCCGAGCTCGACGACGCGCCGCGCGGGACCGGCCTGCTGGTCGCCCCGCCGCACCGGGACGCGGGCCGCGCGGCACCGCCGTCGGACGTCGAGGCCAAGGCGCTGACCCACTCGACCGCCAAGTGGCCGTGGCTGCGCGACCGCGTGCGCGGCGCCGTCGGCCCGGGCCACCACGTGGTGCGGCTCAGCTACGGGCGCATCGGCGCGACGACGGAGCCCGACCTCGACCGCGTCGTCGCCGACGCGTCCCGCCTGTTCGGCGTGGACCTGCACGGGCGCGTCCTCGGGCACGTCGTGACGCGCTGGAACGGCGCACTGCCCCCGCCGACCCCCGCGTTCCGGCGCGAGGTCGCGGCGTTCGTCGCGCGCGTCGACGCCGTCCCCGGGCTCGCGGTGACGGGGGGCTGGATCGCCGGCACGGGCCTCGCGGCGATCGTCGGGCACGCCCAGGAATGTGCGCGCGGCCTCGCCGTCAAGGAATAAGGCAATCCTTACCGGAATCCCGAGAAAGGGGTTTGGCAATTCCTCAGGAATTGTCCTGACACATTGTCCGAAAGTTGCTGACCGGGCGTCAGGACCACGTCACTCCCGGGGGTATTTCCCCCGCCGTGACGTGCGCATTTCCGTGCACCGCCGAAGTGGGGAGAGACTGGGACCGTGAGCCCTGCAGGTACCCCTCCCCTCCGCGTGGGCACGCGCGGCAGCGCCCTCGCGACCACCCAGACCGGCCACGTCGCCCGACGCCTCGAGGAGCTGACCGGCCGGGACGTCGAGATCGTGCGCATCCGCACCGACGGCGACGTCCTCACCGGGTCGCTCGCCCAGATGGGCGGCACCGGCGTGTTCGTCACCGCGCTGCGCGAGGCGCTGCTCGACGGCCGTTGCGACGTCGCGGTCCACTCGCTCAAGGACCTGCCGACGGAGCCCGCCCCCGGTCTGACCGTGGTGACGCCGGAGCGCGAGAACCCCCGCGACGTGCTGTGCGCGCGCGGCGGCCTCACCATCGCGACGCTCCCGCGCGGGGCCCGCGTCGGCACCGGCTCGCCGCGCCGAGCCGCGCAGCTCCGCTCCGTGCGGCCCGACCTCGACGTCGTGGACATCCGCGGCAACGTCGACACCCGCCTGGCGCGCGCGCTCGGCCCGGACGCCGACCTCGACGCCGTCGTGCTCGCGTACGCGGGACTCGCGCGGCTCGGCCGGCTCGACGCGGTGTCCGAGGTCGTCGACACCGCGATCATGGCGCCCGCCGCCGGGCAGGGCGCGCTCGCGGTGGAGGTCCGTACGTCGTCGCTCGACGACCCCGTGCTCGCGCGCGCCCTGCACGACCTCGACCACGAGCCGACGCGTCTCGCCGTGCTCGCCGAGCGGTCGCTCCTCGCGCGCCTCGAGGCCGGCTGCGCCGCACCGGTCGGCGCGCACGCCCTGGTCGAGGACGGCGAGGTCGTCCTGACGGCCGTCGTCGCCCGGGTCGACGGCGTCGAGCAGCTCACGCACTCCGGCCGCACGACGGTCCCGGTCGGCGCGTCGTCCCAGGACGTGCGGGACGACGCTGCCCGCGCCCTCGGTGTGCGCGTCGCCGACGCGCTCCTCGCCGACGGCGCCGCGCGCCTCGCCCCGCTCCGCGAGACCGGGGCCGGGGCCGGGTCGGCCGGGTCGGCGACGGGAACCGCCCCGGCCGCCGACGCCGCCCCGTCGCCGGACCGCGCCGTCGAGACCGCACGCGAGCAGCTCCGCGACGGCGGCTACCGCGGCGAGGCGGAATGACGCCCGGCCCCCTGCGCGACCCGTCGCGCGGCCCCGCGCCCGTCGTGCCGCCCCCGCCCGCGCGGACGAGCCCGCGCGGTGACGCCGAGGCCGCCGACCCGGCGTCGAGCACGCACGCCGCGCGCACACCGCTCGCCGGCCGCACGGTCCTCGTCCCGCGCGCGCCCGAGCGCGCCGCCGGGCTCGCGGCGACGCTCCGCGACGCCGGCGCGCGCGTCCTCGTCAGCCCCGCGATCGAACGCGCCCGGGTCGAGGACGCCGCCCCCGTGGACGGCGCCGTCGCCCGCCTCGCGCACGGCGACTTCGCCTGGGTCGTCGTGACGAGCGTCAACGCGATCGACGAGCTCGTCGCGAGCGCCGCCCGCCAGGGTGTCGACCTGGGCGACGCCGGCCGCCGGTCCCGCTGGGCCGCCGTCGGCCCCGCGACCCGTCGCGCCCTCGAGGCCGTCGGCATCCAGGTCGATCTCGAGCCGACCGAGAACTCGGCCCGCGGCCTCGTCACCGCCTTCGCGGCTCTCCCCCCGGCGGACCAGGGTTCTACCTCGGCGGGCCACGGCTCTACCTCGGCGGACCAGGGCTCTATCTCGCGAGGTAGAGGGCTGGCACTCCTGCCGCAGGGGGACCTCGCGGCGCCGACGATGCACGACGGCCTGCACGGCCTCGGGTACGTCCCGCACGTCGTCACCGTCTACCGCACCGTCACGCACGCCCTCGTGCCGGAGGTCGTCACGGCCTGGCGCGCGGGCGAGGTGGACGCCGTCGTGCTGACCTCGGGGAGCGTCGCGCGCGAGGTCGCACGACAGCTCGGCCCGCGCACCGACGTCGCGGGCGTCGCGATCGGCGACCCGACCGCGCGGGCGGCGCGCGCCGTCGGGCTGCGGCTCGACGCCGTGGCCGAGCGTCCGACCGACCCCGCGCTCGCGGCCGCGCTCACCACCGTCCTGTCGGGCGACCCGGCCGCACCCCAGGCTGCCGACCCGACCGACGCCGCCGACCCGACCGACGAAGGAGACCCCTCGTGACCCACCAGCTTCCCGTCGGCCACCACCGGCCGCGCCGCCTGCGCACGAGCCCCCGCGTGCGGCGGCTCGTCACGGAGACGCGCGTGCACGCGTCGGACCTGGTGCTGCCGCTGTTCGTCAAGGAGGGCCTGGACGCGCCGCGCCCGATCTCGTCGATGCCCGGCGTCGTGCAGCACACGGAGGCGACGCTCGCGGACGCCGTGCGCGAGGCGGCGCGCGCGGGCGTGGGCGGCGTCATGCTGTTCGGCATCCCCGCCGAGCGCGACGCGACCGGCACGCAGGCGGACGCCGCGGACGGCATCCTCCAGCGCGGCATCCGGGTCGCGGTCGAGGCGGCGCGCGAGCACGCCGGCGGCGGGCCGGTCGTCATGGCCGACACGTGCCTCGACGAGTTCACCGACCACGGGCACTGCGGCGTGCTGGCCGAGGGTCGCGACGGGGGCGTCGTCGTCGACAACGACGCGACGCTCGACCGCTACGCGTCGATGGCCGTGGCGCAGGCGCGCGCGGGCGCGGACGTCGTGGCGCCGTCGGGGATGATGGACGGCCAGGTCGGCGTGATCCGGGAGGCGCTGGACGCCGCGGGGTTCGACGACGTGGGCATCCTCGCCTACTCCGCGAAGTACGCGAGCGCGTTCTACGGGCCGTTCCGCGAGGCCGTGGACTCGGCGCTCCAGGGCGACCGCCGCACGTACCAGATGGACGCGGGCAACGCGCGCGAGGGCCTGCGCGAGGCCGACCTCGACCTCGCCGAGGGCGCGGACATGGTCATGGTGAAGCCCGCCGGGTCGTACCTGGACGTGCTCGCCGCGGTCGCGGAGATGTCGCCGGTGCCGGTCGCGGCGTACCAGGTGTCGGGCGAGTACGCGATGATCGAGGCCGCCGCGGCGAACGGCTGGATCGACCGGCGCGCCGCCGTCACGGAGTCGGTGCTCGGCATCAAGCGCGCCGGCGCGGACGTGATCCTCACCTACTGGGCGACGGAGCTCGCGGGCTGGCTGGACGAGAACGACGGAAGGACGCGGGCATGACGGACACCGGAGGCTTCGGGACGGCGGAGGCCGTGCAGGCGGAGAACGCGGCGCTGTTCGGCGCGCCGGGCGCGGGCGGGGCGGACAACCACGCCGCGTTCGTGCGCGCGCAGGGCGTGCTGCCGGGCGGCGTGAGCTCGCCGGTCCGCGCGTACGGGTCCGTGGGCGGCGACCCGCGGTTCCTGGCCTCGGCCCGCGGCCCGTACGTCACCGACGTCGCGGGGCGCGAGTACGTGGACCTCGTGTGCTCGTGGGGCCCGGCGCTGCTCGGCCACGCGCACCCGGACGTCGTACGGGCGGTCCAGGAGGCCGCCGCCCGCGGGCTGTCGTTCGGCGCGCCGACGCTCGGCGAGGTCGAGCTCGCGGAGGAGATCCGCCGCCGGGTCCCCGCTGCGGAGCGCGTGCGCCTCGTGTCCACGGGTACCGAGGCCACGATGACCGCGATCCGCCTCGCACGCGGCGTGACCGGGCGCGACGTCGTCGTGAAGTTCGCCGGCTGCTACCACGGGCACGTGGACGCGCTGCTCGCGGAGGCGGGGTCGGGCGTCGCGACGCTCGCCCTGCCCGGCTCGGCCGGGGTCACCGAGGCGACGGCGGCCGAGACGCTCGTGCTCCCGTACAACGACCTCGCGGCGGTCGAGGCGGCGTTCGCGGAGCGCGGGTCGGAGATCGCGGCCGTCATCACCGAGGCGTCGCCCGCCAACATGGGTGTCGTCCCGCCCGCGGAGGGCTTCAACGAGGGCCTGCGCCGCATCACGGCCGCGCACGGCGCGCTGCTGATCCTCGACGAGGTGCTCACGGGCTTCCGCGTCGGGCCGAGCGGGTGGTGGGGGCTCGAGAACGCCGTCCTGCGCGGCCAGGGCGCGGACGGCTACACGCCCGACCTGTTCACGTTCGGCAAGGTCGTGGGCGGCGGGATGCCCGTCGCAGCGGTCGGCGGTCCGGCGACCGTCATGGACCAGCTCGCGCCGCTCGGGCCCGTCTACCAGGCGGGCACGCTGTCCGGGAACCCGGTCGCGGTCGCGGCCGGCCTCGCCACGCTGCGCCTCGCCGACGACGCGGTCTACGCGCGTGTGGACGAGGTCGCGGGCGTGCTGTCGTCGGCCGTGGGCTCGGCGCTCGACGCCGCGGGCGTCCCGCACCGCGTGCAGCGGGCGGGCTCCCTGTTCTCCGTGTTCTTCGGCGAGCTCGCCGCGAGCGCCGGGGTGCGCGACTACGCGCAGGCCCAAGCGCAGGAGACGTTCCGGTACCGGGCGTTCTTCCACGCGATGCTCGACGCGGGCGTGAGCCTCCCGCCGTCGGTGTTCGAGGCGTGGTTCGTCTCCGCGGCCCACGACGACGCCGCGGTGGCCCGCATCCTCGACGCCTTCCCCGCGGCCGCCCGCGCTGCCGCGGAGGCGACCCCGGCCTGACCGTGCCGGGCGCCCGCCCGCCTGACCCGGAGGGCGCCGAGCACGACATGGGTGTCGTTATCCGGCGGATAACGACACCCATGTCGTGCTCGACTGCGGGGAATCGCGTGGTCGGCCGGGCTCGACCAGCGCGGGTGGTGCCGCGCGTCAGTACGTCGCGGCTTTGCCCGCCTGCCTGCCGAGCGAGCGGATCTGGACGCCGAACGCGATGAGCATGACGCCCCAGAGGATCGCGAAGATCGCGAGGATCCAGACGATCGACACGAGGCCGGCGTTGACGTTGAACAGCACGAGCAGACCGAAGACGAGGCCCAGGAGGCCGGCGAAGACGCCCCAGCCCCATCCGCTGCCGGGCACCTTGCGCAGGTCGAGGCTCGCGACGGTCTGGAACAGTCCGTAGACGACGGCCCAGAACCCGACGATCCACGTGAGCACGATCGCGGTCTTGCCCGGCCACACGAGCAGCACGATGCCGACAGCGAGGCTGAGGACGCCCATGGTCACGAGGAACGCGGTGCCGCTGCCCGTGCCGCGGCGCCGGATGCCCTCGATGATCTCGACGATGCCGTCGACCACCGCGAAGATGCCGATCACCCAGATGATCACGGCCGCGGTCTTGTCCGGCCACGCGAGCGCGATGATGCCGAAGAGGATGGCGAGCACCCCGCGGAGCACTGGCCAGTACCAGACCTGCTTCGCGGTGCTGGAGAAGGCGGTGAGGATCGGGTCCTGCGTCGTCATGGTCACTCCCCGTGCTAGGTGACGGGCCGGCTCACCGGCGGCCTGGGGCCTGTGTCGCCTCCCGCTTCGCCTCCATGGAACACCCAGAAATCCCGCGTGTCGCGGCGAAGCGCGCGTTTCGCCCGCTCGTGCCGAACGGTCACGCCCGCGCGGGCCGCGGCGCGAGGGCCGGCGCGGGTGCGCGCCGCCGTCGGCCCGACCAGACCACGAGGGCGGCCAGCGCCAGCACCGCCGTGAACGCGAGGACGGGACCGGCGAAGAACGGGCCGATCCGCTTGTCGGCCACGACCGCGAAGGTCGGCGCGTACGCGACGTCGGCCGCGGCCTGCTCGAAGACGAAGTCGGAGACGATCTCCGTCCCCGGGTCGGTGAAGACCTGCTCGTGCGACGTGACGAAGCTGCCGTCGGCGAGGAGCGCGGCGAGCTCGTCCGAGCTCACCGACGCCGGGTCGACGCGCCCCGCGAACCGGACCGTGGGCTCCTGCGCGGCGGCGGTCGCGTCCGTGCGGTCGACCCGGTGGTCGGCCAGCACGTACGTGCGCGTGCTCTGGGTGTCGTCGGCGACGGCGGACATGCGCATGGGGTAGACGAGCGAGCCGCTCGCGAACGAGACGCGCAGGGGCTGCAGCGTCCCGTCGAACGCGGCCGCCTCCTCCGGCGCGAGCCGGGCGGCGACGAACGACCAGCCCTCGCTCACGTACGGCGCCAGGGCGGTCTGGATCGACTCGGGGAGCTGGAACCCCCGCTCCGTGAGCCACGCCCCGAGCGCACCGGCGTCGGTCGCGCCGAGGGTCGTGACGTCGAGCGGGCCGAGCCGGACCTCGTCGAGCACCGCGACGCCCCCGGCGCCCGCCCCGTCGGCGCCCGCGGCGCCGAACCCCAGCTCGGGCCACCACCGGTGGTCGGAGACGACGGCGCGGGGCTGCGTGAGGTCGTCGAGCTCGCGGAAGACCTGCGGGTCGGCGAGCGCGACGTCGGCCGGAGCGGGGGTCGGCAGCAGCAGCCCGACCTCCGGCGCGTTCGACAGCGCGTCGAGCTCCAGCAGCATCGTCTCCGTCGTGCCGTCCCACTGGAGCACGGCCGTCTCCCGCGAGACCGACGTGTCGTACGCGGGTCCGTCGACGAGCCCGCCGCACGCGCACGCGACGGCGGGCGGTGCCGCGACCACCGCCCCGCCCGCCAGCGCGAGCGCGACGACCGTCGCGCGGACCGCCCGTCCTGCCCCGGTTCCCCTGCCCATGCTTGGGAGGCTAGGGGCGCGCCAGCGGCCTCGCGCGCCGAGTTCCGAATCGTGATGGGGCCGTGACAGCACCGTGACCGGGGCTGCTCCGACCGGGCCGCGGGCCGCCGTCGGGCAGGGCCGCGCAGCCCGTCAGGCGACGGCCGCGCTCACACCGAGGTGCACGACGACGCCGAGCACGACGGCCCAGGCCGTCACCGCGGCGACCCCCCACGCGAAGACGCGGGTGCGTGGCGCGCCGAACCCGACCATCGCTGCTGCGGTGACGTGGCTCGGCAGGAGGAGGGGCCCCAGGAGGCTCACGCCCGGCACGCCGTAGCGGTCGAACACCTGGCGCATCCGCTGTCGCTTGGGCGACTTCTCGGCCGCCCGCCCGCGCGTGACGCCCGAACGCGCGGCGCCGATGAGCCAGACGACGACCGCCAGGGCGATCGCGTTGCCCACGACGGCGGCGAGGATCGCGACGACGGGGTTGACCCCGGCCACGACCCCCAGGACCGCCGCCCCCTCGGCCTCGACGTACGGGATCGCGCCCGCGAGGAGGACTCCGACCCAGCGCAGCAGGGGCGGAAGGCCCTGGGTGAGCTCCTGGAGCCCGGTGACGATGTCGGTCATGGTGCGCCTCTCGTAGTGGGTGCCTCCAGCCTCCCGGCGGTGCGGGGCCGTCGACAGTGCGCCCGCTCACCGCGGGAGGTGGACCCGTCACCGCGCGGCCATGACACGTGTCACGACGCCGTCGTCGGGCGAGGACGAGACACTTACCCGAGGGGGGTATCCATCGGCTACCCTGGTGGGGTATAGGACGAGGATCGACCCGCGGTCGCGGCACCGCGCCTGGACGAGGAGGAGAGCATGACCGACACCACCGAGGCCCCGGCCGTCGAGCACGAGCACGCGGGCCACACCGGTCCGCACGGCTACGCGTCCGACAAGGAGGCGTACCTCAAGCGCATGCGCCGCGTCGAGGGCCAGGTGCGCGGGATCGCCCGCATGATCGACGAGGACGTCTACTGCATCGACATCCTCACGCAGGTCTCCGCCGTCACGAAGGCGCTCCAGGCCGTGAGCATCGGCCTCGTCGAGGACCACCTCGGCCACTGCGTCGTCGACGCGGCCCGCCAGTCCGAGCAGGAGGGCGCGGCCAAGGTCAAGGAGGCCGCCGACGCCATCGCCCGCCTCGTCCGCAGCTGACCCACCCCACCACCGAGGAGCACCATGAGCACCGTCACCACCCTGGGCGTCACCGGCATGACCTGCGGCAACTGCGTCGCGCACGTCACCAAGGACCTCGAGGCCGTCGCCGGCGTCGAGAACGTGAGCGTCGAGCTGCGCGTCGGCGGCGCGTCCGAGGTCACGGTCTTCTCCGACGACCCGCTCGACGAGGCCGCGCTGCGCGAGGCCGTGGACGAGGCCGGCTACGAGGTCGCCTCGCTCGAGGTCCAGGAGGACGCGCTGGCCGCCCAGTACGCCGAGCAGGCCGCCGAGAAGCAGGAGGCGCATTCGTGCGCGTGCGGCTGCGGCACCGCGCCGAGCACGTCCACGGGCGACGACCCCGCGCCCGCGACGAAGACGTACGACCTCCAGGTCCCGCCCCGCGCCTGACCGGCCATGCCATCGGTGCCCACCCGAGCACCCGTCGAGGAGTCACCCGCATGACCGCCCAGCCCACGCCCACCCCGACGGCCGCCGCCCCGCCGGGTGACGTCGACGGCCGACCGTTCGCCGAGGTCGACCTCGCGATCGAGGGCATGACCTGCGCGTCCTGCGTCGCGCGCGTCGAGAAGCGGCTCAACCGCGTCGACGGCGTCACCGCCACCGTCAACCTCCCGCTCGAGAGCGCGCACGTCGTCCTCGCGTCCGACGTCACCGACGCCGACCTCGTCGCCGCGGTCGAGAAGGCCGGCTACACCGCCCGCGTCACCACCCGCCGCGACCACGCCCCCACCGACCAGGGATCTACCTCGCGTGACCAGGGCTCCACCTCGCGGGACCAGGGCTCTACCTCGGTGGACCACGGTTCTCCCTCGGCCGACCGAGGCGAGACGGCCGCAGAGCCGACCGAGCAGCCGTCGAACCCGCAGGCCACGCGCGAGGGTGAGACGGCCGCCGAGGCGGCGGGGTGGCCGGAGGATGCGAAGGGCGTGGCGGGCCTGGCGGGAGGAGCCCGAGGAACGAGGGCTCCGGACGGTAGCCCGAGCACCTCGGGCCACCCCGCCGCCGGACCCGACCCGGGTCCGCGCGACCGAGGCGCCGTGCTGCTGCAGCGCCTGCGCGTCGCGGCGGTGCTGACGGTGCCGGTGGTCGCGGTCTCGATGATCCCCGCGCTCCAATTCACGGGATGGCAGTGGGTCGTCGCGGCGCTCGCGCTGCCGGTCGTCACGTGGGGCGCGTGGCCGTTCCACACGGCGGCGTTCCGCGCGGCGCGGCACGGCGCGTCGACGATGGACACGCTCGTGTCGCTCGGGGTGGTCGCGGCGACGCTGTGGTCGCTGTGGGCGCTGCTGCTCGGCGGCGCGGGAGAGCTGGGGATGCGGATGCAGCCGACGCTGATCCCGTCCCGCGACCACGGTGCTGGTTCGGGTGGGACACCCGAGCTGTACTTCGAGGTCGCAGCCGTCGTCACGACGTTCCTGCTCGCCGGCCGCTACGCGGAGCACCGGTCGAAGCGGCGCGCGGGCGACGCGCTGCGGTCGCTGCTCGAGCTGGGCGCGAAGGACGCGGAGCGCGTGGCGCTCGGGCCGGACGGCTCTCCCCGCACGGGTGCCGACGGCGCACGGGTCACCGAGCGCGTCCCGGTCGCGGACCTCGCGGTGGGCGACGTGTTCGTCGTGCGGCCGGGCGAGAAGGTCGCGACGGACGGCGTGGTGCTGGAGGGGTCGAGCGCGGTCGACACGTCGCTGCTCACGGGCGAGCCGGTGCCGCTGGACGTCGGCCCGGGCGACGACGTGACGGGCGCGACGGTCAACGCGGCGGGCGCGCTGCTGGTCCGCGCGACGCGCGTGGGCGAGGAGACGACGCTCGCGCAGATCGGGCGGCTCGTCACGCAGGCGCAGACGGGCAAGGCGCCGGTGCAGCGGCTCGCGGACCGGATCTCGGCGGTGTTCGTGCCGGTCGTGCTGGTGCTCGCGGTCGCGACGCTCGTCGGCTGGCTGCTCGCCGGGGCGGGCACGCAGTTCGCGTTCACGGCCGCCGTCGCGGTGCTCATCATCGCGTGCCCGTGCGCCCTGGGCCTGGCGACGCCGACGGCCCTGCTCGTCGGCACGGGCCGCGGCGCGCAGCTCGGCGTGCTCATCAAGGGACCGGAGATCCTGGAGTCGACGCGGCGCGTGGACACGGTCGTGCTCGACAAGACCGGCACGGTCACCCAGGGGGCGATGGCGCTCGAGGCGGTCGTGACGCCGTCGGGCACCGTGCCGCTCGACGCGCTGTCAGCCGACGGCCGCGCCCCGGCGCGACGAGATGCCGACACGTCGCGCCAGGACGACGCGCGCGACGCCCTGCGGCACGCCGCTGCGGTCGAGACCCTGAGCGAGCACCCCATAGCGCGCGCGATCGCGGCAGCGGCCCGCGACCTGGCGGCGCCGAGGACCGTCTCGGTGCCGCCCGTCCCCGAGACGCAGGACGCGACGAGCGCAGTGCCGGCGCCCCAGGACGCCGGCGCGAGCCCGGGCGTGGGGGCCGACGGCGTCGTGATCGGCTCGCTCCAGGCGTTCGACTTCCGCAGCGCCCCGGGCGGCGGGGTCGAGGCCGTCGTCCGCACCGCGCACTCCGGCCTCTCGCTCGGCGAGGGCGGGGGCCTCACCGCGCGGCGCGTGCTCGTCGGGCAGCCGTCGTGGCTCGCGCGCGAGGGCGTCGCGAGCGACCCCGCACTCGACGAGGCGTTCGCCACCGCCGAGGCGACGGGGGCGAGCGCCGTCGTCGTCGCGTGGGACGGCCGGGCGCGCGCGGTGCTCGTGCTGCGCGACCCGGTGAAGCCGACGTCGGCCGAGGCCGTCGCCGAGCTGAAGGACCTGGGCCTGCGGCCCTACCTGCTCACGGGCGACGGCGAGGGCGCGGCGCGGGAGGCGGCGCGGGCCGTCGGGATCGCGGAGACGGACGTCGTCGCGCGCGTGCTCCCCGACCAGAAGGTCGACGTCGTCGCGCGGCTCCAGCGCGAGGGCCGTGTCGTCGCGATGGTCGGTGACGGCGTGAACGACGCCGCCGCGCTGGCGACGGCGGACCTCGGGCTCGCGATGGGGACCGGGACGGACGTCGCGATCGAGGCGAGCGACCTCACGCTCGTCCGCGGCGACCTGCGCAGCGCCGCGACGGCGATCCGGCTCTCGCGCCGGACGCTGCGCGTGATCCAGCAGAACCTGTTCTGGGCGTTCGCGTACAACGTCGCGGCGATCCCGCTCGCGGCGGCGGGCCTGCTCAACCCGATGATCGCCGGGGCGGCGATGGCCGCCAGCTCGGTCCTCGTCGTCGGGAACTCGCTCCGCCTGCGCCGCGCGGCCTGACCTACGGCCTACCTACCCCACGCGGCCCCGGCCTCACCGGGCGCCGAGCACGACCCCACCCGCCGCCGAACACGACCTGAGGGTCGCTATCCCGGGGATAACGACCCTCAGGTCGTGTTCGGCGCCTTGCGGTGGGCGAGCTGGGGCCGGCTCAGCGGAAGCGGCGGCCCTCGTCGCGGCGGTAGGCGCCGACCGCCAGGGCGGCGAAGACGACCGTCCAGCCCAGGAGGACGAACCATGCGGCCCCGTACGCCGGCTCGCCCGTGAGCGCCTGGACGAGCAGGTCACGACCCGCGCGGGTCGGCGTGGCCATCGAGATCGCGTCCAGCCAGTCCGGGAAGAGGAACGGCGGGAGGAACAGGCCGCCGGCGAACGCGAGCGGGAAGAGGATCACCTGCACGACCGGCAGCGCGGCCTTCGCGGACAGCGAGTAGCCGATCGCCATGCCGAGCAGCACGAACGGCACGGACACGAGCAGCACCGTCCCGACGCCCGCGAGGAGCTGGCCCCACGTCACGCTCGCGTCGGTGAACAACCAGCCGATGAGGATGAGCGGCACGAGGCCGAACAGCGAGAAGATCCCGCCGTTGAGCACGCGCGCCGCCATGCGCGGCGCAGGGCCTGCCGGGAGCGAGCGCACGAACGGGTCGAACGGGAGCTGCCGGTCCTCCGCGACGCCGAGCCCGTAGGTGAACAGGCTCGCCGAGCAGATCGCGAACAGGCCGAGCGACGCGACGGCCGTGGTCGCGGCGACGGGGTTCTGCGCGACCTCCTTCTGCGGCACGACGAAGAAGAACATCGCGAGCGCCGGGAACAGCAGGTTGCCCAGCACGGCGACGGGCACGCGCACCGTCTCGAGGAACTGGTACTTGAGGTGCAGCCAGGTGAGGCGCAGCGGCCCGGGGAGGGCGGCGGCGCCGCCGGGGATCGTCATGGTGGTCATCGGGCCCGTGCCTCCGTCGTCGGGGTCGCGTCGCGCGCGACCATCTGCTCGAACGCCTCCTCGAGGCTCGCGCCCCGGATCTCGAGATCGTGGAAGTCCACGCCCGAGGTGACGAGCTCGCGCACGAGCGCGTCGGCGTCGGGCGTGTAGAGCTCCTGGCGGCCGTCGCCGAGGCGGTCGGACCGCACGACGCCGGGCCGACCCGCCAGGTCTGTCTCCGACCCGACGACGACCCGCCGCAGCGACACGCGGCGCAGGATCGCGTCGAGCGAGTCGTCCGCCTTGACCACGCCCTGGTCGATGACGACGACCCGCTGCGCGAGCGCCTGCACCTCCTCGAGGTAGTGGCTCGTCAGGAGGACGGTGCCGCCGCCCGCGTGGTACGCGCGGATCGCGTCCCACAGGGCCTGGCGGGCGCTCACGTCGAGTCCGGTCGTCGGCTCGTCGAGCAGGACGACGCGCGGCCGGCCCACGAGGGACAGCGCCACGGCGAGGCGGCGCTTCTGTCCGCCGGACATCGCGCCCGTCTGACGGCCCGCGAGCTCGGTGAGGCCGAACTGGTCGAGCAGCGCCGCCGTCGGGACGGGGTCCGGGTAGTGGCCGGCGACGAAGTCGACGACCTCGCGCACCTTGAGCGTCGCCGGCAGGCCGGTCTCCTGCGGCGTGAGGCCGAGCCCGGCGCGGCTGCGCGCGTCGCGCGGGTCGCCGCCGAGCAGGCGGACCGTCCCGGCGTCGGGTCGGCGCTGCCCGCTGACCAGGGACAGCAGGGTCGACTTGCCGGCGCCGTTGGGGCCCAGCAGGCCGACGAGCTCGCCCGCCCCCACGGTCAGGGAGACGTCGTCGAGCGCGACGACCGTGCCGAAGCGGCGGGTCACGTGGTCGACGGCGACGACCGGGCGGGCGGGATCGGTCGCCGACGGCGCGGGGTCGGGCCGGGTGGCCCGGGTGGGGCTCGTGCGCTGGGCACTCATGCTCCAGCTCCTCTCAGGAGGGTGTTCAGTGCGGCGGTGTAGTCCTCGAAGGCCACGCGGCCGCGGGTCGTGAGGGCGAGGTAGGTCGCGGGCGTGCGACCCTCGTGCGTCTTGGTGACGCGGACGTAGCCCGCGTCCTCGAGCTTGCGCAGGTGGGTGGAGAGGTTCCCCGCCGTCATCCCCAGCAGCTTCTGGAGCTTGGGGAAGGACAGCTCGTCCCCGCTCGCGAGGGCCGCGAGCGTCGCGACGACGCGCAGGCGCGCGGGCGCGTGGATGACGGGGTCGAGCTCCGTCTCAGGCATCGACCGTCCCCCTCCCCCCGGCGGGCGTCGGGCCGGACGCGGGGCGACGCCGTCGTACGCGCAGGACGTGCTCGACCCCGGCCATCACGAGGAACCCGCCGCCCCCCGCGAGCGCCATGACCAGGTACGTGAACGGCAGCCCCGCGAAGGTCGCCCCGGCGGCGGTGACGAGGATCCACACCCCGAGGACGAACAGCCCGCGGGAGTCGAACGCGACGGCGCCGCCGAGGTACAGGAGACCGACGACGATGCAGGCGAACGCGTTGCTCGCGAGCGCCATGACCTCCGTGGAAGCGCCCGCGCGGGCGAGCCCGCCGAGCACGAACCCGTAGCAGACGAAGCCGAGCATCCACGACCACCCGTACATGGCCCCGGTGCGGGCGCTGACGCCGCGGGTCCCGGCGGTGCGCGTCACGCTGTGGACGATCGTGAAGACGGTCGCGGCCGCGATGAGGCTGAAGAAGACCCAGAAGGCCCACGGCTCCGGCTGGGCGCCGACCACCTGACCGGCGCCCGACCGGAGCCGCACGACGTCCGCGCCGTCGGCGACGCGCACGGCGCTCACCCACAGGCACAGGTACCCGACGAGCCACGCGAGCCCCCACGCGAGGCACAGCAGCCGCGTGTCGGGCTCGGTCGCGTCGCGCGCGTGGGCCTGCTGCTCGCGGATCACGCGGAGCGTCTCCGCGACGTCGAGCGCGCGCTCTCCCGGCTCGTCCGTCCCGGCGCGGTCGACGCCGGCGTCGTCGGTCGTCATGGTCGTCTCCGTTGATCGAGAAACTACTTTGCACTGCAAACCTGTTTGCAGAATGTCACGGGACCGACGCAGCGCGCAACCACCCGCGGCCCCGCGGTTTCCTCGGCCCTCGGTAATGTGATATCACTTTGCTATACACCAGCGCGGCGATCAGCCGCAGGAGAGGACGGGCCCCGTGACCGAGAGCGCAGCACCCCCGCAGGAGTCCGTCGGCGGCGAGCCGACCGGCCGTCCCGTCGGCCACGACGGCACGCGCGTCGACGTCACCGAGCAGCCCGCATGGTCGCTCGGCGCGGGCGGCGGCGGCCTGGTGATCCTGCTCGTCCTCGTGCTCCTCGGCGGGTCGATCCCGCTGTTCGCGACCGCGACCCCGGTGGGCGCCGTGCTCGGCGTCGTCGCGATCCTGCTCGGCCTCTTCCTGCTCACGATGGTCAAGGTCATCAACCCCGGGCAGACGCTCGTCGTCCAGTTCTTCGGCCGGTACCTCGGGACCATCCGGCGCACCGGCCTCGTCGCGACGGTGCCGTTCTCGACGCGCAAGCGCGTGTCGGTCCGCGTGCGCAACTTCGAGACGAGCGAGCTCAAGGTCAACGACGCCGACGGCAACCCGATCAACATCGCCGCGATCGTCGTCTGGCAGGTCGCGGACACCGCGAAGGCGAGCTTCGCCGTCGAGGACTACACCGACTTCGTCCGCGTCCAGGCGGAGTCGGCGCTGCGCCACGTCGCCATGTCGCACCCCTACGACGACGCCGAGGCGGGCGAGCAGTCGCTGCGCGGGGCCACCGAGGTCGTGTCGGCGGAGATCGCCACCGAGGTCGCGGCGCGCGTGGTCGTGGCCGGCGTCGAGGTCATCGAGGCGCGCATCTCCAACCTCGCCTACGCGCCCGAGATCGCCCAGGCGATGCTCCAGCGCCAGCAGGCCGGCGCGATCATCGCCGCCCGGTCGCGCATCGTCGAGGGTGCGGTGTCCATGGTCGAGGACGCGCTCTCGCGCCTCGAGGCCGAGGACATCGTCACGCTCGACGACGAGCGCCGCGCGACCATGGTCTCCAACCTCCTCGTCGTGCTGTGCGGCGACAGCCGCGTGACGCCCGTCGTCAACACGGGGTCGCTCTACCAGTGACCCCCCGCACCCCGGACGTGCCCGGCGACGGCGAGCGGCCGTCGTCGGGCACGGGCGTGCCCTCGGACGACCCGCGCGTGGCGCCGGAGGGTGACGCGTCCACAAAGGGTGCGCAGCCGTCGTCGGGCACGGGCCGGGCGCAGCGCGCGCAGCGCAAGTCCGTGCTCCTGCGCCTCGACCCCGCCGTCCACGACGCGCTCGCGCGCTGGGCCGGAGACGACCTGCGCAGCGTCAACGCGCAGATCGAGATGCTGCTGCGCCGCGCGCTCGACGACGCCGGCCGCCTCCCCCGCGACGTCCGCCCGCCCCGCGGCCCGGGCCGCCCGCGCGGCTCCTGACCCCCCGCCGCCGAGCACGACGTTGCCGTCGTTCTGGGGCCGAGAACGCCAGGAACGTCGTGGTCGACGCGGCGAAGGCTCGTGGTCGGCGGACAGCGGGCGTCCAGGTCGCGTCAAGACTGCTCCCCGCGACCGGTGCTATAACCGGACGGTGCCCGACCTGACCGCGTCCACCCCCGCGACCGCGCCCGAGCCGCCCGCGGCCGGCCCGACGGCGGAGCCACCGGTGACCGACGCCACCGCGCCCGCGCGCCCCGACCGTGCGACGCGACGCCGCATCGGCGCGGAGATCTGGATCGTCCTCGGCCTGAGCCTCGGGAAGTCGGCGGTCTACGCGATCATCAACATCGTCGCGCGGCTCACCGCCGGGACCCCGCTCGGGGAGCAGTCCGCGAGTCTCAACGTCAGCCAGTCGGCCCGGCCGTACCTCGATCTCACCTACCAGCTCGTCGGCATCTTCTTCGCGGTGCTGCCCGTCGCGCTCGCGCTGTACCTGCTCAGCGCGCGCGGTCGCTCGGCCGTCCGGGCGATCGGGCTCGACGGCTCGCGGCCGCTCAAGGACGTCGGGTGGGGGTTCGCGCTCGCCGCCGCGATCGGCATCCCCGGGCTCGGCTTCTACGCGCTGGGCCGCCTGCTCGGCATCACGGTCGAGGTGCAGGCGTCGGCGCTCAACGCCGCGTGGTGGACCGTGCCCGTGCTGGTCCTCGCGGCGCTCCAGAACGGGCTGCTCGAGGAAGTCATCGCCGTGGGCTACCTGTTCGAGCGCACGCGCGACCTCGGCTGGGGGCGCGTGAAGTTCGTCGTGTGGAGCTCGCTGCTGCGCGGCTCGTACCACCTGTACCAGGGGTTCGGCCCGTTCGTGGGGAACGTCGTCATGGGCGTCGTCTTCTCGTGGTTCTACACGTCCCGCTGGGGCCGGCACCGCGTCATGCCGCTCGTGATCGCCCACACGCTGCTCGACGTCGTCGCGTTCGTCGGGTACGCGCTCCTCCCCCTGGAGTGGAAGCAGTCCCTCGGGCTCGCCTGACGGCTTCCTCGCGACGCTCGCGACTCGTGAGACGCCCGGTCAGGCGATCCCGAACGCGCCCGTCTCGAGGTCGATCAGGTGGGTCTCGCGGTTGCCGTAGTCGACGCCCCACGTGGGTGTGGACAGCTCCAGGTAGTGCGGCGTGAAGCCGCCCGGGAGCGAGTCGACCATCGCCTCCGACGTCCCGCCGAGGTGGTCGTCCGCCCAGGGTCGCTCCTCCTCCGGGAGCCCGGTCCAGTCCTCGTCCCACGGCGAGACCCAGCCGTCCTCCTCCCGGCCGGGGGCGACGCCCGCGTTCGGGTCGTCGGCCCTCGGGACGAGGTAGGCCCACCGGGTGACCGTCATGTCCTCGCCGCGGCGCGTGCCGAGCGGCGGGTCCCACGCGTTCTGCCCCTCGTCCGTCGCGACGTGCTCGCCCGGACGGCGGGTGTCGGCCGGGGCGGCGGTGGGGCCGGCCGCCAGCTCCTGCTCGGTCAGCCACACCAGGGCGAAGCTCTGGCCGATGATGTCGCTGAGCACGAGCGCCTGCGGGTGCTCCCGGGCCGCGCGCAGGTCCACGACGAACGGGTCGTCCGGGTCGGTCGCGTCGTGCTCGGTGGCGAACTGGCCCTCGCCGAGGAAGTACGCCACGCCCGGGAACCCCGGGCCCCGGCGCTGGTACTCGACCGGCAGCCGCAGCGTGACCGCGTGCCGCATCGGCAGCCCCGTGCTCGGGCTCCGCGGCCACGTCCGTGGCTCGATCCCCGGGCCGCCGTCGCCGATCCACCCCCAGGCCGCCTCGCCCCAGGGCGCGACGGGCGGCGGCAGCAGGTCCGTCGTCCCGACCGGTGACCCGTCCACCGCGTCCTGCGGGGTCAGGCCGAACAGGATGTCGTACGCGGTGACCACAGGTGCTCCTCGTTCTCGACGGACGGC
This sequence comes from Cellulosimicrobium funkei, assembly GCF_001019615.1. Lineage (GTDB taxonomy): Bacteria > Actinomycetota > Actinomycetes > Actinomycetales > Cellulomonadaceae > Cellulosimicrobium > Cellulosimicrobium cellulans_E. Next base: position 172,414 of record NZ_JNBQ01000003.1, on the reverse strand, counting down.
GGTCACATGCTAGGGGCAGCCACCCCCGTGCCCGACCCGGCCGCGGCCCAGCCGCGCCAGGGTCGCGGCCGGGTCAGGCGCCGCGCAGAGCGCGGAGCAGCTCGCGGCGCTCCGCCTGGAGCACCGGGTCCGGGACGGGCAGGGACGCGAGGAGCCGCTGGGTGTACTCCTCGCGCGGGTTCCCCAGCACCTCGGCGCCCGTGCCCTCCTCGACCAGCCGGCCGCGGTACAGCACCGCGATGCGGTCGGAGAGCAGGTCGACGACCGCGAGGTCGTGCGACACGAACAGGCTCGCGAAGCCCAGCTCGCGCTGGAGCTCGGCGAACAGCTCGAGGACGCGCGCCTGCACGGAGACGTCGAGCGCCGACGTCGGCTCGTCGGCCACGAGCAGCTCCGGGTCGAGCGCGAGCGCCCGCGCGAGCGACGCACGCTGGCGCTGCCCGCCGGAGAGCTCGTGCGGGAACCGGTCGCCGTACGAGCGCGGGAGCTGCACCGCCTCGAGCAGCTCGTCGACGCGCCCGCGCGCCGCCTGGGGCGACTCCGCGCGCCCGTGCACGACGAGCGGCTCCGCCACGCAGTCCGCGATCGTGAGGAGCGGGTTGAAGCTCGTCGCCGGGTCCTGGAACACGAAGCCGATGCGTGGCCGCACGGGACGCAGGTCGCGCTCCTTGACGCCGTTCATCTCGACGCCGAGCACACGCAGCGAGCCGCCCGTCACCGCGGTGAGACCCGCCACGGCGCGCGCGAAGGTCGTCTTGCCGGAGCCCGACTCTCCCACGAGGCCGAGGACCTCCCCGGGCCGGATGGTGAGCGAGACGTCGTCGACCGCGGTGAAGCCCGGGCGGCGCAGCCGGCCCGGGTAGGTGACGGTCAGTCCCTGCGCCGCCACCACGGGCGCCGCGTCCTCCCAACCCGCGGCGCGGGCCGACGCGCGGGCCTCGGCCCGCGCGGTCCCCTCGCCGACGCGCGGCACGGAGTCGAGCAGCGCCTTCGTGTACTCCGCCCGGGGCGCCGCGAAGAGCTCGCGCGCGGGCGCCTGCTCGACGACCTTCCCCTGGTACATGACGGCGACGCGGTCGGCGAGGTCGGCGACGACGCCCATGTTGTGGGTGATGAGCACGATGGCCGTGCCGAACTCGTCGCGGCACCGGCGCAGGAGGTCGAGGATCTCGGCCTGGACGGTCACGTCGAGCGCGGTCGTGGGCTCGTCCGCGACGATGAGCCCCGGGTCGAGCACGAGCGCCATGGCGATGACGACGCGCTGCTTCTGACCGCCCGAGAACTGGTGCGGGTAGTGGTCGACCCGCGTCTCCGGGTCCGGGATGCCGACGCGCCGCAGCACGTCGACGGCGCGCTTGCGCGCCTCGCGCCGGGACAGCTTGGCGTGCGCGCGGATGCCCTCCATGATCTGCCAGCCGACCGTGTACACGGGGTTGAGCGCGGCGGACGGCTCCTGGAAGACCATCGCGACGTCGGTCCCGCGGACCTGGCGCAGCCGCTCCCCGCCCAGCGTGACGACGTCGTGGTCGGCCGTCCCGGCCTTGTTCGTCAGCACGACGGCGCCGCGCGCCGTCGCGGTCGACGGCAGCAGGCCGAGGATCGTCTTGGCGGTGACCGTCTTGCCGGAGCCGGACTCGCCGACGACGGCCAGCACCTCCCCGGGCGCGACCTCCAGGTCGACGCCGTCGACGGCGCGCACCGCCCCGGCGTCGGTCGCGAACGACACCGCGAGGTCGCGGATCGTCACGACGGGGCGCGCGGCGTCCCCGCCCTCGCGGCGGGTCGTCTCGGTCACGGCGCTCATCGCCGGTCCTCCGTCTCGTCGTGGGGTGCGTCCGCGCGGACACCCGCAGGTCCGCCTGCGGAGCCGTCGTCCGGCGTGCCGCCGGGCCGCCCGTCGAGACCGACGGCGTCGGGGTCGGGGCGGCCGGGGACGGCGGCGAGCTCGTCGGAGCGGGAGCCCGCGCCCTCGATCGCGTCGAGCCCGCCGGGGCCGGCGGTGAGCGTGCCGCCCGGCACGACCGACGTCTCCGCGACGTCGCCCGACACCTCGGCGGACGCGCGGCGCGAGCGCAGCCGCGGGTCGGCGAGGTCGTTGAGGCTCTCGCCGACGAGCGTGATGCCGAGCACCACGAGCACGATCGCGAGGCCCGGGAAGAGCGCGGTCCACCAGATGCCGCTCGTCACGTCGGACACGGCCTTGTTGAGGTCGTAGCCCCACTCGGCGGCCGCCGTCGGCTCGATGCCGAACCCGAGGAACCCGAGCCCGGCGAGCGTGAGGATCGCCTCGGACGCGTTGAGCGTGACGATGAGCGGGAGCGTGCGGGTCGAGTTCCGCAGGACGTGGCGGAACATGATCCGCCGGTGCGGCGTGCCGAGCACGCGCGCCGAGTCGACGAACGCCTCGCCCTTGATCCGCACGACCTCCGCGCGCGTGACGCGGAAGTACTGCGGCACGAACACCACGGTGATGGACAGCGCCGCGGCGAGGATGCCGCCCCACATGCTCGACTGGCCGCCCGAGATGACGATCGCCATGAGGATCGCGAGGAGCAGGGACGGGAACGCGTAGATCGCGTCGCAGACCACGACGAGCAGGCGGTCGGCCCAGCCGCCGAAGTACCCGGACACGAGCCCGAGCAGCACCCCGACGACGATCGAGGCGAGGATCGCGACGACGATGACGAGGAGCGCCGTCTGGGCCCCCCAGATGACACGCGACAGCACGTCGTACCCGCCCACGGTCGTGCCGAGCAGGTGCTCGGCCGACGGCGGCTGCTGCGCGCCGAACGGCCCGTCCGCGGAGCGGAGCTGGCTGTAGCCGTAGGGCGCGAGCACGGGCGCGAGCGCCGCGGTGAGCAGGAAGAGGCCCGTGACGACGAGGCCTGTGACGAGCATGCCGCGCTGCAGCCCCACGCTCTGCCGGAGCTGGTGCACGACGGGCAGCCGCTTCCACCACGCGACGCGGCCGCGCTCGGGGACGACGGCGGGGGCGGGGCCCCCGGTGCCAGGACCAGCCGGGACGACGGTCTCCGCGACCATGTCAGTACCTCACCCTCGGGTCGATGAGCGCCGCGATGATGTCGACGAGGAAGTTCGTCACCGCGACGATCACGGCCATGAGCACGACGATCCCCTGCACGGCGACGAAGTCGCGCGCCTGGAGGTACTCGGCGAGCTGGAAGCCGAGCCCCTTCCACTCGAACGTCGTCTCGGTGAGCACGGCACCCGCGAGGAGCATGGCGACCTGCAGCCCGATGACGGTGATGATCGGGATGAGCGCGGGACGCCACGCGTGGGCCCGCACGAGCCGGGACTCCCGGACGCCGCGCGACCGCGCCGCGACGACGTAGTCGGTGGAGAGGGTCCCGATGACGTTGGTGCGCACGAGCCGCAGGAACACGCCCGCCGTGAGCAGCCCGAGCGCGAGCGCCGGGAGGACCGCGTGCTGGAGCACGTCGCCCACGATCGCGGGGTCGCCCGTCCGGATCGCGTCGATCAGGTAGAAGCCGGTCGGGTCGTCGAGGAACTGCAGCTCGATCTCCGCGTCGGTGGACGCGCGCCCGGACACGGGCAGCCACCCGAGCCACACCGAGAAGACGAGCTTGAGCATGAGGCCGGCGAAGAAGACGGGGGTCGCGTAGGCGAGGATCGCGGAGACGCGCAGCATCGCGTCGGGCACGCGGTCGCGCAGGTAGCCCGCGAGCATGCCCAGCGGGATCCCGACGACGAACGCGACGAGCAGCGCGTAGACCGCGAGCTCGAGCGTCGCGGTGCCGTACGTCACGAGCACTTCGGTGACCGGCCGGTTGTCGCTGATCGTCGTCCCGAAGTCGCCGCGCACGATGCCGCCGAGGTACTCGAGGTACTGCACGACCACCGGACGGTCGTACCCGGCCTCGTGGATGCGCTCGGCGAGCTGGTCCGGCGTGAGCCGGCCGCCGAGCGCGGCGGTGATCGGGTCGCCCGTGGACCGCATGACCACGAAGACCGTGGTCACGAGGATGAAGACCGTCGGGATGATGAGCAGCGCGCGGACCAGGATGTAGCTCCCGAGCCCGCCGCCGCGGCGGCGGGTCGTGCGCGGGGTGCGCGTCGGCCCCTCGCGGCCGGGGCCGCCGGCGGCGTCCTCGCCGACCGCGGCGTCGGTGGTGGTGGTCGTCATGTCGTCTCTTCCTCAGGTGCCGGGGCCTCGGCGGTCGCCGTCCCGGACGAGCGGTGCCCGGCCCTCCCCGCGGGTCGCGCGAGGAGGGCCGGCGAGCGGGTCAGCCCTTGGACAGCGCCGCGTAGCGGAACTTGAAGGACGGGTCGAGCGTGTCCTCGGCCCCCTCCACGTCCGTGCCCACGACCGCGACCTGCGCACCCTGGAGGTACGGGAGGGTCGACAGGTCCGCCGCGACCTTGTTCTGGATCTCCTCGATGAGCGCGGTGCGCTCGTCGGCGTCGGGCGTCGCCGCCTGCTGGAGGATGAGGTCGTTGACCTCCTGGTTGGCGTAGTGGTTCACCAGGAAGTTCTCCGTGAGGAAGAACGGCGTGAGGTAGTTGTCCGCGTCGGAGTAGTCCGGGAACCAGCCGAGCTGGTAGGCGGGGTAGACGTCGGACGTGCGCTCCTCGGCGTACGTGACCCACTCGGTCGTCTGCAGGTTGACCGTGAAGAGGCCGTCCTTCTCGAGCTGGTCCTTGATGAGCGCGTACTCGTCGGCCGACGACGGGCCGTAGTGGTCGTTCGAGTACTGCAGGTTGAGCGTCACGGGCGTCTCGACGCCCGCGTCGGCCAGGAGCTGCTCGGCCTTCGCGGCGTCGGGCTTGCCCGCGCCGTCGCCGTACATCTCCTTGAGCGGCTCGACGGCGCCGGTCAGGCCCGCGGGGACGTAGGAGTACAGCGGGGTGTAGGTGCCCTTGTAGACCTGCTCGGAGAGCTCGTCGCGGTCGATGAGCGACGCGGCGGCCTGGCGCACGGCCAGCGCCTTGGCCGGGTCCGCCTCGGGCGTCTTGGCCCCGAACGGCTGCGTGTCGAAGTTGAACGTGATGTACCGGATCTCGCCGCCGGGCCCGTCGACGACCTTGACGTCGTCGTTGCCGCGCAGGTCCTCGATGTCCGTCGCGGACAGGCTGCGCCACGCGACGTCGATCTTGCCCTGCTGGATCTCGAGCTTCATGTTCGACGCCTCGGCGAAGTACTTCACCGCGACCTTGTCGGTCTTCGCCGGGCCGAGCAGACCCTGGTAGCCGTCGTAGGCCTCGTAGGAGACGAGCTCGTTGAACTTGTAGCCCGTGATCGTGTACTGGCCGGCGAACGCCTTGCCGTCGACGATGTCCTGGTCCGAGGTGAGGGCGTCGGCCGCGAAGACGTCCTCGTCGACGATCGGGCCCGCCGGGCTGGAGAGGATCTGCGGGAAGAGCTGGTCGTTCTCGCTCTTGAGGTGGAAGACGACCGTGGTGTCGTCGGGCGTCTCGACGCTGTCGAGGTTGTAGAGCAGCGACGCCGGGCCGTTGGGGTCGTTGATCGCGACCTGGCGGTCGAAGGTGAACTTCACGTCGGACGACGTGAGGTCGTTGCCGTTGGCCCACTTGAGGCCCGGCTTGAGCTTGACCGTGTACTCGGTCGGCGAGGTGAACTCGGCCGACTCCGCGATGTCGGGCTCGACGTCGGGGCTGCCGTACGGGGTGTTCAGGAGGAACGGGAAGACCTGGTTCATCACGGCGAACGAGCCGTTGTCGTACGAGCCGGCCGGGTCGAGCACCGTGACCTTGTCGGTGGTGCCGATGACGAGCGAACCGCTCGAGGACCCGCCGCCGTCGCCGTCGCCCTCGTTGCCGTTCGAGCCCCCGCCGCACGCGGTCAGGGTCAGCGTCACCGCCGTGATGCCGGCGGCCGCGGCGAGGAGCCGCTTCTTGGACACCGCTGTCATGTGTCTACCTCTTTCTCGGGTTTCTCGGGGTGCGAGACACCGGTGGCGCGACCTTGCACGCACCAGGACCCCGACCTGTCGGCGGAGTGCCGTGATTTCTAGCACAGCGCCGTGTCGCACAGGTGTCAGGATCGGCAGAAACCCGGACAGAACGCCAGCGTTGTTACCCGGTCGTAACCCTGAGCCCCGGGCAACGATCGTGACGTGAGACACACTCACGGCGCCTGGGCAGCAGGTGTAGAGTCCGCCCCTTTTCGGGTCGACCGGCCCTGGCGGTCGGCGCTCCCGGGGGTGCACCGACTGCCGTGGTGAGCGCGGCGTCGCGGTGGGGTCAGAGACGCTCGCGACCGTCCACCTCGTCCGCACCCGGACCACCTGGGGACGGCGCGTCCGCGGAGGGAGCGGGCGAGGCCGGGTCGGGCGCGGGCTCGACAGGCCCAGCCGGGTCGGGCACGGCCGGGGAACCCGCGGACGCAGCACCGACGGCCGACGGCGGTGCGACGCCCGGGTGGGCGGCCGGCGCGCCGAGCACGGACCCACCCGTCACGACGACGCCCGCCGCGACGGCCTGCGCACGCAGGTCCGCGAGCTCGCGCGCGACGGCGCGGACGGCGAAGCCCGACACCACGTGGATCGCCCCGGTCACGAACGCGTAGAGCGCGAACACCACCGCGACGAGCCGCAGCACGTCGAAGGAGTCGAGCGGCCTCGTGACGAGCAGGACCCCGAACAGCACCGAGACGATCCCGACGGCGAGCATCCACGCCCACCCCAGGTCGCGGTTGCGGACGAGCGCGGCAGCCCCGGCGATCGTCGTGATGCCGAGCACGAGCACCCACACGGCGAGCACGTAGTAGAGCGCGGTCGCGGTGAGGTCCGGCCAGAGCGCCACGACGACGCCGAACACGACGTTGACCCCCGCCTGCGCGAGCCACCACGCCGACCCCACCTGCTTGCGGTGCACGAACCCCTGCACGGCGACCAGCACGCCGTCGGCCACGAGGAACGCCCCGAGCACGACCCGCAGCGTCCCGAGCTGCTCCAGCGGCTCGATCATGAGGAGGAGGCCGAGGACGACGAGGAGGGTGCCCCGGACCACGGGGAGCCACCACACCTTGCGGAAGGGGTTGCGCTCCTGGCCGTTCGCGTCGGGCGTCGCGGGGCTGCCTGGACCGTCGGCGCCGTCCGCGGTGCCGCGTTCCGTCGTCGTGCCACGTGCCATGCCGACCTCCCGGGTCCGTCGCTCGTCCCATGCTAGGGAGGCCTTGCTCACACCCGCCCGCCGAGCGGGGGTCACGAGCCGTCCAGCATGCGGGCGAACGGGGCGAATCACCCGGAGGAATCGGCCAAATACCGCGCCTGCTCAGGGCCCCCGACCTAGACTCGCTCGCATGGCCTCCCCCGCCCCCGAGCCGACCGAGCGCGACGCTCCCCACGTCGGCGCGGTCGTCGAGGTCGGCTCTCTGGCCCGGCCCGAGCAGGCGGACCCCCGACCCCAGACCGGCGCGCTCGAGGCCCTCCTCGGGCGTCGAGGTCACGACGACGCGGGGACCGTCCGCGTCGTCGACACGGCCGAGCAGCGCGTCCGGCACCCGATCGACCTCGTCAACCTCGTGCTGTGCGCGGTGGGCGTCGTGGTCGTCCTGCTCATGTCGGTGTACGCGCACGGCACGACGGCCGGGGTCGCGGAGGACGTGCGGAACTTCTCGGACCTGCTCGCGCGCATCCTGTTCGTCCCCGTCGCGGTGCTCGAGGGCCTCATCACGCTGTTCGTGCCGATCGCCGTCCTCACCGAGCTGGGCATCCGCCGGCTGGGGCGCCAGGTCGTCGAGTCGATCGTCGCCGCCGCGCTCGGCCTGCTCCTCGGCGTGCTCGCCGTGCTGGCGCTGCGGGCGTGGGGCTCGGACGACCTCGTCCGGGGGCTCTCCGTGTACTCGCGGGGCGAGTGGCAGCTGACGATCCCGGGCTACGTCGCCGCGATCGGCGGGCTGCTCACTGCCGCGGGCACCCGTACCCGGCGGCGCACCGTCAAGTGGTCGTGGAACCTGCTGTTCGTCGCGATCGGCGTCGTGCTCATCACCGGCCAGGTGTCGCTGCCGGGCATCATCATCACGCTGCTCCTGGGGCGCATCGCCGGGCTCGCCGTGCGCTACGTCTCGGGTGTCCGCAGCGAGCGCGCCTACGGCCCCGACCTGGTGGCCGGCGTGCGGCGCGCCGGGTTCTCCCCCGCGGCCCTCGTGCGCGTCCGCGACGTCACCGACGACGAGGAGCTCGCCGAGGCCGCGGACGACCCCATCACCGAGGTCGACGCCGAGGGACGCATCACCGCCGAGGTGCACGTCGGCGTCCTGCGTGCGCCGGGGGCGACGGATACCGCCGGGACGGTCCTCACCGCGGACGCCGCGCTCGCCGCGCAGCACCTCGGGTCGGCCCCGCACCCCGACGAGGGCGGGGCGTCGACCGGAGCGAACGGGGCGCACGGACAAGCCCCCGCGACGGAGGCCCAGGACGCGCCGTCCGACTCGGCCGCCATCGCGCTGACGCGCTCGGGCGACAACCGCGTCTACGCGATGCTCGCGGACGACGGTGTGCGGCGCGACGTCGTCGTGCTCGACGGCGACCGGCAGGTGGTCGGCTTCCTCGCCCGGTTCTGGCGTTCGCTGCGCCTGCGGGGCAGCGAGGGCCGGGCCGCCATCTCGCTGCGCGCCGCGGCCGAGCGCACGGCGCTGCTGTCCTACGCCGCGCGGTCGGCCGGCGTCCGCACGCCGCGCCTGCTCGGCGTCGCCGAGTCCGCCGACTCCATGGTCCTGGTCCAGGAGCACGCGACCGGCGCCGTCTCGCTGCGCGACCTGCCCGTGGAGGACCTCACCAGCTCGGTGCTCAACGAGGCGTGGCGCCAGCTCCGGCTCGCGCACTCGGCGGGCATCGCGCACCGCGCGCTGACCTCCGACGTCATGCTCGTCTCGCGCGAGCCCGCGACCGGCGCCCCGCAGGTCTGGCTCACCGGGTGGGAGCAGGGCGACATCGCGTCGTCCGAGCTCGCGCGCCGCATGGACCTGGCGCAGATGGTCGCGCTCCTCGCGCTGCGCGTCGGGGCGCGTCGCGCCGTCGAGTCCGCGGTGAGCGTCCTGCCCGACGACGACATCGCCGCCATCGGCCCGCTGCTCCAGCCCGTCGCGCTGCCGCCCAGCACGCGCGAGGAGATCCGCCAGAACAAGGAGCTCCTCAAGGAGCTGCGCGCCGCCCTGGTGGAGCGGCTGCCCGAGGCGAGCATCGAGCCGCAGCGCATCACCCGGTTCGGCGCGCGGACGATCCTCACGCTGACCCTGACGATCGTCGCGGTGACGGTCGTCGTCACCACGATCAACTTCGACCAGATCACCGAGGCCGTCTCCTCGGCGAACCCGTGGTGGGCGGCCGTCTCGTTCCTGCTCGGGATCGTCACGTGGTTCGGCGCCGCGCTCACTCTCGTCGCGTTCGCGTCGAAGCGGCTGCCGCTCTGGCGCGTCACGCTCACCCAGGCGGCGGGCTCGTTCGTCGCGCTCGCCGCGCCCGCCGGCATCGGCCCGGCGGCGCTGAACCTCCGGCTCCTGACCCGGCGCGGGATCTCGACCCCGGTGGCCGTCGCGACCGTCGCGCTCGTCCAGGTGTCGCAGTTCGTCGTGACGATCCTGCTCCTCGTCGTGCTGTCCGTGGCGACCGGCGACGGCGGGCTCGTCCAGCTCCCGTCGACGACCGTGCTCCTCGCGATCGGCGGCGTCGCGCTCGCCGTCCTCGCGACGCTCCTCGTGCCGGCCGTGCGTGCCTGGGTGCTCGCCAAGATCCGCCCGACGATCCAGCAGGTGTGGCCCCGGCTGTCCGAGATGCTGGGCCAGCCCGGGCGGCTCGCGCTGGGCATCGCGGGGAACGTCGTCATGACGCTCGGCTACGTGCTCGCGTTCGACGCCGCGCTCGCCGCGTTCGGGCAGGAGCTCTCGCTCGTCGAGGTCGCGGTCATCTACCTCGTCGGGAACGCCGCGGGTGCGGCCGTCCCGACACCGGGTGGCCTCGGGGCGATCGAGGCCGCTCTCATCTTCGGCCTGACCACCGCGGGCGTCCCCGCCGCTCTCGCGACGTCCGCGACGGTGCTCTTCCGCGTCGCGACCTACTGGGCCCGCATCCCGATCGGCTGGGCCGCGATGCGGTACCTCCAGAGGAAGGGCGACCTGTAGCCGCCCGGCGGTCCGCCGCCGTCAGCCCTGCGGGGTCTCGGCGACCTTGACGTCCACGTGGTACTTCGTCCCGTCGACGTCGGACAGCGTGACGGTCGTGTCGTAGACGTTCCCGGACGCGGGGTCGGTGAGCTCGCACTCGACGACTTCGCCGTCCACGAGGTCGACGCTCTCCTCCCCGCAGTCGACGTCGGCCTCGCCGATCTCGGCGAGCGCGCCCTCGGCGTCCTGCGCGATCTTCGAGGCCGGCACGGTGAGGTTCGCGTTCACGGAGCACGCGGCGAGCGCGACGGCGCACAGCGCGGCGACGGGCGCGAGGACGACGGTACGGGTGGTGGTGCGGCGCATGGTTCCCCCTGGGGTCGGAGCGGATGGCGCCCCGATCCTCGCGGACCCGGCGACCGGGGCGCCACCTCGTGCGATGGTGAGCACTCCCCGCCGGCCCCCTCCACGGGCGCGACGGGCGCCGGCCGGGCCGAGGCTCGCCCGCCCGAGGACGTTGGACCCGGGACGGCGCGGGCGGCCCCCGATAGGCTCACCGCGCACCCGCCGTCGTCTCCGGTCGCGCGGGCGCCCACGATGCTCGACGAGGTGAGGAGCCCGCACGTGAGGATCGGTGTCCCCCGCGAGGTGAGGGACGGGGAGCGGCTCGTCGCCGCGACCCCGCGCACGGTCGAGCGCCTGCGGGCGCTCGGGTACGACGTGGTCGTCGAGCACGACGCCGGGGCGGGGGCCACGTTCTCCGACGCCGCGTACGAGGCGGCGGGCGCCGCGGTCGTGGACGCCGCGGCCGCGTGGGGCGCCGACGTCGTCACGGCCGTGAACGCGCCCACCGACGCCCAGGTCGCGCTCCTGCGCCCCGGCGCGACGCTCGTCGCGATGCTCGGTCCCGCGAACGACCCGGACCTCGTGCAGCGCCTCGCGGCCCACGGCGTCACCGCGCTCGCGCTCGACGCCGTGCCGCGCATCTCGCGCGCGCAGGCCCTCGACGTGCTGAGCACGCTGTCCAACGTCGCGGGGTACCGCGCGGTCGTCGAGGCCGCGGGCGAGTACGGCGGCATGTTCGCCGGGCAGGTCACCGCCGCGGGCAAGACGCCGCCCGCGAGGGTCTTCGTCATCGGCGGCGGGGTCGCGGGCCTCGCCGCGGTCGGCGCGGCGGCGAGCCTGGGCGCACAGGTGCGCGCGTTCGACGTGCGCTCCGAGGCGGCCGAGCAGATCGAGTCCATGGGTGGCACGGCCGTGCGCGAGCCCGCCGCGCAGCAGGGCATGTCCGCCGACGGCTACGCGAAGCCGCTCACGCCCGAGCAGGAAGCCGCGGCGCTCGCGGTGTACGCGCGCGAGGCCGCCGAGGCCGACGTCGTCATCACGACGGCGCTCGTGCGCGGCCGCGCGCCGCGCACGCTCACGGCCGAGGCCGTGGCGGGGATGCGCCCGGGGAGCGTCGTCGTCGACCTCGCGGCCTCGGGCGGCGGGAACTGCGCGCTCACGGTGCCGGGCGAGCGCGTCGTGACGGAGGACGGCGTCGTGGTCGTCGGCTGGACCGACCTCGCCGGGCGCCTGCCGCAGCACACGTCGCAGCTCCTCGGGACGAACGTCGTGCACCTGCTGGAGCTGCTCACGCCGGGCAAGGACGGCACGCTCGCGCTCGACCTCGACGACCCGGTCCAGCGGGGCATGACCGTCGCGCGCGACGGCGACGTGCTGTGGCCGCCGCCGCCCGTCGCGGTGAGCGCGGCGCCCGCCCCCGGGTCGACCGTGCCGCCGCCACCACCCGACCCTGCGCAGGAGGCTGCGGACCGCGAGCGGGCCGCCGCGGAGGCGGCGTCGGCCGCGAGCCTGCGCCGCCGTCGCCGGACCGTCGGCGCCGCGCTCGCCGCGGTGCTCGTGACGCTCGCGCTGTCTTTCGCACCGCCGTCGCTCGTCGGGCACGTCACGGTGTTCACGCTCGCGGTGGTCGTCGGGTACTACGTGATCTCGAACGTCACCCACTCGCTGCACACGCCGCTCATGGCCCAGACCAACGCGATCTCCGGCATCATCCTCGTCGGCGCGCTCCTCCAGATCGGCTCCGACGACTGGGTCGTCACGACGCTCGCGCTGCTCGCCGCGACGGTCGCGAGCATCAACATCTTCGGTGGCTTCCTGGTCGCCAACCGCATGATCCGCATGTTCCGCAAGGACGCCCCGGCACGCGCGCAGGGGGTGGCCCGATGACCGCGACGTCCGTCGCCCAGGCGGTCTACGTCCTCGCCGCCGTCCTGTTCGTGCTCAGCCTCGCTGGGCTCTCGAAGCAGGAGTCCGCGCGCCGCGGCAACCTGCTCGGCATGGTCGGCATGGTCCTCGCGCTCGCCGCGACGATCGTCCTCGCGCTCGGCACGAGCGCCCGCCCCGTGCTCGTCACCGCGCTGCTCATCGCGCTCGTGCTCCTCGTGGGCGCGGCGGTCGGGACCTGGCGCGCGCGCCGCGTCGAGATGACGCAGATGCCGGAGCTCATCGCGATCCTGCACAGCTTCGTGGGCGCCGCGGCCGTGCTGGTCGGCTTCAACTCCTACCTGACCGCCCACGCCGCGGGGGCCGACGACGTCGCGCACCTCGTCGAGGTCTCCCTCGGCGTGCTCGTGGGCGCGGTGACCTTCACGGGATCGGTCGTCGCGTTCCTCAAGCTGTCCGGGCGCACGCGCTCGGCCCCGCTCCAGCTCCCGGGCCGCAACCTGCTCAACCTCGCGGCGCTCCTCGTGAGCCTCGGGCTCGTGGTGTGGTTCGTCGTCGCGCCGTCGATCTGGCCCCTGCTCCTGCTCACGGTCGTGTCGCTCGCGCTGGGCTGGCACCTCGTCGCGTCGATCGGCGGCGGCGACATGCCCGTCGTCGTGTCGATGCTCAACTCGTACTCCGGCTGGGCGGCGGCCGCGGCGGGATTCATGCTCGGGAACGACCTGCTCATCGTCACCGGAGCGCTCGTCGGGTCCTCCGGCGCGATCCTCAGCTACATCATGTGCAAGGCCATGAACCGGTCGTTCGTGTCCGTCATCCTCGGCGGGTTCGGGGCCGAGGAGGGCGCCGCGCCCGCCGGGGGCGGCGAGGGCCCGCAGGGCGAGCACCGCGAGGTGAGCGCCGACGAGGTCGCGGCCCTCCTGCGCGACGCCCGCAGCGTCGTCATCACGCCGGGCTACGGCATGGCGGTCGCCAAGGCGCAGTACCCCGTCGCGGAGCTCGTCGAGCTCCTGCGCGACGGCGGCGCCGAGGTCCGCTTCGGGGTGCACCCGGTCGCGGGCCGCCTCCCCGGGCACATGAACGTCCTGCTCGCCGAGGCGCGCGTCCCGTACGACATCGTGCTGGAGATGGACGAGATCAACGACGACCTGGCGGGCACGGACGTCGTGCTCGTCATCGGCGCGAACGACACCGTCAACCCGGCCGCGCTCGACGACCCCGGCTCCCCCATCGCGGGCATGCCCGTGCTGCACGTGTGGGAGGCGGGGCAGGTCGTCGTCTTCAAGCGCTCGATGGCGGCCGGCTACGCCGGGGTGCAGAACCCGCTGTTCTTCCGCGAGAACACGGGCATGCTCTTCGGGGACGCGAAGCAGCGGGTCGAGGACATCGTGGCGGCCCTGCGCGTCGGCTGATCCACCCGGCGCTCGACCCGCTGCTCCCGTGCCGCCCTGCCGCTCCGCCGCGTCTACAGCGCGCGCTCGAGCGCGCCCGTCAGCGCGACGGGCGTGATCTCGAGCCGGTCGAAGCGCCAACCGGCGGCCGTGCGGCGCGCACCGTAGCGGTGGACCGCCGCGGCGATGGCCTCGGTCGTGTCGTCGACGACGAACACCGCGACGTCGTGCGCGCGCACGGTCGCGGTGTCTCCGTCGAGCTCGACGACGAGGTTCGCCTTGTGGTGCAGGGTGCGCGCGTAGCGGTCGTGCCCGGCGCGCACGAGCGCGACCAGGTCGGCGACGCCGTGAGCCTCGCCGCGCAGCGACGTCACGGTGACGTCCTCGGTGAAGAGCCGGTCCGTCTCGTCGTAGCGCGCCTCGTCGATCCACAGGCTGTGGCGCGCGACGAGGTCGGCGAGCTCGGCCCGGTCGGCGAGCTCGCGCACGAGCGTCTCGGTCGTGGTCATAGACCCTCCTTATTCGTGAGAGCGACTAACGTTCGCTCTTCTCACGAAACCTAGACCGTTAGTCCGACTAACGCAAGGGTAGGATCGGGCCGTGGACACCGAGGACGACCTCCGCTTCGACCGCGGCGGCGAGACGCCGGCGCGGCTCACGGGACAGCTCTCCCGCCTCGTCGGCATGACCGCGGCCCAGACCCGCCGCGTCGCCGGTGACGCCCTGCGGGCCGTGGGGGCGCACAAGGACCACTTCGTCGTGCTCGCCGTCCTCGCCGAACGCGGCCCCGCGAGCCAGTCGGCGCTGTCCGACCGCACGCGCGTCTACCGCAGCGACCTCGTCGCAGTCCTCAACGAGCTGGCGGCCGGTGGCTGGGTGGACAGGTCCCCCGACCCGGCGGACAAGCGCCGCAACGTCGTGTCGATCACGACCGCGGGCGAGCGCCGCCTCGACGAGCTGGACACGATCCTCGCGGAGGTCAACGACCGGATCATGGCACCACTCTCCCCGGACGAGCGCACGCTGCTGTTCGCCCTTCTCGGCCGCGTCAACGCGCACCTCGCCGCCGGGGCCGACGGCCCCTGAGGAGCGGGCTCAGCCGAGCACACGCTCCCGGGCGTGGCCGAACGTGAGCGACGGGAGCGTCTCGAGCGCACCGTGCGCCGCGACGTAGTCCTTGAGATCTCCTCGGAAGACGACGCGGCCCGGCAGGTCGAGCAGCGTCTGCGGGCGCACCTGCCAGCGCTCGACGCCGAGGTCGCACACCCCGGCGCCGTGCAGCACGTGGTAGACGAACTCGGAGCAGAAGAACCGGTCCTCCGCCTCGTGGCCGCGGCCGAACCGGGCGCCGACGAGACCGCGCACGTTGTAGGAGAACGCGTGCGAGTCGAGCAGGAACTCGGTGATCCGCACGCGGATCGCCTCGTGCTGCTCGGGCGTCACGGGGACCTCGAGCACGACCCCGGGCACCACGTCCATGCCGCGGTACAGGCCGTCGTCGAACCGCTCGCGCCGGAAGCACCCGACGAACGGGTTCCCGGCCCGGCGGCGCCCGAAGCTGAACATGAGGTCGAGCCCCGGGTCGAGCGCCAGGGAGGAGTGCGTGAACTCGTCGCGGGTCGCCAGCGCGATGGTCCGGGAGAGGACCGTACGGCTGCGGGACAGGACGACGTAGACGTTCACGCGAGTGACCATACGATGCCCGGGCCCGCAAGTGGAACGGGCTGTGCGCGTCTTTTGTCCGGTCAGCCCGCGGAGAGCGCCCCGACGACCTGCTCGGCGAGCTGCGGGGGGAACTGCGCGGCGGCGTCGCGCACGTCGAACCCGAGGTCCTCGGCGAGCGCGAACGCCCTGCCCGCGCGGGCCGGGTCGGGCAGGGACCCGTCCCCGGTGAGCATCATCACGCCCGCCGTGAACGCCGCGCGGCCGTTGCCCCGATCGCCCGCCGCGAGGTAGAGCTCCAGGGCGCGCGCGGAGTCCCGCGGACGACCGCGACCCGTCGCGTGCTCCGCCGCGAGGTTGTAGAGCGCACGGGGGTGGCCCGCGTCGGCGGCCTGCTCGAGGAACGCGCGCGAGCGCGCCTCGTCCACCGGCGCGCCCTGGCCTGTCGCCGTGAGGACGGACAGCTCGAAGAGCGCGTCGGCGTTCCCCCGCCGCGCCGCCTCCTCGTGGTCGGCGACGGCCGCCGCGGCGTCCTGGCGGAACCCGTAGCCGTTGTAGCGCATCCACCCGCGCAGCACGTGCGCGCCGCCGTCGGGGTCGTCCTCCGCGAGCCGGTCGACCCGCTCGGCGGCCTCCGCGGCGACCGGCAGGCGGCGGAAGTACGCCTCGCGCACCCAGGACGTCGCCGCCTCGCGCGACACCGCGTCCGCCCCGTCCGCGTCGGCCCGACGGTACGTGTCGACGAGCACCTGCTCCGCGTCGCCCGGCAGCAGGCCGATCACGTGCTCGTTGCGGGCGAACGCGTCGCGCAGCCCGTGCGCGGCGGCCAGGACCCGCTCGCGGCTCGCGGCACGGTCGTCGAGCGCGTCGCGCGCCGCCTCGTGGGCGACGCTGCCGCGCGGGCGGGGCGTGCCCGACGTCGGTGCCCCCTCCGCGGTCGCGCTCGCCGAGGCGTCGCCCGCCTCCGCCGCCTTCGCCTCGTCCCGCGCGTCGGCGTCCCAGACCAGCTCGCCGTCCGGGTTCCAGATCTGGTTCGTCCGGTTCTTCGCCCACACCGCACGGAAGCCCTCGGGGAGCGAGAGGTAGCGTACGAGGTGCGGTGCCCGGCGGTACAGCTCGTGCGCGGGCACGGGGAGGAGCCCGCCGCGCGGCTGCGCGGCGATCGACTTCACGACCCACCCCGACGCGCCGTCGCCCGCCGGCCGGGTGCGCTCGACGTACATCTCCGGGGCGTCGTACACGTCGTTGTAGACGAGCACGGTCTCCGTGAAGCGCGTGCTCTTGGCCCCCACCTTGCAGAACGCGACCATCTCGCGCTGCTGCCGGTAGGTGTCGAGCATCGGGTCGACGTCCCACGTGAGCGTCGAGATCCCGTCCTTCGTGAGGTCCGTGACGGCGACGCGCAGGTCGTCGCCCGACTCCGCCAGCACGACCCACCAGAACCCGTGCCAGACCTGGTAGCCCTGGACGACCTTCTCCGCGGGGAGGGTCGCGACCCATTCGAGGAACGACTGCGCCGTCGGGGCGAGGAACGGCGTCGTCTCCGTCCACACGCGGCGACCCGTGACCGACCGGACGTCAGCCACGACGCGCGTGGGCGCCGTCGTCGGCCTGCCGTCCGCCCACCAGCGCACCGCGTCCGCCGCGGGCGGCGGCCACGCCGTGCGCCCGTTGGCGATCGGGTCGAGCGCGAGCACGTCCTCGCCGTCGAAGAAGGCGACGTACCAGTGGCCCGGGCCGTGCGCGCGGTCGACGCCGACGACGACGAACGCGCCCTTGCCCCGGGCGCGCAGCCGCTCGGCGATCTCGTCCGGCGTGGTCTGCTCGAAGCCGCTGCCGACGAGCTCGGCGAGCTCCGCCTCGCTCGGGCCGGTGGGCGTCGCGGGGTGCGCCGGGCCGCCGCGCAGGATCCCGACCATCGAGGCCACCGCGGACGCGGCGTGGTTCACCGGGAGGGTCGCGGCGTTCGCGTCGTTGCGGTGACCGGCGTGGAACGCCCGGACCAGCTGGGCCTGCGTGAAGCACGACTCGCGCACGTACGCCGACCCGTCGAACCCGACGATCGCCTGCGCGCCGCCGCGGCCCGGAGTCCACACGTGGAAGCCGCCCGGGACGACCTTGTTGTGGCGCGCGACCGTCGCGACGTCGACGCCGAGCAGGGTCGCGGCCCGGTCGGCGAGGTGCGGGAAGCCCTCGGTCCAGTGCTGGTGCTGCGGGTCCTGGGCGTTCGCGTCGGTCACGGGGAGAGGCTATGCGGCACCCCCGACGCGCCGCACCGGCCTGGCATGGGGACCGGTCCCCATCGTGCGACCGGTCAGGTGCCCGCCCGGCGCAGGACCGCCTCGGCGTGCCGCAGCACAGGTCCGTCGACCATCCGGCCGTCGTGCGTGAAGACCGCGTCGGGGCCGCCGGGGTTGGCGGCCGCCGCGTCGAGCAGGGCGCGCGCGGCCGTCACCTGCTCCGGCGTCGGGGCGTACGCGGCGCGGATCACGGGCACGTGGCTCGGGTGGATGCACGCCGTCGCGGCGAACCCCGACGCCGCGGCGTCCTCGGCCTCGGCCCGCAGCCCGTCGAGGTCGCCGACGTCCACGTGCACCGCGTCGACCGCCGCCTTGCCCGCCGCCCCGGCGGCGAGAAGCACCGCGGAGCGCGCGTGCCGCGCGACGTCCCGGTACGACCCGTCCGGGCGCCGGCTCGACGTGCCGCCGAGCGACGCGACGAGGTCCTCCGCGCCCCACATGAGCGCGACGACCTCGGGCCGCCGGGCGAGCTCCGGCGCCGCGAGCACGCCGGCTGCCGTCTCGCAGAGCGCGAGGACGCGCACGCCCGGCAGGGTCGTCGCGAGCGCCGCGAGCGAGCCGAGCAGCTCCGGGCCCGACTTGGCGACCATGACCGTGCGCAAGCGGGTGTCCGCGAGCGCCGCCACGTCGAGCGCGTGCTCGGGCGTCCCGACGGCGTTGACCCGCACGACCGTCCGCGCCGGGTCGAGCGTCGCGGACGCCTCGACGACGGCGCGCCGGGCGGCGTCCTTCGAGGCTGCGGCGACCGCGTCCTCGAGGTCGAGGATGACGGCGTCGGCGCGGTCGGCAGCCTTGGCGAACCGGTCCGGCCGGTCACCGGGGCAGAACAGCAGCGCCGGCCCGAGCCCGAGCCCGCCGTCGTGGCTCACCACGCGCCCTCCTCGTCGCCACGCTCGAGGACGGGATCATGCACGCCTGCCACGTGCCCACCGAGCCCAGGGTTGTCGTCACGCCCTGCGCCGAGCCCGGGGATGTCGCCGGGCTCGGCACCCGCCGCGCCCACAACCCCGGGTTCGGCGGACGGCCCGGGCGGCCGGGCGTCGTCGGGCACCGCCGTGAACGCCGCCTTGGACGCCGCCTCGTGGGCGGCGCGCGTCCAGAAGAGCGCGGTGCGGACGGCGCGCGCGACGAGGACGCCGTCCTGGTTGAGGCCGCGGTGCTCGAGCGTCACGACGCCCTGCCCCGGGCGTGACGCGGACAGCCGCTTCTCGACGACCTCCGTCTCCGCGTAGAGCGTGTCGCCGTGGAACAGCGGCTTCGGGAGCTCGACCTCACGGAACCCGAGGTTCGCGACGATCGTGCCCTGCGTGACCTGACCGACCGACAGCCCGACGAGCGTGGACAGCGTCATCATCGAGTTGACGAGCCGCTGCCCGAACGGTTGGGTCGCGGCCCACGCGGCGTCGAGGTGCAGCGCCTGGTGGTTCATCGTGAGCGTGGAGAAGACGACGTCGTCCGCCTCCGTGAGCGTGCGGCCGGGCCGGTGGCGGTACACCACGCCCGTCTCCAGCTCGTCGTAGTACAGGCCCCGCTGGACCACCTCGCGCATCCTGCTCCTCCCTCGCCACCACGACCCCGCCCACCGTCGAGCACGACGTGAAGGACGGAAAGAGCCGGATAGCGTCCTCCATGTCGTGTTCGACGTCGACCCGGGGTTTACCCGTCCAATCCCAGGCTCCTCGCGATGACCATGAGCTGCACCTCGGTGGTGCCCTCGCCGACCTCGAGCACCTTCGCGTCGCGGTAGTGGCGCGCTACCGGGTTCTCGTTGAGGAAGCCGTAGCCGCCGAAGATCTGCGACGCGTCGCGCGCGTTCGCCATCGCCGCCTCGCCACCGACGAGCTTCGCGACCGACGCCTCCGCCTTGAACGGCTTGCCCGCGACGAGCTTGTGCGCGGCGTCGAGCCAGGCGAGGCGGGCCGTGTGGACGCGGGCCTGCATGCGCGCGAGCGTGAACGCGACGTGCTGGTTCTCGCCGATCGACCGCCCGAAGACGACCCGTTGCTTCGCATACCGCAGCGCCTCCTCGAGGCAGCCCTGTGCGGCGCCGGTCGCCAGCGCGGCGAACGCGATGCGGCCCTCGTCGAGCGCGCGCAGGAAGTTCGCGTACCCGCGGCCGCGCTCGCCGAGCAGGTTCCCGGCGGGCACGCGCACGTCGGTCAGCGTGAGGGGGTGCGTGTCCGACGTGTGCCAGCCGACCTTGTCGTACGACGGGCCGACCTCCAGCCCGGGCGTTCCCGCCGGCACGATGATGCTCGACAGCTCCTTGCGCACCTCGCCGTCCTGGCTGACGTGCTCGCCCGTCACCGCCGTGATCGTCACGAGGCTCGTGATCGGCGTCCCCGAGTTGGTGATGAACTGCTTGGACCCGTCGATCACCCACTCGTCCCCGTCGAGCCGCGCGGTGGTGCGCGTGCCGCCCGCGTCGGAACCGGCGTCGGCCTCCGTGAGCCCGAACGCCGCGAGCGCCCGCCCGGCCAGGAGGTCGGGCAGCCAGCGCTCCTGCTGCTCGCGCGACCCGTGCCGGTAGATCGGCACGATCCCCAGGCCCACGCCCGCCTCGAGCGTCACGGCGATG
This sequence comes from Cellulosimicrobium funkei, assembly GCF_001019615.1. Lineage (GTDB taxonomy): Bacteria > Actinomycetota > Actinomycetes > Actinomycetales > Cellulomonadaceae > Cellulosimicrobium > Cellulosimicrobium cellulans_E. The sequence goes on along the minus strand of NZ_JNBQ01000003.1, from coordinate 152,149 downwards.
GACTGGTCGACGCGCGCGAGCGCCTCCACGGCGAGGCACAGCGACACGTAGTCCTTGCCCTGCCCGCCGACGTCGCGCGGGAACGGCAGGCCGAACAGCCCCAGCTCCCCCATCTGCGCGATGATCTCCATCGGCAGGCGACGCTCGGTGTCGTACCGGTAGGCGGCGGGCGCGACGACGCTGTCCGCGAAGTCGCGCACCACCTGGCTGAGCTTCCGCTGCTCGTCGTCGAGCAGGACGTCGGCCTCGATCATGATGCTCCCTGGGTGTCGGGTTGCGGGACCGGGGCGGCGGGGTCTGCCGCGCCGGAGTCGTGGGGGTGGACGACGGCGACCACCTGGTCCCGGCGCACGAGGTCGCCGGGTCGCACGCGCACGTCGGCGACGCCGTCGTGCGGGGCGAGGAGCGAATGCTCCATCTTCATGGCCTCGACCGTGACGAGGACGGCACCCGCAGCGACGGGGTCCCCGTCCGCGACCGCGGTCACGACCGTGCCGGGCATCGCGGCCCGCACCTCGGGGTCCGTCGCGCCGGGCGTGTCCCCCCGGGCCCGACGCCGGTCGTCGCGTGCCCGAGCCGCGCGCTGCTCGCGGTCCGGGGCGGCCAGCGCGACGGTCCGCCCGTCGCGCCACAGCCACACCGTGGCGGGCACGCCAGCAGCGGACGGCGCGTCGAGCGCGAGCCGCACGCGCTCCCGGACGCCGTCCACGGTGAGCCACCACGCGCCGTCGGCCCCGGGGTCGCGCACGAGCGACGCCCGCACCGGGTGCGGTGGTGCACCCGGGGACTCCCACCCGTCGTCGTCCCGTGCGGGGAGGTGCACGACGGCGTCGCGCGCCACCCCGGAGACCCGCACCTCGTGCGCGTCCCCGGCGGCATCGACGAGCACGACCCGCCGCGCGGCAGCGGGAGCGTTGAGCCGCCACCCGTCACGCGCCCGCCACGGGTCGTCGTCACCAGCTCCCCCAGCCCCGCCGAACCCGGGCTTGTCGCGCGAATCTGCCGCGAACCTGTCGACAACCCCGGGTTCGGCACCACGCGAGCTCGCGACGAACAACGCCGCGGCCACGAGATCGACCCACGCGACGGCGCGCGCACCCCCCGCCCCCGACGCCACGAGCCGGTCGATCAGGCCGGTGTCGAGCCGCCCCGCCCGGACCTCGGGATCCGCGAGCAACGACCGCAGGAACGCCGTGTTCGTCTCGACCCCCAGCACGACCGTCCGCGCGAGCAGCCCTTCGAGCCGGTCGACGGCGTGCTCGCGCGTCTCGCCCCACGCGACGGCCTTGGCGAGCAGGGGGTCGTAGTGCCCGCCCACCACGGCGCCGGTGGAGATCCCGGAGTCGAGTCGCAGCGGCGCGGCGTCGGGCCCGGAGGGGACCCCGTCGTCGTCGTAGACCAGGACCGACCCCGTCGCCGGGAGGAACCCGCGCTCGGGCGACTCGGCGTAGAGCCGCGCCTCGACGGCGTGGCCTCGGAGCACGACGTCGTCCTGGGCGATCCCGAGCGGCGCGCCCGACGCGACGCGGAGCTGGAGCTCGACGAGGTCGAGGCCGGTGACCATCTCGGTGACGGGGTGCTCGACCTGGAGCCGCGTGTTCATCTCGATGAAGAAGAACTCGTCGGGGCTCCCGGCTGGGACGAGGAACTCGACCGTCCCGGCGCCGACGTAGCCGACCGACCGCGCGACCTCGCACGCGGCCTCGCCCATCCGGGCGCGCTGGGCCGGCGTGAGCAGGGGCGACGGCGCCTCCTCCACGACCTTCTGGTGGCGGCGCTGGAGCGAGCACTCGCGCTCGCCGAGGTGGACCACGGTCCCGTGCGTGTCGGCGAGCACCTGCACCTCGATGTGGCGCGGCGCCTCGACGAGCCGCTCGAGCAGGAGCGTGTCGTCGCCGAACGACGACGCGGCGACCCGGCGCGCGGACGCGAGGGCGCCCGGCAGGTCGTCGGCGGCGCGCACGACGACCATCCCCTTGCCGCCGCCCCCGGCGGACGGCTTGACGAGCAGCGGGAACCCGACCGCGCCCGCGACGGCGACCAGGTCGTCGTCGGACATCCCCGCCTCACCGGCCCCCGGCACGACGGGCACGGCCCGCGCGCCGACGATGCTCTTCGCGGCGAGCTTGTCGGCCATCGCCTCGAGCGCGTCGACTCCCGGCCCGACGAACGCGATCCCGGCGCGCTCGCACGCGCGGGCGAGCGCCGGGTTCTCGGACAGGAAGCCGTAGCCGGGGTGGACGGCGTCGGCGCCGGTCGCGACCGCCGCCGCGACCACGGCGTCGACGTCCAGGTAGCTCTGGGCGGCGGGCGCGGGACCGAGCCGGACCGCGACGTCGGCCTCGCGCACGTGGCGCGCACCGGCGTCGGCGTCGGAGAAGACGGCGACGGACCGCACGCCGAGGCGTCGCAGCGTGCCGATCACGCGGCACGCGATCTCGCCGCGGTTGGCGACGAGGACCGTGCGGAAGCCGGTCGCGTCGTGGGGGGTCTCGGAGGTCATCGGCTCACATCCGGAAGAGGCCGAACCGGTCACCGGTCCAGGTCTCGGCGAGGGGCGTGCGCGCGCACACGCCGAGGGCGAGGCCGAGCACGCGGCGCGTGTCGGCGGGGTCGATCACGCCGTCGTCCCACAGGCGCGCGGTCGCGTAGTAGGGGCTGCCGTGCTCGTCGTAGTCGGCGCGGATGCCGGCGGCGAACGCGGCCTCCTCGTCGGGGTCCCACGTCTCGCCGCGCGCCGCGAGCTGGTCGCGCTTGACCGTCGAGAGCACCGACGCGGCCTGCGGACCGCCCATCACGGAGATGCGGCTCGCGGGCCACGACCACAGGAAGCGCGGCGAGTACGCGCGCCCGCACATCGAGTAGTTGCCCGCCCCGAACGACCCGCCGACGATCACGGTGAGCTTGGGGACGCGCGTCGTCGCGACGGCCGTGACCATCTTGGCGCCGTCCTTCGCGATCCCGCCGGCCTCGGCGTCGGTGCCGACCATGAACCCGGAGATGTTCTGGAGGAACAGCAGCGGGATCCCCCGCTGGTCGCACAGCTCGACGAAGTGCGCCCCCTTGAGCGCCGACGCCCCGAACAGCACGCCCTGGTTCGCGAGGATGCCCACCGGATGCCCGTGGATCCGCGCGAACCCGGTGACGAGCGTGTCGCCGTGCTCACGCTTGAACTCGTCGAAACGGCTCCCGTCGACAAGCCGGGCGATGATCTCGCGCGGGTCGTACGGCGCTTGGACATCGACCGGGACGGTGGCGTACAGGTCCTCCCCGGTCTCCTGTACGACCGCAGGGCACTCGCTCTGCGCGACGTCCCATGCGGGCGCCGGGTCGGGCGGGAGCGTCGCGACGATGCGGCGCACGGTGTCGAGCGCGTCCTCGTCGTCGTCGGCCAGGTGGTCGACGACGCCACTACGGCGCGCGTGCAGCTCGCCGCCGCCGAGCTCCTCGGCCGTGACGACCTCGCCGATCGCCGCCTTCACGAGCGGCGGCCCGCCGAGGAAGATCGTGCCCTGTCCGCGCACGATGACCGTCTCGTCGCTCATCGCGGGCACGTAGGCGCCGCCCGCCGTGCACGACCCGAGGACCGCGGAGATCTGCGGGATCCCGGCGGCCGAGAGGCGCGCCTGGTGGTAGAAGATCCGGCCGAAGTGGTCGCGGTCCGGGAACACCTCGGCCTGCCGGGGGAGGAACGCACCCCCCGAGTCGACGAGGTAGACGCACGGCAGCCGGTTCTCGAGCGCGATCTCCTGCGCCCGCAGGTGCTTCTTCACCGTGAGCGGGTGGTACGTGCCGCCCTTCACGGTCGCGTCGTTGCACACGACCAAGACCTGCCGCCCGCTCACCACCCCGATCCCGGCGACGACCCCGGCGGCCGGCCACGCGCCGTCGTCCACGCCGTACCCGGCGAGCGGCGCGATCTCGAGGAACGGGCTGCCCTCGTCGAGCAGGCGGTCGACGCGGTCGCGCGGCAGCAGCTTGCCGCGCGCGACGTGCCGGTCGCGCGCCGACGCCGGGCCCCCGCGCGCGACGTCCGCCGTGCGCGCACGCAGCTCGTCGGCGAGCGCCCGCTGGCCGGCGTCGTTCGCCCGGGCCGTCTCCGACCCGGGGTCGACGGCGCTCGTCAGGATCGTCATCCGGCCGCCCCTCCCTGCCGAACCCGGGTTCGCTCCTCACCCGCGGCCGATCCTGGGGAGGGATCCAGGGTTCGGCCGGGCGCGGTACCACCGCCGGGCGACGAGCCACCAGCCAGGAGCGCGAGGGCCGGGTCCTCGAGCAGCGCGCCGAGGTCGGCGAGGAAGCGCGCGCCCTGCTCGCCGTCGACCACGCGGTGGTCGAACGACAGGCTCAGGGTGACGACGTCGCGCAGCGCGACCTCGCCGTCGTGCTCCCAGGGCCGACGCCGCACCGCACCCAGGCCGAGGATCGCCGCCTCGCCCGGCACGAGGATCGGCGTGCCCGCGTCGACGCCGAACACCCCGACGTTGGTGATCGAGATCGTCCCGCCCGTGAGGCGCTCGGGCGTCGTCCGGCCGTCGCGCGCCGTGACCGTGAGGTCGGTGAGCGCGGCGGCGAGGTCGGGCAGGTCGAGGTCCTGCGCGTCGGGCACGTGGGGCACGACGAGCCCGCGATCGGTCGCGACCGCGATGCCCAGGTGCACGCGGCGGTGCCGCACGATCTCCGCGGTGCCGTCCGGGAGGTCGTGCCACGCGCTGTTGAGCGCGGGGTGGCGCGGCAACGTGAGGCACAGCGCGCGGGCAGCGAGCGCCAGCACGGTGATCCGCGCGCCGCGCGCGAGGCGGTGGGTCCGCAGCCGCTCCAGGAGCTCGACGCTGCGCGTCACGTCGACCGTGAGGAACACCGTCGCGTGCGGCGCCGTGAACGCGCTCGCCACCATCGCCGCCGCGGTGTGCTTGCGCACCCCCCGCACCGGCACGACCTCGGGTTCGAGCCCGACCCGCGCGTCCCCACCGGCGGCTGCCGAGCCGGGAGACGTGACCCCTCGCCCGGACCCTCGCGACGCGAGGTCTCCCCTCTCGCCTGGGGGCGCCGTCAGGTGGGCGGGCGTCGCGTTCCGCGCGGTCGGGGTGGCCGACGCGGTCGACGCGGCGAGCGTGCCGTGCACCTCGCGCTGCTGCCGCACGACGTCGCGGTGGCAGCTCACCGCCGCGAGGACGTCCTCGCGCGTGATGAGGCCGTCCCGGCCGGTCCCGTCGACCCGGTCGATGCGCACACCGAGCTTCTTCGCGAGCGCCCGCACCGGCGGCGTCGACCGCGGCCGCTCTCCGGCGACGGTCCTGCCGGACGCACCGGGCGCCGTCGTGCCGCCGAACCCGGGGATGTCGCCGGGCTCGACGACGCGAGTGACCGCAACCCCTGGTTCGACGACGGGCGCGGCGACGGGCGCCGCGGGGGTCGGCGGACCGTCGGCAGGGCGGGCCCGACGGCGTCGCGCCGGCCTGCCGGTGGTCTCCGGCCGCGCCCCGTACCCGACGAGGTTGGGCTCCGGCCCGTCGTCAGCCTCCGGTGGACCGGCGGGCTGCGGCGCGTCCTCGGACGTCGCGTCCCCGGCCGAAGGCGCGCCGAACCCGGGCTTGTCGTCGGTGGCGGCGCCGAGCCCGGCGACATCCCCGGGTTCGGCGCCTTGGGGGGCGGGGGTGCCGTCGTCGACCTCGAAGGTCACCAAGGGGGCGCCGACCGTGACGGTCTGGCCCTCCTCGGCGTGCAGCGACGCGACGACGCCGGCGTACGGGGACGGGAGGTCGACGAGGGCCTTGGCGGTCTCGACCTCGGCGATGACCTGGTTGAGCTCCACGTGGTCGCCCGCGTGGACGTGCCAGCTCACGATGTCGGACTCGGTGAGGCCCTCCCCGAGGTCGGGGAGGCGGAACTCGCGCATCGTCATCATCGGGCCACCGCCTCGACGGTGCGGACCGACCCGGCCTGGCTGCCGGCCCCGCCCGGCGAACCGGCGTCGGAGCCCGTGCGCGGCACGAACGGCTCGACCCGCCCCAGGACGCGGTCGACGCCGTCGAGGATGCGGTCGAGGTCGGGGAGGTAGTGGCCCTCGAGCTTGGCGGGCGGGTAGGGCATGCCGTGACCGGTGACGCGCACGGGCGCGGCCTCGAGGTACTCGAAGCAACGGTCGGTCACGGTCGCGGCGATCTCCGCGCCGAGCCCGGCCTGCCGCGGTGCCTCGTGCGTGACGACGACGCGCCCCGTCTTGCGCACCGACGCCGCGACGGTGTCGTGGTCGATGGGCGAGAGCGAGCGCAGGTCGATGACCTCGACGGACACGCCGTCGTCGGACGCGGCGACGGCGGCGTCGAGAGCGGTCCCGACGAGACCGCCCCACGTGACGAGCGTGACGTCGTGGCCCTCGCGCACGACGCGCGCGCGGTCCATGGGCAGCGGGTCCACCGGGTCGGGGTCGACCTCGCCCTTGAGGTGGTACCGGCGCTTGGGCTCGAAGAGGATCACGGGGTCGTCGCACGCGACCGCCTGGCGCAGCACGGTGTACGCGTCCTGGGGGTTCGCGACCGACACGACGCGCAGCCCGGCGGTGTGCGCGAACAGCGCCTCGGGCGACTCGGAATGGTGCTCGGCCGCGCCGATCCCGCCGCCGACGGGGATGCGGATCGTGATGGGCAGGCGCACCTTCCCGCCGGTGCGCGCGTGCATCTTGGCGAGCTGCGACAGGATCTGGTCGAACGCGACGAACACGAAGCCGTCGAACTGGATCTCGCACACCGGCCGGTACCCGCGGTACGCGAGCCCGACGGCCGTCCCGATGATCCCGGACTCCGCGAGCGGGGTGTCGAGCACGCGCCGCGGCCCGAACTCCGCCTGGAGGCCGTCGGTCACGCGGTAGACGCCGCCGAGCCGGCCGACGTCCTCGCCCATGACGACGACGCGGTCGTCGTCCGTCATCGCGCGGCGCAGCCCCGCGCCGAGCGCCTTCGCCACGGTGAGGGTGCTCATCGCGCCACCCCCGTCGCGGTCGTCCCCGTGCCCGACGCCGCCCGGTCGCCCGCGGCGCCCGGCCCGCCCGCGCCGTCGTCCCCGTCCTCGCCGTCGCCGAACGACTCGAGGTAGTGCGCGTACTCGGCTCGCTCGCGCTCCAGCGCGTGGTGCGGCTCCGCGTAGACGTGCGCGAAGAGCGACAGCGGCGGCGGGTCGGTGAGCGCGACGCACCCGGCGCGCAGCTCGGCCGCCGCGGCGTCGGCGACGCCCTGCACCCGGGCCGCCTCCGCGTCGTCGAGCACCCCGACGGAGCGCAGGTACGCCTCGAACCGCGCGAGCGGATCGCGCCCGGTCCACTCCTCGACCTCGGCCGCGTCGCGGTACCGCTTGGGGTCGTCGGCCGTGGTGTGCGGGCCCATGCGGTAGGTGACGGCCTCGATGAGCGTCGGGCCGCCGTCGTGGCGTGCGCGGTCGAGCGCCGCGCGCGTCACGGCGAGCACGGCGAGCACGTCGTTGCCGTCCACCCGCACGCCCGGCAGGCCGAACCCGCGGGCGCGCTCGGCGAGCGGGACGCGCGACTGGAGCGCGACCGGCTCGGAGATGGCCCACTGGTTGTTCTGGCAGAAGAAGACGACCGGCGAGCGGTACGTGGACGCGAAGACGAACGCCTCGTTCACGTCGCCCTGGCTCATCGCGCCGTCGCCGAAGTACGCGACCCCCACCGGCAGCCCCGCGGACGCGTCGACCCGGCCGGCGTCGACGTCGTTCTGCACGCCCATCGCCCAGCCCGTCGCGTGGAGCGTCTGCGCGCCGATGATGACCTGCGGAGACGCCATCCCGATCGCGTACGGGTCCCAGCCGGAGACCGCGACGCCGCGCCACACGCGCACGAGGTCCACGAGCTCGGCGCCGCGCACGCGCGCGACCGCGTGCTCGCGGTAGGAGGAGAAGACGAAGTCGTCGTCGCGCAGCGCGCGCGCCGAGCCGACCTGGGCGGCCTCCTGGCCGAGCAGCGGGGGCCACAGCGCGAGCTCGCCCTGCCGCTGGAGGGCCGTCGCCTCGGCGTCGATGCGCCGCGCCACGACCATGTCCTCGAGGAGTCGCAGGAGCGTCGCCCGGGCGGTCTCGCGCGCGGCGTCGTCGTGCGCCGCGGGGTCGAGGTCGGCGAGCCACCGGTCGAGCTCGGGGTCCGCGAGGCGTGTGCCGTCCTCGGTCAGCACGCGCAGGGTCGGCGTCGACGCGCCGTCCCCCGGGTCCTGCCGCGGCAGGTCCGCGCGCACGTCGGCACGCCCGTCCTCGCGCACGTCCTTGCGCACGTCGTGCGCCACGTTCTTCCGGTCTGCTCGTGCGTCGCGCGGGGTTGCCGCCCGGTGACCGTTCTGCGCCTTCGGCGGGGTCGCCGCCGTCGGTCCGGTCCGCACCGCAGGTTCGCTGGGCATCGTCGCCACCTCACCTCGGGGAGCCGGTCCTCTCCGTCGAGGACCGAGGTAGGGCGAACGTAACCCCTGCCGCGCACATGGCTCCACCGACCTCCGCCACGCTGCGCAGTGTGACCGCCGTCACTCGGTTAGGGTGAGCACCATGCACAGCGCCGACGCTGTCGACCTCGACCTCCTGCTCGCCCTCGCCGACGACCCGCGGGCGACGATCGTCGCGCTCGCCGACCGCCTCCGGCTCTCGCGCAACACCGTGGCGGCGCGCCTCGCCCGGCTCGAGGCCGAGGGCGCGTTCCTCGACCTCGACCGGCGCATCGACCCGCACGTGCTCGGGCACCCGCTCACGGCGTTCGTCGAGGTCCAGGTGCGCCAGAAGGAGCTCGCCCGGATCGTCGACGACGTGGCGCGCATCCCCGAGGTCGTGCAGGCGTTCGGGCGCAGCGGGACGGCCGACCTGCGCGTCACCGTCGCGTGCCGCGACACCGACCACCTGTTCCGCATCGACGCGGCGATCCTCGCGATCGACGGCGTCGAGCGCACGGAGACCTCGCTCTCGATGGGCGAGCTCATCCCCTACCGCCTGCGCCCGCTCATCGAGCAGCAGCGCCGCGCCGCCCGGTGACACGGGCGGCACCGACGCCGGTCCGGGCGTCGCGCCGTCGGGTCAGCTGAAGCCGATGGCGCGCTGCGCGACACGGTAGGCGAGGACCGTGACGCGCCGGCCCGCCGGGCCGGGGAGGTTGGCGATCTGCCCGAGGCCCGACCAGCGCACCTGGTGGTAGAGCTGGGGGTCCTGGGCGCGCAGGCGCGACCAGAGCCGCTCCTTCTCCACGAGGCACGCGGGCGTCCCGGCGCGGACCAGCAGGATCGACGACACCGCGCAGATGATCTCCACGTAGTGGAGCAGGTACCGGCGCAGGCGCCGGTCGGCCACGGGCGTGCGGGAGACGTGCTCGAGCATGAGCCAGTTGACGCGGAGCTGCTGGTCGAGGCGCTTGAGCATGACCGCCTCGTGCACGGACTGGTCCTCCCGGCCGATGAAGTACCGGTAGAGGTCGACGTCGAGGTAGTACAGCGTCCGGACGTGCGCGAGCGGGACGAGCGCGTACAGGTTGTCGACGTAGAACGTGTGCTCGGGCAGCCGCAGGCCCGCGTCGCGCAGCACCTGGGTCCGGTACATCAGCGCGTGCATCATCATGTACTGCCGCTTGGCGAACCGCCGGGTCTGGGACCAGGTGAGGACGCGCCCGCGCGGCAGCGCCCCGCGGTACCGGACGGCCGTCTTGACGCGCTTGCCGACCTTCTCGTAGACGAAGTTGCTGACCAGCAGGTCGACCGGTGCGGCTCCGGGGCCGTCGGGGTCCACGAACCGGCGCACGAACCCGCGCAGCGTCGCGAGCACCTGCGCGAGCGCGGCGCGGTCCACCCAGTCGTCCGCGTCCACGACCTTGAGGTACTCCCCGCGGGCGTGGTCGAGGCCGGTGTTGATCGCCGACCCGTGCCCCCCGTTGGCCTTGCGGAGCACGTGCACCTCGCCCGGGTACCGGTCCGCGTAGCCCTGGGCGAGCGCCGCCGTCCCGTCGGTCGAGCCGTCGTCGACGACGAGCACCTCCACCTCGGGCCCGAACCCGACGAGCGAGTCGAGGGCGCGCGCCAGGTACGGCTCGGCGTTGTACGCCGGCACCACGACGGTCAGGAGCGGGGTCACGACGCACGCACCTCTCCGGCGTGCTCCGCCTCCGGCGCGGCCGGCACCTCGGGCACCTGCTTGAAGATGACCTTGAAGATCGGGAAGAACACCCAGAACGAGATCGCCGCGTTGATGATCATCGTCGTGAAGTCCGCGAGGGTCTCGCCCGCGGCGCCCAGGCCCCACGTGTCGATGAAGAGCTCGTAGATCGGCGTCTTGTACAGGCCCTGGGCGGCGGCGGCCGCGATGGAGATGACGACGTACGCGATGGTGTACCAGAGCGCGGCCTTCGCGACCGACGAGTTGGACTTGAACGTGATGTTGCGCTGAGCGAAGAAGTTGATCACCTGCGCCACCAGCAAGGTGATCTGCACGGCGAGGAAGTATGCCAGCCCCCCGCCGCCGCCCGGGAGCGGGCCGGCGGCGTAGTCGAACACGTAGAACGTCGACCCGTCCGGGTTCGTCCCGACCGGCCAGACCTGGAAAGCCACGTCCACCAGAGCGGTCATGCCGAAGACCCACTTGATGAGGGGCATGAGCGCGAGCTGGAGCACGGTGATGCCGTTGCTCAGCACGAGGAACACGACGAACTGGGCGGTCCCGGGTCGCTTCTCGGAGAACCGGCGCCAGGCGTCGCGGAGGCGGGTGAACATGGGTCTTCCCTTCGAGCAGGTCAGGCGTCGCCGCGGAGGGTGCGCGCGGTACGACGGTCGGCACGGCGGTTGCGGACGAACCCGCGCAGGACGGCGCCGGTGCCGCGGAAGAGGTGGCCGTTGACGATGCGGACGATGCCGTCGACCATCGCGGCGTCGACCAGGCCGCCGGTCATCTTCCCGATGGCCCGGAACGGCATGTTGAGCAGGAACAGGATGTTGAGGTCCGGCGCGCCCTTGCGGTCCGCCGCGTCGTGCCGCCAGGACAGGATCCGGAACGCGAGGCGGGCGAGCGGCGACCGCGCGTCCGCGAGGCGCGAGAGCGGGTCGTTCACGCCGAGGGGACCGGACCACGCCGCCGTCGGGACGGGGCGGCCCAGGAGCGCCGCGAACTGGGCGTCCGACACGTCGTGCACGCGTCCCGTGCGGTACGGCTCGGGCAGGTCGTCCTCGCTGCGGGGCGGCACGGTGCCGGTGAGCTCGATCGTCGCCCCGAGCGGGAGGTCGTCCACGTGCGAGCCGACCAGCACCGACCACGCGCCCTGCTCGACCTGCCACGCACCGGTCGCCACGTCCCAGTGCCGGAACGCGGCGTCTCCCAGCGGCACGGTCACCGTGCGCGACTCCCCCGGCTCGAGCTCGACGCGCACGAACCCGGCGAGCGTGCGGACCGGGCGGTGGACCCCCGGCGTCTCGCGGCTCGTGTAGACCTGCACCACGTCGGCCCCGGCGACCGGCCCGGTGTTCGTCACGGTCACGGTCACCGTGACCGTCGCGTGGTCCGTCGTCAGGTCCATCGCGGAGCCCGTCGCGGTGTCCGTCGACCTGTCCGCGGCGACCACGAGGCCGGAGCGCTCGAACGTCGTGTACGACAGGCCGAACCCGAACGGGAACGCCACGGGGACGTCGGCGCTCGTGTAGTACCGGTAGCCGACGTACAGGCCCTCGCGGTAGACGGCGGTGCGCCCGGTCGCGGGGAACGACCCGGCGGTCGGGGTGTCCGCGAGGCGCACGGGCAGCGTCTCCGCGAGCCGTCCCGAGGGGTTCACGACGCCCGTGAGCACGTCGAGGATCCCGCCGGCCCCGGCCTGCCCGGAGAGGTAGCCGTGCACGAGCGCGCGGGCCGAGCCGAGCCACGGGGTGGAGATCGCCCCGCCGCCCGCGAGCACCACGACGGTGGCGGGGTTCGCCGCGGCCACGGCCTGGAGCACCTCGACCTGCGCCGGGTGCAGCGCGAGCGTCGAGCGGTCGAGCCCCTCCGACTCCGCGATCTCGTCCAGGCCGAGGAAGAGCAGCACGACGTCGGCGCCGCGGGCGGCCTCGACGGCCTCCTCTCGCAGCGCGGCGTCGGGGGTGCCGTCGCGGTGGAAGCCGGGGGCGAACGACGTCAGGTCGAGGCCCGAGTCCCCGATCACGTCGAGCACGCTGTCGAGGCGGGTCGGGTTCACCGCGGACGAGCCGGAGCCCTGGTAGCGCGGGGTGCGCGCGAAGTCGCCGACGACCGCCACGCGCGTTCCGGCGGCGAGCGGCAGGATCGCGTCCTCGTTCTTGAGCAGAACCGCCGAGCGCGCCGCGACCTCGCGGGCGAGCGCGTGGTGGGCGTCGGCGTCCACGGCCGGGGCGGTGCCCGGCTCGCGGGCGTCGGCGACGAGGCGCAGGACCTCGTCCGCGCGCGCGTCAAGGTCCGCCTCGTCGAGGCGTCCGGACCGCACCGCGTCCACGAGCTGGCGCGCCGAGCCGAGCCCGGCGGCGGGCATCTCGAGCGTCCCGCCCGCCGCCGCGGCCGCGACGACGTCGTTCGACCCGCCCCAGTCGGAGACGACCGCGCCGTCGAACCCCCACTCCCGGCGCAGGACCTGGGTGAGGAGGAACGGGTCCTCGTGGGCGTACACGCCGTTGACGAGGTTGTACGACGACATGACCGTCCGGGGCCGGGACTCGGCGACGACGATGCCGAACGCCGTGAGGTAGACCTCCCGGAGCGTCCGCTCGTCGACCACGGAGTCCGAGACCATGCGGCGCAGCTCCTGGGAGTTCACCGCGAAGTGCTTGGGGCACGCCGCGACACCGCGGGACTGGATCCCCCGCACGTACCCCGCGGCCATCCGGCCCGCGAGCAGCGGGTCCTCGGAGAAGTACTCGAAGTTGCGCCCGCCGAGCGGCGACCGCTTGATGTTGAGGCCCGGGCCGAGCAGCACGTCCACGTCCTGCGCCGCGGCCTCGGCGCCGAGCGCGGCGCCCACGCGCTCGGCCAGCTCGACGTCCCACGTGTTCGCCACGGCGGCGGCCGTCGGGAAGCACGTGGCCTCCTGCGAGGCCGCGATGCCGAGGTGGTCGGCCGCGCCGAGCTGCTTGCGCACGCCGTGCGGACCGTCGGCCAGCCACAGCGAGCGGACGCCGAGGCGCGGGACGTCGTGCGTCTCCCACACGGACTTCCCCGTCAGGAGCGCGGCCTTCTCCAGGAGGGTCAGGCTCGCGGTCGGGACGACGCCGGTCGTCGTGGTCGTCGTGCCCGGGGCCGAGGCCGTCTCGCCGGCCGCGGCGGTGGTCTCGCCGTGGAGCTGCACGGTGCTCTCCTTGCATGGTCGTGGGGTCGTGCGGGGTCTCTCCGAGCGGTCTGCGGGCAGGGCGAGGCCTGCCGTCGGCGGTGCGTCGACGACGGCGCAGCTCGGGACGTGCGGGGCGGGACCCGGTGCCGGACGGCGGTCCGGGGTCCCGGCGTCGGGCCGGCGGTGGTGGGCGCCACCGGCCCGACGGCGCCGGGTGCCGGGTCTCCCGGGCGGTCGCCCGCCCGGGAGGCCCGGTGGTCACCGGCTACCGGGCGGCGGGGACCGCCGGCTCGGAGGCGGGTGCGGCGACCTCCTCGGCAGCCGACCGGTGCCGACGAACGCGTCGGACCATGAGGAAGGCGCCGACCAGGACGAGCAGCCCGAGGAGGACCGACACGCCGATCTGGACGTACACCCAGGTGGGCGGCGTGTAGGTGACGGTCGCTCCGGGGGCGAGCCCGTTCATGGCGTTCGAGTTGGCCACCGTGAACAGGATGTTGTGGGTCGCGTTCCGGATGTCCGTGACGGCCTTCGCGGACGTCGTGTCGCCGAACGACTTCGACGGCTGGAAGGTGAGCGTCAGGTCCGTGCCCCCGTCGAGACCCTCGTTGGGGTTCATGTACGGGTACAGGTTGAAGTCGGTGATCGCGAAGCCCTCGAAGCCCCACTCGCCGCGCAGGACGTCCGTCATGAGCGGCCTCGAGCCGCCGGTCCACGTGGCGCCGATCCGGTTGAACGAGCTCATGATGCCGAGCGCCCCGACCGTCGTCTCCTCGATCGTGCCCTCGTCGTCCGCGATGTACCGGACGTCGAGGGAGACGTCCTTGATCGCGAGCTCGAACGGCTTGAGGTAGATCTCGCGGATCGTCTGCTCGGTCGCCCACGTCGCGGGGCCGTTGTCGACGCGGTTGGTCTCCTGCTCGTTGAGCGCGAAGTGCTTGAGCATCGTGTAGACGCCCTTGCTCGCCGCGCCGTTCGACACGGCGGCGGCCATCCGGCCCGAGAGGAGCGGGTCCTCCGAGTAGTACTCGAAGTTGCGGCCGCCGAACGGCGAGCGGTGCAGGTTCACCGCCGGCGCGTACCAGCCGTTGAGGCCCTTCTGGAGCGCCTCCTCGCCGATCATCGTGCCCATCGCGGTGCCGAGGTCGACGTCCCACGTCTGCGCGATGAGGACCTCGGACGGGTAGGCGACGCCGTTGATCGACGAGTTGATGAAGGACGAGAAGCCCGCCGGGCCGTCGGGCTCGACCGTCTGCGGCTTGGCGATCGAGGCGATCGCGGCCGTCTGGTACGCGCCGTTGAGCAGCATGTCCGTCATGTCGCCGACCGTCAGGGAGTCGAGCAGCTCGTCCCACTGCGGGTCGTCCTTGGGCAGCCCGCGCAGGTCCACGAGCGTCAGGTCGGAGCGCTCGCCCGTCGTCGGCATCTCGCCGTCGAACGCGGCGGCCTCGGCGTCGTAGTCCCAGGCGGCGAAGCCCTCCTGGGTGGCCGCGTCGGCGACGGACTGCTCGGCGGTCGGGGCCTGCGGGAACGTGCCCGCGAAGTCGGCGCGGGACATCGGCACGACGGTGCCGGCGCCGCCGTCGGCGCTGAAGCGCGCCGAGACGTCGTCGAACCGGTTGGTCACCTCGGCGAGGTCCGTCGCGCGGTGGTTGTCGCCCGAGTACACGACGTCGGACGCCACCGGGTACGTGATCGGCTCCGTGCCCGCCGCGACGGTGTGGGAGTCGGTGCGCAGGCTGATCGTGTAGTCGCCCGCCTCGAGGACGTACGCCTGCTCGCCCAGGTGGTCGTAGGACGCCATGTCCTCGACGGCGAGCTCGAGCGTCACCGTCTCGCTCGCGCCGGGCTCGATCACGCCGGTCTTGGCGAAGTCGCCCAGGACGACCTCGGACTTCTCGATGCCGCCGGGCGTGTAGGGGGCGGTGTAGTAGAGCTCGACGACGTCCCGGCCCGCGACGGCGCCGGTGTTCGTGACCTCGACCGTGACCGCGACGGTCCCGTCGACGTCGCCCGCCTCCGTGCCCGTGACCGCCCAGGCGAAGTCGGTGTAGCTGAGGCCGTAGCCGAACGGGTAGACCACGGCGTCGTCGTAGTCGACGAAGCCCTCGGCCGCGGCGGTCTCGTAGTACCGGTACCCGACGTAGATGCCCTCGGTGTAGTCGACGAACGGCGCGTTGCTCGTGACGGTCGCGTTGGACGTCGCCTTCTCGACCGCCGAGACCGGGTAGGAGGCCTCGATGTTCGAGTAGAAGAAGCTGCCGAAGTTCGCGAACGTCGGGTCGGCGGTGAAGTCCGCGGCCCAGACGTCGGTCGTGCGGCCGGACGGGTTGACCTCGCCCGTGAGGATCGTGCCCAGGGCGTTGAAGCCGGTCGCGCCGGGCGAGCCCGCGAGGAGGATCGCGTCGACGTCCGGGTCGGCCTGGAGCTCGCCGAGCTCGAGGGTCGTGGACGCGTTGACGACCACGACGACCGTGTCGAAGCTCGCCGTCGCGAGCGCGACGAGGTCCTTCTCGTCCTGGTTGAGCTCGAGCTGGTGCTGGCCGGGCTCGGCGTTGTCGTCCCAGCCCGTCATGTCGCGGGTGAGGTCGCCGCCCTCGCCGCCGGGGCGGCCGATCGTGACGATCGCGGCGTCGCCGAACTCGGCGAACGTCCCGGACTGCGCCTCGTAGTCGCCGACGGGCAGCTCGCCGATCGTGTAGCTCGACGCGTCGGGGTTGTCCATCTCGATGTGGCCGCGCGGGTTCTCGGCCGCGAACGCCTCGATGGTGGCGTAGACCTGGTCGTTCACCGTGAGGCCCGCGTTCTCGAGGCCGCCGCGGACGGTCACCGCGGAGTTGGTGTCGACCGAGCCGGAGCCCGAGCCGCCGAACACCGGGTCGGCGGACGCGCGGCCCAGCATGGTCACGCGGGCGTCCGCGGCGAGGGGCAGCGCGCCGGCCTCGTTCTTCGCGAGGACGATCCCGCCGGCGGCGATCTCCTCGACGAGCACCTTGGCGGCCTCGTCGACGGACTCCTGGCTGTCGTGCTCGGCCGTGTAGTACTCGGTGTCCCAGCCCGAGGACTCCTCGGAGTTGGTGAACGTGTAGGTGCCGGACCCGAGCTGGGACGCGACCCAGCCGCCCGCGACGTTGAGCGCGACGTTCGCGACGACGACGAGCACGGTCACCGTCGCGAGCACGGGTACCCAGATCCACAGGAACTTCTTGTTCGACATCGGTGTCCTGCCACCGTCGGCGTTCTTCGCCCTGGCGTTCACTGCATTCCTCCTCGAGTGCGGGCCCGTTCCTCAGGCTAGGAGCGGGGTACGGCGCCGCCCGCCGCGGCTGCACGATCGGTCGTTTCTGCGGCACGGACGGTCGTCGTCGTGCGCGACCCGTGCGCGGGGTGGTGCCTCGTCCGTCCGACGGGCCGTCCGACGATCCGCCTGAGCAGCCCGTCGGACGGACGAGGCATGGGTGGCTACTCCCCGGCCGGGGTGATGGTGCCGTCCTGGTCGATCTGCCAGGTCTCGCCGGTCGCGGCGGAGTCAGCCTCGATCGTGTACTCGCCGTCCTTGATGTCGACCGTGCCCTGGACGCGCGAGGCGGCGTCCGAGGGGACGAAGGGCACCACGAGGAGGCCGTACTTCACGGTCGGCTCCTTGACGTCGCTGGCGAGCATGATCTGCGCCCAGCTGTCGTCCTCCGCGAGAGCGTCGGCGACCGCCGTGCGCGCGTTCTCGAGGTCGGTCGCCACGTCGACGTCGGTCGACTGGCTCTCCGACGACGACGACCCGGCCGCGGAGTCGTCCCCGCTCCCGCACGCCGTCAGCCCGAAGGCCCCCGTGACGGCGACGAGCAGCCCGATCCCTGTGGTCAGCGCCTTGTTCCGCTTCACTTCCTGCTCCTTGGTTCGTTCGTGCCGCGGGCCCACCCCGCGGCCTGGTCGGGGCCGGACGGCGCCGGACGGGCGCCGTCCGCCCCGGGCGGCGGCCGCTCGTGCGACCGCCGCCCGTGCGGTCCGTCAGTCCGTGATCGGCCCGCCGTAGCTCAGGCCGAAGCCGTAGTCGTAGGCGTTGCCCGCGGCGTCGGTGTAGGGCGTCATGTCCTTCGCGACGTCCTCCTGCTGCGCCTCGACCGTGTCCATGTCCTTCGGGAACTGGACGGGCAGGCGGCCCTGCGGCTCGTGGAGGCCGAGCACGACCTCGAGGAGCGCCTGGTCGCTCGTGCCGAAGCCGACGACGATCGCGTCGGACGCGGCCTCGAACTCGGCCGGCACGATCGGGTTGGTCGCCTTGAGGACGGTGACGACCGGGATGTCCTTGCCGGACGCCTCGACGGCCGCCACGGCACGCTCGAACGCGTCGAGGTCCGACTCGTTCGCGATCTTCGACGTGTTGCCGAAGTACGAGCGGTTCTGCCGCGTGCCGTCCGCGAGCAGGTCGCCGGAGATCGAGGTCTGGCGCACGTTCGCGCCGTCCGCGGTGTACGGGCGGTACTGCAGCGACAGCGGGTACCAGGTGTCGTTCTCGACGTCGTGCCCGATGTTCGAGAAGGTGCCGCCGTTGTCCGGGCTGTCCATGCCCACGAGCACGAGGTCGACGTCGGACAGGTCCGGAGCGGTGTAGCTCGTGACCTTGTCGTCCGCGTCCATGACGGCCTCGTCCGTGACGACCGTGCCGAAGTACTGCTCGGCCACCTCGAGGTCGATCCCGGCGCCCTCGGTGTACTCCCCCGGCCCGAACGAGCTCGCGAAGCCGGTGTTGAAGTTGCGCGGGATGTAGACGGTCTTGTCCTTCCACGCCTCCGCGTCCGCGGCGGTGACGGTCTCGCCGTCGTTCTTCAGCAGGACCACGGAGTCGAGCTGCGCCGCGTAGCCCGCCTCGACCTTGTCGTCGCTCGCGAGGATCTCCGTGGACTCGTCCAGGTCGAGGTACGCGTTCTCGTACAGGCCCGGGTTGAAGAACATCGTGAGGATGCGCGCGCCGGACTCGCGGAAGCGCGTGTCGGCGTCGACGTCGTTCGTGCCGGCCTCGAAGTCGGCCTGCCACAGCTCGTGGGCGGCGAGGACCGGCGCGACGTCGTTGTTGCCGCCGAACATGTCGTGACCGGTCTTGAGGATCTCGTAGTGGCGCTGCTCCTTGGTGAGGTCCTCGGCGCCCCAGCCGGTCGCGATGACCGCGCCCTCGTCGTTCACCCCGGTCGTGACGCCCCAGTCGGTCACGACGACGCCCTGGTAGCCGTTCTCCTCGCGGAGCAGGTTCATGCGCGTGTCGTCGTAGGCCGTGCCGACGCGCTCGCCGAACAGCGGCTCACCCGCGCCGTCGAGCGCGATCGAGTACGCCGACATGACGGCCGCGGAGTCGAGCGACCCGAGGAACGCCTCGGTGTGCGCGTCGAAGTTGCCGCCCGGGTAGACCCCGTACTTGCCGGCGTCGGTGTGGGCCTCGCGGCCGCCCTCGCCGGGTCCGTCGCCCGCCCAGTGCTTGATCATCGCGTTGACCGACTCGGGGCCCCAGCCCTCCTGGCCCGTCGTGCTCTGGTAGCCGTCGACGTACGCGGCGGCCAGCTCGGTGTTCTGGTCCACGTCCTCGCCGAACGTGCCGCCGACGCGCAGCCACCGCGGCTCGGTCGCGAGGTCGATCTGCGGGCTGAGGGCCGTCGTGATCCCCAGCGCGCGGTACTCCGCGGAGGACATCTCGGCGAAGTTGTCCATGTGCTCGACGTCGAACGTCGCGGCGAGGCCGAGGTTCGACGGCCACCGCGAGATGTCCGCACCCTCGGCGTTGTAGCCGCCGGAGCCCGCGGTCGAGCGCGGGTCGGAGGCGAAGTTCACCGGGACGTAGGGCTCGTCCGCGCTCGCGAGCGACTCGGCGTACGCCTGCATCTCGTTCGCCCACGTGACGGTCGCCTCGACGTCGCTCGGGCCCGCGTGCAGGACGTTGCGCAGGTGGGAGTCCGTCAGGTACTCCTTCTGCGCGTCCGTGAGGCCGTCGGCCTGCGAGCGCTCGTGCGAGCTGAAGAGCATGAGACCGGCGATCTGCTCGATCGTCAGCTCCTCGGACAGCGCCGCGGCGCGGTCCTGCGCGCTCTCGCGCCAGTCCTCCCAGGTGTCGAGCGTCCCGTTCGCGTTCATGTCCTTGAACGCGTACTCCTGGCCGTCGACCTCCTCGGTCAGCAGCTCGACGGCGCTGTCCGCGCCGTAGGAGAGCGTGGGGCCGTCACCCGGGTTGTCGACGACCACGAAGGTCGTGGTCCCGTCGGTGACCTCCCGCGTGGTGAACGCGTCCGACGCGTTCTCCTCGTCCGGGGTGCCGGCCGTGCACCCCGCCGTGGCCACGAGGGCCAGGCCCGCGAGCGCCGCCGCTCCCCGGACGCGCGCCGCCCTGCCGTCGAGCTTTCCCGCCGTTGTCGTTGTCCTCATCGACCTTCCCTTGTCGTCTCCGCGCTCGTCGGCCACTGCGCCGTCCCCGCCGCCCCACCCGGGGCACGTGCGTGGCTGAGCGAGCTCTGCGAACCCGTCGAGGCCCGGGACGTCGTGGTCCCTGAGCCGCGCCGCCACGCTATGGACGGCCCGGGCGGCCCGGGCGGCCCGGTGCACGAACCGTCGCTTTGCGTGCACGATCGGTCGGCGAGGTCACGAGGTGGTCACGGCACGTGGGCCGGAGGTCCCGTCGGATCGGGCCCGGAAGGCCTACGCGGTGGTCGTCGCCGACGCGGCAGAGCGGTGGGCGCCGGTGGTCGGCGGCCGGTCCTGCGGCAGGGGGAGCAGCACGCGCAGCAGGAACCAGCGGTCCTCGGTGTTGACCGTCATGGAGCCGCCGTACTTCTCCGCGGTGTACCGGATGGACTTGAGCCCGTACCCGTGCCGGGTCCGGTCGGAGCGCCGCGTCACGATGTCGCCGCCCTCGGTGTGGAGCTCGCCGGAGAAGTAGTTCTCCACCGTCAGCAGCACGAACCGGTCGCGAGCGTAGACGGCGACCTTGATGATCCGCTGCTCCGGGTCGGGCACGGCCATGACGCCGTCGATCGCGTTGTCGAGGGCGTTGCCGAACACGGCGGCGACGTCCATGGCGGACATGAAGTCGAGCAGGGCGCCGTCGACCACGCACGTGAGGTCGATGTCGCGCTCGGCGCACTCCTGGCTCTTCGTCGTGAGGATGACGTCGAGCACCCCGTTCCCGGTGTCCGCCTGCCGCGCGTGACCCGAGATGCTGGCCTCCAGGTCGTCCAGGTAGGACGCCCGCCGTCGCGGGTCGACCTCCGCGCGGATCACGCCGATCTGGTGCTTGAGGTCGTGGTACTTGCGGTGGACGATCTTCATGTTCCGCTTGGACTGGAGATACTGCTCGTGCTGGCGGCGGAGCATCTCGTCGATGGCCCGGACCTCTGACCGCGCCTGGTGCTGGAGCCGCTGGCCCTGCTGCGCGTACAGGGCGACGAACCCGCACAGGTCGACGAGCGTGCGGATGTAGAAGATCTCCAGGCCGAGACGCCCGCTGAACGGGGTGTTCGCGTTGAGGAAGCTGATGTTGCTCATGAAGAACGTGACGAGCGCGATGGCGACGGCCGACGCGAGCTCGCCGACCGTGACGTCGAGCTCCTGGTCGGGGCGGAAGTGCCGGGACTCGACGACGTACGCGACCCCGTACCCGACGGCGTAGACGAGGACGAAGAACGCGACCTGCCACGCCGTCCCCGGCCGGCCCTCGGGCAGGAAGAAGAAGCAGTGGACCTGCCAGTGCAGGGCCGCCACGAGCTCGGCGAGCACGAGCGCACGGGCCGCGAAGTACCCGGCGTCCCGCGCCGAGACGCGCGCCGCCGCGACGATGAACCCGTACATGCACGCGACGGCGGCCGCCATGCCCACGGTCCAGAGCTGCCGCGGGAGCAGGTCGGCGAGGGCCTGCACGCCGACCTGCGCGCCGAGCGCCGCGGCGGCGAGCAGCATGAGCTGCGGGCGGGGCAGGCGCGGTCGACGCAGGAGCACGTAGACCACGCACGCGAGCCACTCCGCGAGCCCGGTCAGCGCGCGCGGGATGTCCGGAAGGGTCTCCAGGATCGAGGCCGCCTGGGTCACGCGCGACGCTCTCCGAGGTAGTCGGTCAGCGCCGCGAGGAACGCCTTCTTGCGGGCCCGGCTGATGAGCAGGTCGTGCCCGCCGACCAGGAGCACGCTGCTGCCCTGGATGGCCAGCACGTGCCGCAGGTTCACGAGGTAGCCGCTGTTGCTCCGGAAGAAGTCCTTGCCCTCGAGCTGCGCCTCGAGCGCCTTGAGCGGCCCGACCACGGAGTACCGCCCGTCGACGGTGTGCACGGTCGTGCGGTGCTTCGCGCTCTCGAGGAAGACGATGTCGTCGGTCGCCACGCGCGCGAGCCCGCCGTCGACGGCGAGCAGCAGGTAGTCGGCCGACCGGCGGCGGAGCCGCGCGACCGAGCGCTTGAGCTCCTGCGAGAACGCGAAGTACCGGAGCGGCTTGAGCATGTAGCTCAGGGCGTCGACCTCGTAGCCCTTGATCGCGTGCTGCGTCATGTTGGTGATGAAGATCAGCACGACGTCGGCGTCGATCTGCCGGATGCGGTGGGCGGCGCTGAACCCGTCGAGGTTCGGCATCTCGACGTCGAGCAGCAGGATGTCGAAGTCGGGCCGGTACCCGGCGACGACCTGCTCGCCGTCGGTGAACATGGCGACCGCGAACTGCTCGTCGTGCTCCCGCTCGTACCGTCGCAGGTACTCCACGAGCAGCGCGCTGCTCGCGGGGTCGTCCTCCACGATGCCGATCCTGATCACGATGCCGTTCTCCAGGGACTACGCCCCCCGAGCGTGACCCGCGCCGACCGGTCACTGCCGTGTGCCGTCGCGGTCCCGCCCTGCGCCTACGTTGCCGTCGGGCTCGTCGTCGCGACGACGAGCCCCGGCCATTATGGGCCACCGCACGTGAAAACGGGTCAGGTGGTAGGGATCTGCGGTCAGCGGAGGTCGCGCACGTAGGCCGCGGCGCCGTCGTACGCGGCGATCCGGCGCTCGTAGTACGTCGCGATGATGAGCAGCAGTCCACCCGCTGCGGCGAGCGTGAGCATCCACGGCCCGGCGGAGATGCGCGTGCCGAGCTGGGACACGAACACGACGAGGATCTCGACCGGCAGCACCGCGACGCCCAGCAGGAACGGCGCCGCGAGGTGCGTGCGCGTCCCGACGAGCACCGCGGCCAGCGCGAGCACGATGACCAGGACGGCGCGCCACGTGCGCGCGTCGGTGTACGTCGCGAGGACCGACGGTCCGAGGAGCGCGAGGAGCCCCGGGGCGAGCGTCCGCCACGACCCGGCGAACCCGACTGGCCAGCCGGCGAGGGTCGGCGTCGTGCGCGCCGGAGCTCCGCCCGGGGTCGGGTCGGTGTGGCTGCTCCCCGGGCTGCCCGGACCGGCCACGGCACGAGGGTCGCCGCCCGCCGCGCCGGGCACCGCCGTCGTGCCGGCCGCGAGCGCGAGGTACCCCGCGACGAGCAGGCCCGCGCCGAGCGGGAGCGAGAAGACCTCGACGCGGAGCTCGCGCGGCCACCACGCGCCGATCGCGGCGACGAGCGCGAGCGACCACGTGAACCAGGCGGGCGGGAGGTCGAGCCGGCCGCGGACGGCGCGCCGCACCCCGACCACGAGGAGCGCGAGCAGGGCCACCTCGACGAGCCACACCGTCGCGATGACGCCCCACACCGGCCGGACGTTCGCGACGGTCCCGATCACCACGAGGGCAGCGGCGGGCGTCACGGCCCAGCGCCGCGCGACGGCGGCGCCCCGGCCCCGCGGAGCCACCCCGGCCCCGACGAGGGCCGCCCCGAGCGCGACCCCGCCCGCGGCGAGCGCCCAGGCGAACCCGAGCGCGAACACCGCGCCGCCGCCCGACGCGTGCGCCACGTGGAGCGACTCGACGGTCCCGCCGGTCGCGGCGAGCACCCCGGCGCCCGCGAGCCGCAGGGCCGCAGCGCGCCGCCACGCGTCCTCTCCCGCCCCGCGACCCAGCAGGACCGCTGCGAGGACGGCCACGGCTCCTGCCGCGACGAGGAGCGGCGCCCGCACGTCGCCGGCCCCGGGCGCCGCGCCCAGGGCGAGCACGGACGGCACGACGAGCAGCACCAGGCCGGCGCCCGCGAGCTCCCACCAGCGGCGCGACCGCCGGGCGAGCAGCGCCCCCGTGACGAGGGCCGCGAGCGCCGGTGGCGCGGTGTACGCCTCGACGAGGCCGACGTCCGCGGCGCCGAGCGCCGTCCACAGCGCGGCGGTCCCCAGCGCCGCGGCGAGCCACCACTCCGCGCGCCGGTCGCGGTCGCGCGCGGCGAGCCCCGCGCCTGCGGCGAGCAGGAGCAGCACCGCGACCGCGACCGTGGGCCCGGCGGCGGGGCGCCCGAACGCCAGGCCGACCGCGACCGCCCCCGTGAGCGCCGCGCTCGCCTCGACGGCGACGCGCCCGGCGGCCAGGCGGATCCGCGCCGTGACCGGTCGGGCCGCGGCGAGCGCCGTCGCCACGAGCAGCGCGACGACCGGCAGCACGACGGGCGAGCCGCTCCCCGGCAGCACGAGGGCACCCGCGCTCACGACGGCGACGGCCGCGGTCGGCAGGACGAGGGCGGCGGCGAGCACGCGCAGCGCGGTGACCGACCCGGGGCGCCGCGAGCCGACGAGCACGACCTCGAGCGCGAGCATCGCGACGCACGCGGCGACGGACCACCAGCTGCGCTCGTCGACGACCGTGAGGACGCCGAGCCCGAACGGCACGGCGGTCACGCCGAGCACCGCCCACCACGAGTCCCGGTCGACGCGCGGGACGAGCGTCACCGCGAGCGCGGCGAGCGAGGCGACCCCGGAGACGGCGCACAGGACGGCGACGGTCCCGGCGCCGCTCCACGCGAGAGTGACGCCCAGCACGAGGAGCGCGTACCCGTAGGCGGTGCCGACGAGCGGGGCGTGCAGGGCCCTGGGCGCAGCAGCACGGGCCGCGAGCAGGAGCGCGCCGACGACCACCGCCCCGGCCGTCGCGGTCGGGCGCGTGACCCACGACCCGGCCACGAGGAGCAGGAGGGAGACGACCACGCCGGCGACGGCGGCCGCGTACCAGGCACGCGCCTCGGCCCGCCCGACGGGTCCGACGCCGTGCCGGACCGCCGCGCGCGGGCCCGGGAGCCGCCGGGCGACCGGGCGCAGGACGCGACCGAGGGCGCGCCGGACCGCACGGACGAGCGCGCCGGGCGCGGCGCCGCCCCCGGCCGCGCCCGTCGCGACGGGGCGGGCGGTCGCGACGACGAGCAGCGCGGCGAGCAGGGCGAGCAGCCCGAGGGAGGTGACGCCCGCGAGCCGGGGATCCAGCACGAGCGCGACGACGAGCGCGAGCAGCACCCACGGACCGAGCGCCCGCCCGGTCCGGACGACCGGCGCGGCGCCGAGCCGTCGCGCCCCGGCGAGGCCCGGGACGGGCACGGGGACCGGCGTGCGCAGCGAGAGCCGGGCGGCGACGAGGAGGACGACCAGCGCGGACAGCAGGCCGACGATCGTCCCGTCGAGCAGCGCGGCGCCGGGGGTGCCGCCGCGGACGCCCTCGCCCCACAGCCCGGCGGAGAGGACGCCGACGCCGAGCGGCGCGTCGTCGAGCGTCGCGGCGGTCCCGGCGGTGCCGGTCACGAGGACCTCGGCCGCGCGCACCCCCGCGACGGCCAGCGCGGGCCCTGCTCCGACGAGGGCGACGAGGGCGCCGCCGAGGAGGGCGTCCGACCGCCCGACGGCAGGGACCGGGGAGCCGAGCACCCCGGACGCCACGCGCGGCGAGGTGAGCACGAGGACGAGGAGCCACGTGGCGGCGGCGAGCGCGGGGACCAGGCCCAGCCAGGCGACGTCGCCCCCGGTCCCGAGCAGCGCCCCCGCGAGGACGGCCGACGCACCGCCGACCGCGTACCAGCGCCGCTCGCGGGTTGCCACGCGCAGGAGCGTCGCCGCGAGCGCCGCGCCGAGCGCGACGAGGGCGGCTCCGGAGCCGGTCGGGAGGCCCGGTGGGGCGGCGACTGTGAGCCCGACGACCACGGCGAGGGGCACCGCGACCGTCCGCACGACGCCGAGCAGCGCCTGCTCGCCCCGCAGGGTGCTGCCCACCCGCGTGCCGGAGCGCGCCGCGACGGGCGCGGCGAGGGCCGTGAGGCACGCCGTCGCGAGGAGGGCGACCGCCCAGCCCCAGGGCGCCCCCGCGGCAGGCGCCGCGACGAGCGGGACGAGCGGCCCGAGGACGACGGCGCTCGTCACCCAGGCGCGGACCCGCGCCCGGTCCCCGACCACGCCGAGGCCCGCGACGACCACGGCGAGCAGCGACGCGCGCGCCACCGTGGTGCCGACCGGGTCGAGCCTCCACGCGCTGAGCGCGAGCTCGACGTCCACGACCGCGAGCACGACGGCGAGCCCCGCGACCGCCTCGGCGGACGAGCGCAGGCCGCGCGACCGCAGGAGCACTGCGGCCCCGACGGTGAGCACCGTGACGACCCCGGTCACGAGGGCGCGCAGCGCGAGGTCGTCGGCGAAGGTGAAGAAGACGAAGACCACCGTCGCGACGGCGAGGAGTCCCGCCCCCGCCCCGGCGAGGACCGGCTGGAGGCCGACCGAGCGCGACGGCGCCGCGCCGGGCACGACGACGCCGCGCGGTCCCGCCACCGCGGGGACCGGCCCGGCCGCGCCGGGACGGACCGGAGCCGGACGGCGTGGCCCGGGCGCGGGCGCGGTCCCGACCGCCGGCACCGGGGACGGCGTGCGCGGGCCGGCCGGCCCGCGGCCTGCCGGGTCGAGCGGGCGCATCGCCCGCGGCGGGCCGGCGGGGACCGGGCGCGCGCCGGGCGGCGCCGCGGCGGCCGTGCGGGCCGCCCACGCCGCGGCCTCGGGCTGGCTCGCACGCAGGGCGTCGAGCGCGACCTGGCGGCGTGAGAGCGCGTCGGCCGCGTCGCTCGACGCGGCGGCGACCTCGAACGCGAGCGGGCCGGTGAGGTCGAGCAGGCACCGGTCGCAGCGGGACGACCGCAGCGTCGCGGCGCACGCGGGGCAGGAACGCGTCTCGGGCAGCCGCGCCAGCGCGACGTCGACCCACGGCTCTCTCATGACGGACATCCTGGCGAACCTGTGAGGCTCCTGGGGACGCGTCCACAGGGGGTCGCGTGGCGGTCCGGTGAAGGGTCCCGGCGGGCGCGGTCCCGGGGCGTCGTCCGGCCGTCAGCCGCCGAGGCCGGCGACGAGGGCGCGGGTGAGCGGCGCGTCCACGCCCGCGCGGTCGGCGGCCCGGACGATCGCACCGCCGATGGCGTCCACCTCGAGCGGCCGCCCGGCCTCGGCGTCGCGCAGCATGGACGACTTGGCCTCGGGCGCGAAGCGGTCGTAGAAGGCCAGCGTGCGCGCGGGGTCCGACGGCGCCCCGCTCGCCGCGGCGACCGCCGCGACCTCGCGCACGAGCGCCTCGAGCTCGGCGCGGTGCGCGGTCCGCACCTCGCCGATCGGGGCGCGGTGCGTCGTCGTGAGCAGGGCGAACGGCGCGAGGAAGCCGAGCTTGGCCCACATCAGCGCCGTCTCGTCGGGGTGGACCGTGGTCGAGATGCCGGCCCCGTCCAGGAGCGCGCGCACGGCCTCCACCCGCTCGGGCGGGACGCCGCCGGGCGCGAGGTCGACGTCGGTGAACGCGCTCGTGTGCTCGATCTCGCCCGGCGCGACACGCGTCGACTCGACGCGGATCGTCGCGGGGAGCACGCGCTCGGCCCCGTACCGCGCGCGCAGCACGTCGAGGTGGTCGAGCCCGTTGAGGAACGGGACGACGACGCCGTCGCCGAGCACCTCGGGCGGGACGCGGTCGAGCGCCTCGTCGAGCGCCGTCTGCTTGACCGCCACGAGGACGACGTCGACCGGGCCGTCGAGCCGCGTGGCCGCCCGTGCGGGGACGTGGACCTCGCCCACCTGGCGGCTGCGCACGTGCACCCCGTGCTCCGTCAGGGCCGCCGCCGTGGCCTCCCCCGCGAGGAACGTCACGTCGACCCCGGACCGCGCGAGCAGCGCGCCGACCAGACCGCCGACCCCGCCCGGCCCCAGCACCGCTGCACCTCTGCGGCCCCGGCCGCTCGTCGTCTCCGTCACCGTCGTCCTCCCGTCGTCCTCCCGTCGTCCGGGTCGTCCCGTCCGGACGGGCGGGGCCGCCCCGCCGTCACGCCGCGGGGACCTCGACCCTACCCACGGGGACGGACGCCACCGACGCGGCGCCGGGCACGGTGAGCGCCGCGATCGCCGTCGTGACCGGGATCGCGAGGACGAGGCCGATCGACCCGACGAGCGTGCGTACGACCTCCTCCGCGATCTCGCCCGAGGTGAGGCTCGTGGCGAGGTTCTGGTCGGACAGGTAGACCGCCATGAGCAGCGGCAGCGCCGCGCCGACGTAGGCGAACGCGATCGTGTAGACGGTCGAGGCGATGTGGTCGCGCCCGATGCGCATGGCGCGCGCGAACAGCTCGCGCCGGGTCGCGAGCGGCGCGACCGCGCGCAGCTCCCACACCGCGGAGGCCTGGGTGATGGTCACGTCGTTGAGCACGCCCATGCCCGCGAGGACGATGCCGCACAGCACGACGCCCTGGATGTCGAGCGAGGGCGCGTACTGCGGGATCCACAGGGACTCCTCCGAGGTGAGCCCGGTGATGTTCGACGCGCCCGAGCCCCACCACCCCAGCACGGCCGTGATCGCGAGCCCGACGAGCGTGCCGAGCAGCGCCGTCGACGTGCGCGCGGTGAACCCGTGCGCGACGTACAGCACGACGAACATGACGAGCGACGACGTCACGAGCGCGACGCCCAGCGCGTTCTGACCCGTGAGCAGCGCGGGCAGCGTGAACCACGTGATGACGACGAACGCGCCCGCCAGCCCGGCGAGCGCGGCCAGGCCGCGCCAGCGCGCGACGGCCAGCACCACCACGGCGTACGCGATCGCGAGGACCCCGATGGGCAGCCCGCGCTCGAAGTCCATGAACACGTACGGGCTCACGCCCGCCCCGACGGCCTCGGCGAGGTAGAGGACGCGGAGCCGGTCGCCTTCGTCGAACCCGTAGGCGACGTACTCGGGCGGCGCGCCGACGGTGATCGCGTCACCGCCCACGTCGTCGCCGCCCGCGCGCGACCCCGCGTCGAGGCGGGCGGGGACCTCGCCCGTCTCCGGGTCGATCGGGCCGGTGACGGTGGCGCGCAGGACCGTGCTGCCCTCCGCCGCGACGGGGATGCGGTCCGGCACGTCGGCGGACGCGGGCCACAGCGCGACCAGCCCGGCGAGCGTCGCGAGCAGGGCCGGGACGAGGAGCGCCGCGAGCGTCAGGCGCACCCGCCGCGTCGCCGGGGCCGCCGGCCCGTGCGCGTGGCCGTGCGGGTCGGCGCGCGACCGCCCGGGCTGCTCGCGGCGCTCCCGGCGCCCCGGGACGGGGCCGGACGTCGGATCGGGGCTCGGCTCGCTCACCCGAGGATGCTGCCACGGCGGGCCGACGACGCGTGGTGGCACGCGCCGTCGGGCGCTACGGGGTGAGGCGGTGGAGGTCCCGGGGGAAGAGCGCGACCTCACGGACGTTGGTCGCCTCCACCAGGCGGGCGACCCAGCGCTCGAGGCCGATGGCGAAGCCGCCGTGCGGGGGCATCCCGTGGGCGAACGCCTCGAGGTAGGTCGCGTACGGCTCGGCCGTCTCGCCCCGCGCCGCCAGCGCGGCGACGTAGTCCTGGTAGCGGTGCAGCCGCTGTCCGCCCGTCACCAGCTCCAGGCCGCGGAAGAGCAGGTCGAAGCTGTTGCTCCAACGAGGGTCGTCAGGTTGCGGGTGCGTGTAGAAGGGCCGCTTCCGCATCGGGTAGCCCTCGACCGCGAGGAAGTCGGAGCCGTGGGTCGACCTCGCCCACGCGCCCAGGGCCCGCTCGTGCTCGGGGGCGAGGTCCGGCTCGTCGTCCGCCGCACCGACGAGGGCGAGCGCGTCACGGAAGTGGATCACGGGGATCTCGGACGGCACGACCGGCAGCGCCGGCCCGAGCCGCTCGACGGCGTCGCCCGCCCCGTCCCGGAGCGCCCCGACCATGCCGGCGAGCACGTCGCGCAGCACCGCCAGGACGTCCCGGTGGTCGCGCACGAAGCCGAGCTCGACGTCCAGGGAGACGTACTCCGCGAGGTGGCGTGCCGTGTCGTGGGGCTCCGCCCGGAAGACCGGCCCGACCTCGTACACGCGCTCGAACACGCCGACCAGCTGCTGCTTGAAGAGCTGCGGGCTCTGGGCGAGGTAGGCGGTGCGACCGAAGTAGTCGACGGGGAACACGCTCGCGCCGGACTCCGTGGCGGACGCGACCAGCTTGGGCGTCTGGATCTCGGTGAAGCCCGCCGCGTCGAGCGTGGCGCGGAACCCGCGCAGGCTCGCGGCGGCGAGCTCCCAGCGGGCCCGCCGGGCCGGGTGCCGCCACGTCACGGCCGCGTGGTCCAGGAGCGTGGGCAGCGCGACGTCGAGGTCGGGGCGCCACAGCTCGACCGGCGGGCGGGTCGCGGGCGCGCCGAGCAGCGTGACCGTCGGCACGGTGATCTCGACGCCGCCCGGTGCCTGCGCGTTCGCCGTGGCCGTCCCCGTGACCTGGACGGCGGTCTCCTCCGGCGGCAGCCCCTCCGCGGGCACCTCGTGCGGACGCAGGACGACCTGGGCGAGTCCGGTGCGGTCGCGCAGGACCAGGAAGGACACCGTCGCGAGCTCGCGGCGGCGGTGCACGTGCCCGCACAGGGTCACCACGTGTCCGGGTGGTGCGGCGGCGACGTCGGCGGCCAGGGTGCGGGCGGGTGCGGGCGGGGCGGGTGGTCTCATGACTCCTCCAGGGAAGGGCAGGCCCTGGAGGTGCGGGCGGGGGCTAGGTCGCGGTGCCACCACACCTTCGTCGACGTCTCGTCGACCTCTCGTCGGTACGCCGTCACGCGCGGGGAGCCGCCGCCGGTGTCGCCACCGGCCGAGGATCGTCACGCCTCGCAGCCTCCGCGAGCGACGATACCGACCGACCCGCACGCCGACCACCGCATTGCGGTGGTCGGCGTGCGGGTCACTCGGGCAGCGTCACGTAGCCCCGGCGCACGCCCGCGACGAGCCGGCGGGGGAGGGTGAGCTCGCGCCCGTCGACGACGACGGTCACGAGCTCGGGCACCTGCGCCTTCCACTGCGAGCGGCGGGCACGGGTGTTGGAGCGGGAGAGCTTGCGCTTGGGCACGGCCATGAGGGGTCCTTCCGGTGGTGGTGCGCCCAGCCTAGCGGGCACTGAGAACGATTCTCAAGACGGTCCGGGGCCACGACCCCGGACGGCGGTAGCATCCCGAGGGCCGTCCGCCCGTCCGGCGGCGACGCAGCCGTCACACCCCGTCACAGCACGCTACCGAACGCAACGAGGAGCCAGCATGGCCACGGTCGACTACTTCCTGTCCGGCGACCCCGAGGTCGCCAAGCAGCACCTGCACGCCGCGCTCCAGGAGCAGGGCTTCACCGTCTCGACGCGACCCACGGGCCAGTGGGCCGCCGAGCGCGGGAGCAAGCAGAAGACGTTCTGGCTCGGCGCGTTCGCCGGCAAGGCGCAGCACCTCGTCTTCACGGTCGACTTCATGCTCCACGGCGACCAGCTCGTCGCGCGCATCGACCGCCCGACCGGCCACGGCGCGATGGCCGGCGCGGTCGGCGTGGCCCGCTCGAACAAGGCGTTCTCCGAGGTGGACCAGGCGATCGGCACGCGCCTGACCCAGCACGGCATCCTCGCGAACGTCGTCCACGCCTGACCTCGAGCGACGCCGCGACACGACGAAGGCCCGGAGCCCCTCGCGGGATTCCGGGCCTTCGTGCGTGCTGACCGGACCGGCAGCGGCCGGTCAGCGAGACGTCACTTGGCGACGGCCTTCTTGAGCAGGCTGCCGGCGCTGATCTTCACGCCGAAGCCGGCCGGGATCGAGATCTCCTCGCCCGTACGGGGGTTGCGGCCCGTGCGGGCGGCACGCTCGACGCGCTCGACGGACAGGAGGCCCGTGACCTTGACGGCCTCGCCCTTGCCCAGCGACTCGACGAGCACCTCCTGGAAGGCGTTGAGAGCCTTCTCGGCGTCCGCCTTCGACAGGTCGGCCTTGCTGGCGATGGCCGAGACGAGCTCGGACTTGTTGAGCGACATGCGAATCCCTTCTTCGGTTCACGACGCGCGGTGGTCACCACCCGTCGTCACGGTCTCAGTGTGCCAGCCGCGAGGCCGTGCACCGGGGACAACACTAGGGAACACGCGGAGTTTCGCACGACTTCTCGCGGCCTCCGGGCGTCGCGTGTCTGCGCTCAGCCCTCCTCGTGCTCGTGGTCGTGGCCCTCGTGGCCCTCCTCGGCGGGCTCGTCGTGGGCGTGCTCGCCCTCCTCGTGGGCGTGCTCGTCGTCGTGCGCGCCGGCCGTGGCCGGCTTCCCCGTGACCCCGTTGAGCTCGTTCGGCACGACGTCGAGCTCCGCGCTCTTCCACACCTCGCCGCCGACGTAGTCGACCGCGTGGATCGCGCGGCCGGCCGGGTCGGTGACGTAGGCGATGCCGTCCTGCACGAGCAGCGTGGGCCGCGGCTCCTGCCACTCGTCGGGCTCCTCCCACGCGTCGACGACCGGGATGGAGCGCACGACCGTGCCCGCCTCCGGGTCGATGACGTGCAGCGACCCGTCCGTGCCGAGCACGAGCGCCTCGCCCGCGTCACCGCGGCCGAGCGAGCGGAACGTGTAGCTCGCGGGCAGGTCGACGAGGCGCAGGCTCGCGTCGCGCGTGTCGATGAGCGAGACGCGGGTCGGCCGCTCCAGCTCGGCGTCGGGGTCGGACTTGTAGTCGCCCAGGACGAACGGCGACTCCTCGCTGCCCGCCTGGTTGCCGATGCGCCCGTAGGCGTCCGGGGCCGCGACCTTGCTGATCGCGCCGGCAGCGACGACGACCGCGCCGTCCTCGCAGCCGATCACGACGGCCTCGCCCGCGGCGACGGCCTCGCCGTGCACGCCGGGGCACTGGTCGCTCGCCGCGACCTCGTCGCCGGCGGCGTCGAGGAGGCGAACGCCCGTGCGGGCGTCCTCGGTGCCCTCCGAGACGACGAGCGAGCCGTCGGACAGCTCGACCGCGACGCCGTGGTGCGCCTCGGGGGTCGTCAGGGTGCGCGCGTCGTCGAGGCCGTGCGGGTCGGCCACCGCGGCGGAGTCGAGCACGGTGATCTCGCCCGTGCCGTCGTCGAACAGCACGGTCCGACCCTCGTGCACGACGACGTGGCCCGGCTTCTCGGCCGCGTACGTCACGTCCGTGAGGACGGGGTCCGCGGTGTAGTAGTGGTCGTGGTCGCCGTGCGGCTCGGCCCACGTGCCGACGTCGAGCACCTGGAACCCGCCGGACGTCGAGACGAGCAGGTGGCGGCCGTCGCCCGCGGGGTTGAGGCGGTTGAAGCCGGCGAGCTCGAGGTCGTCGACGACCTCGAGCGTGGTCGCGTCGAGGACCTGGACGCCGCCGTCGTACGTGATCGCGAGCCTCGGCGTGAGCGCGGCCGCCTCGCTCACGTCGGAGGTGGCCGACGGCGCGGGCTCGGCCGCGTCGCCCTGCTCGCCCTCGGAGCCCGCCCCCTGCGCGCACGCCGCGACGAGCGTGAGCGGGAGGGCGAGGCCGAGCGCGAGGGCGAGCGGGCGCCGTCGGGCCCGGGCCCCGGGAGGGGCGTCACCGGAGGGGGGACTCGCCCCGGCGGGATCGGCGTGGGCGTCGGTCGGGTCGGGTGCGGTGTGGTGCATGCGTGGTCGGTCGCCCGGGGACCCGGGCGGCCGCTCCTCTCCGGTGGTGGTGGGTGCGCGGGTCAGCCCTGACGGGCCTTCCAGCGCGGGTTGGCCTTGTTGATGACGAAGGTCTTGCCGTGGCGGCGCACGACCTTCGCCCCGGGCTTGTCCTTGAGCGAGCGGAGCGAGGCGCGGACCTTCATCGCGCACCCCCGCCCTGCGCACCGCCGCGGGCGCCGTAGCGCTGGCGGAACTTCTCGACCCGGCCGGCGGTGTCCACGACGCGCTGCGTGCCCGTGTAGAACGGGTGGCTCGCGCTCGAGATCTCGACGTCGACGACGGGGTAGGTGTTCCCGTCCGTCCACGTCACGGTCTCGCGCGGGACGCCCGGGCCCTGCGGGTGGTCGCCCGCGAGGGTCGAGCGGGTCAGGAACGAGAAGTCGGCGGACTTGTCGCGGTAGACGACGGGCCCGTAGACGGGGTGGATGTCCTTCTTCATGGTGGTCTCCTTGCTGGGCCAGTGACGGGCCGGGGCCGGCCGCCGCTCGGGGCGGCGGCGGTCACCAGCTCGACTTCGTGACTCCGGGCAGCTCGCCGCGGTGCGCCTGCTGGCGCAGGCGGACGCGGGAGAGCCCGAACTTCCTCAGGTAGCCGCGCGGGCGGCCGTCGACGACGTCGCGGTTGCGCACCCGCGTGGCGCTCGCGTCGCGGGGTTGGCGCTGGAGCTCGAGCACCGCGGCCGCCCTCTCCTCGGACGAGGAGGACGGCGCCGCAACGACGCGCTTGAGCTCCGCGCGGCGCTCGGCGTAGCGGGCGACGACCTCGACGCGCCGGTCGTTGCGCGCGACCTTGGACCGCTTCGCCATCAGCGCTCCTCGCGGAAGTCGACGTGGCGGCGGACGACGGGGTCGAACTTGCGCAGAACCATGCGGTCGGGGTCGTTGCGGCGGTTCTTGCGGGTCACGTAGGTGAACCCGGTGCCGGCGGTGGACCGGAGCTTGATCACGGGACGGAGGTCGGTGCGGGTAGCCATCAGAGCTTCTCCCCTCGGGCGAGGATCCGCACCACGACGGCGTCGATCCCCTGGCGGTCGATGGTCTTGATGCCCCGGGCGCTGACGCGCAGGGTCACGTGGCGACCCAACGACGGCACCCAGTAGCGCTTCTTCTGGATGTTCGGGTCGAAGCGACGCTTGGTCCGCACGTGGGAGTGCGAGATCGCGTGGCCGAACCCGGGAGCGGTGCCGAGCACCTGGCAGACGGCGGACATGGCGGTTCCTCTCGGGGTCGGGTGAGGCGACGGGAGACGACACTAGATAGTGAGAATCATTCCCGTCAAGACGCTATGCTGACCCGCTGTCGAGAACAGTTCTCAGGAGCGGGTTGTTCCCGGTGCCGGCCGCGAGGTCGCGCGGGACGCCCCAGACCACGGATCGGAGCGCTTCATGCCCTTCTCGTCACCCTCTGCGTCGGGGGCCACGCCCGACGACGCGCACGACGTGCCGTCAGGCGCCGGGGACCTGCGCGTCGCGCTGAGCGTCCTGGCGACGATCGACCCCGTGCTGCGCGACAGCGCGGTGTTCGGGCTCGTCGTCGGGGCGCCCCGCGTCGTCGCGCTCCGGCACGACATCCGGGCGGCCGAGGGCGCGCTGCGCCGGGTCGTCGTCGATGCGACCGGCGTGGTCGAGGACGAGGTCGTGCCGCTCGAGCACGCGTGCCTGTCGTGCGCCGTGCGCGAGGACGCCGTGCCCACGCTGCGGCGCCTCGCCGCCGACGGCCGGTGGGACCACGTGGTGCTCGCGCTGCCCGTCGCCGCCGAGTCGCTGCCCGTCGTCCGGGCGCTCGCCGCGCAGACCACGCCCGGCAACGAGCTCGAGCGCCTCCGCCTCGCGACCGTGCTCGCCGTCGCCGACGTCGACACGCTCGAGCACGACCTGCTCGACGACGACCTCGTCGCCGAGCGCGGCGTCGGGCTCACCGAGGACGACCAGCGCGCGGTCGGCGAGGTGCTGGCGGCCCAGCTCGAGCACGCCGACCTCGTCGTGACGACCGGGGACCTCGCGGCCGCGGCGACCGGCTCCGGGCTCGTCGACCGGCTCCGGGGCGTCGGAACCCGGCGCGTCGACGGGCTCCACGCACTCGCGGCCGACGACCTCGCCCGGCACACCCACGACGCCGCTGCCGGCGAGCGCCGCGCCCACCCGCTCGGCGTGCGGGGCCCGCTCCCATGCCGCGTGACGCCCGACGGCGACCGGAGCTGGACGATCGAGCTGTGGTCGGCCCGGCCGTTCGACCCCGAGCGCCTGCTGCGCCGCATCGAGGACCTCGGCACCGGCCGGGTCCGGTCCCGCGGGGTGTTCCACGTCGCCAACCGCCCCGACTCGCTGTGCGCGTGGGACGGCGCGGGCGGTCAGCTCTGCATCGGCACGCTCGGCACGTGGGACGACGCGACCACCGCCGAGGGGCGGCCAGTCGAGCCGCACACGCGCGTCGTCATCGTCGGGGCCACGCCCGACGGCGAGGGTGACGGCGACGACGACGAGCGCGGCCGCCTGCTCGACGCGTTCCGCGACGTGCTCGCGACGCCGGACGAGCTCGCCGACGGCGGCCTGCGCTGGCTCGGCCGCACCGACGTCCTCGCCCCCTGGCTCGGCGCGCGGAGCGACGCCGTGTGACCCGCCGAGCAGCCGCGAGGCGTCGGCGGGTCAGGTCGTGACGAGCAGGACCACGAAGAGCACGAGCGCGCCGCCGACGGTGGCGACGAGCCACGCACGCGCGCGACGGGGGCGGGCGATCGCGAGCCCGAGGAGCAGCGGCGCCGCGACGAGGCCGACCGCGAGGGCATAGGCCTGCGGCGCCCCGTCGCACGGGCCGCCCCACGCGTCCACGCACGCGTCGCTGCTGGAGTCGAGGCCGAAGAGCAGGGCGAAGAAGGCCGGTGCGGCGACGAGGAGGAGCCCGAGAAAGGCCACGAGCGCCCCCGCGGCGGCTCGATCGTGCCGCCTCCGCATCTCGGACGTCGTGAGCACCGCGCGGACCCGGGGCCCCCTCTCCTGCCCTCGCGCCGTGCCGTCCCCCTGCCGCTCGGGCGTGACGTCCTGTCCCGTCGACGCGCGGTCGTCGTGCTCCATGCCGACGAGTCTCGCGCCCGCCACCCGCACCCGCTGGGACCGGCAGCGCTCGGGCGCGTCCCACGCCCCATCGGCGCGGCGCTGCGCACCGACTCCCTAGCGCGCGAGGCCGACCGCGGTGCCGACGAGGACCGCCCACGTGGCGAGGCTCAGGCAGGCGGAGATCACTCCCGTTCGCCGCGGCCTGCTCGTCCCGACGATGTAGACGGCCAGGACCGCCGGGACGAAGAGCCCCACGACGCCCCCCGCGATCTGGAGGAGGCCCTTGCCCGGCTGGGGGCACTCGACGGGCAGGAGCGTCCCGCACGACGCGGGGTCGAAGGAGCCCATCCCGGCGACGAGCAGGAACAACGCGAGGAAGCCGAACACGAGGTAGAGCACGCCCGCGACGAGCAGCGCGAGGAGCACGCGCCACGTCTCGGCCCCCTGCCCCGCGGACCGACGGCCGTCTCCGCGCTCGATCGGCGTACGGTCCGTCAGGCTCTCCACGCCGTGAGTGTGGCAGATACCCGCACGCTCAGGGCACGCTCGGCGAACAGCCGTGGCGTCACCCGACGACGCGGCGGACCAGCTCGTCGACGCGACGGTCGTAGTTCTCGGCGGAGAACCTGCCCGCGCGCTGCAGCGTCGCGACCCCGTGCATCGCTCCCCACACGACCTCGGCAGCCGTCCCCACGTCCGCCGGCGGCCGCTCCAGCGCGAGGAGAGCGTCGGCGATGGCGTCGAACCCCTCGCGCATCGCGCGCGGCGTCTCGTCCGAGGCGAACGCCGCACCGATCGGCAGGTGGAACATGGCCTCGTACGTCGCCGGGTGGCGCGCGGCGAAGTCGAGGTACGCCACGACCAGCGCGCGGACCCGGCCTTCGCCGCTCGCACCCTCGCCGGGCTGCGGTCGGGCCGCGGTGAGCGCTGCGGCGAGCTCTTCGAAGCCGAGCAGCGCCACGGCCGTGACGATCTGGGACCTGCCCTCCGGGAAATGCCCGTAGAGGACGGGCTGGCTGTAGCCGATCGCGTCGGCGAGCCGGCGGGTGGTGACGGCCTCCCACCCCTGCTCCTCGGCGAGCACGCGCGCCGCCGCGACGATCTGCGCCTCCCGCTCCTCGAGGAGCCGTGCCTTGCGCGCCGCTGCCGGTGTGCTCATGGCCCGAGTCTAGCGCCGCTAGATTGCCTGTGCTAGTTTTCCTAGCATTGCTAGATTCCCTGGATCGAAGGAGCCGGACATGCAGTGGTTGCCGATCGTCGCCGTGGTCGTCCTGGGCGTGATGGTGGGGGTCGAGGTGTCGGTCGCGTTCGTCGTGAACCCGATCGTCGACCGGCTGCCGGGCAACGCCGGCCTGCTCGCCCGGGCCGACGGCGGGCGGATGCTCGGGCGGGCGATGCCGTTCTGGTACTTCGGGTCGCTCGCGCTCACCGCGGCGACGGCCCTCGTGCTGCCCACCGGCGCCTGGGCGGCCTGGACCGCGGCGGCCCTCCTGACGCTGAGCGTCGTCCTGTCGGTCGCCGTGCTCGTGCCCATCAACAACCGCGGCAAGACGTGGACCCCCGAGACGGCGCCCGCCGACTGGCGCGAGCAGGCCCACCGCTGGGACCGGTACCACCTCGTCCGCATCGCCCTGCTCGTCGCGGCGTTCACCCTGCTGGCCGTCGCGGTCGCCGCCTGACCCCTCGACCGACACGGCCCCGAGGCAGAGAAGGCACGACGACGGGCACATCGGAAGACACCGGACACGGAGGAACCGGTGGCGATCCGCCGCGAGAGCTCCCCCCAGCGAAGCTCTCGTCGCGGACCGCCACCGGTCCAGGTGTCGCCGCGTGACCCGTCGCGACGACGTCCCCCACCAGTGCGAGAGGGGGCGGGCACATGTTCGGGACGTTCACGAACAGTGATCTGAGTCACAGTACGTCGGTCGTCGCCCCGCCGCCTGCTGACGAGGCCCGGCGTCCTCTCGCCGTGGGTCGGCGATGACCAGCGCGCTCCCGAGGCCGACCTCATCCGCCGACGACGAGCTCCCCGATGACCGTCTCCCCGTCGGACTCGTACACGGGGACGCTGATGGCCTTGCCCTCGCGCTCCTCCTGCCACGCCGCGGCCTCCTCGGGGCTCGTGGGCGAGCCGCCCTGCGCGTTCTCCAGAACCCGCGCGTACGCGTAGCCGACCCGCCCGTTCGTCGCGTAGACCGAGACGAGGTCGGGCCAGCCCGTGTCGTTCGCGACCCCGTACGTGTCGCCGTTCGCGTTGGTCGCCCAGGCGGTGACCGTCTCGTCGACGTAGGTGGCGACGAGGTGCCACCGCGCCCCCGGCTCGGCCTCCACGCGCACCGACTCGTCGCCCGGCACCGCGACGACGCTCCAGCCCATGCCGGCACCCTCCCCAGCCGCGAGCCGGCGCGCCTGGTCCTGCGCGTCCTCCGTGGAGCACGTCATGTTCGCGCCGTCCTCGAGCACGAACCGCCCCGCGTCGAGGCACACGAGCGACAGCTCGGCGTGCGTCGCGCCGTCCGGCCTGGGCCCGAGCTCGACGGTCGAGGTGCCCGCGCGCGTGACCTCGACCGGCCCCGCCAGACGTGTCACGACCGTGCCGCCGGGCTCGACGAGCGCCGTCACGGCGTACGCCGTCCCGCCGGCGACCGCCAGCGCACCGAGCGCCCCGACGCCCGCCCACCACCGGCGTCGTGCCGGGCGACGGGGGGCCGCCACCGACGCCTGGGCCACGAGCACGCCACGCAGCGCGTCGGCGAACACGGGATCGAGGTCCGGCATGCGGTTCTCCCTGTTCATGAGCGCCCTCCTTCGACGAACGCGCCGCTCGGACGCGGCCTCGCGCGCCCTGGTTCCACGTCTCCGACCGCGGCGCGGAGCCGGACGCGCGCCCGGTGCAGCCGGGACTTGGCCGCCGACGGCGTCAGGCCGAGCACCCCGGCGGCGTCGGAGATCGACCAGCCCTCCAGCGCGACGAGGGTGAGGAGCCGCAGGTCGGCCGCCGGCAACGCGCGCAGCGCGGCGCCGAGCGCCGGGTCGACGACCTCGGCCGGGTCGTCGACGAACGCGGCGTCCTCGGCGGCGGGCACGTCGCCGCCCCGGGGCAGGGCGTCGAGCAGCCGGCGATGGCGTCCGGTCCCTCGGCGGACGTTCCGCGCGACGTTCGACGCCGTGACGAGGAGCCACGGCAGGGGCGAGCCGGAGACGAGCCGCACCGACGTGCGGCGGCGCCACAGCTCGAGGAACGCCGCCGCCAGCACGTCCTCCGCCTGGTGCCGGTCGACCACGAGCCGGTACGCGTGCCGGAACACGCGGTCGCGGTGCCGGTCGAAGAGCACGCCGAACGCCGCGCTGTCGCCGCCCAGCGAGGCGGCCCACAGCGCGGCGTCGGTCTCTGCGTCACCCTGCTCGCCGGCAGGGCCCGGGTCGCCGTCCATGCCCCGTAGTGTCCTGGAGGGCCCGGACGGTTTCACCCGACTGCGGCGTCCGTCCTCACGTCGCGCGGACCCGCCGCCGGGACGCCCGACCGCCCGCGATCCCGGCCACCACGGCGCCGACCACGACGGCCGCGACGAGGGGCGCCGTCGGCGTCGGGGACGCTCCCGCCGCGACGGGCGCGGGGGCGAGCGACGCCGCCGTCGCGACGAAGGTCGGCGCGGGACGTGCTCCGGACGGGTCGGTGTCCGTCCACGCGTACGACGCCCCCGACGGGCACTCCTGGACGGCGGGGAAGACGAACGCCTGCCCCACGTCGCCCGTGACCCGGACGTCGAGCGTGAAGGCCGCGCGCTCGCCGTCGGGCACGGGCTCGCCGGACCACGCCACCGCGTCGTCCGTCACGTCGGAGGTCCACCCGTCGGGCTGGCCCGCCGCGAGCGCCTCGACGCCTTCGGGGAGCGTGACGCGCAGCGCGTCGGTGGGCTCGCCGTCGCACCCGTGGTCGAACGTGAACGTGAGCGTCGACGTGCCGTCGCCGTGGGGCTCCACGGTCTCGATGAGCACGTGCGCGGCGGCCGGTCCGGCCGCCAGCACCGCCAGGGCACCGGTGGTGACCGCGACGGCGAGGAGGCGTGACGCGCGCCGGGTGGCCCGGTGGTGACGGGTCATGAGGACACCTCCACGGGGATCTCGACGATCGGGTTCTCGTACTTGGACGTCCGGACGCTCACGTGGAGGGTCCAGTCGCCGGCCATCGGCAGGTCGAGCGTCGCCTCGTACGCGCCCGTCCCGGTCTGCGTGAGGGGCCGGGTGAAGGGGCCGAGCGCGGGGTCGGCGAGCGTCGTGGAGAGCTCGGGCACGGCGACGGGCTCCAGGGGCTGCCCGTCGACGTCGAGCAGCTCGATCTCGAGCGCGTTGACCCCGACCCGGCCGGGCGTGACCCGCGCGCGGAGCGTCCCGTCGCCGAGCGCCTCGACCACCTCGACCGCCGGTGCCGTGGCCTCCTGGGCGGACGCGTCCGACGCGGCGACCGGGCTGCGCGACACGAGCACGCCCGTCACCGCGAGCACGAGCACGAGCAGCACCGCCTCCGCCGCGACCGTCCGGCCGAGCCGACGGCGCGCGGTCGCCCCGGTCGTCCCAGCCACCGGCGCGGCGCCTCGCCCGCCCGGACCGCCGTCGGCCACGACCGCCGGGACGAGCCGGTAGCGGTTCCAGGCCGCGACGCCGACGAGGCACAGCGCGACGCCGACCTTGACGAGCAGGGTCTGGCCGTAGGCCGTCGACACGAGCGCGTCGAGCGTCCCGAGGATGCGCCACCCGAGGACGGTCCCGGTGACGGCGAGCGCGAGGACGACCCACGCGCCGAGCGCCGAGAACCGCGCGACGGTGACCGCCGCCCGCCGCGCGTCGAGGCGCGCCGAGGGCGCGAGCACGAGCGCGAGCCCGACGACGCCGCCGAGCCACACCGCCCCGGCCACGACGTGGAGCGCGTCCGCCGTGACGACGAGCCACGGCGGGCCGAACGTGCGCGTGTGCCCTACGAGCACGAGCGAGCCCAGCGCCAGGGCCGCCGCGCCGAGCACGACGCCGGCGGGCCACGCCGCCCGGGTCTCGCGCGCCGCGCGCGGCGCGAGCAGGGTCGCGGCGAGCAGCCCGGCGAGGCCGAGCGCCCCGGCCAGCGTGGAGTCGGTCGTGAGGCCCGCCCGCCAGGTCGCCGGGTCGACGAGCGCCCCCAGCCCGCCGCCGGCCTGCCAGGCCGGGGTGAGCGGGACCCCGAGCACGATCCCGGCCCCCGCGGCGACGAGCGCCCCGCGGCGCACGCGCTGCAGGCGCCGGCGCAGGACCGGCGCGGCGCCCGGCGAGACGTGCAGCACGAGCAGCTCGAACCCGACGAGCCCCGCGACGAGGAACGTCCCCGCGTAGACCGCGGCCTGGTCGAGCGCGCGCACGGCGACGAGCGCCGCCGTCGGCTCGGCCACGCGCGCCTCGACAGCGGTCGCGCTCGGTGCGCCCACCGAGAACGTGAAGGCGCCCGCGACCGGGTGCGTGTCGAGGGACACGACGCGCCAGCTCACGACGTAGGTGCCGTCGTCGAGCGTCGCGGCCGGGGTGACGACGAGCGCGTCGTCGACCGCGGCGACGTCCACGTCGACGGGCGAGCCGTCGGCGGCGAGGACCGTCGTCCCGCCGGTCACGACCTGGACGGGCTCGTTGAAGGTGATGGTCAGCGCGTCGGGCGGCGCGTCGAGGACGGTGCCGTCCCGGGGGTCCGTGCCCACGAGGACGGCGTGGGCCGCGGCCGGGCCGCTCGCGAGGATCGCGAGCAGGACCGCGGCCGCGGCACCGACGACGACGGCCACCACCCGGCGCAGCACCGAGGGGCGGCCCACCGGTCAGGCCTTCGGGCGCGAGCGCACGAACCCGAGCGCCCCGAGCACGAGGCCCGCCGCCGCGAGGACGAGCGCCGTCCAGGTGAGCGCGGCGGGCGCGCCGTCGGACCCGTCGGCCGGCTCCGCGGACGCCGCACCGTCGGCTGCCGCGCCGTCCGACGCGGCGGCGTCGGCGTCGTCCGCGACGGTCTCGGCCGGGGCGTCGTGCCCGTCGCCCTCGGCGGCCGTCAGCTCGAAAAGCGGCGCGGGCAGCTCGAGGTCGTGCCCGTCCTCGCCGTCGGCCGGGACCTGCACCCAGGCGCTCTCGCCCTCGGCGCACTCCTGGACGGTCGGGAAGACGAGCGTGTCCCCCGCCGCGTCGGGGAGCTTGAGCGAGAGCACGAGGGCGTCGCGGTAGCCGTCGGGCAGCGGGGCCTTCGCGGTGTACACGACCTCGGCGACGCGCTCGGTGTACTGGCCGCCGTGCCCGTCGTCGACCGGCTCGTCGAGGGCCGCCATGACCTTCTCGACGTCCCAGCCGGGGTTGACGGTGGGCGTCACGGTGACGACCTGCTCGGGGACCTGGATGGAGACCTTCGTGGTCGGCGAGTCGCCGCAGCCGTGCGGGACGCCGAAGGTGAGGAGCGCGTACGCGCCCGCGTCGGTCGTGTCCGGCGTGACGGTCACGTGGGCGGACGCGGCGCCCGCGCCGACGACGACGATCCCGGTGGTCAGGGCGGCGGCGCCGACGGCGCGCAGGGTCTTTCGCATGGTGGTGCCTTTCGGGGAGAGGAGGACGGAGGGCCCCGGCGCGCGAGCGCACGACGGCACGCCCCGGGACGACCGGGCTCGGCCGGCCGGGCGGGGAGGTGCGCGGGTCGCGCGGGCGCGCGGGAGCGGGACGCCGCGGAGGTGTCCGGTGAGGCGTCCGGGTGGGGTCAGGCGACGGCGGGCGGACCGCGCCCGGGCGCGGCACCGCGCACGAGCAGGTCGCGGACCGTCGGCAGCGCGCCGACGGCGGGCGGCGCCGCGGGGACGACGACGGCGCGCGGGCGGCCGGGGACCCGGCGCCCCGCGAGCCACGTCCACAGCCGCCACAGGACGGCGTCGCCGTACCGCAGGACGAGCGCGACGGCGAGCGTCGCGACGGCGTGCGCGCCGAGCATCGTCAGGGGTGACGCGGCGTGGGCGTGCGCGGACGCGTCGGCCGGGGAGAGCGCGGCGCAGCGGTCGAAGACGACGTGCAGCACGAGCTGACCCGCGCCGAGCAGCCCGAGCAGCCGCGGCAGCCCGACCTGGCGCCGGGTGAGGGGCCGCACCGCGACGGCGGTGAGGACGGCGAGGACGCCCAGCGGGACGGCACCGGGGTCGGTGCCGCCGGCGAGCCCGTGCGCGACGACGGACAGCCCGAGGACCGCGGCGGCGAGCAGCAGCACCCGCACGCCGCGGAGCACCCCTGCTCCGGGCGACGTCACGGACGCACCCTAGCGGCAGGAGGGGTGCGCGCGGCAGGGGCGGCCGCCGTCCTCCCCGGACCGGGGAGGACGGCGTGCACCGGCACGATCAGTCCTCGGGGTCGTGCGGGGCGCCCTCGTCGGTCGCCTCGTCGGTCGCCTCGCCGGTCACGGTGCTGCGGCGGCGCACGACGAGCACGACGACGACCGCCGCGGCGACCACGAGCGCGCCGAGCCCCACGAGGACCGGCAGGAGCGACGAGCCGCCGTCCTCCGCGGCCGTGGCGGCGTCCGTGGCCTGGGACGCCGACGACTCCGGCGACGTCTCCTCCGCCGCGTCGGTCGTGGCGTCCTCAGTCGCGGTCTCCTCCGGCGTCGCCTCGTCCTCCGTCGTGGGCTCCTCGGACACCGGCGCCTCGGGCTGGGCCGCGACGGCGAACGCGAACGTGCCCTCGATGGGGTGGCCGTCGGACGAGACGACGCGCCATGCGACCGTGTACGTGTCGCCGCCGAGCGCGACGGCGGGGTCGAGCGCGAGCGTCGCGGTGCTGCCCTCGATCGTCGGAGCGCCCTGCGTGACGACCGTCCCGGCGGAGTCCGAGACCACGACCTGCGGCTCGACGGGGAGCGGCTCGGTGTTGAAGGTCAGCGTGATCGCGGTCGGGGCCGTCGCGAGCTGTGCGCCGTCGGCAGGGTCCGAGGAGAGCATGCGGTCGTGCGCGGACGCCGGCGAGGCGGTGAGCGTCGTGACGGCGGCGGTGAGGCCCAGGGCCAGCGCGGCGGCGGCGAGGAGGGCGAGGAGGGCGGGAAGGGCCGACAGGGGTCGGCGCAGGGAGAGGGTCATGAGGGTTCTTCCGTCGAGGCGCGGCGGTCGCCGCACGGTGGTGCCCCGTGGCCCGGTCGTCACCGGGTCGGCCTCGTCGGGGGCCGCGTCAGGACGCGGCGAGGGGGCGCAGCAGTGCTCCCGACGGGCCGACCGCCGTCGGCGGTCCACGCGTCGGGGCACGGCGCGCACGCCACAGGGACG
Organism: Cellulosimicrobium funkei; assembly: GCF_001019615.1. Classification (GTDB taxonomy): domain Bacteria; phylum Actinomycetota; class Actinomycetes; order Actinomycetales; family Cellulomonadaceae; genus Cellulosimicrobium; species Cellulosimicrobium cellulans_E. The sequence continues at coordinate 107,685 of NZ_JNBQ01000003.1, read as the reverse complement.
CGACGCGCACCGTGCGGGCCTGCGGCGTGCGCGGGCGGGCGGCGGGAGGGACGGGGACGAGCGCCGCGAGGCCGGCGCGCGGCGTCACCCAGGCGAGGAACCGCTCGAGCGCGCGTTCGCCGCGCGCGAGGACCAGCGCGAGCACGACGGTCGCCACCGCGTGCGCGACGACCATCCACAGGCCCGCGGTGCCCGACGTCGCGAGGTGCTCCGGGTGCACGAGGCTCGCCCCGCCGTCGACGGGGACCGGCGCGCCGACGGGCGCCGCGCAGACGACGTCACCCACCGAGGCGACGTGCCCGCCGTGGCCGGACGTGGCCCCGGCCGGGACGCACGACCCGACGGGCGCGAGCACGACGAGCGCCTGGTGCAGCGCGACCTGGGCGCCGCCGAGAAGCACGACGAGGCGGGTGGGCGTGAACCGCAGCCGCGCGGCCGCCGTCGTGCCGGCGAGCGTGAACGCGGCGAGCGCCGCGAGGACCAGCGGGTCCGGGAGGGCGCCCCCGGCGAGGCGGTGCGCGAGCGCCGTCAGCGCGAGCACGAGGGTCGCCACGAGCGCGGCGCGGGCGACGCGCAGCGGACCGACGACCGGGGAGAGCACGACGGCCACCCTAGCGCGACGCGGGCGCGTCGTCCGGGCTGCCCGCCGCCCCCGCCGCCTCCGACGACGCAGCGGACGGTGAGCGGTCCGCGTACCGGCCGATCAGGGGGCCGGTGGGCAGGAGCCGGTCGATCCCGACGATGACGAGGCCGAGCACGAGGAAGCCGGCCCCGTAGAGCACGACGTTGACGAGCAGGCCTGTCCACCCCAGCGCGTCGAGGTCGACGAACCCGTACGGGTACTCGCTGCCGGGGCTCACGAACCCGCGGATCGTCGTGAACGCGAAGTACGCCAGCGGGTACAGGAGCCAGCGCGCGGCGTCGAGGCCGCGCAGGCGCCGGTGGGCGTCGAGCAGGAGGAAGTCGACGAACACCAGGAGCGGCAGCAGCTCGTGCTCGATCTGGCCGTCGGTCAGCCCGAGGAAGACGGCGGGGGCGTCGGGGTCCTCGGGCGCGAGCACGAGGTTGGCGACGAGCCCGGTGATCGCGGCGAAGAGCGTCACGCCGCCCTTGAGCCACCCCGGCGGCTGCCGGCGGCGCAGGAGCGACGCCACGCCCGCCCACGCGAGCACGACGGCGATGAGGAAGCCCGTCTGGTTCGTGAAGTAGACCAGCCCCTCGATGTCTCCGTCGCGCCAGATGGCGCGCGTCCCGACGAGGGCGAGGACGACGAGGAACAGCCGGAACAGTCCGACGACGACGTGCATGCGAGCTCCTTCGCGCGCGGTGCGGTGGTGCGCTCAGGAGCCTAGTGGTCCGCGCGTCGCAGCGTGCGCCGCCGCCGCGCCACGACCGCCCACACGACCAGGCTCCACAGCCCCGCCCACGCGAGGCCGACGAGCGCGGTCCGCAGGCTGCGCGCGGCGTCCTCCGCGCCGTCGGCCACGACGCGGTCGAGGTCGGAGCGCGCCATGACGGTCCCCGGCGCGTCGGCGTCCTGGACGGCGGCGAAGACCCCGGCGTACGGGCTGCCCGACGGCGCGGGGAGGTGGACCGGGGGGTCGACGGCCGCGGGGTCGACGCCCTGCGCGCTCGTGGCGCCGTCCGTCCCGCGGAGCTCCACGGGGTCCGGCAGCCCGGGGACGCGCGCCGTCACGGTGCCGACCTGGACGCCGTCGGAACCGGACTTGCCCTCCACGACGAGGACGGCGTCCGTCGCCTCGACGGCGACGCCGTCCCGGTTCAGCTCGTGCGCCAGGGAGACGTCGTGGGTCGTCGTGAACCACTTCCAGACCCCGACCACGGCGAGCGCGGCCCCGATCGCGATGGCCGCGATCACGAGCATGCCCGCGAGCTCGCGCCCCAGCCCGCGCGTCGCGCGACGGGCCACGGTCCTGGTCGTGCTGGTCATCGTCGCTCCCTGTCCGAGGAGAACCACTCTAGGGGCGCCGCGGTGGGCACCGTTCGCGGAGCACTTGCCCCGGGCGATGATGGAGGCATGACGAACCCTGCCTCCCCCGCCCGCAACCAGCCCCGCACGACCCGACGCAGCGTCGCCGTCGTGAACGGCTACGTCGTGCCCGTCGCCGCGGACCCCGTCGAGAACGGGACCGTCCTCGTCGAGGACGGGATCATCACCGCGGTCGGGGCGGACGTCGTCGTGCCCGACGGCGTCCCCACGCTCGACGCGCGGGGCCGCTGGGTGCTGCCCGGCTTCGTCGAGGCGCACGCGCACATGGGCGTCATGGAGGAGGCCGAGGGCTGGGCCGGCAACGACACGAACGAGATGACCGACCCGAACGGCGCGGCCCTGCGCGCGATCGACGCGATCAACGTCGAGGACGAGGGGTTCCGCGACGCGCTCGTGGGCGGCGTGACGAGCGCCGTCGTGAAGCCGGGCTCGGGCAACCCCATCGGCGGCCAGACCGTCGCGATCAAGACGTGGGGCGGCCGCACGGTGGACGAGCAGGTGATCCGCGAGGCGGTCTCCGTGAAGTCGGCGCTCGGCGAGAACCCCAAGCGCGTGTACGGGGACCAGAAGAAGACGCCGTCCACGCGCCTCGGGGTCGCGAAGGTCATCCGTGCGGCGTTCGTCGACGCCCAGAACTACGCCGCGAAGCGCGACGCCGCGGAGGCGAAGGGCGAGCCGTTCGACCGCGACCTCGCCAAGGAGACCCTCGCGCGCGTCCTCGCGGGCGAGCTCTACTGGGACCAGCACACGCACCGCGCCGACGACATCGCGACGGCGCTGCGTCTCGCGGACGAGTTCGGCTACAAGCTGGTGGTCAACCACGGGACCGACGGCGCCGCCGTCGCGGACGTGCTCGCCGAGCGCGACGTGCCGGTCATCTTCGGCCCCCTGTTCACCTCGCGCTCCAAGATCGAGCTGCGCAACCGCGACATCGCGAACCTCGGGGCGCTGGCGCGCGCCGGCGTGCGCGTGGCGATCACGACCGACCACCCCGTCGTGCCGATCAACTTCCTCGTGCACCAGGCGTCGCTCGCGGTGAAGGAGGGCCTGGACCGCGAGACCGCGCTGCGGGCGCTCACCGTCAACCCGGCGGCGTTCCTCGGCCTCGACGACCGGGTCGGCGCGCTCGCCCCGGGCCTCGACGGCGACGTCGTCGTGTGGTCGGGCGACCCGCTGGACGTGACGTCGCGCGCCGAGCACGTGCTGATCACGGGCGCCGAGGTCTACACGTGGGACGGGGAGGCGAACGACGGCCGCGGCGCGGGCCGCGTCGTCGAGCGCGGCGAGCGCTTCCGCGCCTGACCCGAGATCGACCCCTGCGGCCCGAGATCGACCCCCCGAGGGTCGATCTCGGCCGTGCGGGTCGACCTCGCGGCGGACGGACCGGCGCGGGCTTCCCGTGGCGCGACCCGGCACGACGGCGGACCATCGAGTCATGCGCACCCTCGACCCCTCGCGTCCGCGCCGCGCCACCGGGCCGCTCGTCGGCCTCGTCGCCGTCGGCGGTGTCCTCGCGGCGTGCTCGGGGCCCGGCCCCGGGGAGAAGGACGTCACCTACGACTCCCTCGACGCGCTCCACGAGTCCGCGACGACCGCGGGACTCACGTGCCTGTCGTTCGTCCCCGAGGACACCGGGACCCCTGACGCCGAGATGGGGGCGTGCGACGACACGACCCTGCTGGCCGTGTTCGCCGACGACGTGGACGAGGCCGAGTACTTCGCGCTCCTGCCCGAGACGCCCGCCGCGGAGGGCGAGGCCGCCCTCGTCGGGCCGAACTGGGTGATCGTCGGCGACACCGGCGACCTGCTCGAGACCCAGGCGGGGATCGGCGGGGACTTCGCGTCCGACCGCTGAGCCTCAGCGAGCGACCACCGCGCACCCGACGCACGTCCGCGCCGTCGGTCGCGCCTCCAGGCGACCGTCCGCGATCGGCTGTCCGCACGCCTCGCACACGCCGTAGGTGCCCGCGTCGAGGCGCGCGAGGGCGGCGTCCACCTCCTCCACCCGCGCCGCGGCGTCGCGAGCGAGCGCGTCCACCTGGGCCCGCTCGAACGCGATGGTCGCGCCGTCGGGGTCGTGCTCGTCGTCCGCGTTCGAGTCGCGCGACGCCTCGACGATCCCCGCGACCTCGGCGCGCAGCGCCTCCTGGCGCGCGACGGCGTCCGCGCGCACGACGAGCAGGCGCTCGCGCGCGGGATCGTCGGGGCCGGGTGGTCGAGCGTCTCCTGGTGTCGTCATCTCGCTCCCCTCAACGTCGCGGAGGGGGTGAAACCGTCCCGGACGGGGAGTCCTCACCGTGCTGGGCGCATGACAGCGGCGGTCGGCGGATGGAAGAGTGGAACCGCCCGGCTCCCCCCGGGCCCGCCGCGCGGTCTCGCCCCCGCGGCGCGCGACCGACGTCCGACGGCGAGACCACAGGGGGTCTGCATGAGCACGGTCGTCGTCTTCGAGGCCTTCGGCGGGCCCGAGACGCTGCGGGTCGACGACGAGCACGTCGGCGAGCCCGGGCCCGGCCAGGTGCGCGTCGCGAACCGGGTCGTCGGCGTCAACCCCGCGGACCTCAAGCGGCTCGCCGGCGCGTTCGGGGGCCGGGTGCCCGGCGTGCTGGGGTTCGAGGCCGCGGGCGTGGTCGACGCCGTGGGACCCGACGTCCCCGACCTCGCCCCCGGCGACGAGGTCGTCTGGCACGGGGCCGGCGCGCAGCGCGAGCTCTCGCTCGTCCGCGCCGACCACGTCCGGCGCAAGCCCGCGTCCCTGCCCTTCGAGCAGGCGGCGGTGCTGCCCGTCGCCGCGGCGACCGCGTTCTCCGCCCTCGTCCAGGCCGACGTCGGCGAGGGTGACGTGGTGCTCCTGCACGGCGCGAGCGGCGGCGTCGGGTCGGCGGCGGTGCAGATCGCGACCGCGCTCGGGGCACGCGTCGTCGGGACGGCGTCGCCCGCGAACCACGACTACCTGCGCGGGCTGGGCGCGACGCCGGTCGCGTACGGGCCCGGGCTCGTCGACGCCGTGCGCGCGCTCCCGGACGGCCTGGACGAGGTGAGCGTCGTCGTGGACCTCGTCGGCTCCGCGGACACGGTCGCCGCGACCGTCGCCTTGCTGGGCGAGGACCTGGCGCCCGCCACCCCGGACGACCCGCCGAGCGCGGTGACGATCGTCGGGTCGGACGCGTCCCGCGCCGCGGGCGTCGTCGACAAGGTCGACGCGAAGGGAGCCCTCGACGAGGTGCTCGCGCTCGCGGAGGACGGACGGCTCCGGGCCGAGGTCTCGGCCCGTTTCCCTCTGGCGGAGGCGGCGGAGGCCCTGCAGCTCGTCGCCGACGGGCACGCCCGGGGCAAGGTCGTCCTCGACGTCCCCTGACCGGGACCTCCGTCCCGGAAGGTTGTGACGCTGGGCACAAGGTTGCCCCGGGAACCGCGGGATTCCGCCGTTCCTGGGGGTGCCGCCCGCGAATCTTCTTGCGCCCCGCGTGCACGAGAGTGTGAAATCGTTAGCATGCGTAAGTTTCTTGCCGCTACCGCGGCGCTTTCCTGTGCCCTCCTGCTGGCGTCCTGCGCCTCGCCGACCGACCCGGCGAGCGACGACGCGGCGACCCCCGAGACCACGACCACGACCGAGGCGTCCCCCGAGGTGACGCCCGCCGTCGTCGCCGTGACGACCACGTGCGGCATGTTCTACGGCGGTGAGTACTCCGCCGAGCGCCTCGTCACCGAGACGACGCCGCTGCTCGAGACGCCCGAGGACGAGGCCGCCGCCGCCGCGATCTTCACCACGCGCGAGCGCCTCGCCGCGGTCCAGAACTTCGCGGACCCCGAGCTCCAGGAGAACCTCAACGAGATCAAGGCCCCGTTCGAGGCTGCCGTGCAGGGCGAGACGATCGACGCGTCGCAGCAGCAGGAGGCCCTCGACGCCTTCCGCGCGCAGTGCACCGAGGCCGGGTACGCCTTCGCGTCCTGACCTTCCCGCGCCGCGGTCCGGGCGGCCCGTCCCTCAGCGAGGGGCGGGCCGTTCGCGCGTCCGGTGACCCGTGACGGATGACCCGGCCTCTCGGCGTGGAGCGGGGTCGCGGCGACCGTGGGAGCATCCCACCATGCCCGTGGTCGAGTCCTCGCTCGTGGTCCCCGTCGACCCCGCGACGGCGTTCGCCGTCTCGCAGACGACCGGCACGGTCCGCCTGCGCTGGGACCCGTTCATCCGGCGGCAGTACTTCCTCGACGGCGCCACCGCGCCCGCGAAGGGCGTGCGCACCTTCACCCGGCACCGCAGCGGGCTGTCCATGGTGAGCGAGTACGTCTCCTACAACCCGCCGACGAACGTCGGGATGCGCATGGTCCGCGGGTCCTGGTTCTTCGAGAACCTCGCGGGCGGGTGGCGGTTCGCCCCCGACCCGTCCGGCGGCACGCGCGCGACGTGGCGCTACTCGTTCCGGTGCCGCCCCCGGTGGCTCGCCCCGCTCGCGGAGCGCGTCGGGTCCTGGGTGCTCGGGCGCGACGTCGACCACCGGATCGCGGGCTTCGCGCGCGGGTGCGCCGACCCCGTCGTGCTCGCCGCGGTGCGCGAGCCGACCGGATAGACGGCAGAGCTACAACCGGAACCGGACGCCCGTCACCTGGAGCCAGGTGAAGAACCCCGCGGCCGACGTGACGAGCGCGACGACGAGGGCGACGAGGATCCAGCGCTGGGCGCGGTCGCCGAGCAGACGGAGACCGAGCCAAGCGACGCCCATGCCGACGAGGCCGCCGGCGGTGTTGGTGAGGACGTCGGTGACGTCGCTGGCCCCGATGCCGACGACGTACTGGACGATCTCGAAGGCGACCGACACCCCGACGACGAGCAGGAGCATCCTGGCGAAGCGTCGCTGCCGGGCCGCCAGGAGGACGAGCACGCCGAGCGGGACGAACACGAGGACGTTGACGGCGAGCTCTCGGGAGCCGAGGCCGCCGGTGGCGGTGCCACCCATCGGGACCAGGTTGACCGACCGGCGGCCGACGAGGTCGCCGAGGTCGCCGGTGTGGATCTTGAGCAGCACGACCCACACGAGCACCAGGACGTAGAGCCCGAGGACGACGCGCTCCGCGGTCCGGCCCGGGCGGGCCGGGGCGGGCGCGCCGCCGTCGGCCGCGCGGCCCTCGCGCTCCTCGTGCTCCTCGACGAGCCCGGGGCCGACGTACGGATCGCGCGTTGCCACGGGACGCAGGCTACAGGCGACCAGCGCGCGAGCAGCACGTCGGGCAGCGGGCCCGCTGGGCCGCCTAGCGAGAGAGCGCCGCCTCGGCGTCGACGCGCTCCAGCTTGCTCGGGTTGACGACCGAGTAGAACCGCGTGATCCGCCCGTCCTCGACCGTGACCGACACGGCCGCGGCGAGCACGCCGTCGAGCTCGATCCGCACGGCGGGCGCTCCGTTGAGCCACACCGCCGACGCGCTCAGCGCCCCCGCGGTCTTGCGCAGCCCGCCGAGCAGGAACGCGACGACCCGGTCCGCGCCCACGACCGGCCTGCGTGCCGCCCGAGCGAGGCCGCCGCCGTCGGCCACCGCGACGACGTCGGGCGCGAGGACGTCCAGGAGGCCCTGGAGGTCGCCCGTGAGGAGGGAGTCGAGGAACCGCTCGACCACCCGTTCCTGCTCGGTCCGGTCGACCCGGACGCGCGGGCGCCGCGCGGCGACGTGGTCCCGCGCCCGGTGCGCGACCTGCCGCACGGCGGCCGGCGACTTGCCGACCGCCTCGGCGATCTCGTCGAACGGCACGTCGAACACCTCGCGCAGCACGAACACCGCGCGCTCCGTGGGGCCGAGCGTCTCGAGCACCGTGAGCATCGCCATGGAGACGCTCTCGGCCAGCTCGACGTCCTCGGCCACGTCGGGGCTCGTGAGGAGCGGCTCGGGCAGCCACTCGCCCACGTAGTCCTCCCGGCGCCGTGCCAGGGTCCGCAGCCGGTTGAGCGACTGCCGCGTGACGATCCGCACGAGGTAGGCGCGCGCGTCGCGCACCTGCGCGTGGTCGACGTCCGCCCACCGCAGCCACGTCTCCTGGACGACGTCCTCCGCGTCGGCGGCCGAGCCGAGGAGCTCGTACGCGACGGTGAAGAGCAGGCTGCGGTGGCGGACGAAGGGGTCGTCGCTCATGCGTCCGACCCTACGGCCGGCGCCGCCGCGACGGACCGAGGAGCGAGGGGCGGCAGGCCGCACGACGCCGCGAACTGCTCGGACCGGATGCCGAGCGCGACGTTGGAGCGGGCCGTGGCGTTCATCAGGCCCACCCGGGCCGAGAGCTCGACGAGCCCGGCCGGACCGAGGTCGTCGAGCAGCGCGGCCGAGAGCTCGTCCGTCACCACGGGCGGGGTCTGGCTCATCCCCTCCGCGTACTCCATCACCCGACGCTCGACGGGCGTGAAGACGGCGGACTCACGCCAGCGCGGCACCTCGCGGGCCTTCACCTCGTCCAGGCCCTCGTTGCGCGACCGGAAGTAGTGGAGGTCGAGGCAGAACTCGCAGCCGACCGTCGCGGCGGACGCCATCTGCGCGAACGTCGCGAGGTTCGGGTCCAGGCGGTCCCACTTCTCGGACTTGCGCCCCACGCCCATGAGGTCCTTGAAGACCGCGGGGTGGTGCCACAGCACCCCGATCGACTCCGGCACCTCGCCGAACATCGAGCGGGTCGCGCGCTTGACCAGGGAGCCGTAGAGCCCGGTGACCTCGGTGGGCGGCACTCGTGTGGTCATGTCTCCTCCTGCGTGTCTGGTGTCGTGCTCGTGCCGAGCCGACGGGGTGTCGGGCATGAGACACCGGCGGGGCCTCGCGTGTGACACCTCGGGCGGACCGGATCGCTCGGGGGCGTGGTGAGCCCGCGCGCGGTACCCCGGGACGACGGCGGCCGGCACCCCGGTCGGACGCGGCCCGGCCGGGTGCGGCGTAGCGTGCGACGCATGGGCCCGCTCGACCGTCGCCGCCCCCGGGCGTTCCTCGCCGTGGTGCTCGCGGTGGTCTCGGTCGCCGGGTCGGTCGGCGCGACGCACGGGCAGCCGGGCGCGCGCCCGCTCGACCTCGCCGCCGTCGCCCTGCTCCTGGTGCCGCCGCTCGCGCTCGTGCTCCTCGTGCCGCGCCCGGTCGTCGCGGTGCTCGTGTCCGTCGCGGCGGTCGGCGTCTTCCTCGTCGCCGGGTACGCGTGGGGACCAGCGCTCGCGGGGCCCGTCGGCGTGCTCGTGGGGGTTCTCCTCAGCGGGCCCGCGGAGCGCGGGCGTCGCGTCGCCTGGGGCGGGGCCGTGCTGCTCGCGGGTGCCGTCGTCGCGGCCGCGGCCCTGCGTCCCGACGCCCCGCCGCGGGCGACGCTCCTGGGCGGAGCGGCCTGGACGGTCGTCGTGCTGCTCGTCGCGGGCGCGATTCGGGACCGGTCCAGCCGCATCGCCGCCGCACGCGAGGCCGAGCAGGTCGCGCGCGCCGAGCGAGAACGTACGGCCGTCGCGGACGAGCGGCTGCGCATCGCGCGCGAGGTCCACGACGTCCTCGCGCACTCGCTCTCCGCGATCACGGTGCAGGCCGGCGTGGGGCTGCACCTCCTCGACCGCGACCCGGACCAGGCCCGCAGCGCCCTCACCGCGATCCGCACGACGAGCACCGAGGCGCTCGACGAGGTCCGGGCCGTGCTCGGCGTCGTCCGAGGCGAGTCGCGCGCGGACGGCCCCACGAGCGACGACGGCGCCCCGCTCGCCCCGACGTGGGACCTCGCCGCGCTCCCCCGGCTCGTGCGACAGGCGGAGGGAGGCGGGCTCACGGTCGCGCTCGCCGTGGACCCCGCCGCCGCCGACCTGCCCGACCGGCTCGTCGGGGTCGTCTACCGCGTGGTGCAGGAGGCCCTGACGAACGTGCGACGGCACGCGCACGGCGCGACGCACGTCGACGTCCACGTCGCCGTCGACGCGGGCGGCGGGTCCCGGTCCGACCTGGGCGACGCCGGTGCGGACGGGGACCACGCCTCGCGCCGCGTGACCGTGACGGTCACCGACGACGGCACGGGAGCGGCGTCGTACCCCGAGCCCGGCTACGGGTTGCGCGGCATGCGCGAGCGCGTCGAGAGCGCCCACGGGTCGCTCGTGGCGGGACCGGTGCCCGGCCCGGCTCCAGGACCAGGAGCGGGCTCCGCCACCGCTGGACGCGGCTTCCGCGTGCGGGCAGTCTTTCCCTGGCCGGGCGCCACGCCCCGGCCGAGCACCACCCGGCGTTCCGACGACGGACCGCCGCGGCGCGAGGAGGCACCATGATCGACGTCGTGCTGGCCGACGACCAGGCGCTCGTGCGCGGCGGCTTCCGTGCGCTCATCGACTCCGAGGACGACATGCGCGTCGTCGCCGAGGCCGCGACCGGTGACGACGCCGTCCGGCTCGCGCTGGAGCACCTGCCCGACGTCGTGCTCATGGACATCCGGATGCCCGGGCTCGACGGGCTCGAGGCGACCCGGCGGATCGTCGCCGACCGCGCGGCGTCCCACGTGCACGTCGTGGTCGTCACCACGTTCGAGCTCGACGAGTACGTGACGGACGCGATCCGCGGCGGCGCGAGCGGGTTCCTCGTCAAGGACACCGAGCCCGTCGACCTCGTCCGGGCGGTGCGCGTCGCGGCGCGCGGCGACGCCCTGCTCTCGCCCACGGTGACCCGCCGCCTGCTGTCGCGGGTCGCGGACGCGACGCGCGCCGTCGGGCCGGTGCGCGGCGTCGAGGAGCTCACGCCGCGCGAGCGCGAGGTGCTCGTCGAGGTCGCGGGCGGGCTCTCGAACGACGAGATCGCGGGGACGCTCTACCTGTCGGAGTCGACCGTGAAGACGCACGTGTCGCGGGTCATGGCCAAGGTCGGTGCGCGCGACCGCGCGCAGCTCGTCGTCGCGGCGTACGAGTCCGGGCTCGTGCGCCCCGGCTGGGCGGGCTGACCGTCTCCCAGGGCGCCACGGGGCCGACCGGCACCACGGGACGAGCGAGGTCGGCACGCACGGGTGACGACGCGGCGTCGGGCGACGGGAAGCCTGGAGGTGCGGCCGGAAGGCGGCCGCCCCCGCCGACCGGCGGGGTGCACCGACACCGGAGGTCGTCATGCTCACCGCACTCACCGGGGCCGCCGTGGTCCCCACGGAGGCCGTCGCGCACGTCGCGCACGCCGGCTGGGGGCCCGGGCCGTGGTGGTTCGTCTTCCCCCTGCTGTGGTTCCTGCTGTTCGCGTCCGTGATCTTCCTGATCGCCCGCCGCGCGCGTCGCGGCTGGGGCCCGGGCGGCCCCGGCGCGTGGCGGACGGCGGGCCCTGACCCGGTCGCGATCCTCGGCGAGCGGTACGCGCGCGGCGAGATCGACGAGCAGGAGTACCGCTCGCGCCTCACGGTCCTGCGCGAGGATCGCCCCCAGCCCTGACGCCGAGAACGACATGGGTGCCGTTATCCCGTGGATAACGGCACCCATGTCGTGTTCGACAGCGCGTGAGCGCGTGTTCGGCGTCAGGCGGGGGCGCCTACCGGCTCCTTCGCGCCCGACGGCGCGGCCTTCGTGGCCTCGGACGTGGCCTCGGTGGTCGGCTCGGACGACGCGTCGTCGTCCTCGTCCACGAAGAGGTCCTCGGCCGTGGCGGCCTCGTACTGCTCGAGGTCGAGGATGCCCTCGCGCTTGGCCACGATGGTCGGCACGAGCGCCTGGCCCGCGACGTTCACCGCGGTGCGGCCCATGTCGAGGATCGGGTCGATCGCGAGCAGCAGACCCACTCCCGCGAGCGGCAGGCCCACGGTCGAGAGCGTGAGGGTCAGCATGACGATCGCGCCGGTGAGACCCGCGGTCGCGGCGGAGCCGACGACGGACACGAACGCGATGAGCAGGTAGTCGGTGATCGACAGGTCGATGCCGAAGATCTGCGCGACGAAGATCGCCGAGATGGCCGGGTAGATCGAGGCGCAACCGTCCATCTTGGTGGTCGCGGCCAGCGGCACGGCGAACGACGCGTACTCGCTCGGGACGCCGAGGTTGCGCTCGGTGACGCGCTGCGTCACGGGCAGCGTGCCGATCGAGGAGCGCGAGACGAACGCGAGCTGGATCGCGGGCCAGGCGCCCTTGAAGTAGCTCGAGACCTTCAGGCCGTTGGTGCGCAGGAGGATCGGGTAGACGACGAACAGCACGACCGCGAGGCCGACGTAGATCGCGACGGCGAACCATGCGAGCGACGCGAGCGACGTCCAGCCGTACGCCGCGATGGCGTAGCCGATGAGGCCGGCGGTGCCGATCGGTGCGAGGCGGATGATCCACCACAGGACCTTCTGCACGATCGCGAGCGCGGAGCGGTTGAACGCGAGGAACGGGTCCGCCTTCTTGCCCGACTTGAGCGCCGCGATGCCGATGACCAGCGCGACGACGAGGATCTGCAGGACGTTGAAGTTCACCGACGTGCTGGCGCTCGCGCCGGCGTCGCTCACCTCGACCTGCGTGCTCGCGCCGAGGCCCAGGACGTTGCCCGGGATGAGGCCGTTGAGGAAGTCGAGCCACGTGCCGGTGCGGCCCGGCTCGGACGCCGCGTCGAGCGAGACCGACGCGCGGTTGCCCGGCTGGAACAGCAGGCCCAGGCCGATGCCGACGGCCACGGAGATCGCCGCGGTGATGGCGAACCACAGGAGCGTCTGGCCCGCGAGGCGCGCGGCGTTGGTGACGGTGCGCAGGTTCGCGATCGACGCGACGATCGCGGTGAAGATGAGCGGCGGCACGACGGCCTTGAGCAGCGTGACGAACGACGAGCCGATCGTGTCGAGCGTCGTCGTCAGGCCGTTGGGGACCTCGCCGGCCGCGTCCTGCGGACCCATGGCGAGGGCGACCGCACCGAGGCCGACGCCGACCGCGAGGCCGAGCAGGATCTGGACGCTGAACGAGGGGAACCGGCGCTTCTTCTTCGCGGGCGCCGAGGCCGGGGCCTGGCTCGCCTGCTGCGGGTCGGCCTTCGAGACGGCCGACGAGGGGGTCGAGGACACAGGGGACCTTTCGGGGGGTGACGCGGGCGCACGAGCGCCCGCTCTCGGGAGAGGGGCTCGGGACGTCGTCGCGGGGCGCCGGCAGCAGCGCGGCCCGGGGCGGGATGCAGGGCACAGAGGTGACCTGCGGCCCGACGGCGAGGGCGCGCCACGCGCGTCAGCGGCTCAGGTCGCGAGGCGACCCGGGGTCCTGACGGGTGTGCGGAGGCGGAGAGGCGTCAGCGGCGACGGGGGGTCAGCGACACAGCGCGCTGGCGACTCGACGAAGGTCGACGTCGCGGCGCTGGGTGAGCTGCCAGGCAGGCACGCTGACGAACACGAAGGTTCTCCCGGAACGGTGGGTTCTCGCTGACGAGGCGGGCAGATCGACGCCCGCGGCAACCGATCATACCCGTTCGTGGTCAACCACCCGGCGCCCGGTCCTATTCCGGACGCCGGAGGAGAGCGACGATCAGCCGTTCGGCGCGTCGAGGAACGCGTGCATCAGCGGGCCCGCGGTGACGGCGCCGCCGTCGCCCGTCTCGACGAACACCGCCACCGCGAGGTCGCCCTGGGTCGCGATCATCCACGCGTGGGACTGGCTGCCGTCGCCGTACTGGGCCGTGCCCGTCTTGGCGCCCGGCTCGCCCGGGAGGTCCTGGAGGACGGACGCCGAGCCCTCGGTGACGACGGCGCGCATGAGGCCGCGCAGCGTCGTCGCCTCCTCCTCCGTGAGGGTGCCCGCAGGCTCCTCGTCGGCGACGGTCTGCACGTCCGGGTGGACCATGACGGGGGACACCGTGTGCCCGGCGGCGACGCTCGCCGCGACCGTCGCCATCGCGAGCGGCGAGGCCTGGACCTTGCCCTGCCCGATCATCGACGCCGCGTGCTCGGTGCCCTGCGAGTCGGTCGGGACGTCGCCGAAGAACGCGGGCGCCCCCAGCTCGGACTCGACGCCCAGCCCGAGCGACGCCGCGGCGTCGTGCAGCGCCTGCTGCGTCACCGTGTCCCGCTGCCCGATCATCGCGGTGTTGCACGAGTTGGCGAACGCGGTGCGCAGCGGCACGTCGCCGAGGGCCGCCGTCGGGTAGCCCGGGACGTTCTGGAACTCGCGGCCGTCCACGGAGATCGTGGGCGGGCACGCGACCGTCGTGTCGGGCGTGAGCCCCGCGCGCAGCATCGCGAGCGTCGTCGCGACCTTGAACGTCGAGCCCGGCGCGTACTGTCCGGTCGTCGCGGTCGAGAGCCCTTCGCCCGCCGTCGAGCTCGCCGCGGCCAGCACCGCGCCCGTCGAGGGCTGGATCGCGACGATCGCGCTCGGTCCCTGCCCCGCCAGCACCGCCTCGGCCGCGACCTGCATGTCCGGCCGGAGGGTCGTGCTGAGCGGGATGCCGTCCACCGGGTCGACCGCGAAGACCTCCGTCGTCTCCCCCTCCGCGTCGCCCTCGCCCGGCACGACCTCGATCGACAGGCCCGGGACACCGCGGAGCTGCTCGTCGTACTGGCGCTGGAGGCCCGAGAGACCGACCTGGTCGCCCGCGGCGACCGCCCCCTCGGACTCCTCGACGATCTCCGCCGTCGCGTCCCCCACGCGCCCGAGGATGGGGCGCGCGAACTCGCGCGTCGGGGCGAGCGGCAGCTCGTCGTCGACCACGCGGACCCCGTCGACGCCGCGCGCCGCGTCGACGTCCACGCCCGCGGTGTCCTCGGTGCGCACCGTGATCGCCTCGACGAACGCCTTCTCCCCCGCCCCGGCGACGCGCTGCGCGTACTCCTCGGGGTCGAGCCCGACGACCGCGGCGAGCTCCCGTGCTGCGCGGTCCCACGCGCCCGAGGCGACGAGCGTCTTGTCGACGCCGATGCGGTACACCGGCCGGTCCTGGACGATCGGGACGTCGTCGGCACCGAGGATGCCCGCGCGCACGGCGGGCACGCGGTTCACCGCGATCCGGTCGCCCTGGCCGAGCTCGGGGACGAGCACGTCCGGCTCCCACACGACGTCCCACGCCCCGGGCCCGTCCTCCCCGTCGGCCGCCTCCGCGAACGACAGCTCGGCCGTCGTCGTGTACTCCCAGGCCTGCTCGCCCGCGACCTCCCAGCGGTAGGCGAGCGTCGCCGTCGCGCGGTCGCCCGCGTCGTCACCCTCCTCGACGACGTCCACCTGCGAGACCTCGACCGTGCGCTCGTACGGCGCGAGCGGCTCGAGCACGGCCTCGAGGTGGCCCTGGACGTCCGTGGCCGCGCCGTTGCGGAACTCCAGCCCGCTCACGTCGCCCGCCTGGATCGCGTGCGCGAGCGCGTCCGCCGCGTCCTGCGCCTCCGGCCGGTCGGGCGTGCAGGCCGCGAGCGGCAGGGCCAGGACGGGGGCGAGCGCCGCGGCGCTCGCCCAGCGCACGGCCCGGTGCCGGACCCGCGGCCGGCCCTGCGTGGTCGTCCGGCCGTGGTCGTGCGCGACGCTGCTCACTCGCTGCTCCCCTGCTCCGTGCCGTTCGGGACGGGAGGGACGCTACCCCACCCCCCGGACGTCCCGGACGCTCGGGACGAACCGGCCCGGTTCGTCCCCGGCTTCTTCACGTCCTGCCCGGCGGCCGCGACCGCGGGGCAGCCTCAGTCCGGGGTGACCGGGCTGATCGCGTACCAGAGGCGGATGCTCTCGTCGCCGCCCGGGCCGGGCTCGTGACTGATCTGCACGGAGGTCACGACGTCGCCGTTGGAGCCGTTGATCCCGGTCCGCTCGCGCGTCCCACCCGCGCGCGACGCGTCGAGCGACGCGGGCAGCTCGTCGAGCCAGCGGTCGACCTGGGAGCGGGGGAAGCCGAGGACCTCGGCGTCGGAGACGAGCTGGTCGTGGACCGCCTGCCCGCCGGACAGGGTGCGGAACACGTTGATCGTGCTCACGTAGCCGCGGCGCGGCTGGATCGTCAGCTCCTCGGCCGTCGTCGACCACGTCCCGTCGGGGAGGGTCAGCTCGACCTGCGCCGCGCCGTCGGGCACCTGCACGACGGCCTGCGACTCGCCCAGCCCCACGGACTCCGCGGTGATCGGCCTGCTCACGTCCCAGCGCATGGGCTCGCCCCTCTCGATGTCGTCGATCGTCGTCGTCCCGGCCTCGCCGCCCGACGACGCCCCGCCGGGCGCCGTGCTCGTCCCGCCCGGGGCCGTGGTCGCGTCGTCCGGGTCGCCGAACGTCACCGTGCACCCCGCCAGGGCGAGCGACCCGGCGAGCAGGACGACCGCGGCCCGCGCCGCCCGTCGCCGCCCGCCCGCTCCGAGCCGGCTCACTGGTCCACGTCCACGTCCCACTCGGTCAGTCTGTCAAGGATGCGGCCGATGCGGGCGGGGTTCGTGAGCCGGTAGTCGTCGATCCGGTCGGACACGTCGGTGCCGATGATCTGCGCGGCCTGGTCCGGGTGCTGCGTGACGAGCTGCTGGTACGCGGGCAGCGTGTCGTTCGAGATGTACTCCCAGCGGGTCCCCTGGTCGGCGATGTTGCCGCCCGGGAGCGGCGTCTCGACCGTCACGGTCCCCTGGACGGGGTTGTCGAACGAGATGCCCGTGAACGGGATGCCGAGGTTCTCCGGGCCGGGCGTCTCGACGCTCACCGTGAAGGGGTCGTACTGCGCGTACGTGCCCGCGCCCGGGATGGACGGCTCGCCGACGAGCGTCATGAGGTAGGTGAACGCCTCGCCCGTGACGGGGTGGCCGCGCATGGTCTGCCAGTCGTCCGCGATGATCTGGTTCTGCTCGCGCCACAGCAGCGCGGTGTTGCCGTCCGCGAGCGCCTGCGCGTCGCCGCCCCGCCCGGCCTCGATGTCCGCCCAGGCCTGGTACGCGGCGTCGTCGATGACGCCGGCCTCGAGCAGCCGCTCCATCTCCTCCATGCCGCCGTTCAGGTACGCCTCGTGCATGACGGCCTGGTCGACGAAGATCTCGCGCTGCATCGACAGGAACTGGTTCTCGTAGAACCCGAGCTCGGCGTCGGACATGGTCGCGATCGCCTCGAGCGCCGCGCGGTCGACGCCGGGCGGGAGCGCCTGGGCGCCGCTCGCGACGCCCTGCGCGAGCTGCCGCATCATGTCGAGGTCGAAGAATCCGGCGGCGAACGACGGCCCGATCATCGCGGCCATGCCGGCCCACTGCATCCACGGGTTGTCGAGGTAGAGCTCGCCGTAGTACGTGTAGACGCCCTCGATGATCTCGCGGTTGGCCGACGCCCCGGCGGACGGGTCCCAGTCGGCGAAGTCGAAGCCCGCCTCGGCGGCGGCGACGCGGGTCCAGTGCGCGACGGCGAGGTCGGAGAACCCCGGGGAGTCGGGGTCGACGCCGAGCCGCACGAGCTGCGCGTAGAGCGCGGCGACCTGGGCGTCCGTCGCGTTCTCGAGCCACTCCGCGCGCTCGCTCGCGTCCATCGCGGCGTACTCGCCGGGGGTCGGTGTGGGGACGGTCGGCTGCTGGCCGCCGGGGCCCGACGTCGGACCGCCGCCCGGTCCACCCGGGGCGCCACCGCCGTCGCTGCTCGCGGACTCTTGCTGGTCCGCGTCGGCGGCGAGCTGGTCCGCCGCGGTGTCGAGGAGGGTCGCGGTGGTGGCGAGCGAGGGGCCGAGGCTCGCGGCCCAGTCGCTGCGGAACTCCGCGGCGTCGGGGCCCTCCCAGCGGGTCGCGGCGTCGACGACGGACGTCACCTGCGCGCGGTGGGACCGCAGCGCGTCGGCGCCCGACCGCAGGCTCGACGCGAGCGCGCGCAGCGCCTGGACGTCGGCGCCCCACATGCCGCTCATGCCGTCTCCTCCCCGCACCTGCGCGTGTCCTCTCACGCGCACGTGTCGACAGCCGCGTCTGGACGGTCGCACGCCGACGCTACGCGGCACGGACGTTCGCCGCGATGGGGAGCACTGCCCATCCCGTGCGACCCGGCGACCCGCTGGGTCGGCGCCGTGCGGGGCGTGGCCGGGGCGGCCTTGCCTCAGCTCAGGCGGCGCTCGAGACGGACGGTGACCGTGTCGCCGACGTCCTTGCCGAGGCGCTTGCGCACGGCCGCGTTGAGCGACAGCATCAGGCCGCCGGAGCCGGTGGGCATCAGCCCGACGTTCCGCAGCGGCACGCCGTCGACGGTCGCGTCGACCCGGACGGACCGGAGCGAGCCGAAGAGGTCTCGCGCGTCGGGCACCTCGACGCAGGGCCAGGTGTCGCCCTTGACGTCGACGCCGACGGGCGCGGTGAACGTGCGGTCGAGGGCGACGGGGTCGAACGGCATGCGGTCCTCCGGAGGGTGGTGGGTCGTCGGTCGGTATGCCGACCGGTCGGCCGGCGCGGAGTCATCGGGCGGTTGCGTCTCGACGGCCGGCACGTCGCGCTCAGACCGCCGCGCGCACCGACTCCCCCATGCGCTCGACCGCCTCCGTGAGGACGTCGACGCCGGTCGCGAGGTTGAGGCGCACGTGCCCCTCTCCGCCGGGGCCGAACCGGCGCCCGTCCTCCAGCGCGACCCGCGCCCGGTCGAGGAACCAGCCGCGCGGGTCCTTCGCGGGCGCCGGGTCGGCGGCACCGGCGACCGGGTCGACGCCCGTCGCAGCGCCGTCGATCCTTCGACAGTCGAGCCACGCGAGGTACGTCGCCTCGCCGGGGCGGTAGCCGACCTCCGGCAGGTGCTCCCCGAGGAGGTCGGCGAGGAGCCACGCGTTGCGCTCGACGCCCGCGAGGACGGCGTCGAGCCATGCCTCGCCGTGGTCGAGCGCGGCGACGTGCGCGATCACGGACACGTGCTGCACGCCGTGGCTCGCCTCCTCCGGGATCCGGCGCAGGTCGTCGGCGACGGCCGGTCCCCCGACGGCCGCCGCAGCCTTGAGGCCCGGGAGGTTCCAGGCCTTGGACGCGGAGACGATCGCCACGGCCTGCTCCGATCCCGGGACGGCGAGGAGCGGCGTGTGGGTCGTCGCCGGGCGCCCGTCGAGCCCGGGGCGGGTGAGGGGCGCGTGGATCTCGTCCGCGACGACGCGCACCCCGTACCGGGCGGCGAGCGCGAGCCCCGCCTCGAGCTCGGCGGGCGTGTGGGTCGTGCCGGTGGGGTTCTGCGGGTTGCACACGAGCCAGACGGCGCGGCGCCCGCTCCCGGGGCCGCGCCCGTTCGCGGCGACGCCCGTCGCGTCGGCGAACGCGCGCTCGAGCGCGTCGAGGTCGAGCCGCCCGTCGGTGCCCAGCGGCGCGTCGACGACGCGCCGTCCCTCGTTCGCGGTGAAGCCGTAGAACGGCGGGTAGACCGGCGGGTTCACGACGACCGCGTCCCCCGGGGCCGTGAGCACGCGCAGCACCTCGACGATCGCGAGCATCACGTCGGGGAGCGTGCGCGACGTCGACGCGTCGAACGACCAGCCCCACCGTCGCGCCGCGAACCGCGCGTACGCCTCGCCGTAGGTGGTGCCGACGTCGTACCCCGTGTCGCCCGCGCGCAGCGCCGCCGTCACGGCGTCGACCACGGCCTCGCACGGCGCGACGTCCATCTCCGCGACGAACAGCGGCAGCACGTCAGGCTCGAACGCCCGCCACTTCACCGACGTCCGACGCCGCAGCTCGTCGAGCGTGAGGACGTCCAGGGGTGTGCGCATCGTGCTCCTCCCTCGGTGCCGAACCCGGGACGGCTCCTCAGCAAGTCGCCCGGGTGGGAGCGACCCCGGGTTCGGCGGGTCGACCCGGCCCACCCTAGGTCGTCCCCGGGGTCGCGGCAGCGGGGGCCGGCTCCTCCGCGGCGGCGTTCGCCGGGCTCGTCGCGAGGACGACGCAGCCGCCCACCGCGGCGAGCGTCGCGACCGCCGCGGGGGCGACCCAGCCCGACCGCACGACGTCGCCGAGCACGGCGAGCCCGACGATGCCCGGCACGAGCACCTCGAGGACGGACACGGTCGCGGCGACCGTGCCCACCGCACCGCGCTCGAGCGCGCGCAGGTACGCGAGCGCGCCCGCGACACCGCCGAGGACGATCGCGATCGCCAGCGGCTGGAGCACCGTGTCGAGCAGGTCACCGGACGCGTGGGCGCCGCGCGCGGCGACGGCGGCGACGGAGTAGCCCAGGCCGCCGAGCACGGCGAGGAGGACGGGGTGCCCGCGCCGGTAGGCGGCGGCGGTGCCCACAGCGACGGCGGCCCCGGCGACGTTGACCCAGGTCGCGAAACCCGCCGGCGGGTGCGTCGCGGGCTGCTCCCCCGCGGCGAGCGCGAGCACGACGAGCCCGGCCACCACGACGCCCATCGCCACGAGGTCCGTGCGGCGCAGCGTCGCGCCGAGCACGAGCCGCGCGAGCAGGACGACGACGACCAGCGACGCCGCGACGACGGCCTGCACGACGAACAGCGGCAGGTGGTCGAGGGCGAGGAGCGAGAGGAGCCACGCGACGCCGTCGACCAGGAGCCCGCCGATGACGAG
The DNA here is from genome assembly GCF_001019615.1 of Cellulosimicrobium funkei. Classification (GTDB taxonomy): domain Bacteria; phylum Actinomycetota; class Actinomycetes; order Actinomycetales; family Cellulomonadaceae; genus Cellulosimicrobium; species Cellulosimicrobium cellulans_E. The sequence goes on along the minus strand of NZ_JNBQ01000003.1, from coordinate 87,298 downwards.
CGGCTGCGCGACGGCCGCGAGGCCGTGCGCCCGACGCGTCGCGACCGCCTGCATGATCGTGCTCACCGCGTACAGGACGCTCGCCGTGACGGCGGCGAGCAGGGACAGGATCACGAGGCCTCGTCCGCGGGTGCCGCGGGTGCGGCCGTCGGCGCGGCAGGAGCGGCCTCCGTCGGCGCGGCGCCCACCCCGCGCAGGAACCGGCCGATCACGGGGATCTCCGTGACGCCCTCCGCCCCGGCCATGACGAGCGACTGCGCGGCGGCCTGCTCCGCCGAGTCGAGGACGACGTAGCGGCGCGTCCAGCCCGGGTCGAACTTGTCGTTGAACGTCGCGAGCGTCTCCACCTGCGTGCCCTCGGAGAACTTCTTGACGACCGGCCGCACGAGCTGGTCGAGCCGCGAGTCGCGCTCGCCCTCCATGAGCTCGCGCAGGACGGCGAAGTTGAGCCCCAGCCCACGCTGCCCCCGCGCGACGAGCTCCGCGATCGTCGCGACGATCGTCGCGTCCACGAGGCCGTTCGGCAGGTCGGGCACGTCGAGGCGGCGGCGCATGACGTCGAGCGACCAGCCGTCGATGTCGCTCGCGGGCACCCACTGGCAGAACGCGTCCACGCGCCCCTCGGAGGACCGGGTGACGGAGAGCATGAGCCCGGCGTCGTGCGGGTCGAACAGGCGCGAGAGCGTCATGGAGAACCCGCGCTCGTCCTCGCCGCGCCGGGACTCGTCGCTCATCGCGGAGATCTCGTCGCGCAGCGTGGGGTCGAGGGCCGTGGGGTCGTGGAACGTCGTCGTGTAGCCGGCGCGCGCGACGCGGTTCACGGCCTGGCGCAGCGACTTGTGGGCCTTGCCCTCAAGGGAGAACGACGGGCAGTCGACGGTCGCCTCGTCGCCGAGGTAGGCCGGGAGCAGACCCGACGCCTCGTACACGGGCAGCCACGGCTCCCCCGCCGCGACGACCGCGACCTTCCACCCGTTGCGCCCCACGTGGTCGAGGAACTCGGCCCAGACGAGCTCGCGCTCGTCGGCCGGGCACACCGGGTCGGGCGAGACGAGGCACACGCCGTTGCGCACCGAGTGCGCGACGACGCCGTGGCCGACGAAGAACCAGTCCTTGTCGTCGCGCAGCGCGAAGTAGTCGAGCGTGCCGCCCCCGTGGGCGGCCACGACGGCGCGCGCCTTCTCGCGCTCGGCGACGTGCTCGGCGGGCGTCGCGGGCTTGGGCGACCGCGGCGAGAGCAGCCACCAGAGCACGAGCACCACGAGCACGAGGTTGAGCACCGTCGCGACCGCGGCGAGCGCGCGCGCCGCGCTCTCCAGCTCGGCGTCGCCCGCGTCGCGCGCCGCGAGCACGACGGCGACGCCCACGACGACCAGGACGAGCGCGACGCCGATCGCGACGAGGAGCAGCACCGCCCGGCGCACCGCGCGCCGCGTCGGCAGCACCGGGAACGCGCGCCACTGCGTGAGGAGCCACCCAACGGCGAGCAGCACCACGACGGCCGGCAGGGCGTGACGGTGGTGCAGGAGGTGGGCGACGGCCGTGACCCCCAGCACCACGCACGTGACGAGCCAGGACAGCCGGTGCCCGTTCCGCAGCCCGCGCGCCGTGAGGAACAGGACCACCGCGACGAGCAGGATGCTCGACGCGTGGCTGCCCGCCTCGAGCCCCGGGATCAGGTCTTGGTAGAGCGAGAGCCGAACCCACAACCGCCGCGCCACGAGGCCCACGAGCGAGAGGACCGCCAGCACCACGACGACGGTCGCGGCGACCCGGCGCACGCGGACGCGGTGTCGCTGGGCCGCGAGCGGGGAGTGTCGACCGGTCGCGACGAGCGCGGCGTGCGGCGCGGACCGTGACGCGCCGGACGACGCGCTCGGGGACTGGCTCGGCGGCGCGCTCGGGCGGGGGGTCTCGTCGGGCACGCTCCGATCATCCGCCAGGCCCGGCCTGAGCGCGCGGGCGGCCGGCTCCCGGGACGCGACGACGTCGCGAGCCCCGAGAGGCCAGGCACCGGATCCATCAGTCGGCGGGGAGGATCAGGCGTCGTCGCGCGCGGGCGACGACGACCGTCCGCCGCGCGCGTGGGCGGGCCGCTCGTCGTCGTGCACCCAACGCCAGACGCGCGTGACGACGAACCACACCACCGCGGCCGCGACGACCGCGATGACGACCTTCTGCAGCACGCTGGCGTACTCCTCCACGACGTGCCACTGCTCGCCGAGCGCGTACCCGGCGTAGACGAAGATCGTGTTCCACACCGCGCTGCCCGCGGCGGTGAGCGCGGTGAACTTCCACAGCGGCATGCGCTCGACCCCGGCCGGGATCGAGATGAGGCTACGGAAGATCGGGATGAAGCGGCCGAAGAAGACCGTCGCGCCACCGTGCTTGAGGAAGAACTGCTCGGTGCGGTCGACGTCCGCGACCTTGACGAGCGGCAGCCGCTCCGCGATCCAGCGCGTGCGCTCGCGCCCGATGATCGCTCCCACGGCGTAGAGCGCGAGGGCCCCGACGATCGACCCGGCCGTCGTCCAGACGATCGCCTCGACAAGCCCGAAGCTGCCCTGGCTCGCGGTGAAGCCCGCGAGCGGCAGGATGATCTCGCTCGGCAGGGGCGGGAACAGGTTCTCGAGCGCGATCGCGATGGCGGCGCCGACCGGGCCGAGCGTCTCCATGAGGTTCACGGCCCAACCCGCCACGCCGTCGAGCGCGGGCTCCGCCGTCGACGCGGCGGGCAGGGCGGCCGAGAGGGCGGCGGAGAGTCCGGAGGGCATGGTTCACGAGCCTAGGCGAGCGACCGGGTGCCCGAGGGCCGATGAGTTCGAGAGCGTGTGGAGGTCTCGTGGGGGAGCGCCGGGATCGCCCGGCCGGCCCGGAGGAGGAGCGCATGCGGATCACCACGACGGTCGAGGCGAGCGGCGGCACGACGACGGGCCTGCCCGTCCCGGAGGACGTCGCGCTGTCCTTCGGGCGGGGGCGCAAGGTCCCGGTCCTCGTGACGATCGGCGACCACAGCTACCGCTCCTCGCTCGTGTTCTACCGGGGTCAGTTCGTCGTCTCGCTGAGCGCGGCCAACCGGGAGGCGGCGGGGGTCGCGGCGGGGGACGAGGTGGAGGTCGACCTCGAGGTCGACGACGCGCCGCGCACGGTCGACGTCCCGGACGACCTCGCCCGCGCGCTCGACGACGCCGGCGCACGGGAGTCGTTCGACGCCCTCTCGTTCTCGCGGCAGCGAGCGATCGTGGAGCCGGTGGCGTCGGCGAAGGCCGCCGAGACCCGGCAGCGCCGCATCGAGAAGGCGGTCGCGGCGCTCTCGTGAACGGCGTCTGTGCCGCGCGCTGCCCGTCACCCCGTCAGCCGACCGGCCCGGTCAGCCGCGGACGAGCGCGTCGATCTGCCGCACCGGGCCCCAGGCGCCCGCCTCGCCGTTGGACACGACGACGACCGTCACCCCGGGCGCCCCGGCCGGCGGGAGACCGTCCGGGATGGGTCCGCCCGCGTCCGGGTAGTGGCGCAGCATCGCGCTCGACCCGGTGTTGATGCCCTCCTTGTACGCGGAGCGCACGGACCCGTCGGCGAGGAGCTCGAACTCGAGCCCGAACCCGTAGTGCACGCTCGCCGCGCGCTCGACCCCCTCAGCGTCCTTGTCGTCGGTCTCGTCCGTGTCGCCGTCGTCGTGCTTGACCTGCGGCGTGAGGAACGCGCGCGTGAGGTCGGGCGGCAGCAGCTCACCGCCGCGGACCGCGGACCAGAACCGTGCGAGGTCGCGCGCGGTGACGTGCGCTCCGCCGTCGGGCGAGCCGACGGGCGGGTAGGAGTAGATGTTCTGCCGCCAGCCGGTGACGGGCCCCTCGTCGTCCGGGCCCTCGTGGACCGGCTCCCAACCCTCCGCGACGTCGGGCTCGGCCTCGTCCATGCGGAAGAACCCGGAGCGGTCCATGCCCGCCCGCGCGAAGACGTGCTCGCGGACGTACTCGCGGTAGGTCGTCCCGGCGACCTTCTCCAGCGCGAGGCCCGCGAGGACGAACCCGACGTTGCAGTACCGGCACCCCTCCCCCGGCGGGAAGTTCGGCTCCTTGTGGACGAAGCCGGGCAGGAAGTCGGCCGTGCGCGTCACGGAGTAGCTCGGCCGGTCGACCCACAGCGCCTCGTACGACTCGCCGGCCTCCTCGTCGGCGTCGTCCGCGATGCCCGAGGTGTGCGTGAGCAGGTGCCGGACCGTCACCCCCCTCGGGATCGTCGTGCCCGCGAGGTCGACGTGGTCGTGGATGCGGTCGTCGAGCCCGAGCCGCCCCTCCCCGACCTGCTGGAGCACCGCGACGGCGGTGAAGAGCTTGGTCACGGACGCGACGTCGAACCGCGTGCTCGTGCGGACGGGGACGCCCCACCGGCGCGACGCGACGCCGTACGCGCGCTCGAACAGCGGGTGGCCGTCGCGCTCGATCCGCACGACGCCGGAGAACGCGTCGGCGTCGGCCGCCGCCCGCAGGCGCGTGTCGAGGGCGGAGAGGGCGGCGTCGTCGAGCGCGGTCATGCCCCGACGGTAGGCGCCGCGCTGCGCCGACCGCCAGGACTTTGCGGCCCGTCCCGGGCGACCTCGCAGGTGGGAGCGCTGTCAGAGTACGGTCGCCGTATGGCGACCTCGACGACCCCCGCGCTCGGCGTGATCCTGCCGCGCGAGCTCCCCGCCGACCAGATCGTGCCGTTCGCGCGCCGCGCCGAGGAGGTGGGCCTCGACGAGGTGTGGGTCGTCGAGGACCTGACGTTCCACGGCGGGATCGCGCAGGCCGCGACCGTCCTCGCCGCGACGCAGCGCCTCACCGTCGGCATCGGGATCCTCCCCGCCGCGACGCGCGCGCCGTCGACCGCCGCGATGGAGGCCGCGACCCTCGCCGCCCTGCACCCCGGCCGTCTGCACCTGGGGCTCGGGCACGGCATGCCCGCGTGGATGCGGCAGATCGGCGTCTGGCCCGCGAGCCCGCTCGCGATGCTCGAGGAGACGACGTCGGCCGTGCGCGCGCTGCTGCACGGCGAGCGCGTCTCCGTCTCGGGCCGGTACGTCACGATCGACGAGGTCGCGCTGCACGCGCCGCCCGCCTCGCCGCCGCCAGTGCTCGCCGGGGTGCGCGGCCCGCGCTCGCTCGAGGTCTCGGGCCGCGTCGCCGACGGGACGATCCTCGACATGCCCGTGACCCCGGAGTACCTGGCCGTCGCGCGCACCGCGATCGACGCGGGGCGCGCGAGCGCCGGCGACGCGGCCCCGCCCGAGCACCGCGTCGTCGCCTTCGCCATCGGCGCGGTGCACGACGACGTCGCGACCGCCCGCACGATCGTCCGGCCGCACCTCGCCGTCCTGGGCGAGGCCGACTGGTCGGCGCAGATCGACCCGCTGCCGTTCGCCGCCGACTTCCGCGCCCTGCGCGACGCGAGCGACACCCCCGAGGCCTTCGCCGCCGCGATGCCGGACGCGTGGGTCGACGCGCTTGCCGTCGTCGGTCCGCCCGATGCCTTCCGCGCCCGGCTCGACGAGCTCGGCGCGGGCGGGGTGTCGAGCGTCGTGCTCGTCGCGACGAGCCCCGACCCGGCCCGCCCGGACGACCCGTTCGCGGCGCTCGACGCGCTGGAGGCGGTGGCGCACACCGCTCAGTAGCGCCAGGCGCGCATGTCCTCCTGGTACGTGCGCTGCACGGTCGGGGACAGCAGGGTCGACGGCGGCAGGTCGCGCGGCGGGTTGTCGGCGGGCAGGTGCGTGGTCGCGGCGAGCGACGCCGCGTCGTGGAACCGCAGGCCCTCGGGGAGCGGCGTGCGCGCGAAGAGCCCGGGGACGTCGTCGGGCTCCCCGGCCCCGGGTGCAGCCCCGCCCGGCGCGAGGGAGAGCGCGAAGCCCCACTCGCCGAACGACGGGACGTTGACCGTGAGCGGCACGACGGCTCGGTCCGGTGCTGCGGCGCGGACGGTGGACACGACCTGCCAGAACGCGTCGGGCGTGAAGTAGGTGGACGTCGCCTGGGTCGCGAACGCCCCGCCCGGCCGCAGGTGCGCCGCGACCATGCCGTAGAACTCCTGCGAGTACAGCTTGGCGACGCGCTCGGTCGACGGGTCGACGAGGTCGACCAGCACGACGTCGAACGTCCGAGGCGTGTCCTCGACCCACCGGAAGGCGTCGGCGTTGACGACGCTCACGCGCGGGTCGTCGAGCGCGTGCCCGTTGAGGTCGGTGAGGAGCCGGTTGTCGCGCGCGAGGTCGGTCACCGCGGGGTCGAGGTCGACGAGCGTGACCTCCTGCACCGACTCGTACCGCAGCACCTCGCGCGCGAGGAGCCCGTCGCCGCCGCCGAGGATCGCGACGGACGCGGGCGCGGCGACGGACGTCATCGCCGCGTGCGCGAGGGTCTCGTGGTAGCGGGCCTCGTCGACGGAGGAGAACTGGAGCTGGTTGTCCAGGTACAGGCGGGTGTCGCCGCGGTACTCGGTGACGACGACCTGCTGGTACGCGCTGCGCTCCTGCGCCACGACCGGGTCCTGGTACATGCCCGCGCTGATGCGCGTCTCGAGCCATGACGACGCGGCGAACCCGGCGAGGAGGACGACGAGCGTCCCGGCGGCGAGCGCGGTCCACCGCGGCGGGTGGCCCATGCGCGCGAGCATGAACGCCGCGACGGCGACGTTGAGCACCGCGACCGCGAACGCGGTGCGGACGAGCCCGAGGTACGGCAGCAGGAGGAACGGGAACAGCAGGGACGCCGCGAGCGCCCCGAAGTAGTCGAGCGCGAGCACCTTCGACAGCAGCGAGACGGACCCCTCGCTCCCCCGCTCCTTGAGGACCGCGACGAGCAGCGGGATCTCGACACCGATCGCCGTGCCGATCGCGAGCGAGAGCACGACGAACACGACCCACGCGAGCTCGGTCTGGGCGTACGCCCAGAACAGGGCGAGCACGGACGTGCCGCCCAGGAGCGAGAGCACGAGCTCGTTGCGCACGAAGCTCAGCCCCGCGGTGCGCTGGAGCCGCGGCGCGAGGAGCGAGCCGAGGCCCATGCCGAACAGCGTGAGCCCCGTCGCGACGGAGAACGCGACGACGGAGTCGCCGAACAGGTACGAAGCCGCCGTCCCGAGGATGAGCTCGTAGACGAGGCCGCCGACGGCGACGAGCAGCGCGGCGGCGAAGACCGTCGGCCGGTCCATCGGGCGTGTGCGGCCGGTCCGCCCGGCCGGGGGCGCGGCGGCGCCCGAGTCGTCCGCGGCGGTCTCGGGCGGGCGGCCGGGCGGGAGCTCCTGCTGGTCGAGCACGGTCAGGAGCTGATCGTCCCCGCGATGATGAGGCCGATCGCGACGGCGAGGCCCGCGATCATCACGCCGAACGCGACGTTGTGCTCGTCGACGAGCTCGCGGTGGAGGTTGAGCCGGAACACCTTGTTCGCGACCACGAGCGTGACCAGCAGCAGGACGATGCCGAGCGCCGAGTACAGGATGGTCGAGAAGAAGGACCAGAGGAACGCCAGCGGGGCGGCGGCGGTTGCGATCACGGTGTCTCCCGGGGTCAGGTCGTGGGACGGGCGGTCGGGCGTACGGGTTCGACGAGGGGTTCGACGGGCGAGCGGGTCACTTGCCGAGCCCGCCGCCCCCGCCGCCGTAGACGGTGCGGCGCACGCACGTGCCGTCCTGCTCGGTGGTGGTCACCTCGCCGGACGGTGCGACGGTCTCGACGGTCCGGGGCGTGCACGAGCCGTCACCCGTCGCGGCGCGCGCCGTGCACGAGGCGGCGAGCCCGACGAGCACGACGGCGGCGACCGCGAAGGCCACGAACCGGCCCCCGGGGAGCGTGCGCGGCGCGACCCGGCGCCCGAACAGGCGACGCTGCTCCGCGACGTCGATGCGCCGGCCGCGGTACACGGCGGTCACGGGGCCGAGCGGGCCGGTCGTGCGCTCGATCGAGACGACCGTCCCGTGGGCCGAGAGGTCGACGTACTCGACCTGCTGCCCCACGACGAACGGCTCGGCGAACTGCCCCTCGACGTGCTCGACCCGGCCCGTCCCGCGCTCGCGCACGACGAGCGAGTACTGCCGCCCGTCGAGGCGCAGGCCGAGGGTGCGCCCGGTGTGCAGCGCCGAGAGGTCGACGACCGGAGGCCACGCCTCGGTCGGGTGCAGGAGCGTGACGTCGCGCGTGTCGTGGTCGTACTCGATCCAGACGTCCGAGCCGTCGTGGGCGAGGAGCTGCCACTCCTCCCACGTGAACGTCGTGCCGCCGTGCACGGTCGACAGGACGGCGACGGCGCGCGGCGTCGCGCGGTGGGGCGACGTGCCGACGAGGTCCTCGCCCACGCGCAGCGCGAGCCGGGGGCGCGTCCGGCTCACACGAGGCTCCGCACGGCGACGTCGGCCGCGCCCAGCGCGTCGGCGAGCAGGGCGCGCACGTCGTCCGTGAAGGTGGCGGACGCCGGGGCCCGGCAGGTCGTGAGGGTCAGGTAGGCGGTCCCGAGCTCGGGCCACGTGTGCACGGCGAGGTGCGACTCGGCGAGCAGGATCACGACGCTCGTGCCCTGGGGCTCGAACCGGTGCGACGCCTCGCCGAGCGGCGTCATGCCCGCGTGCCGGACGATCGCGTCGAGGCACCCGCGGACGGTCGGGTCGTCGTCGAGCAGCGCGGGGTCCGCGCCCGTCACGTCGAAGACGTGGACGAGGTTGCGCTGCACGCCCGGTCCCCCTGTCGCGCTCCTCGGTCCGTGGGCCGCACGCGGGTGAGCCGCCCGCGGTCCGGTGGCCGCGCCGTCGGGCCGCGCACACCCTAGCCGACGGGCGCCGCCCGCCGGCCGGCGCCTCCGCGACGCGAGACCCGAGGTCGACGGTGGCGGGGACCGCTCAGTCCGGCCGTGCCGGGCCGTCCACACAGGAGTCAGGTCCATCTCGACGAGGAGGCCATCATGGCCGTGCAGCTCAGCCCCTACCTGAACTTCGACGGCGACGCCCGTGAGGCCGTCGAGTTCTACGGCACCGTGTTCGGCGTCGCGCCGGACATCAGCACCTACGACTCGATCGGCCCGGTGGACGACCCGGCGCAGGCGAAGAAGGTGATGCACTCCCAGCTCCCGATCGAGGGCGTCGGGACGCTCATGGCGTCGGACGTGCCGCCGGGGACGACGCTCACGGACCACGCGTCGGTCGCGCTGTTCGGCGGTCCCGACGACCGCGAGCGCCTCCGCGCGTGGTTCGCCGCGCTGTCCGACGGCGCGAAGGAGGTCATGGCGATGGAGACGGCGCCGTGGGGAGACGAGTTCGGCATGCTCACCGACCGGTTCGGGGTCGGGTGGCTGGTGAACGTCGCCGGCGACGCGGCGCCCTGACCGGGGCGCGCCGGTCCGGTCGCCCTCAGGCCTGCGGCGCGAACTCGGAGAGGGTCAGGCCGGCGCCCTGCGGGTCGCGCACGGTCGCGTGTCGCGCCCACGGGTCTTCCGTCGTCGCGAGCACGGTCGCTCCCGCGTCCCGGGCGGCGTCGACCGCGGCGTCCCGGTCCGCGACGGCGAACGCGACGGACCAGCGTGCCGGGCCGTCGTCGGGCACGATCCCGGCGACGGCGTCCGCGAAACCGGGCGGGGCGAAGCCCTCCTGGCGCTCGTGGATGCCCGGGTCGGACGTCCGCGCGAGGTGGTCGCCGTAGCCGGGCACGCGGGCCATCCCGGCTGCGAGGTCGGGGTCGACCTCCCACCCGAGCAGCGCGCCGTAGAAGGCGAGCGCGGTCGCAGGGTCGGGCGTGAGGACGTTGCTGAAGTTCCACGTGCCGGGCTCGTTGACGCGCTGCGCGCCGGGACGGGAGCCCGCCTGCCACAGCCGGCTCTCGACCCCCTGCGGGTCGCGCACCGTCGCGGCGCGACCGTCAGGCTGGTCGGCCGGCCCCACGTCGGCGGGAGGCTCGAGGACCGCGCCGCCGAGGGCGACGACGCGACCGGCGGCGGTGTCGACGTCGTCGACCGCGACGGAGGTGACCCAGCGGGCGGTGTCGAGGCCGGTCACGCCCGCGACCGCGGCGACCGCCGTCCCGTCGGTGCCGTCGAGGGATGCGACGACGTACCTCGTGCCCCCGCGCGGGGGCTGCTCGACGAACCGCCACCCGAAGAGCTCCCCGTAGAACGCGGCCGTCGCGCCGACGTCGCGCGTCTCGACCTCGACCCAGCACGGGACGCCGTGCGGGTACGTGCGCTGCGTGACCATCGTGGCTCCATCGGCTCGGCGTCGGAGGTGAGCGAGCAGGCGACCGCACCAGCGTGGCACCGAGGGCATCGGCTCGCACCCGTGGCCCGTGGCCCGCGAGCGCCCGCCCGGGCGTCGGGCGGGCGGCAAGCGTCCCAGGGAGCGAGCGGAACGAGTGGCACGTATCGTCGTCCCGCTCACGAGACGGGAGACCTTCCACCATGGAGGACGGAGTGACCGGAGGCGTCCAGATCGAGGACGACGCGCGGCACTGGGTGATGTGGGGAGAGATCGACTTCTCCGTCGCCCACGCGGTCAAGGAGCGCCTCGCCGCGACGATCGGCCACCGGCCGTGGACCATCGACCTCTCGCGGGTCACGTTCATGGACTCCGGCGGCCTCCACCTCGTCCTCATGGGGACGCGGACGGGGTACCGTCCCCGGCTCCTGCGCACGCCGGGGCACGTGCTCCAGCTGCTCGAGTTCAGCGGGGCGCTCGATCTCGTCGAGCTCGTCGAGACCGCCACGGACGCCCCGGACCCGGAGCCTCCGCTCGAGCGCTCTGCCGGCTGAGCAGCGCGTCCCCCTCCCGCCACCCTGGACAGGACACCCGATGAGAGCGTGGACACCCACGACCGAGATGGTCCGACAGCTGTACGTCGCCGGGCGCGAGTCTCGCAGCCCCGCCGAGACGCTGCGCATGCACCCGGACGAGATCGCCGCGGAGTTCGACCGCTGGCTCGACTCCCTCCGCACGACCGCCGGCCAGCCGCCCGTGGCGACGGGCCTTCCCGACGCGTCGTGACGGCGGGGCCGTCCGCGTGCGAGCCCGGCCGGACCCTGCCATGCTGACGGTCCTGGGGGCAAAACTCGCACAGCAGACAAAAGGGAGAAATCCATGGGTTGGCTCGCGTACATCGTCCTCGGTCTCGTCGCCGGTCTCATCGCGCGTGCGGTGCTGCCGGGAAAGCAGACGGGCTCGCTGATCATCACGATCCTGCTGGGCATCCTCGGGGCGCTGCTCGGTGGGTGGCTCGGCTCGGTGTTCTTCGGTACGCCGCTGGGTGACCTGGGCGACTTCCGGACCTGGCTCCTCGCGATCCTCGGCTCGCTGATCACGCTCGGGATCTACGGCGCGGTCACCAAGGGGAACCGACGCAACGCCTGACGGGCACCGACCGACCGGGGGACTTCATGGACGACCTGCCGACCATCGCCGTCCCGACCGACGACGACGAGCTCACCACCTCCCACCCGCCCGCGGGCTACCGCCCCGTCCGGGAGTGGGTGCTGAGCACGACCGAGGGGCTCTCGGCCCTGCGTTCCGGAGTGGTCCAGGCCCTGGAGGCGGAGGGCGTGGCCACGACCGGGCGGCTGTCCGCCACCCCCGACACGCTCGTCCTCATCGCGTCGGAGCTCGCGACCAACGCACTGCGTCACGGGCTGCCGCCGACGATCGTGCGGCTCGCTCGGACCGACGACCGGTTCCTCCTCGAGGTCGCCGACCACGACGTCTCGCACGAGCCGGTCTACGCCGGGCGTCGCATCCCGGGCGCCGGCGGCGTCGGTCTCCACATGGCGCGCCAGCTCTCGCTGGACGTCGGGTGGTACCGCACCGAGACCGTCAAGACCGTCTGGGCGACGTTCGCCGCCTGACCGACGGCCTCCTGCACGACACGACGCCAGGCCCGCCTCGTCCGGAGAACCGGACGAGACGGGCCTGGCGTCTGCTGTCAGCGCGTGCCGGTCAGCCGCAGGTGGTCGCGTCGTACGGCGCGACGACCTCCGTGGAGACCTGCTCGCCGTCGACCGTGGCCGACGCGGTGACGGTCGCCTCGCCCGCCTCGACGGACGTGCCGCGCACCGCGAACGACTGGTACGCGTTCGCCCCCGGGGCCACGGCGGAGAACGCCTTGGTCCCGAACGGCGTGGCGAGCGTGACGTCCACCGGGGCGTCCTCGCCGTTCGTCGCGCGCACGGCCACGTACACCGTGCCCGCGAGGCAGCGCGCCTGCGCGGTGACCGTCACGTCGAGCGTCGGCTCCCCGCCGTCGGACGGCGGCGCGAGGGCGAGCGCGGGCACGACCTCCTTGCCCGTCGCCGCGCTCTCCCAGCCCAGGACCGCGCGCGCGTTGCCCGCGTTCTGGTAGGTCTCGAAGCGCACGGCGTACGACCGGCCGGCTTCCAGCGCGAGCACGCGGGACGCGGCCTCGCGCGACCCGTCGACCCAGCGGTCGACCAGCAGCTCGTCGTCGAGCCAGAGCCGCCCACCGTCGTCGACGCGCACCCACAGCGTGTAGTCGCCGCCGACCTCGGGCGTGAGAGTCCCCGTCCACCGGACCGCGGCGCCTTCGGTCCGGCCCGCGCGATCGGCGAGCCAGGGCAAGAAGCGAGGGAAGTCGACGGTCCGGTCGACGACGGTGGTCCGCAGGTCCTCGAACACCCACGCCGGGCCCTCCGACGCGAAGTACTCACCCCGCAGGCCCGCGCCGACGACGTCGACCTGGGCGCTCGCCGAGGTCGCCGCCCCGTCCAGCAGCGTGTCGGCCACGAGCTCGCCGCGGGCGGCGCTACCGGGAGCCCGCACGACCTCCCACGCGACCGTCACCTGCTCGCCCGCGGCGAGCGTCCCGAGGTTCCGCGCTGGTTCGACGACCTCCCAGCCGACCGGCGCGCCGAGCCGCACCTCGGCGTCGGCGACGTCCCGAGAGGGGGTCACCGTGGCCCGGACCGTCGTGGGTCCGGTCGCTGGGACCCGGGGCGGGGTGTCGAGAGCGACCGTGCCCGTGCGCTCCGCGGGCAGCAGGTCGGCGACGTCGATCGCCGCAGCCATCGCCCGGTATCCCGCCGGCCCCGGGTGCAGCCCGTCGCCGGAGTCGTAGTCGGGACGCAACCGGGTCGGGTCCGCAGGGTCGCGTACGGCGACGTCGAGGTCGACGACGGCGTCGAGCACCGTCGTCGTGCGGATCCATCCGTTGACCGCCTGCCGCACGGCCTCCGGCTCCGGACCGAACTGCGGCCACCCCTTGAACGGCGGAAGGGTGCCGCCCACGATCCGTACGCCGTCAGCGTGCGCCTGGTCGGCGAGGTCCGTCAGCGCATCAATCACCCGCCGGGTGGTGACCTCGTCGTCCTCGGGCTCCTGCGCAGCCCGCCAGACGTCGTTGATGCCGAGAAGCACCAGGATCGTCGTCGGGTCGTGCGCGAGCGCGTCGCGAGCGAAGCGGTTCGGGCCCGCCAGCCCGCTGTCCACCTGGTCGACGAGCAGGCGGTTGCCGCCGATCCCGGCGTTGACGACGCCGAGGCGCGCGGCCGGCGGGTAGGCGTCCATGCGGGCCGCGAGCCGGTCCACCCACCGGTCGTTGCCCGCGAAGGTCGAGCCCGAGCCGTCGGTGATCGAGTCGCCGAACGCCACGAGCGTCCCTGCTGCGCCCGAGCCGGCGACCTCCACCGCGGACACGACGTACCCGGACGAGCTGCTGTTCGTGAACGGTGCGGCGTCGGTGGTCCCGGCCTGGTCCGGGCCTGTCGCCCAGTACGACGTGTGGTGCGCCGCGGCGTGCACGCCGATGCGCGTACCTGCCTGCGGCAGGTAGGTCGAGACCTGAAGGTCGGTGCCGTGCTCGACGTCGAGCACGACCGCGTCGGAGCGCACGACCTCGCCGACGGGCACGGTCACGGACGCCTGCCCGCCGAACGTCACTTCCCGGACCGACCCGGGCAGCGCGCCCGCGCCGTTCGGGGAGGACGGCAGCGACACCGTCGTACGCCCGACGACGAGCGGGATCTCGCCCACCGCGTTCGACACGGTGACGCGCACCGCGGACCCCTCGATGCTCAGGTGCGCCGTGCTCCGGATCGTGCACGGGGCGCACGAACCCCCGGACCGCGCGAGGGCGGTGCCCCACGCCCCGACCCACCCCGCGTCCTCGGCCGCGGACGCGAGGGCACGCGACGAGCTCTCGTGCGCCGCGACGGCGGCACCTGACGGCGCCCCGGCCAGCGCGAGCAGCGCGGCGACGAGCGCCCCCGCGATCCGCCGGACGCGGACCTTCTTGCGTCCCGTGCGTCCGTCGCCCGTCCTACCGTGCACGTCCATGGCGGTCCTCCTCGTCGAGCCAGCCACGCGCCCGTCGTGGCGGGGCGTCCCTCGCGAAACTGTCAGAGGGTGTCGCCCGACACCAGGAGGTGCCAGAAGTTGCCGCGATCCGGTTCACGGCATCGTCGGCTGCGAGCACGACGAGCCCGGGGTCGCTCCCCGCCCCGACGTGCGGGCGAGGAGCGACCCCGGGCTCGGCGGTACCGGTCAGCCGCAGGTGGTCGCGTCGTACGGCGCGACGACCTCCGTGGAGACCTGCTCGCCGTCGACCGTGGCCGACGCGGTGACGGTCGCCTCGCCCGCCTCGACGGACGTGCCGCGCACCGCGAACGACTGGTACGCGTTCGCCCCCGGGGCCACGGCGGAGAACGCCTTGGTCCCGAACGGCGTGGCGAGCGTGACGTCTACGGGGACGTCCTCTCCGTTCGTCGCGCGCACCGCCACGTACACCTTGCCCGCGAGGCAGCGCGAGTCGGCCGTGACGGCCACGTCGAGCGTCGGCTCCTCACCGTCGTCGCCGGCGTAGACCTGGGCGACCTCGGCGTCGGACAGCGCACGGTCGAAGACGCGCACGTCGTCGATCGTGCCCGGCCAGTAGTCGACGGGGTTGCCGCTCCACTGCCCGCGCCCGATCGTCAGCGGGCCGGACGGCGTGGTGCCGCCGCACACGTCGGACTGGCCGACGAGCTCGCCGTTGACGTAGAGCTTGAGCTTCTGGTCGGCCGCGTCGCGGACGCCCACGACGTGGTACCAGTCGCCCAGCACGGGCTGCACGACGTACTCCGCGCGCGGCTCCCCCTCGTAGGAGAAGGCCCACCGGCCGCCGCCGCCGTACTGGAGGTAGAACGCGCTCGAGCCGAGCGACGAGTCCTGGCCGACGATCGTCGACCACGCGCCGCCGGGCGTCTTGTCGAGCTGCGCCCACGCCGAGATCGTGTACGAGCCGGTCGTGTCGACGACGGGCCCCTCGGTCGTGAACGACTGGTTCGTGCCGTTGAGCTTGATCGCGGACCCGCGGTCGCCGTGACCGGCGACCCAGGTGCCCGTGCCCGTCGCCGCGTGGTCGCCCACGCCGTCGGCCGCCGTGGTGCCCTGGCCCTCGTCGAACGACCAGCGGCCCGTGCCGGTCAGCCCCGGGGTGCCCGGGTCGACGGGCGCGGAGCCCTGCTTCGCCGCCGCGACGACCCGCTCGTTGACGTCCTTGACGCGCGCGGCGTCCATCTTGAGCACGCGGCGGTCGTACGTCCAGAAGCCGTTGAGCTCGTTCTCGACGTCGGAGATCTCCGTGTACACCGAGCCGGACAGGTAGCACTGCGCCGGCCGCACGAGCTTCTCCGTGTTCTGCACGTACGCGTCGGTCAGCGCCTCGCTGTTCGCGACGCCGCCGTACGGGTTGGCGGACACGCCCGGCCACATGTGGCCCGGAACGCTCATCGAGAAGCCGCCGTGCTCGCCGTCGATCGCGGCGCGCGTGGCGTCCGGCTTCGGCAGGGCCGGGCCGGTGTACTGGTGCCAGTCGATGATGTCGCCCGTCTTGGAGTCACCCTTGGACGCGCAGCAGTTGTAGCCGGAGTGCGTGTTGAGGATGCGGCTCGGGTCGTACTCGTCGATCACGTTGCCGATCCGCGCCGTGTCGGCGAGGTTCCACTCGCCCCAGCCCTCGTTGAAGGTGACCCACCCGACGATCGACGGCACCGAGCGGTGCTGGTCGATGATGTCCTTCATCTCCTGCTCCCAGAAGACGCGGGACGCCGGGTTCGTGTCGCCGTTGTTGAACCAGCCGCTGGGGATGTCCTGCCAGACCATGAGGCCCAGCGTGTCGGCGTGGTAGTACCAGCGGGCCGGCTCGACCTTGATGTGCTTGCGCACCGTGTTGAACCCGAGGTCCTTGTGGGCCTGGAGGTCGAACACGTAGGCCTCGTCGGACGCCGGCGTGTAGATGCCGTCGGGCCAGTAGCCCTGGTCGAGCGTCGACATGAGGAACGTCTTCTCGCCGTTGAGCAGGATGCGCTGGACGCCGTCCACCTCGGCGACCTCGATCGAGCGCATGCCCGCGTAGGAGGCCACCGTGTCGGTAGAGCCGCCGTCGGTGAGCGTGACGTCGACGTCGTAGAGGTACGGGTCCTCGGGCGACCACAGGTGCGCGTCCGGGATCTCGACCGCGAGCAGCTCGTTCGCGGCGCCGGTGACGGTACCGACCTCGGCACCCTCGGCGTCCCGCACGACGGCGGTCACCTCGGCGTCGTCGGACGCGGAGGCCGACTGCGCGGTCACCGCGAGCACGCCCGCCTCGACGTCGGGCGTCGTGACGACGGCGTCGATCGCCGCGGTCGGGACCGGCTCCATCCACACCGTCTGCCAGATGCCCGACGTCGGGGTGTAGAAGATGCCGCCCGGGTTGAGCGTCTGCTTGCCGACGGCCTGGTTGCTGCCGTCCGTCGTGTCGACGGCGCGCACCACGAGCTCCTGCTCGGTGCCCTCGACGAGCGCGTCGGTGACGTCCACGGAGAACGACTCGTACCCGCCGCGGTGGGTGCCGACCTCGGTGCCGTTGACGTACACGGTGGCGACGTAGTCGACCGCGCCGAAGTTGACGCGCAGCCGGTTGTCGCTCCCGACCGCCCAGTCCTGCGGCACCTCGAACGTGCGGCGGTAGAACATGTCGTCCTCGCGGCGCTCGATGCCGGACAGCGCGGACTCGACCGCGTACGGGACGACGATCTCCTCGTCGAGGTCGCGGCCGCTCGGCACGGCGTCGTCGGACTCCGCCGCCTCGAACTGCCAGACGCCGTTGAGGTTCTGCCACGCGTCGCGCGTGAGCTGCGGGCGCGGGTACTCCGGCAGGGGGTTGGTGGGGTCGAAGTCGTCTGCCCACGGGGTCTGGATCCGGAACTCGGACCCGTTGGTGACCGGCAGGTTGAGCGAGCCGACCTTCTCCCCGCCGACGGTGAGGTCGCCCTCGCCGTCGTAGACCAGGCGGGCGGTCGACGCACGGTCCACGGGCTCGGCGAGCGTGATGCCCAGGACGTCGCCCTGCGCCGCGACCTGCGCGACGGGCCACGCGAGCTGGTCCACCTGGACCTTGAGGTGGTCGACGAGGCTCTCGTCGACACCGCCCGCTGCGCCCTGGAACGTCACGTTGAGGCTCGTACCGTCGCTCTCGAGCGCGGCCTGGGCGGGGAAGACGACGAAGTCGTCGGGGTAGGTGAACGCGTCGGTCGGCACGATCTCACGTTGCTGCGAGGGGCTCTGCCACCGCAACCGGAGGTGCGCGCCACCCGTGTTCTGGAACATCTCCATGCGGAACGAGTACTCCTGGCCCGCCTGGAGCTGGACCGGGGCGGAGGTCTGCTCGACGTCCCAGTCGTCGACCCAGTGGTCGATGACGAGCTTGTCGTCGATCCACAGCCGGAAGCCGTTGTCGCCGATCGCGGAGAACGTGTACGCCTCGCTGAAGTCGGGCGTGATCTTGCCCGTCCAACGCGCGGACGTGCGCTCGCCACGGCCGGTGAGGTCGGCGAACGTCGGGACCAGGTTGGGGAACTCGATCCGCTGGTCGGGGATCGTGGCCTTGAGATCCGTGAGCGGCCAGCCGGGGCCGCCGGACAGGAAGTACTCGCCCTTGAGGCCGTTGTCGAGCGCGAGGTCCTGGGCCGCCACGTCCTGCGCGCCCGCCTCGTCCGTGGTCGTGGCCGCCGGCGCCGCGGTCGCCCCGACCGCCGTCGCCACGGCCAGGGGGACCGTGAGCGCGGCGGCCAGCGCCGCCGCGACCATCCTCGCCGGTCTGCCCCGGGGGGGTGCTACCGCTGTCATGGACTGCATCCGTGCTTCCTCCTCGTCGAGTGAATCCAGGGACTGCTCCGACGCGGCGGCATACCGGGCACCCGTGTCCGGCGGTCACCCTCCTTGGCGCACCGCACGACGTCTCCCCAGAATCAAACAACTTCCACCAGAAAAAAACAACAGGTAACAGCACACCACATCGTCGGGAGGCGGTGGTCAGAAGAAGACGAGGCCCGCGACATAGCTGGCCGCCATGGTGCCGAGCCCGACGACGAGCGTGCGCGCGAGCATCCGGAGGGCCGAGATCCGGCCCACCCCCGCAGCGACGAGCGACGTCAGCGCGAGCGAGACCACGACCGCCACGAGGATCGCGCTCGTCTCGATCGCCACCGGTGCGAGGAACGTGATCGCGAGCGGGATCGCCGCGCCGACCATGAAGGCGAGCGCGGTCTCGAGCCCGCCGTACGCGGGTGCCGACCGCGTCATGATCTCCTCGAGGCCGTGCTCGGAGTCGAGCTGGGCGCCGAGCGCGTCCCGCTCGCTGAGCTGGACGGCGACCTCGCGCGCGAGCTCCGGTGACAGCCCACGCCCCTCCCAGTACGCGGTGAGCTCGTCGAGCTCGGCCTGCGGGTCGGCGTCGAGCTCGGCGCGCTCGTCCGCCGCGATGCGGAGCTGCTCCTCGCGCTCCGCCGCGACCTCCGCCCACTTCGCGCCGCCCGCGCTCAGCCCGCCGGCGATGAGCGCGGCCACGGCCGCGAACAGGAGCAGGCGGTCGCCCGCGCCGGCGCCGGCGAAGCCCTGGAGCAGACCCGCGGTCGAGATGATGCCGTCGTTCGCGTCGATCGCCCACGACGTCTCGCGCACCCGCGCGAGCACGCGCTCCCGGAGCGTGGCGCTCACGCCGACCTCCCTCCGCCGGTGACCCGGATGGCAGGGCAGCGGGCAGGGGTCAGCGGTGGATGAGGGACGTCCAGTCGGACGGCACCCGGTCGGCCGGTGCGGGCGAGCCCTGCTCCGGCGGGCGCGAGAGCGGCGCGGCGAGGTGCGGGCCGTCGAGCACCTGCGACGTCTCGTAGTCCCAGTACCAGTCCTCGCCGGGCTCGAACGAGCGCATGAGCCGGTGACCGGTCTCCTGGAAGTGCGCCGTCGCGTGCTGGGCCGGCGACGTGTCGCAGCACCCCACGTGGCCGCACGTCGCGCAGCGGCGCAGGTGGACCCACCACCCGCCGGCCGCGTCGCACTCGGCGCAGCCCGTCCCGCTGGGCGGGACCGCCGGGTCGACGGCGGCCCAGAGCTGCGCGCCCAGGCTCTCGTCGAGCCCGTCCCCCGTGACGCTCACCGGCGGCTCACCGGGTCCCGACGGCGGAGGGCCGCACGACGGGGGCCCACGACTCGGGGTCGAGCGCCGGTGCGGGCTCGGCGTCGTCCCAGGCCCGGCAGTCGTCGATCGTCGCGGCGAGCAGCGCGCGCAGGCGCTCGTCCGGGTCCGGCACGCACGCCTCGGCGATGCCCTGCACCGCCGCGGAGATGATGCTCGGCGCGGCGTCGCGCACGAACCGGCTCGGCCGCAGCCGTGCACCCTCGCAGAACCGCTGCGCCCAGCGCGCCGTGCGCGGGCAGCTCGCGAGCGCGTCCGCCGACTCGGCGCTCAGCGTGCCTGCCGGGCGGTCGTCGAGGACGTCGAGCATCTTCTCCGCCCCGATGATCGCGACGGCGAGCGTCTGCTGCCGGTCCGCCGGGGCGATCGGCAGCGCGGCCACCGCGGCGCGCAGCGCGATGCGCACGTCCCAGTGCGGGTCGTCGCTCGTCAGCCCGATGACGGACGGGATGAGCGGCGCGAGCTTGGGGCGCTCCGGGTCGACCGTGAGGTCGTTCACCGCGCGCGCGAGCATCGCGAGCAGCGGGTGCGTGCACCGTGGATGGTCGCTCCACCGCTCCCCAGCGAGGTAGGACGCGAGCTCCATGAAGCACGCACCCTTCTTCGGGTTGCGGTGCTTGCCACGGCCCAGCATCGGCAGCATGTCGTAGGTGTCGGTCACGAGGTCACCCCCAGGCGGGTCCGGTCCTCCGTCCAGTCTGCGCCGGGCCCCGGCCGTTGGCAACGGGAGGAGTGACCCCGGTCACGTCCGGCGGACGGGACGGCTCAGAAGATCTCCGCGGTGTGCGCGGTCGGTGACCACGACCAGGCCGCCGACGCGGCGGCGACCGCGCCGGGCGTGTGCTCGACGACGCGCCCGGCCAGCGCGAGGACGTGCAGCGGCGTGGCGCCCAGGTGGGCCGCTCCCAGGTCGCCGACTTCCAGCGAGAGGTCGGGCCGCGCGTCGGTCCGGCGCACGACGGCGGTGCCGCCCGCCTCGCCGATGACGACGTGCCACCGCCCGGCGTTGGCGGGGACCACGTCGTCGGTGACCTCGAGGACGACGTCGACGGGCGCGGCGAAGGCACGCGCGGCCAGCGCGCGCTCGACGTCGACGACCCGGACCCACAGGGCCTCGTCGAGGCGCGCGTGCATCCGCCGGTGGTCGGCGAGCAGGTGGGCCAGCGGGTCCGGCACGGGGCGCGACTCGCACGTCAGCGTGCTCGTGAGGTCGAGGTCGAGCAGGTAGCGCCAGAGCTGGGCGTGGGTGGCCGGGTCCGTGGCGCTCACCTCCTGGACGGCGACGACGCCTGCCGGTACCAGCCCGGGCTTCCCCTCGCGGACCCGGTACGCCGCGTACCCGGTGGGCCCGTCGGGGCCGACCGCGACGACGATCTCGGCCGGCGCCCTTCCGTCGCCACCACCGAGGAGGAAATGCCAGCGGTCCGCGTCGCGCGCGAGCGTCCCGGGCCGCGAGCCCAGCAGGTCGTCGTGGACGGCGGCCAGGTGCGGCAGGGCGTCGTCCAGGGACCTCAGGTGCAGGCGGGCCGACGACCGTGCCGCGAGGTCCCGCGCGTGCGGCGTGAACGCGGCGCGCGAGAGGTCGACCTCGATGGGCTGGCGCCACGACGCGATCCCGTAGCCGTAGCGTCCGTACACGCCCGCCTCCGTCGCCCAGAGCGCGGCCACGGCCTCGCCCCCGGCCGCGAGGTCGACGAGCTGGCGGCGCATCATCGCCGTCATGACCCCGCGACGGCGGTGCGTCGGGGCGACGGTCACCATCCACACTCCCGCGACGGGCAGCAGACCCCCGCCGGGCATCGTCATCCGCAGCGAGTAGGCGCTCGCGGTCCCGACGACCTCGCTGCGCGGGCCGTCGACGGCGACGAGCGTGCGGTCGGCCTCGATCGACCGGCCGGTGAAGACGTCGTCGGCGGTGTCCTGCCGGTACCCCCACCCGAAGGCCCGCCACACCACGTCCAGGGCCGGGTCGCGGTCCTCCTGCCTCAGCGGACGGACGTCGAACGAGGAGGGCGCGAGGGTCGTCATGCCCCGGTGATAGTCCCCACGGGTCGATGCCGTCCACCGGATTTCGGGCGCGAGCGTCGACGGGCGGTCCGGGTGCCTTAGTCGCGACGACCCACCTCAGACGCCTCAGGGTCCCGGGCGGGCACCGCCTAAGGCACCCTCCCCCGAACCGTGCGCGGTCGTCCGATGCGACGGCCCGGTGCTCAGGACGAACGTGAGTGTCGGACAGGCAGGGTGCCTGCAGAGACGGGGACGACCATGAGCGCACAGTTCGATCCGACCTTCGAGGCGGATCTCACCTACCGCACGCAGCGACTGCGTGACGACTTCCGGCACGACGAGCCCTCGCTGCTGCACTGGTGGCGGGGACGCCGTCAGCGCCACGACCGCCCGGCGCGGTGACCGCGCCGCCCGACGCCGTCGACGAGAACCCTCTCGTCGGCGGCGTCGTCGTGTCCGGCGCGGTCTCCCGTGGTCTATCCGCTGGTCACGTGTCGGTGCACGCTGCGAGGATGGGAGCCGTGCCACGCCCCTCCTCGCGCGCGCCCTTCGTGGCCCGCGCCGCCGAGCTCGACGCGCTCTCCGCGGCGGTCGAGCGCGCGCGCCGGGGCGAGCCCGGGGTGGTGCTCGTGGGCGCCGACGCCGGGGTCGGCAAGACCCGCCTCCTCACGCGCGCGGCCGAGCTGGCCGCCGGGAGCGGCGCGACCGTCGTCTGGAGCCACTGCGTCGACCTGGGCGAGGTCGGCCTCCCCTACCTCCCCTTCTCCGAGGCGCTGACGACGCTGCGCAGCCAGCACCCCGCGGTCGACGAGACCGTGGCCGCACGGCCCGCGCTCGCGCGCCTGCTCGACGCCGGCACGCCGGCGGACGACGAGCAGAGCCAGGGCGAACGCCTCCAGCTCTTCGAGAGCGTCGCGGCCGCGCTCGCCGCGTCGGGGACGGCCGAGGCCCCGCTCGTGCTCGTCGTCGAGGACCTGCACTGGGCGGACCCGTCGAGCCGCGACGTCCTGCGCTTCGTGGTCGCGCGCCTGCGGGCGGAGCACGTGCTCGTCGTCGCGAGCTACCGCGCGGACGACCTGCACCGCCGCCACCCTCTGCGCCCCGTGCTCGCGGAGCTGCTGCGCCACCCGCGCGTCGAGCACGTGCAGCTCTCCCCCTTCACCGAGGGCGAGCTGCGCGAGTTCACCACCGCGCTCGCGGGCGCTCCCCTGCTGCCCGACGCGTTCGAGTCCGTCCGGACGCGCTCCGAGGGCAACGCGTACTTCGCCGAGGAGCTCGTCGAGTCGGGCCTCGACGACGAGCTGCCCTGGTCCCTCGCGGACGTCCTGCGCGCCCGCCTCGAGGTGCTCGACCCGGCCGTGCAGCACCTCGTCCGGGTCGCGTCGGTGTCCGGGCGGCAGGTGAGCGAGCCGCTCCTGCGCGCCGCGCTCGCACGGGACGCCGCCGACGGCGAGACGGCCACCGGGCGCTCGTTCGACGCGGCGCTGCGCGAGGCGATCGCGCACCACGTCCTCGCGGTCGAGGGCGACGGCGCGCGCGACACGGTCGTGTTCCGTCACGCGCTGCTCGCCGAGGCGGTCGCGTCCGACCTGCTGCCGGGCGAGCGCGTGGGCGTGCACCGCGCGTACCTCGCCGCGCTCGACGACGACCCCGCGCTCGGCTCCCCCGCGCTGCGCGCGCACCACGCGCTCGCCGCGCACGACCTCCCGGCCGCTCTGACGGCGTCGCGCGCCGCCGCCCGCAAGGCCGCGCGCGTGCTCGCGCCCGCGGAGGAGCTGCGGCACCTCGAGCAGGTGCTCGCGCTGTGGCAGGCGGTGCCCGACGCCGCGTCCCTCCTGAACGAGGACCGCGTCACCGTCGCGCTCGCCGCGGCAGGGGCGGCGAGCCGCGCGGGCGAGCCGGACCGCGCGGTCGCGCTCGCCCGCAAGGTCGTCGAGGGCACGGCGAGCGACCCGATGCGCCAGGCGTCGCTGCGCCACGTGCTGTCCCGCTACCTGCTCGGCACGGAGGAGGTCGAGGAGACCCTCGCCCACACCGAGGCCGCGCTGGCCGTGCTCCCGGAGGAGCCGCCGTCGCTCGACCGCGCGTGGACGCTCGCGATGCGGGCGCGCGCCGCGATGAACGCCGACCTCGACGAGCTCGCCGCGGAGGTCGCCGCGCAGGCCCTGGACGTCGCGCACCGGCTCGACGCCCCCGACGTCGAGGCCGACGTGCTCACCACGATGGCGATCCTCGAGGTCGCGGACGACGACCGGGCCGCGGTGCTGCTCGCCCAGGCCCGGGAGCGCGCCGTCGAGGCGGGCGACATCCTCACCGAGCTCCGCTGCTGGTACAACATCGCGGCGAACCGCTACTACGCGGGTCGCATCGACGAGGCGCTGCGGGTGACGGCCGACGGCCTCGACCGGGCGCGCGCGACCGGGCTCGGCTGGAGCGCGTACGGCGTGGAGCTGCGCCTGTTCCGCGACCTCGTGCGCTACGTGCTCGGTGACCTCACGCCCACCGAGACCACGGGCGAGACCATGCCGGAGGGGTCGGCCCCGCAGCTCTCCTGCGTGCAGCTCTACGCGGCCGTGGCGCGGGGTGACGCCGACGCGCTCGCGCGCGGCACGGCCCTGCGGCGGGACTGGTTCCGGGACGGGCAGATCGCGCTCATCTCCGGTGGCTGCTCGATCGACGCCCTGACGTGGGCGGGGCGCGACGAGGAGGCGGTCGCGCTCGCCGTCGAGCTCGTGGACCACCTGGGTCGCACGTGGAGCGACTACTTCCTGGGCCGCATCTGGATCTCGGCGCTCGCGCTCGCCGCGCTCGCCGACGCCGCGGAGGCGGCACGTCTTCAGGGCGCGGCCGGTGCCGGGCAGGTCGCGGCGCTCGTCGCGCGCGGCGACGAGCTGCTGGAGGCGGCGCGCACGACGGCGGAGCGCGGCCGACCGCGCGGCGGTCGCCTCGGGCCCGAGGGTCGCGCCTGGCTCGCGCGTGCCGCGGCCGAGCACTCGCGGCTCACGGGCGAGGACGACCCGGCGCTGTGGGAGGAGACGACACGCCTCTTCGACTACGGCTACCGGTACGAGGTCGCGCGCTCACGCTTCCGCTGGGCCCAGTCCCTGCTCGGCGCGGGCGACCGCAACGCGGCCGAGATCGAGGCGGCGCAGGCGCTCGAGGAGGCCGAGGCGATGGGTGCGGCCCCGCTCGCCGACGCGGTGCGCGCGCTCGGGCGCCGCGGCCGGCTCGACCTGCCCGGGGTCCGCCGGTCCACGACGGCGGTCCTCACCGAGCGTGAGGAGGAGGTCCTGCTGCTCGTGGCCCAGGGCCTGACCAACCGGCAGATCGGCGAGCGCCTGTTCATCTCCGCGAAGACGGTGAGCGTGCACGTGTCCAACGTCCTGGCCAAGCTCGGCGCGTCCGGGCGGGCCGAGGCCGTCTCGCTCGCGCACCAGCGCGGGCTGCTCGAGGTCTGACGCGCGTGGGTTCCTCGCCCGGCACGCTCGTGCTCGTGCGTCACGGGCAGAGCACGTTCAACGCGGGCGACCGGTTCACCGGTCTCCTGGACGTGCCGCTCTCCGACGTCGGGGTCGCCGAGGCAGGGCGCGCGGCACGGCTGCTCGCCGACGCCGTCGCGCGCGAGCCCGCGCTGGCTCCGCGCCGCGTCACGACGTCCCCGCTCGTGCGCGCCTCGACGACGGCCGCGATCGTCGCCGACGCGCTGCCCGGCCCGCCCCCGCTCGCCGTCGAGTGGCGCCTCGTCGAGCGCCACTACGGCGCCTTCACGGACAAGCCGCGCGACGTCGTCCGCCGCGACTACGGCGAGGCGGCCTACTGGCGCTACCGCCGCTCGTACCTCCACCGACCGCCGCCGCTCGCGGCGGACGACCCCGCGCGCCCGCTCGTCGACGACACGCTGCTGCGCCTGCCCGACGGCGCGCGCGCCGCCCTGCGCCCGGACGCCGAGTCGCTGGCCGACGTCGTCGAGCGGCTGCGCCCCTTCTGGGCCGCGACCCGCACGGCGCTCTCCCGGGGCGAGGCGGTCCTGGTCGTCGGGCACGGCAACTCGCTGCGCGCGCTCTCCGTGCTCGTGGACGACCTCACGCCCGAGGAGGTCCAGGACCTCGACGTGCCCACCGGGCACCCGCTCGTCCACCGCTTCACGGCGGGGCCGGACGCCGCGCTCGTCCCCGAGGTCCGCGGCGGCACCTATCTCGACGCGCACGGCGCCGAGCACGCCATCACGGACCTCCGGGCCCGCGGGGGCACCTGACCAGTCGGTGGCCCCTCACCGCTCCATGAACGTCGGCAGCTCCAGGAGGTCGAGCGCGCAACGCCGCCAGGCATCGCCCTGCGGCCCCTCGCTCCACGGTCTGAGGTCGAGCGTCGTCGAGCCGTCGGGCACACCACGGCCCGCGAGGCACGCGTCGAACAGCCCGACGTCGCCCGAGGGGAGGTCGATGCCGACCGCCTCCACGCGCAGCATGTCGAGCACCGGGTCGTCCACCGGCGTGGGGTAGTCCCGGTCGACCTCCACGAGCCCGGTGGCGTCGTCGTACCGCACCGCGCACGCCAGCTCGTCCGCCTCGTCCGGCCGGAGAGCCTCGCACGTGACGGTCCACTGCGTGTTGGTGCCGTACGACATGACCCCTCGTACCTGGGCAGCGCTCTGCTCGTCCGCGTCCAGCAGGGCCGCGTACACGTCGAGGACGACGGTCGGCCCGTCGACGACCTGCGCGGTGGGGAGCTCCAGCGACGTGGCCCGGCCGCCGCTCTCGTCCGCGATGTCCGCCGTCAGACCGACGAACGTCTGTTTCAGGTCGCCGGCCACGGTGTTGCCGGGCTCGACGCCCACCACCATCGTCCGGCCGCTCTCCGGGTCGACGACGACAGCACGCCCGCCGTCGTCGATCACCGTGCCCGCGGACCGCCCGGCGCGCAGCGCGGCGAGGTCGCCGTCGTCGCCCGCACGGAGCGTGACGTCGGTCGAGAGGTGGCCCAGGTCGTTCACGACGCCGACCTCCACGAGGAACCGGTCGCCGCCGTCCCACGCGGGCAGGCCGAGGTCGAGGACGTACGTGCCGTCGTCGCGCAGGTACGTCGCGGGCTCGGAGACCGCGACGACGCCCGGCGCGACGTCGACGAGCGTGGCCTCCGCCGTGACGACCTCATACCCGGGCGACCCGGTGACGACCTCGCGCGCGAGGTCGCGGAGCCCGTCCGGGCCGCCCGCCGTCACGACGCCCGTGCCGACGAGCCCCAGCGCGACGACGCCCGCGACGCCGGCGAGCGACCGGCGCCGCTGCACGCCGCGGCGGCTGGACCGGAGGACCACGTCGAGGTCGAGCGTCGAGGGCGGGACGGCGTCGTCGGCCGTGCGCCGCAGCCGGGCGAGGAAGTCGTCCTCGGGCGGGGTGGGCGCCGGGCGTCCGTTCGCGGGGCTCATCGGGGTGTCCTTCCGGAGGTCCGGGCGGTCGGGGAGGTCTGGGTCGTCGGGGAGGTCGGGGTCGTCGGCGCGGTCGGGCCGGGAGCGGCGCCGTCGGGCGCGCCGAGCAGCTCCCGGAGACGGGCGAGGCCCCGGGAGGCCGTCGACTTCACGGTGCCGACCGGGATGCCGAGCTCGGCGGCGACCTCGCTCTCGCTGAGGTCGAGCAGGTGCCGCAGCACGACGACGCGGCGCTGCTTCATCGGGAGCGTCAGGAGCGCCCGCACGACCGCGTCGCGGTCGTCGACGTCGCCCGTCCGGTCCCCGGCGGCGGGACGGCCCGGTCGTCGGACACCCTCCGCCTGCGTGAGCTCGTCGGGCCCGGCGAGCACCTCCCGCCGCGTGCGGCGCCACGTGTCGACGCGGAGGTTGGCCAGCACGCGGCGGGCGTAGGCGAGCGGGTCGCGGTCGCGGGCCCGCGTCCACGCGCGGTACGTCCGCTCGAGCGCGTGCTGCGTGAGCTCCTCGGCCCGGTGCCGGTCCCCGCAGAGCAGGTACGCCATGCGGTGCAGGGGGTCGCGGGCGTCGCGCATGAACGCGGAGAACTCCTCGTCGCGCGTGCGCCGGGCGACGAGGTCGATCTCGACCACGGACGAGTCGTCCGGCTCGTCGGCCCCACCGTCCCGGTCGTCGTCCCGGTCAGGGTCGGCTGCGACGTCGAGCAGCAGCTCGAGCCTCCCGGTCCGTCCGACGGGGCCGGCCGAACCTGTCGCCGTCACGTCGCCGCCCCTCGCGGTCCGCGCCCGCCGTCGTGTCGTGGTGTCACGAGCGGTACACGCAGCATCCCCACGCGACGTTCCCTTCTACCCGATTTCACCCCGTCCCCGCGCCCGGCTGGCGCGGCTTGCACTGTTTGACCGGCCTCGTCCTGGTGATACTGGACCATGACCGACGCCCAGGCGATCCACGAGCTCGCGCAGGCGGGGCTCGCCGAGCCGGTGGCGGACGAGTCGTTCGACCGGTTCGCGCGCCTCGTGCGTCGGCAGCTGGGGGTGCCGTCGGCTCTGGTCACGCTGGTCCTCGACGACGAGGCGGTGCTGCCCGGCGCGCTCGGTCTGCCCGAGCCGTACCAGTCCGAGCGCCGCACGCCCCTGAGCCACACGTTCTGCCAGTTCGTCACGAGCGACGCGCGACCGCTCGTGGTCGAGGACGCACGGGTCGTCCCGCACCTCGCCTCGCTCCGCGCGGTCGACGACATCGGCGTCGTGTCCTACGCCGGCTTCCCGATCTTCGACCCGCACGGCAAGGCCGTCGGGTCGCTGTGCGCGTTCGACGGGCGGCCGCGCCCCTGGTCCGACGAGGACCTCGCGACCCTCGCCGACCTCGCGTCCGCGTGCACCTCCGAGCTGCGGCTCCGGCTCGCCCGGGCGCGGGCGAAGCGCATGCAGCGCGTCGCGCTCGCGGCCAACCGGCGGTCCCGCCTCCTGCTGGAGCTCTCCGAGTCGTTCGCCGCCGCGACCTCCGTGCGCGACGTCGCCGAGCGGCTCTCGGCGGTCGGCACGGGGATCGGCGCGCGCTACGCGGGCCTCGCCGTGCTCGACGCGAGCGGCACCCGGCTCGAGTACACGACGCTGGACCACCTGGAGCCTGGCGTCCCGGCATCGTTCCGCCGGATGCGCGTCGACGCGGAGCGGGGCGCGTCGATCGCCGCCCGCACGCGCGAGCCCCTGTTCTTCCACGACCACGCCCAGTACGCCGCGCGGCTGCCCGAGGCCGCGGCCCTCATCGCGGCCGACGACGTCGAGGCCCGCGCGTTCCTGCCGGTGCTCGCGGGTGAACGGCTGCTCGGCGTCGTCACCCTGGCCTGGGAGGCGGCGCGCGAGTTCGACGACGACGCGGTCCAGACGAAGACGGCGATCGCGTCGTACGTCGCGCACGCGCTCGACCGGGTCCGGCTCCTGGAGGAGCGCCACCGCGTCGCGACGACGCTCCAGGCGGCGATGCTCACCGAGCTCCCGTCGGTGCGCAACGCGGAGCTGGCGGCGACCTACGCGTCGGCGACCCGCACCGACCAGGTCGGCGGCGACTGGTACGACGCGGTGGTGCTCGACGACGACGCGTGCGTCCTCATGATCGGCGACGTCACCGGCCACGACATGCGGGCCGCGGCGCAGATGGGCCAGCTGCGCTCCATGCTGCGCACGTTCGCGTGGTGCCAGGACGAGCCGCCCGCCGTCCTGCTCCGGCTCCTGGACCGGGCCAACCGCGGTCTCGCGCTGCACTCCAGCGGGACGGCGGTGGTCGTGCGGCTCGACCGCACCCCGCACGGGTTCGAGGTCACGTGGTCCAACGCCGGGCACCCCGCTCCGCTCGTGCTGCGCGCCGACGGCAGCGTGGAGACCCTCGACGCGCCCGCCGACCTCATGCTCGGCGTGCTGCCGGGGACCACGCGGCACGACCACCGCGCCCACCTCGCGCACGGCGACACGCTCCTCCTCTACACCGACGGCCTCGTCGAGCGGCGCGGCACCTCGTACGCGGAGCGGCTCGCCGCCGTGCGTGCCGCCCTCGCCGAGCACACGGCCACCACGACGTCCGCGCTCCCCGACGCGCTCGTGCGCCGGCTCGTGTCCGACCAGCGCGACGACGTCGCCCTCCTCGCGCTGCGCGTGCGACACACGGTCGCGCGCCCACCCGGCCCGGGTCGGCCGTCGGTCCTGACGCGGCAGGTCGAGCACGTGTCGTCGGCGATCGGACCCGCCCGCCGCTGGGTGGACGACGTCCTCGAGAGCTGCGACGTCGCCCCGTCGGTCCGCCGCATCGCCATGCTCCTCACGAGCGAGGTGCTGACCAACGCGGTGCAGCACGGCGCGGCCCCGGTCGAGGCCGAGCTGGAGGTGGGGCACCGCGTCCTGCGCGTCGCGGTGCGGGACGGCTCGGCCGTGCTCCCCCGGCTCCGCTCCCCCCGCCCGGACGAGACGGGCGGCCGGGGCGTGCAGTTCCTCGAGCGCTGCGCGTCGCGCTGGGGCGTCGACGCCCTCGACGGCGCCCCGGGCAAGACCGTGTGGTTCGAGCTCGACCTCGACGACTGATCTCCCTCCCCTGTGCCGTGTCGGAGGGCAGCGGTAGCGTGTGTGAGATGGACCACTCCCCTGGTCCCGTGCGCGTGATCGCAGCATCTCGCGTCCACCCGCAGGCACCCCTCGCGAACGTCGAGACCATCGAGTCCTGAGAGGCAGCACCATGACCGACCTCGCCACCCCCACGAGCCTCCGCCCGGAACCCGCCGCGACCGCCCCCGCTCCCCTGCCCGCGCGCGACGACCTCGACGCGGTCCTCGCCGGCCACCGGCGGGAGCTCACGGGGTACTGCTACCGCATGCTCGGTTCCTCGTTCGAGGCGGAGGACGCCGTGCAGGAGGCGTTCCTGCGCGCGTGGCGCTCGTACGACCGGTTCGAGGGTCGCTCGTCGCTGCGCTCCTGGCTCTACCGCATCGCGACGAACGTGTGCTTCGACGCGCTCGGCGCGCGCAAGCGGCGCGAGCGCCCCATGGGCCTCGGCGGACCGCAGGCGCCGGAGGTCGAGAACCTGGGCCAGGTGCTCCCCGAGGAGACGTGGGTCGAGCCGGTCCCGGACGATCGGGTGCTGCCGCACGACGGCGACCCGGCGCAGGTCGCGGTGGGCCGCGAGACCATCCGGCTCGCGTTCGTCGCCGCGCTCCAGTTCCTGCCGCCCAAGCAGCGCGCGGTGCTCCTGCTGCGCGAGGTGCTGCGCTGGCAGGCCAGCGAGGTCGCGGAGCTGCTCGACACGTCCGTCGCGTCCGTGAACAGCGCGCTCCAGCGAGCACGCGCGACGATGGCGGCGCGGGCCCACTGGGACAGCTCGAGTCTCACGGACGACGCCGAGCCCGCACCGGTCGCGTCGAACGCCGGGCTCGGCGACGAGGAGCGGCTGCTGCTCGAGCGCTACCTCGACGCGTTCGAGCGCTACGACATGGACGCGCTCGTCGCGATCCTCCACGAGGACGCGACGCTGTCCATGCCGCCGTACCCGCTGTGGATGAAGGGGACCGCGGACATCGTCACCTGGATGACGGGACCGGGCTACGAGTGCGAGGGGTCGCGCATGGTGCCGGTGGCCGCGAACGGCACGATCGGGTTCGGCCAGTACCGGCGAGCGGCAGGCGGCGGGCACGAGCCGTGGGCGCTCCAGGTCATCGAGACCGAGGGCGGGCGGGTGACGGCGATCAACGCGTTCCTCGACACGGCCTCGTGGTTTCCGCTGTTCGGCCTCCCCGCGCGCCTCGACGACTGAGGGCGCGCGGGGTCGGAACGTCAGTCGAACGTCTCGAGGAGCGTGCTCCGCTCCGCCTCCGTGAGGTTCGTGGCGACGAGCTTCCCGTGGGTGCCGTGGAACCGCTCGCCGACGCGGTCGAGGTCGCCGTCCTCGGTCACGACGAACAGCGCCGACGAGCCCGGCGTGACGCCCTCGCGGATTCGGGCGAGCTGGTCCTTGTCGATCCCCACGGCGGCCATCGCCTTCGTCGACGCGCCGATGGCGGCGCCGGCCGCCGCGCCCAGGACGGGGGCGAAGAAGAGCGAGCCGAGCAGCAGGCCCCAGAACGCGCCCCAGCCGGTGCCGCGCCACTCGTCCTGGTGGCCGTGGCGCGTCGTCGGCTTGGCCGCGCCCTCGGGCCAGGTGACGACGGCGGTGTCGATGATGCGGATCGCGTGCTCCGAGGCGGAGTCGTGCAGGATGCGGGACGCGGTGTCCGCGCCCTCGGGAGAGTCGAACTTCCAGACGGTGAACGTGGCCATGGCGCTTCTCCTTGTCAGCCGAGCAGCTTGGCCTTGGCGGCGGCGAACTCGGCGTCGCTCAGCACGCCCGAGGCGTGGAGCTGACCGAGCCGCTCGAGCTGGCCGAGCAGGTCGTCCTGCGGGGCCACCGCGGGGGCGGCCGACGCAGGCTGGGCGTACTGGGCGGCGGCCTGCTGGGCCGCCGCCTCGATGCGGGCCTGCTCCTGCGCGGCCTCGGCCTGCTGGGCCTCCCACGACTGCTGAGCACGGTTCGCCTGGTGGCGCTGGACGGCGCCCGCGGTCGCGGACGCGGTGCCCGCGATGACGGCGGTGCGGGCGGCGGTCCCGATGAGCCCGGGACGGCCGAAGCGACGGATGGGCATGTGGTTCTCCTCGTTCGGTGGCGGCGTCGGGTGCGCCGGCGGGCGAGCGGTGGGCGGGCGGCTCAGTCCTCGACGAGCGCGAGGTCGGCGACCTCGTTGACGACCTCGGCCGGGATGCGCTCGCTGAGCAGCACGACGCCGTCGGCCGCGCTGGTCGCGGCGATCACGCCGCGGGCCCACGTGTGCTCGACGACGAGGACGAGGGCCGACGTGCCCGGCGCGAGCCCGGCGGCGACGGCGTCGAGATCCTCCTCGCCCGCGAGGCCGGCGCCCGTGAGCTCGACGTCCGTGATCTCCAGCTCGTCGCCGAGGTCGGTCACCTCGATGACCTCGACGTCGCCGGCGTCGGAGCGCCGGACGACCGCGAGGTCGAGGAGCGTGACGGTGCCCTCGGCGAGCACCTCGAGGACGGAGGCCTGTACCCCCGCGGGGATGCGGTCCGTCGGGAAGGCGACCGCGACGATCTCGACCGGGCCGAAGGTGGACGTTGCCATGGACGGTGCTCCTGAGTCTGCGGTGGACGAGGGGATGCGAGAGCCGGGACGCGGGACGGGTCAGCGCGCTGCGCGCTCGGCCTCGTCGCCGTGGACCACGAGCGCCCACAGGACGAACACGTCGAGCACGATGGTGATCAGCGACCACCACGGGGTCACCTGGAGCGTCGTGAACTGGGCGATCGCGTTGAGGACGACCAGGACGATCGCGACCATGCGCGCCCAGCCCTTGCCCGAGAGCAGGGCGAAGCCGGTGAGGATCAGGAGCACCCCGATGACGAGGTGGATCCAGCCCCACGTCGAGACGTCGAGGACGACGATGCCCGCGTCCGTGACGCCGACGAGGCTGTTCGGGGAGAAGACGGCGACCAGCCCGCTGATCGCGTTGAAGAAGCCGATCGTCACGAGGACGATCCCCGCGAACCAGACCCAGCCGACCCATGCCGTGACCTGCGACGAGCGTGCCATGCGAGTCCTCCTGGAGAGCCGACCGTGGCCGGAGCGAGACGAGCGGACGAGCGTGCGCGTCGATCGTGGCACCGGTCACCAGGTTCGGCATCCGGAAGCGACGGCGCGCCCGCCGGGCCGCCCCACACCGACGCCGCTAGGTTCGGGGCATGACGACGCCGACCTCCGCCGAGGACCCGTGGTCGGACGTGCCGGACGCCGGCACGCGCCCCGTCCAGCACGACTCCCGCCGCCCGCCGCGCTGGGTCCCGCGCGCGCTCGCGATGGCCGTGGTCGCGGTCTTCGTCGGGATCTTCGCGTGGTACGCGCTGGGCCAGCTCAAGGCGCTCGGGGTCAACATCCTCATCGCGTTCTTCGTCGCGCTCGCCCTGGAGCCCATCGTCGTGTGGCTCGTGCGGCACGGCTGGCGCAGAGGCGCGGCGGCTGCCGTGGCCCTGCTCGGCTCGCTCGTCGCGATCCTCGTCGTCCTCGCGCTCTTCGGGAACCTGTTCGTCCAGCAGCTCGTCCAGCTCGTCCAGTCGCTCCCGGCCCTGTACGCGAGCGTCCAGGACTTCGTCGCGGACCGCTTCGACGTGGTGATCCCGGACTCGGACGACCTCATCAAGCAGGTCATCAACGACTTCGGGGACGACGTCGCCTCGGGCGCGCTCGTCGTCACCACGACCATCGTGGGCGGGATCTTCGCCTCGCTGACGATCATGCTCGTCACCTACTACCTGCTCGCGGCGGGACCCAAGTTCCGCGCGGCCGTGTGCCGCTGGCTCACGCCGAACCGCCAGGAGGAGGTCCTGCGGCTCTGGGAGATCACGCAGGTCAAGGTCTCCGACTTCATCAACTCGCGCATCGTCCTCGCCGCACTGTCGAGCGTCTTCACGTTCGTGTTCCTGGTCATCATCCAGACGCCCTACGCGCTCCCCCTCGCGGTGTTCACCGGCGTCGTCTCGCAGTTCGTCCCGACGATCGGCACGTACATCGGCGGCGCGCTGCCGGTCGCGGTCGCGCTCACGTCGCAGGGGCTGCCGCAGGCGCTCGGTGTCCTCGCGTTCATCATCGGGTACCAGCAGCTCGAGAACCTCTACTTCTCCCCCAAGGTCTCCGCCCGCGCGCTGGAGATGAACCCGGCGGTGAGCTTCGTCGTCGTGCTCGCCTTCGGCGCGGTGTTCGGTGCGCTGGGCGCCTTCCTCGCGCTACCCATCGCCGCGACGATCCAGGCGGTCGCGAACACGTACCTCCAGCGGCACGAGCTCATCGAGTCGCACATGCTGCACGACCCCGGCTCCGAGGGACACCATCCGCACGGCCGGGGCAAGCGGAGGGACGGCGACGGCGGCACCGCCCGGCGCCGTCGCAAGAACCGCGAGGCCGCCCTGGAGGCCGAGCGCACGGTCGACGAGCGGCGGGCCGAGGGCATCGACTGAGACGGGCCTCCCGCGCGGTCCTCCGCGGTCGACACGTCGTGGGGACGAGGAACGTCGGTCGATCCGGCCGCCGCTCGACGGGACGCGGTCAGAGCGCCGCGACGCCGTCGCCGAGCATCTTGGCGCCGATGACGAGCAGCAGGACGGCCATGATGACCGCGTTGTTGTGGATCATCCACGCCTTGAGCTCGTCGAGCATCGTGGCGGCGCGGGACCCCATGAACAGGTAGATGAAGACCGGCGTCGCGACGCCGACGCTCGCGACGAGCGCGAACACGACGGACGCGACCACCTGGGCGTTCGTGTCCGCGGGGGCGGCCGACGCGATCGCCGCCCCGCCCGAGACGACCAGGAGCAGGTTCTTCGGGTTGACCGCGCCGAGCAGGACCGCGAGCCCCGCGGCCTTCACGGGCGTGAACGCGTCGATCGCGGCCATCCACTTCGGCGCCGGCGGCTCGACCCCGGCGCGCGGACGGCCGCGCCACTGCTTGACCGCGAGGAGGAGCAGCAGGACGCCCAGGACGATCTTGAGGATCGCCGCCCACAGCGGCGGGCCCTCGTCGTCGGGCGTGGCGGCCCCGGCCAGCGTCGCGACGAGCAGCGTCACCGCCCCGACCGCGACGAACCACCCGACGAGGAACGCGAAGGCGTTCGTCTTCGCCCGCCCGCTCACGAGCATGAGCACGACCGCGACGATCGGCAGGGGGCTGATGAGCACACCCACCGCGACGGGGAGGGACTGACCGATCGCCGCACCCATGGGCGGCCTCCTTCGTGGTCCGGCCCCGGGACGGGACGGGAGGGACTGCGCGGACTACGGCACCGGTGCCGGGGCGTACGAGCGGGTGAGGTGCCCGACAGCGGTGCGCACCGCCGTCGGGCACCTCACCCGGGAGGACCGCTCAGGCGTTCTCGTCGAAGGCCGCGCGGAGCTTGGCCTCCTCGTCCGCGGAGAGGTTCGTCTGGATGAGCTCGCCGTGGATGCCCTCGGCCTGGAGCGCCTCGTGCACGCGGTCGATCACGGCGCCCGACGTCAGCGCGAACAGCGCCGACGTGCCCGGCGTGACCTTGCTGCGCACGGAGTCGATGAAGTCGTCGTCGATGCCGACGTCGGTCAGGGCACCGGCGATCGCGCCGGACGCCGCGCCGATGGCCGCGCCGAGCAGCGGGACGAAGAAGAGGAGGCCGAACAGCAGGCCCCAGAACGTGCCGCCGAGCGCCCCGACCGCCGTCGTGCTGGTGCCCTGCCGCGTCTTCGGCTTCTTCTTGCCCTCCTCCCAGGACACGATCGCCGCGTCCTGGACCTGGATGAGCTCCTGCTTCTGGAGCGCGAGCAGCGCGTCCTCAGCGCGCTGCGCGCCCTCGGGGGTGTCGAACTTCCACACGGTGAGCGTTGCCACGTCAGACCTCTCGTTCCGGTTCGTACGTTCGGCGGGAGCGCGACGCTGCGCCCCGGGACGCGTCGAACGTATCCCCGGGTGCCGGGTTGCGCGCGTCGAGCATCCGGCCCCGATCGACGCCCCGCGGGCGCCGGGGCTCCGGATGCAGCCCCGGCCCCACCGTGGTTCTCTTCCCGTGTGTCCGACGCGCCGGCTACCGCCCTCACGACGAGGCGCCTCCTGCGGTCCGTGGTCCCGGCACTCGTCGTCGGGGTCGTCAGCGCGCTCACGCTCCTCGCGCTCTCGGAGCTCGCCGGCTGGATCCAGCACCTGGTGTGGGACCGGCTGCCCGAGGCCTGGGGGGTCACGACGACGCGCACCTGGTGGACGGTCCTCGTGCTCACCCTCACCGGCGTGCTCGTGGGCGCCACCGTCCGCTGGGCACCGGGGCACGCCGGCGTCGACCCGGCCACCACGGAGCTCGTCTCCGCCCCGCTCCCGCTCCGGGCCCTGCCGGGCCTCGCGCTCGCGCTCGTCCTGGGCCTCGCCGGAGGGGTGAGCCTCGGTCCCGAGAACCCGATCATCGCCCTCAACGTCGCGCTCGCCGCGTGGTTCCTGTGCCGGCCGCGGTTCGGCGTCCCGGTCACGGGGGCGGTGGGGCTCGCGATGGCCGGCACCATCGGCGCGATGTTCGCGACGCCGGTCGCCGCCGCGCTCGTGCTCACCGAGAGCTTCGCGGAGCGCGGGGACCGGAGCGCCCCGCTGTTCGACCGGCTGTTCGCCCCCCTGGGGGCCGCCGGGGCGGGCGCCGTCACCATGACCGCGTTCGGCGCCCCGACGTTCGCGGTCTCCCTCCCGGACTACCCGGGCCCCGCCCTCGGAGACGTCCTGAGCACCGCGGTGATCGCCACCGTCGCGGCTCTGGTCACGCTCCTCGCGGTGCTCGCGTTCACCCCCGTGCACACCCTGTTCCACCGCTTCCGCAGCCCGGTGCTCGCGCTCGGGATCGGCGGGCTCGTGCTGGGCCTGCTCGGTGTCCTGGGCGGGCCGCTCACGCTCTTCAAGGGCCTCGAGGAGATGAAGGAGCTCGCCGACGAGGCCGACACCCTCGCCTGGTACGCAATCCTCCTCATGGCCGTCGTCAAGCTCGTCGCGCTCGTCGTCGCCGCGGGCGCCGGCTTCCGCGGGGGCCGCATCTTCCCGGCGGTCTTCGTCGGCGTGGCCCTGGGGCTCTCGGCCTCCGGGCTCGTCCCCGCGGTGCCACCCGCGGTCGCCGTCTCCGCCGGCGTGCTGGGAGCCGTCCTGGTGGTGGCCCGCGACGGCTGGCTCGCCCTGTTCATGGCGGCCGTGACCGTCGGCGACGTCCACCTGCTCCCGGTGCTGTGCGTGGCCGTCCTCCCGCTGTGGCTCGTCGTCCGCTCGATGCCCCCGTTGCGCGTCACGGTCCCCGACGGCAGGCCCGAGTTCGGCGCGCTCGCTCCGGTGCCCACCCCGACCGGTCCGGCCGGCCCCGCGGAGCGCTGAGCGTGACCGACGCCGACGCACCCACCGACGCCGGAGGCGCGGGCACCGACGACGGCCGCCTCCACGGGCGGGCCGGGCGGGGCGGGCAGGCCGGGCGGTCGGGTCGGCTGCGGCGCGCCGGGCGACCGACGCGCTCGGACGTCGTCTCCGGCATGGTCACAGGCCTGTTCTCCATCCCGGAGGGCATGGCCTACGCCTCGATCGCCGGCTTCAACCCGGTCGCCGGGCTCTACGCCGGTGTCGCACCCGCGATCGTCGGGTCGCTGACCGCGCGGACGGTCCTCATGATCACGACGCTCACGAGCGCGATCGCGCTCACCTCCCAGAGCGTCCTCGCGGCCGCCGGCCTGGACCCCACGGACCCCGCCAACGTCGCGACCCTCACGATCATGGTCGGCCTCGTCATGCTGGTGCTCGGCGCGCTGCGCCTCGGCGCCGTCATGAGCTTCGTCTCCAACGCCGTCATGGTGGGCTTCTCCACCGGGATCGCCCTCCAGATCATCACGGGCGTCCTCGAGGACGCGACGGGCTACGACCCGCAGGGCCACAACCGGCTCTACCAGCTCGGCGACTGGCTCGTCCACGTCACGTCGTGGGACCTCGCCTCCACGCTCGTCGCGGCCGGGACGATCCTCGTCTGGGCCGTGGCCCGGTCGGTCCGGCGCCTCGTCCCCGTCGCGCTCCTCGTCGCGATGGTCGCCGTCACCGTCGTCGTGGTCACGGCGGGGATCGACGTGCGCCAGGTCGCCGACATCGCCTCCATCCCGTCCGCGCTCCCCGGCCTGTCGCTCCCCGACGTGTCCGCGGCGCCCGCCCTCGTCGGCGGCGCGGTCGCCGTCGCGCTCGTCGGCCTGGCGCAGGCCGCGTCCATCGCGCCCTCGATGCCCAACCCCGACGGCTCCCGGTCGGACACGAACGCCGACTTCCGCTCGCAGGGGTGGGCGAACGTGGCCGGAGGCCTCTTCCAGGCCCTGCCGAGCGGCGGCTCGATGTCCCGGACGGGCGTCGCGGCCGAGGCGGGGGCACGGACGCGCTGGGCCGGCGTGGTCAGCGGGGTCTTCCTCGCACTCGTCGTGCTCCTGCTCGGCGGCCTGGCCGAGCTGATCCCGATGCCGGTGATCGGCGGGCTCATCCTCGTGGTGGGAGGCGAGCTCGTCTGGGGGAAGCGGCGGGAGATCCTCCTCGTGCTGCGGACGTCGCCCCTCTCGTCGCTCGCCATGGTCGTCACGTTCTTCGCGACGACGCAGGTCCCGCTCCAGCAGGCGATCGTCGTGGGCGCCGTCCTGTCCCTCCTCCTGTACTGCGTCCAGGCAGCGCGGCAGTCGCGCCTCGTCCTCCTGACGCGCGCGCCGGACGGTCGCTGGCGCACCTCGCGGGAGCTCCCGACCCGGCTGCGCTCCGGCGAGGTCACGGTCCTCGACTTCTCGGGGACGTCCTTCTTCGCAGCGCTCCCCCGGATCGAGGGCCAGTTCCCCGACGGCAGCGGCGCCGAGCGCGCCGTCCTCGTCCTGGTGCTGCGGACGCTGCCGGACATCCCCTCCTCCGCCGTCATGGAGCTCCTGCACCGGACCGCGAGACGCCTCGCCGCACAGGGGAACCGTCTCGTCCTCGTCGGCGTCACCCCGGCGATGCGCCAGCTCCTCGAACGGACGGGCACCGTGGCCGAGCTCGGCGAGGACGCCGTCGTCGACGCGACCCCGGAGGTCATGGGCGGGCTGGACGACGCGGTGGCCTCCGCCGAGCGGTGGGCGCGTGCCCCGCGCGACGACGCGGGAGGCTGATCCACCTGTTGCGATGCCCCGAACACTGCGGGAGCGTGATGCTGCCGCACGGTCGTGCGGCGTCGTCCTGATCACCCCCGACGGTTGGAGGACCGATGTCGTACACCCCGAAGGACGCCACCCCCGTGACCGCGACCGCCAACCGCGACGCGCGGGAACGGTACGCGCTCGACGACGTGGAGGACTTCGAGACGTCGCGACGGGGAAAGATCGCGGACATCCCCGGGGGGAAGGTCGTCCTCGACGACGGGACGGTGAGCCTGGACCTCGACGCGTTCGCGTTCCTCGACGACGACCACGCCCCGAACCCCGACACGGTCGAGCCGAGCCTCTGGCGCCAGTCCCAGGTGATCCGGGACGCCGGCCTGTACCGGGTCGTGGACGGGCTGTACCAGGTGCGCAACACCGACATCGCGGACGTCACCTTCGTCGAGGGTGACGACGGCGTCGTGGTGGTCGACTGCTCGTCGTCGGTCGAGGCCGCGCGGCAGGCGCTGGCCCTGCTGCGCGAGCACGTCACGGACAAGCCCGTGGTCGCGGTGATCTACACGCACACGCACATCGACCACTACGGC
Source organism: Cellulosimicrobium funkei (assembly GCF_001019615.1). Lineage (GTDB taxonomy): Bacteria > Actinomycetota > Actinomycetes > Actinomycetales > Cellulomonadaceae > Cellulosimicrobium > Cellulosimicrobium cellulans_E. The sequence goes on along the minus strand of NZ_JNBQ01000003.1, from coordinate 47,619 downwards.
GGGGTCAAGGGCCTCGTGGACGAGGCGGACGTCGCCTCCGGAAAGATCCCGATCATCGCACCCGGGACGATCGCGAGCTTCGACAAGTACGCGATCGGCGAGAACGTCGTCGCGGGGAACGCCATGAGCCGGCGCGCCGGGTACGCCTTCGGCAGCCTCCTGGGCCACGGGACGCACCAGACCGTCACGAGCGGGATCGGCATCGGGACCGCGGACGGGCCCACGGTCTCCTACATCTCCCCGACCGACCCGATCACCGAGACCGGGCAGACCCGCACGATCGCGGGCCTCACCTTCGAGTTCCTCTACGCCCCGGACACGGAGGCGCCGGAGGAGATGCACATCTGGATCCCGGAGCTCAAGGCCCTGACGTGCGCGGAGAACGCCAACCACTCGCTGCACAACATCCAGACGCTGCGCGGCGCCCGCACGCGCGACGCCCGCAACTTCGCGCGCTACCTCGACGAGACGCTCGTGCGCTGGGGTGACCAGGTCGAGGTGCACTACGGGCCGCACACGTGGCCGGTGTGGGGCAACGCCGAGGTCGTCGCGTTCCTGGAGTCGCAGCGCGACACCTACAAGTACATCCACGACCAGGCCCTGCGGCTGGCCAACAAGGGGTACACGCCGCTCGAGGCCGCCGAGGTCGTCGCGCTGCCCGACGTGCTCGGCCGCAGGTGGTTCAACCGCGGGTACCACGGCACGCTGCACCACGACGTGCGCGCCGTCTTCACCAAGGAGCTCGGCACGTGGGACGGCGACCCCGTCTCCCTGCACCCGCACACGCCCGTCGACACCGCGAAGCGCTACGTCGACGCGTTCGGGCGCGACGCGATCCTCGCGGCGGGTCGTCGCGCGGTCGAGGCGGGCGACTACCGCTGGGCGGTCCAGGTGCTGCACCACCTCGTGTTCGCGGACCCCGACGACACCGAGGCCAAGGGCCTCCAGGCCGACGCCTACGAGCAGATGGGCTACCAGGCCGAGGGTCCGCAGTGGCGCGGGATCTTCCTCACCGCGGCGCGCGAGCTGCGCGACGGCATCCTGCCGGCGCGGTTCAGCACGGCCAGCCCGGACACGGTCGCCGCCATGCCGATCGACATCCTCTTCGACTACGCTGCCGTGCACGTCGTCGGGGAGAAGGCCGCCGAGGTGGACGTGCGGTTCGACGTCGACTTCACCGACCGCGACGAGACCTGGACCGTCTGGGTCCGCAACGGCGTGCTCCATGCCCGGCCCGGTGCGACGGACCAGGCGCCGCTCACCGTGCGCGCGCCCAAGACGCTGGCCGCCGCCGTGCTCCTCGAGCCCGCCGCAGCGTCCCGGCTCTCCGCGGCGGGCACGGTGACCCTCGACGGCGACGCGTCCGTGCTGGACGTCTACGCGTCGGTCCTGGACGAGTTCGACCCGAACTTCGCCATCGTCACGCCGTAGTCCCGAGCAGACCGCCTTCCGCCTCCACGCGGAGGCGGAAGGCTCCGCGGGGTACGTCCGGCACTCCCCGGGGGAGAAGTGGAGTACGGTCAGAGGGTCGAGTCTGGACCTGGCTCCTCATCCACCGGAGATCCGGAGGCCAGAATGTCCGTGGACGACCATGCCATCGAGCAAGCCCTCGCGCGCGGCGCGCACCAGCAGATCGGCCAGTACCGCCTGGACCTGAGCACCGGCGTGTGGTGGTGGTCGCCCGAGACGTACCGCCTGCACGGCTTCGAACCCGGCGACGTCGTGCCGACGACCACCCTCGTGCTCGCCCACAAGCACCCGGACGACCGCGAGCGGGTCCGGCAGGTCCTCGACGAGGCACGACTCTCCGGCGAGCCGTTCTCGAGCGTGCACCGGATCATGGACGCCCACGGCGGCGAACGCTTCCTCGTCGTCGTCGGCCAGGGCCGACGCGACCGCGAGACGGGCGAGGTCACCGAGCTCGTCGGGTACTTCGTGGACGTGACGCGGACCGTCACCGACAACGCGCAGGAGCGCGCACGGCACGACATCGCCGCCGCCGCGGAGACCCGCGGGACGATCGAGCAGGCCAAGGGCGTCGTCGTCGCCGCCTACGGCGTGCACCCCGACGAGGCGTTCGCCCGCCTCAAGCGCGCGTCCAACAACCGCAACGTGCCGCTACGCGAGCTCGCCCGGCTCGTCGTGCACGAGGGCGTGCGGGGCGGCCCCGACAGCGTCGAGCACGTCGACGCGCTGCTGCGGTAGCACGGACGGCCGGCCCTCGACCCGTCCGGGCCGGCCGTCGTGATCAGCCCTTGGCCGTGGCCTCGCGGATCCGCTTCTGCTCCTGGCGGCGGTCCCACCAGCGCGTGAGCACGAGCCAGCCGAGGAACCACCCGCCGAGCGCGCCGATCAGCCAGACGACGACCGTGACGCCGATCCACGTGGACGCGCCCGAGATCTCGAGCCCGTCCCCGATGAGCGTCGCGACCCACAGGGCCAGGAACGTCGACACGAGGCCGATCCCGCCCAGGATCGCCGAGGCGTACTTGCGCGCCACGTTGAACACGAACGGCGCGAGGATCGCCTGCGCCACCGCGAAGATCAGCACGGCGACGACGAAGCCCGAGGCGTGCACGGTGACGCCGTCGAACAGGGCCGAGGCGACGAGGAGGCCCACGGCGGCGAGGACCACGTTGATCGCAAAGCTCAGCAGGAAGCGGATCATGCGGTAACGGTCCCGCCCCTGGTCAGGTTCCGCAACCGCAGGCGCGGCCTGACCAGGGGACGGGTCAGGCGCGGCCCGCGGTCCGTGATCCGCGCCGCCGGGCGTCGGCCAGCAGCGCACCGGTACCCGTGAGCAGGATCGCGAGCACCGCGACCGCCCCGACGCTCGCACCGGTCGGCGGGAGGCTGCCCCCGCCGGTGGCGCGGAACGCGTTGGTCACGGTCGCGTCGACCTCGGCGCCGTCGCCCGTCGGGACGGTGAACGCGTCGGACGTCGGCGTCGTGTCGTCAGGGTCGACGGTCACGTCGGTCCCCGCGACGGCGAGCGTCACGGCCTCGGCGTCGCCCGCGTCGGTCTCGGCGAGCGTGCACTCGGCCCCCTGCGGGACCAGCTCGTAGACGGCGGTCCAGTCGTCGTCGGCCGAGAGCGTGCGTTCGGCGCCGCCCGGGACCACGACGTCCGTCGTGACGCCGTCGACGTCCCACGTGCACGCGAGCGTGACGACGAACTCGTCGCCGCGGTGCTGCGACGCGCCCGGCCCGGCGAGCCTCTTCGTCACGACGACCTGCCCGACGTCGAACGTGTTCGTCACCGTCACCTGGGCGGGGTCAGGACCGATGGTGGCCGCACCGGGCTCGCCGCCCTCGACCGACGCGGAGATCGTCGTCGAGGCGGCCCCGCCCGTCGCCGTCTCCGTGACGACGCACTCCGCGCCGACGGGCAGGCCGTCGTAGACGGCGACCTCGCCCCCGGAGATCGTGCGCTCGGCGCCACCAGGCACCTCGATGGCCTCGCCCAGGAACGTGCAGGCGGCGCTCACGGTGAACGGCCCGGAGCCGAACGCCTCGGCGCCGTCGCCGGCCACGACCTTCTCGACCTCGAGCGACCCGGCGTCGTAGGTGTTGGTCACGACCGCCTCGACCGGGTCGAGAGCGCTCGACGTCCCCGTGACGACCACCGGGTTCGGCGCGTAGGCCACCCCGGTCGCGCCGCCGGTCTCCGTCTCCGTGACGGTGCAGGTGTCGCCGTCCTGGAGCCCGAAGTAGAGCGCGGGGAACCCGGGCCCGAACCGCCGGTCGGGGCCGCCAGGGATGAAGGTCACCGGCGCGCCCTGGGACGTCGTGCACTCCAACGTCACCGCGTAGGGGAGCTCGTCGAACGGTACCGCCGCCAGGTACTCCTCGAGCTGCTCCAGGAGCTCCAGCAGCGTCTCCGGGTCGACGGGGCCGTCGGGCACCTCGGGCAGCGGCGGCAGGTCCGGCATCGGAGGCGCGAAGCCCGCGGCGTCACCGTCGACGACCTTCCGCACGACGAGCGGTGCCGTGGTGAACGTGTTCTCCACGGCGACGGTCACGGTCGTGGGCTCGCCGCCGTCTGCGGGCGGGACGACGATGCCCTCGACGCTCGTGCCGTCGACGGGCTCACCGCCGTCGACCGTGATCTGCGTCGACGAGGCACCGAAGTCGTCCGACTCGGTGAGCGAGCACACCGAGCCGACCGGCAGGCCGTCGTACACGACGCTCGCGCCGCCGTCGACCTCGCGGACCGCGCCCCCCGGGATGGTCAGGGCCACGTCCTCGTAGACGCACTCGAGCGTGAACGCGAACGGCCCGGGGCCGTAGAGCGCGCCGAGCCCGGCGAGCTCCTTGTCGACCTGGATCGAGCCGACGTCGAACGTGTTGGTGATGACGACGCTCGCGACGTCGCCGCTGCCGACCGTGATGGTCTCGGGGACGACGACGGACCCCGTGGCGCCGGCGTCGTCGACCTCCTCGACGTCGCAGACCGCGCCCGTCGGCAGGTTCGCGATCTGCGCGCCCAACGGCCCTGGGCCGCCGAGCACGACCTGGCTGTCGTAGACCGTGCGCGGCTCGCCCGGCCCGTCGCCGTCGTCGTCGTACGTGCACACGACGGTGATCGTGAACGGGCCCTGCCCGTATGCGGGCCCGCCCGCGCCGTCCACGACCTTCTGCAGGCCGATCGCGCCCACGTCGTAGGTGTTGGTCAGCGTGACGTCGTTGGTGCTCAGGCCGGCCACGTCCCCGACGAGCCCGAGCTCCGTCGCCGGGCCGTCGGTGGTCACGGGGTGCCCCGGCAGGCCCTGGTCGACGGTGATCGTCACCGACGACGCGTTCCCCGTCCCGGTCTCGGTGACGGTGCACTGCGAGCCGACGGGCAGCTCGTCGAGCTCGACGGTCTCGCCGTCCTCGATCGTGAGCACCATCGGGTCGTCGGGGCCGTAGCCCGCGGCGTAGACGGGCTCGCCCAGGAACGTGCACTCGACCGTCACCTCGAACGGGCCGAAAGGCACCGGTGTGCCGTCCTGGTCGACCGCGGCGGTGACGACCTCCTTGTCGATGACGAGGCTGGCCCAGTCGTACCAGTTCACGGCCTCGATGACGACCGGCGCCTCCGGGTCCTCGCTGTCGATCGTCACCGTCTGCGGGGCCAGGACGAGGCGCGTCTGCCCGTCGCTGCCGTCCTCCGTGACCGTGCACACCGCCCCGTACGGGAGGTCCGGCACGACCGTCGGGGTGCCCGGCGTCACGGTGATCGGGATCGGGTCCAGCACCGTCTCCACCCACGTCCCCACGGCGGACGTGCACTCGACCGTCATGGCGAACGAGTCGGGAGCGTACTCGGCCGCGTCGCCCGCGACAGCCTTGTTCACCTGGAGCGAGCCCGCCGCCGTCGCGACGCCGACCTTCGTGCCCTCGGTGGAGACCATGTTGAACCGGGTGCCGCTCGGCGTCACCCCGACGCCGTTCGCGGCGGCCGAGTTCCAGGCGATGGAGCGCGGCCCGGCGTCGGGCACCTCGGCGGGCGTGGTCGTCGTGCCGTCGAGGGCGATGAACTGGCCCGGCTGGAACGGGAAGTCCGGGTCCATCTCGACGACGGCCTTGAGTGCGGTGATCTGCGCGTACGTCTCGTCGCTGGTGTCAGCCGTGAGCTGCGCCCAGCCCCCTGCCGCCGGGTCGTCGGAGCACGTCGGCTCGTCGATCGGGGACGCCAGGTCGTCCGCGCAGTAGTCGTCGACGAGGGTGTAGTAGAACGTCGTCGTGCTGCCCTGCGGAGCGTTGACGAGCTGCGGCGGGGTCGCAGGGTCGAGGATCGGCTCCCACTGCGACCCGCGCTCGGAGCTCGACCGGGGGTCGGACGCGGTGTCGCCAGGCCGCGGGAGCCGGTCGTAGACGACGACCGTGTCGATCGGCAGGTTGCCGACGTTGTCCACACGGATACGCCAGGTCTCGTTGTGCCCCGGGGCGATCACGGGTGTGCAGGGGTAGGCGTAGAAGCCGTCGGCGCCGAGCGGCAGGCACTCCGCGGGCGGGTTCGGCGCGGCGGGGTCGACGATCACGTCGAGCTCGTCGTCGGCCGTCGCCTTGACGTACTTCGACTCCGAGAGCACCGCCGACGGGATCGGGGTGACGTCGGCGTCCGCCTGGCACTGCCCGGTCTCGTCGTCGAGCCGGCTCACACAGCTGTCCCACGGCCTGTCGCCGGTGACACCGGCGGTGTTGTTCACGACGGTGTTCGCCGCCAGCCCCACGCGGAACTGCACCTGGACGGTGATGGTGTACACCTGCCCGACCTCGAGCACCGTCCCCTCGGGGAACGTGAACGTCAGACCGAACAGGTTGCCGTCCTGATCCACCGTGACGTCGTCCGGGTCGGTGGGCATCTGCGGTCCGTTGGGTCGGCCCGGCGGCGGCGGCAGCGCGGGGTCACGGTCCTCCGGCTCCGTGAGCGCGTAGCCGAACGGCTCGTCCACGTCGGCCAGCCGCAGCTGCGGCCCGTCGGGGTCGCTCGGCATCGGGTCGTCCACGATCACCGGGTCGACGATCGGCCGGTTCCCCGTGTTCGTCACCGTGATGTTCATGGGGATCACCGCGTTGGGCTCCTGGGTGCCGCCCGACGGCACGCCCGCGAAGTCCTTGACGATCTGCACGCCGTTCTCGGTGTGCTGGTAGGTGACGACCGCCTGCGCGTCGGCGTCGGCGCTCACCGGGATCGGGTTCTCCGGGTCGTCCGGGTTGAAGACGAGGTCGGCGCCCGTCACCGTCGACGTCACGTCGTTGGTCGCGAGGCCCGGCGCGGTCTCGCCCGGCGCAGGGTCGTTCTGCGCGAGGTCGCTCGGCACCGGGGTGCCTGGGTCGGAGCGCAACGTGTCGCGTACCTGGATCTCGAGGTTCACCGCCTGGACCGGGTTGGCCGGGTTCTCCCAGATCGCGCCGTCCGCCCGCGTGAACGTGAACCGCAGACCGGTGACCGTCGACGGGTCGGTGACGCCGTCCGGGAGGGCGAAGGTCGCCGACGGCTCCCCGTCGTTCCACGTGCAGTCGGCGAACGCGTCGCTCGCCTCGTCGTAGGTGCCGCCCACGCAGGCGTCGACCTGCACCTGGTCGATCGGCGCGGTCAGGACCGACGCGTCGAACCCGACCAGGTCGTACTGGTTCCAGAAGCTGCCGTCCACGTCGGTGAGCACCATCTCGACCGCACGCGACGGGCCCGTCGGCTGGCCGGTGATGGTCAGCGTCGAGGTCGGGTTCTCCTCGGCGTCCGAACCCGGCTCGACGATCGTGGCGGGGTCGAACGACTTGGTCTGCACCAGGGAGATCGCGGCGTCCTGCAGCTCCATGTCGGCGGTGTCCCACGCCTGCGGGACGTCCGCGGTCGTCCCGCCGGGATCGACGACCTCCGCGCCGGCGCTGTTGGGCACCGGCGAGTAGTCGGCGACGGTGATCCGCGCCGAGGTGTCGTACCGGTCGAACTCGCGCAGGAGGAGCGTGAGGTCGAGGGTGCCGGTCGCCTCGGAGTCCACCCTGCCGTCGAACGAGACGTCGATGCCGGTCACGTCCGCCAGGTCCGCCGCCGAGAGGCCCTCGGCACCCGCCTCGTCGTAGGTGTCCGTGCTCGTCGCCGCCCCGTCCCACCTCGTGAGGACGACCGTCGTCGTCTCGGTGCCGCTCGGCGGCGTGATGTCGACGGCGGTGAGGGTGAACGCGTCGAAGGGCGACGTCCCGGGGTCGGTGACGGGATCGAGGACGCCGTCCGGGTTGGCGGACGACGGCTCCGTGATCCGCAACGTGTCCACCCGGGCGGCGGAGCTGTTGGTCGCCGTGATCACCGCGTGCGTGGACGGGTAGGCGTCGTCGGGAGTGCCGTCCGGAGGGACCGAGAGCGGTCCGCCGGTCCAGTCCTTGACGATCCCCACGTTGATCGGCGTGTCGATGATCAGCACGTCGTCGTCGTCGGTGTCGGTGCGCTCCGTGCCTTGGAACGTGGCCGTGCCGCGCGCGGTGTCGTTCACGAGACCGGGGTTGTCCTCCCCCCGGTTGTATACCGTGCCGTTGGTGCTGCCGAGGGCCGGTCCGCCGCTGCGGCGGTCGTCACGGAGCCGGAACGTGAGGTCGAGGTGGCGGCCGTCCGCCTGTGTCGAGCGCGCCACGCCCGATCCGGCCGCGGGCTGCGTCGGGTCCGCCGGGAACTCTTCGCGCGTCGGGGACTCCGTGTAGGTGAGCCGCACCGAGGTGGCGTTCGCGCGCTCGTCGTCCGTCAGCGTGTACCCCGGGAACGACGTGTTGCACGGCGCGGCGACGCTGCACGGGTCGTTCTCGGCGTCGACCCACCCCCCGTCGATGAACAGGTCGACGCCGGTGACCGCGTCGTAGACCATGAGCGGGTCCACGGAGGGGTCGATGGCCTCCACCCGGACCAGGTCGAACGCGTCGTAGAACGACCCCTCGATCGCCGGATCGCCCGCGGCGACCGGGTCGGCGATGTCGCTGATCACCATCGGGTCCACGCCCTCGAACCCGTTGGTCGACCACGTGATCTGCGCGGTGATCTCGTCCTGCGTCCGAGCCCGCACCGTGTAGGGCTGGCCCGTCTGCCCCTCCGGTGCCAGGAAGTCCTTCGCGATGAAGTCCAGGTCGCCCGGGTCGGTCGGCACCGGGAACGGGTCCACGGTGGCGCAGCCCTCCGCCGGGTCGGTCGGCGCGACCGAGCCCGACGAGGCGCTGGAGGCGCCGCAGTTCGCGATCGGGTCGTCGGCGTCCTCCGGGCCGGTGTAGGCCGCGGTGAAGTTCGGCTGGAAGCTCGTCCCGGGCGGGAAGCCGCCGTCCGAGTGGTAGGCGAACTGGACACCCTGGGCCCCGTCCGGCAGGTCGCAGTTGACGGTGGTCGCGCCGGTGAACGTGCCGCAGTCGGGGTCGGTGACCCACTCGCTACCGTCCCAGTAGCTGATCGTCAGCGTCGCGCCGGCCGGCACGTCCGTCGACCGCACGCTCGTCGCCTCGAAGTCGTCCCAGAACGCCTCGGGGTCGCTCGGGTCCGTCGGGTCCTGGACGACGACGTCGTTGGCGTCCGTGGTCGAACCGTCCGGGCCGAACGGCAGCAGCTGGGTGGGCAGCTGCACGATGACGCTCTGCCCCGGCAGCGCCGGGATGGTGGACGGCGAGATCGACTTCGTCGTCACGGTCGCGAGCCGGTCGGTCAGCGTGACGAGCGACGCGTCGGCCGTCCCCGAGTCGTTGGGGATCGTCGCCGTGATCTGGTTCGGGTGGGTGACGTCCTCCTCTCCCTGGTCCGGGTCGGTGTCCGCCTGGAACGGGATCGACGCCTCCGCGCCGGTGACGATGGCCCCCGTGAACTCCACGGAGAACCCCACGACGTCACAGCCGGCCGGAGGATCGGGCAGGGTGTTCACCGCCTCGGCCTCGAGCGTCACCGGCGAGCCGTCGGAGCACGTGTAGGTGACGCTCGCGGCGTCGGCGTTCGCCGGCCACTGGACGACGCCGGGGTCGTCGGCCGTGCCCCAGCCCGTGAACGTCAGCGGGTCGTCGCCCTCGAACGGGCTGGGCGTGCCCGGCGACGGCTCGGTGATCGTCAGGGACGTCGTCGGGTCGCCGTCGTTCGTCGCCCCGATCGTCACCGTGGTCGGGTCGCCCGCGGACACGACGGCCGGGTCGAAGCTCTTGGTCGGCGTGACCGAGTTGTTCGGCGGCGTGACGACGTAGGTGTCGCTCGCATCCACCGGGTCCGTCTGCTCTTCCCCGTGGATCACGTTCGACGACGTGGTGTTGGTGATCGTGGTCGGTTCGGTGATCTCGGTGACGGCGTCGGTCTGCTCGACGTCGAACGGGATGCTCGCCGAGGCGTCGATCGCGATCGCGCCGTCGAACTGCACCGTGAAGCCCTCGACCACGCAGTCGGCGGGCGGGTCGGGCAGCGTGTTCGGCGTCGTGCTGGTACCCGACGGCGTCGACCCGTCGGCGCACGTGAACGTCACGTCCGCCGACGTCGCGCCCTCGGGCCACGACACGTCGCCCCAGCCCGTGAAGGCGAGGTAGGTGAACGGGTTCGGGTCCGTGCCCGGCGTCGGCTCGGTGAGGACGAGGGAGTCCACCGCGTCGTTCGACGTGTTGGTGCCGCCGATGGTCATCGTCGCCGGCGTCCCTGGGCTCGCGATGGCGCCGGGCGGCTCGATCGTCTTGGTCGTCTCCGAGTCGAGGACGAGCGGGACGACGATGTCGACCGTGTCGGACGCCGACTGCGCCGGCGCGTTGTCGGAGACGACGGTCGCGGTGTTCGTGTACGTCGCGCCGTTCTCGCTGTACGGGATGTCCGCGGGCACCTGCGCCGTGATGAGGACCTGCGCCTGCTGGCCGTTGTTCACGTTGTCCGCGGTGAACGTGACGGTGTCGGTGTCGGTGTTCGCGTCCACGGCCGGGTTCCCGGTCCCCGCTCCGGCGCTCTGGATCACCGCGCTGACGAGCTCGAGGTTCTCGGGCAGCGGGTCGGTCATCGACACCGGCGCGCACGGGTCGGCGTTGGGGTCCGAGCACGAGATGGTGACGGCCCACTGGACGTTCTGGCCGGGCTGGTACGGGCCCGTGCTGATCTCCGTCTTGTTGATCTGCCAGTCCGCGGCCGCCGCCGGCAGCGCGGGCACGAGCGCGAGCGGCAGTGCCAGGAGGACGCTGCCCCCGGTGGCCCAGGCGCGGCGGAGTCTCCTCGACCTCCGTTCGGCCCGCCCCCGTGCACCCCGCGTCGTGCCGCCCGTCGTCTGCCCGTTCGCCATGCCGTCGCCCTCCGGTCACGCCGCGCCCCTGGCGCGCGCCGGCGCACGCCTCGTGGTCACGACCCTGACACAGCGCCTCGGGTTCGTCGCGGCGAACCGGGACGCGCACGGGGGAACGACGACGCCCGCGCCACCGCCCCTCGGGCTGCGGCGCGGGCGTCGGCCGACTCAGGGGGTGACGATCGCGAAGTTCTTGTCGCCGGGGTCGAGCACGGCGGCGAGCCGTCCGAGGACCGAGGCGTCACCGGAGAGCTCGATGCCCGCCTGCGCGAGCCCTTCAGCGGTGAGCGGGCCGGTGGCAAGGGCCGGGAGGGCACGCTTGGTCGTGGTGAGCGTGACGTCGGCGTCGCCCTTCTGCGCCGCCGCGCTGTAGGTGAGGACGCCGTTGGCGAGCCGGAGGCGGTAACGCTCGTCGACGTCGGTGAGCGCGACGTCGATCGAGAGCTTCTCGTCCCACGCCTTCGGGCCGTTCACCGTGATGGCGATGGCGTCGAACAGCATCGCCGGCGTGAGCTGACCGATGACGTCGGGGGCCGTCGTCTCGGTCGGGGTGCCGAACTGGCCGTCGCGCAGCTCGGCCGCGCCCGACAGGTAGAAGTCACGCCACGTGCCGTTCTCCGAGCCGTAGCCGAGCTGCTCGTACGTGTCGGCGAGCACCTCGCGTGCGTCCGCGTGGTCCGGCTCGGCGAACACGGCGTGGTTGGCGACCTCCGCGGCCCAGCGGTAGTCGCCGGCGTCGAAGGCCTCGCGGGCGTTCGCAACGAGGGCGTCCACGCCTCCGGCGAGCTTCGCGTAACGCTTGGCGCGCTCGACGGGGACGTGCTCCCACAGGTGGGCAGGGTTGCCGTCGAACCAGCCGAGGTAGCGCTGGTAGATCGCCTTGACGTTGTGGCTCACCGAGCCGTAGTAGCCGCGCGTGCTCCAGGCGTTCTCGAGGGCGGGCGGCAGGACCATCTCCTCCGCGATCTCGGGTCCCGTGAGCCCCTTGTTGAGCAGCCGCAGCGTCTGGTCGTGCAGGTAGCCGTACAGGTCGCGCTGGAGGGAGAGGAACTCCACCACGCGCTCGCGGCCCCACGTCGGCCAGTGGTGGGAAGCGAAGACGACCTCGACGTCGTCACCCCACAGGTCGATCGTCTCGGTGAGGTAGTTCGACCACGCCTTCGGGTCGCGCACGACGGCGCCGCGCAGCGTCAGCAGGTTGTGCAGGTTGTGCGTCGCGTCCTCGGCAGCGCACAGCGCCTTGAAGTCCGGCAGGTAGATGAGCATCTCCGAAGGGGCCTCAGTCCCCGGTGCCATCTGGAACACCATGCGGACGCCGTCGACGACCTCCTCGTGCCCCGTCGTCGTGACGAGGTCCGTCGGGGCGATGAGCGAGACCAGACCGATCGACAGCGTCTGACCGAGGCCCGCGCCGACGCCGCCCTGCGGACCTCGCGCGAGCGCGGCACCGTACATGTACCCGGCGCGGCGGTTCATCGCCGTGCCGGCGTACACGTTCTCGGACACCGCGTGCTCGATGAACCCCTCCGGCGCGAAGATCTTCACCGCTCCGGCGTCGACCTCCTCCTGCGAGACGAAGCCCTTCACCCCGCCGAAGTGGTCCGCGTGCGAGTGCGTGTACACGATCGCCTTGATCGGTCGGTCACCACGGTGCTCGCGGTACAGCGCGAGCGCAGCCGCCCCGGTCTCGGCCGAGAGCAGCGTGTCGATCACGACGACGCCCTCGTCCCCCTCGATGAAGGACGTGTTCGACAGATCCATCCCGCGCACCTGGTAGATGCCCGGGACGACCTCGAACAGCCCCTGCGTCGTGTTCAGCTGCGACACGCGCCACAGGCTCGGGTTCACCGTGTCGGGCGCCTCCCCCTGCAGGAAGCCGTACGTGTCGTTGTCCCACAGGACCGTCCCGTCGTCGGCGGTCACGGCGTTCGGCGTGCGACTGGCGATCAGGCCACGGGTCGTGTCGTCGAAGTCCTGGGTGTCCGAGAAGGGGAGCTTCTGGAGGAGGGCGGAGTTCTGCGCGACGATCGCGGGCGTCGCTGGCTTGGGAGTCGACATGGTTCGGAGCATGTCAGCGCGGTCCGAGGGCCGCATCCGGAACGTCGCGCCCGCTGACCGGTCGACACGCCCTGCCGTGGGACCCGTCCGGAGCGCGCGACGAGCCCTCAGTCCGCGGGGTCGACGCGCTCACCGACGGTGTGGACGACGACGACGTGCGGGTCCCAGGGGACGAGCTCGTCCACCTGCTCCTGGAGCGTCGCGACGTCGGGCAGGCTCCCGGGGCTGCGCACCTCGACGACGAGGTCCTGCCCCTCCCACCGCACGGAGTCGACGGACGCGTGGTCCGTCCCGGACAGCCACTCCTCCGCGGCGGCGCGCGTCTGACCGAGCCAGACGTCGGCGAGCGCCGCCTGCACGGTGTTCGCCGCCATGGGGACGGCGACGACGAGGACCGCGACGAGCGCGACGACCACGGCGACGCGACGACGCGGCGCGGGTGCGCCGGAACGCGCCGCGCGCGCCTCCCCGAGGTACCCCGCACCGGAGAAGACGACGGTCGCGGCGACGACGAGCGCGACGGCGTTCGAGACGAAGAGCAGCAGCGCGCCGGCGGCCAGCGCGGGCTGCCCCTCTCCCAGGCTGACCCCGACGACGCCGAGCGGCGGGACGAGGGAGATCGCGATGGCGATGCCCGGCAGCACGTCGCCCAGGTCGCGACGTGCGAGCGCGATCGCCCCGGCGAACCCGGTCGCGAACGCCGCGGCCAGGTCGCCGACGCCGGGCGACGTCCGGCCGGTCACCTGGGAGTTGGACAGGACGTCGGTGGTCGCAGGGAGCACGAGGGTCACGAGCATCCCGATCGCGACGACGAGGGCGAGGCCGCCGACGACGTACGCCGCGGACCGTCCGACCTTGGCCGGCTCGCCGGCGACGACGCCCAGCCCGATCCCGAGGATCGGCGTCGACAGCGGCGCGATGATCATCGCGCCGATGACGGTCGCCGTGGAGTCGGTGACGACGCCCGCGACAGCGATCACGCCCGAGAGCACGAGCATGGTCCAGAACGCGGACCGCTTGGCCCGCACGTCGCCGACGTCGAGGTCGAGCCGGTCGGCGACGTCGGCGAGCGGACGGCGCTGGGCGGCGGGGACGAGGAGCCGGAGGACCCGGCCCGGCGGAGCGGGGGCCGTCGCCGTGGTCGGGTCGGTGACCGCTCCGTGTCGGTCGCCGTCCGAGGGCACCGTCATGCCGCCTCCCGCGCTCGGCCGGTGACCGGCTCACCGGGCGACCTGACGCTATGGTCGCGGGCCGCGGGGTGCCACCGGAGCGTCGCGGGGATCTGCCCGGGAGGTCGGGACACCTGCCCCTGGGGCCCGGGACGCCGCCCGGTCGAGCCTGCGGGGACCGCTGCGGCACGTGGCGGGCCCCGGCCGCGGGATGGGCGGCCCGAACGGAAGGTCGTCCCATGCAGGACAGCTCGCTCACCGCCCCGTCGCCGCTCGCCGGCGACCCGACCCGCCGCTCGCGCGGCACGACGCCCCGCGCGTGGGCCTGGACCGGCGTCGTCGCCGGGGTCCTGGGCCTGGTCTCGATCCAGTCCTCGATGGCGCTCGGCGTGAACTGGGAGGAGACCGCGGGCGACGCCGACGCGATCGTCGCCGACCTCGCGGGCCGCACGGGAACCCAGATCGTGTTCCACACCGCGACGATCGCGTGCGCGCTGCTCGTGCTCGTGTTCGCCGCGGGCCTCAAGCGCCGGCTCGACGCGCAGGCGCCCGCCGGTTCGCTCCTGCCGACCGTCGCGGGCTGGGGCCTCGTGCTCGTCTCGGTCGCCGGGCTGCTCGGTTCGGGCCTGGACACGCAGTTCCTCTTCGGCCTCGGCGACACGGCGCTCATCGTCCCCGAGTCGGGCGCGTTCTACAGCGACTGGGTCGCGACGATCCCCTGGCTGTGGGTCGGCGCGGGCGTCGCGGGCGTCGCGCTCGGCGTCGCCGCCCTGCGGCACGCGGCCGCGCCGCGCTGGATCGGCGTCGTCGGGTTCGTGCTCGGCGGGCTCGCGCTCCTCACGGGCGTGTCGCCGCTGCAGTACATGGCGGGCTTCGTCGGGCCGATCTGGCTCCTCGTCACCGCGCTCGGCTTCGCGCTCGGGGACCGGCGCTGAGCGCGACGCGCGAGATCGGCAGCACGCGGCGAGATCGGCACGTCCGGTCGAGGTCGGCGGTCCGGACCGCCGACCTCGGCACGGACCGCCGATCTCGCCGTCGGCCGCGGCCGGGTGATCTCCCGCCGGGGCCCTTCTCGCCGCGCGTGCCGCGGCCCTACCGTGGGCCCGTGGCCGACCCCGGGCCCGGCCGCGCCGGGATGCCCCGCACGGGCTGGACGATCGGCGTCCTCGCCTGGGTGCTCGGCGTGTCCGCGCTCGCGCTCCAGCTCACGTCCGGGGTGCCGCTGCTGCTCGGCGACCTGCTGTTCGTCGTCGTCGACGCGACCGTCGCCCTCGTCTACGGGACCGTCGCCGCCGTGATCCTCGTGCGGCGGCCGCACGTCGTCGGGTGGCTCGTCGCGCTCGCCGGCATCGGCGGCGGGGTCGCCGCCCTGGGCGGCGCGTGGCGCAGCTACGCGTCGACCCACCCCGGCCTGCCGCCGCTGACGCCGCTCGCGGACGCCTACGGGTGGGCGTGGGTCCCCGGGACGGTCGGGCTGTTCGTCCTCGTCCCGTGGTTCGTGCGCGGCGGGCGGCTCGGCGCGGGCGCGTGGTGCGGCGTCGCGGGCGGCGTCGCGTCCATCGCGTTCTTCTTCCTCGCCCCCACGGACGACCCGCGCCCCGCGATCGTCGGCGTCGTCGTCATGGGGCTCGTCACGGCCACCGCCACCGCGTGGCGCTGGCGCCGCGGGCCGGTCGAGGAACGCCGCGGCCTGGGTCTGCTCGCCCTCGGGACCGCGCTCATGGCGCTGTCGTTCCTCCCGCTGCTCGGGACGTGGGCCAGCCCCGACGCGCTCCTCGCGCTCCCCCTCACGCACCTCGCGTGCCAGGCGCTCTTCCCCGCCGCGATCCTCGTGTGCGTGCTGCGCAACCGGCTGTGGGGCATCGACCTCGTGCTGTCGCGCGCGACCGTCGCCGCCATGCTCGCCGTGGGCCTCGCCGTCGTCTACGCCGTGGTCGTCGTGCTCGCGACGACGGTCGTCGACGGCCCCGCCGCACAGGTCCTCGCCGCGGTCGGCGTGGCGCTCGCCGTGCAGCCCCTGCACGCGTGGCTGCGGCACCGGGTCCGCACGCTCGTCTACGGGGAGGGCAACGACCCGGGCCGCGCCGCGCTGAGCGTCGGCAGGCACCTGTCGTCGGCGTCGACCGCCGACGACCTCGTCGTGAGCCTCGCCGTCGGCGTGCGCGAGGCGCTGCGCCTCGAGAGCGTGACGATCGAGCGCGCCCCGGACCACCCGGCGGAGTCCGGCGCCGCCGAGGACCTGCCCGGCCTGGCCTGGGCCGGGCCGACGTCCCGCGCGACCGGGCAGACGGCCTCGCTCCCCGTGACGCACGGCGGGCGGGTGCTCGGCCGCGTCCACGTCGTCGCCCGGGCCGGCGAGCGGCTCGACGCGCGCACCCGGGACGCGCTCGACCAGCTCCTCCCCGTGCTCGGCGCCGGACTCGCGCTCGCCCAGGGCGCGCGCGAGCTCGAGGAGGCGCGCGACGCGACGACCCGCGCGCGTCTCGCCGAGCGGCGCGTGATCCGCCGGGAGCTGCACGACGGCGTCGGGCCGTGGCTCGTCGGCCTGCGCCTGGGCCTCCAGGGCGCACGGAACACGCTCGAGACCGACCCGGCCGCGGCCGCCGCCGTGCTCGACGCGCTCGGCGCCGAGGTGGCGCAGCGCGTCGAGGACGTCCGCGCGCTCTCCCGCAGCCTCCTGCCGCCGTCGCTCGACGAGCACGGGCTGGAGGTCGCGCTCGGGGAGCTCGCGGGCCGTCAGGCGCTCGGCGGGTTCGTCGTGGACGTGCGCTGCGACCCGTGCGACGGCCTCGACCCACGCGTCGCCGCGGCCGCCTATGCGATCGCGAGCGAGAGCGTCGTCAACGCGGCGCGGCACTCCGGCGCCGGGGAGTGCCGCCTGACCGTCCGGCTCGGCGACGGCTGCGTCGTCCTCACGTGCGAGGACGACGGGCGCGGCATCGCGCCCGACGCGACCCGCGGCGTCGGCTCCCGGTCGCTGCGCGAGCGCGCCGACGAGCTCGGCGGGCGGCTCGAGGTCGCCGCCGTGCGGGCAGACGGCGAGCGCCCGGGCACGCGCGTGCGCGCGACCCTCCCGCTCGTCCCGGCCGGGGCGCTCGCGCGGGAGGGCGCGTCGTGATCCGGGTCGCGGTCGTGGACGACCATCCCGTGTTCCGGCTCGGGATGGCGGCGTTGCTGGACTCGTTCGACGGCGTCGGCGTCGTCGGGCAGGCGGCGTCCGCCGCCGAGGCGCGCACCCTGCTCGGGCTGGACCCGGGCGCGGAGACCGCGCCCGGGGCGGTGCCCGACGTCGTGCTCATGGACCTCGACCTCGGGGACGGTTCGGGCGTGGACGTGACGCGCGACCTCGTGCGGGCCGACCCGGCCGCGCGCGTGCTCGTCGTGACGATGCACGAGGACGACGACGCCGTCGTCGCGGCCGTCCGCGCCGGGGCGCGCGGGTTCCTCGTGAAGTCCGCGAGCCCCGCCGAGGTCGAGCGCGCCGTCCACGCGGTCGCCGACGGCGCGATGATCCTGTCCCCGCCCGTCGCCGACCGGGCCATGGCGTACGTCGTGGGCGGGCGCACCGCCGCGCGCGTGCCGTTCCCGCAGCTCACCGACCGCGAGCGCGAGGTGCTCGACCTCGTCGCCGCCGGGCTCGACAACGCCTCCATCTCGCGCCGCCTCGTGCTCAGCCCCAAGACCGTGCGCAACCACGTCGCGAACGTGCTCGCCAAGCTCGCGGTCCGCGACCGCTCCGCCGCGATCGTCCGAGCCCGCGAGGAGGGCCTCGGCGCCGCGAGGTAGAACCGTGGTCACGCGAGGTAGAACCCTGGTTGCGCGAGGTAGAGCCCTGGTTCGGAAGGCCCGGCGCTCTCAGGCGTCGTCGTCCTGGATGACCGACAGCACGTTCCCGGCCGGGTCCGTGAACCACGCGATGAGCGGGCCGCCGCCGCGGAACACGAAGTCGTCGTCCGTCTCGACCGGGGTCCCCGCGTACTTCTCGAACACGACGCCGCGCTCGCGCAGGGCCGCGACGGTGCCGGGGACGTCGTCGACCGGGAAGTTGAGGACGGTGAACGACGCGGGCTCGTGGGCGTCGCCCTTGGGGTAGACGAGCACGCCCGAGTCGCCGGTCACCCGGAGCCACAGCAGGTCGTCGCCCTCGACGGTGAGCCCGAGCCGGTCACCGTAGAACTGCCGCGCCGCCTCGACGTCGTCGACCGAGAACCCGCTGAACGCCTTGCCGAGCATGTCTCCTCCTGGGGTCGCGCGGGCCGGCGGCCCGCTCTCCCCAGGGTCGACCGGTCGGGGCCCGCCCGCTCATCGGTCGCGGACCGGCCTCACGCCTCCCGGCGCAGGTGCAGCAGCGGGAACGGGCGGCCCTGGTCGTCCGTCGCGGAGCGGCCCGTGACCTCGAAACCCTGCGCACGGTAGAAGCCGAGCGCGGACGGGTTCTGCTCGTTGACGTCCAGCTCGAGCACCGGGTGGTCCCGGCCGACGTGGGCCAGCAGCGCGCGGCCGAGCCCCTGCCCGTGGAGGTCCGGGTCGACGAACAGCATCTCGACGCGGTGCCCGACCGTCCCGACGAACCCCGCTACGCGGCCGGCACGCTCCGCGACGGTCACGTCGACGGCCGCGAGGTACTCGTCGCGCACCCCGACCTCCAGCTCGGCTATGTCGTCCGGGGTGAGGAAGTCGTGCGTGGCCTCGACGGCCCGGCGCCACACGTCCACCAGCGCGGCGGTGTCGTCGGGGCGTGCCGGGCGGAGCGGGAGGTCGACCATGGCACGAGCCTCCCGCCCCGGACCTTGCTGGTTCAAGCGGATTGCTGGTCGACACGTCGGCGTCAGGGGACGCTCAGCGGTTCGACGTCGCCGGGGCGCCAGGTGCCGTCGAACCAGGTCTCGAGGGGGCCGTAGAGGCGCAGCAGGACGAACCACCCCTTGCCCGGCACGGTCTGGACCCAGTTCGCGGCGAGCTCGCCCGGTTCCTCGATGACCGTCGGGCCGTCGCGCTCGAGGTCGAGCATGACGATCGCGTACACCGTGTCGGTGTTGCCGGTGAGGAACAAGGGGTCGGAGTCCAGCAGGCGGTCGGCGATCGCGCCCTGGTGGCACGCGTCCCCCGCGACCTCGGCGGTCCCTCACCGCATCCCCTCCAGCGACGCGGCCGGGATGCACCCGAGGAACGCCTCGACGCCCCGCACCAGGTCGAGGTGGTCGAAGACCCGCGACGCCGTCTCGGGCGTGGGGACGCCGTCGACGAACCGCAGCTCGCCGATGCTCGTCGCCACCCGGTCCGGTGTGGTGATGTGGGCCGGGATCGTCGTGTTGTAGCCGGACCGGACGTCGAGACCCATGCCGTCCTCCCTGGTGCCGACCGTCGGCATCCGTCACGAACCCATCAGAACCAGCGCGCGCGCCCGTCGCCATCATGTGATCCGCGTGATCCCCGGTCGCAGCCGCACCCGAGTGACTTGCGCGCCTAAATCGACGACTGTCAACATAGAGACATGTCAATACAGCAAAGCGCGGTCGCGTCAGGACGCGCGGGGCTCTTCACGACCAAGCCCGCCCTCCGCGAGCTCGGCCGGGACGTCGAGGGCTGCATCGAGGTTCTCGCGTGAACGACCCCACCCAGGCCACGCGCGGGCGGCTGTCGACGCTGGACCGGTGGCTGCCGGTGTGGATCGGGCTCGCGATGGTCGCGGGGCTGGTCCTGGGCCGGTTCGTCCCCGCGCTGTCCGACGTGCTCGCCGCGCTGGAGATCGGCGGGATCTCCGTCCCGATCGCCCTCGGCCTGCTCGTGATGATGTACCCGGTGCTGGCCAAGGTCCGCTACGACCGGGTGGGTGCGGTCACCGGCGACACGCGGCTCCTGGTCTCCTCGCTCGTGCTGAACTGGCTGGTCGGGCCGGCGCTGATGTTCGCCCTCGCCTGGACCTTCCTGCCGGACCTGCCCGAGTACCGCACCGGCCTGATCATCGTCGGCCTGGCCCGGTGCATCGCCATGGTCGTGATCTGGAACGACCTCGCGTGCGGTGACCGGGAGGCCGCGGCGGTGCTGGTCGCGATCAACTCCGTGTTCCAGGTCGTCGCCTTCTCCCTGCTCGGCTGGTTCTACCTCACGGTGCTGCCCGGGTGGCTGGGCCTGGACACCCAGGGCCTGGACGTGTCGGTGGGGCAGATCGCGCTCAACGTGCTCGTCTTCCTCGGCGTGCCGCTGGCCGCCGGGTTCGCCTCGCGCCTGGTCGGTGAGCGCGCCCAGGGCCGAGCCTGGTACGAGGACCGGTTCCTGCCCGCCGTCGGGCCGTGGGCGCTGTACGGGCTGCTGTTCACGATCGTGCTGCTCTTCGCCCTCCAGGGCGAGGCCGTCACCTCCCACCCGCTCGACGTCGCCCGCATCGCCCTGCCGCTGCTGGTCTACTTCGCCGCCATGTGGGGCATCGGCATCACCGTGGGCAAGATGCTCGCGCTCGGCTACGCACGATCCACGACGCTCGCGTTCACCGCCGCAGGCAACAACTTCGAGCTCGCGATCGCCGTCGCCATCGGCACCTTCGGCGCCACCTCCGGCCAGGCACTCGCAGGTGTCGTCGGCCCGCTCATCGAGGTCCCCGTCCTGGTGGGCCTCGTCTACGTCTCCCTGTGGCTCGCGCGCCGCTGGTTCGGCGTCGACCCCCACGCCCCCACGACCCGAGCACCCGAGCTGGAAGAGGTGAGGTCATGACCACCACCCCCCTGACCGTCACGAACCCCGATTGCACCCCGCAGGTCGAGTCCCACGCCATCGGCGCCCAGGTCGCCGGCGCCGTGGCCACGACGCTCAAGGCCCTCGCCGAGCCGCTACGCCTGCGCATGCTCTCCTTCATCGCGACCTCTGCGGCCGGCGAGGCGTGCGTGTGCGACCTCGCCGCGCTCACGGACGTCTCGCAGCCGACCGTCTCCCACCACCTGAAGGTGCTCCGCGACGTCGGCGTCCTGACCTCCGAGCGGCGCGGCACCTGGGTCTGGTACCGCATCGCGCCCGGGTACAAGGCCGCGGTCTCCACCCTGCTGGAGTCGTTCGCCCCCGCCGCGCTCGAGGCCCTGGTCGGACCGCACGAGCTCACCGGGCTGGAGGACGTCGACGCGGCGCTCGACCGGCTCGCGACCGACCTCGCCCCCCGGCACCCAGGCCTGGAGCCCGGCGTCGTGCTGCGCACCGTGCGCGAGTCCTACACGGCCCTGGCCCGCTCGGCCACGGTCTCCGCGCACCTGCTCACCCTCACCGAGCGCTTCGCCCGCCAGCGCCTGGCCGACCTCACCCGAGAGGCCGGCGCACGCCCGCAGGTGCTGTTCGTCTGCGTCGCCAACGCCGGACGCTCCCAGCTCGCCGCCGCCCTGGTCCGCCGATACGCCGGCGAGAGGGTCGTGGTGCGCTCGGCCGGGTCGACCCCGGCCGCGGACGTGCACCCCGCGGTGCGTCCCGAGCTCGCCGCGCTCGGCACCACCGAGGGCGAGGCCTACCCCAAGCCGCTGACCGACGACGCCGTCCGCGCCGCCGACGTCGTGATCACGATGGGGTGCGGAGACGTGTGCCCGGTCCTGCCCGGTACGCGGTACGAGGACTGGCTCGTGGGCGACCCCGCCCTGGCGTCCCCGGTCGGGGTCGCCGCGATCCGCGACGAGCTCGACACCCGCGTGCGCACCCTGCTCGCCGACCTCCTGCCCGACCTCGACCTGCCCGCCAGCCCGACCCTCTGATCCCGGGAGACATCATCATGACCGAGAGCACCACCGCGAAGCCGTCCGCCCTGTTCGTGTGCGTCCACAACGCCGGCCGGTCCCAGATGGCCGCCGGGTACCTGCGCGCCCTGTCCGGCGGCGCCGTCGAGGTCCGCTCCGCCGGGTCCGCCCCGGCCGACCAGATCAACCCCGTCGCCGTCGACGCCATGCTCGAGGAGGGCATCGACCTCCGTGCCGAGCAGCCCAAGGTCCTCACGACCGAGGCCGTCCAGGCGTCCGACGTCGTCATCACCATGGGCTGCGGCGACGCCTGCCCGATCTTCCCCGGCAAGCGGTACGAGGACTGGGCCCTGGAGGACCCGGCGGGCCAGGGCATCGACGCCGTCCGCCCCATCCGCGACCAGATCCGCACCCGCGTGCTGACGCTCCTCGACGAGCTCGGCGTCGCCCCGGTCGCTCTGCCGCGCGGCTGAGGAGCCGGCCGCGCGCCGGTCCCACCCGGACCCGACGCGCGGCCGGGCGCTCAGCCGTGGTCCGCGTCGCCCGAGCGGCCGTGCACGACGCCGGTCGCGAACCCGACACCACCGGGCGCCCCGACCCCGAGGGTGACGAGCTGCGGCTCGGACGGCGCGGTGCCACAGCACGACCCGGCTGCGCTCGCGCGGTCGGTCTCCAGGGCCAGGTCGGTCGAGCAGACCCCGGTCGCGGGCAGGTTCAGCTCGACTGCGTCCGCCGCGGCCCTGTCCCCGGCCAGTGCCGCGGCGATCGAGCGCACCTGCTCATAGCCCGTGGCGAGCAGGAACGTCGGCGCACGGCCGTAGGACTTCATGCCGGCGAGGTAGAACCCGTCGTCCGGGTGGGCCAGCACCTGCTCCCCGTGCGGGGGCACGGTGCCGCAGGAGTGCTGGTTCGGGTCGATGAGCGGCGCCAGCGCCCGGGGCGCCTCCACGACCGGGTCCAGGTCGAGGCGCACCTCGCGCAGCATGTCCAGGTCCGGCCGGAAGCCCGTCGCGTCGACGATCTGGTGCACCTCGAGGTTCAGGGCGCCGTCCCGCGTGGTCCCCAGCACCTGGACGGTCCCGGCGCCGGGCACGAGCCGTTCGATCGAGACGCGCGTGAGCAGCGTCAGGCGCCCCGCCTCCACGGCGGCCCGCAGGCGCGTGCCGAGCAGCCCGCGGGCGGGAAGCTCGTCGTCGGAGCCGCCGCCGAACAGGCGCCGCGCGGACCCGCCGCGGATCGCCCACGTGATCGTGGTGCCCGGCTCGGACTCGGAGAGCTCGACCAGGCTCAGGAGCGTGTTCGCCGCGGAGTGCCCCATCCCGACGACGAGCGTGTCGCGACCGGCGAACCGGTCGTGCTGGGCGCCGAGCACGTCCGGCAGCGGACCGGTCAGGAACGCCGCGGACTCCACCTCGCCCACGGCGGGCAGGCCCGAGGCCCCCAGCGGGTTCGACGTCGAGAACGTGCCCGACGCGTCGACCACGGCGCGGGCCAGCACGTCGCGCACCGCGCCGTCGGCACCGACCGTCCGCACGCGGTAGGCGCGGCGGCCCCGGCCGAGCGAGCGCGTCCTGTCCGCCCCGTCGCGAGCGACGGCGAGCACCCGTGTGCCGGTGCGCAGACGCGGCGCGATCTGAGGCGTCGCGGCGAGCGGCGCGAGGTACCGCTGAACGAGCTCCCCTCCGGTCGGCAAGGCGTCCGGGTCCGGCTCGACCCAGCCCGTCGGCTCCAGCAGGCGCCGTGCCGCGGCGTCGACGTCATAGCGCCACGGCGAGAACAACCGCACGTGGCCCCACGACGCCACGGCCGCTCCAGGCCCCTCGCCCGCCTCGAGCACGATCGTCTCCAGCCCGCGCTCCAGCAGGTGCGCCGCCGCCGCCAGACCCACCGGACCCGCCCCGATCACCACGACCGGGAGCTCGTCCCGCACCACCTCGACCATCACCACTCCTCGCATTGAAGGTTGTCGATATGAGCATCGTCGAGCACATATCGAAGGTTGTCAATCTGTGCGACGATGGTGGGCATGACGACGACCGAACTGACCCTCGCGCCGGTCGGCGACGGCGCCGGCTGCTGCGGACCCGTCACGCAGGCCGTCGACCCCGAGACCGCGCGCGAGCTCGCCCGCACCTTCAAGGCCCTCGCGGACCCCGCCCGGGTCCAGCTCCTCGCGATCGTCGCTGCGCAGGACGGCAGCGAGGCGTGCGTGTGCGACCTCACCGAGCCGGTCGGCCTCTCCCAGCCGACCGTGAGCCACCACCTGAAGATCCTGGTCGACGCCGGTCTGCTCACCCGCGAGCAGCGCGGCCGCTGGGCGTACTACTCGCTCGTCCCCGGCGCGCTCGCCCGGCTCGCGGGCTCCCTCGCCGAGACCGCCGCCACCCGCTGACCCGACGGAACCACTCGCCTCCCGGAGGCGGCCGTGATCGACATCCCCGGCCTCCCGGTCCCCGACGCCGGCCCGATCTTCGACACCGCCCTGTTGGTGCACGTCGCGGCCGGCATCACCTCGGTGGTCGCCGGGCTCGTCGCGATGCTGTCCCGCAAGGGCGGCACCTGGCACGTCCGTGCGGGGCGCACCTTCCTCGGCGGCCTGGTCGCGCTGTTCGTCACCATGTCTGTCATGGCGGTGATCCGGTGGCCTGCCACGGTCCATCTCGTCGTCCTGGGCGCGGTCGCCCTCACCGCGGGGGTCGCCGGCTGGCGCAACCGCCGCCGACACGGGAGCGACGCCGCGCACCTCGTGCTCATGTCGGTCGCGTACGTGGCGATGCTCACCGCGTTCTACGTCGACAACGGTCCCCACCTGCCGCTCTGGGAGCGCCTCCCGGACTGGTCGTTCTGGTTCCTGCCCACGCTCGTCGGGCTCCCGCTCGTCGTCGCGGCGGTGCGCCGCCGGAGGCCGCCTCGTGACGCCCACCCGGGCCGCCGTGCCTCCACCCCTCCCTGACGTCCCAACCGCCTCTCCCCGGCACGCGGCTCGCCGCTTCGCCGCGCGCACCCCGCGTCCGCTCCCTACGCTCGGCGTGTCGGTCGCGCTCGTTCGCACCGATCGGCCGGCGCCGACGGCCGTGCGACGACGAACGAGGAGCACCCATGACCGAGGTGACGGGATCGATCGAGCAGGCCACCCCGCGGTCGGGCTGGCAGCGGTTCTGGGACCGCGGCGGGTGGTGGCGCGCGTTCCTCTTCGCGGTGCTCTACCTCGCGGTGTACCTCGGTATCGGGTGGCTCGTGGGCGCCACGGGCCTGGGTCCGGACCGCGCCGAGGAGCTCCTCGACTCGTCCGGCTCCGTGTTCTTCGGGCTGCTCCTCCCGATCCTCGTCATGAGCCTGCTGCTCGTCGCGTTCCTGTCCACGATGCGCTGGCGGCGCGAGGTGCTCGGCCCGCAACCGATCGCCGGACGCCCCTGGATGTGGGTCGCGGTCGTCCTGGTGCTCGTCCCGATCGTGCTGCACGTCGCGGGCACGAGCTGGTCGTCGTACGACGTCACGGTGATCCTCACCGTCTTCGCGCTCGGCCTGTGCATCGGGTTCGCCGAGGAGGTCCTGACGCGCGGCGTCGCGGTCACGATGCTCCGCCGGGCCGGCTACGGCGAGAAGGCCGTGATGGTGCTGTCGTCGCTCCTCTTCGGGTTCCTGCACGCGTCGAACCTGGTCTCGGGGCAGAACCTCCTGACCGTGGGTACGACGGTCGTCTTCGCGTTCGGGTTCGGCACCATGATGTACCTCTCGATGCGCGTCACCGGCAGCATCGTGCCCGCCATCCTGCTGCACGCCGCGACCGACCCCACGACGATGCTCGCGACGGGCGGCGTCGACACGCACGGCGCGAACGCCGGTTCCGAGGCGCTCGTCGCGCTCGCCGGGACGTTCAACGTCGTCTTCGTCGCCATGGCGGTCCTGGCGATCTTCCTCGTCTCGGGACGCGTGGGGAAGCCCGCGGTGGCACGGGGCTGAGGCGCGGCCGTCAGGACCGGCGGCGCAGCGCGATCACCGGCCCGGAGAACAGGGCGATGCCGAGCATGAACCCGACGTCGTACCAATTCCCGTTGTTGTCGACCTCGTAGATGCTCACCGTGTCGGTGAAGAGGGACACGATGAACGTGAACGGCAGGATCATGCCCTGCCACAGCCCCCACCAGAACCCGTAGCCGCCGGGGCTCGCGGCGACGTTCGGCCCGGCCGCGCACGCCCCGAGGAGCAGGATCACCGCGAGGGCGAGAGCCGCACCGGCTCCTCGTCGCGTCGTCGTGGACATGACACTCACCTCCGTGCAGCAGTCGACGGCACCAGTGAACCGCGTGCGTCGCCCGACGGCGCGGGCAGGACCGTGGCACCACCGCGGGCCGGGTGTCGGGGCCGTGCGGCAGGATGGCGGCATGACGCAGAGCACGGACGACGGCGCCCCCTCGAGCACCCCCGCGACGGCGGGCGGCGAGCTCATGCTGCTCGACACCGCGAGCCTGTACTTCCGCGCGTTCTTCGGGGTGCCCGACTCGATCAAGGCCCCCGACGGCACGCCGGTCAATGCGGTGCGCGGCCTGCTCGACATGATCGCGACGCTCGTCACGGACCGTCGTCCGTCGCGCCTCGTCGCGTGCTGGGACGTCGACTGGCGCCCGGCGTTCCGCGTCGAGGCCATCCCGACCTACAAGGCCCACCGGGTGGCCGAGAAGGTCCCCGGGACCACGGGCGTCGAGGAGGTCCCCGAGAAGCTGGTCGCGCAGGTCCCCGTGATCGTCGACGTGCTCGCGGCGCTGGGGATCGCGCGCGTCGGCGCGGCGGGCTACGAGGCCGACGACGTCATCGGCACGCTCACCGCGCGCGAGGTCGCGCGGCGCGCGGCCGAGGGGACGGCGCCAGACCCGTCGGGACGTGCCGCCGTCGAGGTCGTCACCGGCGACCGCGACCTGTTCCAGCTCGTCGACGACGCCGCGGGCGTGCGCATCCTCTACCCGACGAAGGGTGTGCGGAACCTCGACGTCGTCGACCAGGCACGCCTCGCCGAGCGGTACGGGATCACGACCGGCGCGGCGTACGCGGACATGGCGGTGCTGCGCGGCGACCCGAGCGACGGCCTGCCGGGGGTGCCCGGCATCGGGGAGAAGACGGCGGTCGCGCTGCTCGCGAAGTTCGGCGACCTCGCGGGCGTGCTCGCCGCGCGCGAGGCGGGCGACCCCGGCCTGACGGCGACGCAGCGCCGTCGGCTCACCGAGGCGGCCGCCTACCTGGAGGTCGCCCCGCTCGTGGTGCGCGTCGCCCCGGACGCGCCCGTCGGGGAGTTCCACGACGCGCTCCCCACCGCCCCCGCGGACCCCGACGCGCTCGCGGAGCTCACCGAGCGGTGGGGCCTCGGGACGTCGGTCCGGCGCCTGCTGGACGTCCTGGGCCGCTGAGGCTGCCGTCGCGGCCGCGTCGCGCACGACGCGGCCGCGCTACTCACTTCGCCGCGGCGGCCGCCTCGGCGAGCTGCGGGACGTACTGGTCGAGCATCCACGGGATGGAGAGCACGGTCGGGGCGCTGCTCGCCATGACGAACGACTCGCCGACGATCGGGGCGAACCGGCCCTGCTGCACGGACTCCATCGCGCCGACGGACGGCAGCGCCGTGAAGGCGTCGACCTCGTCCTGGCTGCCGAAGTACATGACGAGGACGTCGGTCTCGATCTCGCCGAGGCGCTCCTCGCTGAGCCCGTAGAAGTACGTGCCGTCGTCGGGCGACGCGTCGAGCTCGGCGACGCTCGGGCTGAGCGTCATGCCCATGTCCTCGAGCAGGTCGACGCGCGGGTCGTCCGCCCGGAAGACGTTGAGCGTGCCCGGGGTGTTGGCGGCCGCGTAGACGAACGTGGTGCCGTCGAGCTCCGGGTGCTCGCCGGCGAGGGAGGAGACGTACTCGTCGGTCTCGGCCTGGAGCGCCGCCGCCTCGTCGCTCTTGCCGAGCGCCGTCCCGACGATCTCGAGCTGGTCCTGCCACGGCAGCGCCCACGGCTGGTCCGGGTACGCGACGACGGGCGCGACCTCGGACAGCCGGTCGAACTCCTCCTGCGTGATGCCGGAGTAGGGCGCGAGGATGACGTCGGGCTGGGCGGCGGCGATCTCCTCGAACGGGACCTCGCCCGTGTCCGATCCGGACAGCAGGGTCGGTGTCTCCCCGCCGAGCTCGTCGATCGCGTCCTCGTCCCACGGCAGGATCCCGGCCTCGCCGCCGCCGTAGTCGTTGCGCGGCATCGCGACGGGGACGACCCCGAGCGCGAGGACCGCGTCCTGCGTCGACCAGCCCCAGGTCACGACCCGCTCGGGCTGCTCGGGGATGACGGCGTCGCCCAGGGCGCTCTCGATCGTCACCGGGAAGGCGCCGCCCACGGCCGGGGTCGTGGACGCGTCGTCGGCGGCGGCGCCGTCGTCGGCCCCCGCGGAGCAGCCGGCGAGCACGAGCGCGCCGAGCGCGAGGGTGGCCACCGCGGGGGCGCGGCGCGAGGCGGAGGACGTCGGACGACGCATGGACTCTCCCAGGGGAACGGTGGCGCCGCCGGGCGCGGCGGCAGAGCAAGGTAAGGCTAGCCTCATTCCCAAGGGATCGAGCCGCGCGGGGTCGTGCGATGCCTCACACGACGCTCCGCCTCCCCTCGGCAGCGGCCATCTCGACGTCGCACGGCGTTCACCCGTCGTTCATGAGGTGTCGTCATCGTCGTCACCCTGCGCCGCGTGACGACGACCGGCGCTCCGCAGGACGACCAGGAGGACCCATGCCCGTGCCCGGACGCGCCGTCGGCGCAGCACTTCTCGGGACGGGCGCCGCGCCCGTCGGTGGGCTGCTCGCGCTCCTGCTCCTCGCCGACATCGCCCTCATCGGGCTCCACCTGTCGCTCAAGATCTTCGGGGAGCCGTCGGGCTACACGTTCGACCTCGGTGTGGACCGCGGCTACGGCGAGCTCGTCCAGTACCTGAAGTCGCTCTGGGCGGGCGCGCTCGCGGCCCTGCTCGCCGTCCGTCGTCGGGCCGCCGTGCTCGCGGCCTGGGCGCTCGTGTGCGGCTACCTGCTCGCGGACGACTGGTTCCAGCTGCACGAGCGGTTCGGCGCGGCGTTCGCCGAGCGCGTCCCCGCCCTCGGATCCCTCGCCAACGACGTGGGCGAGCTCGTCTGGACCGGCGGCGTCGGACTCGTCCTGCTGACGGTCGTCGCGGTCACCCACGTGCGCGCCGCGGCCCGGGACCGCGCCGTGTCCGCGGTGCTCGTCGTGCTGTTCGGCGTCCTCGTGCTGCTCGGGATCGTCCTGGACGCCGTCCACCACACGATCCTGGAGATCCCCGCCTTCGACGTCCCGCTCACGACCCTCGAGGACGGCGGCGAGCTCGTCGCCCTGAGCGTGATCGTCACGTTCCTCTTCGCGGTGGCCTTCACCGGGCACGAGCCTCTCCTCGGGCGGCGGCCGTCCTTCCTCGCCCGCGGGCGCGCCGACCACGCGGCGCGCACCGCGCCCTGACGGCGGTCCGGCAGACTGGGCGGGCGTCGTCGGGCACCCGCCCCGGGCGACCCGAACGACCCCTGGAGGCGACCCCGTGGCCCTCGTCCGCTGCTCCTTCTACTCCGACGTGCTCGAGGTGAGCACGACGATGACCGTCGTGCTCCCGCAGGCCACGACGACCCAGATCGGGATGACCGGGTCCGCGAGCGCCCGCACCGAGGGCGCACCGGTGCTGTACCTGCTGCACGGCATGAGCGACGACGAGACGATCTGGACGCGCCGGACGTCGATCGAGCGGTACGTCGCCGACCGGGGGCTCGCCGTCGTCATGCCGCGCGTGGAGCGCAGCTTCTACGCCGACGAGGTGCACGGGCACCGGTACTGGACGTTCCTGTCGGAGGAGCTGCCGAGCCTGGTCGGCCAGTTCTTCCGGGTGTCGTCGCGGCGCGAGGACTCGTTCGTCGCGGGCCTGTCGATGGGCGGCTACGGCGCGTTCCGGTGGGCGCTGCGCCAGCCCGAGCGGTTCGCGGCCGCGGCGAGCCTGTCAGGGGTCCTCGACCTCGCCGACGAGTCGTACCGCGAGCGCCGGCTGCCGGACATCGAGCGCGTGTTCGGCGACCGCGAGATCGCGGGCTCGGACGACGACCTGCTCGCGCTCCTGCGCCGGGCGGCCGCCGAGGGGCGCACCGCGGACCTGCCGGACCTGTTCCTCGCGTGCGGGACGGAGGACTTCCTCGTCGACGGCAACCGGGCGTTCGAGCAGGTCGCGCGCGAGTCCGGCGTCGCGCTGCGGTCGGAGTTCTCGCCCGGCACGCACGAGTGGGGCTTCTGGGACCGCACGATCCAGGACGTCCTCGACTGGCTGCCGCTGCCGGGGACGCCACGAAACTGACGTCGCGCCCTCTCTACCCCTCGGGCCACGTGTCACACACCGTGCCCGCGCGTCGTCGTGTGGGTGAGCGCACCTACTGTCGGGAGGCGCGCACACCGCGACGAAGGGGACCACCACCATGACCACCTCTGCCACCACGCTCCCGCCCACCGAGGTCACCGCGCTGCGCGACCGCCTCACCGGGCGTGTCCTCGCCCGGGGCGACCTGCCCGACGGCGGCCCCACCGCCGCGGAGGCCGTCGCCGCCCACAGCACGCTCGTCGTGCACGACCCCGACCTCGCGGTGCTCGCCGCGACGGAGGCCGACGTCGTGGAGGCGGTCCGGTTCGCGTCCCACCACGGGCTGCGGGTGCGCGCCCATGCGACGGGCCACGGCGCGGCCTCGCCCGTCACGGACGGCCTGGTCCTCGGCACGAGCGACCTCGCGGGCGTCGAGATCGACCCGGGGACACGGGTCGCCCGCATCGCCGCGGGCACGCGCTGGAAGTCCGTGGTCGAGGCGGCGGCGGAGCACGGCCTGCTCCCCGTCACGGGGTCGTCCACGGGCGTCGGCGTCGTCGGGTACACGCTCGGGGGTGGCTTCGGCCCGCTCACGCGCAGCCACGGGCTCACGACGGACTGGGTCCGGGGCTTCCGGGTGGTGCTGGCCGACGGCTCGGTCGTCGAGGCGAGCGCGCACTCCGAGCCGGACCTGTTCTGGGCGCTGCGCGGCGGCAAGGGCGGTCTGGGCGTGGTGACGCGGATCGACGTCGAGCTCGCGCCGCTGCGCACCCTGTACGCCGGGTCGCTCACGTTCGACGCCTCGCACATCGAGGACGTGCTGCGCGGCTGGGTCGCCTGGACCGCGACCGCGCCCGACGACGTCACGACGTCGGCCGTCGTGCTCGCCCTCCCGGACCTGCCGTTCATCCCGGAGCACCTGCGTGGTCGCACGGTGCTCACCCTGCGCTTCGCCTACCCGGGCGACGCCGCGGAGGGCGAGCGCCTGGCTGCGCCGTTGCGGGCCCTCGCCCCGGTCATGGCCGACGCGGTCGGGGAGATCCCGACGACCGCCGTCGCGACGATCCACAACGACCCCGAGGACGCCGGCCCGTCGTGGGTCTACGGCGCCGGCCTGCGGGAGGTGGACGGGGCGTTCCTCGACCGGTTCCTCGCCGAGCTCGGGCCGGGCAGCGGGTCCCCGTTCGTCGCGGCCGAGCTGCGGCACGTCGGCGCGGCCGGTGCCCGCGACGTCGACGGCGGGTCCGCCGCGGGCGGGCGGACGGCCGGGTTCCTGCTCAGCCTGGTCGGGGTGAACCCGCCGCGCGTGCCGGACATGATCGAGACGGCAGCCACGTTCGCGCAGTGGTCGCAGCCGTGGGCCGCGACGGAGACGAACATCAACTTCCTGCCCGGTCCCTGGACGGACGAGACGCTCGCGCGGGCCTGGCCGCCGGAGACGGCGGCGCGGCTCGCGTCGGTCCGGTCTGCCTACGACCCGACGGGCCTCTTCGCCTGGCGGGTCTGACCTCGCCGCCTCCCCCGGCGCCCGGGGGAGGCGCCCCGGCCCGTGCCGGTCACACCGCGAAGAGCGTGGTGAGCCGCGGGAGGCGACGCGCGTTCTCCTCGTCGTTGTCGAAGTCCCACTGCTCGCCGGCGGGCTCGGCGAGGGCGTGGCCCGACGACGTCCGCTCCCGGGCCGCGTAGTACGCCTCGTCGTCCTCGCCGGTTGCGCGGGACCACGCGTCCCCCACGAGCGAGTCCAGCGACTCGAACCCCAACCAGGGCGACCCGCCGTCGGCCATCGCGGCGACGACGGGGTGGTCGGCGAGGGAGTCCGGGTCGGCGACCGCACGCTCGAACGACGCACGACCCGCGAGGACGAGCCCGTCGCGGAAGTCCATGAAGCCGTCGTCGCTGCACCCGCCTTCGACGAGGTACGCCGCTCCCCACACCGGCCACGCGTAGGCGTCGCGCGCCACGGCACCGGCGACGTCGGCGAACGCGAGGATCTCGTCCGGGCTCAGCCGCTCGACGAGCAGGTCGGTCAGGACGCCGGGCAGCGGGTCGTCCTCGGCGCCGCGGTCGTCCGCACCCGCGCCCGCCCGGTCACGCGCGGCGTCGACGATCTCCCAGAAGGTCTCTCGATCCATGGCCGGACGGTACGGCCGGTCACCCACAGACGCTGGTCCCCGGTGGCGCCGGTGGTCCGGACCTGGGTCTACGAGACCGTGCGGTCCCTGGTGCGGCGGACCCAGCGGCGCTGCCACGGCGTCTCGACCGCGCGGGGCCGGTAGTGCGCGCGGACCCAGGCGACGGCGTCGTCGGGACGGACGCCGCCCCAGACCGCGAGGAGCGCGAGCGCCGTGCCGGTGCGGCCGGTCCCACCCCCGCAGGCGACCTCCACGCGCTCGTCGGCCGCCCGCTCGTACGCCTCGCGCAGCACCGCGACGGCGTCCGGCGTGGACCGCGGCAGCGCGAAGTCCGGCCACCGGACCCAGCGCGACTCCCAGGGCTGCGACGGCGGCCGCCTTCCGGTGAGGTAGACGCCGAGCTCCGGCTCGTCGCCCGGCCCGGGCGTCCCCGAGCGCAGCCCGCGACCCCGCACGCGCCGCCCGTCGGGCAGCTCGACGACGCCGTCGCCCCGCTCCCACGAACCCATGTGCCCCTCCTCGCCGACGAGGGTGCCCACCGACGCGAGGACCCCTTCTGGTACGGCCCGATCACGGCCTCGATCCCGGGCCACCGCTCTCGGAGACCGTAGCCGAGCGGGACGAGAGTGGTGCTCCCGACGCGAGCCGGCCGCCGGTCATGCCCCAGCGTGCCGGGCGAGGATCGCGTGCGCGTCGGTGCCCCGTGGCAGGACGCCGTAGCCGTGCCCTCGGTCCTCCCCGAGGCGCGCCGCGACGAACGCGTCCGCGGTGGCCGACGGCGCGTGCCGCACCACGAGCGACGCCTGGAGCGCGAGCGCGAGCGACTCCACGACCCGGCGGGCCTGCGCCTGCTGCGCCCCGGCGTCGGCCCCCGCGACCTCCGCGAGCAGGCGACGCGTGCGCTCGACGTGCGCGTCGAGGAGGGGGTGCGCGCCCGCCGTCGTGCCCAGCTCGGCCTCGAACGCGGCGACCGACTCCGGCTCGCGGCCCATGGCGCGCAGCACGTCGAGCGCGATGACGTTGCCCGACCCCTCCCAGATCGCCATGACCGGCTGCTCGCGGTAGCGGCGCGCAAGAGGGAACGCCTCGGTGTACCCGTTGCCGCCGAGGCACTCCATCGCCTCGTACGCGTGGTGCGGGCCGCGCTTGCACACCCAGTACTTGCTCACGGCCGTCGCGAGGCGGCGGAACGCGCGGTCGTGCTCGGACTCGCCGTCGTGCGCGGCGGCGAGGCGCACCGAGGTGAGGGTCGCGGCCTCGGACTCGAGCGCGAGGTCGGCGAGGACCGCGGTCATGGCGGGCTGGTCCACGAGCGCCGCGCCGAACGCGCTGCGGTGCCGCGCGTGCCACAGGGCCTCGGTGACCGCCTGGCGCATGCCCGCGGCCGAGCCGTGCACGCAGTCGAGCCGGGTGCGCGACACCATCTCGATGATCGTCCGCACGCCGCGCCCGGGCTCCCCGACGAGGAACCCGACCGTGCCGTCGAGCTCGATCTCCGACGACGCGTTCGACCGGTTGCCGAGCTTCTCCTTGAGGCGCTGGATGCGGAAGACGTTGCGCGTGCCGACCTCCAGGACGCGCGGCACGAGGAAGCACGACGGCGCGGCGTCGCCGCCGCGCGCGGTCTCACCCGGGACCTGGGCGAGCACGAGGAACGCGTCCGACATCGGCGCCGAGCAGAACCACTTGTGCCCCGTGAGCAGGTACGCGCCGTCCGCCCCGGCGGGCACGGCCGTCGTCGCGTTCGCGCGCACGTCCGAGCCGCCCTGCTTCTCCGTCATCGCCATGCCGACGAGCGCGCCGGGCTTGCTCGCCAGGGCCGCGAGGGCGCCGTCGTACCCGCGGGACAGCAGGCGCGGCTCCCACACCGCGGCGAGCCCCGGCGCGTGACGCAGCGACGGCACCGCCGCGTGCGTCATGGAGACCGGGCACGCGTGACCCGGCTCGACCTGCGCGAACAGCGAGAACACCGCCCCCCGCACGACGTTCGCCCCCGGCCCGGGCTCCGCCCACGCGCTGGTGTGCGCGCCGTGCGCGACGGCCGCCCCGATCACCTCGTGGTACGCCGGGTGGTACTCGACCTCGTCGACGCGGTTCCCGCGGCGGTCGTGCGTGCGCAGCACGGGCTCGTGGACGTTCGCGAGCTCGGCCGCGCGCTGGAAGTCGCCCGACCCGACGAGCGCGCCGACCGCGACGAGCCGCTCCTCCCCCCACGCGCCGCCGTAGGCGTGCACAGCCTCGCGCAGCACGGGGTGGTCGAGGTACTCGTTGACCCCCTCGCGCTCGGGCGGCTGGTTCGTCACCCGGTGGGTGACGTGGGGCGCGGGGTGCGACGCCGTCGCGGCCGGGTGCGAGACGGTGACCGCGGCAGGGGCCGAGGCGGGCGTGGTGGTGTCGGTCGGGGTCACGGTGTCCTCCTGCGGCTCTGCGGGTGGTTCGGGGCCGCGATGCGGCGGTGGTGCGGATGGGGTCCGGGAGCTCGGGTCGGTCCGGACGCGGTCAGGTCGACTCGTGCGCGGCGGCCAGGGCGCCGACGGCGCCCAGGCAGAAACGCAGGATCGTCGCGACGACGGCGTCCCGCGCCGCGGACGGGACCGTGCCCTCGGGGGTGGTCGGGCCGCCCGCGAGCGGGGAGAGCGGACCGGTGAGCGACTCGCCGATCGCGCCGACGAGGGCGGTCGCGACGACCGCCACGTCCTGGGTGGGGATCTCCCCGGCGTCGACGCCGGCGCGCACGACGTCTGCGAACGTCTCCGCGTACGCGCGCCGGTACTCCAGGCGCGCGGCGTCCACGGCCGGGTCGACCGGCTCGAGCAGCAGCGCCCACGCGAGCGTCGGGCCGCGTAGCGCGCGCCGCGCGAAGGTGTCGACGGCGCGGCCGAGGCGCGCGACGGTCGTCCCGCCGGGCGGGTCGTCCGCACGCGCCGACGCGGCGGCCCGCACGGCGTCGAGCTCGACGTCGGCCGCCTGCCGGAACACCGCGACGAGCAGGTCGGCCTTGGTGGGGAAGTACGAGTAGACGCCGCCCGTGCTCACCCCGGCGCGCGCGGCGAGCGCCTGCACGCTCGCTCCGGCGAACCCGTGCGCGGCGACGATCGTGCGCGCCGCGTCGAGCAGCGCCTCACGCTTGCGCTCGCGGGCGGCCCGCGTGGCCGGCGTCTCGCGGTAGGGCACGGTTCCTCCGTCGTCGTCGAGGGTGCGCCGCCCCGTCGCGGCTTCCCACCAAGAATTGAACCATGGTTCAATTCATCACGGTACCGGCTCCGGCCGGGCCGCCGAGACGGCGTCGAGGACGACGCCGGGCAGGACGTCGAGGAGGACGACATGCACCTGGGCAGCATGCTGGAGAGCACGGCACGCAAGGTCCCCGCCAAGGAGGCGCTCGTGCTGGGCGAGCGCCGGCTCACCTACGCCGAGCTGGACGACGCCGCACGCCGCGCCGCCGCGGTGTTCCGCGACGCCGGGGTGCGCCCCGGCGACCGCGTCACCGTGATGACGTTCAACACCCCCGGCTTCGTCGTCGCGGCGTTCGGCCTGTGGCGTGCGGGCGCCGTGCTCGTGCCCGTCAACCACAAGCTCCAGGCGCCGGAGGTCGCGCGGCTCGTCGCGCACAGCGGCGCGGTGCTGGGCGTCGCGGACGCGAGCCTGGCCCCGGTCGTGACCGCCGCCGCGCCCGCGGTGCGCTGGCTGTGGACGGAGACGGACGCCGTCGGTCAGGACGCGGCAGGCGTGGAGGGGACGCCGGGGCACGACGACTTCGACGCGCTCGTCGTGGCCGCCGCGCCGTGGGACGGCGTCCCGCCCGACCAGGACACCATCGCGCAGGTGCTCTACACGTCCGGCACGACGGCGGCCCCCAAGGGCTGCGAGCACACCCACCGCGGGCTGACCTCGGTCGCGGCGTACACGACCGCCGCCGTCGGGCTGCGCGCCGACGACCGCTTCCTGCTCGCGATGCCGATCTGGCACGCGTCGCCGCTCAACAACTGGTTCCTGTCGATGGTGTTCCTGGGCGGGACAACGGTGCTGCTGCGCGAGTACCACCCGATCGAGATGCTCCGGACGGTCGCGACCGAGCGCACGACGGCGTTCTTCGGCGCCCCGATCGCGTACGTCGCGCCGCTCCAGGTCGCGGCCGCGCAGGGGATCGACCTGTCGGCGTTCGACCTGTCGAGCGCGCGACTGTGGCTCGCCGGCGGCGCGCCCGTCGGCGCCGACACCGTGCGGGCGATCCGCGCCGCCTACCCGGGCGAGCTGCACCAGGTGTACGGCATGAGCGAGATGGGGCCGGTCGGCACCGCGCTCGGCCCGGCCGACCAGGAGCGCAAGGCGGGCTCGATCGGGCACGCGGGCATGCCGGGCGTCGACGTGCGGGTCGTGGACCTCGACGGGAACGACGTCGGCCCGGGCGGGACCGGGGAGATCTGGCTGCGGTCGGACACCCGGATGGTCGGCTACCTCGACGACCCGGAGGCGACCGAGGCCGTGCTCGTGGGCGACTGGTACCGCACAGGCGACGTCGTGCGCGTCGACGAGGACGGCTACCTGTTCATCGTCGACCGGCTCAAGGACGTCATCATCACGGGCGGCGAGAACGTCTACTCCCAGGAGGTGGAGGAGGCGCTGCGCGGCTCCCCGGAGGTCGCGGACGTCGCCGTCGTCGGGCGGCCGCACGCCGACTGGGGCGAGACCGTCGTCGCGTTCGTCGTGCCGGCCCCGGGCGCCGAGCCCTCGCTCGACTCGCTGCGCGCGTTCCTCGCCGACCGCCTCGCGCGCTACAAGGTGCCGCGCGACGTCGTGCTCGTCACCGAGCTCCCCCGCAACCCGTCGGGCAAGCTCACCAAGCACGTGCTGCGCTCGCGGGTCCGCGAGAGCGCCGCCGTCTGACCATCGCCCGTCCCTGACCCCGACCGCGACGCCGGGGTCAGGGACGCGCGTGCTCGAAGATCACGGTCGTGCTGGTCCCCGCGACCTCGGGCCGGACGCTGAGCGTCTTGGAGACCAGGTCGCGCAGGGCGTCGGAGTCGGCGACGGCGACGTGCAGGAGGAAGTCGCGGTCGCCCGTGACGAAGAAGACGCCCTCGACGTCCGGCAGGGTGAGCAGGTAGTCGCGGAACGCCTCGAGGCCCTTGCGCGCGCCCGCCTGGAGCCGGATCGCGATGAGCGCCTCGAGCCCGCGGCCGAGCGCGGCCGGGTCGACGTCGGCCCGGAAGCCGCGGATCACGCCGCGCTCCACGAGGGCGCGCACGCGCGCGTGGCACGTCGACGCGGCGATGCCGACGCGGGCGGCGATCGCCGCGTTCGTCGCGCGCGCGTCGGTCGCGAGGACGTCGAGGATGCGGCGGTCCACGTCGTCCAGGACGGCGGGTCGAAGATCCTTCGGCACGGGGAGCCTCCTGAGGTGGTTCGGCGAAGGTCAGGTCGGTCGCCGCGTGTCGCTACGACGATCCTTCGGCACATCTTGCCGCACACCGAAGGATCCACCACGCTGGAGGCGTTGCGACACCATCCCGTCGCACACCAGCCACGCGCCCGCCTCGCCACCCGCGAGGCGGGCGTCGGTCGAAGGAGCCCGGCGTGAGCACGACCCCCCGTTCCCGTCCCCGCACCCGCGACGCACGGTCCGCGTCGCCCGGCCGAGCGCCCCGCACGGCGGTCGTCGTCGGCGCCGGCATGGTGGGCCTCGCCACCGCCTGGCACCTCCAGGAGCAGGGCGTCGAGGTCACCGTCGTCGACCGCGAGGGCGTCGCCGCGGGGTCCTCGTGGGGCAACGCCGGGTGGCTCACCCCCGGCATGGCGATGCCGCTGGCGGACCCGTCCCTCTGGACGTACGGCCCGCGCGCCCTCCTCGACCCCGCCGCACCCCTGCACGTGCCGCTGCGGTTCGACCCGCGCCTGTGGACGTTCTTCGCGCGCTTCATGGCGCACGCGACGCAGCGTCGCTGGGACCACGCGATGGCGGCCCTCACCCCCATCGACCGCGTCGCGCTCGACGCGTTCGACGAGCTCGCCGCCGGCGGGAGCCTCGGGCACGGCGTCGAGGCCGGCACCACGCCCGGGCCGTTCACCGTCGCGTTCGAGCACGTGCGCGAGGCGCGGCCGTTCCTCCGCGAGCTCGAGCACGTCGCCGCCGCCGGCCAGACCGTGCCCGTCCGGCGCGTCGAGGCCGGCGAGCGCGCCCACCAGCTCACCGACAGCGTCTCGACCGTCTACGCCCTCGAGGGCCAGCGCTTCCTCGAGCCGGGACCGTTCGTCCACGCCCTCGCCGACTCCGTGCGCGCCCGCGGCGGGCGGATCCTCACCGGGCTCGAGGTGCTCGACGTCGAGCCCGGCCGCCTCGGCGCGTGCGTCTTCGCGCGCGCCGTGCACCCCGACGCCGCCGCACACCCGGCGCTCGTGGGCGCGGCCAGGGCGGGGGACGCCGTCGGGCAGGACGCCGAGGCGCCCCGCCGGGCCGGGTCCCCCGCCGAGCGTGAGGAGGGGGTCGTGCTGCGCGGCGACGCCGTCGTGCTCGCGACCGGCGCGTGGCTGCCGACGCTCGCCGCGCCGCTCGGCGTGCGCACGCGCGTCCAGGCCGGACGCGGCTACTCGTTCACCGTGAAGACCGACGAGCCCGTCGAGACGCCGATCTACCTGCCCGCGCGCCGCGTCGCGTGCACGCCGTACCAGGGGCGGTTCCGCATCGCGGGGACCATGGAGTTCCGCGGTCCGGACGAGCCGCTCCAGCCGCGCCGCATCGAGGCGATCCTCGCGTCCGTGCGGCACCTGTTCCAGGGCGTCGACCTCGACGACCGGCACGACGAGTGGGTCGGGTCGCGCCCCGTCACGCCCGACGGTCTGCCGCTCGTCGGCGCGACCCGCACCCCTGGCGTCTACGTCGCGGGCGGCCACGGCATGTGGGGCATGGTGCTCGGGCCCGCCACCGGCCGGGCGCTCTCCCACCTCGTGACGACCGGCGAGACCCCCGACGAGATCCGCGCGTTCGACCCGCTGCGCTGATCCCGGCGGCAGGCGCCCTCGGACGGCTCCCGGGTCGCCTCCGCCGCGCCCGGCCGAGCCCAGCCGAAAGACCCTGTCGAACGGGGGCACCGCGTCCTAGCGTGGTCGTCATGAGCGTGCGAGAGCAGCACCGGACGGCACTGCGCGCCCTCGACGGCGACCCGGCCGCGGTGCGGGCGTACCTCACCGCGGGTTCCGGACTCCCGGGGCCCCGGGCGAACCTCGAGCTCCTGGGGGCGTTCGCCGACGTCGCCCCCGCCGACCTCGTGCGCGCCCTCGCCGAGGAGCCCGACGAGTACCTCCGCTGCTGCGGCACCTGCGGGCTGGGCCGGCTCGTCGTCCAGGCCTCCGCCGACGCACGCGCGGCGCCGACCGACCGGCTGCGTGCCCGCGCGTCGGACGGGTCGTGGCGCGTCCGCGAGGCCGCCGCGATGGCGCTCCAGCGGATCGGCGACGCCGAGCCTGCCACGCTCCGCGCGCTCGTCGCGTCGTGGGTCGCCGACCCCGACCCGCTGGTCCGCCGCGCCGCCGTCGCCGGGATCTGCGAGCCGCGCCTCCTCCGCGACCCGGCAACCGCTGCCGCCGCCCTGGACGCGTGCGCGGCCGCGACCGCCTCGCTCGGCGCGCTCCCCACCGACGCGCGTCGCGACCCCGAGGTGCGCACGCTGCGCCTGGCCCTCGGGTACTGCTGGAGCGTCGCCGTCGTCGGGGACCCAGCCACCGGTGTGCCGCGGTTCGCGGCGCTGCGCGGGTCGTCGGACCCGGACGTGGCGTGGGTCGTCCGCGAGAACGAGAAGAAGGCGCGCCTGCGCCGCGTGCTCGACCGCCCGGCCTGACCGGGCGCCGGGAGCCGCCCCGGCGCCGGCACAGAGGTTGTGCCGAGAGGTCTTGCGTCGCGCCGCGGGGACCTATATGTTTAACGGAAATACTAATCCGCGACGAAGGAGTCCGATGACCAGCACGACCGAGCCGACGACGACGAGGATGGCCGAGCTGGCCGCCACGGACGAGGACCTCCGGAGCCTGCTCTCCGGCGGCTGGCTGCGCTACCGCACGTCGCCGGCGCTCCAGGAGCTGACCCGGGACGCACACGCGACGTGCGCCCGGATCGGGAGCGTGTACTTCGAGGACGTCGACGAGGCGCGCCGCCTCTTCCACCAGCTCGTCCCCGGCGCCGAGGACGGGATCGACTTCCGCCCGCCGCTGACGATCGACTACGGCGACCGTCTGCTGATCGGCGCGCGGACGTTCATCAACGCCGACTTCATGGTCATCGGCGGAGGCCTCGTCACGATCGGTCCCGACTGCCTCATCGGGCCGCGCTGCTCGATCTACACGCCGAACCACGCCGAGGACGTCGTCCGCCGCCGCGAGGGATGGGAGCGGCCCGAGCCCGTCACGATCGGGAGCAACGTGTGGATCGGCGGCTCGGTGACGATCACGCCCGGCGTGACGATCGGCGACGACAGCATCATCGGCGCGGGGTCCGTGGTCACGCGGGACGTGCCCGCGGGCGTCGTCGCGGTGGGGAACCCGTGCCGACCCGTCCGCGCGATCACGACCGCCCCCGAGGACACCACCGCCCGCTGAAGCCACCCGCGCGCCGGGGCGACGACGCCCCGGGGCGCTCGACGACACGTTCACCCGAACAGCCGGCACCGGTGCCGGCGGAGAGCAGGACTCATGCAGTGTGCAGAGTGCGGAACCACCTCCCGCGACGGACGGGTCGCGACGGCCGTGTGCAGCGAGTGCGGCGCAGCCACGTGCGCGGAGCACACCCGAGAGGTGCGGATCCAGATCCCCTCCAGCTCCGTGGGGAACCCCGTGGTGCGGACGGCGCGACGGCTGCGGTGCAGCGAGTGCACGCGACTCGCGGAGCCGCTGGAGCAGGTCCGGCGGTAGCACCCACCGCGGCCCGCACCGGCAGCGACGGGGCAGGGGACCCCACGGGTGTGCGTGCACGCCCGCCTACGCT
The DNA here is from genome assembly GCF_001019615.1 of Cellulosimicrobium funkei. Taxonomy (GTDB): domain Bacteria; phylum Actinomycetota; class Actinomycetes; order Actinomycetales; family Cellulomonadaceae; genus Cellulosimicrobium; species Cellulosimicrobium cellulans_E. The sequence continues at coordinate 6,462 of NZ_JNBQ01000003.1, read as the reverse complement.
GGCGCGCATGGACCTCGCACGCTCGATCCCGCTGTTCGTGCTCGCCGCGCTGCTGGAGATCGGCGGGGCATGGCTCGTGTGGCAGGGGCTGCGCGAGCACCGGGGCTGGCTGTGGATCGGGGCGGGCGTCGTCGCGCTCGGGCTCTACGGCGTCGTCGCGACGCTCCAGCCCGACGCCAGCTTCGGCCGCATCCTCGCCGCCTACGGCGGGGTCTTCGTCGCCGGGTCGCTCGCGTGGGGCATGGTCGTGGACGGCTTCCGGCCGGACCGCTGGGACGTCGTCGGCGCGCTGCTCTGCCTCGCCGGCGTCGCCGTCATCATGTACGCACCGCGCCCGGAGTAGCCGGTCAGCGGGCGACGGCGGCCGGTGCGGACGCGACGGACCGTGCCGGGTGGCGGTCCTCGGGGCGCTGGGCGAACGGGCGGATGCGCTCGAGGTAGTCGGCGATGGCGTCGCGGTTCTTCTCGAGGATGCGGATGCGGTCCTCCAGGCGGCCGAGCTCCGTCTCGAGGAGCTCGATCTTGTCCGGGTACGCGTTGTGCAGGTGGATCTCGGGAGCGTTGCCGAGGCAGGGCAGGAACTCCTTGATGATCTTGGTCGTGAAGCCGACCTCGAGGAGGCCGCGGATCTGGAGCACGCGGTCGACCAGGTGCTCGCCGTACTCGCGGTAGCCGTTCTCGGCCCGCTCGGGCGTGAACAGCCCCTGCTCCTCGTAGTACCGCAGGAGCCGCGTGGGGGTCCCGGTGCGCCGGGACAGCTCGCCGATCCGCACGTGATCCACCTCACCTGGTCGTCGCGCTTGACCTTCACATCAATGTCAGACATCGATGCTAACCCCATGTCCACGACGAGCACACCCACCACCGCCACCGTCCCGGACCCCGGCACCGCGTCGGCCGGCGCCCCTCGCCCCGCCTCCGGCGCCCGCAGCCCGGGCGCGCTGCCGGTCGGCGCGCTCCTCGCGCTCGCGGCGTCGGGGTTCCTCACCCTGCTCACGGAGATCCTCCCCGCGGGCGTGCTGCCCGCCATGGCCGCCGACCTCGGCGTCGGAGCCGGCGCCGCCGGGCAGACCGTCACGGCGTTCGCGGTCGGCGCGATCGTCGCCGCGATCCCCCTCACGCGCGCCACGGCGCGGTGGGACCGCCGCACCCTGCTGCTCGTGACGGTCGCCGGGTTCGTCGTCGCGAACACCGTCACCGCGGTCTCGTCGTCGTTCGCGCTGACGCTCGTCGCGCGCTTCGCCGCCGGGCTCGTGGCCGGGCTCACGTGGGCGCTCCTGCCCGGGTACGTGCGCCGGATCGTGCCCGCCGACCGCGTCGGGCGGGCCATGACGATCGCCATGGCCGGCGGCCCGCTCGCCCTCACGCTCGGGGTGCCCGCGGGTGCGGTGCTCGGCGCAGCCGTCGGGTGGCGGTGGACGTTCGGCGTCCTCTCGCTCGTCGGCCTCGGCCTGCTCGCCTGGGTACGGCTCGGCGTCCCCGCCGCCGCGGGCACCCCGCGCGGCGCCCAGCTCCCGATCCGCGCCGTGCTCCCCCGTCCCGGGCTGCGGCCCGTGCTCCTCGTGACCGGACTCAACGTGCTCGCCAACACGTCGCTGTACACGTACGTCGCGATCCACCTCGCTCACCTCGGCCAGGGTTCGCGGACCAGCGCGCTGCTGCTCGTCCTCGGCGCGGCGTCGGCGGGCGCGCTCGTCCTCGTCGGGGCGCTCATCGACCACCGGCTGCGTGCGCTCACCCTCGGGTCCGTCGTCGTGTTCGCTCTCGCGATGCTCGTCCTCGGCCTCGCGCCGACGTCGACGGTGATCGTCGTGCTCGCCGTCGCCGCGTGGGGTGCCGCGTTCGGCGGGGCCGGCACCCTCTACACGACCGCCGCCGCCCGGGCCGCGGGCGACGGCGCCGACGTCGCGCAGTCCGCGCTCGTCACCGTCTGGAACACGTCCGTCGCGCTCGGCGGCGCGGTGGGCGGGGCGGCGCTCGCCGTCGCCGGACCGGCCGGGCTGCCGTGGGTCTCGCTCGCCCTCATGGTCCCGGTCCTGGCGACCATCGTCGCGGGCCGGCGCCACTCCTTCCGCTGACCCGCTCCTCCGCGGCGTGGCGCGGGCTTCCCGCCCGGCGGGGTCTCTGCCAGGATCGGCGCGTGGCCATCGACGCCCCGACCGGCAGGGGGCCGACGCACGACGTCGGAGCCGGAGACCTCGAGCCCACCCTTCCCGGACTCGGTCCGGAGCCGACGCGCGAGGAGTACGCGAGCTGGTCCCGCCGGGTCGTCGCGTCGCTGCTCGACACGGCGATCGTCGCGACGGTGCTGTTCCTCGCGGTCGGGCCCGCCTACGAGGTGGCCTGGCTCCCGGCGATCAGCTTCGGCGTGACCACGAGCACCGTGGTCCCTGGCGGCACATGGTGGGCTCTCGGCACCGCGGCCGCGCTCTTCGCCCTCCAGGGCTGGACCGGGGCGACGCCCGGCAAGCGGACGGTGGGGATCGTCGTCGTGCACGACACGACCGGGCGGCCCGCCGGGCTGATCCGCACCGTCCTGCGCCACCTGGCCCACCTCCTCGACGCGATCCTGTACATCGGCTTCCTCCGCCCGCTCTGGCACGCGCAGCGCCGGACGTTCGCCGACTCGGTGTGCAGCACGGTCGTGCTGCGCCGGGTCCGCCCGCCAGTGCCGTTCCTCGGCCTGGGGACCGGCACCGGGGGCCCGACGCCGTCGCGCACCGTCACCGCCGCGGCGACGATCCTCTCGGTGGGGAGCGCCGTCTTCGTCCTCGGCCCTGCCACGTACACCGGCGGCGACGTATGGACGGCGACGTGCACACCGGAGGTGTCGGACGAGTCCCCCCTGACCGTCGGCGACGTGCAGGTCGTCAACTGGTCGATGCCGGGCACCGAGAGCCGGTGGGGCGTGACCCGGACGAGCCCGCTCCCCGACGAGGCCGGAGACGAGGGGGGCCTCGACGCGTCGTTCGCGGTCGACCTCGACCTGGACGCCATGCCCGACGGACCGTTGGACGCCGCCCTCGTCCTGCGCCTCGAGACGTGGCAGGGCGAGCCTCTGGGCGAGTTCCGGTCGCCGTTCCGGGTCGAGCAGCGCGCGGACGGCGGCAGCGAGTGGGAAGTCGTCCCGCCCACGGCCGCCGGCGCAGGGCTGTACACGGTCCACGTCCCCTTGGCGACGGTCGCAGCGCTCCCGACGGCATGGAACTGGGAGGCGTCCGTCGTCGTCGAGGGCGAGACGGTCGCCTCGTGCGGAGGCCGCGGCTCCACCTGACCGTCGTCCTGGGCGCGGCGAGCACGACGTCACGCGGCGTCGAGCACGAGGTTGCTGGCGTCATGGGCCCGAAAACGGCAGCAACCTCGTGCTCGGCCCGGGCGGGCGTCTCACGGGGCGGCGGATCGGCTGCAACACGACCGAAACGCCTCGGACGACCGGGGGAAACGTCGCGGTCGCACGATGGAGGTGCGCCGGGCCACGAGCCCGGCGCACCAGCATCCGTCCCGACCCGCGGCCGCCCTCGCGGCCGCCCCCGAGGAGGCTCCCGTGCCGGACAACCGCCCGCTCTTCTCCGCCCCGTCGACCACGACGTCCACCGCGCCGTCCACCGCGACGGCGGCCACGCGCCGCCCGGCCGACCACAGCGCGACCCTGGACCTCGGCTCCCGCGACGAGCCGCGGCGTCGGGCGAACCCCGGCGACGAGCTGACCGTGGACCCTGCCGACCGTCGCCGCCGCGCCCGTGCGGCGCTGCTGGACCTGCGTCGGGACGTCATCCGCCGCAGCGCCACCGGGTGGTGAGGCGCGCGTCGTCGCGGTGAGGCACCCGCGGGTTGTCCGCACAACCCCCGCGCGACGACGTGTGCCGTTCACCAGGTCGTCCTCGCCGCGCCTCCGGCGCGTCGACCCTGTCGGGAACGCTCAGGCGGTCACCCGACGAAAGGACGACCATGCGACCACGCAACGGAGCTGCGATCGCGATCGCGAGCTGTCTCGCGGCGATGCTCCTGCCGACGCTCCCGGCCACGGCCGGGACGGAACCCGACCCCGCGCAGGGCACGGAGGAGGCCGGGGTCACGGTCCTCGCCCGCGAGGACTTCGACTCCCTGGCCCCCTCTCTGCGCCCGCGCGTCGACGAGACCCACGTGCCGGCCGGCCTGCTCGGCTGGACACCCGACGCCCCGACGGGATGGACGGTCACGAACGACCCGTCCATGGCCGGCAAGGGCAAGGCCGAGTGGCGCGGCTGGACCTTCGCCACCCCGGAGTTCTGGGCGGCCGCGCAGCCCGGGCAGGGCCGTGAGCAGTTCACCAAGGCCTCCGGCGTGCTCGCCGTCGCCGACGACGACGAGTGGGACGACGGCAACTCCCCCGGCGAGCAGCTCTTCGCCAGCACGCTCACGTCCCCGGGCATCGCCGTGACCGGGGGCTCGACCGTGCACGTGAGCTTCGACTCGAGCTACCGCCAGACGGGGCCGCAGGTCGCCGCGCTCGAGGTGTCGTTCGACGGCGCCGCCCCGCAGCGCCTGTTCGAGTACTCGACGGCCGTGCTCGGCGACCAGGTGTACCTGCAGGACCGCACGCTCACCCAGCCGGTCGCGGTCCCCGCCGGCGCGACGACCATGCGGCTCTCGTGGGTCGTGGAGAAGGCGACGAACGACTGGTACTGGGCCATCGACGACGTCGCCGTCACCGACACCCCGCTCCCGGGCGCCGAGTCGCCCCTGCCGCCGCCCCCGCTCGGCCCGGCGGACGTCCCGGACGGGATCAGCGACCGCAAGGTCCTGTTCATCGACTTCGACGGCGTCCGGCTCGACAAGCTGCGCGAGTACGACACCCCGAACCTCGACGCGCTCGCCGCGCGCGGCCAGCTCGGCGTGTCCTACCTGCAGGACAACCTGCTGGGGCCGACGGTCTCCGGCCACGGCCACGCGAACCTGCTCACCGGCGTCTGGGTGGACAAGCACCGCTCGCCGGACAACAACTTCACCGACCCGAACTTCGACGAGTACCCCGACGTCCTCACCCGCCTGGAACAGGTGGACCCCGGGTTCTCCACCTTCTCGACCGCCGACTGGGTCCCGGTCAACCAGCACCTCATCCAGTCGGCGGACGTGGAGATCACGCAGCGCGGCCCCTCCGCGGCGGCGACGGACCAGCAGAGCGTGGACGACGCCGTCGAGGTGCTCTCGACGCGCGACCCCGACGCGATGGTCGTCTACCTCCACGACGGCGACGCGACCGGGCACGCGTACACGGCCGAGTCGCCGCAGTACAGGACGACGATCGAGCGGCTCGACCGGCAGGTCGGCGAGCTCGTCGCGGCCGTCGAGGCGCGCGAGACGTATGCCGCGGAGGACTGGCTGGTCGTCGCCTCCACCGACCACGGCTTCACCGGGTACGGGCACGGCGGCGACCAGCACCTCACGCGCAAGATCTGGATCCTCGCCGCGGGAGGGGACGTCCCGGTCACGGGCACCGCGCCGCGCGAGTGGCGCCAGGTCGACGTCGTGCCGACGATCCTGCGCCACCTCGGCGTGGCGATCGACCCGGCCTGGGGGCTCGACGGCGTCCCGATCGGCACGCCGTCGACCGACCCGTTCGACACCGTCGCACCGTCCTTCCAGGGCGTCGTGGACGAGCCGGCCAAGCCGCAGGACACGGCCGGCTGGACCAAGGAGACCCCCGCCGGCTGGACGATCGACGAGCGCACCGAGGGCGGCGTGACCGAGTACCGCGGGTGGTCGTTCATGACCGGCGAGTTCTGGACCACGAGCGAGGAGGGACAGGGCCGCGGCTCGTTCGTCCGCGGCCGGGACGTGATCGCCGTGGCCGACCCCGACGAGTGGAACGACAAGGGAAACCCCGTGGGCGCGGGGAAGCGGTTCGACTCCACGCTCTGGTCGCCGTGGCAGGACGTCGCCGCCGGCGGCGCTGTGGACCTCACGTTCACGCACCACTACCGCCAGGTCGCCACGGGCGAGCCGCAGCGCGCCGAGGTCGTCGCCGAGTACGACGACGGCACGCAGCAGGTGCTGTGGAGCCGGGACGCCGCCCAGGGCGCCGCGCTCGAGACCAGCCAGGAGGTCGCGCTCTCGACAACGGCCCCCGCGTCGGGCGCGCGGCAGGTGCGGATCGGCTGGCGCCTGCACGACGGCGGGAACAACGGCTACTGGGCCGTCGACGCGCCCGAGGTCCGGGCGGATGCCCCCGAGCTCCCCGTGGTCGACCTGGCCGTGGAGGCGGCGCCGCGCTGCCTCGCGGGCAAGGTCTACGTCGCCGTGCGGGCGGTGAACGCGGGCGACGTTCCGGTGGACGTCACGCTGGCCACCCCGTTCGGCACCCGACGCGTCGAGGACGTCGCGCCCGGCTCCACCCCGCGACGGCGCGCGTCCCGAAGTCCGTCGCGAGCTCGACGTCGAGCACGTCGTCCGAGACGTTCTCGGCCCGGTACGGCGACGTAC